>NZ_JACJUV010000001.1:2892936-4223372 GCF_014218805.1 Teredinibacter franksiae | reverse complement strand
CGACGCTGGTGTGAGTAAAACCGCGGGGGTTGATCACAATAAAATCGACACCTTCATTGCGAGCGTCGTGAATGCGATCGATCAGTTCGTACTCAGCATTACTTTGAAGGCGTGAAGATGATGTCCCTTTTCAATACATAGCGAGGTAAGCTTTTGGTTGATGTCGGCAAGAGTCGTAGAGCCGTAGACTTCGGGTTCGCGGGTGCCCAACAGATTTAGGTTGGGGCCGTGTAACACCAGAATCGTTGCCATTGGGCTTTTCCTACCTGTTTGAGTGAGAGAATGCTTTCGAAGTCAAAATTGATTCTAAATTGCGGCGATTTGTACCGATATTGTTATAGTCGGTGGATAAATGTGCTGCACTTTAGCGTTGAACGCGATTTTGCCCAAATTACCGCACCTTGTCTATTGAAAGTTGCGACTTAACTCACTTTCAGCGAAGTTGACCTCTAAATTAGCGAAGATCACGAAAAAATACCTAGTTAATACTCACTCGGCGATAGATCGGTTCAGCGCATCAATAATGCTATCGGGGGTTAAAAGTTGGGGCAGTATTTCCGGCTCCGCGTTGATTGTATTTGGAATACCATATACAGAGGAATACCGCTTCGGTTGTAGCGTTTGAGTAATGCGGCAATGTCGTCATCAGGGTTGGTCCAGTCACCAACTAGAAGCGTTACGCCAAGCTCTTCCGCACGGGCAAAAAATGCCTTGGAACTGAAGGCTACAGTTTCGTTCACTTTACACGTTATACACCAGTCTGCCGTGAGGTTTACGAACACAGGTTTTCCTGTCTGATTTAAGGCCTGAAGGCGCGCGGGCGTATAGGGCTCCCAGTTTTCGTAGTGGTTGGATGCGCTTCCAGTGAAGGAGCGGATTTGCCAGGTGAGGTGTGCAGCTGCAAGGAGGCAGACAACAATAAGGCCGCGAAGCGCAAGCTTTTTCCCTAGAGTCTGAGGTGAAAACTGGGTAAGCCAGAGCGCAAAGGTGATGAGCAGTGCGCCGGTTAATACATACGCGGTTCCTGTGCTGCCTGATTGGTGGCCGAGCACCCAGAGTAGCCAGATGCAGGTTGCCAGCAATGGAAAGGCGAGAATCTGTTTGAGTGTTTCCATCCATGCGGCGGGTTTGGGCATGTAGTTCGCCAGCTTTGGGCTGTAGCTCAGAGCGAGAAACGGCAGTGCCATACCAAAGCCAAGGCTGGCAAAAATAATTAATGCTACGAATACCGACTGCGTTAGCGCCACTCCCAGAGCCGGAGCCATAAAAGGTGCCGTGCAGGGGCTGGCTACAACAGCGGCAAGCACGCCGGTAAAGAACGAGGACCGTACGCCGCTGCCAGAGGTAAGCGCCTGGCCGGCGCCCATAAACTGAGTGCCGATATGGAACATGCCAAACAGGCTCAAGCCCATTACCAAAAAAAGGTAAGCGAGAATGGCGACAAAGACGGGCTGTTGGAGCTGGAAGCCCCAGCCCAGCATTTCGCCTGCTTGGCGTGCGGTCAGGATAATAGCGGCCGCAACCAAAAAAGAGCCCACTACACCGGCGGTATAGGCCCAGCCATGGGTGTGCTGCTTGTGGTCGGCGTGGCCACTGGAGGCAAAGCTTAAAGCTTTGAGTGACAGAACTGGAAAAACGCACGGCATTAGGTTAAGAATGAGCCCTCCAAGTAGAGCACCTAAGATAATGGCGGGCAGAAATGGGCTTTCGGGTGGTGTGTTTTGAGCCTGCGTGACGGGGTTGGCGGCACTCGCTGTTGTTTTGAGCTGAGACCCCTCTAGTTCAGTGACTGCACCCTTGGCGTCAACTTGGAAATATTGTTTTCGCGGAGGGTAACAGAGGCCGGCGTCTGCGAGCCCTGAGCGGTAACTTTTTTTCGTAGGGCCTAGCTATGCTGTGTATTACCCTGCGTTTGTATGTGTTAGGTATTAAAGTTACCTCTCAGGGCTCGCAGACGCCGGCCTCTTTTACCCTCCGCGAAAACAATATTTCCAAGTTGACGCCAAGGGTGCAGTCACTGAACTAGAGGGGTCTCAGCTCAAAACAACAGCGAGTGCCGCCAACCCCGTCACGCAGGCTCAAAACACACCACCCGAAAGCCCATTTCTGCCCGCCATTATCTTAGGTGCTCTACTTGGAGGGCTCATTCTTAACCTAATGCCGTGCGTTTTTCCAGTTCTGTCACTCAAAGCTTTAAGCTTTGCCTCCAGTGGCCACGCCGACCACAAGCAGCACACCCATGGCTGGGCCTATACCGCCGGTGTAGTGGGCTCTTTTTTGGTTGCGGCCGCTATTATCCTGACCGCACGCCAAGCAGGCGAAATGCTGGGCTGGGCTTCCAGCTCCAACAGCCCGTCTTTGTCGCCATTCTCGCTTACCTTTTTTTGGTAATGGGCTTGAGCCTGTTTGGCATGTTCCATATCGGCACTCAGTTTATGGGCGCCGGCCAGGCGCTTACCTCTGGCAGCGGCGTACGGTCCTCGTTCTTTACCGGCGTGCTTGCCGCTGTTGTAGCCAGCCCCTGCACGGCACCTTTTATGGCTCCGGCTCTGGGAGTGGCGCTAACGCAGTCGGTATTCGTAGCATTAATTATTTTTGCCAGCCTTGGCTTTGGTATGGCACTGCCGTTTCTCGCTCTGAGCTACAGCCCAAAGCTGGCGAACTACATGCCCAAACCGGGCGCATGGATGGAAACACTCAAACAGATTCTCGCCTTTCCATTGCTGGCAACCTGCATCTGGCTACTCTGGGTGCTCGGCCACCAATCAGGCAGCACAGGAACCGCGTATGTATTAACCGGCGCACTGCTCATCACCTTTGCGCTCTGGCTTACCCAGTTTTCACCTCAGACTCTAGGGAAAAAGCTTGCGCTTCGCGGCCTTATTGTTGTCTGCCTCCTTGCAGCTGCACACCTCACCTGGCAAATCCGCTCCTTCACTGGAAGCGCATCCAACCACTACGAAAACTGGGAGCCCTATACGCCCGCGCGCCTTCAGGCCTTAAATCAGACAGGAAAACCTGTGTTCGTAAACCTCACGGCAGACTGGTGTATAACGTGTAAAGTGAACGAAACTGTAGCCTTCAGTTCCAAGGCATTTTTTGCCCGTGCGGAAGAGCTTGGCGTAACGCTTCTAGTTGGTGACTGGACCAACCCTGATGACGACATTGCCGCATTACTCAAACGCTACAACCGAAGCGGTATTCCTCTGTATATGGTATTCCAAATACAATCAACGCGGAGCCGGAAATACTGCCCCAACTTTTAACCCCCGATAGCATTATTGATGCGCTGAACCGATCTATCGCCGAGTGAGTATTAACTAGGTATTTTTTCGTGATCTTCGCTAATTTAGAGGTCAACTTCGCTGAAAGTGAGTTAAGTCGCAACTTTCAATAGACAAGGTGCGGTAATTTGGGCAAAATCGCGTTCAACGCTAAAGTGCAGCACATTTATCCACCGACTATAACAATATCGGTACAAATCGCCGCAATTTAGAATCAATTTTGACTTCGAAAGCATTCTCTCACTCAAACAGGTAGGAAAAGCCCAATGGCAACGATTCTGGTGTTACACGGCCCCAACCTAAATCTGTTGGGCACCCGCGAACCCGAAGTCTACGGCTCTACGACTCTTGCCGACATCAACCAAAAGCTTACCTCGCTATGTATTGAAAAGGGACATCATCTTCACGCCCTTCAAAGTAATGCTGAGTACGAACTGATCGATCGCATTCACGACGCTCGCAATGAAGGTGTCGATTTTATTGTGATCAACCCCGCCGGTTTTACTCACACCAGCGTCGCACTTAGAGACGCGCTGGCGGCAGTGGATATCCCCTTTGTGGAGTGCCACATGTCTAACGTATTCAGCCGCGAACCCTTTCGTCATCATTCTTATTTTTCTGATTTGGCAAAAGGTGTTATCTGCGGCTTCAGCGCTCAGAGTTACGAATTAGCTCTGCAGGCAGCATTTATACATTTAGAAAGCCAAGAATAGCTTTCTCCTATATTTCACCCTAACTAAAAGCGCTTGTTACCGAGAGGCCATAATGGACATTCGCAAAATTAAGAAACTGATTGAGTTACTGGAAGAATCCAACGTTGAAGAGTTGGAAATCAAGGAAGGGGAAGAATCTGTGCGCATTAGCCGTGGCTCGCGCTCAGCGGCCAACCCTGCGATGCAACCGATGTATCAACCAGCCTATCAGCCGGTACCCGCCGCCCCAGCAGCGGCTGCTCCAGTAGCGCCGGCTGAAGCACCTCCAGCGGCGGCCCCCAGTGGTCATCAAGTAGTGTCACCTATGGTAGGCACCTTTTACCGCTCCCCCAGCCCCGACTCCTCACCTTTTGTTGAAGTAGGGCAATCGGTAAAAGCTGGCGATGTCATTTGCATTGTTGAGGCGATGAAGATGATGAATCAGATCGAAGCAGACAAATCGGGTGTTATCGAAGCCATTCTGGCCGACGATGGCGAACCCGTAGAATTTGATCAGCCACTGCTTGTTATTGCCTAAGACGCAAAGAGGGTAAACACCATGTTCAATAAAGTCCTCATTGCAAACCGAGGCGAGATTGCACTGCGTGTGCTTCGCGCCTGCCGTGAGCTAGGCATTACAACTGTCGCCGTCTACTCAAAAGCCGATAGAGATCTGAAGCATGTTCGGCTAGCCGACGAGTCCGTGTGCATTGGTCCAAACGCATCCGCCGATAGCTATCTCAACATCCCAGCCATCATTTCTGCGATGGAAGTAACGGACTCGATTGCGGTTCATCCAGGCTATGGCTTTCTCGCCGAGAACGCTGACTTTGCAGAGCAAATTCAAAAAAGCGGTTTTGTTTTTATCGGCCCAGACGCCGATGTTATTCGCCTAATGGGCGACAAAGTATCCGCCATTCAATCCATGAAGAAAGCAGGCGTACCGACCGTTCCCGGCTCTGACGGCCCATTGCCCCACGACCCAGAAGCCTGCGTAAAAATTGGCCGCAAAATTGGCTTCCCGGTCATTATTAAGGCTGCCTCTGGCGGCGGCGGTCGCGGTATGCGTGTTGTGCACACCGAAGCCAGCCTTTGGACCTCCGTCCAAGTAACCAAAGCGGAAGCCAAAGCCGCTTTTGGTGACGATACGGTTTATATGGAAAAATTCCTACAAAATCCCCGTCACGTAGAAGTACAGATCATTTCCGATGGTCAAGGCAACACCGTCCACCTATTCGACCGTGACTGCTCCATGCAGCGACGCCACCAAAAAGTTATTGAAGAAGCACCAGCCCCTCTTATAAACGAAGAGGCCCGGCAAAAGGTGTTTGATTCCTGCATTAAAGCTTGTAACGCAATAGGCTACAAAGGTGCTGGCACTTTCGAATTTCTCTACGAAGACGGTCACTTCTACTTCATCGAAATGAATACACGTATTCAGGTTGAACACCCTGTGTCAGAAATGATCACTGGCGTCGATCTGATCAAGGAACAAATTCGTGTATGCGCAGGCGAAAAATTAAGTTTGCGCCAAGAAGACATTCGCGTAAACGGCCATGCCATCGAGTGCCGTATTAATGCTGAAGATCCAACCACTTTCATGCCCTCACCCGGACTTGTCAGTAATTTCCACGCTCCAGGCGGTCTGGGTGTTAGAGTAGACACCCACCTCTACAGCGGCTACAAAGTACCACCCTACTACGACTCCATGATTGCCAAAGTCATTACCCACGCAGAAGACCGTAAAAGCGCACTCAAAAGAATGGAAGGCGCATTGGACGAACTCGTAATAAGCGGTATCAAGACCAACACCAGTCTACAAATGGACCTAGTTCGCGATGAAGCCTTTATCGATGGCGGCGTGAACATCCATTACCTTGAAAAGAAACTCGGCCTCTAACCGACCCATGTCGCAACCCCTAGGGGTTGCGACAGCACCCCACACCCTGAGGTACCCCTATGCCCTGGCTCCAGCTGCGAATAGACAGTTCGCGCGACAAGGCTCCCATTGCGGAAGATGCCTTATTGGACAGCGGCTCACTGGCTGTCACCCTTGAAGATAACGCGAACCAACCCATCTTCGAACCCCAACTGGGTGAAACCCCTCTTTGGCGGGAAACTCGGGTAACAGGCCTATACGAAGCCGATATCGACACAAAAACAACCCTGAAAAACATTCAGGAAAGTTATCACCAACAAGCAGGCGAAACCCTGGATTCTGCCGTTTGGCGCATACTCGAAGATAAAGACTGGGAACGGGAGTGGATGAGCCATTACCACCCAATTCAATGTGCTGACAACCTGTGGATCTGCCCGAGCTGGACCCCTCCGCCCGACCCAAATGCTGTAAACCTGCTACTCGACCCAGGGCTAGCATTTGGTACAGGTACCCACCCCACCACCTTTCTTTGCCTGCAATGGCTAGCAGAACAAAAGCTTGATGGACAAAACGTCATCGATTATGGCTGTGGCTCGGGTATACTCGGGATTGCCGCGCTACTGCTCGGCGCCAGCCATGCCACGGGAACCGATATCGACCCACAAGCCCTACTCGCAACTCAAGATAATGTTGCGCGCAATGGCCTTGAGCAGTCTCAATTTCCGGCTTACTTCCCAAATGCCTGCCCAGACCAGCCAGCCGATACCGTATTGGCCAACATACTGGCCGGGCCACTGGTTGAACTGGCCCCGACACTCACACGACGCCTCAAACCAGGCGGCAAGCTATGCCTATCTGGTGTATTGAGGACACAGAGGAATGCTATTGTCGCCGCATACGAAGAAAACATCATAATCGACGACATTAGAGAGAAAGAAGAATGGATTTGCGTAACCGGAACTGCGCGAAGCTAACAATTTTGTGCGCCAGTTCTGTCGCCTAAGAGCTCCAGCCTGATTTACGCCTTAATCGAGAGCGTATAAACTGCACACAAGTCTATAGTTCATAAAGCATTAGGATACAAACCTAAGGAAGATTCTAGGATAACCCCCGCATGACCGACACCATCACACGCTGCCCTAAATGCAGTACATCTTTTCGCATTACCGAGGCCCATTTAAAATCGGCCAAAGGTGCTGTGCGGTGTGGTTCATGTTTGAATATTTTTAACGCTCGTGACCATTTAGTGCAACCCACACTACAAATGGCCGCAGTTGAGACAGCAGCCACGGCGCCGCCGCCCCCCAAAACAGCAAAAAAATCGTCTCCGAAACCCAAATCCAAACCCAAATCGAGCCCCGCACCTGCAAAAAAAGCCCCGCCGCCAAAGCAGCCTACTGAAGACGACGATGATATTCTGATAAGCGACGACATGCCGCTCGATGGCGCAGATGCCACCCCCGCGAACAAAGGCTTTGATGCAGACTTTAACGACAACATCCTCTACAGCAAGTCATTAGGCTCACAGGATACCAACCTGTTTGAACGAGACCCAATTAACGGAGGCGATGATGACGACGATGAGAAATCAGATGAATCTTGGGCGCTGGACCTAATAGAATCCTCCGATGATGAGGACTTACCTACCTTTCGCAAGGATACTGGCGCCTACGAAGCCATAGATGAACCTGAAGACCCAACAGAACCTGAACTAGACGAGTACCACGTCTACGATACCAGCTTTACAGAACCCGTAATTTCCGATGCGGATGTAAGCTCACCAAGAGATTTTAGCGAACAGGCGCCTGAACCGGGTAACTATAACGAAGACGACAAAAACGAAGGTGAGTACAGAGAAAACCACTACGGCAAAAAACGGCACCAGCCGGTTTTTACTGCAATAGAACCATCCATAAACGAATTGGAGAGTATTGCCGAGGACAGCCACCCTGAGCCACCAGGGCAACAACACTATATACACGCAATCGAACCCGAGCCTGTAGAATTTGCTTACAAACGCAACTACTCATTTTTGGAGTCGAGGCTGCTATGGGTCCCACTCATAACGATCATGGGGCTTGCTTTGGCCACACAAATTGCATGGCTACAATTCGACAAACTAAACCGAGTCGAGCCCTATCGCAGCTACTACGGTGCGATATGCAATATTACAGGCTGTGAACTCGCGCCATTGCTCAATCGTACAGAAATTCGGGCAGTCAACCTCGTTGTCCGAAGCCACCCAGATCAGTCCGGCGCGCTAGTGGTAGATGCGGTATTACAAAACTCAGCCCCCTACCCTCAATCTTTCCCGGCCCTCGACCTCGTTTTCACGGATATGCAGGACAAGCCCGTAACAGCCCGAAGGTTTAATCCTGACGAATACCTTGGCGGCGAACTGGCCGGCAGGCGCGATATGCCCAGCCGCCAACCCATTCATATTACGCTAGAAATCGTTGATCCCGGCCCAGCGGCTGTGGGCTATCGTATAAGCATCGCAAATTAATGCATTTTTACTCTTGATATTGCTACTTTTTTGACCAATCTGGTCAATTTATGCATTCCCAAGAAGCTCAACAACGGGTATTATAGCCACCCTTTTTTGGCGGCGAGTTTGCCCATCAAAAAAGCTTAGCGCGACAACAGTCTGCTCTTGATTCTCAATAGATCTACCCGTGTAGATATGAGATAAAGGTGGCTCAGGGGAAACCGAATCGCGCATCACCACAAGCCTGCTAAAGGCTCTCAGATGTAACCGCAAGCCATTCTTTTGGGGAGAATCGTTTGTTCCAAATTGGATCCTATACCATCGAAAGCCGCAGTCTTCTTGCGCCCATGGCAGGCGTAACTGACGCGCCCTTTCGCCGCTTGTGCCGCCAATACGGGGCAGGCCTTGCTACATCTGAAATGATTACCAGTGATACCCGGCTTTGGGATAGTAAAAAAACGCGCTCTCGTCTGTCCGGGCAGTCACAGGAAGTACTACCCGTAAGCGTCCAGATCGCCGGCAGCGATCCGCGGATGATGGCCGAAGCCGCGCAACAAGCGGTAACGACTGGCGCTCAAATTATTGATATCAATATGGGCTGCCCAGCAAAAAAAGTATGTAGAAAACTGGCGGGTTCAGCACTGCTCAAGGATGAAAAGCTCGTTGCTCAGATTCTTGAGTCGGTAATAACCGCCGTTACTGTACCCGTGACACTTAAAATCAGAACGGGCTGGGACAGCGACAACAGAAACGGGCCCGCAATTGCCCGAATGGCCGAAAACATCGGTATTGCAGCCCTCGCGGTTCACGGCCGCACTCGTGCCTGCCGGTTTAACGGAGAAGCAGAATACGACACCATTGCAAAAATTGCGCAAAGCGTTGAAATACCCGTTTTTGCCAATGGCGACATCAACTGCCCGGAAAAAGCTCGCAAAGTGTTAGACCACACCGGCGCAGCGGCGGTCATGATTGGCCGCGGGGCTTTTGGAAACCCCTGGATATTCCAACAGATACAACAGTATTTAAACCAAGGAACACATTGCGCCCCACCTGATATGAAAGCTGTTTACAAAACGCTGGTGTGGCACTTAAAAGAATTGACATCGTTTTACGGAGAATTGAAGGGAGTTCGTATTGCGCGAAAGCACGTGAGCTGGTATCTACAACGCTACCAAAACACGCAACATTTCCTTCAAATCTTTAACCAATTAGACACATTATCATCACAACTAGAGGCCCTGCAGAATTACTTCCAACGGCCAGCAACACATGAGGAAAATGCAGCATGAATACAGCGGATACGCTACTGAGAGAAGGCGCGCGAGAATTGACAACTCAGCCAACAAACGGAGAGCAGCACAATAGTACACAGGAGCCTTCACTAAGGGATAGTGTTGAAAAAGCCGTATCTAACTACTTCCAGCACCTAGACGGGCAGGATGTAAGTGACGTGTACGATATGGTTCTAGCAGAAGTGGAAGCGCCCATGCTGGAAGTGGTTATGAAATACACCCGTCATAACCAAACTCGCGCAGCCCATGTTCTTGGCTTGAACCGCGGCACACTGCGAAAAAAACTGAAGCAGTACGGCCTGCTTTAACAGCTAAACCCTAAAACATATTTAAGTGTAAAGGGCAGCCAGTGCTAACCGGCTGTCCATTCAGGCAACACTTTCGCCATCATGATTAAACCTAACAATGCTGGTTAAGGCGTTGCTCGATGCAACAACAAACTTCCGGAACCTGCCCAGTAGCCCTCTACAACAGCCCTTTAACCGGCATAATCTGTTTCGAAGCGGCTCCGGCACGTTAGTTACCAACAGATAAACTCCTTTTTAACAGGAACGCACCCACCCATGACAACTGTCTCAGACTACGTAACTGTACGTCGCGCACTTATTAGTGTTTCCGACAAAACCGGCATCGTTGAATTTGCCGCAGCGCTAACCAAACAAAGCGTTGAAATTCTGTCTACCGGCGGTACATACAAACTCTTACGGGACAGCAGTATTCCGGCAATCGAAATCTCCGATTACACGGGCTTCCCAGAAATGATGAGCGGCCGAGTAAAAACCCTTCACCCCAAAGTACACGGCGGTATCCTCGCGCGCCGAGGCATTGACGACAACGTGATGCAGGAACACGGCATCAACCCAATCGACATGGTAGTGGTGAACCTTTATCCCTTTGAACAAACCATTGCCAACCCCGATTGCGATCTACCCACCGCTATTGAAAATATCGATATCGGTGGCCCAACAATGGTGCGCGCAGCCGCAAAAAACTTTAACGACGTGGCTATAGTAGTGAACGCCAACAGCTACACTAAAGTACTCGAAGAAATGGCGAACAACAGTGGCTCCCTGAGCCGAGACACCCGCTTCGATTTATCTGTGCAGGCCTTCGAGCACACATCTGCATACGATGGAGCCATCGCCAACTATCTCGGCCAGAAGGTCAACGCTGGCGAAGAAAAGTTTCCGCGCACATTTAACCTACAGTTCGAAAAAATTCAAGGTATGCGCTACGGTGAAAACCCACACCAACAAGCTGCATTTTATAAAGAAAAAAATTGCACCGACGCAAGCATAGTCACAGCAAAACAACTGCAAGGCAAAGAGCTCTCGTTCAATAATGTTGCCGACACAGACGCAGCACTACAAACCGTTAAGCAATTTACAGCTGCGGCCTGCGTAATCGTTAAACATGCAAACCCTTGTGGTGTTGCACTAGGCGAATCACTTCTCGAAGCTTACGAAAAGGCATTCGCAACCGATCCAGAGTCAGCCTTCGGTGGAATCATTGCGTTTAACCAGCCGCTAGATGCCAACACCGCAAAAGCCATTGTGGAAAAACAATTTGTTGAAGTGATTATTGCCCCTTCGGTTTCTGCCGAAGCCAGTAAAATTGTCAGCGCCAAGAAAAACGTTCGCCTACTCGAATGCGGCCAATGGCAAACACAAAACGCCCACTCTTTCGACTACAAGCGCGTTTACGGCGGACTGCTAGTACAAGATAGCGACAACGGCATGATCACCGAATCCGACTTGGAAGTTGTCACCAAGCGCCCACCAACAGAAGAAGAGATTCGCGACCTACTATTTTCTTGGAAGGTAGCCAAATTGGTCAAATCCAATGCCATTGTTTACGCCAAAAACAACCAAACTATCGGTGTTGGTGCAGGGCAAATGAGCCGCGTTAATTCAGCACGTATTGCCGCGATAAAAGCTGAGCATGCAGGCTTTGAGGTAAAGGGATCGGTCATGGCTTCCGATGCATTCTTTCCCTTCCGTGACGGTATTGATAACGCCGCCTCCGCCGGTATTACTGCCGTTATCGAGCCCGGTGGTTCCATGCGTGATGACGAGGTTATCGCCGCTGCCGATGAGCACGGTATGGCCATGGTGTTTACACGCATGCGTCATTTTCGTCACTAAATAGAAGCATTTTTAAGGTAACGAGAATCCAGCAATAAATTATCGTTCCCGCTTCGGCGGGAACGTAACAATCGGACAATAACAAATGAAAATACTGGTAATAGGCTCCGGTGGTCGAGAGCACGCACTCGCCTGGAAAGCTGCGCAAAACCCTAAAGTAGAAAAAGTGTTCGTTGCTCCCGGCAATGCAGGCACAGCAACAGAAAATAAAATGGAAAATGTTGCTATCGACGTTATGGCATTTGAAGAGCTTATTCAGTTTGCCAAAACCAACAACATCGACCTTAGTATTGTTGGTCCTGAAGCACCACTGGTTGAAGGTATAGTAGATAAATTTCAAGCCGAAGGCTTAGCTTGTTTCGGTCCGTCACAGGGTGCAGCGCAGCTAGAAGGCTCGAAATCTTTTACCAAAGACTTCCTCGCTCGCCACAATATTCCATCGGCCGAGTATCAAACCTTTACCGAGCTAGAGCCCGCGCTCGCCTACCTCAAAGAAAAGGGTGCCCCCATTGTTGTCAAAGCCGATGGCCTGGCGGCCGGCAAAGGTGTAATCGTGGCTGACGACATAAAAACAGCAGAAGACGCGGTAATCGACATGCTCTCCGGCAATGCCTTCGGTGAAGCTGGTTGTCGGGTGGTAATAGAAGAATTCCTGCAAGGCGAAGAAGCCAGCTTTATTGTTATTGCCGACGGTAAAAATGTGCTGCCTATGGCCACCAGTCAAGATCACAAGCGCGCAGGTGATGGCGATTCAGGGTTAAATACCGGTGGTATGGGCGCCTACTCCCCAGCTCCTGTGGTCACAAACGACATATATCAGCGCATTATGGACGAAGTCATTATGCCCACCGTACGCGGCATGGCAGCAGAAGGTAACAGCTATACCGGCTTTCTCTACGCTGGGTTAATGATCGACGCAGATGGCACGCCAAAAGTTATCGAATATAACTGCCGATTTGGCGATCCAGAAACTCAACCGATTATGCTTCGCTTAAAATCAGATCTCGTTGAACTTTGCCAGTCAGCTCTAGATAGCTCCCTAAGTACCTGCAACACCGAGTGGGATTCTCGGCCTTCAGTTGGCGTGGTTTTAGCGGCAGGTGGATACCCAGGCAGTTACGCTAAAGGTATATTAATCGAAGGCCTAGGGAACGGCGAGTCCGAAAATGCAAAAATATTCCATGCCGGCACTTCACTGAAAAACGGGAAAGTGGTCACCAATGGCGGCCGAGTGTTATGCGCAACCGCGCTGGGTAACACCGTTACCGAAGCACAGAAAAACGCCTATACACTTGCCAACAACATCCACTGGGAAGATGTTTACATGCGAACAGATATTGCCTACCGAGCAATCGCAAGAGAAACAAAGCAATAATCCCTCCCTCTGGCAATTGTTGAATAGTCTTTGTCAGTCTGGTATTACTCTGCCAGACTGACAAACGACAAAAACCTGCTCCAACCTCCCCTCTCAACACCGACCCACTCCAGAACACCGCCACAAGCCCCACTAAACTTTTAGCTCCCTCGTTCCGCCGTAATGATTGCTTGAACCAATTAAGTACTTGAGGTGTAATCTATTGACGGTCACAACCAACTAGCGCCCACTCAAGGACTCACCAAAACAAGGAGACGAGCTTTGCTTAACGTTCAATTTTTCCGTACACAGATTTCACCTAGTCTCACGATTCGTTCATTCATCGCCATGATACTCATCGCAACCCTTAGCGCCTGCGGAGGCAGTAACGGTAAAAGCGAAGGTAACACACCCAATAATTCAGGCTCACGCAGCGCTGATGGTTCTCTTACCGAAATTAGCTCAGATGATTTCGACTATTTAGCTAAGCCGGGGGTATGGCGAATGAGCGTGGACATGACCGCCGACTACATTGTCGATTTTGAATTTTTCGGCGAAGTTTTTAATCTAGATACCCATATCGACCTAGTGGCCAATACCACGATGCTGATCGATATGTCAGGTTCAAACTCAACGGTAACCCAGTGCAACGCCCTACCCAGTGAGCCCCTAGAGGTGATCGATTTCGATAACGATGCACAATTGTCCAATAGCGAAGATTTTGGCCTCGCCGAGTTTTGGCAGTGTGATACCGAGATTGATACCCGCTATTTTCTCGTAACCGATGATCACTACCGCATTACTTTTGCGTGCCAGAATGAACAACTGGGTCAAATGGACCTCGCTTTAATGTCGAATCAAAGCCAGTTCAACCAAGGCACGCTCACCTTCACCTCGGACCAATACACAGATTTAAATGCAACTAGCGGCGTATGTGCATCTAACCGTGACATCTATACAGAGATAACCAACCTAGACAGCGGGGAAGAGATTCCACCCAGCCGCATAGGGGTAATTACACTCGCAGTACCCTATGAAAGCGGCAGGCTGGCACTGGAAATCAGTTTCGGCGACTCCGTCACTCCAGGAACCTATACCGTTGGCAGCCATGAGAATCTAAATACTGTAAATGCATCAGCGATTCTTACTTCAGTTGAGTTCGGCGGCACTACTGACGCCCCCTTCTATGTAGCAGCCACGGCAGGAAGCGTGACCATTGACTCCGTTGGTGAATTTTCCGCCGCCGGAAGCTTCAACTTATCAACCGAAACCGGAGATAATCTCAGCGGCTCGTTCACTTTCGACATAGAATAAAACTTGCACAAAAACACCTCATTTGACACAATTACGACAAGAAACGTTTCAAATGAGGCTGGCAATGAAGGTAAACACTCTCCCCAGTAATAGCGCTATAGTGGCCAATAGCTTAATGGAAGCCAGCCGCTTTCTTGGTGTAACGCAAGAACAAACGGCGGCGGCCATCGGCGTATCTCGAGCGACTATCGCACGCATGAAGAAGCGAGCGACCAACAATCTCGCAAACGATGAAGCCATTTCAAGTAGTAGCAAAGCTTTTGAACTGGCTCTTCTCGTTATCCGTATTTATCGCTCTCTCTATGCCATTCTCGGGGGAAACCAACAGGCGATGAAGCACTGGATGACCACCCCCAACCGCCACCTCGCCAACGAGAAACCCGTTGAGCTTATTCAGTCGGCTATGGGGCTTGGGCGAGTTATCTGGTACCTAGATGCGATGCGAGGCAAAATTTAGATGCCAAACATTCCCAGTGTAGAAACACTGGAACAACAGCTTACACCCCTAGTAGGCCTATGTTGGCGAGTGGTGGAAACACAGGAGACCGCCGCCACTCGAGCAATCACCAAAAACGCCGAAGAGCAGCTTCGCCTGGAGCAGCTACTCGACAGCAGTAAACCACCGCTGCCCGAAGGCTGTGAAAGCCTGTCATACCTGCTGGCAACACCGTTCCGCTACCCACCTCTGCAATATGGCTCCCGTTACGGTTCTGAGTGGGAGCAAGGTATCTTTTACGCTGCCAATCACAAAAAGACCGCACTAATCGAAGCGGCCGTATATCTCTGGCTTTTCCAACAAGGGCCAGAAACCATAGGTGAGCTCGCCGAAATCAAAGACTCACGCACACTATTTTCCATACGCCTTAAAAGCCAAAAAGGCTGCAACCTGTGTACCGATGTCTTTTCTGACATACGAGAAGTACTCACATATTCTGACAGCTGGCGGTTCACTCAAGAACTAGGCAGTCATTTACGCCAAGCCGGGGCCGATTTTTTTTGGTACCCATCGGCGCGCGATGCTGAGGGCATCAATACGGCAGTACTATCGCCCAAAGCGTTTGTTGGAAAAAAGCCAGACACCCAGGAATTATGGCATTTGCAACTTACGAAGGAACTTTGCTGGTTTGGCCGTGGCGACGGCCGCTATTTCGAATTTTCCCGTGAAGAATTTGAACAACAAGGGCTAATGAAACACCCCTGCCTATAGCAAGGTAAAACACAGCCCGCTAGTTCGCCCTCACAGCCCTCTCTTTCGCCCAAGCGCGCAACTCATTCATACGCTCCGCCATCACCACAGAGAGCGGCTGGGTTTGCTGGATAGCCTCCTGCAACAACTCATCGCATATATCACGCCCCCTCGCGGCGGCACTATAGGTTGCCGAAACCACGGCCTGTTCTATTTCAGCGCCGGTAAAGCCATCACTCAACTGCGCCAACGCATCTAAGTTGAAGTGGGCCGGTTCGAGTTCCCGTTTTTCCAGATGAATAGAAAAAATACTGTAGCGCGTCTGACTGTCGGGTAAATCCACAAAAAAGATTTCATCAAATCGACCTTTACGCATAAGCTCCGGCGGCAACTGACTAATATCGTTACTGGTCGCAACCATAAAAACCCGGCTTTTACGCTCAGCCATCCATGTGAGCAAGGTGCCAAGCAGACGCTTAGGCATGCCACTGTCATCACTGCCATCCGCCATGCCCTTCTCAATTTCATCAAGCCAAAGAACGCAGGGAGACATAAGGTCAGCAAGCTTTAGCGCCTCACGTAAATTACGCTCTGTTTCACCAATATACTTGTTAAACAACGCCGCCATATCCAGCCTTAGCAACGGTAGCCCCCATACCCCCGCTATCGCTTTTGCCGCCAGACTCTTTCCGCCACCCTGAACACCAAAAAGAAGCACACCTTTTGGTGGGTCAAGTTTACTGTCTTCACTGGAAAGTGCCTCGCGACGGTTCTCCAACCACTTTTTAAGGGTATAAAGACCTGCAACATCACGTAAATGAGCCGTGCTGTACTCAAAATGCAGCACCCCCTCCATGTTCATCAGCGCAAATTTGGCTTTCGTTACCTCAGGCAGATCGTCCTCGGTAATGGCGCCGTCATCGGCTATTGCCCCATAGGCCAGCCGACGAACATCCTGATGAGGCAGGCCTTTAAGGTTATTGACTAGCTTCTGTAACGTTTGATTATCGGTTTTAATTTTTGCTTTTCGGTTTTTATCGCCCCAAATCCGAGCCTGCTCACGAATAATACCCAAAATTTCATCTTCACTGGGCATGGATAAAGACACCGATACCGCCAGCCGGGACAATTCAGGCGGCAACTGCAGGCGATGGCTCACCAACACCAACTTATGCTGCGACTGGCTATAGCTCAAGGCAATATCTTTAAGTAAACGAATGATTTTCGGCGTTTCAAGAAACGGATGAATATCGCAAAGCACAAAAGCGCCCGGCTTTCTGTATTCTTTGATATAACGCAGCACGCTCTCCGGTTCAGCATACTGCTCCGGGTTTGCCAACTCCAACCCAAACCCCAAGGGGAACAGCCCCTCGGTGACGCTCCAGCGCCATGCAGGTAGGCTCGCACTACGAAAAAAGTTCTGCAGCAGGTCCACCGAGCGGGTTTCGTCCCATGTTTCCACCACAATCAATGAAGCCTGAGTATTGAGTATCAGTTTTAAATCGTTATTATTCATGTAATCCTTGATCGACGGTTCAGGTTTATCGGTAGTGTACCTGTATCGAACACCCATTTTAATCGAGATATGCTTATGGCCCAGCGTCGCCTTTCACTAATAGACTCCTTAATTTGTGGAGCCGATCGAGCACTGCGCACCCTTACGCCGGGAACCCAAACCCTAACGCGCGAAACACCTAAAGCCACGCAAACATCCTCGTTAGAGTTAACCCAAGACCAGCGCAAGCATGCAGCCGGATTAATGCGGGTGAATCATTCTGGAGAAGTCTGTGCACAGGCGCTTTACCAAGGCCAGGCGCTTACCGCTAAGCTACCAGAGGTGCGAGAAGAAATGGAGCTGGCCGCCGATGAAGAAATCGACCACCTTGCTTGGTGTGAAGAACGCTTAAATAGCTTGGGGAGCCATACCAGCCGGCTGAATCCAATATGGTACGGGCTTTCCTTTGGGATAGGCGCTGCGGCGGGATTAATAAGCGATAGGGTTAGCTTGGGGTTTGTCGCCGCAACCGAAGACCAGGTTTGCGGACATTTACAGGCACACCTCGAAGAGCTGCCAGAATACGATTACGAATCTAGAGCCATAGTAGAACAAATGCTGGTCGATGAGGCCAAACACGCACATACAGCTCTGGATGCAGGGGGGATTGCTTTCCCTGGCCCCATCAAAGCCTTTATGACCACGATTTCAAAGGCGATGACACAAACCAGCTACCGTATATAGCGCGCTCAATTTAGCGCCTGTTACTTACCAGCCACCGTGCCCGCTTATACAGCAGCAGTATCAATCATTTCGTAAGTATGGGTAATGTTAACGCCGGCGGCCTCCAGCATAATAGACGCTGAGCAGTATTTCTCTGCCGAAAGTTCCACTGCCCGCTTGACCTGAGCTTCCTTCAATGCCTTTCCAGCAACGACAAAATGTAGATGAATCTTGGTAAATACGGCTGGCACAGCATCAGCGCGCTCAGCCTCAACTTCAACACGGCAATCTTCCACAACCTGGCGGGACTTCTGCAAAATACTCATTACATCGAAGCTTGAGCACCCGCCCAACCCCAAAAGCAGCATTTCCATAGGCCGAACCCCAATGTCTCGCCCACCATGGTCAGCAGGGCCATCCATAACGACAGAGTGCCCACTACCCGATTCACCTAAAAAACAGGCCCCATCGACCCATTTAACTGTTGCCTTCATATGTCGATCCAACTTTACTAATCTAATGATTTTAACGCGCGCAGCCATCTTGGCGCGCCACATCCAGCCATTTAAGGGGCGGCAAGATTACCACAATTACTAGCTGGCCTAGCGCTAATTTGAAATGCGCATAAAAACCGTGAAACGGCGCTAACTTTACTCGAAATTCCATATTCGTTACTCAATTCCGTAATGAAATTCCATAAAGTATTCAATTTCCTCAATTTAACAGGGTATACTCCTGTAGGTTGCGTGACTCACATTTAATAAAAACAATTAAGAAAATATGCACGCCACATGGGCGTAATTGTCGCCATTCTGCTTAATAGCTTTTTCGAAGAATCGAGGGTACTAACTTGGTTGCTGTATCACTGACACGCCACATTAATAATGTGGATGATTTTCTGGCCCACTGTCACCGACGCCGTTATCCGGCAAAAAGCACGCTTATATACGCCGGAGATAAAAGCGATTCTCTTTATTACATAATTAAGGGCTCTGTCACCGTTCTTATTGAGGACGAAGAAGGCCGCGAAATGATCGTCGCCTATTTAAACGACGGCGATTTCTTTGGTGAAATGGGCCTGTTTGACGAACAAGACAATCGCAGCGCCTGGGTGAGAGCCAAGACTGAGTGTGAAATCGCAGAAATATCCTATTCTAAATTTCAGGAAATTTCCGAGGCATACCCTGAGTTCCTCTTCGCCCTCGGTACCCAGATGGCCCGCAGGCTGCGAAACACCACACGAAAAGTGGGCGACTTAGCCTTCCTTGATGTAACCGGCCGCGTTGCCCGCACCTTACTAGATCTATGTAAAGAGCCCGACGCAATGACGCACCCGGACGGCATGCAAATCAAAATTACCCGACAAGAAATCGGACGAATTGTTGGCTGTTCACGCGAAATGGTAGGTCGCGTTCTCAAAACACTGGAAGATCAGGGGTTAGTTTCCGTCAAGGGTAAAACCATGGTGGTATTTGGTACCCGATAAAATACTTGAGTTAATAACGCCTACCGTGTGCAAATACACCGTAGGCGTTACTCGTCTTACTCAAACAGTGCTCTTAGCTTTTCACCTGGATCATTGGCACGCATAAATGATTCGCCCACAAGAAAAGCATTCACATCATGCGCCCTCATAGCGGCCACATCCTCTCTCGCCAATATACCGCTCTCAGTAACAACAATTTTATCTTCTGGTATCTCACTTAACAGGTTAAACGTAGTATCCAAAGAAACATCAAACGTATGCAGGTTTCGATTATTAATGCCAATGAGCTTATTGGGTAACGCTAACGCCAACTCCAACTCTCTCTGGTCATGAACCTCGACCAGTACATCCATCCCAAGAGCCAACGCTTGTTCATTTAACTCGTGCAACTGCGTCTTAGTTAAAGCCGCAACGATCAACAACACACAATCCGCTCCTATTGCTCTCGCTTCTGACACTTGATATGGGTCAACTAAAAAATCCTTGCGGATTACCGGCAAGTTCACTTCAGCGCGCGCAGCCTTGAGGTATTCATCGGCGCCCTGAAAAAAATCGACGTCTGTTAATACCGACAAACAAGCCGCTCCAGCATTCGCATAGCTGCGTGCAATATCCGCAGGCCGGAAATTGGGTCGAATAATGCCCTTACTCGGAGACGCTTTTTTTATTTCGGCGATAACAGCCGATTGGCCCGCCGCAATTTTCGCCTCAATTGCAGCAACAAACCCACGAGCAGGCAACAAAGAAGCGGCCACAGTCTCTAACTGGGAAATGCTCACCGACTGACAGCGCTCGGCAACTTCCTCATGCTTTCGGTCAATTATTTTTTTTAAAATGGTTGGTGTATCAGACACAAGATTTCTCACACTTATAAATTCACTAAACTTGACTAAATTCGACAAGATCCTTCAACTTCTCTGTTGCCGCACCGGTTGAAAGCATATCTTCAGCCATTGCGACACCCGCAGCGATAGAGCCCGTCAACCCAGCAACGTAAATTGCAGCGCCGGCGTTCAACGCTATAATTTTAGCCGCCTTTTTGGCCGATGCAGAACCCGCGCCAGCAAAAGCCGATTTGATTAAATCGAGTGACTGCTGTGCACTCTCAACCGATAAGCCTTCCAAGTCAGTCTCAGCCACATCCAACTCAACTGGATCGAGCATGTACTCTGTTACCACCCCATCCTTAAGTTCCGCAACATGACTCTTCGCGGCAATCGATAGCTCATCCAGACCGTCGACTGAATGCACAACCATCACATGCTCACTACCCAATCTCGCTAACACTTCCGTCATCGGCCGACAAAGGGAGGCATCAAAGACGCCGATCACCTGCCGCTTTACCCCCGCAGGGTTGGTCATTGGCCCCAACATGTTAAATATTGTGCGCATTGCCAATTCTTTTCTTGGGCCAATTGCATGCTTCATTGCACCGTGATGGGCAGGAGCAAACATAAAGCCAACGCCCACCTCCTTAACGGCCCTAGCCACCTGCTCAGGAGAAATGGATAGGTTTACACCCGCCGCCTCCAAGACATCCGCACTTCCCGTAGAGCTGGAAACCGAGCGATTACCATGTTTGGCAACATGGCCGCCCGCAGCCGCAACAACAAAAGCACAAGCGGTTGAGACATTGAATAAATTCGCACCATCACCTCCAGTACCGCAGGTATCCACCAAGTTTTCGACGCCCACGTTAACCTTAGTAGCCAGCTCGCGCATAACGATGGCGGCACCCGTAATTTCGTCCAGAGACTCGCCCTTCATGCGCAAGCCCACCAGTAAACCACCAATTTGCGCTGGCGTTGCCTCGCCGGTCATCACAGATTTCATAACACTGGTCATTTCTTGCTGCGAGAGGCTCTCGCCCCCCACCACCCTGGAAAGTGCCTGCTGGATATTCATGGTCATTGCCTATTATTTTTTAACGAGAGGTTTTATTTAGCTTGAGTGTCGAGAAAGTTTTTCAGTAAACTGTGCCCATGTTCACTCAAAATCGATTCAGGGTGAAACTGAACACCCTCTACCGGAAGCTCACGATGACGCACCCCCATAATCTCATCCACTTCGCCATCGTCGGTTTGCGTCCAAGCGGTAATTTCAAGACAATCCGGCAGGCTTGCCTTATCAATAACAAGCGAGTGATAGCGAGTCGCCGTATAGGGCGAAACCAAACCACTAAAGACCCCTTCGCCTTTATGGTAAATTTTTGACAGCTTGCCATGCATCACCGCGCGCGCGCGTACTATTTTCCCGCCAAATGCTTGACCGATACTTTGGTGGCCCAAACATATACCGAAAAGAGGCACTTTACCGGCAAAATGCCGTATAACATCAACCGATACACCGGCCTCAAAGGGAGTGCAAGGGCCGGGGGAAATTACAATTTTTTCAGGTCGCCTCTCCACTATTTGCTCCAGAGAAAGCTCATCATTACGAACCACAACAACATCAGCCTCAAGCTCGCCAAGATACTGAACAACGTTGTAGGTGAATGAATCATAATTATCGATCATTAATAACATCAGAATGCGCCGACCAAAAAGATTATTAGCGTGACAGGCAAGACGGATTTACCCTCACAACGGAATTACTAGGCGCCATTATAGGCTGTCTCCGTAATAGATGGGTAGGTTGGACCATATGAGCACGCACAGTGAGTAACAACGCACACCAACGCAAGTCGATTTTTTTTACAATTCGCAAAAAAATAAGCCCACTAACAACTGTGCAGCCAGCTACCGCCAATCAAGAAGCGTTCCAACAAGACTGAATGTAGCTTTTTTAATCAACGTCATAGCTATTAAACTGGCGAATTTTCAACCGATTTATGGTATTAATAGGCGTACCGACATATGAATCGGGGCTCTCAGGGTAAGCAGGCACATACTTGGCACGGCGTTCACCATCAACCGTCAAATTAACCCAGAATGTGTGCACCCGAAAAGCGTGATGCAGATCACGCAGTGCTTATTCATTCGGAGCTGATATGTAATTCGGAATAAAACCTGCATGTAAATATAAGCAGGTCTCATTAGTGATCAAAATCAAAGATCAGGATTGTTTAAAAGAGCGAGCATTAACTCATGGCGCCAAGGAAAGACAGACCCGAGCATCTCGAACTAGTAGGAAAGAGATACCAGGGCCCCACTCATCCTCCCAAAATGCTGGAGCACATTCGCGATCAGTCCAGCGAGAACGCCCTGCGCTTACTTGAGCACATGTTTTCCGCTACGGACGACCTTTTTTACGACTTATCTAAGCGAGCCACCAACAATAACGAACAAAACCTGTACTTCGAGGCCATGCGTGAGGTCCGCATTAAAAAGCGAGGCATAGCCACCGCATTTGCGCAGGAGCTAATTAATTCATTCTCTGAACTGATGAATTTCGAGGTGAATCGCACCCGAGAAGAGCAAGACGAGGACGTAAGTAACCTTTCCATAGTGGAAGGTGACCAGCTGGAGATTGAACTCGCGCAAAGCAACATGGCCAGCCGCACCCGAGAAAACTTCAAACAAGACCTCTACGAGCTGACGATAAGGCTTGACCACTTATTGCTACAAATCCCGGTCAATGAAGACAACAGCCCGCTAGATCCGCAACAACTGGCCGGGGCCTTTGTCAAAGCTTGTGAAAATCAGCTCGACATCAACATCAAAGCACTGCTAATTCTGTTCAAACTGTTCGAAAAGCACGTACTCAAGCAGTTAGGGCCAATCTTTGCTGACGCCAATCAGGTACTGCTAGACGCAGGTATTCTCCCCAAGGTACCTCGCCACCTGAATAAATCGAGTTCTTCAGAGCGGCCATCGTCCACCGAGCAAAAGCTCGAGCGTGATAATGCCGGGATACCTCAGCTACCCGAGCAGCTGACACAACCCACACTCAACTTTCAGCTCGACCTAAATACTTTAAGTACGTTGATGTCTGGGGCGAGAACAAATACCCATGCCCCCTTAAGTGCCGACGGCGCCACAAAAGCTACGGGGCCTTACACCTACTATCTGTACTCCAGCAACCCAGGGCCAATCATGGCTTCCCCACAACTGGCGTCATTGCTGACCAAATCACAGCCACTGGTAGACAGGCAATTATCCACCGTTGCACCACGTAATATTATTACAGACGTCGTAAACCAGTTACTGGCCAAACGCGACCCCGAAGTACCTCAAGCCTTAGAGCAACCCGACGAGGATATTATTAACCTCATCGCAATGTTTTTTGACAATGTACTTTCGGACAACAGCCTGCCTCTCGCCGTGCAAT
Source organism: Teredinibacter franksiae (assembly GCF_014218805.1). Lineage (NCBI taxonomy): Bacteria > Pseudomonadati > Pseudomonadota > Gammaproteobacteria > Cellvibrionales > Cellvibrionaceae > Teredinibacter > Teredinibacter franksiae. The sequence continues at coordinate 4,199,766 of NZ_JACJUV010000001.1, read as the reverse complement.
CGTTAATCTGTAGGCTGCAGATTCCCATTTTGAAAATTGCCTTACACGATCGATCATTCCTAACCGAAAGCGAGCACCCTGCTCGCAAACTAGTAAACCTGGTTACTCGCGCTGGATTGAGTTTCGACGAGAGCAAACCCCTCGAACGAGATCCTCTGTACCGAAAAATTGCTGATGGTGTACAAACCATTAACCGCCTCTATAAAGCAGATGCGTCTGTATTTGAAGAATTCCTCGAAGAACTTGAGCACGATATAAGTCAGGAAAAGCGTAAATCTGACTTGGTGGAAAAGCGAACCACTCAAGCGGAGGAAGGCAAATCTAAAATACGCCAGGCGCGCGCCACAGCACAGGCAGCCCTGTATAACAAACTGAAAAATGCCCAGCTACCCGAGGCGGTAAGCACCTTTCTCACCAACACTTGGTTACAGGTGCTCGTTATCACGCACCTTAAGCAAGGATACGACAGCTCAGAGTGGATTGAAGCCGAAAGCCTAATTACCGATATCATCTGGTTATGCCAACCCCATACAGACGATCGCTCTATATCCCGAGCCAAACGCCTGCAACCAGAAGTTCTACAGCGTATTGATAACGGGCTGGAAATAGCAATAGACAACCCCGAATCAAGGGCTTCAAAAGTTGCGGCAATTGAAGAGATTCTTGTATCGCTGTCAGATACCACTGCGCAGGACATAGAGTATTCCGACCTTACTGGCGACCAAAAAGATGCGCTAGGCAAAGGCGGCTCGCAGCAAAAGTCCTGGGAAGAAATGACCGCCCTGGAAAGACAGCAATCCCGATATGAGCAACTTTCAAATCGTTACTACCTCGAAGCAAAAGATATTCCCATCGGATCTTGGCTAGAGTATTTAGATGAAGAAAACGGCAAGAAAGTTCGCTGCAAATTAAGTAGCAAAGTAGACGCTGACAGCTACATTTTCGTCAACCGCTTCGGCTTCAAAATTTTAGAGAAGTCACGCCGCCAACTCGCCTATGACATGCAGTTTGAGCGGGCACGCACACTCGACTCTCGACCACTTTTCGAGCGTCTTATGGAGAAGGTTGTTTCTCACCTACAGCAAACCGCCTAATTACCGGAGAATAAGCCCACTACACTCTGGTAATTCGCCCCTAACGGGGGGGCAAAAGCAGGCTCTGCCACAGATCTTCTTTATTTTCTGGATCTGCGTGTTTCTATTTGTGCGCTAGCTCGCCGTCTCAGTATATAATTGCCCACCTACGACAAGTGGCAGAAGCCTGAACCAGAGCCAACAAATGGAATTTAGCAACGTTACACAGACGGCCTTCGCAAGTGCCGCACTTTTATTTTTTGTGCTCTCTGCCACCTTAATTGCACAACACAAAAACACCCGCCTCCACTGGTCGTTCCCCCTCGCAGCCGTCGGGCACCTTATCTGGCTTTCATCTATCCCTCTTGTCAACCAGCTGCACGGCCTAGATTCCAGCTATATTTATATTGCAGAAACACTTCATTACAGCCTGTGGCTATTTGCCCTTGTCAGAAATACAGAAGTATTTTGCTCCAATGCTCTACCAAAAATATTCAAATACCCCGTATACATTGCTGCAGCCAGCGCACTGGTCATTTCCACCTACCTTACAACGCTAAGCTCCCGGCTTATCTCGGTAGAACATTTCATCATCTGGCAAGGTATTTTATTTTCTATCGCAGGTCTTTTGGGTGTTGAGCAGCTATATCGAAATGTCATCAACTACCGCCTAGTAAAACTACTCAGCTTAAGCCTTGCCATTATTTTTATATTTGACGCTTATCTTTTTTCCCAAAGCCTCGTGTTTTTACAACTAAACTCCGATCTCTGGCAAGCCCGCGCAGCCGTCTCAATGGCCACCAGCATTTTTATGACGATTGGCGTTGTCGCTTTGAATATGACGTCAATGCAATCGGCCAAAATCACCTTTTCTCGGCCTGTTGCTTTCTACACAACATCCCTCACTATCGCCGGTATATCCCTAACCCTGCTTGCAGCCGGCGGTTACTACGTAGAACTCTACGGCGGAACTTGGGGCACTGTTATATACACACTGTTACTCGCCTGTGGCTTAATTTCCGTAGGCGCTGTTTTTTCCTCGCGCACCGCCCGAGAAAAAATGAAAGTGCTGATCAATAAACACCTGTTCAGCCACAAATACGATTACCGAGCTGAATGGCTTAAATTGATTAATCAGCTGTCACAGCCAACGGAACCCGATGAGATACACGCCCGAGCGATAGCCGTTGTTGCCGAATTATTTAAAAGTAATGGTGGTGCACTCTGGGTGAAACGTGGAAAAGTACTCGTGCCAGTCCAGCAGGTGCATGTTTCAATCGATGTATCAGAAATGATTGAACCTAACTCCAGTGAGTTCTGTGCAGAGCTCACCCAAGAATGGGTGTTTTCCCCCAGCTCACCAAGCGCAGCACTAGCACAACATAACAACCTGTTACCGGAATGGGTAGAAATGATCGACGAGGTATGGATGATAATGCCTCTGCTGAATGAAAGTAGCTTAGTAGGCTTTATTGCGCTCACCGCCCCCCAAGCTAACACCACCCTAAACTGGGAAGATTTAGACTTGGTTAAAACCGTGGGCCGCCAAGTCGCCAGCTATCTCGAAAGACACGAACAATCGGAACTGCTCGCTGAATCACGACAATTCGATGCCTTCAATAAGCTTTCAGCCTACGTTATGCACGACCTGAAAAACCTTATTGCGCAACAGTCCCTAGTAGTTAAAAACGCGGAAAAACACAAAGACAACCCTGCATTCGTTGAGGACGCAATTAACACCATTAATAATTCTGTCAACAGAATGAATAACCTGTTACGCAAATTACAGCACAACGAGCCAGAAGAAATTTCGATACTAGCCATGAAGCAAGTGCTGATTGACGCGGTAAAGCGCTGCCAGAAATCGACCCCGCCGCCCACTTTACGAACAATAGATCCAGAATGGAAAGTTAAAGCCGACCAAGACAGCCTAATTATGGTCTTCACCCATATTATCCAAAACGCACAGGACGCAACGGCAGAAGAAGGATTTATCGATATCTCTACTGAGCAAGACGGCAATATCGCATGTATTTACATTGAAGATAACGGCCTGGGAATGGACACCGAGTTTATCCAGTCGCGCCTATTTAAACCATTTGAAACAACAAAAACAGGTAAAGGCATGGGCATTGGTATGTACCAAGCCCGAGAATATGCGCAAAGCCTAGGCGGCAATATTGCTGTAGAAAGTTCACCAGGGGAAGGCACTACCTTTATAATCACACTTCCCCTGCTGTGAGCTGCTGCACAGGATTTTGCAACGGCTCCCCTATAGTCGGGTTAATCGACCAGCGATTACAACCATAACGGACACGCAATGAATACGACAGAGACTAAACAGAAGCTACTCATTATTGAGGATGACCTCGGGCTGCAAAGCCAACTGCGTTGGCATTTCGATCAATACGAGGTTATATGTGCTGGTGACAGAAAAGATGCCATTACAGCCATTCGCTTGCACGAACCCCCCATTATTTTACAGGACTTGGGCCTACCGCCCGACGACGAAGGTGTCGAGGAAGGCTTTCGGTGTATACGAGAGATATCGAACCTGTCTCCCTCTGCAAAAATTATTGTGATGACCGGCAATGCCGACTACGACAACGCCGTAAAAGCCGTAGCCATGGGTGCGTACGATTTTTACCAAAAGCCAGTAAATCCAGAAACCCTTGACCTGATACTCCAGCGTGCCTATCACATTCACAACCTAGAAGAGCAACACCGTCGATCACAGGAGAATCAGCAGGCACCGCTAAACGGTGTTATCGCTTGCGACCCAAGTATGCTGAAAATCTGTCGCACCGTTGAAAAACTCGCCCCGTCTGATGTTACTTGCACACTAACGGGCGAAAGCGGTACAGGGAAAGAAGTCCTAGCGCGTGCCCTGCATAAGCTGAGCCCACGCAAAGACAAGCGAATGGTTGCCATTAACTGTGCTGCCGTGCCCGAAAACCTCATGGAAAGCGAGCTGTTTGGCTATGAAAAAGGCGCCTTCACCGGTGCCAACAAACGCACCATTGGTAAAGTTGAAACAGCCCACGAAGGCACATTATTTCTCGATGAAATTGGTGATATGCCTCTATCACTACAAGCCAAGCTACTGCGTTTTCTTCAGGAGCGTGTGATAGAGCGTGTGGGTGGCCGAGAAGAAATTCCTGTGGACGTACGGGTAGTATGCGCGACCAATAAACACTTGCAACAGATGGTCGCAGAAGGAACATTTAGGGAAGACCTTTACTACCGTATTTGTGAAATGGAAATTCAGATACCACCGCTGCGCGACCGGCAGGGAGATAAAATGCTACTCGCACGCCACTTTCTGCGTACTTTTATAGAACAAATGAAAGCCTCTGTTACCGGCTTTTCATCCGAAGCAACAGAAGCGATTGAAGCCTATCAGTGGCCAGGCAATATTCGTGAAATGGAAAACCGGGTAAAACGTTCTATTGTAATGTGTGAAACCAAACAGATTACACCTGAGGATTTAGGCTTGATATCCAGTGACAGCCTCAACCTAAATTTACGCCAGGTACGGTATAACGCCGAAAGAGCGGCTATTTTACGTGCGCTCACTATGTCTGAACACAATATATCGGCTACCGCAAAGCTTTTGGGCATTACCCGCCCAACACTCTACGACCTGATGAAAAAATACAATATACAAAGCAATTCAGACTAATTAAGATAAAAAAAGCCGACATCTATGTCGGCTTTTTCACATTTAAGATCGGTCAATAAGGTTACATGTAATTAAATACCAAACCAGCTAAACGCTCCTCTCCAATTGCGTCGATGCTAGCACGCACCTGAGATTCGGTCACCTTACCGTAAGGAACAACCAACAGTACAAAATCACAAAGGCTAGCCATAATTCTCGCTTCAGCGGCATACTCTCCCACCGAAGGCGCATCGAGCAATATATAACGGTCAGGGTAACGCTCTTTCAGCTCTCTTAAAAAGGCTTGCATTCGACGGGAAGACAATCGCTCGGTGGCTCCCTCGGTATTCCCGCCTACTGGAATCACCCTAACCCGCGGAATTCCAGAAGCGTAAACTATGGATTCAATACCCAAAGTACCGTTGTCCAGATAATCCGTAAGCCCAACTTCAGACTCTGCGACAACTAACTCGTCCATCGACGGGGCATAAAAATTAGCGTCAACCACCAATGATGTACGCGTTTTGTCCAGAGCAATGGCTGCTGACAAATTCTTTGTCACATAGGAGCAACCACCATCGGGCATAACGGAGGTTAACATACAGATGAAATTCTGGCTGTTAGCCCTGCTGTATACCCGCGTCCGTAAATCCCTAAACACCTTGAGCATTTGCGTGTTAGAGGTGCCCTGATACAGTATTTTGAACTGATCGAGTTCAGTTTTGCTGAATCTATGAATCTCAGACATTTTGTCTATCTGAGCACCGGCACTAGCTTCGGCAGCTACACCAACTTCACTCAGACTCGCTATTTTGCGTTCCAAAACTGCTCCTCGCAATTCTCGTCTGCCCCAATCGCTAGACAAGGCAAACTATTATTTCTTGCAACTATTTCGTGCAATTATTTCCTGCGACCAACGCTAGAAATCACCCAGCTTGATAGAGAACTATACCGGAATCCTGCCTAAGACGTTAGTATTGATCATCGCCCGCTCTTCACCCAGTCAACAGCACTAAAAAGTGCCCGTGCCTTATTCATGGTTTCTTTCCACTCCAGAGCCGGCTGCGAATCGGCAACAACACCTGCGCCAGCCTGAACATAGATTTTACTGTCTTTAATCACCGCTGTTCGGATAGCGATTGCGGTGTCCATATTCCCGTTCCACGACAGGTAACCCACAGCACCGCCATAAATACCCCGTTTAACGGGTTCGAACTCGTCGATTATCTCCATCGCCCGAATTTTTGGCGCGCCAGACAGGGTGCCCGCCGGCAGCGACGCACGCAATACATCAATAGCATCAAGCTCAGGCTTTAGCTCGCCTGTCACATTGGATGTAATATGCATAACGTGGGAAAAACGTTCTACCACCATTTTTTCGGTGAGTTTAACGCTACCAATCTCGGCAACTCGACCAACATCGTTGCGCCCTAGGTCAATCAGCATCAAATGCTCGGCTATTTCCTTTGGGTCGTTCATCAGATCGTCTTCCAGCGCTCTGTCCTCGGCTTCGGTATAGCCCCGCCGCCGAGTTCCTGCAATAGGGCGCACGGTCATTTCACCGTCTTGAAGGCGTGCCAAAATCTCAGGGCTGGAACCCACCACATGATGGTCGCCCATATTGAGAAAGTACATATACGGAGAGGGGTTCAAACAACGCAGTGCTCTATACAGATTAATGGGAGGCTCTTCAAACTCATGGGATAAGCGCTGCGACAAAACCACCTGCATCGTATCGCCAGCGAGAATGTAGTCTTTTATCCGTTCAACATCTTTTTGGAAAGCTTCATTACCGTAGCTGGACACAAAAGCACCTTCCATCGCTGTTGGGCCCTGATGGTTTTGTGGACGAGGCATAGGTGGCAAACCCTGCAAGCCGCTCGCAAGCTGCTTCTCCAGCTCGTCCAAACGCGCTTCGGCACCTGCCACTGTGCCGCCTTCCTGTGGATTTACATGCACAATTAGATGAAGTTTGCCCTGTAAATTATCGAAGACCAATACCTCATCCGAAACGGTCAGTAGAATTTCTGGCGTGCCCATTTCATCGACGGGAGCCGAGTCAGCGAGCCGAGGTTCCACATAACGTACACAGTCATAAGCAAAATAACCCACCAAACCACCACTAAAATCTGGCAGGTCACGCTGATCTGGGACACGAAACCTGGCTTGATATTCTTTTACAAACGCCAGAGGATCATCACACTCGATAGCTTCCATTAGATCGCCATTTTTGATAATGCTAACGGCATTACCACGCGCTTCCAGCCGCTCAGCGGCCGGTAAACCTATAATCGAATATCGCCCCCACTTTTCTCCGCCCTGCACAGACTCGAAAAGGTAAGAATAGGGCCCGTTGGCCAGCTTGAGGTAACTCGACAGAGGGGTTTCGGTGTCCGCCAGTACTTCGCGTGTGACAGGAATACGGTTGTAGCCTTCGGCGGCTAATTGAGAAAATTCTTCAGGTGTCATTTTGATTACTCTAAATAAGGTCAGCCAGTCTGGATAATGTACGATCTAAAGTCGCCATCGCCAGCTCTCACTAATCCGAAGGCCGGAAAAGCCTCTGACCACATCTCTGATTAAACGCAATGGCCCCTCGAATTCAGTAATATTTACGGCCAAAAAGCCTGATCCAGATCGGATGAATACCTGCCGAAATAAGCTAGATACGTAGCACGCGTTGCACCCGGTTAGACCGAACCCGAGATACTTTAAATAAAAACGGCAATTCAACATGGGATCAAACGAAATAACTGACGGTTAATTTTTTTATCGTGGTATGGAGGCCAGTCTATCACGCATAGCTGTGATAGCCGCGTGATAGTCCTTTTGCCCAAAAATGGCCGAACCCGCTACAAAGGTATCAATTCCAGCCTCGGCAATTTCAGCAATATTATCCACGTTTACACCCCCATCAATTTCCAATCGTGTAGACAGACCGCGCTCGTCCAATAATTGCCTCGCTGCCCTAGCCTTATCCAACACATAAGGAATAAATTTTTGACCTCCGTACCCCGGATTCACCGACATAAGCAGTAGCATATCTAGCTGATCCAACACCGGTTCAATAAGCTGAAGTCCTGTTGCCGGATTCAACACCAGCCCTGGCTTACACCCCTTGCTGCGTATCAGTTGCAGTGAACGATCAAGGTGCCGACTGGCTTCGGGGTGGAAGCTGATATAACTCGCTCCGGCATCAGCGAAACTGGCGATAAGGTCATCCACAGGCTCAACCATCAAATGCACGTCAATGGGAGCCGTAATGCCGTATTTACGCAACGCTGTACACACCATTGGCCCAAAAGTGAGGTTGGGTACGTAGTGGTTATCCATTACATCAAAATGAACAATATCGGCGCCCGCAGCTAACACAGATGCCACCTCCTCGCCTAAGCGGGCAAAATCTGCCGCGAGTATGGAAGGTGCTATGCTGAAAGTATTGCGCTTGTTCGCAACGGTAATATGACTCATACATTCCCCCAATTGGATGTATCTAAACGCAAGGCATTGTACTGAATATGGGATTTACCCTAAACCAATTTTTACTTTTTCCAATATTACGCGCAAAGCATTGGCTTGCCAGCTGCAGTAGCTTGCTACTTACGGTATTTTTAGCGCTGCCCACCTGGGCACAAAATAACGCCGAAACCACCGTTAGCGAAGCCCCCAGTAACGTTGAACAACCTTCGGTAAATTTAACGCCCGAAAAAACGGCTCCTGACACACAAACACAAAAGCTCACACTTTTAAGCGAAGCCTATCAAAACAAAGGCCTCGTAAGCCTAAACGCAAATGGGAAATCGTTCCCAGGCCTATGGCATACAGACACCAGCGGTACCCCTTTAGGCGCCGTACTCATATTTCATGATGCTGGCGAGAATGCAAACTGGCCATCAACCGTGGCCGTACTGCACCAGCATCTCACCCTATTTGGCTGGGCCACCCTGTCTATCGAACTGCCCGACCCAGTAACGCCTATACCGCCGGAGCGCCCACCCGCCCGCCCCAAAAAGCAAGTCGACGCTGAAACGCCTATAGAGGAGCCAAGCCAAGACAAGCCCAATGACGCTAGCCCAAAAAACGATGGAGGAAACACCAGCACTGATGACGAAGCCGTCGAAACCGAGGTGAAGGCTCGAGCTAAGGCCGCGATGGACTTCTTGAACGAGAAAGGCCAGTTCAATATTGTATTTGTCGGCTATGGTCTAGGCGCGACTCGCGCCGCACGCTTTTTAGATGGAATGGAAAACCTGCAAACAGGCAAACTGGACAAACAGCTACGAGAAGCAAATGCAAAAGCTGTTATTGCTCGCTCGGTGCGCGCGCTAATCTTAATTGACGCTCGCAACACTATCCCATTTTCAGGTAACAATCAGATGATAGCCGAGTGGCTAAACGACGAGACCTTGCCGGTTCTGGACATATATACAGGCACACATTATTTATCCCGTACAGAACCCCAGCAGAGGAAAAAAGCAATACGAAAGAAACAACTACAAAAATATTCGCAAGTCCATCTTAATCCGCCAGGGCAAACATCAGAAGAAATCGAAGATAGGCTGGCAAAGCGCATTCGCGGCTTCTTAAACAAGCATGCCAAAGGCGTGCAACTTGATGGTTACTAAATACTGACACTCCGGTTCCGGTCACGGGCCCCCTAGTGCAGTAAACCGCTGCTGCAAGGCCTCCAACCGCTCAGGTGTCCCTATATCCATCCACGCTCCCCGATATAATTCACCCGTTAACCGATTACCATCAATCAACCATTCAAACACCTCACGAAGGGCAAATTTTTGTCTGACTTTAGGGTAGTTGCGAATACAATTAGGGTGAAAAACACCGATTCCGCTGTAAGTGCAAGAAGCTCGTCCAGCAGTAGCGCGTATAATATGGCTATCAACCAAGGAAAAATCCCCCCCCGTATTGTGACCGGGGTTTTCGATCATTACGAGGTGAAAGCTTTTGGTGTTTCGCTTCAGCAATGTCTCCAACGGGAAATCTGTCCAAATATCACCATTAACCAATAGCACAGGTTTATTACCAAGTAACGAGCCAGCGCAATTAAGAGCGCCTCCGGTTTCTAGCGGCTCTAACTCGGCTGAGTAGACTATGGAAAGGCCGTAGCGATCACCATCACCAAGGTAGTCGATAATTTTTTGCCCAAGCCAAGAAACATTAATAACAACCTCTTCAATACCTGCGCGCCGAAGGTTGTCCAGATGTAATTCTATAAGCCGCTTTTCGCCAACAGCCAATAACGGTTTAGGCAGGTCGAGCGTAAGCGGCCGCATTCGCCGCCCCTCTCCGGCCGCAAGTATCATCGCGCGCTTAATCATCTCATCCAACTTTGTTGCCTGCAAAGAGGCAAGAGTTTGTCATCGAACCAACGAATAAAAGGTTCGAACTCCGGATATTGAGCGGAAACCGACCGGGTATAGTGAATAACCAACGGCAAATCGTCTAAATAAGCCGTTTTACCATCTCGAAGGTACAAGCGTGCAAAAACGCCTAGTACTTTAATATGGCGCTGCAGCCCCATCCAATCGAACCAACGGCCAAAGGTTGGCAGCTGTTCGGGCGGTAATATTTTCGCTGCCACTAGCTGTTCTGCATAACCTTGCGCCCAGCTCGCCACATGTTCGGCCGGCCAGCAAACATAGCAGTCACGCAGTAGCGAAACCACATCGTAGGTAACTGGCCCAAGTACGGCGTCTTGAAAATCAATAACGCCAGGCGCTTTATTCTCTCTATATACAAGATTTCTAGAATGAAAATCACGATGAACGATAACCTGTGGTTGTTCCAACGCAGAATCACAGAGATGTTCAAAAACCCTGACAATCATGCTTTCATCTTCAGCGGATAATTCATAACCCAGTAACCGTGGTACAAACCACTCAACAAACACATTCAGTTCGCGCATGAGCTCTTTGCGGTTGTAGTGGGCAAACAAGATCTCATCGCTAGAACATTGCTGAATATTTAACAATTCGTCTAAAGCAGATCCATAGAGATGGTCCACGTTTGACTCTTGCAACACATCAAGCAACAAGGCATCGCCTAGATCTTCAATCAGGATAAAGCCCGTCTGCAGGTCAAAACCGTAGACTTCCGGCGTGGTGATTCCCTGAGCGCGAAAACGTGTTGCAATATCGACGAATTCTTTATTTTTTTCGGTTGCAGGCGGCGCCCAAACTGCTAATAATTTTCTGCCGCTGGCAAGCTGAGCGCTATCCAAGCGAAAATAATGACGAAAGCCAGCATCCCCACCCAGAGGCTGCCAATGCTCAGCTGCGCCTTGGCCCTCACCCAACAAAAGAAGCTGTTGCCTCACCCACTGGCGCAGCCTTTCAACATGCTGTTGCTTTTGTTCATCGTGTAAACCCAGCCCAGTTTCACCAGCGACCACTTGTTGCCCTCAACTTTAAAACATTTGTGAATGTACTATTTACGCGGAGGCCAGTAAAATCTCCGATTTTGCAGGAACCCTACGTGGAATTTAGTATGCCCAAGAGCTTTGCTCGCCACAAGCCAGCCATTACCAACCGGCGATTAAAGCTCTCTTGCTCTTGCGTGAGGCTTCCAACGGCACTCCTGTCTCTGGTGCTTTTCCCGCTATTATTCAGCTCTACGTCCGTTCAAGCAGACATAGGAAGGCAAGATTCTGCTGCGATACCAGCGCCAACACCAACTCCAACAGAATTGCACAAGAGCTCCGACTGGCATCCCACCCACACATTATCAGCGGCGCAACGAGCGACTGTGTCGCCTGGCTGTGACGGCCTCTACATCGACCCAATGATGTCGATTGCCGCATCATTGGGCGATGAAGCTGACAAACTTGAACAGGTCCCTCTGCAAATAGAAGCCGATGAAACCGTAGTGAGAGAGGGCGAAACCGCACAATTACAAGGCAACGTGGAATTATCTCAAGGAGCGCGGCGTATATTTGCCGACAAAATGACCTACGAGATAGATAAAGACCTCGCCAGCATGGAAGGCAATGTACAGGTTCGCCAGCCCGGCCTACTACTTCATGGCAGCTCCGCCAAAGCCAATGGTACCAATCATTCTGCCGAGTTCAAGGATGCCGATTTTATACTTCACGAACAGCACCTCCGTGGAGGCGCTGAAGCCATTAGCCAGTCAGCCGACAAAGTTATTGTGCTCGAAAATGGCTCTTTTACTAGCTGTGAACCCAACTCCAATACCTGGGTACTAGAAGGTGAAAGAATAACCATAGATACGGCGGGCCAGCAAGGTTCGGCGCGTAACATGAAACTCAAAGTGCTCGATTACCCCATTTTGTGGCTGCCCTATATCACCTTCCCTGTGGGCGATGCGAGAAAATCCGGATTTTTATTTCCGTCCATAAGCGTTAGTGAACGCAACGGCCTAGACTTGGCCTTCCCCTACTATTTCAACCTTGCGCCCAATTACGATGCCGTACTCACGCCACGCTTAATCAGTAAACGCGGTGCGATGCTCGAAGCCGAGGGCCGACACCTAAGCACCCATTTCGAAACTGAGGCCAGCTTCGCAATACTTGCAAACGATCAGGGTGGACGCTCGCCCGACATAGAGGCACAGATAGACGCGGGGGTGATTACCGAGGAGCAAGCCAAGCCCTACAAAGGGGAAAACCGTTGGTTAACACAGCTCAATCAACTGGGTGGAGCAGGGGAAAACTGGTTTTCAGAAATAAACTATACCCAGGCAAGCGACAATGACTATTTCCGCGACCTAGGGCTATCATCGTTTTCAGTACAGAACACCACCCACCTCGATCAGATGATCGGTGGCGGCTATCGCTTCAGCAACTGGGAGCTGAGCACCCTCGCTCAAAATTACCAGATTCTTATCTACAATGTAGACCCACAGTATCAGCGCCTACCGCAGGTTAATCTAAACGGCAACTATCAAAGCGGTGCGCTAGGTACCGTGCTAAACCATGAGTACACCCGCTTTGACCACGACGATGACTATTGGCGCGACGGCCGAGTTGTTATAAAAGGGCAACGGCTAACCACCGATTACCGATTAAACCTAAACAAGCGCGCTAGCTGGGGGTTCTTTAAACCCGAAGTTGGAGTACAGAGCCTGAGCTACAGTCTCGACAAAGATAACCTGAGCCCCACGGCCAATCAGTCCCCTTCAATAGCCACAGCCTCGGCAAGCCTCGACACCGGGCTTGTTTTTGAACACCCTGGTGGCGCCTTTCAGCAGACACTGGAACCCCGATTGTATTATATGTATCGGAGCTACGACGACCACCAACAGCTTTTTGATGTCACCAATGACGGTCAAGCCGTTAATTTCGACACCAGCGAACGTACATTTTCATACTCCCAGCTCTACCGAGGCTCCCGTTTTAGCGGTGGTGACCGACTCGAAGATGCCAACCGCATGACGCTAGGCATCACGTCAAACTGGTATCACCAAGCCTCCAGCGAAGAGTACCTGAGCTTCAGCCTGGGTCAAATCGTCTATTTTAGTGACCAACAAGTGTCTCTCGACCAGAGCATAAACACGCAAGATAAATCAGAATTTGCCGGAGAAATGCGCGTGCGTCTCGGCCCTTGGGGGCGCTTCTTCGCCAGCAGTGTTTACGATAGCGAAACAGATTTGTTTACCCGAGGCACGGCCGGTGTACAGCTCACCACAGAAGAAAGCCGCACACTGATGAATTTAGGTTACAGCTACGTGCGAAAGGGCACCTCTAGCAGTACCGGTATCGACCAAATTGACATGTCCTTCGTCAAGCCACTGTCAAAGCAATGGGTTAGCATGGGCAGGGTAAACTACGACTTTACCTCGGGCCGGGAACTGGAAACCTTTCTCGGGCTCGAATACAACGATTGCTGCTATCGTCTACGCCTCTTGGCTCGCCGCTGGCTGGACAGTAATATAGCGGCCCTAACCGACACCGAAGATGCGCTGCACGATCAAGGCGTGTTTTTTGAAATCCAATTTAAAGGGCTGGGAAGCTCCGGAGCCAAGGTAGATGCCATCCTCGAGGATAGCATCTACGGGTACCGCGAGCGCGAAAGGCGCCTCAACCAGTAGACACCATGCAGATAAGTCAAAAAATGAGTAAACCAATTACACGCCTGATCTTCAGCCTCGTTCTTGCAATTTGGGCCATACAGGCCCACGCCGAACCGCAAATGCTCGATCGCGTTGTGGTTATCGTAGACAAATCGGTCATTATGCAATCTGAGCTCGACGCCCGACTGCAAGAAATCGCCGCCCGCGCGAAACAGTCCAATATGCGTCTACCCCCTAGGGATGTGCTGCAAAACCAAATACTGGATCAGCTAATCTCAGAAATACTGCAACTCAATATGGCCGATATGTACGGTATCGAAGTACCCGATGCTGAAGTGAACGACGCCCTCGAAAACATTAAATCCAACCAAGGCTGGAGCACCGAACAGCTAGCGGCAGAATTAGCTAAAGACGGTGCCAGCATTCACGAATTTCAGGCAAAAATTCGCCGCGATTTGAAAATCCGCAACGTATCCCAAGGTGTGGTTCGTGGTCGTATTCGTATTTCTGAGCAGGAAATCAGTAACTTCCTCCAATCGGCTGCTGCGCAATTCTGGATCTCCCCCGACTTCCATTTGGGACATATCCTAATTTCCTTGCCTCCCTCTCCCAACAAAGCACAAACCACCGCCGCAGAGGAGAAAGCCAACCGTATTTATGAGCAGCTCAAAAAAGGCGCCAACTTTGAAGAACTGGCCATTGCCGAATCTTCCGGCCCCTCGGCCCTTAAAGGCGGCGATTTAGGTTTCAGAAAATCTTCAGATCTGCCCACCTTGTTTGCCGAAATTGCGCCCAAATTAAGTGTTGGCGAAGTGGCAAAACCCGCCCGCAGTCAGGCAGGGTTCCATATCCTTAAGCTGCACGATAAGCGCGGGGAAACCAAACAAATTGTTGCTCAGGCACGGGTTCGCCATATCCTAATCAAACCCTCGACCATTCTCAGCGAAGAAAAAGCACTGACAAAACTCAAAGGTATACGCGAACAAATTGTCAGCGAAGAAGCCGAGTTCGGTGACCTAGCCAAAGACCACTCCGAAGATATTGGCTCCAAACTTCAAGGCGGCGACATGGATTGGGCCGACCCCAACCAGTTTGTTCCAGAATTCGCCCAAAAAATACGCGAAGGTAAAATCGGTGAAATTTCAGAACCGTTTCTTACCCAATTCGGGTGGCACATACTCGAAGTACTCGAACGCCGCCAAGAAGACTTCACCAAAGAAGCGCTGCGCATGAAAGCGCGCCAGGTTCTCACCAGCCGACGATTTGAAGATGAAACCCAAGTGTGGCTGCAAGAAATGCGTGACGAAGCCTTTATCGAGAAGAAACTTTAACGGTGTCACACATTTTCAGGCTAGGCATCACCCCCGGAGAGCCGGCAGGCATTGGGCCCGACTTAGTGCTCGCTGCGGCACAAAAAGCTCGCGATTACCAGCTTGTTGCCCTCGCCAGTAAGCAAATGCTGGCCACTCGCGCTAAACAGCTAGGCTTGAAAATTGAGCTGAGATCCTTTGACCCCAATACTCAAGCCAAACCAGCGCCCGCAGGGCAATTGCAGGTTCTGGATATACCGCTGGCCAAGCCAGCCATGGCCGGGCAGCTCGACACGGCCAACGCGAACTATGTATTGCAGACACTGCAACAAGCCACCGATGGCTGCCTTAAAGGTACATTCGCTGGCGTGGTCACCGGCCCAGTACAAAAAAGTGTTATTAACGACGCCGGCGTGCCCTTCTCTGGACACACCGAATTCTTTGCCGAAAAGAGCGGTACACCCAAAGTGGTCATGATGCTGGCCACAAGCGGATTGCGCGTTGCGCTGGCAACCACACACCTGCCATTAAAAGAGGTGTCGGCCGCAATAACCCGCGACTCTCTACGCGAAGTAATAAATATTTTACTTCATGATCTCAAGCACCATTTTGGTCTAACCGAGCCTCGCATATTAGTTTGTGGGCTCAACCCCCACGCTGGCGAAGGTGGGCATTTAGGCATGGAAGAGATAAACATCATCACTCCGCTTTTAAATGAATTTAGGGATAAAGGTGCGAACCTAGTGGGCCCACTGCCCGCCGACACACTGTTTACCCCTAAAAACCTCGAACAGGCCGATGCCGTGCTCGCCATGTATCACGATCAGGGCCTGCCTGTGCTTAAACACAAAGGCTTTGGCAACGCAGTTAATATTACCTTGGGGCTCCCCTTTATTCGCACATCGGTGGATCACGGTACTGCACTAGATCTAGCAGGAACAGGTACAGCCGATGGCGGCAGCTTGGAAGTCGCCCTAACAATTGCTGCCGAATTGGCTGCCACTAAGTTTGGAGCCCCCCAGTGAGCCGGAAACCCACAGAACACAGAGCCCGAAAACGCTTCGGGCAAAACTTTTTGATCGACGAGCGGCTAATTAACCACATAGTTCGCAGCATTGCCCCCAAGCCCGATGACAATCTAGTCGAAATTGGCCCCGGCAAAGGTGCCATAACCGCCCCGCTACTGGAACATTGCCAAAAGCTGAATGTCATTGAGCTGGATCGCGATCTAATACCCGTACTGCTGGCACAATTTGCCAAGTATGAGGACTTTAAAATCCATCAAGCCGATGCCCTAAAATATGATTTTGCCAACCTCATAACTGCGGGGAAGCCACTGCGAATCGTCGGTAATCTACCCTACAATATTTCGACACCGCTTATCTTTCACTTGCTCAGCTATCAGGCGCAAGTAAAAGACATGCACTTCATGCTACAAAAAGAAGTGGTGGAGCGGCTGGCGGCTAGCGCCGGGGAGAAGAATTACGGCCGATTGGGAATAATGGCGCAGTACTACTGTCAGGTAGAAAACCTATTTGAGGTGCCGCCAGAATCCTTTTCTCCTGCTCCCAAAGTAGATTCAGCCATTGTCAGGCTTACCCCGCACACCCAGCTTCCACATCCGGTTTATCACCTGAACAAGCTCGAACTGCTAGTGAGAACCGCTTTTTCTCAAAGACGCAAAACACTTCGCAATTCACTGAAGAGTTTAGGGGTGAATTTTGACGACAATAACTTTAATATTGATCTAAAAAAGCGTGCAGAAAACCTGAGCCTTGAGGACTATGTACAATTATGTAATCAGCTCTGGCCAGCCGAATACGCAGAGCCATAACCCACTCGGAAACATGCATGAAAGTTAGTGTTACTTCGCAATACCTGCAAGTGCAATCCAAACCATTGGAAAGTAAGTATGTATTTGCCTACACCGTGAGCATTGAAAACGATAGCGATGAAGCCGCCAAACTGGTGAGCCGCTACTGGCAAATAACCGACGCCAACAACCAAATTCAAGAAGTAACCGGCGTGGGCGTTGTGGGTGACCAACCACGACTGGAACCCGGTGAAACCTATACCTATACCAGTGGTGCGGTACTGGAAACCACCACCGGCACCATGCAAGGGCACTATGTCATGATGCGCGATAACGGCAGTAAATTCGAAGCCGATATTCCTACATTTGCCCTAATCCAGCCCCAAGCACTTCACTAAGGCTCCCCATGGCAACCTACGCAATCGGCGATGTTCAAGGCTGCTTGGATCCATTGCTGCAATTATTAGACAAAGTCAACTTCTCCCGCAAAGACGACCAACTCTGGTTTGCCGGTGACCTAGTTAATCGGGGCCACGATAGCCTAGGTGTTCTGCGCCTGGTAAAAGGGCTCGGGAGAGCAGCCATTACGGTGCTAGGTAATCACGACCTGCACCTATTGGCGATTGATGCCGGCTTTAAAAAACTGAACCCAAAGAACGAAATGGCCAGAATTCTCAAGGCACCCGATCGACAGGAATTGATCGATTGGTTACGCCAACAACCGCTGGTGTATCACGACAAAAAATTGAAGCACACGATCGTTCACGCAGGTATACCACCAACCTGGAGCGTTCGCGAAGCCCTAGCGTATTCTGCAGAAGTGGAAAAAGCCCTGCAAAGTAAAAAATACCACACCTATCTTAAAGCCATGTATGGCGACACACCGGATAATTGGAGTGACGAATTACAAGGCGAAACCCGTTTACGAGTAATCACTAACTACCTCACTCGCATGCGCTTCTGCGATAAGAAAGGGCGCCTTGAACTCAACGCCAACCTCGGCCCTGAAGACCCGCCCAAAGGGTTTGCTCCCTGGTTCAAACACCCCTCCCATCGCTGTGCCGATAAAAATATTATCTTCGGGCACTGGGCAGCCCTTCAAGGCAATACCGATAGCCAAAACTTTATCGGCTTGGACACCGGCTGCGTCTGGGGGGAAAAATTAACCGCATACCGCCTTGAAGACGGCAAGTTGTTTTCAGTTGGTTGCGACTGCTAATAACCGCCACAAGCAAGTACTTACCTAATCGTCGTAACCCTTAGGATTACTTGACTGCCACCGCCAAGCATCGGTCACCATTCGACTAATATCAAACTCGGCTTTCCAGCCCAGCTCTCTCGCCGCCAGTGCCGGATCGGCGTAGCACTGGGCAATATCACCTGGCCGTCGAGGGCTGATCTGGTAGGGTATGTCACGCCCACTGGCGTCGGCGAAAGCTTTTACAATCTCTAAAACACTGTAACCACGCCCAGTACCCAAGTTGTAGGTCAGGCAACAGGCTTGCGATGCCAAAAGTTTCTGCAAAGCCTTCACATGACCACGGGCCAAGTCGACTACGTGTATATAATCCCGCACGCCCGTGCCATCTATCGTTGGGTAGTCATCCCCGAATACCCCTAACTTTTCGAGCTTGCCAACTGCAACTTGGGCAACATAGGGAAGCAAGTTGTTAGGAATTCCCTGTGGGTCTTCGCCGATATGACCACTTTCATGGGCACCAATAGGATTAAAGTAGCGTAATAGCGCAATTCTCCAACTATTGTTAGCCGCTTTACAAACGTCACGTAAAACTTCCTCCACCATTAACTTACTGCGACCATAGGGATTAGTTGCACTGGTAGGAAAATTTTCAAGAATAGGGACAGACGCAGGGTCGCCATAAACCGTAGCCGAGGAGCTAAACAGTAACGGCGTCACCCCAAATTCCTCCATGACCTCACACAGCGCAATCGTTCCTCCGACATTGTTGTGGTAATACGACAACGGTATATCGTTAGACTCGCCAACAGCCTTTAAACCGGCAAAATGGATTACTGCGCTGACCTCATATTGAGAAAACACTTCACGTAAAGCATCGCGGTCGGTGACATCTAACCGGTGAAAAGGTACCGCTTTACCGGCGATTTCCTCTACACGCTTCAGAGATTCAGCCTTACTATTAGAGAGGTTATCTACCACGACAATATCGAATCCGGCACCAATAAGCTCTATACATGTGTGGCTACCGATATACCCAGCACCGCCTGTTACCAATACCGTCATAGAATGAATCCCTTAATAAAAAAATTAGGCCGTATTATCACACAAATGAGACAAGAACCCATAAAGCCACCCACAATAATTGGCACAAGAATTGTCTAATTTATTTACAGCGCGCAGTTAACGACTAAGCTCGAGTAAATCGTGTGTAATTTTACGTCACGTTTGTTAAAAAGTGTTACCACTTTACGCGTACGAATACCCCTTACTCTGAATAAAACTGATTTGAAATATAGCGGGGCCGGTAACACTCTTTTTCTACGAACGCCCGCCCCTCAAGCCGAGCCAAAACACAATGCCCCAGGGTTTACCTCACTTCAATAGAGTGGCCGAACTAAGCACCTGTCACAAAATTAGGTACCTATTTAGCCTCTACATACAGGTTTAAATTAGTGTTACTAGGCCCTTACGTCTATTCTTATAACGGGCAGAAGGTAAATTTCGAATAGATAGAGTTACTTTCGTATTTACCTGAGGTGATTGATCTCTGGCAACGAAACAGTCAAAAACAGAACAACAGGTTAGATAAAACCACAATTTGCATTGCCACGGATCTGTCAGCAACGCGGTGAATCCGCCCGCCGATTTTCCAGTATTAATACCGAGGGTTATCTTCAGGTATTAAAGGAGGCTACGCATGACAATTTTTAATCACTACCGTGAAAGGTACGACGCTACTCAGGAAGAGGAGCTCAGTGTTCAGCAATACCTAGAGCTGTGCAAAAAAGACGCTACCGTTTACGCCAGTGCTGCCGAGCGAATTCTGGCAGCCATCGGTGAACCTAAGCTTGTCGACACATCCAAAGATGCACGCCAGAGCCGGATATTTTCCAATAAAGTTATTCAACGATACCAAGTATTCGAAGAATTTTATGGCATGGACGAAGCCATCAGCCAAATAGTCGCTTTCTTCAAGCATGCCGCTCAAGGGCTGGAAGAAAAGAAACAGATACTCTACTTACTCGGTCCCGTTGGCGGCGGCAAATCTTCACTAGCAGAAAAGCTAAAATCCCTTATCGAAAAGCAACCTATTTACTGCCTGAAAGGCTCCCCGGTTTTTGAATCTCCACTAGGGCTTTTTGACCCGGACGAAGACGCGGCCATTCTCGAAGAAGACTACCGCATACCTGCGCGTTATATCAAAACCATTATGTCTCCATGGGCTGTTAAACGTCTACACGAATATGGCGGCGATATCAGTCAGTTTAAAGTAATAAAAACGTACCCGTCGGTATTGGACCAAATAGCGGTATCCAAAACCGAGCCTGGTGACGAGAACAACCAAGACATTTCTTCCCTTGTTGGTAAAGTGGATATCCGTAAACTGGAAGACTTTCCGCAAAACGATCCAGACGCCTACAGTTTTTCCGGTGGCCTGTGCCGTGCCAACCAGGGCATTATGGAATTTGTGGAAATGTTCAAAGCCCCCATTAAAGTACTACACCCCCTGTTGACCGCAACACAAGAAGGGAACTACAACAGTACCGAAGGCTTGGGCGCAATCCCTTACGACGGAATAGTACTGGCTCACTCCAACGAAGCTGAATGGCAGACATTCAAAAACAACAAAAACAACGAAGCATTCATCGATCGGGTTTACATCGTAAAAGTACCCTACTGTCTACGACTCTCTGAAGAAGTACACATTTACGAAAAGCTTCTACTCAACAGTTCATTGAGTCAATCACCTTGTGCACCCGACACCTTGAAAATGCTTGCTCAGTTCACCGTTTTATCGCGCATGAAAGAACCGGAAAATTCCAATCTATTTTCCAAAATGCGTATTTATGACGGTCAAAATCTGAAAGACACAGACCCAAAGGCAAAATCTTTACAGGAATACAAAGATCTCGCGGGTGTAGACGAAGGTATGAACGGCCTGTCCACACGCTTCGCGTTCAAAATATTATCTAAGGTATTTAACTTTGACCCAACGGAAATAGCCGCCAACCCAGTGCACCTACTCTATGTACTGGAACAGCAAATAGAGCAGGAACAATTCCAAGAAGAGATACGCGACCGATATTTTTCGTTTATTAAGGAATTTCTCGCCCCCCGGTATGTTGAATTCATTGGCAAAGAAATTCAAACTGCCTATCTTGAATCCTATGCTGAGTATGGTCAAAACATCTTCGATCGTTACGTCATCTACGCCGACTTCTGGATCCAAGATCAGGAATACAGAGACCCCGAAACAGGTGAAATACTCAATCGTGGCGCGCTCAATGAAGAACTTGAAAAAATCGAAAAGCCGGCTGGCATAAGCAACCCTAAGGATTTCCGAAATGAAATCGTAAATTTTGTACTCCGAGCCAGAGCAAACAATAACGGTAAAAACCCAAGCTGGAATAGTTACGAAAAACTACGTACCGTCATCGAAAAGAAAATGTTTTCAAATACCGAAGAGCTTTTGCCTGTAATTTCATTTAACACAAAATCCTCTACTGACGACAAAAGAAAACATCAGGATTTTGTTGCGCGTATGGTTGAACGAGGCTACACCGAAAAACAGGTCCGATTACTGTCCGAATGGTATCTACGCGTACGAAAATCCCAGTAAAGTTTCAGGGAGTTACTGTGAGTTATATTGTTGACCGGAGACTAAATTCCAGAAAAAAAAGCACGGTGAACCGCCAACGTTTTTTGAGACGATATCGTCAGCACATTAAAAAGGCGGTTTCCGATGCGGTAGATAAACGCTCAATCACTGACACAGAAAGCGGCGAAAACATCAGCATCCCCAATCAAGATATCAGTGAACCCGTTTTCCAGCACGGTAAAGGAGGTCGAAATACCAGAGTTTTACCTGGCAACGACCAATTTAGCAAAGGCGACCACATTAAGCGCCCCGAAGGCGGTGGTAGCGGAGGAAGTGGTTCCGGCGCTAGTGACAAGGGCGAAGGAGAAGACGAATTCGTCTTCCAGATATCACAGGAAGAATTCCTGAACTTCCTATTTGAAGACCTAGCCCTACCTAACTTAGTAAAACGTCAGCTTGCGGGCAACGATGAATTCGAGTTTCGTCGTGGCGGAATCAGTAACGAAGGCTCTCCTGGAAAAATCAATATCATCCGTTCGCTTCGCTCTGCCAATTCCCGCCGAATTGCCTTAACCTCCAAAAAACGTAAACGCCTAAAAGCTCTGGAAGACGAAATTGCCACACTACAGGCAACAAACACCCAAACAGATAAACTGACGAAACTACAAACAGAAGCAGATGAGCTTCGCGGTAAAATTCGGGCTATCCCCTGGCTAGATGATTTTGATCTGAAATATAACCTGCAAGTAAAACACCCTATTCCCACGTCCAAGGCCGTCATGTTCTGCCTTATGGATGTATCTGGGTCTATGGATCAGTCAACCAAAGATATTGCCAAACGCTTCTTTCTTTTACTTTATCTTTTCCTGCAGCGCAATTACGAAAAAACCGAAGTTGTATTCATTCGCCACCACACCAGCGCCAAAGAAGTTGACGAGCAGGAGTTTTTTTACAGCCGCGAAACAGGTGGAACCATCGTATCCAGTGCGCTTAAATTAATGGACGAAGTATTGCAAACACGCTACCCCGCCAGCGAGTGGAACATCTATGGTGCCCAGGCATCCGACGGTGACAATTGGAATGATGATTCAGTTGTCTGTTACAAAACGCTCACTGAAGGGCTATTACCAAAAGTACAGTATTTTTCCTATATCGAAATCACCTCTCGCGAGCACCAAGCCCTTTGGCACTCCTACGAACAGGTTATGTCAGATTTTCCAAACACTTTTGCAATGAAACAAATAGTGGATGTTCACGACATTTATCCAGTATTCCGACAACTCTTTCAAAAGCAGACGGACTAACCGTATGACTGAACGCGCTGCAAACCCAATTTCCACATCTTCGGAATGGAGTTTCGAGCTAGTGAGCGAATACGATCAAGCCATCGGCAAAATAGCCGCCGAATTTGGTCTAGATACGTACCCCAATCAAATTGAAATTATTAGTTCGGAACAAATGATGGATGCTTATGCCTCCGTCGGCATGCCCATAAGTTACCACCATTGGTCCTATGGCAAACAATTTTTAAGCACGGAACAATCATACACTCGTGGTCAAATGGGACTGGCCTATGAAATAGTGATTAATTCCGATCCCTGCATTGCCTACTTGATGGAGGAAAACACCATGACCATGCAGGCATTGGTCATTGCCCATGCCTGTTACGGTCACAATTCATTCTTTAAAGGCAACTATCTCTTCAAAGCCTGGACAGACGCCACATCAATCATCGACTACCTTGTATTTGCAAAAAATTATATCGCTAAATGCGAAGAAAGGCACGGTGTGAGCGCGGTAGAAGATATACTTGACTCCTGCCACGCCATCATGAATTACGGCGTTGACCGTTACAAGCGACCCAACCCTTTATCCGCACATGAAGAGAGCGAACTACAACGCGAACGTGAGGAGTACCTGCAAAAACAAGTGAACGATTTGTGGCGTACCATTCCCGCGTCGAGCAAGCTAAATGGCGGCATTAACAAGCCTAGATTCCCACTCGAGCCACAGGAAAATCTGTTATATTTCTTCGAAAAAAATTCACCGCTACTAGAGTCTTGGCAGCGTGAGGTGATTCGTATTGTACGAAAAATAGCACAGTATTTTTATCCTCAGCGCCAAACTCAAGTAATGAATGAGGGATGGGCCTGTTTTTGGCACCACTTACTCCTTAACACTCTCTATGATAGGGGCCTGGTTACCGATGGTTTTATGTTGGAATTTATGCAGTCACATTCCAGCGTAATTTATCAACCCCCATACAACAGTCAATACTTCTCGGGTATTAACCCCTATACACTAGGGTTCCATATGATGAGCGATATCCGCCGCATCTGCGAAAACCCCACGCAAGAAGATAAAGAATGGTTTCCAGACATAGCGGGGAAAGATTGGCTTGAAACATTGAATTTTGCCATGCGCAACTTCAAAGACGAGAGTTTTATTCTACAATATCTCTCACCGAAATTAATGCGTGATTTAAAACTATTTACCATTCTCGATGATGACCGTAAAGACAACATAGAAGTAGTGGCCATACACGACGAGATCGGCTATCAACGCGTTCGTGAAAACCTGTCTGCACAATATAATCTTGGTGATCGTGAACCCAACATCCAAGTGTTCGATGTCGACATTCGCGGCGATAGGTCATTAACACTGCATCATTACCGACACGATAGAAACCCCCTGGAGCAAAAAACAGCCGACGAGGTGCTCAAGCACGTCCATCGGCTATGGGGTTTCGATATCCACCTCTATTCAATGGAGGACGATCACGTAAAACAAGAATTCCACTGCCCAGACTTATCGCAAGGTACCGCTAGTTAATACCGCTCTTTATACTAATCATCCATACACGGGCTTACACTCTGGATTGGTTCACGCTTACTCTGAAGCTTATACCTTGAAGGTATTGCATATAGTATTCTTCTGCCGTGCTCCCCTAATTTCACAATCGAACACTGATAAATCCCCAACGATACAATCACCAAAGCGGAGCCCACCAAAGTAAAAAGTGTAATCGCTTCATTAGCGAATAAATATCCAATAGACAGAGCCAAAACCGGTGTTATTAGCGGAATAAGCGAGACCGATACCATTGAACAATTGCGCAGTACATAAAAAAACAGGGTGTATCCAATCGCTGTGCCTGCTACCGACAAATAGCTCACCCCTATAATCGACTTACTGTCGATTTGAGCTGGAATTTCACCATCCACAAAAAACCAAGTTACCGCAAAAGCGGGTACAGCCAAAAACAACACCCCGGTAGTTTGCCGCAATGGGTTCATCCCGCCACCCAGCGCTTTTACGCACACAGAACTGAATGCAAACAGAAAGGCAGAACCTAACATACCAACAATACCGTAGAACGCACTATGGCTAAGCTGGATTTGCTCTATGTGTATAACGGCCAAACCTGCTATCGCAACCAATAGCGCTGCTATACGTCGCAGGTTAAATACATTCTCCTTTAGTAAAAGCAAAGAAAACAAACCCACAGCAAAAGGGTATAAACCCAAAATAACCGCCATCAGTCCAGATGAGATATACTGGGCAGACCAATACACCAGCAGCATATTTGGGTACAGCCCAACCATGCCGGCCAAAAAAACAGTCCAATCGCGCTTGTGCTTTACCAAAGGAATACGGAATATCACCATTAAAATACTGCATAGCACCAACGCTAACACCATACGTAAACTAACGGATGTAGCAAAAGCTAGGCTACTGTTACTCCAATGGATAGCCAATGGCGTTGTAGCCCATATAAATACAACAAAAATGTACGCTAATATTACCGGCATAGCACTACCCTCGCCCTTCCGTGTGAAGCGATTAAAGTAAAATTGACAGCCTAAAACGACGAAGGCCGCAGTTTTTTAAGCTGCGGCCTTCAAGTTTTTAGATTAATTATTTAATCATCTACTTATCCGGCACACAGAATACAAAACAACGCAGAAGCCACACCAGGTGCGCCGCGGTCATTGGAATGTATTTGCCTACCATTGAAAACATCGAATAAAACTCGTTTTTACTTAATTGAATTCTCTTTAAAGACCGGAGTAATTTTTATTTTTGTCGTTATCTTCGGTTTTACCAATACCGGTAAATGAAGAAGCTGCATAGAAAAATTACCCGAGTTCCATTAGAGTGTGCGTGATAATGTAAACTTGGTCAACAGTTGGTCTTAAAATAAATGCACGTATTTCTAGTTGGCGGCGCTGTTCGCGACATATTACTCAATATTCCCAGCCCCGACAGAGACTGGGTTGTAGTGGGCGGCACGCCAGACAAAATGGTTGCTGCTGGGTTTAAGCCTGTGGGTAAAGATTTCCCGGTATTTCTACACCCACAAACAAATGAAGAATATGCTCTTGCGAGACAAGAGCGCAAAACGGGTAAAGGGTACAAAGGCTTTACCTTTCACACGTCCCCAGATATCACCCTAGAAGAAGATTTACTGCGACGAGACCTCACCATTAATGCGATAGCGCAATCCGCAGAAGGCGAGTTCCTAGACCCCTTCAATGGCCAACAGGACATCCACGACAAAATCCTACGACATGTTTCCCCAGCCTTTGCTGAGGACCCAGTCAGAGTTTTACGCGTGGCGCGCTTTGCCGCCCGCTTCCATCATTTAGGTTTTCGCATTGCCGCAGAAACTTACGCACTCATGCAATCCATTGTCGCTAGCGGTGAAATCGACCACCTCGTTCAAGAGCGAGTCTGGAAAGAGTTTTCCCGTGCGCTGAGTGAACAATCACCGTCGGTATTTATTGAAGTACTGCGAGATTGCGGCGCCCTAAAGCGGCTAATGCCCGAACTGGATATGCTGTTTGGAATACCCCAGCCAGAAAAACACCACCCCGAAATTGACACGGGCCTACATTCACTGTTGTCGCTCGATCGATGTGCGCAGTTAACCCCGTCTGCTGAGGCCCGCTTTGCCGCATTGATACACGATTTAGGGAAGGGCTTAACTCCCCCGGAAAAATGGCCCAGCCATCATGGCCATGAACAAGCTGCGCGCCCCCCCGTAGTGGCCTTGTGTGACCGCCTAGGCGCTCCCAATAGCTTTCGTGACCTGGCGTTAGGAGTAGCAGAGTTCCACACCCACGGTCACCGGGCCCTCGAACTCACAGCAAAAACATTGCTCACAACGCTGCAACGTTTAGACGCGTATCGCCGACCAGAACGATTCAAGCTTTTTTGCATCTGTTGCCAAGCCGATGCTCAGGGTAGAACCGGCCTAGAGCATCAGCCTTATCCACAAGCTGACTATTTACAGCAGGCACTGGAAACACTTCAGTCTATAGACACAAAAGCCATGGCCGCCAGTGGTCTGAAAGGTGCGGCTTTTGGCGACGCCTTGCACAAAAAACGATTGTCACGACTTGAGGAACTCAAGCGTTCGACTGCTCATAACTAAGGGAAAAGCTTTGAAAGAGTTACAACCTACAGCACTGGTAACCGGTGCAGCCCGACGACTGGGCGCCGCTATAACACACCATTTGCATTCTCTCGGGTACAGGGTTGCGATTCACTGCAACAACTCTATAGATGCCGCGAACCAACTTGCTGGCAATCTAAATAATTTGCGCGCTGGCTCGGCATGGGTTATTCAGCAGCCACTGGGCTCTCAGGATTCTTGCTCGCATGTAGCTAAAAGCCTAATCAAACGGTTTGGCCGCTGCGATTTGCTCGTCAATAATGCCTCCAGCTTTTTCGCTACACCGCTTACTCAAATCAAAGAACAAAGCTGGGACGAATTATTTTCCGCCAACGCTAAGGCACCGCTTTTTTTAAGCCAGTCACTGCTTGAGCCGCTAAAAGAAGCGCAGGGAGCAATTATCAATATTGCCGACATACACGCCATACGACCACTTAAAAACCATACGATCTACTGCATGGCCAAAGCAGCAAATATTATGCTCACCAAATCCTTAGCGCTGGAGCTCGCACCAGAAGTACGCGTCAATGGTATTGCTCCGGGTGCCATTCTTTGGCCCGAAAATACCTCTAGCGATACCATCGACAACATAGAGCTAATGAATAAAATCCCCATGAACAAACTTGGCGAAGAAAAATCCATACTCACAGCATTGGACTATCTTATTCAGCGAGAAGCCTATCTTACTGGCCAAATAATCAATATCGATGGCGGCAGAACTTTACTGCAATAACTTTAAGCTCTTACGCTAATCACCACTTCATATAATACCCCGCCTTCGCAATTGATCTATATCAAACTTTTTCTCTCGTACGAGCGCACACTTACACGGGCAAGGACAATATTTATGTGATTGGCGAACAATCTGGAGGTGCACCATGACCTTAAGACCCCTCAATTCCATTTTCGAAGTAAGTGATTTTCTCGAACCTCCATGGGCTAGCTATATGTACAGCGATCGCGCGATTCAACATTCACCGCGCGTAGAAGTTGTTGAAAAAGATGACATGCTTGAAATATCAGCTGAACTACCAGGCATCAAAAAGGAAGACATTAACATTTTTTTTAGCCATGGCATGCTAACCCTAGATGCGGAAAACCAAGAAGAAAAAACAGAGGAAGAGAACGGCAAAATCATTCGCCAGGAAAGGCGCTACGGAAAATTCAGCCGCAGCTTTGACTTAGGCAGCAATGTGCAGGAAAGTGACATTAATGCCAAGCTCGAAAACGGCGTACTAACCATCTCTGCACCTCGCGTTGAAAAATTGGCCTCACAGGCCAAGCGCATTGAAGTTCACTGAGTTTGAATTGCATTCAAACCGCTGAACGGCGAGCGCCCCCAACCTTGGTGCATAAAAGGGCAGCAGAAATGCTGCCCTTTTTCTATTGCCCTTCGCCCGTAAAACTTAATGTCTGGGCCTTTATCTCTTAGTACTATCCATAATTAAGGCATTGCCTTAACAAAAGCATGAAAGTTACGCTCCGATGAGATCAGCCATTCAGGCCTTGCCCGTCCCTCACCAGCGTCGGTCAGTGAACTGTGATAAGCCATAATTCGCTGTAAACTCCATCGTTCTCGGGTATCCGCGTCAATCATCAGCACATGGTAGCCGCTGTTTAACACGTCGGCGAAACGTTGGTATTCCGCACTATGTACCTGTATCCCGTAAAAACCACCTTCCCAAGTGGAGAACAAAAATAATACAACGGCAAGAATTGCAAAAGGCAGCCAATCCACAGCTGTTACAGGCTTAAACGCTGTAGCGACCAACAACACAACAACAGCAAGCACAGCGCCAATGGCGGCGCCCATCATGGCGGAATGAATGAGATCAACACGAGCAAAGGGGCTAACTTCATGTAGGTGGCGCTTTTCTATTTCGGCATCCTGCTGGCTTAGAACATGAACCTGCTCCCGATCATAGCCCGCCGACACAAGATCCAGCTCAGCTTTTTCCAAGTCGTTTAAATCGTTACTCACATAATAAAATCTTTTCATATTCACCTCCGCAACACTGAAGTCTAAGCGAACAACTTGATCGCTATGTTGTTGTGCATAAAATCGACAAGTTCAGGTTAAAAGGTATTCTCTTTTGGCAATAGGCGCCAGAACATGTTTAGACGGACATCAAATAACGAACGCCATTTAAAATAGCCTCAGAACATAAACCACAACGAAGGGCGATAAAAACTTTATTCTTTAAAATTAACTTGCCAAAGCGAGCGTAAGTTATCGTCAAAGCCCTCCCAAAGTGACTGGTAGGTATGAGTAGAACCGGGGTAATAACTATCGGGCCTTAAGTCAGCCATCGGCAATAATACGAAGGAATGCTTTAATATTTCATCGCGGGGCAGCTCGACACCATCAATAACCCCCAACTGGGTTCCGTGGGTTAGGATATCGATATCCAGCGTACGCGCACTGAATTTTGGTGCCAACCTTTCCCGACCGTTATTATCTTCAATTTCCTTTAGCAATAGAGAAAGCTTCCCTACGGCCAAGTCGGTACTAATAGCAACCACTAAGTTGTAAAAGTTATCGCCATGAAACCCAACGGCATTGCTTTCGTACACGGGAGAAACATCCACCACGCCAAACAACTTACGCAACGCCACAAGCGCGCTTCGAAGATTTTTTTCACGGTCAATATTGCTGCCGAGGCCCAATAACACTTCAACCATTTTAATTGTTTTCTCCCCGCTCAATTCTTACACCGACATCTTTTGAACCGCGCAAAGCCCCCGGCTTGCTTACACTTAACCGCAGCCAAGGAACATCAAACTCACCCATCACAATTTCGGCCACCTGTTCGGCCAAAGTTTCTACTAGCAAAAACTCAGAATCGCCGATAAAAGAAATAAGCCGCTTAGCCACTTTCTTATAGTCAAGAGCATGCTGAATATCATCCGTTTGGGCCGCGCGACGAATATCGTGTGCCATTTCCAGATCAAGGCTCACCGTTTGACGAACTTCTCGCTCCCAATCATAAATTCCAATAATAGTTTCAATACGAAGCTCGTTGATAAAAACAATATCCATTAAAGCGCCCCTAAAGTATCCAATGGCCACCGCGGAAACACATCCACAGCAAGCGGACTAGTTTCACCGGCTAGTAATCGCTGACAGCCCGCAAATGCGATCATCGCGCCGTTATCTGTGCAAAACTCATGACGAGCATAAAACACACGGCTGTTAATTTTTGCCAACGCCTGCTCCAGCTTTACCCGCAAGCGATCATTCGCCGATACACCCCCGGCGATAATCAGCGTATCCATATTGCACTGCTGTAAAGCGCGTCGGCATTTGATCACCAAGGTATCGACCACCGCTTCCTGAAAAGCATGGGCAATATCGGCGCAGGTTTGGTCGTCAGGAAGTCCATTCGCTTGCGCATGCTCGGTAACGGTATTAAGCGTAAAGGTTTTCAAACCACTGAAACTAAAATCTAAGCCAGGCCTGTTGGTCATAGGACGCGGGAACTTAAACCGGCCAGGCACCCCCTTTTCGGCAAAACGTGCGATTTGAGGGCCGCCCGGGTAGTCCAAATCCATCATTTTCGCGGCCTTATCAAACGCCTCCCCAGCGGCATCATCTAATGATTCACCCAGTAACTGATACTGTCCAATCGCGGTAACTTCAACAAGCTGGGTGTGACCACCACTAACAAGCAGGGCAACAAAGGGAAAACGTGGAGGGTTGTTTTCTAGCAATGGGGCCAATAAATGACCTTCCATGTGGTGTACACCAATAGCGGGAACACCCCAAGCGTAGGCTAGCGAACGCCCCACGCAGCCACCTACCAAAAGCGCACCTATTAAGCCAGGGCCGCAGGTATACGCTAGCGCGTCGATTCGCTTTTTTGAATCCGTTTTTCCCAAAATTTGATCGATCAAAGGGATAAGTTTGCGAATGTGATCGCGAGATGCAAGCTCAGGCACTACGCCGCCATATTCTGCATGTAGCTTTATTTGGCTATAGAGCTCATGACCTAGCAGCCCCTGCTCGCTATCATAAACGGCAACACCGGTTTCATCGCAAGAGGTTTCGATTCCCAGTACGCGCATTAAATTTTTCCTCGTTGTCGAGCTATACCTTGATTAAGGCCAAGCATTCTAGCCGAACAGGGCAATCCCCGCGATACCAACCACCACTCCGTATACCAACATGGCAATGACTGTTCGCTTAAGGATATAACCCTCTTTATCTCCCAGCGCCAACACCGATGCAACGGCGACAATATTGTTAATACAGACCATATTCCCCATGGCTCCACCCGCCGACTGCAACGCGAGTATGGTAGTACGATTAAGCCCAAGGTCAACGGCAATAGAGTCTTGAATACCACCAAAAGTGAGATTAGAAATGGTAGCGGATCCAGAGAAGAACGACCCTAGCGCACCAAGGAAAGCCCCAAAAAACTGCCAATTACTGCCCGTTAAGCCCGCCAAATTAGAGCCAATTAAAGCAACCGCAGACTGCTCCCCCCCCATCATCATCAAATTGACGAACACCAATGCACCCAATAGCGCAATAATAGGACGGCGCATTTGATCAACGGTTTCGACAAATACGCCGCGTACACTTCCCTGACGGTATAACCACAGTGTTACCAGAGCGATAACACCAAACGGAATTATTGAGGGCACATAAAGAAAACTATGACTCCAGACTTCTGTCGTATTAAAAATATTCGATAGCGACACAACCAGCGCCGCGCTCACCGACAGGTCTCCCAGACTGCCTAAGCTAATACTTAACGCAGGCAATTTGGCTACCAGAAGCGACTTAATGCCGAGCTGTGGAATCCGTGTAATGATAAGCAGAAGCACTGTCCCCCAAAGAGGGAATGTGGCTTTTACCAATGCAGCCGTTTTCACTTGCTCGCGCCCACCTTCTGCTGGCGGGTGCTCACACGAAAGCCCAACCCCCATTTTTGCCAGCATGATGGTAAGCACTAAACCTATACCACCCCCCAACAACGCAGGAAATTCATAGCTCACCGTTGCAATTGCGACATAGGGAACCACACAACACAAAACGCTCAACAATATAAAAATAAAGTTTTTGCGAATATCGCGACG
The DNA here is from genome assembly GCF_014218805.1 of Teredinibacter franksiae. Lineage (NCBI taxonomy): Bacteria > Pseudomonadati > Pseudomonadota > Gammaproteobacteria > Cellvibrionales > Cellvibrionaceae > Teredinibacter > Teredinibacter franksiae. The sequence goes on along the minus strand of NZ_JACJUV010000001.1, from coordinate 4,167,522 downwards.
CTCAACCACAAATGCCAAAGCTGCCACTACAACAAATATTGCCGCAATAGCATTAAGCCACGCGGATTTCATACCCACCTGGGCCAATTCCAAGTCAGTAAGCGATACCGCCGACAAACCGAACCACGTAGGGGTTCCCACCGCCCCAAAAGACACGGGAACACTATTCAAAATCAAACAAAAGATCGCGACTCGTACCGCAGGAAACCCTAGGCCAACGAGCACAGGGCCAGCAAGCGCTGCCGGCGTGCCGAAGCCGCTAGCCCCCTCGATAAGAAACTGGAAGGCCCAGCCCACAATCATGAGTTGCGCAACCGGGTTATCCGAAATACTGTTTAACCACGTGCGGATTACGCCGAGTGCGCCAGTCGATTCCATTGTGCGGAACAAAAATATGGCCCCGGCAATAATCAGAATGGGCGTCCAGGCCACTAGCAGTCCATCGAGTACCGCAGCGTGGACTTGATTTGGGTCCCTCGAAAATACCACCAACATGCCGACGTAAACCACCAGCGCCGATAACGGCAAAGCCCTGTACGACGGCATACTGTTTTTCTTCGTCATCAGATAAATCAGCAGCACAATCGGAAAATAGGCGAAAAAAAGCTGGGCCATAAAACAACAGGTCTCAAGTCTGAGGGCACCACTTATTTCAGCGGTGCTCCGTGTAATTGGAGTAACAAAACGGCGCATAGCCTAAACCATCAGGCACAAAATATCTGCACAAAATCGGTGGTGCCCATTGCGCCCGCTCAACTAAGGTATACTTGCCGCCCCAAAGCGACCACCCACAGAACCGTTACTACTCGCACAGAGGTTTATTCATGAAAGTTGCCGTGTTCAGCTCCAAGTCTTATGACGAAGAACACCTTACCAAAGCCAATGCAAACGCCGAACTGGAGCTAACTTTCTTTGTGCCACAGCTCACCGCGCAAACAGTGGCGCTCTCCAATGGATTCGATATTGTCTGTTGTTTTGTCAACGATGTGATCGACAATACCGTAGCCAAAGCGCTAAAAGAAAATGGTGTTCAGCTAGTAGCTATGCGCTGTGCCGGGTTTAATAACGTCGACCTTGATGCCTGTGAAAAGCACGACCTACCCGTGGCGCGCGTTCCAGAATACTCCCCCAATGCCGTCGCCGAGCATGCCGTCGCCCTCATTTTGGACCTTAACCGCAACATTCATCGCGCCTTTTCACGCGTACGTGAAAACGACTACTCACTGAGTGGGCTAATGGGTTTCGACCTATTCGGCAAAACAGTCGCCTGTGTCGGTGGTGGCCGCATTGGCCAGTCCTTTATCCGCATAATGAAAGGCTTTGGCTGCCGTGTACTTTGCTACGACCCCATGCCTTCCGATGCATTAAAAGAGACCGGCGCAGAGCTGGTGCCACTGGAACAGGTATGGGCTGAATCCGACATCATTTCCCTACATTGTCCTCTGGTGCGCTCCACTTACCACATTATTAACAGCAACTCTCTTAGCCAAATGAAGCCAGGTGTAATGCTCATTAATACCAGCCGCGGCGGCCTAATCGACACCCCAGCGATTATCACAGCACTTAAGAGCGCTAGAGTGGGCTACCTTGGGCTGGATGTGTATGAAGAGGAGGCTAACCTATTCTTCGAGGACTATTCCGACCAAGTTCTGCAAGATGATATTTTTGCCCGCCTTACCACCTTTAAAAATGTTGTTATCACCGGCCACCAGGCCTTTTTCACCCACGAAGCACTGCAAGCTATTGCCGAGGTTACCCTGGCAAACATCCATCACTACAATAAAGGCGAGCTGGATAAAATGTGCTTGGTAAAAGCCTGAAGTAACCATGCTTTCGAATTCACACGAGTCAGCACAGCCAAAATTCAAAATAGTTCCGAAAAGTCCCTCGTTTCCAGCAAATTACCCCTTGCAGGCCTAGGGCGAACTGTATAGAATTTCGCACCCTTAAACGGAGTGCGTCTGGGCATGTTGACGCACACTAGAAACCGAACAATACAAAGGTAGGTATATGCCTTCAGTAAAGCTGAAAGAAAACGAACCATTTGACTTTGCTCTGCGCCGCTTCAAGCGCTCATGCGAAAAAGCCGGTGTACTAGCTGAGGTTCGCCGTCGCGAGTTCTACGAGAAGCCAACGTCTGTACGCAAGCGCAAAGCAGCTGCTGCTGTTAAGCGTCATGCAAAGAAGGTTCAACGCGAAAATCGTAAATTCCAGCGTATGTACTAACGATTAATGCCGGCACTATACCGGCATTTGACCGAGCTCCCAGCCTAACTCGAGCGGGAGCCATCTGCGGAAAGTAATTGTGGCCAGCGAAATTAAAAACCGTATTGCTCAAGCCGTAAAAGATGCTATGCGTGCCAAGGATAAACAACGCCTTGGCGTGTTGCGTATGGTTATGGCGGAATTCAAACGCATTGAAGTTGATGAGCGCGTCGAGCTCGATGATGCTCGGGTACTTGCTGTGCTCGACAAAATGGTCAAGCAACGCCGCGACTCCCTTAGCCAGTACCTTGAGGCAAATCGCCAGGAACTGGCCGATGTGGAATCAGCCGAAATTGCGGTTATCCAGGAATACTTGCCCGCAGGCCTGACAGAAGTTGAAATTACCGAATTGCTTAAAAGCGCCATTGCCGAAACGGGTGCCGAGTCTATGCGTGACATGGGCAAAGTTATGGCAATTGTAAAACCTCAGGTGCAAGGTCGCGCCGATATGGGTGCCGTCAGTAAGCTGGTGAAAGCCCTTTTAGGCTAACGGACACCCTCCTCACCACATTTCCGACATTTCACCTCCCCCTCTACCTTATTGCGTACAGTTGCAAGCAGCTCATTTACCGTGCGGTTTCCAAAACTGGTGCGTTATTTGCTCCTCCTATATTAAATTCAGACCGTTTTTACTCACAACCTGGTTTTATGCACCATTTGGGTGATTAATACCTGCTCAACAGCGTGCGTAGCAAAACATAAGGCCCAAAACTGGTGCATAATTACATACACGAAGCCATCACCCAGCACGGATTGCCAGCCCATTTCGAGGCGACAGTTAAACAATGGTACCTTCCATTGGCGGAAAAAATTGCACAACGTCAGAGCGCGAATACAAAGACGCTGGTACTCGGTATTCAAGGCTCTCAGGGCAGTGGTAAAAGCACTCTAGCAGACTTTTTACGCCTGCTCTTGGCCCATGAATACAAGCTCAACTGTGCGATTCTGTCCATCGACGATTTCTACCTTACCCGCGCAGAACGCCACGCCCTATCAGAGAGCACTCACCCACTACTCATGACGCGAGGCGTCCCCGGCACCCACGATGTCGCCTTAGCAATTTCCACTATTCAGCAACTATGTGCCTTGGGCAAAAATGAATGCTGCACGCCCGTGCGCTTCAATAAGGCCATTGACGACCGAGAAGCAGAAGCGCAGTGGCCAAGTGTTATTGGGCCAATCGATATTGTTATTCTAGAGGGGTGGTGCGTTGGCTTATCGGCGCAAGCTGACCATGAGCTCAACACACCGACCAATGTATTAGAGCAAACCGAAGATAAAAATGGGCAATGGCGCCGCTTCGTCAATGGGCAGCTCAGCGGGCATTATAGCGCGCTATTCGAATTACTCGATTGCCTGGCGGTACTTAAAGCACCATCCTTCAATAGTGTGTTCCAATGGCGCTTACTGCAGGAACAAAAGCTTGAGCAACACTGTCTACAGCTGCCTGCGGCACAACGAGCACACAGTAAAATACTAAACCCGAGTGAAATTGAGCGATTTATTTCCCACTATCAGCGCCTCACAGAGCATGGCTTACGCACACTACCAACAACAGCCGACTGGTTGCTGCCACTTGGAGATGACCACCAAATACTTAACCTAACAAGTAAAGCAAACCGATGAACGACCGACTAATGCAACCCCACTTTCTCGTTTCAACCGATTTGGACGGCACCCTGCTAGACCATTACAGCTACGATTGGCAGGCAGCTGCACCGTCATTGGCGCGACTGGCGAAATTGGGCATCCCCGTGGTTATTAATACCAGCAAAACCTTTGAAGAGGTAGTGTCATTACAGAGTTCGATGTTATTGACAGCCCCCTTTATCGTTGAAAACGGTTCCGCACTTTTTCTGCCAACATCTCAATTTGAACAAGCGCCCGATGGCTGTGAGAGTAACAATGGTTTTTGGCGATTATTATTCGGTTGCGAACGGCAAGCCGTTACTACTGCCCTCAGTAAAATACGACAGGACCAGCATTGGCAGTTTGAAGGCTTTAGCGATATGAACGTTGCCCGGGTTATTGAACTAACCGGACTCACCGAAAGCGACGCACAGCAGGCATTGAACCGTCGCTTCTCCGAGCCTCTGGTATGGCACGACAGCGATGCCAACTTTGTCGATTTCGTTAAGCAGCTTGAAGCCCTTCAATTTCGTGTTATTAAAGGCGGTCGATTTGTACATGTATTGGGCCAAACAGACAAAGGAAAAGCCATTGACCGCTGTAGACGATACCTGCAACATTTTTATAGCACTGAACTCAATCTCATTGCCCTAGGGGACAGCCCAAACGATATCGACATGCTTAATATTGCCGATATTGCCGTGCTCATTAATTCCCCCACACACGATTACCCCGCACTCCCTAACGCCGTCGGCGAGGTATACCAAACCCAAGGCTTAGGTCCTGTAGGCTGGCACGAAGCAATAACTAAATTTATTCCATAATACTCATTCAAGGAATTCCCATGGCTGATTTCTACCAAAACGGCATTATCACTACGCTGCATAACCTTAAACAAAGACCTCTTGAGGCTATGGAAGAAGAACTGCGCAGCTTCGCCAAAGCACGCCCCATGAGCTTGGTACTGCCCTCTTTATTTTCAGAACTGGAGGGCGAAGCCCTGCCCAACATTGTTAATGAACTCAGCAAAGTAAATTACCTTGATGAAATCGTCATAGGCCTAGACCAAGCCGACGAGGCACAATACCGCCACGCTCTGAAGTTTTTTAAACCACTTAATCAAAACTTTAAAGTGTTATGGAATGACGGACCGCGACTACGCGCCGTCGACAAAAGACTCCAAGAAGAGGGACTATCTCCACTAGAGCCAGGTAAAGGCCGCAACGTATGGTATTGTCTAGGCTACGTACTGTCGGGCGGTAATGTAGAGTCTATTGCACTCCACGATTGCGACATAGTGACCTACGACCGCAGCATGCTCGCACGCTTAATTTACCCTGTTGCTAACCCCGCGTTTAATTACGAATTTTGTAAAGGCTATTACGCTCGTGTTGCCGAAGGCAAAATTCATGGGCGCGTCAGCCGCTTACTCGTAACGCCACTCATTCGCGCATTAAAGAAAACCCTCGGCCACCACGATTACCTCGATTACATCGATAGCTTTCGTTACCCGCTTGCCGGTGAATTTTCGTTTCGTGCCGATGTTATCAGTGATATTCGCATCCCTAGCGACTGGGGCCTGGAAATTGGTGTGTTATCCGAAGTGCATCGAAACTTTGCCAACAACCGCTTGTGCCAGGCCGATATTGCCGATGTATATGATCACAAACATCAAGAGCTTTCTCCAGAAGATGCCGCGCGCGGCCTCTCTAAAATGTCTATAGACATCTCCAAAGCACTGTTCCGCAAGCTTGCGACAAACGGCGTGGTCTTTACTTCCGAAACATTCCGTTCCATTAAGGCCACCTACTTTCGTATTGCTCTGGATTTTATCGAAACCTATGATAACGACGCACGTATGAACGGCCTAAAATTAGACATCCACTCCGAAGAACAGGCTGTCGAAATGTTTGCAAAAAACATTCTCGCCGCCGGGCACAATTTTTTAGACAACCCAATGGAAAAACCCTTTATGCCCTGCTGGAATCGGGTGATTAGCGCCATCCCGGGTGTACTGGACGACATTAATCAAGCCGTTAAAGACGATATGGAAGAGTTTGGACAATAATCCCTTTGGCAATTGTTATGAATCAGTCACTACAGAAAGAACTTAAATTTTTGGTTGAGTCTCACTTGTCGCTAATCTACGAAGGCGACAACATCAAGCCACTAGCCAGCCGCCTGCTACACATTATGAAGCTGGAGGAGAACTGTCTTAAACCTGGAATCCACGAAAACTCTTGGAACGAAAAAGACATTATTATGATCACCTACGGTGATTCGATAAAGTCGGAAAAAGAAGAGCCTCTTCAGACGCTCAACACCTTCTGTAATGAAAGGCTTAAAGATGTCATTAACGGTATTCATATACTACCGTTCTTTCCCTACAGTTCTGACGATGGTTTTTCTGTTATTGATTATACTCAGGTAAATGACGCTCTTGGGGACTGGTCTCATATCGAAAACATGGGCGGCGAGTACAATTTAATGGCCGACCTAGTGGTTAACCACTGTTCCAGCCGTAGCCGTTGGTTCGACAATTACAAACAGCGGAAAAGCCCTGGCGTAGATTATTTTATTGAAGCCGACCCCAATACCGATTTAAGTAACGTTGTTCGCCCGCGCACATCCCCGCTGCTGCGCGAGGTGGAAGATCTACAGGGCATACGCCATGTTTGGTGTACTTTTAGCCATGATCAAGTCGATTTGAATTTCGCCAACCCCGATGTACTCTGCGAGATGGTAAAAATCATAAAGCTGTATCTGGATCGCGGCATAAGAACCTTTCGCCTAGACGCAGTGGCGTTTCTATGGAAAGAGTTAGGCACTACCTGTATTAACCACGTAAAAACCCACGAATTTGTACGTCTGTTTCGTACACTGATCGAACACCATTCACCAAATGCCATCATCATCACCGAAACAAATATACCCAACCATGAAAACCTATCTTACTTTGGCAATGCCAATGAAGCCCACGCCGTCTATAACTTCTCACTGCCCCCCCTCCTTATTCACGCATTAGTGACAGGTAATAGTAGCCACCTCAAACGCTGGCAAATGACCATGCCCCCAGCCCAAATGGGTACATTCTATTTAAATTTTATCGCCTCCCACGACGGCATTGGACTACGCCCGGCAGAAGGCTTACTAAGCGAGAATGAAATTGATGAAATGGTTAATACTATGCAAAATTTCGGTGCACGGGTTTCTTGGCGTGCAACGGAAGGCGGTCGAGCAAAACCCTATGAAATTAATGTCACGCTGTTTGACGCGCTTCAGGGCACCGTTAAAGGGCCAGACAAATGGCAGGTTGAACGTTTCCTCTGCGCACACGCCATTATGCTTTCTTTAGAAGGCATACCCGCAATTTATGTACACAGCATGCTCGCCACCAACAATTATTCAGAGGGTGTAGAGCTCACTAACCACAACCGTACCATTAACCGGTACAAATGGAATCACGAAGAACTCTGCTCAAAGTTGGACGACGGCTATAGTCACCACTCAAAAGTATTTGCCGGTATGAAGGCACTATTAAAAATACGCATCCAGCAACCGGCATTTCACCCGAATGCCACACAATTCACCCTTCACCTAGGCGATCAGCTATTTGGTTTTTGGCGGCAAAGCCCAAGGCGAGATCAGAGCATTTTTTGCATTCATAACATTAGCGATGAAGAAATCACTATACCGCTGTCGTCAATTAACTTAATTAGCTTGGATAAATGGGTGGACCTGATCAGCGATAAGTCCTTTGAGGACCTACATCAGGACCTGGTATTGCCACCCTATGGCTTTGTCTGGTTAAGTAACCGTACTTAAGGACTCAACGCACAAATCGATGCTCGATCATGCCCGGCACATCCACGCGTACTTTAAACAGCGAACCGGAATCCGGGTACTGCTCTAGCTCGTCTTCTGGGCGGTTGCCTACGGTGGTGATATAAAGGGTTTTCAAATCGTCATCACCAAAAGCTACCATAGTCGGGCATTTTGCTGGCACGGCTATTTCTTCGACAATTTCGCCTGCTGGGCTCAATCGTGCAATACGCCCACCTTCATACAACGCCGTCCAGTAAAAACCTTCGGTATCTACAGCAGCGCCGTCTGGCCGCCCATCACCAAATTCGAACTGGTGAAACAGCTCTCGATTACTCAGCTTGCCGGTTGCCAAATCGTACTCATAGCGCCAAATTGCATGCTTAGGTGTATCGGAATGGTAAAAGAAGCGATTGTCTGGGCTAAAGGCTGCACCATTGGATGTTAGCAGCCCTTCCAGCAAGAGACTCACGCTCTCATCAGTATCTAGGCTCCAAAGGTTTGCACCATCACGATCCTTAGGCGGGTAAACAGACCCGGCAATAAACCGCCCGGCCGCATCACAGCGACCATCATTAAATCGGTTTGTCGTCAGACCGACCTCAGGATCGGCAATGGGGTGAAGCTCTGACGACCAGCCGTTGACAAGATAAAACCCCGAGCGCATTCCGACGATAAACCCTTTATCTTCTGGCCGCAAACTAAAGCAGCCAATCTCTTCATCAAACTGTAACCATTCATCGGCACCGGCCTTTGGGTCAAAACGATGCAGCTGAAAAGCATTGATGTCCACCCAGTAAAGTACCTGTTCACGCTCATCCCAGCGTGGGCACTCCCCCAGATTCGCCTGTGTTTTATACGCAACATCTACTTTTCTCATCGCCTACGCCCTGTATAGTGTAATTAGTGGCCGCTGCTTACGCATAATGCCATCACTAGCATATCAAAGGCGCCAGTTTAATCGTTGATGGCACAGAGGAAAAGCATCAACATCGAATCATTGACCGTGAATTTCGGCCACCTTAACATCAAAGGCTAATATGATTGGCGTCGTCGTTACTCCCCATGCAAAGCCCTATAACGAGGCTGCGATAGGTAAACCGCTATAGACCAAGCTACAGGCATAGTGCACACAAATGATAGAACCCGAAGCTAAACACTGGCTACTCCCGCAAGCTGAAGCTTGGAGCGAAATTAAAGCCCGCCTAAGGCAGCATTTTCAACTCGTGAAAATGACGGAAGAAAATCGGTACATCACTTTTTTCGATGATGCCGACTGGCACCTGTGGCAGGCCGAGTATTTGTTTTTTCACGAACAGAAAAACATCTACACCCTGACATCAAGCAAAGACCACTGCTCTAGCATCACCACCGCAGCTACGCCAAAATTTTACTGGGAGACTCCCCAGGGCAGTACCCACGATACATTAAAGCGCCTGATCAAATTACGGGCATTGCAAGCTATTGGCGAGCTAGCTCTACACACAACCCGTTACCAGCTAGTAAGCAAGCACAAGGTTATTGCGCAATTACAGCTCACCGTTAATAGCACATCTAAAAAAGCAAAAATCCCAAGCTCTACCTACATTGATTTACTCGTGTTCGACAACACCGGCACGCATGAAGCGCTCATAGTAAAAACTTTCGGCCAGAGTGCCTTGCAGTCCCACCCAGCGGTAGGCTACCGACAGCAACTTCTCACTCTGGGTTTAAAACCTTCGCCGGCTGCCACTACATCCTACGGCTTGAGCGAATCGATGCCCGCCGAAGACGCCGTTCGATTGATGGCGAATGCCATGTTTAACCGGGCTATCGCACAGGAACGCGGGGTAATTACCGATACAGACACCGAATTTTTACACCACTACCGAGTTTCTCTACGGAAGACCCGCTCGCTCATAAATTTGATGAAAAAGTGCCTGCCCATAGAAACACACCAACAGCTGAAAACGCAGCTATCTCAATTAGCAAAGCCAACGAACCTGCTAAGAGACCTAGACGTATTTATACTCAATCGAACACACTACCAAAATTTATTACCACCCTGCCACACTCAGGGCTTCAATTACCTATTCGACCATATCCAATCGGCAAGAGCTTCCGCCTTAAGCACCGTAATTGATTTTTTCCAATCTGATCGCTGCACAACCTCTGTAAACGAGCTAAAAAAGCTATTACAACAGCCCCCGTCATACCAGAGGTCCGCAGCCGTTAAGCCTATAGTCACACTATCAAAGAAACGACTACTTAAACGCTATAAACGCATATGTGAATTGGGTGTAGCTGTCAACAACACCACACCCGATGAAAAAATACATAAACTTCGTATTGAATGCAAAAAACTCCGCTATCTAATGGAGTTTTTTACCGAGCTATTCGAAGAAAAACCCATTGAGCAGCTTAAAAAATCGCTAAAATCGCTACAAACCATTCTTGGGGATTTTAATGATTACTCAGTACAAAAAACTTTCCTCGTTGAACAATTACAGAAGCACGATAACATCAACTCAAATACCCAGGCAGCTATAGACTGCTTATTGTGCGCACTCGACGAAAAACAACGCAATGAAAGAACAAAAATATACTCAGCGTTTGCAAAATTTGGCAGTGCCAATACGGCCAAAAAATTCATCGACCTTTTTGCTACATAAACAGATTAGCCAGTAATAGCAACTTGAAATCATCTATTTTCATTAGGCTCACCACAAAAAAGGCCTACACCGCAGAGAGCATAGACATGAAGGAAATAGAGCGAAAATTTTTAGTGCCGTCCTTCCCCTGTGACGAACTAGCAACACTAACTCCCGAACGTTTGTTTCAGGGCTACTTATCTTTAAACGAAACCAGCGAATTACGCCTGCGGAAAAGAGATGATGCCTTTTACTTAACACGGAAGCAGGGAAGTGGCCTTGAACGAGAAGAAACGGAAGAGCCTATCAGTGAAGCTGTATTTAGCTTGTTGTGGCCATTAACAAAAGGCCAACGCGTCGAAAAGCGGCGTTATGTATTTACCATTCAGCAGTATCGGTATGAGTTGGATATCTACGAAGGAAAACTTACTGGCTTAACAGTATTAGAAGTGGAATTTGAAAGCCGCGATGCCGCTCGCCTATTTACGCCCCCCCACTATTGCAGCCAAGAGGTCACCGAAGACAAGCGCTTTAAAAACGCCTGTCTGGCAACACTCGGCAAACCCGACTAGCTGAGGTAAAAAGGTAAAAGCCTATTGCCAACACTCACCACCAAGAGGAGTGGACCCACGACCGCCAAGGCTATCAATAGTGATAGTTAGGCATTCATCATCGTCGGTCTGGCTTCCCTGCGCTGTAGCGGTAGCAATAAAACAAGAAGCATTTCCACAGGCGCCCTGTGCAACCGATACTACATAATAGCCGTGCTCACTTGTAGTCGTTGCGGCTACCGGCGCAAAGGGCACCGCATTAGTGGAATAGGCATTAGTTTGTGAATAAAGTACTTCCTGATTTTGTGCTACCTGCAGCAATAACTCTAAACCTTCTGCCCGATGGCTTTTCAGTGCGCTATCGCGATAGGCCGGTATCGCGATAGCACTCAAAATTCCGACAACAGCTACCACAATCATTAACTCAATTAAATTAAAACCCTTCTGATTTATTGTCATATCACCCCCTTAATGATTGAGATACTGCGCTGCTTCTTCCTCAGAAATAAGCAACTTAATCGCTCTAATTTTTTTTTGCCCTGTAGCTTGATAATCGAGTGCATACTCAACCGGATGACCTTCACGTAAGGCGTAAACACTTATAAGCTTCCCAGATACGATTATTTTCGTATCTCCTGAAAAACGATATTCTTCACCATCGATGACAATTCTTTGCCCAACAACATAAATATCATCAACTTTCCCAGAGAAAAACTCTTGGGCTATAGCGCTCCCAGATACTATCAAAAGCAAAACAGTAAAAAATAACTTCATAACCTTTACTCCAATTCACGCCAAGATTGACGACCAACATTCTCTGCACCGGTACTTTCTGAGAAGTTTGTAATAACACCAGTAGAACCACTTAGATACTTCACCTCGCGGTTAACATCCCGCAGAATGCCCGGCGTTGTAATAATTCCTTCCTGTGACTGCACTCCCGACGTTGGCACATCAGGAATACCATCCGCAGAATAGGTGTAATCTAATTCACTGAAAATACCATCATTATTCAAATCAAATGGAGCCTCATCTAAACGGCTGCCATCAGCAGCATCCAGCTCCATTAACCAGCTAGTTCCCCCTGGAGTACAAGGTGTATCACTGGGAAGGTTCGTAGGGAAGATTATTCGACCATTGCGTAATATGGCATCAGAAACCTGACGTTCACCGTTGTTATCTACTGGTGACAAATTCCTGTTAACTAAATCAATTTTCCAGCCTTCATGGCTAGACCAGTCCGGATCGTTATCACTTGTAACACGTAATCGGAATGCATTCCCAGAGAAGGTCGCGCTAAACTCGTGATCTATAGTTTGCAAAAGCAATTCGCTAGACAACACAGGTAATCCAGAGGCAGAAGATTCATGTTTATCCCATATACCATAGAAGCTTTGGTCAGGCTCACCAACAGAATTATTGTCACTTTTCTCAATATACTTTCCTGTGCCAAAATAAACCATAACACCATCCCCTTCCTGGTGCAGACCAACAGAGGGGCGGGTAGTAATTGACTGCCCGCTCGCAGCAGTAAACAATGGCTTTTTGTCTGCGCCATTTACCCATGCGACATCCCAGCTTACAGGGTTAGAGCTAGTGACATCGAACTTCCACATATTCCCGTAGAGGTCTCCAGCGTAAACGTAGTCGACAACATAATCGTTGTTTACATCCACCAGAGCCGGTGTCGCCAATCCATTCGGCGTTGCAACCGAACCTACACCTGTGTCAATCTTCTTAATTAATGCACCTGTACCAACATCAACTATATAGAGAACCGCATGACCGGTAGTGCTCGCATTACCGTCTGCTTCAGTATTGTTATAACCATTCCCGAAAATGGCCACCCATCTGCCGTCCTCCATTTTAGCAATTGACGGTTCACTGAACGTGTAGCCTAAATCCGCATCATCCGAGTCGTCAAACTCCCACAGGAACAGGGAGTCTGCATTACTCTCATCAAACTGCGCTGGATTGGTAACATCTAGAGCAAATATTGACTGCCCACCTTGACCAAGGGCACCGGCTAAGACGGTATGCCAACTACCGGAATAAAATGCATCAACAATAGTCGGTGCGCCATTCACAAAAAATTTGTGGCTATAAGCTGGATTTGTAAGTAAGTGTAGGTTTTTAAATACCGCCGAAGGCACGTAAGAAATCAGCTCTTGTCCATTTTCTGCGTTAAACCCATGCAACATTCCACCGTTGGAGCCAACATACACCACAGGAGTACGATTTAGATACGTCGAACGAAATGCTGCGTAGCTCGCGGTTTCCAAAGAGTCAGGATAATAAAAGCTGGGCTTGGCAACATATTTCGGATTAGAGTCGACAATATCGCCTAAAACAGAAGAGCGAGGGCGAAACTCGCCATTAGACACACCCTCATTACTTCTGTCTCCACGAATATAGTTCACCAATGCCTGGCCATACTCCTGGTTTTCCGTAATCTCAGACGTGTCAGCAGTGGTTAAATCATTTGGAGAATCAGCAAGTAATGCTGGAAGCTGGCCACTCGAAATTTCAGATACGGTTGGAGACAAATAGCTCGAAGGAAAACGAAACTTTACTCCACGACGGCCATTATTGGTAATAACGGTTCTCTGAGAGTCAAAATCTTGGCCATCAAGAAGTGCTCCCGCCTGCCAGTTTGGGTTTTCCACATCTACGCTGTCGTCGTCGCTCAAGGCGAATGAGAAAAGCCTACCCGACCAATCACCACTGTTAAATTGAGCTTGATAGACCGCTGTAGCCGCAGAAATTTGTCCGGTACTTGTGGCAACGGAAGCTGATGCCGCATCTCGACTGGATATCTCACTGAGAGCGGATGTCAAACTACTAACCACTTCTTGTGGCGTTTGCGCAGAAACATACTCACCAGCACTATTAAAGGCCGCGTGCCAAAGATCGTCAATTTTACCTTGATCATTGCCAAAGGGGCTATTTCCCCAAGTATCATTAACGTCTAATACCGGGTTTGGCCAACCGTCGCCATCACTGTCTACTAGTGAACCTGAAACACCGAAGGCCACGGGAAAAGTCACCATATGTTGATATTCCGCTGGATCAGCAATATTAGGCACAACGTTATCAGTTAGGTCACTGAGATCATTGTCATAATAGAACCGAGCCACATCCGCTACAGTGATACTGAGACCATCTCCATCTTTATCTAAGACCAAGGTATCCACCCCGCCCTCTGTCTGAATATGATCACCTCCAGTCCACGAAGGTGCATCGTTATTCCAATACCCGTCGGTAAACAAAACGGTGAAATTCTGTTGGCAGCTCTGAATTATAGGGTCGGCTACATCTATAGAATATTCAGCGTTGAGATTCCCCGAAAAATATGAACCGGCCTTGTCCAGCCCTTTCCTCAAAGGCGTACCACGCTGACGCCACTCATGGCTATATAAATCGTTTAAAAGCACCTGATTATAACCACTGTACTTCGTTACTGTGGAAGGTGGAACCTCATCAAATAGAGTACTCGAATCATTAATAAGTGTTTGCCCAAAACGGAAGCCTGGTGAACTACTCACAACTGCACCAACAGCCCCCTTCACCACGAAGGACCGGCGGCGAGCATAAGAGTACCAATTTGCAATATTTTGCTGAATTTCTGCAACTGTTCTCGCAGGCACAACCGTGGTATTCGGGTCGGTCGCGGCTCCACTAAATGAACCAGAGGTAACAACATTCTCTGTAATGGAGCCGGTATCAACATCCTGAACCCATTTAATTTCCTGCCAGTCGACGCTACTTTCATTCACGGTGTATTTATAATAATTGTCCCAATAGTCCACCACCCCATCGCCATCGTCAAACGCTTTCCTGTTAATGTTGCTACCCCTGCGGGGGTAGCTGGCTAAAGTGGTATCAATTCCGTGAGAATCGACCCAAACGTAATAAACGAAACCAGACAAATTTCGGGTTTCATCATAACCGTCTGTCTCCGATTTCGCTGACTGCACAGGCCGCGCTACTTGTAAGTTTGACTCAACCTGAGACGCAACCGCTGAAATTTCGGGCTGGGGGTTACTGCGCGCAGAAGTAAAACTTGCAGACTGCAAACTCGTTCCAGCCCACGCAGAATAACTCGTTCTTGGGTCGAAATAAATAACGTTAAAATCTGACGAACCACCCCGCCAATCGTAGCTAAAAGCATCGTCGATACCACAACTCTGAACATCACTGATCCAGCCAGTACAGTTGGTATCGTATGCGTTATCCGACTCATCATAAATATAGGCAAAGTTGGACCAAATAGCTCTGCCACGGCGGTCATTAGTACCGCTGTAAACACTCCAAAGACCATCGGTATGTTGAGAGTCGTTACAATCCGAATTACCGCTATCCCCCGCAGCATCACGATCATACTGACATGCTAGGTAATAGGGTTTTGTCATAACCTCCCAATCCATAGATCCAGAGTCGTCCATCTGAAAGAACACATTTGGATCTGTGCTAATCCCCAAAAATAAGGGTTCGTCCGCAAGATTCAGCTCTGCTGCCTGGGCTCCGGTCATTGAAAACATCAAAACAACAACGACAAGTTTTCTCGACAAAAATTTAAATACATTTTTCATTACACACCTTCCGCACTAAAAACTCGTGAGCGCTAAATACAAACTGATTAATCGAAGCGTTTAATAAACGTTGAGCGCAAATGCACCCGCGTATTCCCGCCACCACCATACCCTCTGGAGGTTAACTGGTAGTAATACTTGCCCTGCTTGGTTTCGCCAGCGCCAATAATGAGGTTTTCTCCTTTTTGCACAAAGGCGCGCTCTTCTACAATGTAACGTGGAGGCGCATGCTGAAGACTGTTCCCATCAATACCAACGGTATTACCAGCCCACCACGTGACATTATTCGTTCGCCACCACTTATCCGTTCCCGGTGTA
This sequence comes from Teredinibacter franksiae, assembly GCF_014218805.1. Classification (NCBI taxonomy): domain Bacteria; kingdom Pseudomonadati; phylum Pseudomonadota; class Gammaproteobacteria; order Cellvibrionales; family Cellvibrionaceae; genus Teredinibacter; species Teredinibacter franksiae. The sequence continues at coordinate 4,151,715 of NZ_JACJUV010000001.1, read as the reverse complement.
CCTAACGCCCAAATGCTATCAGCTCCCTGAGCTGTGGGCGTTCTGTATTCCACTAGAGAATCCAGCCAATCTTCACCACTGACTAACGCCGACTCGGCAGCCTCAAAGGCAATGTGTTTATCCCGCTGATTACCGCTCATTTTCTCTTCCACAAGAGAAATACGCACGGCAGAACCACCGACAACCAGAAGTACAAACAAAAAGACCAATGTTACGGCAAGTGTTACACCCTGCTGTTGTTTGTATGTGGGTAAAAAGTTCATCATTAACTTCCTAGAGTTCGGTTGCGCAACGATATAGTGCGAGAAAAAACTCGGCGTAGCCGATTATCTGAGGCACTAGGGTTTCCCTCCAAGCCATTATAAGTAACACCGTTAAATACATAGGGCAGCACGCCTTGCGATAAATTGTCGTTAACACTCTGCATGAGCAGGCTAATGCGTACGCTCACAACATTCTCCCAGACTTGAACGTTATCAGCGGTAACATAAGTATCCGCACTTCGGAAGTTATCGTCGTCAAGATTTTCTCCGTAGAGTATTTGCATGCTCTCAACGCCCTCAACCACCTCCTCCAAATTTCCGACAACAGCGCCAGTCGAATTCAGTTCGGCTCGAAACAGTGAGGGTGGGTTAGTCGCCAAATCGTTATGCTTACTGACCACATAAACCGTTCCGCGGAGTGTTGTGAGAGTGGGCGTTTGCGCAGCGGTTGATTTCAACGAGATACTATTGTTGTTACCCGGGCTGCAAGAATTACCAAGGGAGATACGTTTTTGAGTGCCCGTAACAGTCACATCACATGCCTGAACAATATCAACACTTTGGCAATCGCTCAGCATCAGGATTGCATCGTCATCAACTTCATTAGTGTCATCTACGGTCAAAATATTGGGTGTTCCAGCAATGATAGAATTCACTACCATATCGGTTTCACCTACCCCCCAAATACGTAATATATCGGAATTCGGAATGACTGTGATTTGATCAAGGATATTGCCACCCGTTGTTGCCCAACTACCGTTATCTGACTCAACAACAGCTGTTGTCGATAAAACATTAACAATGGTTTGGCCGGGCCCAGTGGCAGCCGCTTCCCACCCCTGTATACCCACTTCGGGCTGAAAAGAGGCTGGAAACGTGTTAGCTAGAGTATTATTCATTTCTTCATTACTACTAAAACAACCGGTAAACGCAGACATACGTAAATCCTGCTCCAAAATTTCCAGCGCAACCCGACCAGAATCCTGTAAGTGTGCATAGGCCGTCAGCCTGCGGGAACTTTGTAGTTGATCGAGGTAAACCACCACGCAACCACTCAAAATCACACTGCCTATCGCCATAGACACAAGCAGTTCAACAAGGGTTACACCGCGTACTTTTTTAATTGCTGTTTTCATCTTCTAGCGGCTCCAGTGTTACAGACCAAATGGGATAACATATTGTTGATCAACCTCACCATCTTTAGGAATTGCATCCCACCAAATTTTTACCACTAACTGATTACCAATGCCATCACAGGCCGGGTCTGCAGCGTCTTCACCATCATCCGGCGAGGAATCAAGACATACTGTTCCCTGCCCTACAGGTAATACTTGAACCAACTCAGCCTGCCATTCAAAACTGTCGTGACTCGCAAGAGCCGCAGCGCTACAACCATTAGTGCTTTGACACGCTACAGTAAAAGAAGGCTCTGGACGATCGTAATTACCCGCTTGAAAACCCGCCGTATTGGCTCGTACACGGCTGGTCATATCTTGCGCCAGCGACACGGCCTGCGTTCTTATATAGGCAGCGTGGCTATTATCCACACCACGTTTTTGAATATTCATAATGCCCAACAAGCCCGCAGCCAAGACGAGAAACGAAATCAGAATTTCAATCATCGAAAAGCCTGCATTTTTACGTACAGAAGCCAGTGAAAAATAGTTCATGGGCATGATAAGTTCCCCCCGCCTTCACCGCCGTTATGAATACCGTCACTATCGGTATCCCGTGAGTAACGAACAAGACCACCAACATTCACTACAATGGACCGTGCGTATCGCGCATTATCATCATCTGCACTGCAAAACCTAAACTCTGAGACCAAATCTTTTACACCCTTACCACTAAAAGTAACGGCATTATCAAGTGTGAGCACAACGCGCCTACCCAATGATGCACCCATACGAACGACCTCTTCTCCAGCATCCAGCACTGCGTCTTCATCGGTATCATAAAAAACCAACCAACCGTCATCCCAAGAGCCGTTATTGCAAGCACGCGGTGTAATACCTTCATCGCTGGCACACAGCGACACCGATTCACTGCGGGTAACGGCCGCACTTCGTGCATACGCCAAATCAGTTGCTAAGTCCGTAGTGCCGGCTCGTATAGAAGCTTTTGTCGTAGTATCTTCAAACGATGGAGCTGCCATCATCACCAGAAGCGATAGAATAGCGATAACGGCCATTAGCTCTAGCAATGTAAATCCGGCAACTCGAACCCCTTGCACCGGGTTTTGGTGTCTAAATACTTGTTTCATTTTGATGCCTGTTTTCAGCATTTAATTAAATTTTCTTCTTGTTATTACCCTAGCAACTCCTCCGTAAGGTTACTATCGTCAAACAGACAGGCGGGCGATATTCAGCCTGTATGGATTTGGGAATAAAAAGGATTGAAGCGCTACTGAAAAGGGTGCCGTGGTATATAACTTTAAGCAATAACATGGCGACGAGTGGTATATAAAAAGGGAGGATTAGATGACATCACTACACACATAAAACTATTCAATTCGCCATTCACCGGCTGAACCTTCGTCTACATTTTCATCAAATTGGCGCAGCTTTTAGCGCCAACAAAAAACTTTCTCACTCCGCGCCGCATTACAAGAACTTAATTTGCCGTTACGCATAAACATGTCGAATTTCGACCAATAAATTAGATTTTGAGGCCCACGTCTCAATTTAAGCTAATTCCTTGTTAACCTGAACTACACTAATACCCATAACTCATACATTCAGGTTATTAGGCCGGTTAAAAATCAGTCGGATTTAGACTGTATTTTTATTAAGCCGTTCAAGTAATTAGCATTACGGTATAACACCAGTGGTGTGGCAATTAAAACAACGGAAACAATTCCCGCCACGCCTCATTTCAACCCTTTAAACGGCTCAGCACTCACTTGACATACACCCCACAATTTGAGCGGATTTCCGGATGGAATCATTAACGTGTAAATGGACCGTTTTTGTTATAACCACGCTGTTTTTTTTCCATTTATCAACCCAAACACCACCACTCATCCTGCGGTGTGTATCTGCAACCCCGGGCGTGCTAAAAATTAACGTATAAAATCTGAAATTGAAAACGGCTTTACGCTAATTGAAACGCTGATAGTGATGGTGATAATCGGCATTCTTGCCGGTATAGCTTCACCGTCCATGCGAACACTGATTGAACGCAACCGCACCGACGCACAAATACGCGGGCTCTTTGAGTCTATTGTTGCCGCCAGAAGTGAATCCATTACCCGCAACCAAGCAACTACACTCTGTAAAAGCAGTGACCAGGAATCCTGCACAGCGTCGGGTAACTGGGAGCAAGGCTGGCTGGTGTACGTCGACTCAAATGGAAATGCTGCACTAGATAGCACAGAGGACGTAATACGCAGCCATAAAGCGCTGGAAACCAACTATACATTGCGCGCGGTATCTCCCCTTACGAATACGGTCAGTTTTCGCGCAAACGGCACTACTACCGATTCCGGTAGTTTGCGCCTCTGCCCCCCCTCCAATGACACCACTCTCGGCTATACCATTGAGCTCAACATAACAGGCAGAGCCCGCCTCAGTAAGGAGGTATCTGAATGCCCGTAACCATTCGTGCACAGCAAGCCGGTATCGGCCTTATTGAAGTGCTAATTGCCATGCTTATTGTCTCCATTGGCTCCATTGGCCTGTTATCTATGCAGGTATCAGGTAAACGTATTGGCTACGACGCCTTACAGCGCTCTACAGCCACGACACTGATGCGAGACATCGTTGAGCGCATGCGAACCAACCCCGCAGCTGTAGCCAATTATGCTGCCAATGTCGGTGGTTACAGCATTGCCAGCGAACCAAGCCCTAACTGTGTTACCGCTGTTTGTAGCCCCATCCAAATGGCTGCCCACGACCTTTGGGAGTGGGAGCAGGCGCTTGAAGGTGCTGCGGAAATAATCGAAGACAACGCCCAACAGCGTTTTGTTGGTGGCTTGGTATCTCCACGCGCATGCATCACCCATGCGAACGGAATAGTCACCGTCACCATTGCCTGGAGAGGTTATCAATCTACCAGCAACCCCACCGGCCCTACCTGTGGCTCAGGTGCCGATCTTTACGGCGATAACGATGACCAACGTCAAATTGTTTCCATTACGACTTATATTGAGGAAATTTAGAGTGAAAGGGCAACGCCGTCGCTACCGAACATTCCGCAACCAGCAGGGCTTTACGCTTGTCGAATTAATGATTGCTCTGGCACTCGGCCTAGTGATTTCAGGTGTTTCTATAAAAATGTATTTAGAAAGCCGACGCAGCTATATACAAGACGAGGAAATGGCACGCCTTCAGGAAAACGCACGCTTCGCTATAGACTTCCTAAAACGCGAAATCAGCCTGAGTGGTTTTTTGGCCGGTATTAATGATGCCAGTGGTTTAAACGCCGCAACGATAACAACGGACTGTAACGCCGCCGGCACAGACTGGGTGCTAGACCTCAACTCCGCCATCGAGTTAATTAACAACGCACCTAATGGCGGTACGCTAATGACTTTAAACGGCACAGAATTAAGCTGTATTAATGCTGATGAGGTTGTCGATGGAACCGATATTATTTCTCTCAAACGCACATCGGACACAGCAACACTCAATAACGGTGTACTTCAAGCGACGCCATCATTAAATACTTGGTACTTAAAAAAATTCGACTACACCTCGTATTCGTGGAGCTATTTAACAGGCGGCATAACCGCAGCGGAAAGTACACCAAACTCTACCTACGATTACTGGCGCTACTTTACCAATATCTATTACATTCGCGACTACTCAGTATCCGAAGGTGACGAAATTCCAACACTCTGTGTTTCCATGCTGGAAGGCTCAGAAATAATAAATAGATGCCTCATAGAAGGCATTGAAGATATTCAGATTGAAATCGGTATCGATAACGATGGCGATAACGTGGTTGATCAATACAAAAACGCGCCATCAGCCACCGACTTTGATAACGCGCTTTCCGTACGCCTACACATTCTTGCACGAAGCATTTCACCGGTATCGGGCTATACCAACCGAAAGAAATTCAGGCTAGGCGTTAAAAACATCGATGCTTTTAACGATAGCTACCTACGTAAAGTTTTTTCCACAACGATTAAATTACGTAATACCGATCTCGGATAAACAGCCATGAACAACAAATGTATACAACGACTCAACAACAAGCAAACAGGCGCAGTACTTATTTTCGCCATGGCTATTTTACTGCTCACGGGCATTATTGCTTCGGCCGTTATGCGAACCGGTATTCTAGAAGTAAAAATGGTGAGCAATTCCCAATTTAAATAAGAAGCCTTCCAGAAAACAGATGCTGTTATAAATGCGGTTGCTGCGAATCAAAACAATTTTGTTGTCGCCGGCGATATAGGTTTTAAAGTCTGTGCTGCCGGCAGCACAGAGGTTAGCTGCAATGCACGCACTATCGCACTGCCAGCGGAAGTCATTAATGTGCCGACAGGTGTTGATTTAAACTACCACTCCGTTCGCATGGGACCACTTATCAGCCCCCTGCCGGTGCGCTTGTCGGCCGACCAAGCCTCCAGCGCCTCGGGTTTTAACATTGCAATATTCGAAGTGACCGCAGAATTTGATGGAAGAGAAGAAGGCCTTGGTCATCATCAAGTCGTACAGGGCGTAGGAATTAAAGTTGCGTCTTCAGCGCAGTAAACGAGTTATAGAGGTTCAGTTATGAGAATGCCCAGATTTAAAGACTCACGATTTTACAAAGCGCTTGCATTGGCGACTTTTCTCTGTTCACCGATACCCCAGGTACTCGCCGACGATACCGATATATACCTCAACAAAAACGTCGCCGGCGCCGCCCCTTACCTGATGCTAAAACTCGATTACCGACCCGACATGAGCGCCACCTTTTGTGGTTCAGGAACAGGCAACGGTTCTTGCACCGCATCACTTTCCGCTCACGCGGAACTTCTGGCGTCACTACAATCATTTACCGGGGTAAACGGTGCAGCCAACAATATTCATGCAACCCTTGCGGTTTTAAACGTAGTTTTCAATAAATTTGAAGGTATTAACGTTGGTCTAATGGTCCCCAATAATTCTGACGGCGGAACCATATTACGCGGCTACAAGTTGTTTGAAGCCGGTGATGCCAATGGTGCCAATGGTGCCAATGGTGCCAAAGCTGAACTCATTGCCATATTGGATTCAATGCCACTACCTAAAAGTGGTAACCAGTTCCATGACACCGCACCAAAAGAAACCCACTACGAGTGGTACAGCTACGTTAATGGCCTAGCCGTATTAAATGGTGACCAAACGAGCGACAACTTTGACGGCACCGCTTCCCCCAACTACGACCCTAATATTATCGACAACAGTATACCCGGCAAGCCGATGTACAAATCGCCCTTCGCCGGTACCCCGAGTAATTTTGAGTGCACCAATTTATACGAAGTTTACGCCACGTCGGGCAATACCAGCGGTGCCGACAATGATTTGGATACGCAAATCGGTGCAGTGATGAACGGCGCATCCAGTTACGAAGAAATGGTCAGCTACATGACTAACAACGACGTACTCCCCTTCATACCCGGTGATCAAACCCTGAAAACTTGGTACATTCAAATGGGCAGCTCGGCAGCGAAAGCTGACAATTGGGCAATAGCCGCGGACACTAACGACCAATATATGAACATAGGCGGTAAGAGCGCCGATTTGTTTGATGTGCAAACCAAACTGGAATCGGCATTTGTTGAAGCCCTGAGTGTAAGCACCACCTTCGTAGCAGCTTCCATTCCCGTTAACGTATTCAATCGTATACAAATACTCGATGACTTCTATATCGCACTGTTTGAAGCCAATGCAACTGCGCGCTGGAATGGCAACCTTAAAAAACTTCGACTACATGACAGTGACCTAGACGGCATACCCGATCAAATTGTCGACGCTCTGGGTCAAGAAGCGTTCAATAGTACCGATGGCCGCATAAAGTACGAGGCACTCACCTACTGGACAGATGCCAACGCGCTTCCTCCAGCCGACCCTGCCGACAATGAAGTCTCAGAACGCGATGGTCGCGCGGTTAATCGCGGAGGGGCAGGCCAAATGATACCCGGCTTTCTCAGTGGCTCCATAGGCGATACCACAACAACCGGCACCCGCCAGCTTTACCTAGAGCCCACTTCCGGCTCAGCACTAGAAGCCTTCGATGCATCCAACGCTAACGCTAGCAGCTGGCAAGCGGAGCTAGGTGCAGCAAGTACGGCAGAAGCATTGGAGGTGATCAAATGGGCGCGAGGGCAAGATGCCGACGACGAAGACGGTGACAGCGATAAATCCGAAGCGCGCAGCTGGCTGTTAGGCGACGCCATACATTCCCGGCCACTCACCATTAACTATGGCGCAACGGCAGGCTACACAGAAGCGAACCCCAATATCCGATTATTTATGGGCACAAATGATGGCTTTTTCCATGTATTTGAAAACACTACTAGCGGAGGCACACAGTCGGGAAAAGAAGTATTCGGGTTCATTCCTCGAGAGGTAATGGCCAATTTTAAAACCCTTAAAGACAATGTCACTTCGGATCACTTGTACGGAGTGGACGGCGAACCCGTTGCATTAGTAAAAGACCTAGACGCCGACGGCACCATTGAAGCAGGCGATACTGTTAACGTGTATGTCGGTATGCGTCGCGGAGGTAAAAGTATTTACGCCATGGACGCCAGCGATCCAACGGCCGCACCTAGCTACATAGGTAAACTCAGCAACACCATGAGCGATTACGCTGAAATGGGCTATACCTTCTCGACACCTCGTGTCAGCAAAGTGCGCTTTGGCGGCATTACGTACGATACACTCATCTTTGCAGGTGGCTACGACACCAACAAAGATGCGACCGCTACCGATGAAGACGGCAGCCGTGGCGCCGACACCGAAGGCAATGCCATTTTTATCGTTAATGCGCTCGACGGCACACTTATATGGAAAGCCGTCTACGGTGCTAGCACCGCCGCTATCAATAACGGCCGCTACGAACACGCCAGCCTACAGTACAGCATACCCTCTACAGCAACGACTTTGGACAGCAACAGAAACGGCATTGTTGACCGCGTCTATGTGGGCGACACCGGCGGCCAGGTGTGGAGGGTTGACCTTCCAGAGGGAGATTCCGCCGATACCAACCATCGCCTTAACCATTGGGATATTTCCGTATTGGCCGACCTCAGCGACGCAGCAGACAGTGAAGATGTTCGCTTTTTTCACGCACCGGACGTCATCCAAACAAAAGATGACAATGGTTTTTACGATGCCGTAGTCATTGCCTCCGGCGACCGCGCAAACCCACTGGAAAGTACCGACCAGAACTACATGTACATGATTAAAGACCGCTATATTGCTTCAGGTTCGCCAAGTGCTACAACAACCGATGACACCAACTTAACCGACGTTACCAGCTGCGCAACAACCTGTGCAGCTTTCACCTATGATTACGGCTGGAAAATGGAACTTTCGCAATCCGGAGAAAAAGGATTGTCCTCACCGCTAGTAAGCAATGGCACCGTATTTTTCACGAGCTACACCCCCTATTCGGCAGCAGGATCTTCGTGCGCACCACGCGAGGGAAATGGCAACCTTTATCTCATGAATTTATCAGACGGCTCAGCCTCCTTTACGAACTCTCGGCAGATCGATATTGGTCCAGGCATTCCAGCTTCACCTATTGCCCTAAATGGCGACACCATTCTATTACCGGGAACAGGTTTACAAACCATTCCCGCAAATACCAATTTTTCGGGTAGCGATAATTTAATTCAAGTAGGTGGCCGCTCTATGTGGTTGCTTTACTGGCGTGAAACAGGTGTTGACACCCTTTAACTAAATACCAAGAGACAGCGTTCATGATTTCAAACAACCGCGGCTTCACCATGATCGAACTGATGATAGTAATCGTTATTGTGGCAGTCCTTGCCGCCGTCGCGGTACCGTCTTACCAAAGTAGCGTTATTAAAAACAATCGCAGTATTGGTAAAACAGCCTTAATGACACTGGTCTCCCGTCAAGAACAATATTTCGTCAACAACAAAAGTTACACCACCGACCTCACAAAATTGGGGTACCCTGCCGCAACCTTTTATGTGAACAATAACGGTGATTCTTCCGTCAATTCCACAGGAGGGGTTTACCAAATGTCTCTTTCAGGCGCAACAGCCTCTGCATTTACCGTCGTTGCAACCCCTGTAAACAACCAAGTCAGCGACACGACTTGCGCAAACCTCTCCCTTACCCACAGAGGCATTGAGTCGGCATCTGGCGGCGGTGAAAGCTGCTGGTAATAGCCGATCTCGGTTAACCTAATTGCACCATACAAACTTAGCACTATAGGTCACCGCTATTACTCAGCTTTGAAAACGCGCAGTACCCGCCCCCTTTTCGCGCAAACTGTATTCCCAACACCCGCGCCGGATCAAAAATCGAGCACTCGTCTGCACCAGTAAAAAACGCTGTCGCCCCATATTGATCCGCTCCCGATCAAATCACTACTGTACAACCAAACTAAATGATTTACTCGACACTGCAGGTATTACTATTTTTTGCATTAAACATTACACAAAAAAATGAATCAAAACGGCACAAAAAAACATCTCAAAAACTATAAAAATTCCGTTTAAATACAAACAGTTAAGGTCTCAGTCAAGAAAAACAACACGACTGCAGGCACTCACCCCATCGCCCCTGTTTAAGCCTTACCGCCACCAACCGTAAGCCAAAAAAGTTAAATCGGGTACACATTGTGCATTTGTGGAAATCGCCACGAGAACAAAAGCCTCTAGCGAAGCCACATTAAAAACCTGCACTGTTCTCAGCACCACTTATGCGATTTCAGTTCGGCATTAAAAAATCTAGCCAAACCGAATGATTGCCGGGGGAACAAACATTTAATTTCGTCTTTTCAGGCGACCAATAGAAAACATTAAGGAAACGTTAATGAAATCATCGAATAAACTTGTCACTACATCGGCCCTAGCCTCCGCCGTTGTTACCCTATTGGCGCAGCCAGCGTTTGCTAGTGATTCCGCGTTGGATACTTTGATGACTGACGGCACCACAAAAGTCGATTTCCGCTATCGTTACGAGGGGGTAACCCAGGACGGCATCAATGAAAACGCCGCCGCAAATACGCTGCGCTCTCGTGTCACCTTTACCTCTGGCTCTGTTAACGATTTTTCTTTCAAACTGGAGATGGACGACTCCCGCCCGCTTTTCAGCGAAAATTACAACAGCGTCACTAACGGCAAAACCGATTACCCTGCTGTAGCCGATCCCAAGGGCACTGACCTAAACCAAGCCTTTGTGCAATATAAAATTGGGGAATTTAACGCCGTTGCTGGGCGCCAAAGAATTCTGCTCGACGATCAGCGCTTCGTTGGCGGTGTTGGCTGGAGACAGAATGAACAAACCTATGACGGCCTAACATTAAAACTGGGCAGTGGGAACTTTACCGGTAGCTACAGCTACGTAAACAATGTAAATCGAATTTTCGGCCCGAATGGTTCCGCCGCTCAAGCAGCCGACTGGCGAGGCAATGTCCACCTTGCAAACGGAACATTTACCTTAGTAGAAGACCACAAGCTCACCGGTTTTATATACGCCATGGATTTTGATAACGCCGCGGGAGCCTCGAATAATACTTACGGTCTGCGCTACACAGGCAAGCTCGGTCCCGTAAACTTAAAGGCCAGCTATGCCACTCAGAGCGAAGCCGGTGATAACCCAGCGGAGTACACAGCCAATTACATGCTCGCCGATGTAGGCGGAAAAGTCGCGTCTAAGCTGTCGTGGAACTTGGGCTACGAGGTGCTCGGCAGCGACGGAGGAGCAAAAAGCTTTATTACCCCCTTGGCAACATTGCATAAGTGGCAGGGTTGGGCTGATAAATTCCTGAGTACGCCAGCAGCTGGCATTAAAGATATGTACGCAACCGTTGGCACCAAAGCTGGCCCTGTAAAACTAAGCCTAACGTACCATAACTTCACGTCTGACTTTGGCAGTACCGACCTCGGTAGTGAAATCGATGCGGTAGCGGTTTATCCCATCACAAAAAAAGTAAAAACCGTACTCAAATATGCAAACTATAGCGCCGATACCCATGCAAGCGACACGAGCAAAGTATGGTTTATGCTACAGGTATCGCTATAACAATCTACACAAAAAAGCCCCCATTTAAGGGGGCTAGAAAATCCAATAATGCTTACTTCTCGCCAAATCACCACCCAGCCTGTCAACCCACCCTAGGGTTCATAAATCTAATTGGATAGAATTTTTTCCTGCCGATACAGAAAAACAGCAATCGCAAAAAGCAATCCTGCAACAATCAGCGTTCCCCCAACGGAGGACAACACATACACGGGTAAGATTGTTTCGCCTTTTACCATCTTATCAATAAGCGAATACTGACTGTAAAAAGGAACAGCCATAGAATTTGCGCTGGCTTTTATATCGGCGAACTGGCCGATAAACATGGGGACCATCGGCACAACGAACAGTAAACTAATATAGGTTTGCGCTTCCTTAGCGCTCTTTGTAAAAGCGGCTGTCGCCATTAACAAACAAGAAACGAGCAGCGCACACGGCAGAGCCAACAAAAAGGCGCAAGCTAGGACCATGCCGTCTAACTTCAAAAATGTGGCCAACTCTTCAAACGGCAAAAAGGTGAATATAAGATACAAACTGATAGCCGATAAAAAACCCGACAATGTAACAAAGCTTAGTATAGCTAAAAACTTACCAAACACTACCGTAAAACGGGAAATTGGCAAAGCCAGTAAGGGCTCTAATGAATTTCGTTCACGCTCACCCGCGGTTATATCAACAGCCAGATAAAACCCACCGGTCATCATCGTAAAAACGAGAATAAAATAAATAAGAAAACCGAAAACTAATCCACCTACACCTTCGCTCGATAAATCGTGCTCAACCAGCTTTAAAGCCTGTGTAAGCTCATAGTCAAATCCTCGCGCATGCACCCGCCAATAGCCTAAATATCCACTGTAACCATTAACAATTGAGTTTAAATGGCGTGCAGCTTTTTCCGACTTTTTATTAGAACGGTTTACATATAGAAACAGCGGTTCAGGCTCGCCCTTTCGCAATCGATCGCCATACTCGGCGGGTATTTCCAGTACGGCATCCAACTCGCCCTCGCGTATTTTGTGCTTGAAGTTCTCCGGCGCCACTACTGCAACAAGGTTTTTAGTTTTTAAAAATGCCACCAAATTCGGGGCATTTTCCATGCCTTGCACATGTACTTCTGTTGTTGATTCATAGTCAATAAACCCCGTTTTAGCGCCCAGCAACATAGGCCCAACAATCATCAATGGCATAAAGATGGGGCCATACACTATAGCGAAGAAAAACGCGCGCTTATCACGAAGGTTATCTTTAATTTCCTTCAGCGCAACAACTAACCACTGCCTCATGCGTCCTCCTCCAGCTGCTCGCCAATTGCGACAACAAAGGCATCTTCTAGATCCTGTTGACCTGTACGTTCACGTATCCCCTCAATACTATCGGATATGGCAATTGCACCATCGGAAATAATGGCGACATGATCACAGAGCGCTGCAACCTCCTGCATAATATGACTAGAAAACAGAATACAATGCCCTTCATCCCGTAACCGACGAATAATTTTACGTAAACTCCGTGTTGCCATTACGTCCAAGCCATTGGTCGGTTCGTCAAGCATCAAGGTTTTTGGCTCATGTACCAACGCTCTAGCCAATGCCACTTTGGTTTTTTGCCCCTGCGAGAACCCTTCTGCTCGCCTATCGGCAAAATCATCCATGTCCAAGGTTTCAATTAATGCGGAAATTTTCTTTTTTGACTGTTTGCGAGCCAGCCCAACAATATTGGCGTAGTACTGAATATTTTCCCTAGCGGTCATTCTTGGGTATATACCAGAATTGTGAGGTAAAAAACCAATACTTTGGCGTACTTTTTCCGGAGTTTTGTTTACATCAAAACCATCGACAATAGCGCTACCGGTATCCGCCGATATTAGCGTAGCCAATATACGCAAGGTCGTGGATTTACCCGCACCATTTGGGCCCAGTAACCCCGTAATAACGCCATCACCCGCAAAAAAATTCACATTCTCAACCGCCTTAATCAGCGGTTCTTTTCGGCCCGCACCCTTTTTTCGAAAAGATTTACTCAGCCCATTCGCTTCGATCATGTGTCACTCCTCAATTCCTTGTCAAAGCCGATTAGGGCGTAGGTCCATTAAAGTCGATAAAAAATGGGGCTGGTTCTAATCTATCTAGGCACTCTATATCAAGCTCCTTCGAGGAAGCAGCGTCGAGAAATTTCGCCATTTGCGTGGGCATACAACCCTTTGCAGCCAATCCGTGCCCCATACCTTCGGCTATTAAATGCCGGCTATTGGTCAATTTTTCTGCGGCCTTAACCGCATATTCCGGTGGCGTTATCGGGTCAGCAGAGCCCGATAAAAGCAGCACGGGTTTGTTTGATTCAACGGGTAATTTGAAGTTTCGGTCGACAGGGCCCGTGGGCCATATTGCACAAGTGTCGAGCAGAGTATCGAGTAAGTGCTCACCAATATAGGTGCCAGCCAAACGCTGCCTATCTCCGTCTCTTAGCGCAAAGAATGCCATATCTTCGCTGCAAACAACCGAATTGTGCATACCGATACTTAACATATCCCCCATTGTTTTTTCTGTTTTAAAGGCGCTCCGAGCCAACGGGGAAAAATTATTGTTGGCGTAGGCTTCATGTAACAAAAGCGGTAATACCGCCATTACTTCAGGCGCATAGAGCGACATCCGAATCAGCATCAGTAAATGCGTTTTATAGAGCGTGAAGGCTTCAGGTTTACCACTGCCAAAATTTTCAACCTTCAGCTCAATAGGGTTTTCATTGAGTTGTTCAAATAACGATGTAATCCCCTGCTTTAGCTGTGGGAATGCCTGCTTACAGGACTCCACTTTTTCGCAACGCGTAATCATATCGTCCAATGCACGCTGACTTTGAATGGCGATGTCATACCCTAAGTTCAGCTGAGGGTAAGCTACTGCATCGAGAATAACACTGCGTGTCGACTCAGGGTACATACGCAGATAGTGCTGTGCCACACGCGTACCATAAGAAGCGCCGTATAAATTCCACGCACCTAAGCCCAGCGCCAGGCGTACAGCCTCCAAGTCGCGCACCGCTACACTGGTCGTATATTGTGAAGGATCACCCTCCAGCTCCTCCAGGCACTGGCCTACAAGTTGCTTTGTTTTTTCGCGGTTTTGTTCGTGGGCATGCAAATTTTTATCTACATCATCCAAACAGATCAACTTGTTCGATTTGCCGGTACCGCGCTGATCGATGATGTAAATATCACGGTTTAAATTAATTTTATCGAACCCCTGCCCCGGAAACAGGTACCCTTCACTGGCAGCAGAGCCAGGCCCGCCAGAAATGGGAACAAATGCGTCTTCCATTGGCTTTTTACCCTTCGCCTTGATTTTGCCAACAAACAAGGTGATTTTTTTACCACTCGGTTTTGCGTAGTTTTCTGGCACCTCCAGACTGCCGCAGTCTAAGAACCGAAAATGGGACTTTCCCGGATAGCTCACGCGGCATTCGGTAAACTGAATATCACCGATGGTAGACGTATGCTCTGGATCTGTGTAAACCACATTTGGGAAGGCGGGCCACGCCGCAGCTGCTGCGCAGCATAAGCTGGAAAAAAGTAGTGCAGAGGTACACACTAAAATTGAGCGTAGAGAATGCCAATTCCTGACGTCCATTCAATAAGTCCTTTATGGGAGCAGGTTATAACGAGTAGCAAAGTATAGGAGCCTACTCTATAAGCGTCCACAACCAGCATCAGCTTATTGGCAAATGAATAAAATCATCGCAATATAGCGTTTTTTAGCCGAAGCCGTGTTACCTAAAGCCAAGCAGCCCTGTTTGGCCATGGTACCTAGGCCGCGCTGGACCCCATGCCCAACGACCGCATAGCCACATGCTGTCATTAAGCACAGGGCTTGCGCCGGGTTACAGGAGAAACTCTGTAGCCTCCCGAAATTGGAAAGGCCACAACATGATAAACCATACCCCCATAGCGGATACTTACCAGCGCCGCTTTACTTATTTGCGTCTGTCGGTCACCGACCGCTGCAATTTTCGCTGCAACTATTGTTTGCCCGATGGCTATTGTGCCGATAGCCAAGAAGACTACCTATCCCTGGAAGAGATAAAGAAGGTGGTTGAGGCATTTGCCTTAAACGGTACCCGCAAGGTGCGAATCACCGGCGGCGAACCCACACTTCGCAAAGATTTAGTTGAGATTATTCACCTGTGTAAGTCCACTCCCGGTATTGAATCGGTTGCCCTCACATCCAACGGTTACAAAATAACCCGGTTATTACCCAGGCTGGTGGAGGCCGGTTTAGATCAATTGAATTTAAGTGCCGACAGCTTACGGGCAGAAAATTTTAAATTGATTACCGGCCACGATAAATTACAGGAAGTTCTCCACGGGCTAACCCTGGCAACAGAGCTTGGGGTAAAGCGAGTAAAACTTAACGTTGTACTCATGCGCGAACATAATCTGGAGGAGCTAAGTGCATTCGTTCACTTCGTCAAAAACAAGCCCATCACTCTGCGGTTTATTGAGTTAATGCAAACCGGAGACAACCGGGAGTTTTACCAAGCGCAACACGTTGGTGGCTCAGAGATACAAGAGCAATTAGAAAAAACCGGCTGGTCACAGGTGTTACGAGAACCCCACGCAGGGCCGGCCGTTGAATATACCCACACCAACTACCAAGGTAATGTTGGCCTGATTATGCCTTACAGCAAGAATTTCTGTCAGAGCTGTAACCGACTGCGAATTTCAGCGCGGGGCAATCTTCATTTATGTCTCTTTGCGGAGGATCATCACAAACTTCGTCCACACTTACTCAATGAAAGCAGCCGTGAATTGGCAAAACGAATTAAAACCCTTCTCGGTTATAAGGGTGAGGCACACGACTTGCACCAGGGCAACAGTGGTTCAACTAAGCACCTTGCTATGCTTGGAGGTTAATCGGGGTTAGCGGTATGAGTATATTTATCACAAAACCGCTAATACCTCTGACTATTATAGTGTTAACAATTCCTGACGCCCACACAGAGGATTGTGATGCCGGGGACAAACTCTAGAACAGGTGTAAATCACTGCAGGCCAACATCGCGCAGACAAACAATTATGCGGGACGATGCTTACAAAATGCGCGCTATCATCAGCAACTGAATTAAGGGCACCTTGATAATTGTTCTTAAACTTTGTGTGTGACTCATGCACAGCGTCACAATTTTTCGCCGGGCCAGCCATTTTGCCTTACGCATAAACCGCACACAAAGCCATTATTGGAGGTGCCCCTAAGCACAGATTGCAACCGGTGGAATGTAGCGAGAGAATTGCGGCCGTAAATACTCCATTTGATCACCACGAATACGTGCGCTATTAATCAAGGCTAAATATTCTGCTGGGTTAGGACTATACGGAAGAGCGATCAAATCCATGCTTATTTCACTTAATAGCGAGCTGCCTTTACGCTGATTGCAACGCTTGCAAGCCGCGACGACATTCTCCCACTTATCTGCACCACCGCGACTACTCGGGTTAACATGGTCGCGCGACAGACACATAAAATCAAAATACAAACCACAATACATACACTGGTAATTATCTCGCGAAAATAACGCTTTATTGGTCAGTGGTGGGTTTAAACGTATGGGCGCGAACTTCCCGCCTTCACAAGCGATAATAGCCGGCAACGACAATACGGATCTGCGCCCGGTTAAGCGCGAGTATCCACCACGGGCTTTTTTTACCTCGCCACCTAATGTCCAGCCGATTACCCCACGCGAATACAGACACGTTGTTTCCTTCCAGCTAATCCATTCAATCGGCTGGCCTGCCATATTCAATCTAAGAATACGCGCTTCCATTACCTGCTCCGGTTTCAGCTATCTAGCGTGGCCACAATCACATACGGATGGAGGATCCCCAACCACTTTTCAGCATCATTATCTTGCCCTAATAATTATCCGCCGTAGTGAGCGGTACTACTTATCAACTTATCTACTTATCAACCTATTAATCTATCAACCCCATCACACGGTCCTCCACACCTTTGGCTACACCGGTTAATTTACTGGGGCTCTACACGCTCACACCCTGAGACAAATACAGCACGAGCACTTTAAAAATCAGGTTATTCTTTCAAGGTGTTGTCGGCGCTATGACCATTTTCGGTTATGTCGAATAACGCTCGGCTCTGCACGCCCCCCATAACGTAAAAACCCGCCAAGCAATGCCGGGCGGGGTTTTTGAAGTTGGCGCTGCTGTGAATTTCTGGGGTGACAAAGCCGCTGAGTCGTCCAGCGTGATAGCGGGTGGCAACTGGAGTGACGCGAGAGCACCGGGTAAGAACTATAGGTGCCTGTCACATGTCTGCTTAAGTACTTGAAGACGACGCTCCTCTTTCCTTTTATCCACGGGTGGATACTAATTTAATTCGCAGCACATAAAGCGTTAAATACTTTCGACGCTTACATTAGATAGTACGCAAACTAGCGAGACTGTCAAGCCAATAATTCACGGTATCACTTTAAGATTTTATGCGCGACTAAACCCATGTGGTTCAGCGCTCAAATACGTGAACTAACCACAGAGTAATGCCATCTTTTTACGACAGTTTTTCGAAAGGTAATAGAAAAATAAATTTAAACAATCGATGGAAATAAGGAATAACTCTAGTGCGGCATAAAAGCACCAAAAAAATAACGTTAGGCAACGCTAATTTAGGATTGATTTAGTATTTTTGAATATTTAAACCGTAAAACGTAAAACGCCGCGACTGATCCGGTCGCGGCGAGCTCACAGGATGTTACCTGGGTTCCATTCGGTGCTATATGGCAGTGATCCAATCAATTCCTTGCCGCAAATCCTTTGCAGTCGTCCCTGACAAAATCTATTGTACGCATTTCGGGTGAAGGGAACAGAGGCATATTTCGCTTTTACGTGTGAGACATATCCTACAAGGCTGGCCAGTAAATCATCAACTCAGCTTTTATTCTTTAACTGAGAGCTTTGAGTTCGTACTATATGCTGAATTAACGCCTCTTGATTGGACTTATTCATGCCAAAAAAGTCAATTCTCCAGTAATAGCTCTCACCATCAAAATTGGGTTCGCAACTCACCACCCGACCATTGGTCTCAATTTCCAGATCACCGGGCGATAGCTTAAGCTGCAAATTCAGGTTTTCACCCACGCCTATCTGCTCGTTGTTGACAAACCCAATTCCACACGCGGAAAGGTTGGCTTCCTTCACTTTATGAGCGATGCGCGAGATCGTCTTGCTGTCCATTAGCAAATGGTTAACAACGCGCTCAAGCTTTTGATTAAACAACCTAATAATTTCAGTAACTTTTGGGTTCTCGTCCTCAAGCTCAGTGAGTAGGTGTTCTATTTGCTCATCTTGCTGCTCAATCACATCAAGAATATTGGTGAGCTGCTCCCCAGCTTCTCCAGGCTCTTCCATTCCTTGCGTATGGAGGCGGTGATCAAGAGGCTCATAACCAATGCCTATACATTCATCAATGCGAAAATAGCGTCGTCGTTCGTCGTGCATTAGAAAATCTCTTCAGGTTCTAGGTCGAACAAATACTCAGGCTCAAGGTCCAGCTCGCGAAGAATATCTTCACCCTCTTTATTCTCTTTCAACATTTTTAAGTCATCTTCGGAGAGTTCATCTTCAACCCCCTGTTTTACTAGGATTTCAACACGCCTATTTCTAGCTCGATTTTCAGCCGAACTATTGGGGGCAAGGGGCAAAGTATCCGAGAATCCTGCCACTTCAAATCGGCGCTCCGCAACATCCCCACCAACCATTAGTTCATGGGCCACCGAAACCGCCCGAGAGGACGATAGCTCCCAGTTTGAGCGAAATCTGCTGGTGCTAATGGGAATATCATCGGTATGGCCCTGCACCGCTATCTTGCCTTTTTTTAACGCGAGCACTGCGCGCACCTCTCGCATTACATCTTTGTACGATGGCGACATCTCGGCTGAGCCCGAAATAAATGAGCCCTTTTCTCGAATACGAATAATAATCAAGCGGCCACGGGTTTCAACTTCCACCTGCCCCGCCGAGATCTGCTCGTGTAATGCGCCGGCAAGTTCATAGGCGTCTTCTTCAGTTTTCTTTAGCAGATCTTCGATTTGTTGTTTTACCCGCAGTTTAACGCCAGCATCGTAACCCTCATCCCCCTGTTCCATATCGAACTCTTCAGCGCAATCCTGTTCCATCGACATTTCGGTGATATCTTGGGTTTTCTGCCAAATTTCATTCAAAGGAGTGGGTTCCGTACGACCAGGGCTAAACTCCTGCGCTATGATGCTAGTACCTTTTGGTATCTGAGTAACACTCAACTTGGTCTGCACGCCAAACGCCTGAGCCATAGAGCCCGCCAAGCGCTTGAACTTCATCGCATCCATTTCAGAAAACGACAGCAGCAAAACGAAAAAGCACATAAGTAGCGACATCAAATCGGCAAACGTGCCCATCCAAGGCGGAAGCCCTGGAACACAATTACATTTTTTCTCTTCTTCGTCGCTCATTATGACACTCAATCCCCGAGGACTTACTCGGCGGCAGCTTCCACTTCGCGTTTACCCTCAGGTAGGTAATTGCGAAGCATGGAGTCGATAACCCTTGGGTTTTGCCCGCCTTGTATGGCTAGTAGCGCATCAATAACCAGGCTTTTAACCATCGCTTCTTCGCCTGCCCGCAACTTGAGCTTATCGGAAATGGGGCCGCATATAGCATTGGCAATAACGGCGCCATAGAGCGTCGTCAGCAGTGCTACCGCCATTGCCGGGCCAATGGCTTTGGGATCATCCATATTAGCTAGCATCGCAACCAAACCAATTAAGGTACCAATCATCCCCATTGCCGGCGCCATTTCAGCCATGGCACCAAATATAGAAGCCCCCACTTGGTGACGCTCTTCAGCCTTATTTTTGTCAATAGACAACAGACTTTTCACGACATCCGGATCATGGCCATCAACTAACAACTGAATGCCACGCTGAAGAAAGTCACTGCTAACCTCCTTGCCCTCCAAAGACAGCAAGCCGCCTTTTCGAGCTTCGTCCGCTAGAGCAACGATTTCTTCGATAAGATCGTAAGGGTTAGGTAGTTTCGTACTGAAGCTCTTGCCGGCAACCTTTATAGCCCCCAGAAACTGGGACAGGCCGTACTTCGCCATTACAGCAAAGATGGTTCCGCCAACTACGATGACCAACGAAGGGCCATTGACGAACATACCCAGCTCGCCACTCATCAACATGGCGATCACTATTAGCGCAAGCGCGCCAATGATCCCCACAATCGTTGCTAGATCCACAGAGTAACCCTCTTTTCACAGGTAACCGGGCAACCGATGCGCCCGATAGCTTTACTTCTAGTCTAGACACAAATCGCCTAAGGAGTGATTAGATTCTTAATGCTTTGTTATGAGAACCCTGTTTATCAAAAACAGGCCCTGCCACAGTTCTATCGACCAGAAATCTTATTTATGAAGTATCGTCTTTCACATTGACCACCTATGGCACCTCAGGTATGTTTGCGCCACAGACAGGAGGCCCCACGTGGCAACAAAAAAAACACCCAATTTTGAAAAATCACTCGAGCAGCTGGAAAGCCTAGTGGCCCAGCTTGAAAGTGGCGAACTTTCACTCGAAGACTCCCTAAAAACCTTCGAACAAGGCATTAAGCTCACGCGGAGCTGCCAGTCAGCGCTACAAGAGGCCGAACAGAAAGTAGAACTGCTACTTAAAGAGGAAAACGGCAAGCTAATAACCGAACCCTTTGAACTGGACAATAAGGCCGCTGAGTAAATGACCGACCTCAAGGCCTTTCGGGTGGAGTACCAGGCGCGCATTAACCAGTATCTCGACGACGCACTGGCCAGCCAACACTTTTCCTCGGCCATTACGGCTTCAGGCAACGCACTACTGCAGGCAATGCGCTACAGCCTGCTTGATGGCGGCAAACGTATCCGTCCGATATTAGCCTATGCGGCGGCACATGCCGTGAGCGAGCCGAATACAACCACCGACGCTCTAGCCAGTGCCGTAGAGTGTATCCATGCCTACAGCCTCATTCACGACGATTTGCCAGCGATGGACGATGATGACCTACGTCGAGGCAAACCCACCTGTCACATTGCCTTTGATGAGGCGAGCGCAATTCTCGCTGGTGATGCGCTCCAGTGCTTTGCTTTCGAATCCATTATCAATGCCAATATTCCCGCCGATCAGGCATTACAGGCATTAAAAGTGCTGGCGAAGGCTTCCGGTATAAACGGAATGGTACTGGGCCAGGCTATCGACCTGTCTTCCGTCGATAAGGCCCTTCCGCTCGATGAACTACAACAGATGCATGGCTTTAAAACCGGCGCATTAATTCAGGCGTCCGTTGCGCTTGGAGGCATCTCCGTGAGTGCCACGCAAGAACAGCAACAGCAGCTGCGCCACTATGCCGACGCCATTGGTCTGGCTTTCCAGGTGCAGGACGACATTATTGATGTCACATCCGATACGCATACCCTCGGCAAGCAACAAGGCTCCGATGCAATACGTAATAAGCCCACATACGTGTCTCTACTCGGCCTGCAAGGTGCGCGAACAAGGGCTGACGAGCTGGTAACGCATGCGGTTGAATCCCTTGACACATTCGGTGACGGCGCCAATTACTTACGTGAACTTGCGCACTATATTGTGAATAGAGACCATTGAGTGGCTGCTATCGCTTAAAATCCTGTATCCTTGCCGGCCCGATACACTCATATCTTGCAATTGCACCATGACCAACCCTAATGCATTTCTCGATGACATTACCTGGACCAGCGACGGGCTGGTGCCCGCCATCGCCCAAGATCACGAAACCGGTGAACTGTTGATGATGGCATGGATGAACCGCGAATCTCTCGCCCTCACGGCCCAAGAGGGCATTGCGGTATACTGGTCACGCTCCCGGCAGACATTATGGCGTAAAGGCGAAAGCTCCGGCCACAGACAAAACATAAAAGAAATTCAGCTCGACTGCGACGCCGACGTTGTTGTGTTAAAAATTGAACAGCTGGGTGGAATTGCTTGTCATACGGGACGCCGGTCATGCTTTTATCGCACACTCAAAGATGGGCAGTGGGTAGAAAATTCCGGCATTATTAAAGACCCAAAAGAGATATATCAATGAGCGAAGTTTTAGCCGCACTCGACCGCGTTCTCGCCGAGCGCAAATTGCAAGCTGACCCAGCATCATCCTATGTGGCTAAACTTCACCACAAGGGCCTGAATAAAATTCTGGAAAAGGTTGGCGAAGAGTGTACAGAAACACTGATTGCTGCAAAGGATGCTGAAACCGAGCAAACAACACAAAACTTAGTATACGAAACAGCCGACCTCTGGTTCCATTCAATGGTCATGCTTTCACATTTAGGTACAGATTCTTCAGCAGTACTTGAAGAATTGGCTCGCCGATTTGATTTGTCTGGCCTCGAAGAAAAAGCCGGACGCACAGGCGATAAATAAATTACACCATTAAGCGAATAAAAAGGTAACACTATGGGCTTAGGCGGCATTAGTATTTGGCAACTTCTTATTATCTTGGTGATCGTATTGCTATTATTCGGCACTAAGCGATTACGTGGCTTGGGCGGCGACCTCGGTGGAGCAATCAAGGGCTTTAAAAAAGCCATGACCGATGAGGAAGCAAAGGCTAAAGCGGAAGAAGACGCCAAGCAGGTAGAAGCCGAACAATCTGAAACGGCAGACACCACAACCGAATGTAAAGAAAAAACCGAGAGCAAATAAAGCAGCCTCAAATACCTGAGCACAGACATTTATTATGTTCGATATGGGCTTTCTGGAAATACTGGTTATCGTGGTTATTGGCCTTGTTGTCATTGGGCCTGAACGGTTGCCAGGCGCTATAAAAACTTGCGTTATCTGGGTCAACGGTATCCGCCGCAATGTTACGGCCGCACGCACTGAATTCGAAAAACAAATTGGTGCCGACGAAATTCGCCGAGAAATCCATAACGAGGAAATTCTCGCATCTCTACGCGCCGCCAAAAAGAAGCAAGAAGAAATGCGCAAGCAAATAGCTAGCGGCGAGTACACCGGCATTTTCAAAACCGAAGAGCAGGCTCAACCGTCTGAAGCTATCGCTAATTCAGCAAAGAGAGAAGCGGATGACACACTTGCCCCGGAAAATACAGAACACGTAATAAACCCAGAGCAGAATGCCTCCGAGCATATCAACTCTGAACACCATAATTCTGATGCTAATACCCCCGAACCTAATACATCTGAAGCTAATTCTTCTGGGCCCAGCACATCTCAACCCAAGCCAAGCAATCCATGACAACACCAGCAGAAAACCTTCAGGAACAACCTCTGGTGCAACACCTCATAGAGTTACGCTCGAGACTATTGCGTAGTTTTTTGGCGATATTTGTGGTGTTTTTGGGGCTTTTCAGTTTTGCCAACGAAATTTATGAATTCGTAGCACAACCGTTGCAGGTGTTTCTACCCGAAAACAGCCACATGATTGCAACAGAGGTGGCCTCCCCCTTTCTTACACCATTCAAGCTAACACTGTTCGCTTCAATGTTTCTCTGTATCCCTTTTATTTTTTACCAAATCTGGGCATTTGTATCCCCAGCTCTGTACCGCAGAGAAAAAAGGCTAGCCATTCCATTAATTACCTCCAGCGTTCTACTTTTTTATGCCGGCATGGCTTTCGCCTACTACGTGGTTTTCCCACTGGTATTTAGCTTCTTTACTTCTGTTGGGCCAGAAAGCGTTGCGGTTATGACTGATATAAGCAAATATCAGGCATTTGTGATCAAACTGTTTTTTGCCTTCGGCGCGGCCTTCGAAATTCCCATTGCCACGATTCTGTTGATTTCCGCCGGTGTTCTTTCCCCCGCGCAATTAGCCAGTAAAAGGCCTTATGTTCTAGTCGGCTGTTTCGTTGTCGGCATGCTGCTAACACCACCGGACATTATCTCCCAGGCACTGCTGGCAATCCCCATGTGGCTTTTATTCGAAATCGGTATTTTCTTTGGCAGGTTTTTCAAGCCGGCTGAAATCGATACAGAGGATGAAGATACCGACCCAGACGAGCCAGACGACCTCTAGCCCGCACGCTCGTGTGCTAATTATTATGGGCAAGCCAACGCTTTACAGGCCCTGTAACGACAACAAGTTACTAAGTGATCATTGACCATACCTACTGCCTGCATAAAGGCATAGACTATAGTGGGGCCAACAAAGTTAAAGCCCGCTTTTTTTAGTGCCTTACTCATGGCTTCTGCCTGAAGAGTCGTGGTAGGCACATCTGCCATTGTTTGCCAGCGATTCTGCTGTGGAGCGCCATCCACAAACGACCACAAAAAATCGGAGAAAGGCTCTGCTCCCTCCATAATTGAAAGGAAAGCGCGCGCATTTTGCCTTGCACTGGCAATTTTTAAGCGATTGCGCACTATTTCGGAGTTCTGCATCAAACGCTCAAGCTTTTTATCCGTATAACGCGCCATTTTTTCGGGGTTAAATTGATCAAAAGCTTTTCTGTATCCCTCACGCTTACGCAATATCGTTATCCACGACAGACCCGCCTGAGCCCCGTCGAGAATAAGTTTTTCGAACAGCTCCCGGCTATCCCAAATCGGCACCCCCCACTCACTGTCATGATAATCAACATAAAGTGGGTCGTTACCACACCAATTACAGCGTGCTTTTTCTGTCATTTACGCACCTCATCGTCATTATCGGTCTCTGCCTGCACAATCCTCTCATCATTAGCCCATGGGCATCCACGTTTTAAGCTAGAATTAACCAGAAGTGTCTTTAATAATTGGAAGCCAGATAACAGGGGCTGTTATGCAAAATCTTTTCCCGGAGATTAAACCCTACGCACGCCATGACCTTGCAGTGGATAAACTCCACACGCTCTACATCGAGGAGTGCGGTGTGCCAGATGGCATTCCGGTATTGTTTGTTCACGGCGGTCCCGGTGCGGGCTGCAGTAAACACGACCGCCGGTTTTTCGACCCGGAAAAATACCGCATTATCTTGTTTGACCAAAGAGGCTCGGGGCGCTCTCGGCCCCACGCCGAACTGGAAAACAACACAACCCAACACCTCATCGACGATATTGAAGCTATTCGCCAGCTTCTCGACGTTGATCGCTGGGTGCTGTTTGGCGGCTCTTGGGGCTCAACACTCAGCCTGCTGTATGCTCAAGCACACCCCGACAATGTGCTTGGAATGGTTTTACGCGGTATATTCCTGGCTCGAGAACAGGACCTAAGCTGGTTTTATCAAGCTGGAGCAGATCGAATCTTCCCCGATTACTGGAAAGATTTTCTACACCCAATTCCCGCCAGTGAGCGACATGATCTAATGAATGCTTATTACCGCATTCTAACCAGTAGCAACGAGATTGCGCGTATGTCTGCTGCAAAGGCTTGGTCTATGTGGGAAGGTCGTTGCGCCACCCTAAGGCCCAACCCTGAAGTCGTTAACAGCTTTACCGACCCCCACCTAGCCGTATCCCTCGCGCGCATAGAAGCCCATTACTTTGTAAACCAAGCCTTTATCGCCAGCAATCAAGTATTGGAAAATATGGCGCAAATAGAAAAAACACCCGGCATTATTATTCATGGCCGCTACGATATGGTGTGTCCGTTGGATAACGCGATTGCGTTGTATGAGCACTGGGGCGAATCTGAGTTACACATAATTCGCGACGCCGGTCACGCATCTCGCGAGCCAAGCATTACCGACGCGCTAATAAAAGCCACAAACGAAATGGCCGAACGGCTATCGGGTAACGGTGATCAAAGTAGCTAACAGGTTATGCAGTATCAAAAGCTATGGGACAACCCGGTATAATGGTAGCGGTCTACGCTAGTCCAGCTTAAAGGTCTGCGGCCAACGCAATACAAACTTAGCCCCGCCCCACTCGGATTCTGCCACATCGGCGCTGCCACCATGCCATTCCATAATGCGGCTAACAATTGAAAGCCCGAGCCCAAAACCACTTTTATCAAAATTAGTGTTCTGCCGTAGTCGAACAAATGAATTGAATACTCTTGACCGATCTGCCGGCGGAATTCCCGGCCCATCATCCTCAACGAGTACCATGTAATCTTTTTCATCTGCATCCAACGTAATGCGAATCCTACTTCCTGCGTAGCGCTGGGCATTGGAAATGACATTGTGCAGCGCTCGTTCGATTAAGTACCACTCACAAAATACTTGCTGATCACCCAAACGATTTCTTAGCTCGTGCTTCAACGAAACCATTTCACTGGAGCAGTTTTTAACCACATCACGGACAAGCGCCTTGAGATCACCGGGTTTTAAATTTAGCTTAGTAACCCCTTGCTCAAAACCAGCGTAGGTCAGCAGCTCGTTAATAAGGCTTTCCATTTCCCCAACATCTTCACGGATACTGGCGAGCTTTCGCCCCTGAATTTTGCGATCTTCTATATCTGCCGCCATCTCCAGCGCAAATTTCATTCGGGCAAGCGGTGTACGCAACTCGTGAGAAACCGCGTATGTCATTTCTTTGTGGGTTCCAATCAACTCGCGGATACGCTCCGACATTCGGTTAAACGACTGAGCCAATTCAAACACCGTAGACCGCGGACCAATATTTACAGCAGAGGGCACACCGTCTTGACCAAGTTTAAGCGTTTGCTTCTGTAAAATCCGTAAATCTCGGGACAGAGGCCAAACCCAAAAGAATATCACTAGGGCAATGGACAAATAAAACCCTACCAGTAGCACCTGATAAAAATAGCCCGCATCGGGATCGTCAATAACTTGATGAATACTAAGAATATAGTCACTTTCGGCAAGACGCTTATAGCTCACCAATTCAGTTGGCGAAGCATTGAGCGAAACAATATCGCCGAGTAAAATTTGCTGGCCCAAACCGGAGTCTGCCAACTCATCGAGCCGATATAGCTCCATCTGTAGCTCGGCTGTTTTCGAGAAGGATTGAACGCGTTGAGGGTAAAGGTCTACTGGCTGGGCATTTAGATCGTTTTCGAGAAGACGAAACAAGCTTCCAACATAACTGTTGAGCTCTGGCGCGGAATTATAAGCCTGCCAAAGCTTATCGACTCCCCAGCCTATACCAACAACAGAAAATACGATTAGCAGGTAAAGTGATGCAAAAGCACGATTCATAGATGAGCTCGCTTAATGTAACGCGACTTTATTCATCCGCGTTACTCCCAGGCTTCAGCCACAAATAGATAACCCCGCCCCCACACTGTTTTCAGGCGGGTAGGCTCATCGGAGCAATCACCGAGTTTTTTACGTAACTGCGATACACGCACATCAATCGTTCTATCCATACCATCGTAGGGGCGACCGTAAATAATATTGAATAAGTACTCACGGCTCAACACCTTGCCGGGCTGTTTGGCAAAGGTTAACAACATGTCGAACTCGTGGCTGGAAAGCGCAACAACTTCCTTACGTAAACGCACTTCACGTGAAGAAACAAAAAGGCTTAGCGCGCCAAAATGGATCTCTGTTTGCTCTTTTTCTTCCGGTTGCTGATATCGCCTAAGCAATGCTCGGATTCTCGCCAGCAGTACTCTAGGCTCCGCAGGCTTAATAACATAGTCATCGGCGCCATACTCTAAGCCCGATACTTGGTCTACATCCGAGTCTCGCGCGGTCAACATTAAAATAGGGCCATCGTAACGCGGCCTAATTTCCTTACAGATGGTTAAACCGTCCTTGCCCGGCAACATTACATCCAGAATCACTATATCCGGGTTAAGCGATTGCACGGCTCGAGGCACAGTATGACCAACATCCTCGACCACAACCTGAAAGTCATGACTTTCAAGGTAATCCTTAACAAGTTCAGCCAGCCGCTTATCGTCTTCAGCGAGTAATACCAGGCTCATTAGAAAAAGCTCCAGGGGTTTCGTCGACCACGACGGTATTTTTTAACATCTCGCATCACTTTAAACTCTGTCTGTGCCAATACGAGCAAATCAGTATCAAGATCACGCAGCTCAAATATAATGGATTCACCCGCCTCAATACCAATTTCCAATTCACCTTCCGAGACCTGCTGCCAACATTTGATCATTTCGTTGTCCGATAGCCGATACAAGCACACAGATCGTAGCTTATCTGTTTTCCAAGTAAAGCGAACAGTCTCTCGACACTCTGCCATTTGTTCCGCCAGTACGCAAATACGCGGCGCCAAATGCAATTCAGAAGACAGGCGAGCGCTCTCTTCAGCAGCAAACACGGAAGTCAAACCACTTACTAACCACAAAAACAGCACGCCAGCTGCCGAACACGAGTCATTCAACAGTGCTGAATAGCCCAAACCGGAGTGACAAACGCTATTTAAGCGTAATTTAGAAATGGTACACCCCTCCAATGTAGGCGGTTAGCACTGTGCTCTCATCCAATAAGGGACTGCGGGTGATTTCAGAAGAGAGCCAGCGATGATGAATAGTGGCCTGCCAAGACCAATTACCCCAAAGACGGCGGCGCCAGTCGACCTTAACGAAAGGCGAATAACCAGCATCCATGTGGTAAGCCAGTTCGGGGGAATCGACTTCGTGCTCTTCTACCCCGTAGTAATACTGCAACAACTGATCACTCTGCCAGGAAAAACCAGCCGAAAACTCGAGAGCCTCGTTAACCACTATAAAATTACGCGAAACAGCGGCACGAATTTCCTGCCCGTCATGCACAGACGAAACATCCTGTAACAACTGAATGCTCGCATCCCAGGAATTTTTAAAGTAGCCATATTCAAAGCCCACTAGGCCCGCTGTACTGCGTTTGTGGAGGTCGTCAATATCGATTGCAGCTTCAATCTCTGAAGCTGTTAGGTTTTCCGGATTATTCACATCATCGGTATCGAGTCGATAATCCAAATCTTCTAACGCATTGCTTGACGAGCCTGATATCGGACCCGATTCAATGACAAAGTTCCCGATATTACGTGAAGAAAAATATATTTGGTCAAAGCCGATTGTGCCAACCAAGTTCAGCTGGTGATACTCACTATCGAAAAATGTAAAACCACCCGTGTAGGTATCAAAAAAGAAGCGCTCGCCGTAATATCGAATCTCAGGCAAGATAAAAAGCGGTAGATCACTGCCGTCAATGAGGGGATTGCTACGTAAACCCACCCCCACACCAATACTGATATCCCACTCACCGACAGCAACGCAACCTGCTTGGGCGGAATCACAACCCGGCGGTGGTGTTGCCGCCTGTACAGGAGAAAAACCAGAGACAACCACAAAGCCGAGCGCCGCCATACAGACGAGAGCTGCACGGTATCGCTGGTGAATAGCTACCCATAAACTGTTTTGACAGGCTAAATACTTCAAGTAGACATTTCCAAAAGAAAATACACGAACAATCGTGAAGCAACGGTAACCTGGACAGCGTTTACGACACGACAGACGCAATTTAACAAAATTACAGCGGTAAAGAAAAATCAGGAAGGAATTACAATTCATTTGAGGGGGCAAGGCCTCTATAGCGCTTACAGTTGCGTGAAATACGCAGCTTTCATAGCATGACGCCGTTATTATAAGATGCGTGACGTGCCTAGAATGCAATGAATTGTAACCTGCACCGGCAATACTCTAAACCACTTATCCCTGCCACTCTACTCTATTTTTGCGTATGAAAATTTTAATACAACGTGTAACCCAGGCCTCTGTCAGCGTTGACGGAAGCACCTTAGGTAAGATCGACCACGGCGTGTTGGCGCTGATCGGCATACAAAAGCATGATACTGACGCCATTTTGGTGCGTATGGCCGATAAGCTTCTT
Source organism: Teredinibacter franksiae (assembly GCF_014218805.1). NCBI lineage: Bacteria > Pseudomonadati > Pseudomonadota > Gammaproteobacteria > Cellvibrionales > Cellvibrionaceae > Teredinibacter > Teredinibacter franksiae. The sequence goes on along the minus strand of NZ_JACJUV010000001.1, from coordinate 4,121,474 downwards.
GCCTACCGCATTTTCCCTGATGCAGACGGTAAGATGAACCTTAGCCTTACAGAGGTCAATGGCGGGCTGCTGGCGATCTCGCAGTTCACGCTAGCCGCCGATACGCGCAAAGGCCTACGGCCCAGTTTCTCGAGCGCATGCGCCCCACAGGAAGCGGAAATACTATTCCACCGATTTCTAGAGCTGTTACGCACCCGCCACAAGCAGGTTGAAACGGGCAGATTCGCGGCCGATATGAAAGTATCACTGCTAAATGACGGGCCAGTCACTTTCCTTTTAGAGATGTAATACAACACACCTAGACAAGGCCTATTACATCCGCCACCGGAGCGCGTAAGCTAAAATGAAATCGGCATACCTACACCTTGCTAAATGACTGTTAAGTGCGGGACACTACACCGAATTCGACCCTATTCGAAACCCATCAATAGCGAACAACTGCTTGGAGCAGGAGACCACAATATGGATTCCATATCCGCCGTTTATCTTATGTTTGGATTGATACTGCTACTTGCGAGCTGGATCCAATTACTTTTCGTTTCTTTCCGCGACGACTTTTCCTGGGGCCTAACCAGTCTGTTTGCTCCCCCTCTTTCTTATCTCTACGCATTTTTCTGCTGGGAAAAAGCACAATCTTCCATCCTCATGGCTGCCGGCGGATGGCTGCTCATACTGTTTAGTCTGTAGCGAACGAGAACATACTGAAATGAAGCTGAATTGCGACCTGGGCGAAGGTCTCGACCAAGTAGATGCCTTAGTTATGCCCCATATCCATATGGCCAACATCGCCTGTGGCGGCCATGCAGGAAGCACCGATATTATGAAGCGTTGCGTCTCTCTGGCGCTGAATTATGGTGTAAAAGTAGGCGCACACCCAGGTTATGCCGACAGGGAGAATATGGGCCGAGTATCGCTGAAACTGGAGCCCGCCCAACTGCAAGCCAGCTTCCTCGAACAGGTGAACCTATTGCAAGAGGTTTGCCAAGAAGCCGGAACTCAGCTCAGTTATATCAAACCCCACGGCGCGCTATACAATGACATGATGCGCGATCCAGAACTTCTGCAAAACATAGTCGCTATTTGCGCTGAAGCCTACCCTGCGTTACCTCTGGTTATCCAATCGTCTCTTAATAACGATGCCAATGCTGAAATCGCCCAACAATACTCACACTACTTGATGTACGAAGGTTTCGCTGATCGACGCTACAGCGATGAGGGCTTTCTTATTCCACGCAGTGAAAAATCAGCCTTGCTCGACTCACTCGAAGACATATTGGGCCAAGCAGAAAGCCTAAGCTTCAAGAACGGCCTCTACTCAGAAAATGGCTGCTGGTTACCGTTGCAGGTAGACACCCTTTGCGTGCACGGCGATACCCGCCAGGCCGCTGACGCACTGTATTCGATCAGTCAACGCCTTTACCAGGCTCAGAGTTAAGCGCTATTCAGAATGAAAGAACATACGCCTTTCGCGCTGGAAAGATTAAACGAAAACACCCTTATTATTCAGTTTACCGGCGACGATGCATCACCACCAACCGAAGCCGTGGCTCGACTCTGGGCCGTTATCGACCAACAAATAGGCCATCAGCTACGCAATGCCGTACCCGCCTCATGCTCACTGCTTCTTGAGTTTGAGCTGGAGGGCGCGCATTTAAATCAAATACTGCAACAAATTCAAGGGATTCTCGCGGGCTTCGAAAGCACCCCCCAAGAAGGGTACTTTCCCGCTAACCAGCACGTTATCCCCGTTTATTACCACCGGAGTGTCGCACCAGATCTCCACTACGTTGCCGAAAGCCATAATCTATCAATTGAAGCCGTTATCGATCTGCATACCAGCACCACCTATACCGTAGAGGCTGTTGGCTTTGTCCCCGGCTTCGCATATATGGGCAGCGTACCGCCGACCATCGCCACCCCCAGACAGGCAACACCGCGTACGCGGGTTGAAACCGGTAGCGTGGGAATCGCCGAAAACCAAACAGGTATTTACCCGCGACCCTCCCCGGGGGGCTGGAACATTATCGGTTTAACCCCCACACAGGTACTTCACCCCCTTAACCAATGTATAAACCCCGCTGACGCCTGCGTTTTTAAAACCGGTGACCGCGTGCAGTTTCGCTCTATTTCCTGCGCGGAGTTCGAGCACCTGCATGAGGAATCAGGTCAATGACACCCTCTCAGCTATCCACCACAAAAACGACAGAGGGTCGTGCACACCTCAACAAAGCCGGACCACTTACGCTTTTACAAGATCGCGGTCGGCAAGGCTCTCAAATATTGGGAATTTGTACTTCGGGCGCTGCCGACGCCTATGCCTTTGCTTGGTCGAATACTTTACTGGGTAACCAAGAAAATGCTGCGGCCCTGGAAATCAGTCTGGGGCCTTTTGAGGTAAGTTTCGACAGCTCCACAAGAATTGCTCTTTGTGGTGCAGAATGTGGGGCGACCCTAAACGGGAAAAAAATAATTCCGTGGAGTAGCCATAAGGTAAAACCGGGCGATACCCTGCGCCTGTCAATGGCCAGTTCTGGCTTGCGAATTTACTTAGCCATTGCCGGGGGGTTTTTGTGCAACCACATTTTTTCCAGCTGCGCCCAATTAAGTAACGACGGAAAAAATCTCTCGCTGCAAAACGCCGATCAACTCCACTACCAGCCTGTAGAAAACATCACCCCTTGTAGAAATGTACACTGGCAAGCTATTCCAGACTACACTACTACGCTGGAGTTAAACCTCTACCCGTGTTATCAGTTTTTACACTTTGAGAAGAACGAAATACTCAAACTACTGAGTGATGACTACCGAATCGGTGTCGACAGTAATCGTATGGGTTATAGACTAGAAGGACAAAACGTAAATTGGCACAGGAAAGGAATAGTTTCTGAAGGCATCGCTTTTGGTAGCGTACAGATCCCACCAAATGGTCAGCCGATCGTTTTACTTAACGACCGGCAAACAATTGGCGGTTATCCCAAAGTGGGGTGTATAGCTGCAGCAGATTGTTATCAGTTAGCGCAGCGCCGGCCAGGTCAAAAGGTGACCTTTAAACGCGCTAGCTTGCCCTCCGTTACGCTAACTGAAGGAAATCGGCTGTAAGTTAATGGTCATGCTCTTTAAGCCAAGCCACCAATTTTTCTGCTGGCATTGGTCGAGCAAAATAAAAGCCCTGCACCTCATCGCAATTCAATGATTTAAGAAAGCTAACCTGAGACTCTGTTTCAACGCCTTCTGCAATCACCTTCTTATTCAGTTGGCGCCCAAGGTGAACGATCAATTCTACAATTTCTCGCCCCTTGCCATCATCCAACTGTTGAACAAAAGACTGATCGATTTTCAATCGGTCTATCGGCATGCTCTGTAAGTAATGAAGCGAAGAGAAGCCTGTACCAAAGTCATCAAGTGAAATTTGAACACCCAAACTCTTTATTTCATGGAGTAAACTGCTGTTCTTGTTTACATCATCCATTGCAACCGATTCGGTCACTTCGAGATCAACTAAACGGGGGTCTACATCGGTCTCAATCAATACCCGTTTCAGCGTTTTCATCATCGCCGGGTGCTGTAATTGCGCCACAGATAAGTTCACACTCATATGAAGCTCATTCCACCCCTGTCGATTAAGCGACTGAAGCTCATTGAGGGCGGTACGTAATATCCACTCACCCAGCCGAACAATAAGTCCAGACTGCTCCGCTAGCGGAATAAATTGCCCCGGAGGCACAAACTCACCGGATTCAGCCGGCCAACGCAACAAAGCTTCTACACCTAAAACCTTACCTGATTTCAAACACAACTTAGGCTGGTAGTTGAGCGCCAGCCGCTCCATATCGAATGCTGCACGCAGTTCTTTTAACAACTCAAGACGATCTTTGGCGGTTTCTATCATGCTGCTGTCAAACAGCATGACCTGTCCACGATTTCGATTCTTGGCCATTTTAAGCACAATACTCGCATCTTTAACCGCTTCAGCCGCACCACCGTCCACGTCTTCCATACTCACCAAACCGGCGGTAACGGAAATCATTTGTTCTTCACCGGAAATATCAAACGGCGTAGTAAAAGGTACCAAAACGTTTTCGGTTTTAATGTAGGTGTTCGGGCCAAAGACGGCAAAGGTATCACCCGCTACACGGGCAACAATACAAGGCTTGGGGAAACGGTTAACCAAACGTTTTGCCACCGCTTGCAGCAAGCGGTCACCGTATTTTTGCCCCAGCGAGGCATTAATTTCAGCAAAATTATCGATATCAGCAACAGCCAACTGATAGCCTACCGAAGACTTCTGCTCCAGTGTTTGGTTCATGCGTTCGATAAGCGCATTTCGATTGGGAAGCTGCACAAGCTCATCAATATACGCGAACTGACTTAGCTGCTCTAAAAGCGTTAGATTGTCCGCACAAATAGAAATATTCGTACAAAACAGCTCGATTAAGCTCTGATCAATTTCGTCGAACTGCGTTGCACTGGCAACATAGCAACTCATGTCACCTCGAGCATCACTCCCCAAGTATAGCGCTAAGCCATTTTCGTCAAACACATTCGATTGCGTATTCAAACTGGATTCCAACAAATCCCGTGCATTAGTTTCCGTAAGATCAGACAACGGTTTATCTATCAACGAACAATACTGCCCTGCTGCCGCAATAATTTCCGGCTGACCTTCTCGGCGATTGTCATGCCTGCGTACGCATATCAAACCTTCTGGTGGCACACTGAGCAAACCGGAAAGATGTACAATCACCCCTTGGGCAAATGCATTCAAACCATTTTTACTCAGCAACTCTGCGCTGGAACGCACAATCATATCCAGGCCTTTTTTTCCGGCCTCTATCATGCGTATTTGTTTATAGGAGCGCACTGCGGTAGTCAGTGCAGCATACAGTTTGCTCTGCGTCAGTTCAGATTTGAGTTTGTAGTCGTTAATATCATAATCACGAATAACTTCAATTTCAGGCGCTTGATTTGGCTGGCCCGTACGTAAAATAATACGTGAATCCGTTACCTTCAGCTCTTCGCGTATAACCGCCACCAAATCCAGGCCAGCATTCGGTGTTTCCATAACCACATCAAGCATAATGACAGCAATATCAGAATAACTTTTTAGGATATCAATCGTCTCGCGCGCTGAATTAGCATGCAGGAATTCGATCGGGCGCCCAAGTATCCGTGTATTACGTAAAGCAAATGTGGTTGCTGTATGCACATCTTGCTCGTCGTCGGTAATCAAGATACGCCATACATTATGCTTTTTTCGCGTGGCGTCCGAATCTTTCCCCTGAGAATCATCAAGGAATTCCATCATCTCGTTGGTTTTACCCGTATCATTAGCCATGCAGTAATTTACCCTGTTCTATTTCGTCGAGTTCAACAATTGACGTTGGAGCAGTCAGTGGTATCGTTATGGTAAAACTGGTTCCTCGATTAATCTTCGACTCAACCTGAATATTTCCACCAAGCACACCCGTCACAATATTGTGCACAATATGCATACCCAACCCGTTGCCGCCTTCACCGAGTTTAGTTGTAAAAAACGGATCGAAAATTTTGGTGAGGTTTTCTTCCCTGATTCCGCAGCCATCGTCGATAACTTGGATTCGGACAGCCTGCTCTTCGCGAACCATTACAGGCTCTCCAACAATATCGATTGCACCGTATTCTCGCCCATCGAAAGCGTGAATTAATGCGTTATTCATTAAATTGGTAACAACCTGGCCGAGCGGCCCAGGGTAGCTATCCATCATTACACTACCGGGAACATCGATATGAATTTGATAAGGGGTATGCTTGAACAATGGAGACATTGTCATTTTAGTTTCAGCCAGCATATCAGCCAGCTTAAACTCACGTCGCTGGGCACTGGTGCGGTCTACCGCCACCTGCTTAAACCCACTGACCAACTCCGATGCTCGCTCGAGACTAGCAACCACAAGATGTGAACCTTCGTTCATATCATTCAGGTAATTCTCCAAATCTGTACGTGTAATCCCATCTTCAAATTGACGACGAATGTGTCGCGTCGAATCGTAGAGTGAAGAGGCAACCGTCAACCCGTTTCCTAAAGGCGTATTCAGCTCATGCGCAACACCCGCCACCAACGCACCCAGAGCGGCGAGTTTTTCCGATTGAACCAAATTACCCTGAGCTTGCTGAAGTTTATCGAGCGTGCCTTTTAACTCTTTATTCAAATCAATTAATTCAGCCGTACGCTCTTTCACACGCTCCTCCAAATTGGTGAACGACTGTTCAAGAGACCCACGCATAATTTCAAGCTGACGAGATAAACGCCCAAATTCATCATTTTTCAGGAGAGGGATGGCGGTTTTTAAGTCACCTCCGGCTATGCCCACAGCCGCCTTTTCTAGAGAAATCAAAGGCTGTACTACGCGTCGCCTCAGAAAGAAGCTCAACACACCCAGAGAAAAAATCAATTGGAATATAATGATTGTCAGTAGCAACTGCGAGTCGGCCGCGGCCCGCTGGCGAGCGGCCTTGAGACTATAAAGAAGCGCAACCGAGCCCAACCGTTCGCCTTCAAAAGAGATATCGCGGATTATCTCGAGGCTTTCTTCAGCATTGAACAACTCATCTTTTTCGTATTCGAGAAATATTTCACCGTCGACACCCTGTACAACGATACGCAGAACAGATGGGTCAATCTTAACGGTATCGAGTAGGGGTTTGCCCAGCGACGGGGCCACATTCCATAGCGGCATGGTCATGCCCGCCTGTAGTAGGTCGGCGTAACTACCGGCCGCCTCTTGGCTTTCTAGTTCAATGGTGCGCTGGTAATTCTCGTAAATAAGAAAACCACCGGTAATAACGGCTGGCGCAGCGATAGAAAGGAACACCACGACAACGAGAAACGCCTGCAAACTCGCCCTGCGGCGAGCAGCCTGTGATACCGGGGAGGTGTCTTCGATCGGAATCGAGTTTTGTTGACTTGTTATTGCCTCGTTATCCATCGGATTTCATTTTTTTCTAGTGTTGAGACCAAGCTGGGCACATAGCCCCAGATGCAATTTTTACTGCCATCACATCCAGTAACTATAGTCTATCTTGATGATGGTGGCGGCCGGTTCGATTAGCTGCAATTAAAGTGTAGCGGGGTTATGATCGCTATTACAGCTATAAATGCTAACCCGTTTACACCTTAGCGCTTTTGCCAATATCATCAACATCACAATTGTCGTCAAAAACAACAGAAAGACTCCCTAATTTGGATCTGCACAAATTTTCATTCCGAGAGACGCCATGAAGCTTAACTTGCCCTCCAACATTCGTCTGCTACTTACCTTGATTGTAACGTTACTAATTAACAGTGTCGCAATAATCGCCTACGCTGCTGAATATGCGCATACCCCCTCACCAAGAGCGGTGGAGTACGACTGGATGTCAATTGCTGACTGGAACAAACAGCACGCTGCCAATATCGCCCGAGCCAAGCAAGGTAATGTCGATCTGCTTTTCCTTGGTGACTCCATTACCCAAGGCTGGACCTGGGGCGACAACAGTAAAATCTTCGCCCAGGCTTTCGGTGCCTATACAACAGCCAATTTTGGTATAGGTGGTGACCAGACCCAGCACCTGCTTTGGCGATTACACAATGGTAAAACTGAAAAAGTCGACCCGAAAGTAACAGTGCTGATGATTGGTGTAAACAATTTCGGTCATAGCCAACATTCACCGGAAGAAGTCAGCAACGGCGTAAAAGCCAACGTCGACACAATAAAGACGTTATTCCCAAACAGTAAGATCTTATTGCTGGCGATATTCCCCTACGACGAAAAACCTACCAGCTGGAATCGGGTTGCTGTAGCCTCAGCCAACCAGCTAATCGCGCAGTTGGCCGATGATAAACACGTTTACTATTATGACCTTGGGCACCTATTCGTGAACGAACGGGGTGTGATCCCAAATAGTCTTATGGCCGATTTCCTTCACCCCACCACCGAAGGCTATAAAAAAATTGCACAAGTACTCAAACCGGCTATCGAAGAATTGATGAAATAACCATGAAAAAATTCACTTTCCGAAACGGGACAACGTACGCAGCACAAATACTGAACTATTGCCTGACCTGCTCACTAATGGCCATCACAATACCCGCGCTGTCAGATACTATGATAAATCCCTCCTCTTCCGGCACCGTTAAAACAATTTTCCCGTCAAGCGAAGGCGTTTTAACGATAGGCCGCGTACAGTCTCAAACCGATGGGGCCGTGACTTTTGGCTATCCCGGCGCAGGGGTTATATTTAAGACCAACAGCAAGCAGGTCTTTGTTCACGCACAAAGCAGCGGCGATAGCAGCTTTTTGGGTATTCGTATCGATAAGGGTAAAACACACAAAATAAAACTAGACACAAAGCTGAATAAGTACCTTATTTTTGAGCAACTCGATAATACCCCTCATAATATCGAAATCATCCACCACTCGGAAACTTGGCACGGCCTTGTTACCCTAAAAGCTTTTGTCCTGTATCAGGGAGCGTTACTCACGCAAGTCGTACCAAAGAAACGAATTCTGGTTATTGGCGATTCCGTCACCTGCGGAGAAGGAGCGGACATTATTCGTGACCAAGAGGACAATAAAAATACAAGCTGGTGGAATGCGTTTAATTCCTACGGATGGAGAACTGCCGAAGCGCTAAATGCACAAGTGCAATTGGTTTGCCACGGCGGGCGTGGCTTGATACGCAGCTGGAACGGAAAAACCGATGAGCAAAACGCACCCGACTACTATCAGCTAACCTACGGACTGCCCGACGCCCCAAAATGGAATCAAGCGCAGTACTCAGCTGATTTAATTGTTGTGTCTATCGGCACAAATGATTTCAGCCTGGGTATTGGTCCGTTGCCAACAGAACAGGCCTATGTTCCACCCTATGTGGCTTTTACTCAAACGCTGTTATCCGATCACCCAGGCGCGCATATCGTGCTGACCGATGGTGCCATAGTGAACGATTTCGACGACCCAGCGCGGCCTCAACGCTCAGTACTGCGCAACTACCTAAACAAAACCAAGACGCAAGTTGGCAGTAATCGTGTTCACGTTTTTCACGCCGGCCACTTCCCTGGTGACAGTAAAGATGCCCACCCGACAGGTCCACAACATCAACTCATGAGTGAAGAGCTTGTAGCCTTCGTGCGCAAAAATATTGCTGGCTGGTAATAGTGCTGACGGGTAGTTCAGACAATAGTAAGCGCGAGCATTTGCAGGTCTTCGCGCTTACTGCTTTTGCCCACCATCAGCTCTACCTTTCCTTGGTAGCGCCATTTTTTGAGCGCTCTGTTCAACACAATAAAATCCTCACAGATCAAATGAAATACCACTTGCGAGGATTCACCCGCAGCAACGCAAATCCGCTCAAACTTCAATAACTGCTTTGCGGGCCCGGTAACACCCGGAATCCAAAGCTGACAATAGAGCTGTACTATTTCAATCGCATCGCAATCACTGTTGTTGGTTAGTGATAGCGAAAGTTCAACAGCCTTTTCCGGTGCCGATAGGTGCTTACAGGAAAGTCGAGCCTCGCCGTATTCAATATTGCTGTAACTGATACCTTCACCGAAGGCCAGCAGTGGCGACGAGGGCAAATCAACATAGGCATCTTGGCCACCGTAGTGTGCCGATAGCCGCGCATGCCAACCGGGCGACTGATTGTAATACACCGGTAATTGACCAACATGGCGAGGAAAACTTATAGGTAAGCGACCACAAGGGTTAAAGCTACCAAACAAGCAGTCTGCAATGGCCACCCCACCCTTGGCACCAGGGTTGAAAACAACCAGTGCTGCGTCAGATTTGTCTAATACCCGGCTTACGCAATGGGGCTTACTCATTAATAAGACACTCACCAGCGGTTTACCCGAGCCCTGCAGTATTTCAAATGCCGGGTTCTGGTTACCGGGCAAATTTAAATCGGCGCGATCGTGAAACTCGCCATATTGTTTTAACGCATCCCCCGCACAGAATAGAATAACATCCGCCTCGGCCGCCTGTTGCTGTATATATTGATAATCACTTTGCTCTCTCTCGGGCCCCACAAAATCAGCACCCAGATATACAAGCTCGATACCATCGCGCTTACAGTAATCCAGAAGTGCGCGGTACAAAGTAACGGTATCGGCCCGGTGTGATGTTGTATCCTCATAGGCCGCCATACCAGGGATAAATGACCAGTCACCCAACTGATTACGCAAGCAATCTGCATTTTCACCTACCAGCAAGATGCGCCGAGTAGCACTACTCAGCGGTAACACCCCGGTATTTTTTACCAGCGTCACAGATTCCTGGGCTGCCTGCAGCGCAAGATCCCAGCGATTTTTATCGGCAAGCAGGGTTTTTCGATCGGGCGCCTTTAATTCGTCGAAAAGACCCAGCTCAAACTTCAATTTCAATATGCGCCGAACACTCTCATCAATGCGGGATTCAGCGATACGCCCTTCAGCGATTAGCTCTTTGGCTAGGTCAAAGAAGTCCGGAGTTGCCATAAAAACATCATTGCTAGCCTGCAAACATTGAAATACGGCCTCTTTTAAATCAACGGCCGCATTTTGCAAGGTAGCCATCTGCCCACAATTATTCCAATCGGTGACTACCACCCCTTGGTAACCCCACTCCTTGCGTAACACATCGTTCATTAACCAAATATTGCTAGAGCAAGGCTCGCCATTAAGGGACTGATAGCCCGCCATAAAGGTTTTACAGCCACTTTGCGCCAAGTGTTCAAAAGGTGGCAGCAGCAGGTTCCTCAGCACTCTCTCAGACACGTGTACGTCGGCGGAATCTCTGCCACCACTGGCCTCACCATAAGCGGCATAGTGCTTGGCACAAGCCGCAAGGGGGTACTCCGCCGTTTGGTAGCCCTCGCAAAGTGCCGCAGCAAAGGTGGACACCAGTAACGTGTCCTCTCCAAAGGTCTCACTTGTGCGCCCCCAGCGCGGATCGCGGCCCATGCAGAGTACCGGTGAGAACGTCCAGTGCAGATTGCTCGCACGGGCTTCGTTAGCGGTGACCTGTCCCATTTGCTTGATTAAATCGGTATTCCAGGTGCAGGCCATCGCCAACTGCACAGGAAACACCGTGGTTTGATCCTCAAGGCAGTGACCGTGAATAGCATCAATACCAAAAATCAGTGGGATTTTAAGCCGAGATCGATCTTGATTCAGGTTCTGTAGGCGCACAACCTCATCACCCACGGCATGTAAGTACGAACCTAGGTGATAACGTTCTATGTAGCTATCAAAATCACCGTCACGGGCCGCCAATTGCATCATTTGCCCCAGCTTTTCTTCCAGCGTCATTTGCGCAAGCAGCGCTTCAACTCGCACGGAAAAAGGCTCAGAGCTATCAAGGTTTTGGACTTTCATAGTTTTTTATTATCAGCTCACTAGATAGAAGGGAGTTTATTGCTCTCGGCAGTGTCGTTATAATGCTTTTAGCGCCATCCAACAGGAGTTTTTATGACCGCCCCAAACGCCGCAATGACCCTGGACAACGTTGTCCTTTACCACCGCCCCACCTGCGGCTTCTGTCGACGTGTATACCACGCGCTAGATAACATGAATTTGAAAATCAGCGGCGTCAACGTATCGCAAGATTACGACGCGCGCCTAAAACTCAGCAAAGAAGGCGGTAAATCTCAGGTGCCAGCGTTACACATTACCCATAGCAATGGTCGAGGCGAATGGCTGTACGAATCACTCGATATCATCGACTACCTCCAGCAACAGCTCAGCTAGCAAATGCCTAAAGCCCAAAGGGGTTAGAGCATTTTTACTTCTCGTTGTGGGAAAGGTATTTCAATATTTGCCTGCTGTAAGGCGGTATATATATTTTTATTAACGGCAAATTTCAGTGCAAAAAATTGTGTTGTAGGTACGCGATAGCGTATGCCAATATTTACACTGCTATCACCAAAATTATCGATGCCCACTTGAGCAATAGCATCTTCTCCTATGCCCTCTGTCTGCAATATTGCTTCCCTTATTGCGCTAACGGTGCGATCCATGTCGCTGGCATAAGCAACACCCACCTCAGCTTCAACCAACGTGTCACCACTAGAGTTATGTAAAATCTCACCCAAGACATGCTTATTGGGGATAGTAATGATCACATTGTCTTCATTTATCAGTCGGGTATAACCAAGGGTAACTTCGGTAACCACCCCACCCACATCACAGACCGAAATGGTATCACCCACCACAAACGGGCGACCGATAATAATATTGACCCCCGCACCGTAATTCGAAATTAATCCCTGAGCAGCCAAGCTTATACCAAAGGTTAAAGCTCCTATGGCAGCCACGAAGGGTGTAACGCTAATACCAAGCTTGCCCAGCGCGATAATGGTAACCATCATCACCATAATGATGCGCATGGCACTGCCAATAAATCGGCTCAGCGTCACATCTATATCACGAGATTCACACAGGCGCTGAATACCACTACCAATTTTACCGGAGATAATAAAACCAATGAAAAAAATCAGAACCGCGCCCACCAATTGAAAGCTGTAGGTCACCAAAAACTCGGTCATCAGCGTATAAATTTCATTTATTTGTTGTAATTCCTGCTCCATCGGGTTCTCCATATTCATCAGCTTAATGTATCCAGTTGTGTTTTAAGGTCGGCGACTGTATTTTGTAACTCTTCTACGATCAGCTCAAGTAACTCAACACGCTCGTTCAACTCGGCATCAACAGTCGCACCAACGGGTTCAGTCATTTGTGGTTCATTAATCGTACCGCTAGCGCCACTATTGCTCACGGACACAAGCGATTTAATCGCTGCTTCATCGCAAAAAAGGTGAGCATAGCGCGACTCTCTGCGCCCAGGCTCTCGTTCCAAGCGCACAACAAAAGGCCCACCCGATATATCCATCAGGCCACTCAGAGCGGCTTCGGTTTCCTGAACATCTTTAAACTCACAAATGCGGTTGGCGCGCGTTCGTAATTCTCCCGGTGTTTGCGGCCCCCTTAGGAACAGTAAAGATAAAATACCCGCTTGCTGCGCATTAAATTTAAAAGCGCTGAATTCTGTACCGCTAAATCGGTGTTGATACTTGGCAACCCTGCCACCAAATCTTACTTCGCTTACTAGGCTTTTTTCGGTGAGCGAGTCAATTGCTGCCTGCACGTCTGCTTCGCTCAAACTCAGCACTGGCTCTCGGTTAGTTTTTTGATTGCAACCCGTGGTTAGCCCATTTAATGAAAGCGGATACTGATCCGGTGTGGTTATCCCCTTCTCCATTAACACGCCCAAAACGCGTGTTTCGTGAATGGACAATTTCATATGCGTTACCCTTATCTATCGTATACTTGTTCAAACACCAACCATTCATTGTATCCGAACAAAAAAATGACGAAACCCATTTTCGCAAAACAACCTGTTCGCTGGGGCATCATCGGTTGCGGCGATGTGACCGAAGTAAAGAGCGGCCCCGCCTACCAATATACCAACGATTTTATTCTACAGGCAGTGATGCGTAGAAATCGTGATAAAGCCGAAGATTACGCAAAACGCCACAAAGTTGCAGACGTTTATGATTCCGCCGAGGCGCTTATCACCGCAGACAACATAGACGCGGTGTACATTGCAACCCCACCCGACAGCCATCAAGCCTATGCATTACAAGTAGCCCAGGCCGGCAAGCCCTGCTGTATCGAAAAGCCAATGGCGCCGAGCTACCAGGCCTGCGTTACAATTCAACAAGCCTTCGAGCAGCGAAACCTACCCTTGTTTGTAGCCTATTACCGCCGCACCCTACCCAGATTCCAGCAAATACATACCTGGCTAACGGACAATGCTATAGGCTCCCTCCGCCAAGTACACTGGAACCTAACCAAACCCCCGAGCCTTCAGGATGAAACGGCGCAGCCTAACTGGCGAACCGATGCCAAAGTGGCTCCCGGCGGCTACTTTGATGACCTTGCCAGCCACGGGCTGGACTTGCTCTGCTATTTGCTCGGTGACATAACGCAAATTTTTGGGCTCTCTGCCAACCAACAATCGTTGTATTCAGCTAAAGACGCCATCGTCGCCTGTTGGCGCCATAATAACGGTGTAATGGGAAGCGGTTGCTGGAACTTCGGCTGCCATGACCAGCAAGACCACGTAACAATTGAAGGCAGCGAAGGTAAAATTCGCTTCGCCGTATTTGATGACACACCCGTAATACTAGAAAACAGCGAAGGTCGCACCGAGTCATTAATTGAACACCCGCACCATGTGCAGCTTCCTCATGTGCAGGCGATGCGAGACACGCTGATTGAAGGCGCCCCTCATCCCGCTAGCGCGCGCAGTGCCGTGCATACCAGCTGGATTATGGAACAAATACTTCACCCTTAACCGTAATTTAGTTACTGGCTGCGCCAGAAAAAATAACTAACGGCAAAGGTCGTCGAAAAATAGTGGTCAGTTTCCATAAGCGGACTGTCTTGAAACACCGTTGCACCTAAATAGTCATAACGTAAATTCCAGCCCAGCCAAAATTTACCCACGCGCTTCTTCATCGACGTTTTCAAATAGGTGCCACTAAAACCAGATTCTGCAGCATAAAAGTTACGCTCAGGCGTTACATGTACGTCATCGACACCATAATAGTATTGGTGATACGCCTGCGTGGCCCATAAAGCACCCAAGTCTACTTTACCATTCCAACCACGCCACACATCGGGCTTACGGAAAGTAAACTTGGGGTTGGCGTTGTAACCAATATGCTCAATACTAGACGTATCAACCGCTAACACAGCCCGAACCGGAAAGCGGAAAACCCAGCCTTCATCCACACTCTCACCACTTAAGTTTATATTCAAAGAAGGTCCAATTTCACCCGCGGAATTCAGTTCAGGCATGCCAGCACGCGCGCTATTCCCTCCACTGCCACCATTTAGTGCGCCTTCGGCACTGAGGTTTAACTCCCAGTTATCACCTTCCAAAAAACGCCCCTTAATAGCGTCTTTATCGGCTTGAAACCTCTCCCCCCGATAGATTAAAAATGGAAATGGTAAGCTCTGAGTTTGTGCTTCGGTTGAGCCTCGATAATCTCTTAAGTGCTGAGTAGCAAAGCCAACGCCAAGCTCAATCTTAGGTAATTTTTCGGCCGATACTGTGGCCGCAGTCAATATTAATAAAAACAGTAAATAACGCATTTAATTTCCTGCGTACAGAAAAAAGCCCGCATGTGCGGGCTTTAATTTAATTAAGTAACATGCTTAGCTTACTCGGCGTCGTCAGAACCACCTTGTTCAGCAGCGTCTGGAACCGGCAACAACTCTTTAATAGAGAGCTTGATTCGCCCACGCTGGTCTATATCCAGACATTTCACATCTACTTCCTGACCTTCGCTCAGGTAGTCAGTAACATTCTGCACGCGCTCATGGGCGATTTGAGAAATGTGTACCAAACCGTCTTTACCCGGCAAGAAGTTAATAAATGCGCCGAAGTCGACAATACGTACAACTTTACCCGGATACGTCTGACCGATTTCTGCTTCCGCTGTAATTTCTTCGATACGGGTAACAGCACCGCTGAGGCTGTCGCCATCACCACCGAAGATTTTCACTGTACCATCATCGTCGATATCAATCGTCGCACCGGTTTCTTCGGTAATGGAGCGAATGGTTGCACCGCCCTTACCAATGATGTCGCGGATCTTGTCTGGATCAACTTTCATGGTGTGATACTGAGGAGCATTCTCAGACAACTTCTCACGAGGAGCAGCAATTACCGCGTTCATTTCGGTGAGGATATGCAATCGAGCATGCAAAGCTTGCTCCAGCGCTTTTTCCATAATCTCTTCAGTAATGCCTTCGATTTTGATGTCCATCTGCAAAGCAGTTACACCATTGGCAGTACCGGCCACTTTAAAGTCCATATCACCAAGATGATCTTCATCACCCAAGATATCGGTTAAAATAGCAAAGCCGTTTTCCTCTTTAACAAGGCCCATGGCAATACCCGCCACTGGCGCTTTAAGTGGAACACCCGCATCCATCAACGCCAAACTAGAACCACACACAGAGGCCATAGAACTAGAGCCATTGGATTCTGTGATTTCACTAACAACACGCATGGTGTAAGGGAAATCCTCTGCCTTTGGCAGCATTGCGCCAATACCACGTCGAGCCAAACGGCCGTGACCAATTTCACGACGATTAGTAGCCCCCATACGACCGCACTCACCTACAGAGTAGGGAGGGAAGTTGTAATGCAGCATAAAGTTGTCTTTACGCTCACCTTCCAATGCATCAATAATTTGTGCATCACGTGCAGAACCAAGGGTAGAAACGACCAAAGCCTGGGTTTCTCCACGGGTAAACAGCGCAGAGCCGTGAACCTTAGGCAGAACACCTACTTCAATATGTAACGGACGTACAGTTTTGCTGTCGCGGCCGTCAATTCGCGGCTCACCGGCAACAACACGGGTACGTACGATGTGCTTTTCAAGCTTGGCGAACAGCTTTTTAACATCGTCTGCGTCGATACCAGCATCTTCACTGACCAATTCCTGAATGGCTTGAGACCGCAACTCGGACAAACGATCGTAACGCTTGGTCTTATCAGTAATACGGTAAGCAACGCCAATAGAATCTTCAAATCCACTAGCAACGGCAGCCTGTAATTCTTCGTTAATAGCTGGCGCTTCCCACACCCACTTTTCTTTACCCGCGTCACGAACCAACTCTTCAACAGCCTGAACAACAGCCTGCATTTCCTGGTGGGCGTAAAGTACGGCACCCAACATAATATCTTCTGGCAGTTCATTCGCTTCAGATTCAACCATCAGCACAGCATCTTTGGTGCCGGCGACAACCATATTCAATTCAGATTCGGCCAACGCAGAGTATGTTGGGTTAAGGATATAACCTTCAGTCTGGCTGTAGCCAACACGTGCGGCGCCAATTGGGCCACTGAATGGAATTCCGGAAATCGACAACGCGGCGGAAGTACCAATCATCGCAACAATATCAGGGTCTACATTTTTTTCAGCAGACACAACGGTACAGACAACCTGCACCTCATTCAGAAAACCATTCGGGAATAATGGACGGATCGGTCGATCAGTCAGTCGTGAAGTTAGGGTTTCTTTTTCGGAAGGGCGAGCTTCACGCTTGAAGAAGCCACCGGGAATTTTACCCGCAGAATAGGCTTTCTCTTGGTAGTGAACAGACAAAGGGAAAAAGTCTTGTCCTGGCTTAGCTTGTTTGGCGCCAACTACCGTACACAACACACTGGTGTCGCCCATACTGACCAATACTGCACCCGTCGCCTGGCGAGCAACACGGCCCGTTTCCAGAGTGATGGTATCTTTACCATATTGGAATTTTTTAATAATCGGATTCATTGCTTATCCTTAGTGTTTGAAGCGCCCCATTGCGCTTTCGTTTTCAATTACTCATTTACCTTCAAATACGGAAAACAAACCATACGGTGCTTTCCGATTCCTGCTGTCCACCGAATACAATCGGCACACAGCGAAATACTTTTAGGAAACGTTCTATTTTGGAACCGCGAGGCCCCCTTGAGAATGAGCCAAATTAGACTGGCAGTACAATAAAAAGTGCCCGCACACGGCGGGCACTTTTTAACTTAACGCTTAGCGGCGCAGACCCAGCTTTTGGATCAAGGCAGCGTAACGATTAACATCCTTGCCTTTGAGGTAGTCCAGCAGCTTACGACGCTGGTTTACCATACGGATCAATCCGCGGCGAGAGTGGTGATCCTGCTTGTGACCGGCAAAATGGCCCTGCAGCTTGTTAATGTTAGCGGTAAGCAGAGCAACCTGAACTTCTGGCGAACCGGTATCGGTTGCAGAGGTTTGATGATCTTTAACGATTGCGTCTTTTTCTTGAGCACTGAGTGCCATAATATTTTCCTCATTACTATGAATATGCTAAAACAACCCAGCTAGGGCTGCCGTTATCCGGCCCACCCGTGCATATTTACAGGAGGGTCAGTTGTACCCGAAAGTACAATCCTTTTTCAATATTCAGTTATTGCGCGACAAGGCGACTTGGGGTGATCCGACTATCATCGGTAATTTCACCAACGCCTAAAAATTCACCAGAATGCTGAAAAACGCGCACTTTATCACCTTCGTCACCCAACTGATAGACCTGATTGTTGGTCACCGCCTGACCACGAAGGAAATAAAAGCCACTGTGCTCATCCAGCGTCAACCGAGGCATATCCGCTACTGGCGCATCAGTACTTAAAAGGTGGTGGTCCAACACTTCCGCCAAACCTTCCCCGCGTTCGGCTTCAAGTTCGTCGAGCGTTACCATTTGCTCTTCGCGAAAAGGGCCGGCGACTATACGGCGCAGCGTAGCTACATGCCCACCCACCTCTAAGTCGCGGCCAATATCTTCAGCAAGACTGCGAATATAGGTGCCTTTACTGCACTCGACTCGGACATCCGCTTCAGCAAACTCTCCGGCGCGAAATTCAAGTAATTCAAAGCTATAGATGGTGAGAGGCCGGGCTTCGCGCTCCACCTCTATACCTTGCCTCGCCAACTCATATAGAGGGCGTCCATCACGCTTAAGCGCAGAATACATAGGAGGGATCTGTTCGATATCACCGCGGTAGCGATCGATCGCTTTTTCTAAAGCTCGCTCAGTTAGCTTACTGGCATCCGATTGGAAAACAACCTCTCCATCCGCATCCGCGGTTGCAGTTTGGAGGCCAAAACGAAATGTCGCCAAATAGGCTTTATCTGAATCAAGAAGATACTGAGAAAATTTGGTTGCTTCGCCAAAGCACAAAGGTAGAACCCCCGTAGCTAATGGGTCCAAGGCACCCGTATGCCCCGCTTTATTAGCAAAAAACAGGCGCTTTGCGCGCTGCACAACATCATTAGAGGTAACACCAGCTGGTTTATCTACAACAAGAACGCCACTGACTGGGCGCCCAAACTTTCGCCTGCGTCCCAACGATCAACCCTCTTCGCTGTTGTTTTCTTCGGAATGGTGAGAGAGGTCTTCAGCAACCGCTCGATCGATAAGACTAGAAAGTACCTGCCCACGAATGGCCGTTGCATCATAGTAGAACAAGATTTTGGGCGTAGCGCGCAACGTCAAGTCTTTGGATACGAGTGTTCGCAGATAGCCAGCCGCTTTATTTAAGATGGCAACAGAGGCTTCGGCTTCAGCATCAGACTCCGCACCAACAACAGTCACGTAAACCTTGGCAATTGCCAAGTCTCGGGTCACGACCACCGAGTTAATATTAACCATACCCACACGAGGGTCGCCAATTTCTGTACGAATGAAATTGGCCAAGCTACGCTGCATTGCATCCGCAACCCGGTCTGAACGTTTAAATTCTCTAGGCATTAGTGTTTTTCGCCCTTACCAGTAACACCGGGTGCTTATAGCTCCCGGGCTACTTCTTTAACGTCGAAGACCTCAATCTGATCACCGACTTTTACATCATAGTTTTTAACACCGATACCGCACTCGGTACCGTTGCGCACGTCATTCACATCATCCTTAAAACGACGTAACGACTCCAGCTCACCTTCGTAGATAACAACGTTTTCACGTAGTACACGTATGGGCTTGCTACGATACACAGTACCTTCCACAACCATACAGCCAGCTACCTGGCCGAACTTTGGCGAGCGGAAAACATCGCGGACTTCGGCGATACCTATAATCTCTTCTACACGCTCCGGATCAAGCATGCCAGACAGTGCGGATTTCACTTCATCAATTAATTGATAAATAATACTGTAGTAGCGAATTTCGGCAGATTCAGCTTCGGCCAATCGCCGAGCAGTAGTATCGGCACGCACGTTAAAACCAATAACAATCGCTCCAGACGTAAGCGCGAGGTTCACGTCATTTTCGGTAATTCCGCCAACACCGCCACCAATAAGGTTCACTTGAACCTCTTCATTACCCATATCAAGTAATGCTGCCTGAATGGCCTCAAGCGAACCACGCACATCGGTTTTAAGCACAATAGGAAGAACTTTCTTCTCATTTGCACCCATACCAGAGAACATATTCTCCAGTTTCGCAGCCTGCTGACGCTGTAGCTTTTCGCTACGTTCTTTTTCGGAGCGGAATTCAGAAACTTCACGCGCTTTGCGTTCGTCTGGAACCACCAAGAATTCATCACCCGCTTCAGGTGGCGAATCCAATCCTAAAAGCTCGACCGGCGTAGAAGGGCCGGCGGTTTTAATGGACGCTCCAAATTCGTCGGTCATCGCTCGTACGCGACCAAAACTTTGGCCAGCCAATAGAATATCACCACCCTTTAATTCACCGGCCTGAACTAGAACAGTAGCAACAACACCGCGACCTTTGTCCATACGAGATTCAATAACAACACCGCGAGCAGGTACATCGGAGGGTGCCTTCAATTCCAACAGCTCCGCCTGCAAGGCTACAGCCTCAAGCAGGGCTTCTATACCTTCACCCGTGTGAGCGGAAACAGGAATAAACTGCGTATCACCACCCCAGTCTTCAGGAATAACATCCTTAGCGGACAACTCGTTCTTTACTCGATCAGGGTCGGCCGCCTCTTTATCCATCTTATTGATTGCCACAACAATCGGAACGCCAGCGGCACGTGCGTGCTGAACGGCTTCTTCCGTTTGCGGCATGACACCGTCGTCAGCTGCCACAACGAGAATAACAACGTCTGTACACTGAGCTCCACGAGCACGCATGGCGGTAAACGCGGCGTGGCCTGGAGTATCTAAAAATGCAAGTTCGCCATGGCTGGTACCCACTCGGTAAGCACCGATATGTTGGGTAATACCACCGGCTTCGCCTGAGGCAACTTTAGATTTGCGAATATAATCAAGTAGCGATGTTTTACCGTGGTCAACGTGACCCATTACAGTAACAACAGGCGCACGGCTAACCAGAACTGCACCTTCGTCAGACGTGACTTCGTTGCGCAGCTTTACTTCAACTTCGTTGCCGCTAACCAAAATTGCGTTGTGCCCAAGCTCCTCAACAACCAACTGCGCGGTTTCTTGCTCGAGTGGCTGATTTATTGTTGCCATAGTTCCCAGCTTCATCAGCTGCTTAACAACTTCACCCGCTTTCACATTCATACGCTGAGCGAGGCCTGAAACAGTAATGTCTTCAGGTATCTCAACGTCATAGGTCAATTTACCCGTGGGCCGCTTAAAGCCATGACGGTTTTGAACTTTAATAACAGGGCGAATAGATGCTCGAGCCGACGAACCTCCACGAGATTTTTTCGGCTTGGCGGAGTGGATAACTTCTTCAATTTCTTCTTTATCTTCAACGTAATCAAGAACCGACGACGCTTTTTTAGGTGCGGCCACTTTTTTGACTGCTTTACCCGCTTTTTTGTTGTGTTTGGACTTTGCGTCTTCGTCAAATCCAGCTTCGGTCTCTTTAGCCTTCGGCTTTTTACCGTGGCCATGTTTACGCTCATCAGCGGAGGTATTATCTTCGCCGGCTACCGGAGGAGTCACCTTAGCTTGAGCCTGTGCTTCAGCTTCAGCTTTGCGCTTATCGCCGGCATCTTTACGCGCCAAGTCTTCAGCTTCGGTAGCTTTGCGACGGGCTTGAGTGGCCTTTTGACGCAGCATTTCAGCATCGTCCACAAAGGAAGGTGTTGCCGCTTCCTCTACAACGGCTGATGCGCTCTCTACATCGACAGATGCCTCAACGGGCGCAGCTTCTGCTACGGGTGCAATGTCAGGTGTTTCAACTTCTGGCGCGGCGACAAGTTCTTCAACGGGTTCCACGACCTCTTCAACTGCCTCTACAACTTCTTCAGCATCGTCCAAAACATCACGTTTTACGTAAGTACGCTTCTTGCGCACCTCTACATTTACGGTTTTCTTAGAGCTACCGGAGCCCGTTTTGAGGGTACTCGTAGTTTTACGCTTTAAGGTGATCTTTTTCGGTGCCGCAGCCGACTCTCCATGACTGGATTTTAGAAAAGCCAGAAGTGTCTGCTTTTCTTCATCAGACACCATGTCGTCTGAATTCTGGTGTGAAAGCCCAGCCTGTTTCATCTGGCTTAAGATGCGATCAACAGAAGCCCCTACAGACTTGGCGAGTTCACTTACAGTTACTTCAGCCATAGATTTGTCTCAGTCCCGTATTAAATTTGACTCAATTTTTCAGTAGCGCGACAGCGATTTACTCACTGTCTTCTGCGAACCATGGTTCACGCGCTTTCATAATCAATGTTGCTGCACGACCTTCGTCCATTCCAGCAATCTCGATAAGCTCGTCAACTGACTGCTCAGCAAGATCCTCCATGGAAATAACGCCTCGGGCCGCTAAGGTTGAAGCCAGTTCTTTGTCCATACCTTCCATCGACACTAGGTCTTCAGCAGGTTCCTGACCAGCCGTCTCTTCTTCGCTGGCAAGAGCCTGCGTAAGCAGTGCATCTTTCGCGCGACTGCGAAGCTCGTTGGCAATCTCTTCATCAAAACCGTCGATAGCGAGAAACTCTTCGAGCGGAACATACGCCACTTCTTCCAATGTAGTGAAGCCTTCATCTACCAAAATATCGGCAACGTCCTCTTCTACATCGAGCGCTTCCATGAACACCTCTTTCGAGCTGCCCGCTTCCTGCTCCTGCTTTTCGTTCCACTGCTCAACGCTCATGACGTTGATATCCCAACCACTAAGTTCAGATGCCAGGCGAACGTTCTGACCGCCACGGCCAATCGCCTGTGCAAGGTTATCTTCATTAACGGCAAGGTCCATTGCGTTTGTTTCTTCATCAACAACAATGGATTCAATTTCGGCTGGCGCCATAGCATTAACGACAAACTGAGCGGGGTTATCATCCCACAGGATGATATCAATTCTTTCATTCCCCAGTTCAGTGGATACCGCCTGCACTCGGGAGCCTCGCATACCTACACATGCACCAACCGGATCGATACGTCCATCATTGGTAGATACGGCGATCTTGGCGCGTGAGCCAGGGTCGCGCGCAGCGGCTTTCAGAGAAATAACTTCCTCTGCAATCTCAGGCACTTCAATCTTAAACAGCTCTACTAGCATTTCCGAACAGGCTCGGCTTAAAAACAACTGCGGACCACGAGCTTCTGGGCGAACATCCACTAACATTGCACGAATACGATCATTCATACGAAAAACTTCGCGGCCAACAAGCTCTTCTCGAGGTAAAAGCCCTTCCGCATTGCTACCCAAATCAATAATAATATTGTCGCGGGTAACTTTTTTAACTGTTCCAGAGATCAACTCACCCACTCGACCGCGGTATTGATCTACAATTTGCGCTCGCTCGGCTTCGCGTACTTTTTGCACAATAACCTGTTTGGCGGTCTGTGCGGCAATACGGCCGAACTCTACGTTGTCGACCACTTCTTGGTACACATCACCAGGGGTGAGATTAGCATCCTTTTCAAGCGCTTCCTCAGTAGTGAACTGTGTACCCAATTCGGCCAAAGTGTCATCGTCTACAACCAACCAGCGACGAACAGTTTCGTAATCACCGGTTTTACGGTCGATGGTCACTAGAATGTCAGAGTCTTCGTCGTAACGCTTTTTGCTGGCTGTAGCCAAAGCCATTTCGATAGCCTGAAAAATAACATCCTGATCAACGCCTTTTTCGTTAGAAACTGCGTCTGCGACCAACAAAATTTCTTTTTTCATCGAATTGCCTCTGAATCCTTAAATTCGAAAAAATTACCCAACATTTATAAACTATTTGCCACAGGCAATCTGAGATAAGCTAACTAAAGCGAGGAATAACGCTCGCTTTATCTATTAATTCATAAGGAAGCAAATACTCTTCGGCATCCACCTCCAAAATAACTTCGTCGTTTTCTATGCCCTTCAGCAGACCGGTAAACTTCTTCCTGCCATCAAAACCTACCCGCAGTTTGATTGCGATGGTTTCTCCGACATACTCGCCAAATTGTTTCAGTTTAAATAACGGCCGATCCATTCCGGGGGAAGACACTTCAAGCGTGTACTCACCAGTAATGGGGTCCTCGACATCCAATACGCTACTAATCTGACGGCTTATGCTCTCGCAGTCTTCGACCAAAACACCATCCGGCTTTTTATCAATATAAATACGCAACATAGACTTTCTGCCCTGGGCAAAATATTCAAGCCCCCAGAGCTCACACCCCATTGATTCAACAACAGGTTCCAACAACTCTTCCAATTGCGATTGCTTACCAGCCAAATTTATCCAGCCTCTACAAATAGGCTCAGCGCCTTACCTGCAAATCTAAAAACAAAAAATGGGCATAAAGCCCACTTCTACGACAACACGCATGCAGCCAACATGCCGAGCATATTTTAAGTCTGCGCTAAAACAAAGTGACCATCAACAAACCACGCTGCTCCAGATACGAAAAAACCCCAAATTGGGGCCTCTCGAAAGCAGAACACTACTGCCTGTTTCAACGCACTAAGTCGTGAAACCTTTAAATGGTGTAGTAGAGGCTGACCTTTAAATAACGGCCTTCACCCGACTGCTACCGGCAAGAGGTTAAAAGCGAGCCCTGTTCGGGCGTAACATTTCAAACATCTCACCTTGCTATAAGTTGGTAGCGGGGGCTGGATTTGAACCAACGATCTTCGCCCGGTTGCTACCGGCAAGAGGTTAAAAGCGAGCCCTGTTCGGGCGTAACATTTCAAACATCTCACCTTACTATAAGTTGGTAGCGGGGGCTGGATTTGAACCAACGATCTTCGCCCGGTTGCTACCGGCAAGAGGTTAAAAGCGAGCCCTGTTCGGGCGTAACATTTCAAACATCTCACCTTGCTATAAGTTGGTAGCGGGGGCTGGATTTGAACCAACGACCTTCGGGTTATGAGCCCGACGAGCTACCAGACTGCTCCACCCCGCACCAGTACTGCCGAGGGCTAAATGCTTCTAGCTCTACAGCAGAGGGGGCGCATTATAGGGGCAGGTATTTGGTGCGTCAAGGACAATTAATGGCGTTTAAACTTAAAACCTATAATAGTATTCCACGCCCGCGAAATTCGGATTAGTAGGGCCCAAATACAGCGGAGTAGCTCTCGTGGGCGCACGCAGTTTTACTACGCCACTCACTCAATTCATTTCAACCCCAAACAACAGAACGCCCAGGAAAGAGCACACGCCCAAAGCGCACCAACCGCAACTGCCGCCGCCAAGAAAACACTCAAGGAAATATTATAAGATAACACCAAGAATCACTTACCCCGCGCACCCCAAGCCCTCAACTTAAGGCGCCCGCAAATACCGCCAACCGAAACAAACTGCTGACCCACAACCCCGACAGAACGCCAATCAACTTCAGTAGGCACACCCCCGAAAAAAAAGGCCCTCCAAACTGGAGAGCCTTTTCAATATGGTGCCCAAGGCCGGACTTGAACCGGCACGGCTTACGCCACTACCCCCTCAAGATAGCGTGTCTACCAATTCCACCACTTGGGCAATTAATCTCATTTCGATACTTCCACTACTAAACCCGTCCAAAGTGATTTCTTGACACGCTTCGCGTCATTAACACAAACCGGTGCGTCACCCACCTGAACAGCTTTGGAAACTTTCTTACTCAACAGGCACTTTAGGCATGTCGCTCACATCAGGCTCTTCATTCGAAGCATCAAGACTAGGGATATCACTATCCACCGCCGCATCAGCCCCTTCAAGCACAGGAATATCACCAACAGACTCGTCTAGAACAGGGATTTCAGCTTGCTGCTCCAGCTCAGGTAAAGACAAACTGTCATCCACCATTGTTTTCTGTTTGGCTATAAGCGCAAGTGAAAAACTGGTTATAAAAAACACCGTGGCTAATATCGCGGTCATTCGAGAAAAAAAGTTGCTCGAACCACCAGAGCCAAACAGCGTCTGCGAGGCGCCAGCGCCAAAAGATGCACCCATTTCAGCGCCTTTACCTTGCTGCAGTAAAATTAAACCAATAACGGCCAACGCAGTCAGCAGGTGAACCAAAAGTATTAAGTTTTCCATTGTAGTGTCTCTATATTCGCTTATTCAGCCGCTCGGCAAATAGCGACGAAATCTTCGGCCTTTAATGAAGCACCGCCCACCAAAGCACCGTCTATATCTTTCTGCCCAAACAGACCTTCTGCCGAGTCAGGCTTAACGCTGCCACCGTAAAGAATACGCATTTGATCGCCTTCTGGCCCTAACACTTCACGAATGTATGAATGTACATCCTGAGCCATTTCCGGAGTAGCTGTTTTTCCAGTGCCAATTGCCCAAACAGGCTCATAGGCAATAATACCTTTTGCAACACCTGGCAAACCACAATGCTCAACGACAGCTAATAACTGCTGACCGATAACATCGAAGGTTTTACCATTTTCACGCTCTGCCAGAGTTTCACCAACACAAAGCACGGGAGTTAATCCTTTATCAAGAGCTGCCTGAAATTTCTCAGCAACAAGCTCTGATGTTTCGCCGTGGTACTCGCGGCGCTCAGAATGGCCTACCAACACATAACGGCAGCCAACGTCAGTCAACATATCGCCGGAAATTTCTCCGGTGTATGCACCACTCGACTGGGTACTGATATCTTGAGCTCCAAGCCCAACATTGGAATTATCCAATTGCACGGCGGCAGCTGCAAGATAAGGATACGGAGGGCACACAGCAACTTCTGCCTGATGTACTCCGGTCCACTGATCTAAGATTTCTGCCAGCAACTCCGAATTTGCAGTAACACTGCCATTCATTTTCCAATTGCCGATTACTATCTGTCGACGCATAAGGCTCTACCTTTTTTGTTTGCTCTAGCTTAGCTTGATGGAAAATTCTGGAGCCCCGGCAAAACGGGCGCAAATAGTAGCGAAGAACGCCGCCGGATACAACGCCAGAATTAAGGTTTTCTACATACAGCGGTCATGCTACCGCTTTTCCCACGATTTCTGCGAGCTCGTGAGCTAACTCAGACACCATACTGTGCTGCTGCCCTTCTACCATTACGCGAATAACAGGCTCAGTTCCTGAAGCGCGGAGTAATACTCGACCATTGCCCTCCATTCGCTTTTCTGCGCCGGCGATGGCCGCCTGAACCGCACTGTCGGCATCAAGATCGATGCGATTCTTAACCGGCACATTAACCATTACCTGCGGCATATTTTGCATACGCTGCTTTAAGTCGTACAAACTCTGCTGCTCGGCCATTAACGCCTTAAGTACCTGTAGAGCCGCAATAATGCCGTCTCCGGTTGTAGTCGCATCCGCACATACAATATGCCCAGAGGACTCCCCCCCTAACAACCAACCGTTCTTTTTCATCGCCCCAATAACATAACGATCGCCCACTTTCGCGCGCTCAAACGGAATATCCAACGCCTCTAAACCCTTCTCGAAACCAAAGTTACTCATAAGAGTACCAACAACGCCATTGCAACCTTCGCCGCGCAACTTGCGGTACGCCGCTATGATGTAGAGCAGCTGATCGCCATCAATAACTTCGCCTCGGTCATCTACAAACATTACCCGGTCACCATCGCCGTCGAATGCAATGCCCAAATCAGCATGAGACTCCAGCACCTGCTTCTGCAGCTGATTCATCTTTGTTGAGCCGCAATTCAAGTTGATATTAAGGCCGTCAGGCTGATCACATATAGAAATTACCGTCGCACCCAACTCGGAGAGCACCAGCGGCGCAATGTTATAGGTCGCGCCATTAGCGCAGTCCACAACGATGGTTAAACCGGCGAGACTGAAACCCCAGGGAAGCGTGCCCTTACAAAACTCAATGTAACGGCCCTCTGCATCACCAATTCTGCGCGCCTTACCCAGCTTGCTGGCCGTTGTCATCGGCTTGTCAATTTGGGCTTCAATAGCAAGCTCCACATCGTCTGCCAACTTGGTACCCAAGGTGTTAAACAGCTTGATACCGTTATCGCCATAGGGATTATGAGAAGCGCTAATGACGATGCCGGCGCTAGCGTGAAATGTACGTGTTAAGTATGCGATCGCGGGTGTCGGCATTGGCCCCAACAGCCCCACATCCACGCCTGCAGCAATAAGCCCTGCCTCCAAGGCGGATTCAAACATGTACCCAGAAATACGGGTATCTTTACCAA
This sequence comes from Teredinibacter franksiae, assembly GCF_014218805.1. Classification (NCBI taxonomy): domain Bacteria; kingdom Pseudomonadati; phylum Pseudomonadota; class Gammaproteobacteria; order Cellvibrionales; family Cellvibrionaceae; genus Teredinibacter; species Teredinibacter franksiae. The sequence goes on along the minus strand of NZ_JACJUV010000001.1, from coordinate 4,093,423 downwards.
TTAACACAGTTCCATTACCGGTACGATTTTTCTGCTCGGCCAACACTTTACCAACAGCCCAACCCAACTGAAGGAAAAACTGCGGGGTAATTGCACCCTCACCAACCTTCCCCCGAATCCCATCCGTACCGAAATATTTACGCGCCATTCACCTGCTCTCCAATAAGTGTAAGTTCGAGAATTTTTATAACGTCCAGCGTTTCTGCTACATCATGCACACGCACAATCCGGGCGCCATTTTGCACTGCCAACATTGCCAGCGCCAGACTTCCCGGCAAACGATTCTCCACATTCCGCCCCAACAGACGCCCTATCATCGATTTTCGCGACAAACCTACAAGCAAGGGTACACCCGGTTTCAGAAGTAATGGCAAGCCCCTAAGTAGCGCGAGGTTATGCTCATCCGTTTTGCCAAAACCAAACCCGGGGTCCAATATAATCTGAGGTGCCGGCTTGCCCAACCCCGCAGCGGCTTTCTGTACACAAGCTATTCGCTGAGACAGGTACACTTTTACATCATCGACCACTTGGTCGTAGGCGGGATTGTCCTGCATTGACCGCGGGCTGCCCTGCATATGCATCAAACAAATCGGCAATTCTGTTGAAATTGCCGCGCTTAACGCGCCCTCTCGCTCTAACGCCCGAACATCATTAATCAGCCCAGCACCCAACTTGCTCGATTCCACCATCACCAAAGGCGTGGAAGTATCAACCGAGATAACAGCATCAACTCGCGCAGCCAAAGCCTCCACGACAGGTAAAACACGGTCGCATTCCTGCTGAACTGAAACGGGCGATGCCCCAGGGCGAGTAGACTCCCCTCCTACATCCACAAAGGCCGCACCCTGGGCAACCATCTGCTCGGCTGAGCGTATAGCGCTATCTAACGTTAGGCTTTGCTGGGCGGAGGACTGGTAGTGTTTACCACCATCAAAAAAGGAATCCGGCGTTACATTCAGCACCCCCATAATTTTGGGGCCGGATAAGTCAACGGTTCGCGATCCGCAGGTTATTTTCATGCTGAGAGGTATTGAGCTGAGAGTGTTGAAAGGTTTATCGGATGATGAAAGCTTCGCTGAACTTAAAATTTTCGTTGGCATGTAAAAAAGCCCGGTCAGTCGACCGGGCTTAATACCACTTAATGCTGGTTAGCTGGCCCACCTACAGTAGGGCCGTCTTCTTTAGGCTCGGAGGTTTCACCGGTAGAGCCACCACCATCACCACCCAGATCTGAGTTATTCCAATCTTTAGGTGGCCTTACTTTCTTTCTAGCCATTAGATCGTCAACCTGATCGGCGTCGATGGTTTCGTATTCCATCAACGCATCTTTCATGGCCTCAAGAATATCTTTGTTTTCAGACAGGACTGTTGTCGCCCGCTCATAACAGCTATTGATAATACGGCGAACCTCCTCATCAATAACTTTTGACGTAGCACCGGAATATGAAGGCGTGCCTGTGCCAGGGTATGCACCTTCGTCCTCACCATAGTGGAGAGGCCCAAGCTTTTCAGACAGCCCCCACTTTGTCACCATGTTGCGGGCAAGCTCTGTTGCACGCTCAATATCGTTCGATGCTCCGGTGGTTACACCGTCTAACCCAAGCGTCATTTCTTCTGCAATTCGACCACCAAACAGAGAACACAAGCGAGACTCCAAGCCTCTTTTACTTTGACTGTATTTGTCTTCCTCTGGGAGATACACCGTAACCCCCAAAGCTCTACCTCGAGGGATAATGCTGACTTTATGCACGGGGTCATGCTCGGGTACCAGTCGCCCAACAATCGCATGCCCGGCCTCGTGGTAAGCCGTATTCTCTTTTTCTTTTTCACTCATTACCATGGTTTTGCGCTCGGCACCCATAATGATTTTATCGCGCGCCTTTTCAAAATCCTCCATCGTAACCAGTCGTTTATTAGCCCGCGCTGCAAAAAGAGCCGCTTCGTTAACAACGTTGGCCAAGTCTGCGCCAGAAAAACCAGGCGTTCCGCGGGCAATAATAGATGCCTGCACTTGATCATCCATTGGCACCTTACGCATGTGCACCTTAAGAATTTGCTCACGACCACGAATATCGGGCAACCCTACAAATACCTGTCGATCAAATCGACCAGGGCGAAGTAATGCACGGTCTAGTACGTCAGGACGGTTGGTGGCAGCAATAACAATTACGCCTTCGTTGCCCTCAAAACCGTCCATTTCTACCAACAGCTGGTTCAGTGTTTGCTCTCGCTCATCGTGACCGCCACCATGACCGCCGCCGCGGTGACGACCGACGGCGTCGATTTCATCGATAAAGATAATACACGGCGCCTGCTTCTTGGCTTGCTCAAACATATCACGTACGCGAGAAGCACCTACACCAACAAACATTTCAACAAAGTCGGAGCCCGAAATAGAGAAGAAAGGTACTTTGGCCTCACCGGCAATGGCTTTAGCCAACAGCGTTTTACCGGTACCGGGAGGGCCCGCCATAAGCACGCCACGAGGGATACGCCCACCAAGACGCTGGAAACGGGACGGATCGCGCAGGAACTCAACCAGTTCTTGCACATCTTCTTTAGCCTCATCTACGCCAGCCACATCCGCAAAAGTGGTTTTGACTTGGTCTTCGCCCAACAGCCGAGCCTTGCTTTTTGCAAAGCTCATCGGACCGCCACGGCCACCGCCGCCGCCCTGCATCTGCCGCATAAAAAACACAAAAACCGCAATAAATAACAATATAGGGAAGCTGGCTACCAACAATTGCTCCCAAAGGCTGGATTTCTCCGGCATTGCACCTTTAACCTCTACTCGATGATCGAGCAGGGTATCCATTAATTTCAGGTCGATAACCTCTGGCATCACAACCATAAACTGGGTGTTATCCAAGCGTATGCCAGTAATGATTTGACCCTGAATAATAACTTCACGCACGCGGTCGTCCTGCACCTCTACCATAAACTCGGAATAGGTCATTTCGTCCTGCGGGCTGGACTGATTAAAATTTTGAAAAACGGTAAACAATACTGCGGCAATCACCAGCCACAGCACTAAATTTTTAGCCATATCATTCAAGGCTGCTTCTCCTGATTATGACGTTTTTGCTGCATCACAACAAAAACAAATACGTATGCTGCCAGAGGCTACGAGTTACCTCGCAGTATAGTCCTCATTCCATTAGCCCTTAAAGCCTTTCGCCACCACATAAACTTCACGTGAACGGGGCCGCGATGCACCGGGTTTGCGTGTAACAACTTTCTGAAAACAGTCTCGACAGTTTTGAAGAAACTCATCAAACCCCTCCCCCTGAAACACTTTACAAACAAAAGCGCCACCGGGTCGAAGAGTCTGTGTTGCCATATCGAGCGCTAACTCAACCAAATACATTGACTGAGGCTGATCGACAGCGGCTATACCACTCATGTTTGGGGCCATATCTGAAATTACAAGATCTGCCTTAGCCCCACCTATAGCGCTCAACAACTCAGTTAACACGCTTTCTTCGGTGAAATCACCCTGCACAAAGGTAACACCCGCTATGGAGTCCATAGGTAAAATATCGGACGCCAATACCGTACCTTTGTCGCCGACTGCCGCAACCGCCACCTGAGACCAACCACCTGGCGCAGCTCCCAGATCAACAACCGTCATCGCCGGGCGGATTAACCTATCTTTTTCGTTCAGCTCGACCAGCTTATAACTGGCGCGCGAGCGATAACCATCCCTTTGGGCAGCCTTTACATACTGGTCATTAAAGTGTTCTTCCAGCCAGCCGCGGCTGGTTTTGGATCTAGACATATCTTTAGCCGATTGGCGATTACGGGTGTGCCCGGTACGATTCGGGCTGGCATTCTATGAGTTTAGAGTTCTACAGTCGAATAGCGAAGTACAAATTTGGCCAAAAATGCGCGAAATCGGCTCAGCGACTGGAATATAGGGCTTAAAAGCCTGTGAATCCTGTACAATACTGGCCCAATTTAAGTACCACAGAGAATGAATACATGAGCCTCTCCACGAACAAAATCAAGCAGTATCGCACCATAGGCCATGGTCTGAACCCAGTCGTTACGGTCGCAGGAAAAGGCCTTACCGAAAATGTAATCGCCGAACTCAATCGCGCACTGGACGACCACGAACTCATTAAGATAAAAGTCGCGGTCACCGACAGAGACGCTCGCAAGGCACTGATCTCAGAACTCTGCAATAACTGCCGCGCGCAACTCATTCAAGAAATTGGCAAGGTGGCACTGATCTTCCGTGAAGTTCAAAAACCTGATCCGAAAAAATCAAACATTCGGTAATCGTGAAAAAAATTAGGAAGCGCCTCCAGCGGGCTTTTCTCACCACAGGGGCTTGGTAATATGCCATCCCCCATGATTAAAAGTATTAAATTTAAACTTTGGCTAACCTTCCTGGTTACACTGCTGCTCAGCATTACTGCAATGCTGCTGTTTACCCACGCCAGCGTGCGCCAGGGTTTTCTCAATTACGCAACCGGGCAAGCCATTGATCGGCTGCAATACCTCGAATCTGCCATCTCCCAAATCTACGCACGAGAACTGTCACTGGCCCCACTCGAAAACGACAAACGCCTCTGGCGTCGGCTTAAATACCAAACATTCCGGGAATTTATAGAACAGCAGCAGCGCAAAGCCGTCAGCCGCAACGAACCGCCTATTCACCCCAGCGTAAAAGCACAAGAACGCGCTTTTATTGATCGGCTTATTTTAACCGACGAGAGCAAAACACTTATCGTCGGCGATCAATTCGCAAACGCCGAGTATTCATGGCGAGCACTCTATTTTGAATCAAACATTATTGGCTATATCGGCTACATTAAACCCACAGACTTTATGCGTTCAGTCGACCGACTTTTTGTTAGTCAGCAGCTAAAGGCTTTTGCTCTGCTCAGTATGGCCATATTCCTTGCGTCCTTTTTCGTTTCACTGATTGTTTCGCGCTGGCTAATCAAACCTTTGGGGGCACTGTCTCGCGGGGCCCGCAAAATAACCTCGGGCGACTACAGTATTCGACTACAGCATCAAAGCCCAGATGAGCTAGGCCAACTGTGCCAAAATTTTAATGAGCTGGCACGCACTCTTGAGGCCAATGAATCGGCACGAAAGCAGTGGGTTGCTGACATTTCCCATGAAATGCGCACGCCACTTGCGGTTATCAAGGCGCAAATAGAAGCCATGCTTGATGGCATACGCCCAACATCGGAAGACAACCTGAATTTACTCAACAGTAAAATTAATGCACTCAGCTCAATCATCAATGACCTCTACGAGCTTTCGCTAACGGATCTCGGCGCCCTTAGTTACAACAAAGAACAGCTCGACATACGCCAATTTATCGACAACATTGCACTGGATTTCGAGCAAAAACTGAGTACCGACGGACTTCAATTAACGGTAATAAACCAGCTACCAGAGAAATTACGCGTGCTCGCCGACAGTAAGCGCCTACAGCAACTCATAAACAACCTGCTGGAAAACAGTGCGCGCTACACCGATGCCCCAGGGAAAATTCGACTTTCAGCAAGCGTAGAAAGCAGCACCGTAAAAATAGTGCTTGAAGATAGCGCGCCCTCGGTGCCTCAATCGCAACTAAATAAAATTTTTGAACGACTCTTCCGCCTCGACAAATCGCGTAACCGGGAGTTGGGAGGTGCTGGCCTCGGGCTTAGTATCTGTAAAAATATTGTTGAGGCTCACCAGGGCACCATTCTCGCGCACCAGTCCAATCTCGGCGGGTTAACCATAATTGTGACGCTCCCACTTCACTGAGGACATATTCATGGCAGAAACTATTCTTATAGTGGAAGACGAACCAGACTTAGCTCAACTAGTAGAAGAATACCTTTGCGCCGAAGGCTATAACTGCCACCAACTTCACAGAGGAGATGAAGTAAAACCGTGGCTCGACGAGTACCAGGCCGATCTAATATTGCTCGACCTCATGCTACCCGGAAAAGACGGTGTGGAGATTTGCCGCGATATACGCACAAGCAACAGCCTACCCCAGACACCTATCATTATGGTAACCGCCAGAGTAGAGGAAGTTGATCGCCTACTTGGCCTAGACGTTGGCGCCGATGACTACATCTGCAAACCTTTCAGCCCCAAGGAGGTGGTGGCCCGGGTTAAAGCGGTACTGCGCCGCACAGGCACTAGCAGCCTAGACGCTCCAGCCCACGGCATGGAATTGCATGAAGACAGCCAGCGCGTTACCATCAAGGGCAGTGTTGCGGATTTAACAACCATTGAGTTCAGCCTGCTAAAACTGCTGCATTCAGAACCGGGGAAAATATTTTCCCGACAGTTCATAATGGAAAACATCTACAGTGACTACCGCATCGTCAGCAACCGCACCGTTGACAGCCACATAAAAAAGCTGCGCAAAAAACTGCAGGAATTAGAGCCAGAACTGGAACTGATACATTCTGTGTATGGCGCAGGCTACAAATACGAACCGACAACAGACATATGAAATTTATTACCTTTGGCCTGACACTTGCCCTGCTTACGAGCTGCAGTAATACACATAAAATCCCAGACCAGCTTTCTCCCGAATTCAAAACACGTATCACTAACACCGGGCTAAAGCATTTCCAATTGCGGCTGGTACCTAACGCTACTCAGGTGGTAGAGGTGCCCCTACAGCGCTCTAGGCGAGCCCGACAGCAACCCCCGGTTAACGCCGACAAACAGGCAAGAAAAAACGAAAAGCTTCTAGTTACTCAAGCCGAAATTGAAATTGCCTCGGTAGGGTACTGCGGCAATGGATTTTGGTTACTCGATAAAAATCTTTACGGCAATGCGCCCTACATTCGCGGCGAATGCCACGACACCGCCACCACCGAAGACCGCAAAAAATTCCCAGACACCTTACTTAGGTGGTAACTCAAACTTAGGTGGTAACTCAAACTTAGGTGGTAACTCAAACTTAGGTGGTAACTCAAACTTAGGTGGTAACTCAAACTCCAAACATTAAAAAGCGGGCTTATAGCCCGCTTTTTAATGTAAACGCATTATCTAGATGTACTGTACACCATCGATCTCAAACTCAATTTCACCACCGGGAGCTTTCACCACAGCCACATCACCAACTTGCTTACCCACCAACGCTCGGGCAATGGGTGAGGTAACCGATATTTTGTTAGCCTTAATACTCGCCTCGTCTTCACCAACGATTTGGTAACTGATCTCATCGTCCGTTTCAACATTAATCAGTTTAACCGTGGTACCGAATATCACCTTATCGCTAGGCGCAATAGTCGAAATGTCGATAACTTGCGAATTGGAAAGCTTACCTTCAATATCTTGAACGCGAGCTTCACAAAAGCCCTGCTGTTCACGTGCGGCATGGTATTCAGCGTTTTCTTTTAGGTCACCGTGTTCACGCGCTTCCGCTATTGAGGCTGTAATGCGCGGGCGATCAATTTTTTTCAGCTGATCCAGTTCATCTCGCAGAGCCTTCTCGCCTGCAACTGTCATAGGGTATTTTTGCATTGAAATAACTTACCTTATTTTTTATCGGCTACGAATACGTTCGTGCAAATCTTGCAATCGACGCACCTGCGGCTGCTGACCAAAACGAATAGCCATGCAGAGCGCATTCCCTGCCGCCAGTGTGGTTGTGTAATAAACGTGATTACTTTCCGCGCTTCGACGAATAGAAGCGGAATCCTTAGTCGCCTTTTTACCTTCTGTGGTATTTACAATCAATTGAATTTCGCGGTTTTTGATCATGTCTACAATATGCGGGCGCCCTTCGTTAACTTTGTTCACACGCTTAACTTTCAGCCCAGCCGCTTCCAACGTTTTAGCTGTACCCTGGGTGGCAACAATGACAAAGCCCATATCGACAAGCTCTTTAGCGATAATTACCGAGCCAGGTTTGTCGACATCACGCACACTGATAAACACAGTGCCCGACGTTGGCAATGCCGCACCACTGCCCTCCTGTGCTTTAGCAAAGGCTTCGGCGAAAGTGTCGCCAACGCCCATCACTTCACCAGTAGATTTCATTTCCGGACCCAGAATGGGGTCAACAGCTGGAAATTTATTAAACGGAAACACGGCTTCCTTCACACTGTAGTAATCGGGTATCACTTCCTCGGTAAATCCCTGTTCTTTCAACGATTTACCGGTTTGACATAAAGCCGCAATTTTTGCCAACGAGGTGCCGATACACTTAGATACAAAAGGTACCGTACGCGAACCACGTGGGTTCACTTCAATAACGTAAATTTTGCCGTCTTGGTACGCCAACTGAACATTCATTAGCCCAATAACACCTAACTCACGAGCCATTTTTCGTACCTGCTCGCGCATTTCATCCTGAACGTCGTCCGCAAGCGAATACGGCGGCAGAGAGCAGGCCGAGTCACCCGAGTGAACACCGCACTGCTCTATGTGTTGCATGATGGCGCCAATCACAACGGTTTCACCGTCCGACACCGCGTCAATATCCACTTCGATAGCATTATTGAGGAAGTGGTCCAAAAGCACTGGCGCATCATCAGAAGCTTGAACCGCCTCCTTCATGTAGAGGGCCAGCTCATTTTTGGTGTACACAATTTCCATTGCACGGCCGCCCAGTACATAGGAGGGGCGAACAACCAAGGGGTAACCAACCTGACCGGCTGCCGCCAGCGCTTCTTCAGTAGAGCGCACAATCGCGTTATCCGGCTGTAACAAGCCCAAGCGGTGGATCATCTGCTGAAAACGCTCGCGATCTTCCGCTCGGTCAATCGCTTCTGGGCTGGTACCAATAATGGGTACACCCTCTGCGGCAAGGGCATTGGCTATTTTTAGCGGTGTTTGCCCGCCAAACTGCACAATCACACCTTTGGGTTTTTCTTTATGCACAATTTCGAGCACATCTTCCAAGGTTACAGGCTCGAAATAGAGCCGATCGGAGGTGTCGTAATCGGTAGAGACGGTTTCTGGGTTACAGTTCACCATAATGGTTTCATAGCCATCGTCGCGCGCAGCAAGAGCAGCATGTACACAACAATAGTCAAATTCAATTCCCTGACCAATTCGGTTGGGTCCGCCACCCAGCACCATTATTTTTTCACGGTCGCTCGGTTCAGCTTCACACTGCTCTTCGTAGGTGGAGTACATATAAGCTGTAGAGGTAGAAAATTCCGCCGCACAGGTATCAACACGCTTATATACCGGATGCACGCCTTGCTTATGCCGATGATCGCGTACCGTTTTTTCTGTAACCGCCAGCAACGCACCCAAGCGCTGGTCTGAAAAACCTTTGCGCTTTAACGCCATCATAATACTGGCATCAATTTCCGAAAGCGGAATAGAAGCGAGCGCCAATTCGGTATCAATAATGTCTTTTATTTGCGCGAGGAACCAACGGTCGATACTGGACTGCTCGTATACCTCGTCAATACTCATTCCAGCGCGGAAGGCATCGCCCACATACCAGATACGCTCGGCACCTGGAGTGGCTAGATCCCGGCGAATTGTCGCCAGCGCGTCATCGGCATTAAGGTCCACCTTTGGCTCAAAGCCAGAGGAACCCACCTCTAAGCCACGCAACGCTTTTTGTATCGACTCCTGAAAAGTACGGCCAATGGCCATAACTTCGCCTACCGACTTCATCTGCGTGGTAAGGCGCGCGTCGGCATCGCCAAATTTTTCGAAGGTAAAGCGCGGCACCTTGGTAACCACATAATCTATGGAAGGCTCAAAAGACGCTGGCGTGGCACCGCCAGTAATGTCGTTTTGCAATTCGTCCAGCGTATAACCGACAGCAAGCTTCGCAGCCACTTTAGCAATAGGGAAACCCGTTGCTTTAGAAGCCAGAGCCGAAGAGCGAGAAACCCGAGGGTTCATTTCAATAACAACCAAACGACCGTCTTCCGGGTTCACCGCAAACTGTACATTCGAACCACCGGTTTCAACACCAATTTCACGCAACACCGCAATAGAGGCGTTACGCATAATCTGGTATTCCTTGTCGGTTAGGGTTTGCGCAGGCGCAACGGTAATGGAATCACCGGTATGCACACCCATAGGGTCGAAGTTTTCGATAGAACATATGATGATGCAGTTGTCGTTTTTATCGCGCACAACTTCCATTTCATACTCTTTCCAACCCAGCAGCGATTCGTCGATCAGCAGCTCATTTGTAGGTGAAAGATCGAGCCCGCGCGTACAAATCTCTTCAAATTCTTCCCAGTTGTAGGCAATACCACCGCCGGAGCCACCCATCGTAAATGAAGGCCGAATAATCACCGGAAAACCAAACATCTTTGGCACCGTGTTGGCTTCTTCCATGGTATGTACAATTTTCGCGCGAGCGCATTCGAGGCCAATTTTTTTCATGGCTTTGTCGAAACGGTTGCGATCTTCGGCTTTATCGATAGCGTCTTGATTTGCGCCAATCAACTCTACGCCGTATTTGTCGAGCACACCTTCCTTGTGTAATTCCAACGCACAATTCAGCGCAGTTTGGCCACCCATGGTGGGCAATATCGCGTCGGGGCGTTCTTTCTCTATAATGTTGGCCACCGTCTGCCAGGTAATAGGCTCAATATATGTCGCATCGGCCATGGAGGGGTCGGTCATAATGGTGGCGGGGTTGGAGTTCACCAGTATCACCCGGTAACCCTCCTCACGCAGAGCCTTGCAGGCCTGTGCGCCCGAGTAGTCAAATTCGCAGGCTTGACCGATAACAATTGGTCCAGCGCCAATAATAAGGATGCTTTCTAAGTCTGTACGTTTTGGCATGATGTTTCGCTTCGCAAGTCGTTAAGGGGAGGATGTGTATGGATCTCCGTCAAGCCAAGGCTTTAACGGCGCTCCTCCATCAACTCAATAAAGTGATCAAACAAGTCGGCCGCATCGTGTGGTCCTGGGCTGGCTTCCGGGTGACCCTGAAAACTAAAGGCGGGCTTATCGGTACGACGAATACCCTGAAGGGAACCGTCAAACAGCGACTTATGCGTTGCTTCAAGACATTCAGGTAACGACCCTTCGTCGGCAGCAAAGCCGTGGTTCTGGCTGGTAATCAGTACTCGCCCGGTTTTCAGGTTTTGAACAGGGTGGTTCGCACCATGATGGCCAAACTTCATTTTTGCTGTTTTAGCGCCACTGGCCAGCGCCAATAACTGATGCCCTAGACATATACCAAACAGGGGCAGGTTTTTATCCAGAATAGTTTTAATGGCCTCAATAGCATAGTCACATGGCTCGGGGTCGCCAGGGCCATTAGAGAGAAAAACACCATCGGGGTTCATCGCCAACACGTCAGTGGCAGGTGTTGTTGCCGGCACTACGGTCAGGTCACAACCGCGATCAACCAACATCCGCAGGATATTACGCTTGGCGCCAAAATCGTAGGCCACAACCTTGAAGCGCTTATTGTCGGGCTTAGAGTGCCCTTCGCCCAGCGTCCAAGAGCCTTCATCCCATTTAAAGGTTTCTGCCGTTGTGACCTCTTTGGCCAAATCCATGCCCTGCAAACCGGCGAAATCTTTCGCGGCAAGCAACGCTTCAGCCTCGTCAATATCACCGGCCATAATGCAGCCATTCTGAGCGCCCTTGTCACGTAAGATTCGGGTCAGTCGACGGGTATCAATATTAGCTATGCCGAGAATGTTCTTGGCCTTCAAGTATTCGTCAAGAGTACTCTCGCAACGAAAATTACTGGCAACAAAAGGCAGGTCGCGTATGACTAGGCCAGTAGCCCAAATTTGAGAGGCCTCTTCATCTTCCTGGTTCGTACCGGTGTTACCAATGTGCGGGTAGGTAAGCGTAATAATTTGCTTTGCGTAGGAAGGGTCTGTGAGAATTTCCTGATAGCCTGTCATCGAGGTATTAAACACCACCTCACCAACAGATTTACCTTCAGCACCTATCGATACCCCCTTAAAAACGCTGCCATCTTCCAGCACCAAAATAGCTGGCCGGCGGCCAACGCCAATCAATTGCCCAAGATCGAGAGCTTCAGTCGATTGCACCGATGCCAAAAGAATATCCTCCACCAATAGTCACGTCGGCTTTAGGCCGACAAAAGGCCGCACGAAAGAGCATATTCAAGCGAGACACTGGAATATGTTGCTAAACCATAGCAGAAGTTTTCGAACGGCTTGTGCAAAAAAGCGAGGTTGAGGCATGTGCCAGCCAACCTCGCTTTTAGTTATTCTGGATCTCAGATCAGCCAAAACGAGCGGCTAATCGAGGCGAGCGGTCACCGCTCAATATGAGGCCGGATTCTACTGGATAATGGGTGTCAGTGTCCATGGGAAAGATGCGACTTGCCCTCCGTTAGAACGTCAGCGACAATCATTCCACACTCGCTACCCCTTGGGCGAAAGAAATATAGCGGCTAACCTCTAAAGCAAACCGCTCGCTTGGCCGGTATTCACACCTAACACCAATATTCGGCCTTGGTTCATCGCGCACGAGAAGCTTGTAACAGCACCCTAACGGGAACAAAAGTATGATGATGTCATCAAACACCAAACTCAGAGAACGGGCTTATGCCAAAACCCGTTTATACCCCGCTTCAAGGACGACCCAAAAAGGATCTTTTAGCATGAAACTGACCTTTCTAACGGCAGGGGCGCTAAGCCTTTTGCTCGGAGGCTGCGCAACCCACCCCACCAACGTTCAAGATGTGGAGCCGGCAATATCGGAAGAAGCCCAACGACAGGCGCAAACCGCACTTATTGAGAGCGAGAAAGACCAATCGCTGGCACTCAAGCGCAAAATTGCTGTAGGCAAGCTCACCAACGAAACCACCTACGGAAAGAGCTTAATTGGCTACAACAGCGGCGACGAACTCGGCAAAAAAGTCTCCGACATGTTCGTACAATCACTGAACAACAGCGGCCACTACCTGATTTTTGAACGCCCCGGCTTAGACCTTATCGAAAATGAGGCAAAATTAACCGGCGCCACCACCAACCTTATTGGTGTCGATACCCTGGTTATGGGCTCATTAACACAATTTGGCCGCGCCACCACGGGCGAATCTGGCTTTCTCTCTTCCTCTAAAAAGCAAGAAGCTACCGCAACCGTAAACCTTCGCCTAGTAGACACTAGAACGGCACAAGTGTTTGCGACGGTAACAGGAACCGGATCCTCCGCTACCGAGTCCGCTAGCACCATGGGCTTTGGGTCTGTTGCTAGCTACGATGGAAGCCTTAATGACCGGGCGATTGGTGCCGCTGTTAATGCCGCGGTAGAGAAACTCAGTAAAATTGTACTTTCAAAGCTCTGGAGCGCTGACGTTATCGCAGTCGAAAACGAACAGGTTTTTATTAGCGGCGGCAAACATCAAGGTATTCGGCCTGGTATGTCATTTGATATTTTCACCAAAGGTAAGCTTGTTAAATCAACGACAACCGGCGGTAACATTCGCTTGCCTGGCAAAAAAATCGCCGTACTCACCATTAACGGTAGCTTTGGCGATACAGAATTCGAGGAAGGCTCCTTTGGCTTAATAACTGAAGGCAGTATCGACGGTGCTGAGTTAAGTAATCTAGAAGCTAGGGAGCAGCAACAATGAAAATTTATATTTTTGTTTTAACCCTGTTTTTTTTGTCAGGATGCGTCGATACACCCACCCACAGTACTACTGTTGTTGACGACAGGCCACGCATCGCATTCGAATCTAGCCAAATTGAAAACGCAAATCAATATCAAGTATACGTAGATGGCATTAACTATGGAGCCCTGACCAAATACCCGTTCAGCGAAAAAAACAAGTCCGCTTTAAGGGTAATAGCCGGAAAGCACAAGGTAGAGATCAAGCTCGGCCAAACATTAATCGCAACCTTTGATGTTGTACTCGGTGACCACGAAACAAGGGTTTTGAAGATTCCTGCCAATGAATAAAAAGTTTTGGATTGCAGTTTTTACCGCGGTGTACCTCACCGGCTGCACTACGTCTAGCCAGTACTACTGGCTAGACTACGAAGAAAAGCTATACGATTACTACCACAAACCCGCTAAAAAAACTAAAGTGGTCAATAGCTATATCGACGCCCTAGAGAGGGCTGACAAGTCTGGGAAAAAGCTAGCGCCCGGACTTTATGCCGAAGCGGGTTCTTTTATGCTTGAGCGAGGAGACAGAGCCCGAGCCCTGACGTTTTTTAAATTAGAACGTGATGCCTGGCCAGAAAGCTCTTCGTTAATGGATGCGCTTATTACCCACATCGATCAAGATTTGGAGGCTAAAAACTAATGCCGACCCAATTCAAACTTGCATGGATTAGCCTACTGGCGATACTTTGTTGTTCGTGCGCAAACCAACAACAATTCAGTAACAGCAAACTCAGTGAAGCCAAACCGAGATCGATACTCATTGTGCCGGTGGTCAACAATTCCGTTGATGTATACGCCCCTACCTCCATGCTCACCACCCTCCCCTCAATACTCGCCGAAAAAGGCTATTACGTTTTTCCCGTTAATACCGTAAAAATGATACTGGACCACGAAGGCCTGTACGAACCGGCAGAAGTTCATGCACTACCACCGCAAGAGCTAGCCAAAATGTTCGGCGCCGACTGTATTTTATATGTCACGATTAACCAGTGGGCATCGCAATACGTTTTAATCTCAACCACTACCGTAGTTAACTTTAGCTACAAAATTGTCAGTAAAGATGGCGAAGAACTTTGGGCCGCAAATAAACAGCTCACCCATACACCGCAAAACGATAGCTCCGGCAATATCTTCGCTGATTTAATAATTGCCGCAGGTTCCGCCGCCTTTGAGCGTGCCCTACCCAACTATTTACCGTTAGCGCATCAGGCAAACCAACAGGTTTTCTCCACAGGGACAACAGCCATCCCGCCCGGGCCTTACGCTACGCCCAAATAAATACCATCAACCATTCCTACAACCATAAAAAAAGGGATTCGAAAGAATCCCTTTTTTTATGGTTCAGCAAAAGTGAACACTAGTTCAAGCCCAAAACATCCTGCATATCGTAGCGACCGCTTGGCTGAGTTGCCAGCCAGATAGCCGCTCGAACAGCACCGCGAGCAAAAGACATTCGGCTGGAAGCTTTATGCGTAATTTCTACGCGCTCACCATCGGCCAAAAACGAAACCGTATGATCGCCAACCACATCGCCGCCGCGCACGGTAGCGAAACCAATAGTGTCACGCTCACGTGCACCGGTTTGGCCTTCACGACCATAAACAGCAACCTTTTTTAAATCTCGACCAAGGGCATTAGCAACCACTTCGCCCATACTCAACGCGGTACCAGAAGGTGCATCAACTTTATGACGGTGATGCGCTTCGTACACTTCAATGTCCGCATCATCACCCATAACCTTCGCCGCCATGTCCAATAATTTAAAACACAGGTTTACACCCGTACTGAAGTTGGACGCCAAGCATATGGGAGAATCCTTTATAGCCTCATCAAAGACCCCTTTCTGTTCATCGGAAAAGCCCGTAGTACCCACAACCATTCCCTTGCCTGCAGCACCACACACCTGTGCATTCACTACCGTAGCCACAGGAGCGGTGAAATCGATTAGCACATCGAACTGCCCGACAACCTGCTCAATATCACCCACCACTGCAATGCCTATTTTACCAACCCCTGCAAGCTCTCCAGCGTCGGCACCAATCAGCGAACTGTCTGGGCGCTCAATCGCCGCAGCGAGTTCGGCGCCCTCGGCCAAAGCCACAGCTTCGATCAGCGTTTTGCCCATACGCCCAGCGGCGCCGGTAACGGCTATTTTTATGGTCATAGTGTTTTCTTCTTGATTCGGTTCTCTTAAACGGGGGTTTAACCCGCGCTAAGTTAGAAATAGATATGGAGCGCTTCGCAACTGGCTTTTTTACCCAGAAGGGCGAAACCCGCTCCAAATTCCAGCGGGGCAAAGCCCCGGTCTAGCAGGTGCGAAGCACCCGCTCGCCCAAAGCCGAAGGCTTTGGGCTTACATTTTCATATCACCAAAGAAACTTTTCATTCCATCAAACCAGCTGTGTTGCTTAGGAGAGTGTTTTTTTCCTTGGAAAGACGCTCGCAATTCTTCAAGCAGGTCTTTTTGTCTAGCCGTCAGGTTAACCGGCGTTTCTAGGATAACCCTGCACAACAAATCCCCTGCAGACCCTCCTCGAACCGGCGTTACACCTTTATTTCGCAAACGAAACAACTTGCCGGTCTGAGTCTCGCCGGGCACTTTCAACTTTACTCGACCATCGAGGGTGGGCACTTCAATTTCACCACCGAGGCAAGCATCAAAAATACTAATAGGTACTTCGCAGTACAGGTTTTTGCCGTCGCGCTGGAAAAACTCGTGATCTTTAACCGACACCTGCACATACAGGTCGCCTGACGGCCCACCATCAGCACCGGCTTCACCTTCACCGGCAAGGCGAATACGGTCACCGGTATCAACGCCCGGAGGGACTTTTACAGAAAGTGTTTTGGTTTCTTCAACTCGACCGCGCCCATGACAACCATTACAAGGGTCTGAAATAGACTGGCCTTTACCACGGCATGTTGGGCAAGTTTGCTGTACAGAGAAAAAACCCTGCTGCATACGCACCTGACCATGACCACCACAGGTATTACACGTGGTAGGGCTAGTACCAGGCTTTGCACCGTTTCCGCCACAGGTACTACAACCAACCAAAGTGGGCACTTTAATTTTTACTGTAGCGCCGCGCACAGCGTCTTCTAAAGTTAAATCCAACGTGTACCGAAGGTCCGCACCACGAGATGGACCACCACGCCCGCCGCGACCACCACCACTACCGCCAAAAATATCGCCAAATACATCACCGAAAATATCGGAGAAACCGCCAAAGCCTTCTCCGCCACCCATTCCGGCTTGGCCTTCAACACCCGCGTGCCCATATTGATCATAGGCGCCACGCTTCTGGTCGTCCGAAAGAATCTCGTAGGCTTCGCTGGCTTCTTTAAACTTCTCTTCAGAGGCTTTATCACCTTCGTTTCGGTCGGGGTGATGCTTCATTGCCACTTTACGGTAGGCTTTTTTCAATTCCTGTGCAGAGCAGTCTTTGGAAACCCCGAGTACTTCGTAATAATCACGCTTGGACATAAATAAATTTTCGGCAGTTAGAAAACACAACAAGCGCGAGAAGAAATCCCGCGCTTGGTAAAGAGCAAAAACTTACAGCACTGCTTACTTACTGTTTTCGTCTTTCACTTCTTCGAACTCGGCGTCTACAACGCCTTCTTCAGCGGGTTGTTCCGCACCCTCATCGGCTGCGCCCGGCTGTTCAGCAGCTTGCTCAGCATAGAGTTTTTGCGCAAGGCTACCGGAAGCATCGCTTAGCTTTTTGGTAGCAGCTTCCATTGCTTCTTTGTCTTCACCTTTTGCAGCCTCTTCGGCTTCCTTAATAGCGGCTTCGATGGCAGACTTTTCGTCAGCCGTCGCCTTATCACCCGCTTCTTCAAGAGTCTTCTTCGTTGCATGAGCAAGCCCCTCCAAGGTGTTGCGTGCAGTCACAACTTCTTCAAACTTGCGATCTGCTTCGGCGTTAGCCTCTGCATCCTTCACCATGTTATCAATTTCGTCATCACTCAAACCAGAAGACGCCTTAATAACAATGGACTGCTCTTTACCGGTCGCCTTGTCTTTGGCCGACACATTCAGAATACCGTTTGCATCAATATCGAAAGTTACTTCAACCTGAGGCATTCCACGAGGAGCGGGAGGAATGTCGGCGAGGTCGAAACGTCCTAAGGACTTATTGCCGGTAGCCTGCTTTCGCTCACCCTGAACCACGTGAATGGTTACAGCCGTTTGATTGTCTTCGGCGGTAGAGAACACCTGTGACTTTTTCGTCGGGATAGTGGTGTTTTTCTCGATCAGCGGCGTAGCAACACCACCCATGGTTTCAATACCAAGCGTTAATGGCGATACATCGAGAAGTAACACGTCTTTTACATCGCCAGAAAGAACGGCGCCCTGAATAGCGGCACCCATAGCGACGGCTTCATCGGGGTTTACATCTTTACGAGGCTCTTTGCCAAAGAACTCAGCGACTTTTTGCTGAACCATAGGCATACGTGTTTGACCACCAACCAAAATCACATCGTCGATTTCACTAACCGAAAGATCAGCATCTTTAATGGCGATTTTTAATGGCTCAAGTGAACGATTAACCAGCTCTTCAACCAAGGATTCTAATTTGGCACGAGACAACTTAACAACCAAGTGCTTAGGGCCAGTAGCATCTGCCGTTATATAAGGCAGGTTAACTTCCGTTTGCTGGCTGGAAGATAGCTCAATCTTGGCCTTTTCTGCCGCTTCTTTTAAACGCTGTAAAGCCAAAGGATCGCTGTGCAGGTCAATGCCATTAGTAGCTTTGAACTCTGACGCTAGGTGCTCGATCAAACGCAAATCGAAATCTTCACCCCCAAGAAAGGTGTCTCCGTTAGTAGACAACACTTCAAACTGGTGCTCGCCGTCTACATCGGCAATTTCAATAATGGAAATATCGAAAGTACCACCACCCAAGTCGTATACCGCAATTGTGCGGTCGCCAGGGGTTTTATCCATACCGTAAGCCAGTGCCGCGGCCGTTGGCTCGTTAATAATACGCTTAACTTCTAGGCCCGCAATTTTACCTGCGTCTTTGGTGGCCTGGCGCTGAGAGTCGTTAAAGTACGCCGGTACGGTAATAACCGCCTCGGTAACTGATTCGCCCAGGTAATCCTCGGCGGTCTTCTTCATTTTTTTCAATACTTCAGCGGAAATCTGAGGTGGCGCCTTTTTGTCGCCCTTCACTTCTACCCAAGCATCGCCATTGTCGGCAGCGGCAATGGTGTATGGCACCATTTTGATATCTTTCTGAACAACGTCGTCCTGAAACTTACGGCCAATCAGTCGCTTAACCGCAAAAAGCGTATTCTGCGGATTAGTCACCGCCTGACGCTTAGCACTCTGACCAACAAGAATTTCGTCATCGTCGGTGTAGGCCACGATGGATGGTGTAGTACGATCGCCCTCAGCGTTCTCAATTACCTTCGGTTTATTACCTTCCAACACCGCAACACACGAGTTGGTAGTACCTAGGTCAATACCAATAATTTTGCCCATTGATCATCTCCAGTCTTCAATATATTCAGGCCCGCTTTGGCTTGCCTGCTAAATTCTCTCGCTAACAATGTCAGCGTCTTGCTCTTCAATATTGGTTCAGTCGCCCGTTATTCAAGTGGCTAAACCGATTGTTTTTTACTCAACGGCTATTCCGGAGCCTTAGACACCACTACCATAGCCGGTCGAACTAGGCGCCCATTCAGGGTATAACCACACTGGTAAACGTTAATAACGGTGTTGGGTTCTACATCCGGTTGCGGCACCGCCGTCATGGCTTGGTGCAACTCGGGATTAAAGGGCTCCCCTTCAGGGTTTACCTGCTCCACCTTGTGGCGCTGTAGTGCATCCATTAGCGATTTCAAGGTCAGCTCTACACCCTCAGTTACCGAAGCCAAATCGGCAGCCTCTGCTGCGGATGCTTCTACTGCTCGCACCAAATTATCGGCCACCGGCAGCATGTCACTCACAAATTTTTCCACTCCAAATTTGTGCGCTTTTTCAACATCTTGCTCCGCCCTGCGACGCACATTCTGTGCTTCAGCAGCTGCGCGCATGGCCTGCTCCTTGGCTTCGTTAAGCTCCGATTGCAGCTTTTCGATTTCAGCCTCTAATTCAGCGACAACCCCAGCGGCTGCCTCTGATTGCGGCTCCTCTTCAATGGCTACCTGCTCTGCTGCCACTTGCTCTTCAACTTTTTCTTCATTGATGTCGTTTTCAGGTTGATCGTGGTTACTCACGCGCATCTCCAGCTCAGTTTTTTACTGAGGGCAATATGGGGCCTTTGGTTACACATTCAAGCCTGTGAAGCCCCGCACAAAAAACTATTGCATAAAGTGAGGCAAATACTGTATAAATAGCCACCAATAAATACTGTATAAATAGCCACCCCACTAACATAATCACAGGCAATCGAGGAGCTAGGCGTGCTAACACATCTGCATATCACCGATTTCACACTGGTAGACGAACTGGATCTGGAGCTGGATAAAGGGTTAACCACCATTACCGGGGAAACGGGCGCGGGTAAATCGATTACCCTCGACGCCCTAGGCCTTGCACTGGGAGACCGCACCGATGCCGACAAAATTCGCAACGGCTGCGATAAAGCCGATATTCATGCCAGCTTCGACATCAGCCACTTGAGTTACGCCAAAAAGTGGCTAGCCGAACACGAGCTAGCCGACGGAGACGACTGCATATTGCGTAGGGTTGTCACTGCAGAAGGTCGGTCTCGCGCCTACATCAACGGACAAACAGCCACCCTCAACCAAATCCGTACCCTAGGCGAAATGCTGATAAACATTCACAGCCAGCACGAACATCAAACGCTGCTGAATACCCGCAGCCACCAGCGCCTACTTGATGCTTTTGGTGGGCTAAAGCCCCTAGCAAAACAAGTAAAAGATGCCTACAACAAATGGCACTGTATCCACTACCAGCTAGAAACTATTCGCAACCAAAACGATGACCTTAACGCCCGCTTTCAATTGCTCAGCTATCAGGTAGAAGAGCTAGAACAACTGGGGCTTGAGCCCGGAGAATTGGACCAACTGGAACTGCAACAAAAAACACTCGCCAACGCCGAAACCATTAATACACACTGCGGCCATGTGGTAAGCCTGTGCGGCGACGACGAAGGCCTGCAAGACCGACTAAACCAAGCACTGCACCTGCTCTCATCACTTCAAACAAAACCAGAGGCACTTGTTGAGGCAGAATCTATGCTCAACAACGCTTTCATCCATGTTCAGGAAGCGCAAGCCGAACTGGAACGCTACCTCGACGGCCAAGATCAGGACGAAAACCGCCTTGTCGAAGTGGAACAGCGGCTAAATGCCATATACGAAATCGCGCGAAAGCACAGAATGGCCCCCGAAGACCTAGTGGAAACGCACCAAAAACTCGTAGCCGAATTACGCAGCATGCAAAGCGGCGATGAACAAATTGAAAAACTGGAGCAACAAAGCGAAGACGCGCTCTACCTATACCAGCAACTGGCATCGGAATTGAGCGATCAGCGCCAATTTGCCAGCGCTAGGCTGGCAAAAGCCGTAAACGAAAAACTAACTCAACTCGCTATGGGCCAATCCAATTTTAGTATTGCGCTCAACGCCGAAGCCAAACCCGCCGCGAACGGCAACGAAATTGTAGAATTTTTGATTAGCACCAATCACGGCCAGCCAGCCAAACCCCTCGCAAAGGTTGCCTCTGGTGGAGAGCTATCACGTATTAGCCTCGCCATTCAGGTGGTTACAGCACAAACCTCTACCACCCCCACACTGGTGTTCGACGAAGTTGACGTAGGCATTGGTGGCACCACAGGTGATGAAGTAGGCAAACTCCTGCGTGAACTTGGTGAAAATGCACAAGTGCTTTGCGTAACCCACTTAGCCCAAGTGGCGAGCAAAGGCCACCAACACCTACTGGTAAGCAAAACGGGTAACAAAAAAACAGGCGCGCTCTCTGCCCTAAAAACGCTTACTCAACAGGAGCGTATCGCCGAAATCGCCAGAATGATGGGCGGCAACGTGGAATCGAAAAACTCACTAGCGCATGCGAAAGAGATGATGACGGCGTAATACCGCCGTCTAGGTCGAGCGCTGCGCTTTATATGCCTCACGGCGGGCAACTGACGTAAGCTGATGCAGGGTGTTAGGCAACCATCTAAATCGACCCTGCGACCTTCTAGGGACGCCAGGTTGGCTTTACGGAAGGTGATATGCAGAAGGTTATATGTA
Source organism: Teredinibacter franksiae (assembly GCF_014218805.1). NCBI lineage: Bacteria > Pseudomonadati > Pseudomonadota > Gammaproteobacteria > Cellvibrionales > Cellvibrionaceae > Teredinibacter > Teredinibacter franksiae. The sequence goes on along the minus strand of NZ_JACJUV010000001.1, from coordinate 4,071,631 downwards.
TAGGGTTGCATGCATATAACCGATACCCTGGTAGCGCCTACTCTGCACTCCCCCCTTTTAGGCCCACGGCTATCCGAATAATTTCGGTATATTTTCCAACGACTTCACTCCCTATTTTATTCCCGCGACCCCGCTAGAGCAGCGAAGCCCACCCTAGGCTGGCTGAGACGGAATTGCGTGAGAGTTTTAACATTTTTCCGGGCGCTGGTACGCAAACATGGCGGTCGGGCACAAAGGGAAACTTAAGGCTTGGGAAGCTAAATACGCTCGCACGTATTCAACGGCACATACCCGAGAAAAAGAATTCAAAGAGATTCAACGCAAGAAACCAACAGAGCCATGTGCACAAGGCCAGAAGGGCGCCTTCCGGCTATGCCCGCAAGTCAACTGGCTAGCGGCGCAATAAAAACGAAGCGCCCGAGGGCAGCGCTCCGCTAACCATTGGCGAGAATGCCAATGGTTATCATTGTTACTATTTAAGCGGCTTTACATACAGCACTAGGCTGTGGCCAGTAATCTCGTAACCATGGTCTGCCGCAATATCACGCTGTAATTGCTCAATTTTTTCGTTATGAAACTCAATAACCTTACCACTTGACACGCAAACCATATGGTCGTGATGGTCTCCACGGTCTAATTCGAATACGGAATGCCCACCATCAAAATTATGACGCTCGACTAAACTCGCACTCTCAAACTGGGTCAATACCCTGTAAACTGTGGCCAAGCCAACGTCTTCACCTGCCTCCAAGAGCAACTTGTAAACGTCTTCCGCGCTTAAATGGCGTTCTGTGGAATTTTCCAGGATTTGCAGGATCTTAACCCTTGGCAGCGTTACCTTAAGGCCAGCTTTGCGTAATTCCTGATTTTCAACTGCCATTTAGATGCTCCTATGGACTTCTCATATTATTAATAGATCAGGTATTATCCCCGGCCTAACGAATTTCGGAAACCCCCGGTATGCATTTAGTTATAAAAACCATTCTCATTACTGTAGCACTACTCGCCGCTACCGGTTGTTCCCGCCTGCAATTCCCCTGGGTGTATCGTATCTACGTACAGCAGGGGAATTTCATTGAAAAAGATATGATCGACCAGCTTGAAGTAGGCATGACACCGGAGCAAGTGCGCTATGTAATGGGCAACCCGCTGATTTCAGACACCTTTCATCCAGACCGCTGGGACTACTACTTCACCCTCAAGCGCGGTGAAGAACAGTTCAAGGAATACCACTTCAAAGTCTATTTCGAGAACAATACTCTCGCCCGCTGGGACGGCGACTTCGACCCTAAAGACGCTAAAAATGACGACCCCGACAAAGCCGAAGACGAAACACCTAAAGATTTAGACACCGAAGGTGCTAAAGAAACCAAAGAAGTTACACCGGCAACCTAGATACTCAGCTACCGAAACAAAGCTATTCTGCTACCAGTTTGGCTTTTTCCGCACGTTTTCGCCGAACTTCTTTAGGGTCGGCGATAAGCGGGCGGTATATTTCCACTCGGTCTCCAGCTTGAAGTATATGCTCTTTAGCAGGCTTTGAGCCTTTCGTACCCAGAGTTTGGCCAAACAAGCCCATCTTTGCACCCTCAATGTCCAGCCCTGGAAAGTAATCGGCAATTTTTGACTTTTGCACCGCAATATAAGCTGTAGTGCCAGGTTCAACCAACAATTCCACTATTTTTTGCTTGTCTGGAAGTGCATAGGCCACTTCGACCTGAATGGGTTCAATATCGCTCATGTTGAAGAGTAAACCTGCTTGGCCCGGCTACAGAGGGCGTTGACCTGATCAGAGGCGACATGCTCAAAAAGCTTGCCCACCGCGAGGGCGACGAGTTTATTGGAAAACTCAAACTCAATCCAGAAGCTCACCTTGCAGGCACCCGCCGACAACGGCTGAAAATGCCACTCGCCTTCCATAGATTTAAACGGCCCTTCCACCAGTCGCAAGTGCATACGCTGCGGTTTATCCCAAGTATTGTGGGTAACAAACGATTGGCGAATACCCGCTTTTTGAAGATGTAGCCTAGCTTCCAGCCAAGTATCTTCTTTGGCCAACAGCTCGGCACCCACGCAGCCATTTAAAAACTGAGGGTAGCTTTCAAAATCGCTAACAAGGTCAAACATCTGTTCCGCGCTAAACATCACCAGTGCGGAACGCTCTATACGATTAGCCATTTAATTACGCAACAAACTTATTGTACAAACTGAGGATCATCACAATCGCAATCAAAATAGGCGATACATAGCGCACCACAAATAACCAGATGTCAAACAGTGGATGCCCCTCCGCATCCATTTCTGAACACACAATGGCACGGCGCATAAGCCAACCCACAAAAATTGCAATAAACAAGCCGCCCAACGGCAACATGATTTGAGACGTGAGGAAATCGAGCGATTCAAAAACATACACACCCGCAGGCTTATCTTCCAACCAGTTATTCGACCAAATACACCCCATGCCCCCCAACCAAGCCAGAAGCGTAAGCGCAGTTGTTGCCGTAATACGGTTAAACTTTTTCGACTCCACCAGCCAGGCGACCCCAGGCTCAATTAACGATACAGCCGAACTCCAAGCAGCAACCGCAACCAACACAAAGAACAAAGTGCCAAACAACTGTCCTGCCGCCATATTGCCAAAAGCAACGGGCAAGCTAACAAACATCAACCCCGGCCCGGCACCGGCCTCTAAGCCTGGGGTACCAAACACAATGGGGAAAATAGCCATACCGGCAATTAACGCCACTAGCGTATCCAGCAGCCCTACCGTAATAATCGTGCGCCCCAAACTGGCATGACCTGGCATATACGCGCCGTAAGCCATTATCGCGCCCATACCTAAGCTCAAGGTGAAAAAGGCGTGGCCAAGTGCAACCAGCACTCCACCCCAAGTCAGTTTGTCGAATTTAAAATCAAATAAGAAATTAAATGCCGCGCCGAAATCGCCATTTTTGAAGCCATAAGCAAGAAGCAAAATTAGCACCACAAACAGAAACGGCATAAGTACCCGCGCAACCATGCCCAAGCCCCGCGTCACACCAGCCGCCACCACGACCAAAGTCATAACCGAAAACAAAGAATGCCAAAGGGTAAGCTTGCTCTTATCCTGCAAAAATTCACCAAATGCACCGCCAGCAATCTCGCCTGAAGTACCGTTAAAAGCGCCTGAACCAGCCTCCACCACATAATTCAGTGCCCAGCCGGCTACCACGCTGTAAAACGCCATAATCATCAAGCCCGCCAGCACGCCCATCCAGCCAATACTGGTCCAGCCACTGTGCAACCCGGCCTCGCGGGTAACGTAGCGCATAGCGTTAATAGGGCTCATGCGCCCCCGACGGCCAATCAACACCTCGGCCATCATCACCGGAATACCCACAAGCGCGATACAAACCAGATACACCAGCACAAACGCACCACCACCGTTTTCGCCAGCAATATACGGAAATTTCCAAATATTACCCAAGCCCACAGCAGAACCCGTGGCCGCCAGAATAAAGGTCCAGCGGCTGCCCCACATGCCGTGCATCTTTCGTTGATCCATTACTCCCCCCAGGAGATTTTCTTATTCGGATAAAGATCTGAGCCGATTGTAGCGGTAAACCGGGCCAAACTTAAGGCCGGAACAAGTTGAAGAGCTCTACCACGCTAATTTACTAGCCCCAACACCCCGCACCCCCTATAATCCGCCGCCATGGCTAAGAAGAAAAAACCCGGAAGCAACACCATCGCGCAAAACCGTAAAGCGCGACACGACTTTTTTATTACCGACCGTTTTGAAGCGGGCGTTGCGCTCGCCGGCTGGGAAGTAAAAGCGCTGCGCGCAGGCAGGGGCCAGCTCACCGAAAGCTACGTTATTTTTAACAAAAACGAAGCCTGGCTGCTGGGGGCACAAATCAGCCCACTACCACAGGCCTCTACCCACTTCGTAACGGAGCCCACCCGCACCCGAAAACTGCTAATGCACAGGCGCGAGCTAGACAAACTGCTCGAAGCAACCACTCAAAAAGGGCACACCATTGTCGCCACCGCCCTGTATTGGAAAAACCACTTAGTTAAATGTGAAGTAGCCATTGCCAAGGGTAAGCAGCAGCACGACAAGCGGCAGACCGAAAAAGAGAAAGATTGGAACAAGCAGAAGCAGCGCATTATGTCGGCCGATAACCGATGACAAAAAGCCCCATCTGGCTGCTTCATCGCCGCTCAATCAAAATAGCCTTAATCGTTGGCACCCTACTCGCAATAATCAATTACGGCGACAAAATGCTAACCGGCGCCATGCTCTCCACCGACTGGTTAAAACTGGCGCTTACCTATTTCGTGCCCTACGCAGTAGCAACCTACAGCGCTTGGTCGGCCCTTAAAGCCAAACAATAAACACTCAAGCCAACAATTAAAGCCTGTACAAACCCAACAACCTAAGACAATTCGGCGGGTATCGCGCCACGGCAAGGCCGTTGTTCAGAACCGCCAGAGCGAAATAACAAGTATTCAACAAAAGCCAAATTCACAATTAAACCAAACCAAATTACCCCGCCGATAACCACATCGGTAACAATACTTTCACCAAACACCATCACCGCAGGCACAAAAAACAAACGCTGGGTGGCGGGGCTTAAGGCTGCGGCTGTCATTCGCATCATCCAAACCTTGTGCCGTTCTACCTGCTTCTTTCGAATAGCCATAACAGCTAGCACCAGTGAACCTATAAGCACACAACAATGGGCCAAAATACCCCAGTACTTGGCCGAACCGCCATACTGCGGGTAAACACTGTTCATCCACAAAGCACTCAAACCAAACGCTAGCGCGCACACCACTAGGCAGCGGCCAAGACAACGATGAAAACGCGGCAACCGCTCTCGCAATAGCGAAACGAACTGCAAAGGCATCAGCAAATTGAACAAACTGCCCGCAATAATGTGCACAACAATAGGAAAAGGCATAGAGAGATAATGGGCGCTCGCCATCGCGCTTTGGGTTCCAACATCCCCCTGCTGCAGCAAGCGCATTTGCAACGCGCCAAACGCAACTGTAATGGTGCCAAGCAAGAAGAGCAGTGCAGGTGATATATAAGCTTTAAGGTGGAATCGCATACAAGGTTCCTCATGCGGGGTTGTTACGTGAAACAAGAATACACACCCAGTTTCCACACAATACCCGCCACTATCGTCCGCGCCTGCTAGCTCGGACACGCCAGCCTTGCTGAAGTACGTATAATTTACCCATGGAAATGGAATACGCTCACAGCCTAACAACGTTCACCCTACTCATAGCCGCTCTCGGCGTGCTATCCCTTAGCGTGCCCTTGCTGCTATTTAACAATCACAACTCGCCTGCCCACCTCCCCTTAGTGGTCTTTCTAATCTGCAGCGGCATTGCCAACGGCTTGCCAGCATTTATTGAGTTTTACCCAACGCTGGAACTCTACGGCCTCGCCATATGGCTGCCCTGCTACCTGCTGATGCCCGCAAGCTTGTGGCTCTATACCAAAGCCGTTACCTCACCTACCCCCTGGTATCTCCGCCAACAAACCCGCTGGCACTTACTACCCGCAGGCTTAGCGCTATTAGCGTCAGTGCTACTGGCAACACTACCAAAAGAAACCCTGGAACAAATATTCAACAGCGATGCCGCCCCTCCCGCCGGTTGGCCGCAGCTTGTGGTGATAGGTGCTTTTGCACTCATGGTGTTGTGGCTGTTTCTCTCTGGCGTATATGTTGTCCGTATTCTTATTACACTTATTCGCTATAGAGCCAGCCTAAAAAACCTGTTCGCCAACAACGAAAAACGCGAGCTGCACTGGCTAAGCTGGGCTGTAGCGGTACTCGCTGGCACCTGGGTACTTTCAATGTTTTTTAGCATTCCATTGCTTTCAAACCAATCACTACCACTGCCGATAGACCTTATGGCCGTCATGCACTTTGTCTTGCTTTGGAGCCTCTCCCTATTTGGCTTACACCAAAAGCCGGGCTTTGAAGGCCGTTACCTAGTACCAACAGAAAGCCACCCGGAAACCAATGGCAACAACAGCATTAGTGAAAAATACCAAAAATCGGGCTTACAAGAGCAACAACTAGAACGCATTGCGGAAAAAGTGGAACACGCCATGGGCGGTCAAAAACTTTACCTAGACTCCACTCTCTCGCTACAAAAATTGGCATTAGAAATACAGGTATCCCCCAACTACCTCTCCCAAACCCTTAACGAAACCCTCGATAAATCCTTCTACGACTATGTAAACGGCTGGCGAATTCAACACGCCATACCCGAGGTATTGCAAGCCCAGAAGACCGTGCTAGACATTGCCATGGACGTAGGCTTCAACGCCCGCTCCTCGTTTTACAAAGCCTTTAAAAGTGAAACCGGACACACCCCCAGCGAATACCGCAAACGCAACACTTCCAACACCCATTAATGCCCCAATTAACAGGAAAAACCACAGAACCTTTCCATATTGCGGTATACTGAAAAGCTCCCCAGTTAAAACTGGAGAGTACGGGGGCGATTAGGATTCGACGCCGGTATCAAAGCCCAAGGTGCATGTCGTGATGGTAGCCAATCACGTTAATCCAAAGCTGCAAACTAACAGTTGCCAATGATGACAACTACGGTGCCCAACTAGCTGCGTAAGTAGCCTGTGAAGCACCTTCTAGTGGTTCGCCGCTAGCGGTCTTTAGCAAGGTGCCAGTACCGCGCTAACGACTGTCATATAGAACTGGATAGCTGTGTCATTCTGATCGTGATGACATTGCAAAACCTAAAGCGAACTCGCTCACTACGTCCTGCCCGTCGGGCTGTAGAGGAGTTAAATTAATTGACGGAAACTAAGCATGTAGAGCCGCGGAGAGAGAACTGACGGACGGGGGTTCAAATCCCCCCGCCTCCACCAATACAAAACCCTACCATCGCAAGATGGTGGGGTTTTTTATTGGCCGAGATCTGGGGTTTTTGAACTCAATTCGCGGGGTTCACTAAATTGCCGGGAGCAATTTTGGTCGACCGTCAGGTCGCCACGCAGCGGTCGAGCACAGGGATGTGCTAGAACCAATCCCCCCGCCTCCACCAATTATTTAAGCCCTAATGAGCCTTCACCGGCCATTAGGGCTTTTTATTAACCCGCTATTTGACTATCAGAAAATGCGGGCTAGTGAGGGTCCTCCACTACGGGCACTTAAACAACCTCAAACGTACTTTTTCGCAAGCAACTGGTCTCATACTCCTGCACATCTTCGCGCCTGTACCTGACCTGACCTGACCTGACCGCCCAACTTTACGTAAATTGGCCCAATACCTCGGACCGCCTTCACTCAAGCGTCGCTTCGCTTACCTGCCAACGATTACAAAGCTCCCTTTGCGTCATAAGTGATTGATATTCATTCATATTGATTCTCCAGTATATTTTAGTTGATCAAGTCCCAAATTGGGACTACCATTAATCGTATGAGAATCATTGCCCTATCGACACTGAAAGCTTTCTGGGAAGAGAAGCCAGAATATATGGATGCTAAAGAGTCAACACTCGCTTGGTATCGACATGCATTAGTGGCTGACTGGAGCGCGCCTACTGACGTTAAGCAGGACTTCAGAAATGCCAGCATCCTCAAAGACGGGCGTGTAGTTTTCAATATTGCAGGGAACAATTATCGACTAGTCGTATGGATCAATTACTCCTACCGTGTGATCTATATACGATTCATCGGCACTCATGCTCAGTATGACAAGATTGATGTACAAACTATTTAATGGCCGGAGGAATAACTATGGACATCAAACCAATCAAAACCGATGCCGACTATCGAGCGGCATTAGTAGAAATTGAAAGCCTAATGATGGCAGGCCCTGACACACCTGAAGGTGAAAAGCTGGATGTAATGGTCACGCTTATCGAAGCTTATGAGGCTAGGCATTTCCCTATGGAACTGCCTGATCCTGTTGAAGCCATCAAGTTCGAAATGGAGCGAAAAGGTCTAACGATAAAAGATCTTGAACCCATGATTGGTAAGAGTAATCGTGTGTATGAGATTCTCAACCATAAACGCTCACTCACACTGAAAATGATTTGGAAGCTGCATGAGGGATTAGGCATTCCAGCGGAATCCCTGATCAAGCCGCCGCAAGCACATGCCTTATAGCGCAAAGCCTCAAAGCATTATTGGGATTAATGCGAGACTCTCTGAGCTTGAAGAGGAGAAAAACCAGCTTCTAGCTCTCAGAGAGCAACTTCAACAGCCCTCGCCAATTTCGCCCGACTCAAACTCTTATACGCCAGAACAGATGATCACCATTTTCAGAGGTTTGTTTCGTGGGCGAACGGATATATTTGCCAACCGCTGGCAAAACAAACAAGGTCGCAGTGGTTACTCTGTCGCCTGCAATAACGACAAAACCGCAGGAAAGCCGTTTTGCACAGCTTTAGCTGCCTGAAAGGTGAGCGCCATGGACGGCGCGAATGAATGGGTACAGGGTATCTGCAACAAACCTCGCATCAAATGCCAGGACTGCAATCACCGACAATTCACAGAATTAAATGACCAGGTCATTTATAGTCATTTAGCTGGGCAACAAGTGGCGGGGCTCTACCCTTTAATGCGCGACAACACTTATTATTTCCTCGCCGCCGATTTTGATAAAGGCCAATGGCGAGAAGAAGTGAACGTTTGATTCCTATGATCGACTTTTTCCCAATCAAGATATTTTACCAGAGGGAGGCTTTGGTAATTTAATCGCTCTACCACTTCAGAAAGAAGCACGCTTATCGGGCAACAGCTCCTTTGTTGATAACGATCTAAAAGTCATCCCAGACCAATGGCAACACTTGGCTAAACTTGATTCTATTTCTCACAATACACTAACAAAACTACTGACACAGATATCGCCGAATTCAGCCCTGTTTAAAGAACAAAAAGTTATTGAGAACCGACCACCATGGGAGGTGACCGCCAAGGCAAAACCGATCAAATTCGAAAACCCTCCGAAAGCGGTATCGATCACGCTCGCAAATCATGTCTATTTCGATTTGAGTGGAATACCAAGTGCATTAGCCGCAAGGTTAAGGCGACTCGAACGGTCAATATAGGACACCCACACTAACACTTTAAGGTTCACAAGAAAGAAGACTAATTCAAAGGCCGGTTCACTCCGGCCTTTTTGCATTTTCACACCCGAAAATAAAATCGTCCTACATGGATCGAAAAAACTGGGCTCCGGCTCCTCCCCCCCTAATGACAAGAATGCCGCCCCCTGCGGCTATTACCATGCTCCGTAATGTCAAGTTATTGGATGTCCTTAAATTGCTCTTTTATTTTTCACGCTAGCCGTTACATCATTGGTTATTCACAGAGATTCGCGCGAAAAATTAACAATATTGTCGCCATACTGATCAACAGCCTTTTCTTTTAGCGATTTCAATAGCAGGCGTAGCTCTATCAGGTCATTGCCAATATCGGCAATTTCATCTTCGTCATCGGAGGTTGCACACACCGTTGCCATACGGCTTTCCATCTCCGTTAGTGATTCCAGCACAATTTTCAATTCGGATTCGACGAACTCCAATTTAAAAGCGCTCATACGGCTTTACCTTCCTTTTTGAAGACTCGTGAGGCTCTTAGCGCCATTTCCTCTAGCAAGCCCTTGTACTTGTCTACCGGCATATTTTGCGTAGGGGCTATACAAAAATGATGGGGTTTGTCCTGCACCAACTTTAATCCCACCGGGGGCTTTGTATTCGGAGGGAATCGCCAAACCCAGCCCGTCATAGGCGACTCATTAATGCCTGCTTTATCAAATACGCTAATGCCTTTTCCGTTGGCTCTAATAACTGTAATGCCGTTGATTTCAAGGGTATCGACGTCTCTAGAACGAACATTCGAAAGTTTCGAATGATGAGAATTGCCTAAGCGAAACAACTCTTCGGGTAAAATATAAAACTCTTTTGGAAACATGGCATATTCCTTACGTCATTTAATGGATCAAATATAGTTTTGGGGATTTCTAACTTTTTTCATGTCTTCTAGGCTTACCGCTACTCGCCCCAAAAAAACAGATATAGCGGCTATTCAGCATTTTTCATAGTATTTCATACCCAATCGTAATGTACTGTTTAACCCAAATCCGCCACGTAAATTTGCTTTAACGGCAGCAACGTTCGGTATTTGGGTGAAAGCTTACTGTAGTGTTCCAACACCAAATCAATACGCCAACTTTTCGCTTTTGCGCCCGTTTCCTGTAAGTGGGCATCACTCGCCCACGGGCTATAAACCAGCTCTGGTACCACGCGCAAGCGATTCTGTTGGTAGCGGGCGAGTGTATCGGGGTTTAGGTCGTGCTCCGGCTTAAATTGACAAAGGCTAAAGCGCGTACCTCGGTCTCGAATTTCGTGGCGCAACACGCCCAATGTGCCGAAGGTACGCATTTCCCTATTGGCGGCATTGGGGTCGGCGTTATTAAGTTGTGTGGCAACGCGCTGTAAAAACTTATGCTGGGCATTGTTCGGGTAAAGGGCACAATACTTTTGCCATTGCGCGTATTGGGAGTCTTTTACAAAACCCAGTACATCTTCTTCATACAGGGCCAGCTCGCGGTTGTAGCCTTCGCCATTACCTAACAGCCAACCCTTGTTGACTAGCTGCTGAATCATGTCATTTTGAAACGTCAGTTCGCTGGCCTTGCTCATGGCACCTTCCTTATTTACAAAACACGGATTAGATTACTTGCGCCATGCAATTTTGGGCTGTGTATCCGTTGGGGTCTGGCTCAGCATAATAAGATCGAAGCCTTTGCCAAACGCCGTGTTTATATACCAGTCCAGCCGCAGTAAAAGGTCTTCGTGGCCATCTTTATCGAAATCACCACGTGCCATAATCAGGTAGTTCACAATCAAATCACCCGCCAGTGCCAGCTCGGCTGCATTTCCGCTTAAGTTAAGCAGTTGCAGAGTAGGTTCCGCCTCTGCAAGCGTGCCTTCTCTATTCTCCATTGACTCGCCACCCAAGTTTGGAACAGCAAGGCCCGGCAGGCTTTTTACAAAGCTTTCCGTGAATGCGGCGGGGAATGCGCTGAGTGCATCACCATTACTTAAGGCAGCAAAGTAATATTCCGCTGCTGTGCAGTTCACTTTCATCAACTGAAGTAAATGAAATTGGGATGGGTCTATAGCACTCTCTTTCGTCGCAGTAACCGCTGTGCAGGAAGTAAATGTCAGTTCTTCACCATTGAAGGAATCTAGCGCGTAGTTCAACTGGATGCTTCCTAGGTTATCTCCCAAGCTTTGCAAACCGGTAAATTCTTCCTCGTTGAGGATTGGTGCATGTTTTATTTTTGTCGACTCGGGTGCAGAGGTGCATGCCCCTACTGCGAACAAACAAAGAGCCGCAGCGAATAAAGCTTTAACAACTTGCGCTAGCTCCCAAACTACCGCGCGGGAGCGAAAATATGATTGTTTATTCACGCTTTTCATGGCTTTGGCACCTGTGTTGTGGATTTTGGGCTGGCCTTATGGGCTTCGTTAAACAAGCCCTTTACATAATTATTGCGTGCGGCATTCACGTCTGGCCGGTTACATTGCTTGGCGGCCTCATCCCATTTTTCTTTCTTGACGGCCTCATTAAACTTGGTAAAGGTGGTGCGTAGTTTGGTTTGCCCCAGGTTAAATATCATATCAAACAGGGCTTTCTGTACGCTCTCTGGCATATCATCAAAGCCGGAGGCAAAGCCTTTGGCTTTTGTATACATACCCGAAAGCTCGCTATAAAAAGTGGTAACGTGCTTGTTACGCTGGGTATTAATATCGGTATCTTTCATTACCAGGCTGGTGTGCTGCTTATACCAACTGGCCTTGTAGTTTTTCTTCTGCTTGGCAATCGCGTCGTACTCATCCTGTTTTTGTTTAAGCGAAGCAAGTGTGGACGGCAGCTTATTTTTTACGGTATACATCGTAATAGTGCCCACAGCATTCCTATTGGCAATTAAATGCCCAACACCGACAGTAACCTTACTTTTACTATCCAGGTACATGTGATCGTAACGCCCTTCGTACTCTTCCAACTTCTTTTCTACAACGGCTTTTACTTTGCTATTGAGTGGCATAAATAGTCCCTTTTTGTTTATTAACCGATATATTCGTAGTGATTTTTTACAGAGATATTCGTCAAGCTGTTGATTAAAGGCTCTGGCGCTAACCACGAAAACATGTCATTTTGAAAGGTGATTTGGTTGGCCTTACCCATGATTTTTTTCCTTTTTATATGCCCCAGTAACTTATTTCAAAAAGCGACTTGGCTTTTTCTAAATCCTCGGCAGAGCGTATTGAGACTTCCAGGTCACCCGTACCCCAATGGCCCTTGTTGCTGGCATCGCTGGTAAAGCCCTCTTTTAGCTCCACATCACTCGGAGAAAGTTTAAGGTAAACCAAAATTTTGGGGTCACGCTGAGGTGACCATACCATCACGCTGGCAAAGTTTTTTTTACGCTTAAACGCCGTGTAGAGCATAAGTTCCTTGCGTTGCACATCATCACCCAAGCCATCCACTAAATCGCATACACTCTCGTAGAGTGCGAGTAATTCCTCGCTTGCTTGAGCTTTCCGGCTTTCGTGATCATCTTTTCTTTTTGCTGTTACAGGTCTAGGCGTGTCTTCGAGTATGGATTCCGCGGCAGTTACCACTACTTTTTTAGGGGCGGACTGGCTTGCGGTTTGCGCATTCACCAACTCCAGCAATAACAACTCGTCACCAAAGTAGCGATAACGCATTAACTCAATATTGCGGTCTATTTGTTGTACTGCATGTTCATCGTACTTATTAAAATCCGCTGCGATACAAATTAGACGAGAACCACCCCACTCAATATTGTCGGCCACCTCTTCACCAAACGCTTTCATCACCAAATCGCCGCGCAGCAGGTCGGCAAGTTGCCAAATGTAGGCGGCGGTTTGGGAAAAGTTGGTGTTAGGTGTGCTTGTCATGTACTTCGGTAACCTTGGCAGCGGAAAGCCTAAACGGCTTTCCAAGCGTATTATTTTGATTACCAACAAAAGTACCAAATATGGCTTGGCTTTACTATTAATGTTGTTGAACGCATGGGAATATAGCCATGTAAGTCAAAGGTTTAGACGTTCGCTGAGTGGCACGTAGCTTTTTGCGCCAGCAACTTGTTTAGGTCTGCATGTTCGTTTTTTGATCGCCACTTTTGAGACACAAAAAACGGCTTCTGCATCTGGCTTACTATTTGTGGCAACAAACTCGCCCTCCAACTCGACCCAATCGCCAGCGCTGCATTCCGAGAGTTGATCTGCGGCAATGCACCGTGCAGGAGGAATGAGGTAAGGACATACAGATAGCTATATCAACAGGCTAAAATTTGATCATTGTTCCGGCGCATTCACTACAGGCCCATCACCTGGCTGATTCTTCTGTTTAGTAGTGCTGAAAGTAGTACTGCTAGGGAGAGGATAAAAATAAAACCTTATAAATCAATGCCATAGAAACCAGAAGGGTCAAGCTTTACATTTGACATTTCCACGGCTAACGGACCCAATAATCAGATGCGTCATATTTCAATGGGCTCATAGTTACTGCACTAGCCATTGGTCTAAAAGTCGCACTTGTTTACCCCGCCATTTGGGGTGCCGCAATAGTTATGCGCTTTTGGAAGTTATGCGCTTTTGGACACCCACATTAACACTTGAATCCCGCCGCAAACTACTGTACATTACAACAGCATAAAGCAACTCAAGGAACGAGCAATGCCCCGCCCAAGGAAGCAACAAATCTCCCTAGATGCTACCCCCTACTACCACTGCACCTCTCGCTGTGTACGCAGAGCCTTTCTCTGTGGACTGGATTCGTTAACGGGCAAGGATTACGAGCATCGTCGGCAATGGGTTGAAGACCGTATTCTATTTTTGGGTGAGATTTTCTGCATTGACGTGTGTGCCTACGCCGTAATGAGTAACCACCACCATGTAGTGTTACACATTAATAATGCTGAAGCCCAAAGCCTGACGGACCTAGAAGTATGCGAACGCTGGCACAAGCTTTACAAGGGCACCCTCTTAACACAGAAATTTTTAAAGGGTGAGCTACTCGACGAAGCCCAATGGCTTGCCGTTAAAGAAAAACTGGACCACTGGCGCCTTGAGCTGGCCAATATCAGCCGCTGGATGTGGGCCTTAAACGAACCCATTGCCCGTATGGCCAACGCCGAAGATCAATGTACAGGACGCTTCTGGGAAAGCCGATTTAAGTCACAAGCCTTACTCGATGAAAAAGCCTTAGCCGCCTGTATGGCCTATGTGGATTTGAACCCCATTCGAGCCAGAATGGCCAAGACACCAGAAAGCTCTGACCACACCTCAATAAAACGCCGTATTGAAAACCAAGAGACTAATAACCCACAACCGTTAAAGCTCGCCGAATTTGTGGGTAACCCAAGAGAACCCATGCCCCAAGGCCTACCCTTTCATCTACAAGATTACGTGCAGCTTGTAGATATTACCGGAAGGGCTATTCGTGAAGACAAGCGTGGCTTTATCGACAATAACTTACCCCCCATTCTAGAGCGACTCAACATCTCCAGCCGTGAATGGCTTGTACTGACCACCCAGTTTGAATCCAAATTCAAAAGTTTGGTTGGCTGTAAGGAGAAGCTAATGCTTGCAGCAAAAACATTAGGACTGCAAAGAAGACCGGCTTACGCCAATTGTGAAGCGATACTCCACTAAAATCCCCAACCGATATTAAGCCCCGCCTCACTTTCTCTCTGAGAAAGGAATAGTCTCGTTTTAAATTTTAATAAATTCTGTTTTTCACGTCAGAATAGATCTTGCACTCAGCGGGGAGCAAGAACAACGCCTTAATTGAAAAATCCTGCAAGCCTTATTCAAATTCGAAGTGCACCACCTAAACTCTAAGTATCTGATAACTGGAGATAAATATGGGACTTCTTTATTCACATTTGTCACTTCACGAACGGCAATTAATGTTTAATTGGCATCACTACCACAGCATACCCATTCGAGAGATTGCTCGCAGACTCGGTCGTTCTCACTCTACAATTTCACGAGAACTGAAACGCAATATCTCAAGCTACTATGTACCAACCTGGTACCCACACCTTGCCCAATCGATGTATGAGCGGAAAATGAGGGTTAGAGCGCAACGGGAAAACCTGAAAAGTAGCAACACTCAAGGCTACGTCATTGAAAAACTCAAGATAGGATGGACACCAGAGCTAATCTCAGGCCGTTTAAAGCACCATGAAACTCTACCCTATATTTGCCATGAAACAATCTAACAATACATTTACAAAGAAGCACCTGAACTAATTTCCTGTTTGGCACGAAAACACAAAAAACGTAAAAAGAAATATCCTGCTAGAAAATACAAGCAAGCAATCAACAACAAAACATCCATCCTAGAGCGCCCCGAAATAATCAATGACCGACTTGAATTTGGTCACTGGGAAAGTGACTCCATCATCTCTGCAGGTCAAAAACCTGGCTGTAACGTTGTTATTGAGCGCTGTACTCGCATGGTTCATATCACTAAGTTGAATGCAAAAACGGCAGAAGAAACGGAAAAGGCCCTTGTAAACAAGCTTATTCACCACCCATGCGATTTCGTAAAATCCATTACTTATGACAACGGAACCGAAAACTCTAACCACTTAAAAACTAATGATCAGCTAAAATGCGACTCGTTTTTTTGTCAGGCTTACCACTCACGGGAAAAAGGTGCTGTCGAACAAGTGAATGGCTTAATTCGTCGTTTCTTACCCAAAAAGACCGATATCACTCAAATTTCAGATAAGAAAATATTAGAGATTGAACATATTCTAAACTCTCGCCCAAGAAAATGCCTTAATTACCGAACACCACTCGAAGTATACGAACAGTATCGCAAAGATCTTCCAATAAGCTCAGCCTAGAATGAAAAAGGCCGACTAGAAATTAATTTCTGTCGGCCTCAACTTGTCACGGCCATCGGCTCCTCAGCCTGTACCGCTAATTTAGCGTAGTACAGCAGGATTAACTTGTCCAAAAATACCTGCGGGGTTTGGGGCGGCAAGCCCCAAGAGCTAAAACACAAAACAACTATCTCTTAGTGTCGATTGGTATAAGCAAACCATTGATCCAGAAACTAAAAAGTAGTTAACTTGTGCTGCCGGTGCACTTTAATCTTGAAGCTGGCCAATATAGTTCGATTCCCTTAATATGGCTGTCCGATAATTTTTCATTGTCCACGGATATTATGAATACGTTTTTAAAGTTCTGTTTCATGTGTAAAACGTTATGCACATTTAGGCTTGCATCCTTGGCGTACGTTTACTCTTTGCCTAAGAAGAATGGCATGGCTTATGGCTTATGGCTTATGGCTTGCACAGCTTGATTGATATTAAACGGCAAAGCCGTTAAATAACACGTTCACTTTATATCGGATTGGGCACTGTGTTTTTTGGTAAAGTTGTGGTATTTTCGTCTTCGAGCAAGCCCAATCGAATGACATTTTTGCTTATAAGGGTAGCCGAAACCGATGATTGTAAGGTTTCCACTTTAAATCTATTAAGGAGAATTATTTTTCATGATAAATTACATTAAGGATAATGCATTACCACAGTCAATCTTGCTATTTTTAACTATTTTATCTTCAAGCGTAGTTTCAGCTTATGAAGCCAAAGGGTATATAGAGATCCCCTACAATGGAACTATTCAGCAGTATTGTGAAACCAACCCCGATTTCAATTTAATAACTGAATCGGCCTTTAACGCTCGAAGTGAAATTCGTTCACAGGTGAATAGTCGATTACAAGAAAAATTACTGGATGCTCTACCGGGCTATGTAAGCCTCACCAAACTTGATGTGCAGCTAGATGGCGAAATTACCATTGAGCTAGATGGCCTTAATAATGGGTCTGTAGCTGTTCGAACCGGAGGGATGGGAGTCGATATATCCATACATGTTAAGATGGAAAACACTCTCGGTCTTGTCTCTGGTGAAGTGCATGCCAATACGACCCCAATATGGATGACTGGTGATTACGATATATTTAGTGGGCGAATCGAAAACCTGGAAATGAGTTCTCCGCCACAAGTAAGCATAAGCGCTGAATTGAATGGGATTTTTAACTTTATTCCGATAATTAAAAATTATATGGAAGGGTATGCAGAGGATGAAATGCGCGAAGGGGTGGTTTCTGGTATGGAGAGCATCAACGATCAATTAGGCAGTACTGATATAATGCTGTTTGGCCTCAATCAGAAATTACCCGATGATCTATATGTTTACAATAACATCGATTACGGCGTAAAGATTAAAGATGAATTGGCGAATATCACAAATGGTGAAAAAATTAGGTTTTCGATTGTCAATAACACGGTGAGCTTGAATATAACGGACGACTTCAAAATAAAGTTTGTACACGATACGGTTCGCCCTTATTGCGACCCTCATCGAAGCTGTTCAGTGAACGGTCCTTACGGCTCTATCTGGCTTCCTGGCGGATATGACCACGACCTTGATGGATTCTGCAGTGGTGCGCCGTCGAATCCCGAACCCACACCAGAACCCACACCAAAACCAACACCGACTAATTGCTATGTTCAGGGGCCGTATGGACCGATTAATATATGTAAGTAGTTTTTATGGAGATCCCTTCAGCCGGAATTAGCGGTTTTGAATTTATGAAGGCAGTGAAGAGGACATATTCCAAGCTAGTGGAGTCAGCGTCATTGGTATTGCGCGTCAAGCCTTAGGGCCGCATAAACTCGTAAAGCAGGGTAGACACTGTCGGCCCTGCTCAATTGCGGAGCATTAGATCGCACTCCCATGCTAGCTCCACGCTCACAGTGCACCCCTTTACGCCAAAGCACCCACTTGCTTTCTGGCTTTTTAAAACCTCCCCCGTAAATACCCCTTCAGCGATGCTGTAACCTCCTTGTTAGCATTTTGTTTGTGATGCCAAAAAAGCGCAAAATAATACATGACCTCGTCTTCCGAAAGCTCTGCTGCACAATCACGCTTGGGTCGTAGCAGTGGGATGGGACACCCACACATACACTTGAACCCAACAAAATACTACTACACGGTATAGATGCCTCGGAATATGGCACACACCCCCTAAGACGCACTAAAGTAACTTGTATCTACAAGCGCACAAAGAACTTACGCGCCATACAAATACTGCTGGGACACACTATGCTCGAGAGCACCGTACGCTACCTTGGAATTGAAGTAGACGATCCTTTAGAAATGGCCGAGAACACGGGAGTGTAGTAACTACTGACTGGCAAGTGGCTTTCAATGGACACTTACCAGCCAAAAGTGGACATTAAAAATAGCGCGTCAAATGTAAGGCCTGACCCGAATGACACTTACTTAACTTATAACCTATTGATTTAAAATTAATAAAGCTGGTCCAATGGCGGGGTTCCACCTCGTAAAAGACTTCGCCACCACCAAAGGGCCAGCTTTTCATGAATGCTAAACATAACCGACGACAGCATCAACAAAAAATTATTCAGAAGCAGGTGTTTAAGCAAGATTCCATCAGCTTTTTTAACGTGCTAACGGCACCGAAATTGTTAGACACCGTCGAGAGTTTACTACCCGATCATAGAGAAAGGTTATTTCCCCCGACGGAAACGTTATCAATGCTTTTAGCGCAAGCCATGCAGGCAGATCGCTCTTGTCAACGGGCTGTTAATGCTAGACGAAGCCTCTCACGATGAGATTATTGCCACAACCAAGGCGCTAGTGGATATGCTGGACAAGGCCACTCGTATTGTCGACTTCTTTGATAAGCATGACGAGATCAAAACCGCGACCATTCTGGTTGAGAATGGCCTTACGTCGGTCATCATCCCCGAAGGCACGACACAAGAAAAACTTGAGCACCTCATTACCAAGCGCACTAAGTGGATTAAAGAAAAACTCTATATCCAAAGCCAGTATTCACCGGTTACACCCAAAGAGTATGTTTCGGGAGAGTCATTTTCGTATATGGGCAAAAACTACCGCCTTAAAGTTGTTCGCGCTAAAAACAAAAGCGTTAAATTGCTTAACGGGCGGCTTACAGTTGCACTACCAGAGCACCAATCAACATCCCAGCACATTCAACTGGCACTTATAGACTGGTATCGCACACTTTCAGAAAAACGCCTGCAAGAGAAGACGCAGCGTTACGCCAAGTTAATGGGCGTCACCCCCAGTTCAGTAGGCATTAAATCGTTTAAATCCCGTTGGGGAAGTTGCCATGTGAATGGGGATATTGTTTTTAACTGGAAAATCGTGATGGCACCTAACCGCATTGTTGATTATGTGGTTGTTCATGAACTTTGCCATCTAAAACATCACGACCATTCACCGAAGTTTTGGAAGGCTGTTGAGAAGGTGATTCCTGATTACAAAGATTGCAAACGTTGGCTGAAAGACAATGCCACACGACTGAGTGTATAAACCATGCGAAATGTTTACGACCAATATAGTCAACCCGAAAACAAGCTAACTCATTCTTTGGCTTCTACGCTGCAAGAGGATAAAGGCCTATTGAAAAGTTTTTTGAAGCATGTTGGGTGCGCAGACCCAGGCCAATCAGCAAAGCTACACATTATTGAACAAAGTATTGCGGGTGATCTAGAACCGCCAGAAGACGAAGCTGAACGCCGTGGACTGCCCGATGCATGGATTTATAACGATGATGGCTGGTGCTTATTAATTGAAAGCAAGGTGGAAAGCCGTTTAACTACGGATCAGCTTGTACGGCACTATAGAACAGCAGAACGTTGTGGTTTTGACGACATTACGGTGTTATCGATTGAAGCGTTTAAAACCACGATAAAACCGAAAGAATGGCTATTATCGACAACATGGGCCGAGATTTACGAATGGTTGATTGGGCAAAAGGCAAGCTCACGGTGGGCACGTTCCACAGCGGATTATTTTGAGGTTGCTGAACGAAAGTTTACAGATGCGGGTTATTTGAAAGAAGGCAATATCACGGTATTTGCGGGCATCCCTTTTTGTAAAGAAATACCGTATAACTATGCGGAAGCAAAACGTTTAATTAAGCTGGCACTGGAAGAGATTCGAAAAGATACGGCATTCTGTCGGGATGCAAAAATTAACCCCAACGTTGGTGGCCGTGGCGCGATTACCGGTACAAAGTCTAAGTACGTGTGGGACTTCCTCCGGTTAGATAAATCCAGCGGAGAGGACAGCCATACCGCGTTCCCGCATTTTACCTTCTCTATTAGTGACTTTTGGGTTCATACCTCAATTACCATCCCGAATAGTATTCAAAATCAGTTTCGAAAGAATTTAACGTCGCTAGGATATGAACGCTTTCGGGTTTTGATTGCAGAAGTTGTCGAAAATTTGGAGCCTCTCATTGATCGGGAACCACGCCTCTCACCATGGTGTACCAGCGTGCAACGCCGGTACCCTAGTCAGCGCTCAGTACCAATTGTTGATGCGACACTTGAATTTGACTTGCGAACCGCCATTGAATCTACCGAGCCGAAAGTGAAGCCACAGGAGGCGTGGTTAATAGCTGCTTATGACACCTTGTGCAACAAAAAATCGAATTATCAAATACAGATAGGCGCCGTTATCCCGTTTGAAGATGCGCGCTGTGTTCCCTCAAAAGAGTTACTAAGCCTGGTTAAAGGGATATGGCTAGCGTGTCGCCCGCTTCTTGATGTCGTTGTTGAGGATAGGTAGAGCGCCTTAGCTATAAGATGATGACCCAACTGTTGCAACCCATACAGACAATGCATTATCCAATAATCTTTCTCGACCAAAGCTGGCTCAATGGAAAGGTCGTCGCCGACAATACGGATCAGTTCGCCAAATTCTGAATGATTGTGCAGGAAGTCCCTACCCATAACTCAACTGACTTTCAGGCAGAACATCAGCAAAGAATTTTTTAGTACCAACCTTACCGTAATAGCGCACCGCCCTTTCAAGCGCATCCAGATCAAATGAATACACTTTGCTCTTCACGCGCGCTTTCACCATTGAGCTATTTTCAGCCAACCGATCAAGGTTATTCACCAAATTATTGGATGTCCTAAAATTGTTATGGAGAAAGGTTTGTATGCAGCATTGCTAAGCGTGGGTGCAACCTACCGAAACAGCGAGTAAAAAATAATATGGAAATCAAAGTCCATGACTTCTAGCTGACGAATACAGCTGCCGATACATCCTCACCAAGTCTGGCCGATCTGCCAGCAATTCAAGAATCAGATCCATCAAGCCTTCGATACTGAAATCAATGTCGAGCCGGTCTGCATACACCGTAACTCTATCGATTAACTTCATAACTAGCTGCATCTGATGAACCGTAAACAATTCCTCTGAAAGCCCCGCAAGATTCATTAATCGTTTCACAACCAGCTTTGTCGCTAAACGCCCAACATGATGTGACAGATCAATTTGCTGAGCAACAGAAACAAGCGGTACTCTGTGAGCGTTTAGCTCCGCCATGATTTGCTGAAAATCGGCCAGATTTCTTTTAAGACGACCCAGCCGATGAACAACTACAATATCAACCAAACCAAGCTTGATATCGTTGAGTAGACACCGAAAACCTGCACGCCGCCTATGACTGCTGGATAAACCTCTGTCCTCATAGATTGTATCTACCAGCCGCCAACCCTGGCCCACATGAGAACCTATAAAGTCGGCGCAGGCCATAAATTGGGCACTGACGGAGTCGAAAAGATCGCGATTATTTTTCTCTACAGACGAACGCGAGTAGATAGCACATCGCTTTAGTGTCTGCTGCTCATCAATACTCATACTGCTCGCAGCCACAATACAAACATTGACAATCTTTGTATTCGAACCTAGCATGATCTGTATAAATGTCTACCCTTGGAGGTCATCATGCATGTGTCCCTGACTACCGAACTAGAGTCTCGCATTAAGGCCAAAGTTGAAAGCGGCTTATACAACAATGCCAGCGAAGTGATTCGCGAAGCGCTCCGGTTTATGGATACACACGAAGACTGGATCCACGAAGTGAAATTGGCCCGCTTACGCGAACAACTGAAAGTTGGTACTGATCAGCTAGATCGCGGTGAAGGTATCGCCATTGAATCAAAAGCCGCACTGGACTCTTTGTTTGACGACATTAAGGCCTGAGCCTTATGCCAGCACACCAGCTCGTTATTGCGCCTGTCGCCAAAACTGATCTTAAAGACATCTACCAGTACGGGCTTCGGCAATGGGGCCAAACCCAATCCGAAAGCTACCTTGAGAATATAAAAGAACAGTTCTGGACGCTTACCGAACAACCCCTGATAGGCGTTGATCGCTCTGACCTCCTATCAGGAGCCAGGAGCCTAGTTATTGAAAGCCATACCCTGTTTTACAGGGTTACGCCTGATACGTTAGAAATTATCCGCGTATTACATGGCCGCCAAAACCCTCAGCGACACTTAAAATAGCCCAACAACCATCAATACCTAGCAGAAACTGAGCGAGTTTCGAACGGCTTTTCATATTGATAATTCCAAAACCAGAGGGGTTCAAACCAAAAGGGTCTAAAACCAGAGGAGTCAGACCTTACACTTGACATTTCCAAGGCTAACGGACCCAATAATCAGATGCGTCATATTTCAATGGGCTCATAGTTACTGCACTAGCCATTGGTCTAAAAGTCGCACTTGTTTACCCCGCCATTTGGGGTGCCGCAATAGTTACCACCCTTAACCCATCTAAATCTTTAATCTGAACGTAAACAACTACAGGGGCGCATATGCAAGTTTGCACTTGGCCTAACTCTCCATTTACAAAACACGAATGAGCCCAAATGGCAGGCCTGCAGCCTATGAAATTTACGGTATTTTACGACGGCAATTGCCCGCTCTGTGCTGCGGAGATGACGCTACTGGCAAACTATGACCATCATTCCCGGCTTTGCTTGGAAGATATTCACGCCCGGGACTTTTCCCAGCGCTACCCCAACATCGATTTACAAGCAGCCGACCAAATACTGCATGGCCAAACCCCTGATGGAACGCTCGTTTACGGTTTGGATGTAACCGCAACGGCCTGGGGCCTGGTGGGCAAAAAGCCCTGGCTCAAGGTACTGCGCTGGCCTTTGGTGCGTTGGTTTGCCGATAAGGCTTACTTGTTTTTTGCCAAGCACCGCATGGGCTTCGCATTTTTTCTCACTGGACGTCGGTGTATAAATAATGACGTGTGTTTAAATAGCGCTGAGGCATCTCAAAGGCGTACTACACCCCCCCACTGCGCTAAAAATATGGACGAAGACGCAGATTTTTAATACGCATTAAAGACAGTGGTTTTTAACTACCCGACCACGATCAACACGTTTATTAAAGGCTATTCATGTTATTTATGTAACTTGTTGCCTGGTGCGTTAATAAAGATATCAACGACGCTACGCCCCTTAATCGGCACTATGCTTACAGTAGACAGCGCACTATGTGCAGTAGTCTGTGCGCTATGTGAATCAGTTACTTCGCTCTGGCCAATAGTTTCTCTAGAATACCCCGTTAGATAGTTAAAGAAGTAACAAATGGCCGCTAGGTTCAATATGAAACCGCAGCGAAAGGCCTTACTATTACCCGAATACAGTATTGGGGCGGGTATTTTGTTCACCAACCGGGGCACCCCTATTCAGGTGTTAACGTGCGTGCCCACCAGGGAACCTCTCTACCACTAAACCGTTAGCCGATACCTTCAAAACTTTCCTACCCGACAGAGAAGAAACAATGGCCGACTTCGACATAACCACAATTCCCTCCATTATGCGCGCCAACAACTGGCCGGTAGGCGCCAGCCTAATGGACAACTGGTTTAGCGGCGCGGCGAATTCCAACCCGGAAAGGGGCGTAGCCTCTACCACACAGGTAACCATGGCTTGGGTTCTTGGCTATCCGCGAGCTCTGCAAGTATACAATCAACTGGTTCGGGAAAAGGTATGGATAAACCCCGCTGCACAAGCCGAGATCATTAAACTACTTAAGCGTAAAGACCTACTTAAAGAGAAGGCAAAGTCATTTGGCATGCCGAAAACACCGCTACCGGTTGCCGACAACGATTCGATTCAATTTCGTGTGGTAGGCGGCAATTGGGATATCGCCTTTGGCCCAATGGATGACCTTAAAGCAGCGCTCGCAAGGTTCACCTTTAACATGTTAGTTGTTGGAAACGTTGAACCGTTGTTTGAGGAGGTTCCGGTTGCACCCGGTGCACCCGGCGCACCCAGTCATTTAAAAGTGACCAGAGCAACAGGTGAATATACGGTCACGATTACCGAAGTTGGCATTTACATTAAAGACTCATACGACTTTAATGACCCACCTGAAGAGGACCAAAGCCTGGGCAACTGGGATGCGGAAGATAACTCGGTTGGAAAAACAATGTTTAACGGTGGCGATGCTGTTCACAATTCAGATTTCCGCAAATGGCGACAACAGAATAATCTAGGTGGCGATTTTTTGGTATATTCAGACATACGCTACCTGACACAAACCACCCACAATACTTTTACATTCAAAAAATAGGCCTGCCCGTGACAAAACCCCTCGTTAAATGGCTCGCGTTTGCCATAATCGGACTGGCTATTGCTATTGCTACTGCGCTAAATTTTCCCCCGATAAAACGCGCCTGCTGCGCCTTGGAATTTCAAACGCTCCACAGCCCTGTATCCGATCACTATCTGGTTGTGTATCGATATACCACGCTGCTACCACTCACACCGGGAAACTCTGGTGACTTACCCGGTTACGTGCAGTTATACAATGGCCAAGGTGAGCGGCTAAGAGAACAAGACGTGGAAATGCTTCAATTGATTCGAGATGTACACTGGACAGACAATAGTGTCGCAATTAAATTTGTTTTGGACTGGCCATTAAGCGACGTAAAATAATTGAAGAGTCAATTTCGGTGGGTGACCCTTCTTACATTCTCGGTAATTTGCCAAAGGTGATACGCTAAACCAAGGCCAATGGCTATCCCTTCAAGAAAAGGTTGCTCAATGGCCGTTGGAGCTGGAAAATAACAGTCGCTTCATGTGATGTTTGACCGAACCCATAGCACTCATGACCAGTTACTGAGGCTACCCAACCGGATCAAGAATAGACTTTAATACAATTTCGGCCCGATTTTTTTGCCAAATAGAGTGCTTTGTCTGCATGCTCAATTAGCTGAATAGATTTATCATCAGCCGTAGGCGATATATGTGCAATGCCAAAACTCGCGGTTAAACGTATCTTATGCTCTCCATTTTCCACTACATTTTCTTCAATTCTGTATTTTATTTTTTCAGCAACTTTCTTTGCATCGCTTAGAGGCGTCTGAGCAAGTAATATAGCGAACTCCTCACCGCCATAACGACAACTAATATCCGTTTTACGGCTTAAAGCACTTTTCAAAACGTTCGCAATGACTTTTAAACATTTATCACCGCTGGTATGCCCAAAACTGTCATTAACCTTTTTGAAGTGGTCAACATCCAACAACACAAAAGTAAGGTCTGTCTTGTTCCGCACACAGGAATCCCAAACCATATTATACAAAGCGTTGAAATAGCCTCTGTTATGAAGCCCCGTAAGCGCGTCTGTTCGGCTAAGAATTTCCAGCTCTTTCTTCTGAAGTTTTAACTCTCCTTCTATATCAAATGTACGCAAGTACTCTTTGTTTGTACGAACTGCCAGCAATATGAGATATGTCAAATATGCCGCCATAAGGACGCTCATCGACTTCATGTTTTCACTGAATAAATTTGCTACGATTGCAGGTAATAACAAAATTAGCGGAAAGCTTATCGCCATAAATAACTTCGGCGATAATGACGATATCGCCGCACTAGCCATTCCCGCACAAACAACTAGGCTAACGCTATAAACAAGCTCTAACTCGGGGTCAAAGGAAACCACCACCAGGAGAATACTTAACACTAAAGCGTGCGAAAGAGAGAGAACGGTAAACGTATTCATCCAAGTAATGGGAAAGCGATCATATAAAACCTTGGTCAGTTGAATATGAACCACCCTAATGCCACTAAGAGCAAATGCCGCACTCGTCAGCCCCCAAGCGACCAATGGCTTACTGGCATATAACCCATAGGGATAAAAAACTACAGGATATATGATGCAATGAACGGCGATGGCGAAGCTACTGCGAGAGATTATATCCATGTCAATTCGTTTTCGAATTTCATGATAATCGTTGAGCTTTCCCCCCCTGCCTCTAACAGTGTCGATAGTCTTGGCCTATTCGGTTAATGATGTACCATCAATAGTAGCCACTTTGCCACTTAAATGAAGTGAAAAATGTACGTAAGAATGTAAATAACCATAGGAATGTGACGAAGCAATACAGATCTCCCGCTGCCTGCGGGCGCGCTCTAGATGACAATC
The DNA here is from genome assembly GCF_014218805.1 of Teredinibacter franksiae. Taxonomy (NCBI): domain Bacteria; kingdom Pseudomonadati; phylum Pseudomonadota; class Gammaproteobacteria; order Cellvibrionales; family Cellvibrionaceae; genus Teredinibacter; species Teredinibacter franksiae. The sequence goes on along the minus strand of NZ_JACJUV010000001.1, from coordinate 4,045,236 downwards.
CACCTTAGAGAGGTTTAGTACACCCTCCTAATACTTGAGTTTTTATTTGCTGCATGCCCTAAGTTTTTAATCTGTACGCCTATATATACGGTTGCCCCATACGCTCGCCATTTTTTTGACTGCCACTCTGCGATTTCCTTTGTTCTGGAAGGCTCGGGTGAACTCGGCCTACTCCTCCGAAACCCTTACGTTCTTCAGTGCGCTGCAGGTTCAGTTGTGGGCTTTTACTTTTCAAAGCGAATAGTAAAATCGCCCTCTATGGTATAGAGGGCGATTTTGTTAGCAACACCAATAATGTCAATTACATCAAGACTTTACCTATTGCAAAAGCAGAGCGCCTTTTCCGCCGCAATGGAGAAAACTTTCATTTCTCACGCAGATATGTGCATAACGGCCCTCTACTTGTGTAATGCTGCCAATATTGTGATTACTCACGTATTCAGGGATAGCACTGTCTCCCCAGCAAAAAAGGAGGCCGTCTGATTGCAGGGCACAGGAGATATTCCAGCCTGCATAGGCATCGATAACATCGTTTAATCCTGATGGCACACTGAGCACACCATCCGCAGACGATCCCCAACAACTCACCCCATACTCGTAAGCTGCGCAGGTATGCCCGCTGTCAGCACTATTGGGATAGAGTGCAATTAAAGGGGGCAAATTGTTTTTTTAGCTCTTAACTGAAAAGGTATAGGGCGTCACCCTTTCGGGTCTTGTCAACTAAAGCAAAAAACATTATCCCGTGCCAGATTCAATCAGTAAGTTCACCACCAGCTTGCCTCTTCTGCAGATCAGGCTTAAAAAAGAAAACAACAATTATTTTGAATCCAAGCTTTGTGGTGTTACTCCTCATAAGTGAAGAAGGAACCCGTAGGCGTGGGGCAACATAGATAAGGATAAAATAGGCACAATTGGCTTCTCTACGGGTGCCCACCTTTCGGCGAAATTGGCCATTAATCACGATGAACGTGAGAACACAGACAAAATCGATGGCGCCTCTGCCAAACCAAAATTCTGGATTCCCGTTTACGGTGGGTTTTGGCAAATATTCGGGCTACCGGGGAAATGTCTATCACTCAACGAAATTCCACCAACATTTATTGTTCACGCAAGCAACGATTCAAAAGCATCGGTTTCGTCGAGCATTAAGCTTTTTTCTCGTCTACATGGACAAAACGTACCGGTCGAAATGCACATCTATGCCCAAGGGGAACATGGCTTCGCTCTCGAACAAGGTAGAGGGGAGACTACAACGAGCACGGTCGACAATTGGTCTCAGCGTTGCCTTGAGTGGTTGCGTCTTATCAATATGTTATAACCACTCGTTAACGTGTTAACCCACACGACAACCAAAAAGGGGCAGCTTTGCTCTGGTATTCAGAGCTATTCTCGACCAGCAAGCGCCCCAATAACCGCTTTGCACTAGAGGAAAATATTCAATAAACGTTTAATGCCCTAAACAAAAACCTGTGCGAGAAAGGCATGTTATTCATTGACGGGTAATCATCTCTATCGCGCTCTCAATAATCCCAAGATCGAGCGCTTGGGGGTTAATAAGGTCGAAGTGGCCAGCATCCTCCAATACGATGTGGTCACTGCTATCGCCCTCTGCCAACGCCGACACAAAATAGGCCTCCGATAATCGAGGAGGCACTATGCCATCTCGCTCTCCACTAATTAACACCGTTGGCTTGTGAATGGGCAGCATGTGAATGGGCGAAGAACTCTCCAGCCGTGCCATTAAGCTCGGTTCAGTCAACGTTGTACTGTCTATAATGGCGCTGGCGGCGCCACCGCAAGCAGGGGATTGCAGGTCGCTGATTCCGCCCAAGGTAATGGCACCTTTAATGGCAACGAACGCTTCAAGGTACAGCTCGCTCTCCTCCGCAATTTTCTCGCGCCCGGCCAGCCAGAGGGCAAGGTGCCCTCCCGCACTGTGGCCAATGGCCACAATTGCATCCATATTTATGGGGTAAATCGCTTCAAGCTGCTCCAGGTAATCTGTTGCAGCGGCCACATCTTGAAACATGACGGGCCAGTTACCGCCGGAGCCAAGGCTGCGGTATTCAATATTCCACACTGCGTAGCCTCGCTCGGCCAGCGCCTGCGAAAGTGCAGCCTGCAGTTCTAGTGTGTAGCTCGACTGCCAGCAGCCGCCGTGAATCATCACTACGGCTGGCCATGGCTCTTGAGTATTGGGGGGTAAATAAAGTTCGCCCCATTGGAGGGAATGCTCGCCCCACTGAAATGCGATGCTGTCCGCCATGATTTGCGGCGGTTCGGGGTGTAACGGAGCAGGTGTAATAGTAACCGGTTGCGTTGGCAGCGGTGTAGGCGAGAGCGGCAGTTGGGTGCTGGCCATTTCGTTCCTGCTGCTGCCACCGCAAGCAGCCAGGGCACTTGCCAGTATCACCGCCATAAACATTGAATGCTTCATACAAGGCTTTACGATGGATATAGGGCCGTGGATCACTCCCCCCCCTAATTAACTCACAGATCTAGGGGAGTCAGCGCCGTTGATATTAATAAAAGCAAATCGCGTTTATATCGTCTAAAACCAAAAATGGGGCACTAAACAAAACGTCTAGTATTAGCCGTATTCAGGGAGATTGCGCTTAATTATTAATATTTCCGTGTAGCACAACCTTTACACTGTCTCCTGGGTTTACATTCAATCCCTGAACGGCGTAGTCATAGGTGGTGGCGCCAGCATAATAAACCAGGCGTTGACTAAAATGAGATGATCGCGATTATCTTTTTCTACGAATGAGCGCGAGTAAATGGAGCAGCGTTTTACCAGAGGTTAATCACGCCACGAAGATCCGACATAGCAACAATTTATGCGTGAAGCAGGCGTTGCTGTAGAAGAGTTTGCATGTCACGACGACCAACAGCAATCACCATGACATATACATGCAGCGCGATAATTCGATAAATGATTCGGTAGGGCCTGAAATAGACTTCTCGGTATTCACTCAAGCCAATAGACAATTTACTGAAGCTCGGAATGTTCGTAATAGCGACAAATGTAATATAATGGTGGGCTAACTTACTTCAGGTAGTCACGGCTTGTGGCTAATGAATAGCCCATCACCCCTCTTTACTCAGCCCTATGTTTAAAATCCGTTACATCATCATAATCTGCAGCGCTGCCCTGTTATTTAGCCTTTTGGCAGAGGCCCAACCCCGCCGTGATACCCCAACCCCAGAGTACATGCATGATAAAACCCTACACTCTCGGGTTAACGGTGATGCAGGCTGGTCACCCGCCGCCCCGGCTATGCCCTCTGAGTTTGATTGGGTCCAACTCAGCTCAGGTGAGTGGCTAAAGGGTGAGCTTATATCCATGTATCGGGAAGAGCTGGAGTTCGATAGCGATGAGCTGGGGCTGTTAGTGCTCGATTGGGATGATGTTGTTGTGGCTCGCACGCATACCCACAAAAGTTTACGCTTTGAAAATGGCCGCATTGCGGATGGTTTAGTCTTAGTTGAGGGCTCGTTGATTCGTCTGATAAACGACACAGACATTGAACCCTTTCAGCGTGGTGCACTGGTTTCCATCGCCGCCAGTGGTAAGCAAGGCTGGAACTTATGGTCGGGCAAACTATCTTTCGGCGGCAATATGCGGGGGGGAAATACCGAGCAGCAGGATTACAACTTTGATTTTGATGTTCAGCGGCGTACATCTTCTAGTCGGCTGCAATTGAAATTACTGAGTAGCTTTTCCCTAACGCAATCGGTAGAAACGGAAAACAATCATCGAGCCAATGTTAATGGTGATTGGTTTATATCCAACAACTGGTTTTTACGTCCTATCGCTTTAGAAGCCTATCGCGACAAATTTCAGAATATTGATTTACGTGTTTCCTACAGCTTTCGGCCAGGTTATTTCATTATCGATAGTAAGCGAACCTCGTGGAGTGTTAACACCGGCGCGGGTTATCAAATGACACGCTTTATAACCGTCGAAGCAGGTAAAGAAGATAAAAAGCAAAACCCCGTTTACGCCCTGGGAACGGACTTCGGAGTTGAAATAACCAAGGATATCGATTTTGATTTCTACTGGGATTTTCAGTCCGTTGGTAAAGACGCCGGGGGCTATTTACAACATTTGGAAACAGGTTTGGATATTGAGCTGATTTCCGATTTTGATCTTTCTGTCATGTTTGTTTTGGACCATGTTAGCAATCCCGTGGCTTCTGAAAATGCACTTCCCGAAAAAAGTGATACCCGCTTAGTGGTGGGAATTGGGTATGAATTTTAACGTTTAGCCCTGTATTTTCGCGATAATTCCTACTGGCATTACCCTAATGGTTTCACATGCTTTTAGTAAGCTGCCCCACCTTCCACAGTAACGCTTGGCGTAGATGACTATGGATTCGTCAAATAGATAGTCCAGCCTGCCAAGGGCCGAACAACTCGGCCTGAGGGGCGCCCGCTCTGGCGGCGGTGAGTGGGTATTTACAGCATGGGTATTGAGAGCAAATACCCCGTTAAAAACTTAGAGCGGTGGAGAATGGTACTTGGCCCAAAAATAGCTTGATACAATTATTTTTAAAATTAACTTTCCCCCTAGCCGCTACACTTGAGTGCGAGTTACACTATTCTTTATTGACGGCCGCAACCCTTTCCCAGTCGCCCTCTTACCTGGAGTTCTTAATGAAACCATATCGTCATTCGTTAGGCTTAATTTGCTTACTTCTAATCTCTGGTTGTGGTGGGGGGGGCGGGACGAATGAAAGCGCTCGAAGCTCTTCGAGTGCTGGGGCATCACTTAGCCGTCAATCAAGCAGCTCCTTAAGTGTGGAATCAAGCAGTTCTTCAGTAAGCAGTTCTTCAGTAAGCAGTTCTTCAGTAAGCAGTTCTTCAGTAAGCAGTTCTTCAGTAAGCAGTTCTTCAGCAACAAGTTCAAGCACCTCCTCTGTGATGAGTTCCAGCAGCTCTTCAAGCCTATTGGCTCCACAGGATATTGCAGTTATAGCGGGCAATTCCGAACTTGATGTTAGCTGGACGGCTGCCGAGGGCGCCAGCGGATATAATATTTACTATGCAAAAGAAAGTTTATTACCGCTTGACTCTATAGCCAATTATACAAACTTGGCTGGGGCGGGAAGGCTCGCGAGCATCTCACAAACACAATCAACTATTATCGGTCTTGATAACAATCAACTCTATTTTGTGGTTGTAACCGCTATCGGTGATATTGAAAGCGTGATCAGTGTTGAAAAATCTGCAGTTCCTTCGGCGCCTCCGGCTGCTGGTGATGGTATTGCTTGCACGCTAAAAACTGACGGTGGCTACTGTGATGACTTCGTACCGATGACTAACGGAGGTAAAACCTATTCTTTAGCTAATCTTAACGCTCCTGGGAAAACCTACTGTATGCAACCCGTTGATACGGCCAAAGGCATGTCTATTAGTGATGTTACTGGTAGCGAAGGCAACCCAGTTAAGATCGTTAATTGTGATGGCAAGGTAACTTTGAATACAGTTGGTTGGCAGCGGGGTATTAATGTAACCAATAGTCAATTTATTCATATTTCAGGCACGGGAAGCCGTGAGGATTTTTATGGCATCCATGTCATTAACTCAGAAGGCGCAGGTGCTGATGCCACCAACGGTACATCTGATTTTGAAATAGACCACGTTAGAATTGACAATGCGGGTGGATCGGGAATTTTAGTACGTACATACCCGTTTGGTACGGAATGTCATTTAGAGTGGACTCGTTCGCAGTTCACCCAATTCAATACCAAAGTGCATGATAATCATGTCAATGGCGCTCGGTGGGAAGGTTTATATATTGGTACTTCCCATTATGATTTACCCGATGGGCCATCTGGAACCAATTGTGGAATCAACAGTGCGCCACAGGCGTCACTGGTTGGAGTGGAAATTTATAACAACAAAATTGAAAATACAGGGAACGATGGCATACAGCTCGGAGCGGCAATAACCGACGTTAAGGTCTACAACAACACCATAAGAAATTACGCATTGCATAATAGTGGCTCGCACGGTGGCGGATTACAGCTAAACCCAGGAACAGGTGGCCAATTTTATAACAATTTTGTGCAAGCGCACCCAGACTCTACTGAGGCGAAGGGGCTTATGTATATTGGCGGTCAGGCACCATTGTATGTTTACAACAATGTATTCGTAGGCGGAGACAAGGCGATCATGACACTGAATAGGATGCCTAATAGCACGCAATTTTATTTCACCAACAATACATTCTATGGTCGTGGCACTGGCAATGTTTTTTACTTTTTCTGTAATCTATTACCGGAGGTGCAAACCTATACTTTTAAAAATAACATCTTCACACATTATGAATCCATCGGATCTGATCAGTCAGGGGGCTGGAATTACTTTAATGGTGCTCAAGGTGCCAAATGCCCCATGAATGGTATAGAAATATCGGGCTATGCGGATAATGAAGAGGACTTACACATGACAGAAAACTACTTTTCAAAAATTCCCGACGACATTCTTTTTGTAAGTCCGCCTACCGGCGATTATTCTTTGCAAGGTGGGTCACCTGCCGTAGGATTTGGAGCTGACCTTAGCGGAACCATCCCATTACCTTCAGATTAAATATCGAGAAAAAAATAGCAAAAACAAAAAGGATAATGACTAAGTTCAACGGCAATTTAGAACGATGGTTCTAGGTTGACTTGGAGCTGGAATTAAGACATCAGATAATGGGCGTTTTATTTTTGTATCACACTAACGGGTAACCAATAATCAGTACGCGCCACTTAAAACCTGTAGAATAAAAGTCATTAAAAATGACACAAGAAAACTTAGTACAGAAGAACAGCGTTTAGCCGCAAGATAGCCATACCGCGAGTACATGATGGTGAAACAGCGGCCGAAGTGACACGCAGTTTTGGTCTTGTAAGCAGAACAATTTTCACCTGCCTGCGATTAGCACGAGTAAAAGAAATTGAAGCTCTGGCTCCCAAGGCGCGCACTGGAACACTATCCGATCTTGAAGAGCAAGAAATAAAGAGGTGGATAATCGGTGAAGATCCTAGGCAGCATGGTTTTAATTTTGGTTTGTAGACACGCCAAATTGTTGCTGATTTAATTCTTGAAAGATTTGGCGTTACCCTAAGTATTTCCGGTGTCGGCAAATTCTGCATCGACTGGGCTTGACGTCACAAAAACCGCTACATAGGGCGAGACGAGAAAGCGGTGCAAGAATGGGTTGACGACGTCTACCCTAAAGTTAGAGCATGCGCTAGAAAGAAAGCGGCTGAGATATTTTGGTTTGATGAAGCCACTATTCGCTCTGATGATCCTTTACATAGCGGAAGGCACGGAATCAACGTCAACCATGCGTTTTGCGCTTTCTAAAGCATGCATTATTTCCCTGTAATTTAACCCTCAACCCACCTCTAACTTGACTTCCAGCGACTATGTTTTTGGGGGAATTATGGCCCTTAAACGGTTATTGTCTAAAAGCGCTCAAGCACTTGTCGTCTTGATATTCAAGATTGACATTAAAACAGCTAACCAGTAATCATTGTTTTGTACGTGCCTTACTTGGCGTGATTCACGCCTTCTTCAAACAGGGCCCACTTACGGTTTTAATTATCCCGTTTGCCCTACTAGAGTTGGTCTAATGGGCACCTCAATGAAATTACTGTTTTGAATTAACCCCATTGTATAATGAGAACAATGACAACCACCTACCAAAGCATCATTACATCCTTAGCCAATGGCGGCAGTATAACGGCAACCGAACAAATCCAATCGCTTTGGAGTGGCTACGGCGAAATTGTGCGGATTCACCTAAAAGGTGGCCTTCACAACTCGGTAATTCTCAAACATATTCGGCTGCCCCAATCGGCCGATCACCCGCGCGGCTGGAATAGCCGCTTATCTCACCAGCGCAAGCTTAAATCCTACCAAGTGGAAACCTACTGGTATCAGCACTACGCCAAGCGGTGTAACCAACACTGCCCGGTGCCAGAAAGCCTGAGCGTAAGTGAAAGCCACCATGAAACCTATTTGCTGCTAACAGATTTGTCCGTTGCTGGGTTTTCTGACATAAAAAGCAGCGCCAGCCTGCAGGATGTTCATGCCTGCTTAAGTTGGCTAGCCCACTTTCATGCGACATTCTTACAGCAACCGAGTGAAGGCTTATGGGATTGCGGCACCTACTGGCATCTGGGCACCCGCCCGGAAGAACTGGCGGCACTCGCAGACCAGCGTCTTAAACAAGCCGCCCCCCTTATTGACCATGCGCTAAAACAATGTCACTACCAAACACTGGTACACGGCGATGCCAAGCTGGCTAACTTTTGTTTTACCCCAACAAACAGCGGTACTGCCGCAAGCCCCGTTGCCGCAGTGGATTTTCAATACATTGGCGCGGGTTGCGGCATGAAGGATGTGGCCTATTTTATCGGCAGCTGCCTTAACGACAACGAATGTGAAAAGCTGGAAACGCCCCTGCTAAACCATTATTTTCAAACATTGAAAACAGCCGTGAGCGAACAGCACCCGCAGGTGAGTACAGTACAACTGGAACAGGAATGGCGATCTCTATTTGATGTTGCCTGGGCCGACTTTCACCGATTTTTGAAAGGCTGGAGCCCCGACCACTGGAAGCTAAACAGCTACAGCGAACGCTTAACCCAGCGGGTTATTGAACGCCTATTGCCACACCCAAGCTAATCACCTAAAACCGAATACCTAAAACCAAATACCTAACACCTAACGCCAATACATAGCCTTAACCCTGAACCCTGAACCAGCGCTCACCCTGCCTATGTCTCTTGAATACACAGCATTGGAACAACTCTGTAATACCGCAAAACAGGCCGCAATAGCCGCTGGCAACCATATCGCCGGTGTAGACCGCAGCACATTGCTAGTTGAGCACAAGGCCTCCGGCAGCAGCCTGGCTTCGCAAGTGGTAACCGAGGTAGACCGCCACTGCGACCAACTCATTAACAGCTTCCTGTTAGAACGTGGCAACCACGCCAACTTGGCGCTGCTTTCCGAAGAAAGCGCCGAGCACCATAACCAGCAAACTAAGAACCGTTTTAACCAACCCTATTATTGGTGCATAGACCCACTAGACGGTACCCTGCCCTTTACCCAGGGGAAAGCCGGGTATGCGGTTTCTATAGCCCTAGTATCGCAAACTGGAACGCCTGTTATAGGTGTTGTATACGACCCGGTAAACAACACGCTATATTCCGCCATAAAAAACGGCGGCGCTTTTAAAAACGGTAAACCCATTCAGGTAGCAAAGCCCGGCACCGATAGCGACGATACCTTAACGGTGTATGCCGATAACAGCTTTAAAACCGCAGCCCACTATTCAGCCACCCAAAATTCTCTTACAAAAATAGCCGCTGAATTGGGTACAAATGGCTACACCGAAATATACGGCAACGGCGCCGTTAAAAATGCCTGCGCGGTATTGAGCAACCCCCTAGCCTGTTATTTTAAATTCCCCAAAGCGACCACCGGAGGCGGCAGTGTGTGGGACTTTAGCGCAACCGCCTGCATTATTCAGGAAGCCGGCGGCTGGGTAAGCGGTTTTTACGGCGAACCATTGAATTTAAACCCCAAAGGTTCAACCTTTATGAATCAGCAGGGGGTTATCTTTACTTCGGGCAAGGGTATTGCCGAAGCAATAATGAGCTTAAGAGAAAACAATTTTTGGGTGTAATTTAAGTTGGCCACTCGCTGGCCTAAGTGCTTGTAAATACTTGCATGAAGTCGTTCAACCGCTCACCCCCCACCGCATTTATCGTCGGCCTAACACATTCACCATCGCCCCCAGAAGAATCAAACCACCACCCGCAAACGTTGTAAGGGTCGGAATTTCGCCAAAATACACCCAGCCAATAACCGCAGCAAAAATTACCTGTACATAGGCGTAAGCCGTTGCTTTATTGGCGTCGGCACTGTGCAAGGCTTTTGTTAAGCCTACCTGCCCCACCTGGGTGAATATGCCCACCAGTACCAAGGCGCCTGCAACACCCAAGCTAGGCATTACAAAATCTCGGCCTAGTAGCACAAGCGCTATGGGGAGGGAGATAACAGGAAAGTAAAATATAATCACCGAGCTGTCGTCGGTGGCGGTGAGTTTTTTAACAATAATGTACGCAATAGCACTGCCCAGCGCACCACCAATAGCGGCGCCAATGGCGAGCCAGTTGTACTGTACCGCACTTGCTAGGCCGGTATGTGCCGGCATTAGATTCGGCTGAATCATTACCCATAAACCCAAAAGGCTGAGCACTATGCAAATAATCGTAGAGCGATGAATAGCTTCTTTTAAAAAGTAAAAAGCCAGTACCGCCGTAAATACCGGGTGCAGGTACTGTAAAATAGTGGCTTCTGCCAGCGGCAGGACAGTAACCGCATAGTAGACCAGCATTAGGGTGAATGCGCCCACCAAGCCTCTGGCAATAAGCCAAGGTTTATTATTGCCCCACAGCGATAGCTTTTTGCGTTTGATATCCGCGTAACTGAGAACAACCGAAACCAACGCTCTGGCGACAACAATTTCCAGCACCGGTATGCCGTGGCTGCTCACGCCTTTCACGCACGCGGCCATTAACGCAAACCCGAGGGCGGAGATGAGCATGTACCAAACGGAGATGGGAACGGTGTTTCGGAGAAAAGTGGGCATACTTCAGCTATACATCCTGCCTAAAGCTTGCAAAATACCCATTTCTTAGCCAACTCACTATGCGTTTAAAGGCTTAGGACTAAAATAGTATCGCAGGATATTGCACTTAAGCCTTCAAACCAGCAAAGCATTAGGCCTTTAATGCTAGCCTGGCGACAGCATCGCGGCCGCCCATTACACCGATAACCATTAACCCTCGGCTAACCGGCGAATGGTTTGTTTGGCTTCGTTAGTATATTCAATGGAAAGGTTAGCTAAAAAATCGTCGAAGAGTTGTTCTTTAACATTCTGAAGGAATTCATCGCTAAAGGGGTTAGCAAAATCAGCGTAGTCGAGCGAACCCAATTCTAAATTTACTCGTAATGTATATCGTCGCCCCAACGAAAAGTAGCCACAGGTACTTGGGTAGGGAGCCCCCTCATTGAGGAATTGTTTAACGCGCAAGCCGTCAATATCCTCATGTGGAATGGCTTGCGCCAAAAAATCGTTTTCAACCGAGGGGCTTCCCTCCAATATTTTGGGTTTGAAATCCCCATGTAATTCACGAAAATCATCCAGCAATACATTATAGAAATGCTGATAGTTCATGCTCATTAAACTATCGGCCTCCTTATCCGAATGCCGTAAAACACTGACCTTAAAAAAAATAGCCGCCAAATCCAAATGGTTATCACATCGATAATAACACCAACTTTGGGTTACAAGGTCTCTATCGAAAAATCCCGTATCACCAAGCACTTGCCACCCGGCGAGGTCAGTTTCGATAAAATCACTTTGTACACTCACCCTGTTAAGCTTGGTGCTATTACTGGGTAACGGGACAACCTTTAGTGAAACAGCCGCCTCATCAAATGAAAAGCTAACAATATCGCCCTCACTAAAGGTGGGGCCCTCAAATAATTCAGGTAGCTTCATTAAACAGCCTTATGGGTAGCCTGAAGCGCACCCACAAAAGTCGATGCCGCACCACGAAGATTTTGCTGCTGACCAGTAACTTGATTGGCTGAGGGGTTATCGGTTAATGCCGAAATACGCTCGGTTAAATACCGGCGCGTTATTTTATCGTAACCGCTACCGGCAGGCAGGGCGTCCAACTGCTCCAACAATTGTTGCTTTTGGCTGACAATCGCCAACAAGGCTTGTTTGTCTTGGAAGTAATTTAGAAACTCCCCCGAGACCTGGGCCTTTCGCTGATTTAATTTTTCTAATAGTTTGGGCAGCTGCGTTCTGGCGTTATCAAATTTAAAACTGTGCCCGTCTAGCGCGCCGGTAACCTTGTCTAAGGCATGGCTCAATAAACCCGCCCCTTCGCCTTTCACAAACCAAGCAACCTTATTGCGTTGGTTGTCATTTAGAATTTCACCCAGATCATTCACTAATTTTTGGGTATCACCGCCCAATCGGCTTTGCTTGCCAATATGGAGGTCATTAGCCGTTTGTGAGGGGCAGTAAAATAGCGCTGGTGAGGGGTTATTAGTAACTTGCATAGCTTCTTCTATCGCATCACTTAGAATATCGGTCGCGCCACTAATAAAGACATCTCGGTTATTTAACGAAGTGTTGGTGGTTGCCTGTAGCTTTTTAGCACCTCGACCACGGCTCACATAATCGTATAACCCCCCAGCATTGCTACTCCGCTTATGCTGAATCTGCACCTCAGAAATATACACCGTAGGCGCTGCATCTCCTGGGTTCTGATTAATATGGTAATACACACGTACACTCTGGGTCACTAGCGTTCGCTCCCGTTGCATATGCTGCTGCTCAGCCATACCGCGTTGTGCACGCCGCAATGCATCTAAGCGCTGCTTATGCCCGGCGCCCATGCGCGGTGGGTCTATTGGCCCCATAGCCGGTGTGGGCAAACTATCGGTGGACAACTTAGCGCGAAGATTTTCAATGTCGCGAATGATCATTTGCCCTTCGTTTGTGCTCGGGTCTAGCGCACAAAAGAGGTCAACGAACAGCCTTGTATGAATTTTAACCGGCTTGCCTGAGTGGCCTTTGGTGTTGTTCGAGAAGTAAATATAACCACCGATATCGTCGATATGCCGAGGTGCACTTGCCATAGCGTTAAAGCTCCTTTAGATACAATATTTAGGCGGTATAGACCACCTATTTCCCATTGTGGTGATGGGCACTTCTATTAATTGATTTTATGCTCAACGCGGCCTAGCAAACCTAATGTATGGCCCTGTGCGTAGCAGTAGCAGAAGGCAACTTGCCTTTCCCAGTAGGTCAACGCCGCAAGAAGCTTTGCCAGCCCGCGCCCTGCGGGGCTTCGCGTACGATTCATGCGCGCTGCTCATTTTTTTCGGCTGCCCACCGGCTTTCCTGTAACGCTCGTTTTACCCATGAACCCACGTATAGCCAGGGGAGCAAAGCGCATTAATAGAGGTGCCCTAAAGTATGTTACCCGAATTTCCAGCGAATTTTGTCTCCTGAGTTCCAATTTTCATCGTAAGTTTACCCCCAACTTAAAACATGCATTCAGCCCCACTAGCAGGGTGCGGTGGGCTATAGCGCTTGTGTGTATTCGTGCGCACAAATCAAACAGACTGGTTTAACCGCAATCGAACAAGCTTGGCATCAACTAATGCGCTCAAATCGCCTATCTAAATTAAAGGCCCTTGAACGAAACGGCGGTTAGCATTCACAGATCCACAAAGCAATTTCAGAGCAAAAAAAACGCCGGAACTACCGGCGTTTTCATTCGTCAATGACGGGCTACGAGCAATTAATAACCTACGCTATTTGCGTATGAAATAATTTTATCGCCATAGTTACCACCCCAGCTGTAACCGTTACGACGCTCTTCGGAAATATCCATTATGTCGTACACTTTACGGCTGTCTCGATCACTAAAGAAACCCCGATTAGAACGCAGGTCGTAGAAGCGATACCACATTTGACTGCCCGACTTATACACAATTTTTTCTTCTACACTCTTATCGTAAGTGTAATTTGCCAAATAGGTATTTGGGCTACGAAACCACGCAATGGCCGCTTTAACAGCTGCTTTAATTTCGGAAGATTGCGGTTGAGTCATAAGGAAACCAATAACATCTACCGATTCACTACCGCTTAAATATTCCAGCTCATATGCACGGGCCATTTTTGGCTTGTAGTCATCGTTACCGTGCTGCGCGCACCAAACGGTTAGCTTACCGTTTTGCTTCCATTGTGATTTAAGAATGTAATCTACGCCTTTATCAATGTCACCTTTCATTTCGATACGATCACTTTCGCTGAATATCTCGTTGTTAAACGGTGCTTTCTTTTGATGTGCGTTGTGCAATACCGTCAATACGCTTGCCATAGCATTATCGTTAAAGGTTACGTGATCTGAATATCCACCACGTAGTGGGTAACACTGAGGCCACCCGCCTTTTGAGTACTGCGCATCCAACACGAAATCTATCGCTTTACGTACAGTATTTCTATACTTGGTATTGCCGGTATTCTGGTAAATCTGAGCCAAGCAAACCATTTCAGCTACCGTTGCACCGTTGTCGAAAGTACCCTTATCGTTGCCACCGCTACCGGTAGAGTCGTAATCCTGATTCTTAGGCCAGCCACCATTGTCGTACTGGTGAGACAAAATGATGTCTGCCTTATTGCTACTCCATTTAGTTTTCACACTGTTGAATCGGTTTTGCGCGGGGTTACCACTTTGAGAAAGCGTGGGCGCGCTACCATTACTTGAACTACTGGAGCTTGAAATTGACGAGCTGCTGCTTGGTAGGCTTGAGCTAGACGAGGAACTTAAACTTGAAGAAGAGCTAATGCTGGATGAAGAATTCGCTGTTCCAGCATAGACTTTCAGTTCCGCAAGAGCTGGACGCAGAGCTTGAACTAACACTGGAACTTGACATACTACTGGAAGAACTTGAGGAGCTATCAACTTTACAAGAGCCATCCGAAGTTCTCAGGCCATTATTTGCGCCCGCCGTTTGCAACACAATTTGCAGAACACAGCCGGCATCGTCAAGCGAGAAAGAATACGGAATACTAATGGACGTTGTAGAAGAAGGGCTTGGCCAGCAGGATGTGTTCCACTGGTGTCGCTGCTCCAAGTAACACCTGGCCCCCAGATATTACCGCTAAAACCCCAATACCCCATATCATCGGTATAAAAGGTACCGAGGGGGGGTTTAGCATCTTCAAAATAGTTGATTTGTGCTTTTATGCGCCCAACGATACGTGGATTCATGCCAGACTTATTAATGCCATCATAATAGTTGTTGTACGCGTGTGCGGTTGCATGACGCAACAACGGGGTACGTGAATCAATATTCTGGTAGTAGTTATGATGGAAGGTAACGTAATTATTTTGGTCGTCACTATCACTGGAACCTACAAACCCACCACGACCAGAGTTTCTCAGAATACTATAGGAAAGCGTTACATATTTGGTATTGGTTTTAAGGTCAAACAGTGAATCGTAACCATCACTTTCACCGCCATATTGCTCTAATGTACAGTGGTCCACCCATACATTCGACACATTCGATTCCATACCAATAGTGTCACCACCATTAGAGGTAGGGGACCCTGATTTTTTAACATACCTAACATGCAAATTTTGTAAAATAATATTGGATGAAGAGCGCACGCGAATACCAATTTCATCGAAAAGTGCACCACTACCAACACCAAAAATGAAAATATTGCTGATTTTCTTCAGTTCAATAACACCATCGGCTGTATTACAACTACCGCTCGCTTTTTTGGTATTGCTTGGAGTAACAGTGCCTTCAACATGAATAATGAGAGGCGTATTATCATTTGCTCAAGAACAAATTGCCTCATGAATTTGAGTACCCCTTGAGGCCAAACTGTTTGCCCCCCGGCACCGCCGGTTGTACCTCCGTTAAGTGTTGCATAACCTGTGGCTGCATAGACTCCAAAACTAAGTGCCGTAGCGTCTATAGCAGCACAGAACCTGAAGATTGAGTTGAATTTATTATTCATCTTCTGTCTCACTTGAAATTTAGGATTTAGGTGTTTTACTAAGTGTATCTAGCCGCAGTCCTCAGTATTGAGCGCAGACTTAAGTAACGCCTTTGATTGAGTCTGTGTATTGTTATATGAATATTTATTTTTATAAAAGGGAAACGTTTTCCCGCGCCGACCGTAATGGAAGCAATACGAAACCAACACCCGATTTACTGCGCTTAATGGCAAAATAATAATATTCAGAGGGGCCACAAATCATAACCACCAAAACCATTGTAATGTCTAATAATGAACACATACCTTCTTGCGAAAAGGTAATGATTAACCCCCGAAAAGACATAATTTCGTATGGGGAAAATGCTCGTCGCTCTAGCGTTTATTCACTTAACGTAGCCGTCAAATACGGTTAAAAAGTTCAGCTTTTGGGCGGAGTAATGACACTTATAGTTATTGCGTAACATTTAGGTGTAGCTATCACGGTTAAATCAACTTTAGAAGCAACTAAAACCCCCGCTTTACCAGTAACCACAGGAATTAAACGGAATACACATCGTTGAAGCAAAAGTATCATTGTGCGTTAGAAGGGTACGCGCTTGCCCTCCGTCAGGATCGCCACTTTGCTACTCTTTTTTGGAGCCACTTTTGGAGCTACGACTAATGATGGCCCGCCTTTCCACAGAAGGGTATAAGAATGGATTTAAACTGGCATAAAGCCATATATCCAAAAATTGGATAAGTAATTTTTGTTTTCTTTCCTCCCTGTACCGAGAAAATACCAGATTCATCCTGTTTTTCTTAAAACACTTCCCGTATTCTAAGTAACGTCTGATAAGCCTTGATTCTAATTTAAAGGGAAATTACATTAATGTTTTTATCAAAATGCATAACAAATTGTGCACTAGCGACAATCCAGCTTTCTAAGCAAGAGCGCGTCCCCAACAAGGTAGCCGCTCATTTATAAATATAATAATACATATAGCAATACGACTCACCGAGTAGCATATGCAAGCAAAACATAAGCCTACTTCATTCGATCCGAATCGTGCGGACTTCGAACCCTATGGTTTAACCTGTACGCAATGGCAGCCTTCACCTATGCAGCGGCCAGACCACCACAATGAGGTTGAGCTGAATTTTCTAAAATCGGGATCAGTAACCTATATACACGGCGGTAAAAAAACCGTTGTACAAGTAGGAAAACTAAGTGCTTTTTGGGCGGCCATACCACATCAAATAATCGACTTTTCACACGAAACTGAATTCTTCGTGGCTACTATACCACTGCAACATTTTTTACAGTGGCGCCTGCCGGAAGAATTTGTTCAGCCGTTAATGCGCGGCCAATTTTTGTGTGAAGACAGCATCGACAAAGCCAGCTCCGACACCTATTTATTTCAACATTGGGAATTAGACTTACTCGACGACCTGCCGAGAAACGAAAAGCCCGTTATTTTGGAAATGCAAGCGCGCCTTACACGCTTCGCTTTAAACTGCCCTGCTATTTCAGAATCGCAGTCCGTTCGTAACCACCTCGCGTCCGTTAGTGACAGCGGATTAAATAAAGTCGAAAAAATGGCTTGCTTTATCGCAAAAAACTACACGCAAAAACTCACCGTTCGACAGGTTGGTGAGCACGTAAATTTACACCCCAACTACGCAATGAATCTTTTCCAAAAAACATTTGGAACCACATTAATTAATTATTTAACACAACACCGTGTATCGCACGCGCAACGCTTGCTTAGCACAACTGATATGCCGATCACAGAAATCGCCTTGCAATCCGGCTTTTTATCCATTAGCCGTTTTAACGATGCTTTCTGTCGTGCTTGTGGATGTTCGCCCCGAGAATATCGAAGCTCTCTTATATTGACTGAACAATAAACCCATAGAATATGTAGGGCACCTCTATTCACTAATACTTCCTACATCTTATCTTTCCGGCAGACATTTTTAGTAATCAGGATGAAATAACCCTACAAGCTAGTTAATCTGTCCAACGTCTTCACCGATACCCCTTTTGGTAAAGACATATCCTTTCTAGATTTTGCATGACTAGAAATGTTTTTGAATCGTTGTGACGACTGATTCGATAACGCGGGTTTGCACTGCACTTTATTACCCATTTTAGGCCGGCACATGCCGGCCTTCTTTTCCCCTCAAAAGCTTATTATACCGGCAGTATAAGTCCACATACAGGATGTTCTAGCTGAAAAATCATATTAAGCTCCGTTCCCTACTCAAACTATTAGTCAAATTACCTCCTTTTAAAGCGAAAGGTACTCCATGTCGCATTCCAGCCCATCTCCCCGCACTGTTTTTGGCGTTATCATCAGCAATCGGGATTTCTTCCCCGACCAACTTATTGGTGATGCACGGCGCGATGTCCTGCAAATTTTCGAAGAAAACGGTGTTGAGGCTATTCTCCTCAGCCCAGAAGATACTAAGCTAGGTGGCGTCGAAACACATGCTGATGCACGAAAATGTGCTGAGCTTTTCCGGAAAGAACGTGATCGCATTGATGGTGTTCTGGTTGTATTGCCTAACTTCGGAGATGAAAAAGCTGTTACCGATACGCTAAAAATTGCTGACCTCAATGTGCCTATTTTGGTACAGGCCTATCCAGACGACTTAGAAAAACTTGATGTTGTTAGGCGCCGAGATGCATTTTGCGGAAAAATTTCGGTCTGTAACAACTTGCGGCAAGTAGGATTCCCCTACTCACTTACCAACAAACATGTAGTTTCACTCCAGGACCAATCTTTTAAAGCCGATTTAAATCATTTTGTTTCTGTATGCCGAGTAGTAAAAGGATTACGGCATTTACGTATAGGTGCAGTTGGAGCAAGGCCGGGGGCATTTAATACGGTACGCTACAGTGAAAAAATTCTTGAGCGAAACGGCATTAACGTTACAACCGTCGATCTTTCAGAAATACTGGGAAAAGCAGAAAAAATTCACGCAGACGATTTACGTGTTTCTGAAAAAATAAAAGAAATTGACGACTACACCTCTACTACTGAAGTGCCCTCAGACAAGCTCGTGCAAATGGCGAGACTGGGAATTGTGCTCGATGAATTTGTTGCGAAAAACCAACTGGATTGTACCGCCATACAATGTTGGACATCGGTACAATCCAATCATGGCTGTAACGTCTGCACCAGCATGAGCATGATGAGTGAAAACTTTATGCCAAGCGCATGTGAAGTGGACGTTACCGGTGTATTAACCATGTACGCCATGCAATTGGCTTCGGGCTCACCCAGTGCTCTGGTCGACTGGAACAACAATTACGGCGCAGAAGACGATAAATGCGTTCTTTTCCATTGCGGTAACTGGGCTAAATCTTTCACTCCCGACATGAAAATTTCTACCGCACCTATTCTGGGCACCATTGCCGGCGAGGAAAACACCTGGGGGGCTTTAGATGGTCGAACCCCGGCAAACCCGCTTACTTACGCTCGTATCACTACCGACGATACCAGTGGCATTATTCGGGCCTATGTTGGCGAAGGCCAGCTTACCGACGATGAACTCAAAACCTTTGGCAATCGCGCCGTTGCGCAGGTACCAAAATTACAAAAATTATTGAAGCACGTCTGTAACGAAGGCTTTGAGCACCACGTAGTGATGAATGCCTCCCACAGTGCCAGCGTGCTCAACGAAGCCTTTAGCCGTTACCTCGGCTGGGAAGTGTATTACCACCAAGCACCCCAGGATTAAAAATGCTAAGCGATGACCAGCTTGCCGTTAAGTCGCTGCACTACCGACGCAATATAATCCATTGGATCAAACAGGCTGGTGCGGGGCACACCGGCGGAAGTTTGTCGTGCACGGATATATTAAATGTTCTTTACAACCGCATATTAAACGTTACGCCGGCTAATTTTTCGGCAGCGACACGTGATCGCTATGTGCAAAGCAAAGGTCATTCTGTTGAGGCACTCTTTGCTGTATTGGCCGATAAAGGCTTCTTTGACGCTTCGGAACTCTCCACTCTTTGCCAGTATCAATCCCACTTCGTTGGGCACCCTACACGTAAGGTTCCGGGGGTGGAGCAAAATACCGGAGGTCTTGGTCACGGGTTACCCCTCTGTACGGGTATGGCCATAGGCGGCAAACTAGATTCTGCTAGTTATCGGGTTTTTACCTTACTAGGAGATGGTGAGCTAGCTGAAGGCTCAAACTGGGAGGCCGCTATGGCAGCGTCCCATTATCAACTCGATAACCTTACCGTAATCGTTGACTGTAACAGCCTGCAAATTACAGGACGAACCCACGACGTAATGAACAACGAACCTCTTGCTGAAAAATTCTCCGCTTTTGGTTGGGCCGTACGCACCGTAGATGGCCACAATTTTGACGAATTGACCAATGCATTATCGACCCCCTTAAAAACCGATAAGCCCAGCGCCATTATTGCTCGCACCACCAAAGGCAAAGGCATTAGCTTTATTGAAGATGTGCCAAAGTGGCACCACCGTGTGCCCACTGATGACGAATACAGCCAAGCGCTGACTGAACTCGATACCGCACTTGCACACTATGCGGAGGCCACCCCATGAGCGCGCCGGCCCCATCGATGCATTCTAATTTGGCAAAAGAAACCGCACGCGACCTTGGATTAAAGCTTGGTAAATCTAACCTAGATGTCTTCGCTGAAACCTTGCTTAAACTCGCCAAAGAAGACCGTAATATACTGGCCGTTACCAGCGATTCACGTGGCTCAGGCAAACTGGTGCCGTTTGCTGACGCATTGCCAAAGCAAATTGTCGAGGTGGGTATTGCCGAACAAAACCTTGTAGGTGTTGCGGCGGGCCTGGCATCAGTGAACAAAACAGTATTTGCTGTATCACCTGCCTGCTTTCTTACCGCGCGCGCACTAGAGCAGGTGAAAAACGACGTCGCATACTCAGACAATCCTGTAACACTGGTTGGTATTAGTGCGGGGGTTAGCTACGGCGCACTGGGTTCAACACACCACTCCCTGCACGACCTAGCGGCACTGCGAGCCATTAACAACCTAGCCATTGTTGCACCTGCCGACAACCTCGAAACACGTGAATATGTGAACGCGGCAGCAGCGTCAGGATCGCCTTTTTATCTCCGCTTTGGCAAAGCGGCCCTGTATGACCTGCCTTATACTCCCCCCTTTAATTTACATATGGCGCGCACTTTACGCTCCGGTAAGGACGCAGCATTTATTGCCACCGGTGAAACTGCAATTCATGCATTGCTAGCAGCAAAACACCTGCAGGAATCGGTGGGAATCAACTGTAGAGTTATCAGTATGCCCTCCATTAAGCCTATGGACCGTGAGGCTGTACTCGATGCCGCTGGCGAGTGTCGTGCGGTCGTTACGGTTGAGGAGCATATGGTAAATGGTGGATTGGGCGAAGCCTGTGCTGCAATACTCGCGGAATCTGGCGCAATTTGTAAATTTAAAATTGCAGGCATTCCAGATGAATATACCGTTACCGGTAGCCAAGCGGATATTTTTCGCCACTACGGATTAACCATGGAAGGTCTAGCGAATACCATGCTTAAGCTTTTGGAGGATTAGTCGCCATGCCCTTGTTACTCGCTTTAGACCAAAGCACATCAGCCACCAAAGCAAACCTGTTCAATCACAATGGCCACTGCCTAGATCGTGAATCACGTATTCATCGTCAACACTACCCAGCACCTGGTTTTGTTGAGCACGACGCCGAAGAAATTTGGCAGAACGTACTGTCTGTTGCGCGCACGCTTATAAATCGCAACCAGCAGCGTATTGATCAACTTGTTGGTATTAGTATTACTAATCAACGGGAAACTATTGTTGTTTTTGACCGTGAGACAGGTAAGCCTTTATACCCCGCAATGGTATGGCAATGTCGGCGAGGTGAAAGCCTCTGTAAAGCCCATATCAATGCGGGACACAGCGAGCTGGTAAGCTCCCGTACCGGATTGCGGCTTGATCCATATTTTTCAGCCTCGAAGATCCAGTGGCTGTTACAAAATAACGCCTCCCTTAAAGCCGCAATCAATAGTGGCAAAGCCCTGATCGGCACCATCGAAACCTACCTAATATACCGATTAACCCAGTGCAGTGTTTTTGCCACAGATCACACCAATGCCAGCCGCACACTATTGTATGATATTGGCGCATTAAGGTGGGACCAAGAGCTATGCGCGTTGTGGCAGGTACCACTGCATAGCCTTGCTGAAGTTCGCTCCAGCGAAGATTGTTTCGGTGAAACAACGCTAAACAATGCCTTGAAGCACCCGATACCGATAGTTGGCGTAATTGGCGACTCCCAGGCCTCTCTATTTGCCCAACGCTGCTTTGACCGAGGTTCAGCCAAGGCCACCTTTGGCACAGGGTCATCTTTACTCTTGAATATTGGTTCAAAGCTTTTAATATCAAAGCGGGGTGTTGTAACGGCTCTGGCGTGGGTGCATGGGGGTAAACCTACCTATGCATTTGAAGGTATTATTATCAATTCAGCGGCCACCTTAGAGTGGCTAAAAAACCAGCTAGGGTTCGTTGACGATATTAATGAGTTTGAAACCCTATCTAAGGATGTCAGCGATTCTGGGGGCGTGTTTCTGGTTCCCGCCTTTTCTGGGCTTGGTTTCCCTCATTGGAGACCCGACGCTAGGGCAGCCATTGTAGGTCTTTCAGGTCATAGTGATCGGCGGCATATTGCGAGGGCTGCGATTGAATCCATCGCCTATCAATTGTGTGATGCCGTAGATGCCATGCAAAACGAAAGTGGTATCGATATGAGCGAACTCAAAGTTGATGGGGGCCCAACCAATAATAAATTCCTTATGCAGTTTACAGCCGATATTATGCAAACAAACCTGGCAGTATCGAAAACAAGTGAATGCTCAGCACTTGGTGCAGCACTTATGGGTTTTCTCGGCCTCGGACACTTTAGCTCTCTCGACGACATAAAAGCACTAAAACTGGAGGAACAATACTTTCCGCCCAAAATGCAACCATCGGAGGCCAGCACCTATCACGAAGACTGGACCGCCGCCGTTATTCAAGTACTCGCTGGAACAAGCCAACAAAACGTTTAATACTGGAACATCAATAGATGATAAAGAATAAAAAAATAGTTGCCCTTCTCTCTATAGTACTTTGCTGCGCGGCAATTGTTACCGGCTGCAGTAAATCGAACAATCAGGCAGGCACTACTCACGAACCAAAATCTAATTCAGAAAAGCGTATAGCCGTGGTTATTTCCACCTTGAATAACCCATGGTTTGTCGTACTCGCCGAAACGGCGCGTGATCGCGCCCAAGAGTTGGGCTATAAAGCCACTATTTTTGATTCTCAAAATGACCCGGCAAAAGAATCCGCCAACTTTGATAACATTATTGCTTCCAAGTATCAGGCCATTCTTTTTAACCCTACCGATGCCAACGGCTCTGTTGCCAACGTTCGAAAATCCAAAACAGCCAATATCCCGGTCTTCTGTATGGATCGTGAAATTAACGCCATCGACACAGCCACATCACAGATATTGTCAGACAATTATTCCGGTGCTGTAAAAGTCGGACAGTACTTTGTAAAACAACTGAATAAAAACGGAAAATATGTGGAACTACTCGGTCTTGTGGGTGACAACAACACTTGGAATCGCTCAAAAGGCTTCCACAGCGTAGTCGATCGTTTTGAGGGGCTGGAAATGGTAGCCCAGCAAAGTGCAGATTTCGATCGAGCAAAAGCACTCGATGTGATGGAATCGCTTCTTCAGGCAAATCCGGACATCAGCGCGGTCTTTGCAGGCAATGACGCCATGGCAATGGGTGCCTACCAAGCCTTAGTCGCTAACAATAAAGCCGACAAAATAAAAGTCTTTGGCTTTGACGGCGCAGACGACGTAGTCAAATTGATTTCCGAAGGAAAGATTGAGGCCACCGCAATGCAGTTCCCAAAAACCATGGCTCTCACTGCAGCGGAAAGTGCCCACGATTACATCAATGGCAAGCGCGACTTCCCGCAGAAAATACCTGTAGCGGTCGAATTGGTGCATATAAACAATGTTCACAAGTACAGTGACTATGGCCGAAATTAACGTGCTCAACAGCACAATTTTTCCATTTAAAAATTCAAAAAAACGCTCTTACTCGCGAGTGAAAATGCTTTGTCTGAGAAGCATAATGGCGGTGATACTCATCGCGACTGTAAGCACATTATTCCCTCTGTTCCATCTCGTTCCACTCAAAGAGGCCCAGCAAAAAACCGCTGATGAACAATTTGATGTATATACCTACGTCAATACTTTATGGAATTCCCTGTTAAGCAATACCGATACCCTCGCGGTGGAGGTAAACACCCTAAGTGCCACCCTTGAAGAAGGCCTAGAGGTTGCATCCAACCGGTTTGGTCACCGACTTGGCATGGGTAGCAATGCGGCCTACTTTGTACATGGCACGGGTAAAATAGTAGCGGTAGACACCGACGTTGTTTCAATCGAATTTTCAGGTGGTTCTAAAGCTATTATTGAATTTGGGCCCGTATTTGGTAATGCCATTAGAGATGGGGCTGGCTTGCTCGATATCAGCGATTTTTCCAACACTCAAGACTTTAATGCCATTTCGACTGAAATTAATCGCAGAGTGGAGACCCAAGTTTTGCCCACACTTAAAAACATTGCGCAGCCTGGCGTATCAATACGCTTTGTTGGTGGCGTTGAAGTACTCGATTCAATGCCCGAGTCTCCCCTCTTCGTGATCCCCATACTTGTTGAATTGTTATAAGGGGACACCGTGGTACCGTCTGCTGATATTATTTTAGAAGCTCAAGGCATTTCAAAATCATTTCCCGGCGTTCGTGCGTTAGGTGATGTTGACCTTACACTTCGCCGAGGTCGTTTAACAGCTTTGCTTGGAGAAAACGGCGCTGGAAAATCCACACTTATGAATATTCTCGCTGGCGTCTTAATAAAAGATTCTGGCAACCTTAAACTCAACGGAAAGAAGGTTAGCTTTTCAAACCCCAGAGAAGCACTTGATGCCGGTATAGCCATGATTCATCAAGAATTGAATCTGGTTGCCAACCTCACAGTGGCTGAAAACATTTTTCTTGGTCGTGAACCCTTAAACACATTTGGGCTTATCGATACACCAAAAATGAATCAGGACACAAAAAATCTGCTAGAAAAAATTGGCCTAAATGTAAAACCGAACACCCCGCTAGCTCAACTACGCGTTGGCCAACAACAGCTTGTCGAAATAGCAAAAGCCATTTCGTGTAATGCGCGGGTACTCATAATGGATGAACCCACCTCAGCCATTACAGAGCAAGAAATAGACGTACTGTTTGATATTGTAAGCACCCTTAAGCAACAGGGCGTAGCCATTGCTTACATCACTCATAAACTGGAAGAATTGCCGCGAATCGCTGACGACGCTATTGTTATGCGCGATGGAAAACTGATTCGCACGGCAGATATTCGAGAGCTCTCCCGCGACGAAATCGTACGTTTAATGGTTGGCCGCGAAATTCCGCCAGAAACAAACCGCCAGCACCTATCTCATACTGACGAAGTACTTCGCGTAGAGAACCTATCCCTGTCTTATCCCAACAGGCCCGGCGATTATTTATTGCAAAATATAAGCTTTAGCGTTAACCGTGGTGAAATACTTGGTTTTTTCGGTTTAATGGGGGCTGGGCGAACGGAGCTATTTGAAGCTATTTTTGGCTTGCACCCACAGAAGTCTACAGGCCTAATTTCAATTGAACGTAAATCGGTAACCATACGCTCACCTGCAGATGCCATTGCACATGGTCTAGCACTCGCGCCCGAAGACCGTAAGCAAGAAGGCCTTATTATGGGTATGTCGGTAGAAGAAAACACAAGTCTGGCGTGCTTGAAACGCTTCGACCGTTGGGGAATACTGGATAAGTCCGCCGAGACACGTATGGCAAACGAAGCCATTGTGCGCTTTAAGGTAAAAACCTCATCAGGAAAAGATCTAATTCGCAATCTCAGTGGCGGAAATCAGCAAAAAGTTATTCTTGGTAAATGGTTGGCAGCACAACCGCAGATCTTGCTATTAGATGAGCCAACCCGCGGCATTGACGTAAATGCCAAAGCCGAGATCTACTCAATAATCCAGGAGCTTAGTGCAAGCGGCATTACCGTCGTATTTGTATCATCTGAACTACCCGAAATTCTTACCTTGGCTGATCGAATTGTGGTTTTGTGCGAAGGTCGTAAAACCGCAGAATTTGACCGTAACAGCTCCAATGCCGAATCCATAATCAATGCTGCTCTGCCCCAAGGAGTAGTGAAAGCGTGAATCCTCTTTGACTATGAATAATAATTCCACTTATAGACTGCCCTCTCTCAGTAAAGAAACGCTGGCAAAGTCTCAATCATTAATTGCGCTAGCGATCATGGTATTGGCCATGTCATTGTTATCCGACGCATTTTTAACAGCAGACAATGGCTGGAATATTTTAAGGCAAATATCAGTAAATCTATGCCTTTCAATTGGTATGACACTGATCATTCTCTCCGGCGGCATTGACCTGTCGGTTGGTGCCATACTCGCCTTGGCTGGAGCGATTGCTGCCGGCGTGCTGAAAAATGGCATTGCACTGCCCATGTTCGATACCTTAATTCAATTCACAGTTGCAGGGGCGATTGTAAGCGGCATTGCTATAGGCATGCTCTTGGGCTGGTTTAACGGTTTTGTTATCACTCAGTTCAAGGTGCCTCCTTTCGTGGCGACCTTAGGCATGTTTAGCATTGCACGTGGCTTAACCATGCTTTGGACCGGTGGTTTTCCCATAACGGGCCTTGGCAGTAGTTTTGCGTATATAGGTACTGGTAGTTTTATGGGTATTCCTATGCCTGTTTGGATTTCCGCGTGCTTAGTTGCAGTGTTTGTAACCGTTACGGGCAAAACACGTTTCGGACGGTATTTGTATGCGCTAGGCGGCAACGAACGCGCTGCACTATTAACGGGCCTCCGAGTTAACCGCATAAAAATATGGGTATACACTCTAGGTGGTGGCCTCGCGGGTATTGCAGGGCTTCTCGTTACCGCACGGCTAGATTCCGCCCAACCCAATGCCGGGCTTGGCTACGAACTCGACGCAATTGCCGCCGTTGTTATCGGTGGTACATCGCTCTCAGGCGGCAGAGGTACGGTTATGGGTACTGTTTTAGGGTGCCTTATAATAGGCGTGTTAAATAACGGTCTCTTTTTAATGAATGTGTCACCCTTTTGGCAGCAGGTTATTAAAGGCGCGGTCATCCTCGCAGCGGTTGCCATTGATAGAGCGAACGTAAAAAACCAGGACAATTAGCATGCGCTCATATTGTGCACTGTTCTTCCTATTATTTGTAACAGCTCCGGCCTACAGTGTGGACGCTGAACGACTTCGCCTTATTGTTTCTACCGATATCGGTGGCACCGACCCAGATGACCTCCAGTCAATGGTTCATCTACTCTTATATGCCGATACATTTGATATTGAAGGGCTAGTATCTTCGCCATTTGGCCCCGGTCGAAAAAAACACATACTTAACATTATTAGCCTTTACGAAAAGGACTACCCTTTTCTCTCTGCCCATTCGAACCAATACCCAACTCCTGCGACACTGCGCGAAATAACTAAACAAGGCGAAACCGAACTTGCCCCTTTTCAAGGCTACCGAAACAGCACCGAAGGCTCGCAATGGATAATTAAACGCGCACGCGTTAAAGATCCTCGCCCGCTGCACTTACTAGTATGGGGTGGACTGGAAGATTTGGCTCAAGCCCTACACGATGCCCCCGATATCTTGCCAAAGCTCAGGGTTTATTATATTGGCGGCCCCAATAAAAAATGGTCGCCCGACGCCTATCACTATATTGCCACCCATCACCCAAAACTTTGGCTCATTGAATCAAATGCCACCTACCGCGGTTGGTTTGTTGGTGGCAACCAGGAAGGTGAGTGGGGGAATAAAGCATTTGTATCCACCCATATCGCTGACCACTGCGCACTGGGGAATTACTTTGCCTCGCTATTAGATGGCACAATGAAGATGGGCGACACACCCTCGGTGGCCCGACTGCTAAACGGCAACCCAGAAGACCCTTCTCAGCCTAGCTGGGGCGGCGAATACGTGCGAGCTTGGCCACGCCCCTATAGGGTATTTCAAGGGCTCACTACAGAAAAAGACACCATTGAAGAATTCGGTATTGCTGAATTTGTTTTGCCGCTCGGCGAAACTGGAGTACCAAAGGCCCAGCAGAATGTAGGCGCGACCATGCATATCGAAAATCAAGCATTAGTTGGCTTTGTAGACAACAATAACCTGCGTTTTCGTTTTTCTCCGAAAGCGGCTCGTCCCTTTCTCTACACAATAAAAAGTACTGACTTAACCCTTAACGGTAAAACTGGCGTCCTTACGGCAATTCCCACTAACCCTGAAGCGGCTTCAATTCCGGACAAAAATTTACCCCATTGGTGGGTAGATAACCCGACAACAGTATACTCTGAAGGCCCACACATCGGAGCGAAAACAGTTAGCCGCTGGCGGAAAGCGTATTTAAGCGATTTCGCTAAACGCTTGCAGCGCTGTCAAACCCCCTCCGTCACAACACTTCCCTTAGAGAACCTCCAATAATGAAAGGAATAGTCTCGTTTTTTGCAACGGTCATTTTTTTGGGTTTTTCTACTCTAGTATTCGCCGAAGAAAAACCACGTATTATCGTTACCAGTGATGGCGAGATCGACGATGAATGCTCGATGGTACGCTTTCTTTTATACGCTAACGAATGGGATATTGAAGGAATAATAACCTCAAGTTCTCAGTACCACTGGCAGGGGCATAAATGGGCCGGAGACGATTGGGCACAACCGTTACTGCAAGCCTACGCCAAAGTTCAGCCCAATCTAACTAGACACGACTCCCGATACCCTACCGCCGAATACCTTCAAGCACATACCTTTCTTGGGAATGTGAAAGCAGAGGGTGAGATGACCGAAATCACCCCCGGATCTGAGCACATAGTAAAAGTATTGTTGGATGAATCTGACCACCGCCCCGTTTGGTTGCAAGCGTGGGGCGGCACCAACACGATTGCCCGCGCACTAAAAACCATTGAAGAAAAACACCCAGACAAAATGGAGTATGTGGCCAATAAAATACGTTTTTTCTTTATTTGGGAGCAAGACAAAACCTACCAGGAATATATTCGTCCACGCTGGGGGAAATACCAAATTCTAACCATCATCTCGGATCAGTTCTGGGCCATCGCCTACCAATGGAACAAAATCCAACCTTCCCACATGCGTCAGTACTTTGAAGCCTCGTGGATGAATGACAATATTCTCAATGACCATGGCCCGCTCTGCTCTGCTTACAAGGCCCATGTTAAAGGAAGTTATGGACTGTCGGGCGACTACAACTTTACCGTTGGCGATTTTCGCTCTGAAGGTGATTCGCCGGCATTCTTACATACTATTAACACCGGCTTACGCAACTTAGAATCTCCAGGCTGGGGCGGCTGGGGCGGCCGTTATGTCCGGGTGCGAGATAATACCTGGCTCGACCCTGTGCCGGTAGAGGGTTATATTCACCCAGAGGGACGTTGGTACACAAGCTCTGCCTGGGGGCGCAATAGTATGCGCGAGGGTACTAAAACCACTGAACAACAGCGACTAGAATACTTCAAACCTATGTGGCGCTGGAGCAAAGCACTACAAAATGATTTTGCCGCACGCGCAGACTGGAGCGTAAAACCGTATGAAACGGCAAATCACCCACCGCAGGTTAAAATTGCTCATGACATCAACCTAAAAGCTAAGCCCGGAGCAAATATACAGCTAAATGCCGCTGGCACGTCAGACCCTGACGGCGATGCGCTCTCGTTCCGGTGGTGGCAGTACCAAGAAGCGGGCACCTACAAGAAAACGATTAGCCTCTCAAACGCCAATCAACCTAGCACTACATTCAGCGTGCCAAAAGATGCGAATAAGAACGATACAATACACCTAATTTTAGAAGTGACCGACAGTGGAACTCCAATGCTGACGCGGTATAAGCGGGTAATAATCGAAATCGAATAAGTTTTAATATTGATTGGGATATAAGACACTTCTACACCTTTATTTTGTCCTCTGCGCGCCCGTCAAGGCTTTATGTACAATGAGTAGAAGCTCTCTAATTCTGTTAAAACAAAAACAGGAGTATTCATGAACCATAATAAATCTATAACCCTAATTTTTGTTTGTTTACTGTTCAGTGTAAACCTCTTCGCCCAAACACAAAAAGAAGAAAAAGCACGCAATCCTGAATATGAAGTGCCCTACGAACTGCCAACAATTACGGGCATCAAAGACGCCTTAAATAGCATACGTGTTTATTACGAATCAACGAGCACACAAACCATTATCAACGCTGAAACAGGGATAGAAATTACTAATATTTCATCGCCCAATAAAAACGCGATCGTGTCCAAGGGATTTTCGAGCGAGTGGTCTTATACCCACGGCGTTGTGTTATCCGCTTTCGACTATATTGATAATGTAACAGGTGATAAACGTTTTTTTAATAACAACACCAAATTCTATGATTTCGTTATCCAATACCGCCCCTATTTCCAGAAACAGGCCCAAACCTATGGGGCAAGAGAAAAGATAGGTGCCTGGGGTAGAATCCTTAACTTTCATGCCCTTGATGATTGCGGCTCGATAACCGCCGCCATGATAAAAACCTACCAAAAAGACAAAAACGAAGAGTATCTTGAGCTCATCAACATTACAGCCGATTACATTTCCAACAAACAGTTGCGTCTGAAAGATGGCACTCTGGCACGCCATCGCCCGCAGTATCAATCTATTTGGGCAGACGACATCTACATGAGCGTCCCCTTCCTCGCCAACATGGGCAAACTAACTGGCGACAATAAATACTTCGACGATGCCATAAAACAAATAGTGCAGATGGCCGAGCGGCTATACGTGCCCGAAAAAAGTTTATTTGATCACGGCTGGAGCGTAACGTCTGGAGACTATGACCCGCGCTTTTATTGGGCACGAGCCAATGGCTGGACACTGATGGCAATGACAGAGCTACTCAGCGCAACGCCAGTAGATTACCCTAACCGCGACAAGGTACTGCATTTGTACCGGTCAATGATTCGTAGCCTTGCCACTTTACAGAACGGAAGCGGGTTTTGGCACAACATGCTAGATAAACCCGATACTTTTTTAGAAACCTCCGCCACCGCAATGTTTACCTTTGTAATTGCCAAAGGCATCAATGAAGGCTGGATTAACCATGTGTACGGCCCGGTAGCCATTACCGGCTGGAATGCTATTAATTCACGCATACTCGAAGATGGTGCTGTAGACGGCACAGTTGAAGGCACCACCTTCGCACACGACAACACCTACTACTACAATCGCGGAACCAGTAAATATGCTACCCATGGATACGGGCCAGCACTTTACGCTGGCGCCGAAATGATACGGTTATTGCAAAATCGAAATATTGAAATAGAACCCACTCGAGCTAATGCGCGCAATAGCACCTTTCATTTCCGCTTAAAAAACGAATGGCCGGTAAAGGGCACCTCTACTAATTGACTTTAATCTCGTCGCGGCCTAGCAAGCATTCGGGAAAACACAGTCCTAAATTTACACGCTACAATTACGCTAGATCATTGGGGTAACAAAATGACATCCAGATTTCTATACGCAGTGCTATTTTCGTTATTGGTCATAAGCAAAGTGGCAGTGGCAGACAAATCTGAGTACGGTCGGCTTGAAGTCGCCGATAATGGTCGCCACCTTCAGTACGAGAACAAGGCTCCTTTCTTTTATCTCGGCGACACAGCGTGGAGTTTATTTCATCGGCTCAACAGAGAAGAAGCTAACACTTACCTCGAAGACCGAGCGCAAAAAGGATTTACCGTTATTCAAGCGGTAGCGCTGGCTGAATTGGACGGCCTAACCGTGCCAAATCCATACGGCGAGCTCCCCCTAATCGACCTAGATCCCGCACAACCGAACGAAAAATATTTTGAGCACGTTGACTATATAGTGGCACAGGCAGAATCACTCGGCCTTCACATAGGTTTCTTACCTACGTGGGGTAAATACTGGAAGTCTGGCGACGCTAAAAAAATATTCACCCAAAAAAATGCACGTACATACGGTCGCTTTCTGGGTAATCGCTATCGGGATAATGCCATCATCTGGATACTTGGTGGAGATCAGAATGTTGTTAGCAAAGAAGAGCGCAGCATCATTGACGCAATGGCCGCAGGAATTAAAGCCGGCGACGGCGGAAACCATCTTATGACCTTTCACCCGCGCGGGCCAGGCCAGTCTTCGGCACAATTACAAAAAGCACGCTGGTTAGATTTTCATATGTCACAAACATCCCATGCCGGGCGCAACCTCGATACGGGCCTTTACGTCGAGCGTGATCTATTACTTAAACCCATACGCCCTACTCTCGACGGTGAGCCTCGCTACGAAGGTATTCCTATTGGCTTCTATTTAAAAGAACACAACCGATTACTGCGTTTCGATGACGATGATGTACGTCAGGCCGCATGGTGGTCGGTTATGGCGGGTGCCTGTGGTCACACCTACGGCAACAACAATATATGGCAAATGTGGCAACCGGGCAGAAAGCCCGCTATTGGTGCCAACATTCCTTGGGTAGAAGCGCTTGAACATCCTGGCGCAATGCAAATGGGTCTCCTGCGGCGGTTCATGGAAGCCAACCAATTCCAAAACCTTATACCAGATCAAAGCCTGATCGTAGACGGTCCCGTACGAGGGCCTGCCAAGATACGGGCAATGCGAGCGCGTGATGGCTCGCGTATTGTCATATATTCACCGCGCGGCGAGAGCTTTACGCTCGACCAAAGTAAGCTCAACGCAGTACGTTCAAAAAAAACATGGTTTGACCCGCGCTACGGTGCTTCCTATGAGTTTCGTACCTCACCGCGCGATAGAGATAATCAAACTTTTCAAATATTTACACCGCCCACATCTGGACGCGGGCAGGACTGGATATTAGTGTTCGAACGAATTCCGGAGCAATAAGCCGCATCGATTTTTTTATGGGGTAAGTGATAGCCCTCAAATCTCAGCGCACAAGTCACGGCGTTCAAATTAACAGTAGGTTTAATTCTAGATGAAAAAAATTCACTTATTGACGCCAGTACACGCCTACATTTTGGCAGCGCTAATGACCTGTTTATTACCGGCCCACGCGGCCATTAATATACAGGTTGAGCAATGGGGAGTTTTCGAACTCACCCTACCTGGCCCTACGAAAGGCAACCCATTTACGGAAGTACAGCTGTCCGCTAACTTTACGAATGGAGTCAAAACCCTAAAGGCAAACGGATTTTACGACGGTAAAGGCCTCTACAAAATCCGTTTTATGCCCGACAGCATTGGAAACTGGGCCTATATTACCCATAGCAACCGCTGGGAGCTTACCGGACAACAAGGTAACTTCGTTGCCGTGGCCCCTTCACCAGAAAACCACGGGCCAGTAAGCGTTGCACACACGTTTCATTTTTCGTATGCAGATGGCACGCCCTTTAAGCCGATAGGTACTACATCTTATACCTGGACGCACCGCCCGGATAAAATAGAAGAACAAACACTAAGCACACTGGCCTCTTCACCTTTTAATAAAATACGCATGTGTGTATTCCCACAAACACACGGCACCAAAGGCTTACCGCCCAAGCGTTTCCCGTTTGCGGGCAAGCCCACCAAACCTGACTACTCGCGCTTTAACCCGGATTTTTTTCAACACCTCGAAAAACGACTGAGCCAGCTGCAAGAACTCAATATTGAAGCCGACCTGATTTTATTCCACCCTTACGATGATAAACATATTTGGGGGCTAGATAATATGGCCCCAGAGGTTGAAGAAAGATACTTGCGTTATATTGTCGCTCGCTTAAGTGCCTATCGAAATGTGTGGTGGTCGCTAGCCAATGAATACGACTTTATTCGCACCAAAACGGAAGAAGACTGGGATAGACTTTTCAAGATTGTAGCGAATTCTGACCCATACCAACACCTGCGCTCCATTCACAATGGAAAAAAGATATACAACCATACAAAACCTTGGGTAACCCATGTCAGTATGCAAAATGGATTGGCCGTTACCAGCCCCGGCAGTGCACAGCTTTATCGTGATGTTTACAACAAACCTATCGTCTATGACGAAGTTGAATACGAAGGAAATTATGCCTCTCGTTGGGCCCAATTAAGCGGGCAAGAACTGGTTCATCGTTTTTGGGCAGGTTCGGTTGTGGGAACCTACGTGGGTCATAGTGAATTCTTCGTTGAACCAGGCGATAGCGATAAATTCGTTTGGCTCGGTCAGGGTGGCACCCTAAAAGGAGAAAGCCCTGCCAGACTCAAATTCTTGCGTACTATTCTTGAAGAGGGTCCAGCAAATGGCATCGAACCTACTGACAAGTGGTGGAACCCTAATATTGGCGGCCAGCGTGGTGAATATTACCTCATTTATTTTGGCCATAAAACACCGAAGAACTGGTCATTCACATTACCAGCAAAAGGGCTAGAAAATGG
Organism: Teredinibacter franksiae; assembly: GCF_014218805.1. NCBI lineage: Bacteria > Pseudomonadati > Pseudomonadota > Gammaproteobacteria > Cellvibrionales > Cellvibrionaceae > Teredinibacter > Teredinibacter franksiae. Next base: position 4,011,034 of record NZ_JACJUV010000001.1, on the reverse strand, counting down.
AATGGCCTTCAACCTTGATATAATCGACACCTGGGGAATGACAATCACACCGGTTGAAGGGGTTTTTGAAATAGAACGTAAAGACCGCTATAGCTTCACTGACACCCACAATCGCTCTATTCCGCTACCGCAAAAACCGGCTATCGCTTTACGTATCACGCGAGTTATTGGAAGCCACTAACCCAAGGTATGCAGGGTTACATTGAGTCAAGCGATAGTTTTTAAAATAATAGAGAAACATCACGAAATAAAATTGAGGGGAAGAATGAGCGGAGAAATGACCATACCGAATACTCGTAAAACAATTATCTCAAGGAAATTGTTTTCGATTTTTTTTGTTAGTCTTTCGTGTTTCTTATTAAATATCAACTTTGTCTATGCGGACAAAAAACCAAGTATAAAGCCCCGTGTTTTTGTTCTTACTGACATCGAAAACGAACCCGACGACGCGCAGTCGATGGTACGTTTTCTCACTTATTCAAATCAGTGGGACATAGAAGGCCTAGTAGCCACAACATCTGTTCATCAGAAAAACCATACGGCCGCCGCGCGTATTCGGAAAATCATCAACGCATACGGTAAGGTACAAAACAATTTATTGCTGCACGAACCAGGATTTCCCACCGAAAACTATTTGCTCTCCATAGTACGTGAAGGCCATTCATCTTACGGGATGACTGCGGTAGGAAAAGGCATGGATTCCGAAGGGAGTAAATTATTAATCCAACAAGTTGATAAAAACGACTCCCGCCCGCTTTGGGTAAGCATATGGGGTGGCCCGAACGTATTGGCACAAGCGCTGTGGAAAATTCGTGAAACCCGCACGCCCCAAGAACTGAAAAGATTTGTGTCGAAGATCCGTGTTTACACCATTTCAGATCAAGATGATTCCGGCCCCTGGATCAGGAAAAACTTCCCCGATCTATTCTATATAGCAAGCCCAGGCATCCATTCTGGTGGTGCGTATCATCATGCGACTTGGAGTGGTATTAGCGGCGACAATTTTCACGCGCGCTTTAGTGGCGCTGACTTCTCGGTCGTTGATAACCCTTGGCTAGACAAACACGTTCGAAGTAAAGGGCCACTGGGTGCACAATACCCCTATACGAAGTATTTAATGGAAGGCGATACCCCAAGCTTTCTGGGTCTGATTAATAATGGCCTCAATTCACTTGAGCACCCAAATTGGGGTAGCTGGGGTGGACGTTACGAACTTTACACGCCGCGATTCGAACGCTGGTTTATACAAAAAGAGACACGCCCCTTGTGGACCAACGCCACAGACGAAGTACTTGGCCATGACGGCCGAAGGCATACCAGTAATCACGCCACCATTTGGCGTTGGCGCAAGGCCTTTCAAAACGACTTTGCCGCAAGGATGGATTGGACCACTCAACCCTATGCAGACACTAATCACCCACCCGTTGTAAAATTGGCGACCCCCGCAGCCATTACGGCCAAACCCGGTGGTCGCGTTGAACTCAGCGCAATAGGCTCAACCGACCCGGATAGCGATCAGCTTTCCTATCGATGGTTCTACTACCTAGAAGCCGGTAGTTTTACGGTATCCAGTGCGCGTAGCGGTCAACCCGTCGAGATACAAAATTTTGACCAACCCCAAGCGTGGTTTAATATTCCAACTAAGCGCGTACTGCGTAAAGGAACCATGCATATTATTCTAGCCGTTACTGACCATGGTAAACCTCGGCTTACCCGCTACAAGCGTGTAATTATTTCGGTAAAACCCTAATTTTTAAATTTGAGCATTACAGCCAACAAAGAGACTCGGATGCAATGAGAAGAGCCAATAAAATACCAGCCATATCTCAAACAAAACCAACCAGGTTGAGTATTCGCAGTGCCTCTGTGCTGGCCCTCACCTTATTCCTAGTATCAAATGCGAGCCAGGCCAATGACAACCATCCAGCAGGAATCATTGACGAAAAACCTAGACTGTTCGTGCTCACCGATATAGGCGGAGACCCCGATGACCAAATGTCTATGGTGCGACTCATGACCTATGCCAACCAACTAGACATTGAAGGCTTAGTGGCCACAGCTACCGGGCACGAAAAAAAACGTATTGAACCTCAACGTATCAAACGTATCGTTAAAGCCTATGGCGAGGTGCAGAACAACCTACTTCTCCACGAACCGGGATACCCCTCGGCGAAATCATTACTCAATGTAATATCACAGGGAATACCCGTTCACGATATGCAGGGCGTGGGTAAAGGCAAAGATTCACCGGGCTCGGAACTACTCATTCAGGCAGTGGATCGCGATGATCCTCGGCCATTGTGGATAAACGTATGGGGCGGCCCCAACGTGCTCGCGCAAGCGCTTTGGAAGGTGCGTGAAACACGAAACGCTGAACAACTTGCCACTTTTGTTTCCAAACTGCGTGTTTATGCGATTTCAGATCAGGACAACAGCGGCCCGTGGATACGAAAGGAATTCCCCGCACTGTTTTATATTGTTACACCTGGCATTAACGCTGGTGGGGGCTTCCACCATGCGACATGGATTGCGATTGGCGGAGACAAATTCCATGGACGCTTCGGAGGCGCAGACTACTCGCTAGTGACTAACGAATGGCTAGATCGCAATGTACGTCAAAAAGGTACACTTGGAGCGGAATATCCTCGCTGGAAATTTATGATGGAAGGCGATACGCCAGCGTTTTTCTACCTTCTTAATAACGGTTTAAGCAGCACGAAAAACCCAAACTGGGGTGGCTGGGGTGGTCGCTATGAATTGTATATTCCCCGAAAAGAAAAGTGGTTTTTAGAAGAGGAAACCCGCCCAATCTGGACAAATGCCCAAGATGAAGTACTTGGCAACGATGGTGAATGGCATACAACCAATCACGCAACGATTTGGCGCTGGCGCGAAGCCTACCAAAACGATTTTTCGGCACGAATGGATTGGACTATAAAACCCTACAGCGAAGCCAACCACCCACCAGTGCCGAAACTGGGCCACCCGGAAACTATAACCGCCAAACCCGGTGAACGTGTAGATCTTGATGCTACCCCCACCTCGGACCCAGACGGAGACGCCGTATCCTACGAGTGGTTTGTTTATGCTGAAGCCGGTACCCGTGGAATTTCAAATTCTAGAACAGGCGTAATGCTCGATATTAAAAACTTTGATAAAGCCAAAGCCTGGTTCATCGTAAAAACCAAACGTGTTATGCCGCCAGGCACAGGTACTATGCATATTATTCTTGCGGTAACTGACCATGGCATACCTCGTCTCACTCGCTATAAGCGAGTAATCGTCGATGTTCAGCCATAGAGTAGCGCTTGCTTAACTGCCTTGCACACCCCATAGCGCAGGGCGCTATGCATTAGTTTTAACCCTGCGCGGATTAGTGCAATGCTATCTACGCAGCAAAAGGCTAGCTGCATTCAAAAGACGCTCACCGCCTCAACAAAAGGCAGCCGCATAAAACAATAAGAATCATGCCAGAACAGGGCAATCGCGCGACACTTTTCACAAGCAAATATTTTATTACTATCAAAAATCATTTGCTCTACTAACTCTCTCTCTCAATCGATTCAATTATTTTCATAAAGTAATAGCCAAACACCACAAACGCTCCTCAAATGAAATCTCCCATTAACTTACGCCCCTCACAACATCAATTCACTTTACACAACAATATCGACAGCACTGATCATGCATTTGACACACGCCGAAGCCGATTTATTTATCACTTTCTATTTGTACTTAGAATACAGGGAGTAATACGCCCAATTAAGGAGGTGTTAGCGCATTGAATTAATTACTGTGTACCGAAAGGGCAGAATTTATCTGCTCAAAAAATAATAATATTGATTAATCATGTTTGGTATAGTTAATTTGATGGGCTCTACTGTACTTCTTGCCCTGCGTATACATCCCTAACGTAACCGCTCCAGCATTCACCCGGTAGCTTAAAATCACTCTACTCGTGACTTTTCTACTCGCATTGCTAGTGGTATTGAATTGATACTAGGAAGATGTCCATATGTTGCATGGAAAATCGTTAATCCATAACAGTATGGAAAAACGCTTTTTCGTGCTCATTGATCCAATGCCTATCGGGTAATTTGACCTTACTTGGTTTTCTTCATGGCGGTAGCTGTATTCAATTCCGCACCACTGGAAATATTAAGAAACTAAAGGGCTGTACAGCCTAATCAAATCTTGCGTCAATCTAGGAGGCATAATAGTGTCTACTTCAAAAATATTTTACTCAACTATCGCCGGCATTGGGCTCAGTCTGTTTGCCAGTTATGGTCATGCATTGTCCTGCAGCAGCACTGCCGATACCTGGAGTTCCGGGTACGTCCTTAATGTGACTGTAACAAACGACAGCACCTCAACCATCAACGACTGGGACGTAACACTCGGTTTTAATCAAAACCCCAGCGTTACCGGTTCTTGGAATGCGGACATTAACTCATCGGGTAACTCAGTCGAGGCGTCCAATATTGCATGGAACGGTACCCTTGGTGCGGGTCAAAGCACTACCTTTGGCTTTCAGGGAACACACAACGGTAACTTCCAAACACCAAGCTGTTCAGGTTCAGGGGAAGGCTCCAGCTCTTCATCCAGCAGCTCTTCATCCAGCAGCTCTTCAAGTAGCTCTAGCTCTTCATCAAGTAGTAATTCTAGTTCTTCCAGTAGCTCCAGCTCTTCGAGCAGCAGCTCTAGTTCCTCCAGCAGCAGTTCTAGTTCCTCCAGCAGCAGCTCGTCTACTGGTACAGAGCTTGTCATTCAAGAAAACAGCACAGGCTTCTGCTCTGTTGATGGAAGCGTAGACAGCAACAACAGCGGCTACACAGGTGTAGGCTTTGCGAATACCGACAACGAGTCGGGCACCAAAATTGTTTGGCGCGTTAACGTGCAGTTTGCCAGTAGCTACCAATTGGACTGGCGCTATGCGAACGGCTCAAGTAATAACCGTGCGGGTAGCGTTACTGTGAATGGCTCATCCCAAGGCGACGTTAGTTTTCCATCTACCGGCTCTTGGACAAGCTGGAACGAAGATAGCGCCAGCGTGAACCTCAACAGTGGTAGTAACGAAATAGTGCTGCAGGCCAATGCTGGCGAAGGCCTTTCAAACATTGACTCCCTCAGTATCTTTGGCAGCGGTATTAGTGCAGCATCTTGTGAGGGCTCTAGTTCAAGCTCTAGCAGTTCAAGTTCAAGTTCAAGTTCAAGTTCAAGTTCAAACAATAACGGTACCATTAGCATTAATGACAAGGCACCCGGCTGGGCGAGCGTCAGCGGCGGCACCACCGGGGGTGGTACTAACCTTGGCAGTGCTGTCACTGTAAGCAATATGAGTGCACTTAAGTCGGCCGCCAGCGGTAACGCCAGTAAAATTATACTGGTTACCCCAGGCACCTATGATGGCACGCTTTCTCCCGGGGCTAACACCACCATCATTGGCACTAAGCCAGGTGTCGTTATTAGTGGAAACATCAATATCAGCGGTTCGGATAAGAAGAACATCATTATTCGTAACATCGCCGTTCGCGGTAAGCGATGTGGTAGCAACGACGATTGTCGATCAGGCTCCGACGGTGTCTACATTGGTGGTGGTGCCCACCATGTTTGGTTTGATCACGTAGACATAGCCGACGGTCAAGACGGTAATTTTGATGTTACCCGATCTGGCGATTTTGTAACTTGCTCCTGGTGTAAATTCCACTATACCTACGACAAAGAGCACAGCTTGTCGAACCTGATTGCCGGTAGCGATAACGAAACTGAAAGCCGAGGAAAACTCAACATTACCTACATGAACAGCATGTGGGGAGATCGCGTGAATTCTCGTCAACCTCGCGGGCGTTTCGGCAAAATCCATATGCTTAATAACTACCACAAAAATAGCGGTTCGCTTCATGGTGTAGGGCGAGAAATGACACTTCTGGCTGAGGGTTGCTACTACGATGTGTCCGGTAAAAGCGTATTCTTTACCATGGGCGGCCAGCACACTGGCTGGAAAGGTATTGGTAATGAAGGTACAGCCAAAGGCATGAACGACTCTGAAGGCAGCATATTCTCACCGCCTTATAGCTACAGCGTGAAGTCTGCATCCGAGGCCAAGTCGGCGATTCTTTCCAGCAACTGTGGTGTAGGTAATACCTGCAACCTCCAACAGTAGTTCAGTTGTGTTAGAGGGTCTCACTTGGAGGTGTTTATCCATGTGAGACCTATTGCTGCAAAAAATTATGACCACTTTAAGGCACCTCTATTAATTGGTTTTAGCTTGTGCGCATTCTGGCAAGCCTAAGTGTGAGGCGGACTGCACAGCGGAAGGCTAGTGCCTTTCCAAGTAAGCCAACGCTGCAATAAGGTTTTCCTGGCCGCGCCCTTCGGCGATTTGTAAAACAGCTGCAACAAATACAAGAAGCAATCACCACGCCTAGTAAAAAATTTAGTGGCTAGGGAGCTATGAGAAAATGAACTCAATATCGATCAATCGAGGTTGCGTATCAGCCTAGTGTTTCCGATGCGCACCGAACACAAAAAACAACCTATTCGGCTTATGAACACCGCTATTTAATCAAAAGACAACGGCGTTTTCGCTATCGATTAGGCTCGTTATTAGCATCATTTTTGTGGGCGTCATAAACGTCAACATTTTTTTCAGCACACTACGGTATTGAGGTTAAAGAAATAATCATGGCAAAACGTTAATCTCAATTTCATCGCTGAAACATGGCCATAACACGATATCAACAAGTGAACACACTATCGGTCTATCTACGGTCAACACTAGATCTTTCATACTCACGAATCTGGTAGATTTCTTATCTATTCATTATCGACAGGAAGCAATCGTCGTTCTGAAGAAATATTCGGGTCATTCTGAAATATCTAACAGTGTTTCAGCAACTTAATAATAATTGCGAGATAAAAAAATGAAACTAATGCAACTATTTAAATCGAAGGTAAAGCTAAAATCGGCACAACGCTTATCATTCTTGTTTTTATTGGTAGGCTTTTCCCAAGCAAGCTGGGCAAGCTGTGAGTACGTCATTAGCAACCAATGGGGGTCGGGTTTTGTAGCCAGTATTCGGATTACAAACGACGGTTCATCTGCAATTAATGGTTGGGATGTGAGTTGGAAGTATAGCGGTGACAATCGTGTAACCAGCAGTTGGAATGCTAGCTTATCCGGTTCAAACCCATACTCAGCCAGCAATATAGCGTGGAATGGAACCATTAACCCTGGTCAGTCTGCAGAATTTGGTGTTCAGGGTACATCGAACGGTAATGCCGAAACGCCAACCGTAACCGGCGCTGCCTGCCAAGGTGGAAGTAGCTCGTCTTCCAGCTCTAGTAGCTCTTCCTCGTCTAGCTCCTCCTCTAGTAGCTCTTCCTCTAGTAGCTCTTCCTCCTCTAGCTCCAGCTCATCCAGCAGCAGTTCTTCAAGTAGCTCTTCGAGTTCTAGCGGAAACGGCGACCTTACTATTCAAGAGAACACTACGGGTTTTTGTTCTGTAGACGGCTCAGTTGATAGCAACAATAGTGGTTTTACGGGAAGCGGCTTTGCCAATACCGATAATGCCTCAGGCAAGTCAGTTGTCTGGAAAATTAACGTCGCGTCGGGAGGCAACTATATGCTCGAATGGCGTTACGCGAATGGTTCCAGCAATAACCGCACCGCAACTATAACGTCTAACGGCTCACAGGGCAGCGTAAACTTCCCTACAACGGGATCGTGGGCGAGCTGGTCGGTTGATGGTACGTCTATCAACTTGAACTCAGGCGTAAACGAAATTGTGTTGCGGGCCAATACCAACGAAGGCCTTGGCAATATCGACTACATTTCTGTATTGGGTAACGGCATCTCGGCCGCAAACTGTAATGTCAGTAGCTCAAGCTCTTCAAGTAGCAGTTCTAGCTCTTCAAGCTCCTCCAGCAGTAGCTCATCTTCTAGTAGCAGCGTTAATCCCGGGCGTTTCTTCGTTGGTAACATCACAACAAGTGGCAATGTGCGCTCTGACTTCGATCAGTACTGGGATCAAATTACGCCTGAAAATGAAGGTAAGTGGGGCTCCGTCGAAAGCTCGCGTGATAACTACAATTGGGGCGGACTCGATAGAGCCTACAACTATGCCAAAGCCCTAGGCATTCCCTTTAAACAGCACACGATGGTTTGGGGTAGCCAATACCCGAGCTGGATAAATAACCTAAGCAATGCTGATAAAGCCGCTGAGATTGAAGAATGGATTCGTGATTACTGCAACCGCTACCCCGATACAGACATTATTGATGTAGTTAACGAAGCAACACCCGGACATGCACCGGCCAATTTTGCCAAAGATGCCTTCGGCAGTGACTGGATTATTAAATCCTTTCAGCTAACCAGAAAATATTGCCCAAATGCGATATTGGTTCTTAACGATTACAACGTACTGAGGTGGAACACCAGTGAGTTTATTGATATGGCTCGACCTGCAATTAATGCCGGTGTTGTTGATGCGATTGGCCTGCAAGCTCATGGATTGGAAAGTCAGTCAATTTCTGAGCTGAAAACCAATCTGAATCGGATCGCGGATCTTGGATTACCAATTTATATCTCAGAGTATGATATTGCAAAAACCAACGACCAAGACCAACTGAACATTATGCGCGAGCAATTCCCTGTATTTTACAACCACCCCGATGTCGTCGGAATTACGCTTTGGGGTTATGTAGTTGGCGAAACTTGGCGTAATGGTACTGGTTTAATTCAAAGTAACGGTACTGAACGACCTGCCATGATATGGCTAATGGACTATTTAAACCGCTAAATTCTAAGCAGGTAGAAATACTGTTTTAAAAGCCCCCTAATAAATTTAGGGGGCTCATTAAATCCAGCTAAAACTCACAACACTATATCTCCCCATAAACTGAGCGAATAAATTACAGTGTAGAAAAGCTCCTCGTATTAATTCATAGCACGACCAAAATCCATTTCACCAACGGAATATCGAAAAATTTTTTCTTTCGAATAATTAATCGATTACTAACTCCCTACAACTCTGTACAGAGTGCATTTTTTTAATATTACTACTGAAGACAGCCATACCCAAGAGTAACAAAAGAAAGAAAATGGAGGTGTACCGCAAGCACAAGAATACAGTACTATCAAGCTTTGGACGGAACGCCAATATTACAGGCGCATGGAACCCAGCCTTAGCTCAACTGACTCAACGGTTTCAACATCGAACACAGAACGAAGAAATAGCCTCCCCCTAAAATCTCAAGTTAATAACTAACGATTGTCCGTAATCAAATGAATCTCGCATTCTTACGCAGCAATAAAAATAGTGCTGTAGAGACACCAAAAAGATATGCAATTTACGCAGGCCCGCACTTTTGGTCCTACTAGCTTTCACATAAACAATAGAACAGGACCCCACAATATGACTATTTTCGAGGCCCTTCAATACCGCATAATACCCAATAAACGAACGGATTCATCTAGCGACAGAAGGTCAAAAGCAAAACTAACCCGCTTAAAAAATCGTTCAAAACACCGAGAACCAAGCTCTATCAGAACGCATTGAACACGCCATATACTCTTCAAAAATTCAATCGCTCAATACTCCGTCACTCTGATTTTTTGCAGCACAACATTGTCATCCAATCGCCATATCTTGAGGGTTCGCCGCCCACTTTTAACGTCTAAAAAAACTGTTTCGAGCAAATGGTAATTATTGCTCACAGCATCAAACCAATCCCGTTGCTCTTCCGAGCTGACACCACCACCTGTAGGCTGCAAATTCATAACAAGCGTTTTTACTGGTCCCTGATCTAATGAGACTCCCACTCGAACGCCGTCACCCCCGGTAGTATCCAACGAAGGGCTCAGTTTTAATGACACTTTCAAATCGGTACTCTCAGACACAGAAATATCATATTCCAATCGTACATTATCACTAATTTTTGTTGCCGGCTTTCCTTGTGGGTAGGCAACCATAGAAGCTTTAGTTTGACCGAGATCGGGGATAGCAACCCAAGCCACACTTGCACCAGCTGAGCGCCGATCAAAGTTGGAAGCTTCAATGCTAACCGTATGACTTTCATCTTCCTCCTCAACAAACACTACGGGAATATCGTTCCTACCACCTGCAACCCGCGTTACACTTGGCATAGTTTGTTGTGTTGGTTCGTTCCAGTGCACATAATTCATATGTACCTGGTTCATCATGCCATTCCACTTACCACCATTTATCGTATGATATTTTTGAGTTAGCTCTCTATCACGCTTAAACGAATCCTCTACAATCGTTAAAAAATGATTGGCTCGCGCATCATGATGAGACGCGAGACGTCGATTCCAAGCGGTAGCATAGTAAAGCTCATAGAGGTTCGACAAAGCTAAAACCGGGTATTCAATATACTGGAAGAACGCCGACTGTTGCTCTTTCGATATTCGAGGTTTAACCTCTTCCATAAAGGTTACAAGCTGTCGCCACTGATAAACATACTGCCCGAACTCGCCGCCCTTCAGCACTTGATTGGTAACGTCACCAATAGGGAAAGTGCTCTCGTCAATAAGCTCTGGTTTTCTTCGCGCCGCATATTGACTGTAACGGGAAATAAGCTCCGCTACAGCTGGCGCCAACTCGACACCAAAGGTTTGTGCAGCCCACTGCTGAGGATACCGCGCAAGCGCTTCGGAAGTCATTTTCTCTGGATTCCACGCCATTTCCATAAAAAAGTCGAGCGGATATTCCAGTGGTTTGATGTCACCAACATTCACAACCCATATGCCGCGCGCACCACGCTCGTAGGACAAACTCATTTGCTGCCACACCTTGGCAATTTGTACAGTGTTTTGCCACTTATAACTACGCGGCACACCCACATAGTCAAAATGATAATACACCCCATAGCCCCCACTGCGATCCAGCTCCTTAGTAGGCAGCCGCCTCACATTTCCCCAGTTGTCGTCAGCAAACAGCAGCGTTATATCATCCGGTACATCCATGCCTTGATCGTAATAATCCTGAACTTCTTTATACAGCGCCCAGACCTGTGGCGTTTCACTCGCCGGCTTGCCCGTTACTTCTTCAATGATATCGCGCTGGTCAGCGACAATTTTTTCCAGTAAATTTATTGCCGTTCCATCAGACATAGGTTCATCACCATCTCCTCGCATACCGACAGTAAGAAGACTATCAAACGCATCACCATTACCCTTAGACATCATGCGCTCAATGCCACCGCGCCAAAAACTTCGCAGGTTTTTGGCGTTGGTGGTGTAGTTCCAGTCTCCTCCTGTTGTTGGGTCATCGGGGAATGCATGCCATTCGGATTGTGCGCGTGTCATTGGCTCGTGATGCGAAGCACCCATCACAATACCCATTTCGTCCGCCAATAAGGTGTTACGTGGATCATCGAGATGGAATGATTTACCCCACATCGCAGGCCACAAATAGTTACCTTTTAAGCGTAAGATAAGCTCAAATACATGCGCATACATATCGGCATTAACTCCACCAAATGAGTTTTTCGCCCAACCACTGAATGCGGGGTCTTCATCGTTAATAAAAATGCCCCGGTATTTAACCTTTGGTTGATCACGTTGAATACCTGCGGTAACAAAGACATTTTCAAGACGTTGCACGGGAACGTCGGCAAACCAGTACCAAGGGGAAACACCCAGTTGCTCGGAGAGTTCATAGGTGCCGTATATCGCACCACGACGATTTGAGCCCACAATGACCAAAGCTCGCTCTACCTTCGGCCAAGGATTATCAACAACTGATATTTTGTACGCTTCCCATTGCCCAGACAGCCCCGTCGCATCAACAACACCCTCTTTCACCAATCCATCAATGAGTTTACTCTCACCAAGCACACCAATTAGCACCACCGGCTGTTTTATTTTTTTGGGGCTCGAAAGTAATTTCGATCTTTTCCCAGTCAGCCGCTTTAGATCTAAAGTAAAACTCTCAGCAACGCGTTGCACAGCAGAATCTGCACCGGCGTCAATCACAACGGTAGCTGGCCGCCCCCCCTCAATCAAAGCAAAACTGCCGTCGAGATTACTTGTACAAACGGATGCTGGCAAATTGCACGCAAATGCATTCGAAATCAAACTCAGGAACAGAAAGGTTATACAAATGCGGAAAATATTTTTCACGAAAACGCCCTTAAAATAGCAAGATAGCCTCTGATCAAACCCAAGCGGCCCGAGATTTCTCGCATCTATTTATATTCTATTAAATCAGCCAAAATAGCTTTAATTTGGATCGCAACGCGGCTCAACACCAACATCACAAAGGTTTCTTACATTCTAACATAAGGCTCTGATTAAACCGTTTCCCCAAGAAGCAACTGTGTTGTTTACTGCTGCCTAAGTACTAAACAGCTGATGGTAATACTTCTTATCAATACGCCCTGTTTCATTAGACGACTCCCGCCACAGACAGCGATAACTGCGGAATGCGGATTTTGGGATAAATGCCAATGGCCTCTAAACCCCTGACAATGTAACTAACCCTAACAAAAAGGATTCACTGGACGACAACAAGCTCAAAAAAAACACTCAAGTCTGAGCCAAAAAAATCAATCCACATGTTGTATTTTTTCGCAATTTAATCAATGCTTCTTAGCTTTTAAATGGTAAATCTCGATACCGCTTACCGGAAGCCGCAAACACTGCATTACTCAGTGCCGCTGGAAATGGGCCGAGACCAGGCTCGCCCAAACCTGTAGGCTTGATATCTGAATCAACCATGTGTACTCGCACCTTGGGCATATCGTTAATTCTTAACACCGGGTAGTCATGGTAGTTTGAATTGACCACCGCGCCGTCTCTAAAAACAATTTCGGTATGCATCGCCAAGGACATGGCCATCACCACCGCGCCTTCCATTTGTGCCGTGGCACCATCCGGGTTAAGGATTTGTCCGCAGTCTATGGCACAGTCCACATTCAGCACTGTGATATCACCGTCATTTACCTCTACGTGGACCACCATGGCCACATAGCTTCTAAAGCAGTAGTGAACGGCGATACCCACGCCCTGATTTTTTGGCAAGGTATCGCGCTTGTCCCAGCCAGACTTTTCTTTAGCCAGAGCCAGTACGCCTTTAGAGCGTTGCACCTTTTCGGCCTGTTTCGGATCCTTGTTATTGTCGTAGATGGTATTTAAAAATGTATAGGTATCTTTGCCCGCCTTGTGCGCGAGTTCATCGGCAAAGGTACCGAACGCAAAGCCGTAAAAAATAGCGTAAACGGCGCGATACCAACCGATGCGCGTATGGGCTTTGGCCTCTCCGCTCTCGCTGCGCAAATTTACAATACCAAAGGGGTGATCCTTAATAGTGTTTAAACTATCCGCTGGCGCTCGGTCAAGGCTGGGATCAAAGAGCGAGGCAATAGCCGGAAAAGCCGCGCGGTGGAGCCAACCGGTAACATGGCCGTCTTTGTCGATAGAAGCTTTGATATGTTGCGCATTAATCGAGTGATAATAGCCGGTGCGCATATCTTCCTCGCGGGACCAGGTCAACTGTACCGGTGCCTTGATTTTTTGTGAAATTACCGCCGCCTCATGTACATAATCGCACTTAAACTTGCGACCAAAAGCGCCGCCCGCCATTTGTACGTGCACAACAATGTCTTTTGGCTCGCGCTCTAAGTACTGCCCTAACACTTTTTGAATGTCGACAGGGCTCTGAGTTGAAGCCCATACTTCACAGCTATTGTCTTGCACCCATACAACACTGGCGTTGGGTTCCATAGGTGCATGACAAAGATGCCCACCCGTGTATGTTGCGCTGTACAAAATTTCCGCTTTTTCAAATGCGCCTTTAACGTCTCCCCGCTCAGCAGCAAGTCTGGCTGGCTTTTCAACATTGTTAACCAATTGCGCTTTATACTTTTGTGTATCGTAAATTTTATTCTCACCGAGATCCCACTCGATCTTGATCTTCTTCAGGGCTTGCTCAGCTGTCCAGGTATTGTCTGCAACCACAGCAACGCCACCCAGTGAACCATAAGGCACATTAAAGCGCGGTATTTCAATTACATCGATAACGCCTTTCATCGCTAAGGCTTCTTTCTTATCGGCACTAATCATTTTCCCCCCGAGAACCGGGCAGTGGCGTATAGCCGCGTACCTTAATCCCGGCATTTTGGTGTCGATACCGTAGGTTAACTTTCCCTGTACGATATCTCCCTGATTATGCCGAGGCAGACCTTTTCCAATATATCTGTAATCTTTCTTGACTTTTAGTGCTGGCTTTTCGGGTATTGGCAGTTCCGCCGCTTTGGAAGCCAACTCTCCGTAACCCAGTGTTTTATCGTTGTTTTTGTTTTTAACAATATGATTTTCTCCGTAGCACTGGCTTATTGGTAAGCCCCAGACCGCCGCAGCCGCGGCTACCAGCATCTCACGAGCAGCGGCACCGGCTTCGCGCATGGGAATAAACATAAGATGAATACTCGCCGAACCGCCCGTCTCTTGGGGGCCGTATTTTTCGTCGCCGTCGCCTTGCCTTACCGTTACTCGACCCCAATCGGCCTCCAGCTCGTCGGCCACTGCCGCGGGCAGCGCGGTACTAATACCTTGCCCCATCTCACAGCGTCCGCAATAAATCACCGTATCACCACTTTCTGCGATATGGATAAAGGCACTGGGGGTAAATGCTGCATTACCTTTTTGTGCCACGCTAATTCCCGGTACGCTAACACCTAAAATAAGCCCGCCAGCACTCACACCGGCAAGGCCTAAAAATTTACGGCGACTAATATGTGAAATCGTCATCCTAGGCCTCCTTGTTACGGGTGGTTGATGTGTTTGCGTTCATTTCACTTGCGGCATCAGCCACCGCCTTTTTGATACGCTGATAGGTGCCGCAGCGACAAATATTGCCTTGCATTGCACCGTCAATCTCCTCACTGGTTGGCGCCGGGTTGCTAGCGAGGAAGCTGGCAGCATTCATAATTTGTCCCGCCTGACAATAACCACATTGCGGTACTTTATTTTCTATCCAAGCCTTTTGCAGAGGGTGGTCGCCGTTTTCAGATAAACCTTCTATGGTGGTGACACTTCTACCCGCTATCGCCGATACCGGCGTAATACAGGAGCGCGTTGCCTGCCCGTCCACCTGCACTATGCAGGCCCCACATACACCTAAGCCACAGCCATATTTTGTACCGGTGTATTCCAACCGGTCACGCAGAAACCACAGCAGAGGCATTGCCTCATCAACATCAATGGGGTGAGATTTTCCGTTGATCATTAAGGATTTCATCAGTGTTATCTCTTTGATTTTTATGGATTAATAAGAGCTTTATCGTTGAGAATGGCCTGTAAATCACTAGCTCGCAGCCTCTGTTGCTTTTTATTGTAAATCATGTTGTGTGAAGATAATTACAGCAGCAGAGGCTGCCCTTAATGTGTGGTATTAAGGTTAATTCAGTTCAGTAATATCGACTTGACTCAGGTTTTCAATGCACAGACCACCGCAAGAGTAAGCGGTGCACCTACTCTAAGCCTGATCAAAAAAGCCAATTGAATATTGCGGGGGTTGCGCAGCCGCATCCCATATCATTAAACAAGGTAGATGAGACACCCCCTTTCAGTCGCCCGAATACAAATAAAAACAACTTTATATATAGCCAAAACGCCTAGCTCGCACTCAACGAAATCCATTAGCGATGGACCTAATTCGCAACCCTCACATTATTTTTGATATAGGCAGCGGCGAATTTCGTAACAATGGAATTTACAGTTGTCAGCATCAGAGTAAGCCCAGGGAGAAGCAGACTAGGTAGCCAATATTAGCTTAAGCGTAGCGCTGTTAGCATCCGGGAACTTATTCAAATAATACTGGAAGTGATGCAAAGTAGTTTACGCTAGTCTGTCGTGTAGTCTGTCGTGTAGTCTGTCGTGTAGTCTGTCGTGTAGTCTGTCGTGTATAGGCTGTGGTTTAAACAATATAACAATAAGTAATTGATCATTTTTGGCGGACGAAAGTACGCACGAATAGGTTAAGTTTAGACTCGGTTTTACGCAGTTTGTCTTAAATAGCCATTTCGGCGCGTACAAAATCAAACCAAACTTTTGTCTTTTCAGACAAGACACGGATTCGTTTTGCTTTGCGTATCTTTAAAATAAAAATCTAAGCGTAATATGTCGAAAGGAGGCATATCTTATGTTTTCATCCAAATCTTTCCATCTAGCTCTCGCAGGAATAGGGATCAGTTTAATGGCGAATTACGGCCATGCCCTCTCCTGTTCAACCTCCACCGATAAGTGGGATAGTGGTTACGTAGCAAATGTTACGGTAACCAACGACTCAGGCTCAGCCATCAACAGCTGGGATGTAACTCTCAAGTTCGGATCAAGCCCAAATGTAACAGGTTCTTGGAATGCCGATATAAGCACTTCGGGTAACTCCGTTAATGCCTCGAATATTTCGTGGAATGGTAACCTTTCTCCGGGTCAAAGCACCACTTTCGGCGTACAGGGCACTCACAGTGGCAATTTTTCTGCGCCCAGCTGTTCAGGTAGTGGTTCCGGCGACGGCTCGTCTTCGAGTTCAAGTAGTAGCAATAGCTCAAGCTCGAATTCCAGCAGCTCCTCAAGTAGCTCCTCAAGTAGCTCCTCAAGTAATAACGGTGGCCAGAAAATAACCATCCAAGAAAACGGAAATGGCTTCTGCGGTGTTGATGGTTCCATCGACAGCAATAACTCCGGCTATACGGGCAGTGGTTTTGCTAATACAGACAACGCCAATGGTAAGGGGGTGAACTGGTCGGTCAAAGGAGATTCTGGTTCATACACAATTAGATGGCGCTACGCGAACGGCTCATCTACAAACCGTTCAGGCGTATTGAGTTCAAACGGCTCCAATAAATCAACAAGAGATTTCAATGACACTGGCTCGTGGTCAAGCTGGTCGACTACGTCCATTACTGTCAACCTCGGCTCTGGCCAGAAAAACCTGCGTCTTCAGGCCAATCAGGGAGCCGGTTTGGGTAATATCGACTATGTCGAAATAACCGGCCCGAATGTATCAACCGCTTCCTGTAGCAATAACAGCTCCTCAAGCTCCAACTCTTCAAGCAGTAGTTCTAGCTCTTCAAGTTCCTCAAGTTCTACCGGTAACGGCAACTATGGTTCCACTTGTCGCGGTGGTAGCACAACCACGGTTACCTCTACTATTCGTGTAGAAAATGGTGGAACATTTGACGGTGGCTGTAAAACCTATAACGGTGGTGGCGATTTAGGTGACGGCAGCCAAGACGAAGGTCAGGACCCTATCTTCCGTGTTGGCCCAGGTAAAATACGCAACGTTTATATCGGTAGTAACGGCGCCGACGGCATTCATAGCCGCAATGGTGGCGATGTCGAAAATATCTATTGGTCTGACGTAGGTGAAGATGCAATGACCATTAAAGACCCTACAAACGGCGCTACTGTATCGGCAAATAAATTAACTGCATTTAAAGGTTCAGATAAATTTTTACAAGCCAATGACGATGCCACCTGGACAATCAACAGCTGTAGAGTTGATAACATGGGTAAATTCGTTCGCCAGAACGGCGGCAAAACCTTCCCCTTCCATATTGAAGTTACCAACTGTGATATCTCCAATATGAAAGAAGGCATTTTCCGCTCCGACGGCCCCAACAGTACGGCGCGCATTACTAACAGCCGATTGAAGAACGCCGGTGATATCTGTATTGGTAAGTGGAAAAGCTGTACCTCTTCTGGGATAACCAATTACTAATCTGAAAAACATCTAAACAAACTATTTTTGGATGTGAAACTAACCTGCGTATTACATTTTGGTACGCAGGTTATCTCTAACTGTACATAACCGTTGGCACAATGAATAAACAAGTATTATTGATTGGTTTAATAACAACAGCCGTTAGCTTCGCGTACTACCTATACCATTCAAATCGATCCATTGAAAAAGATATCGCGCAAGCACATTCATTTTGCTCTGAAAAAATGGTCGACTTTCATAAGCGCGAACAAAACAAACATCAGCACATAGCCATTAAAACCAAAAATAACATAAATAAAACCAACCCAAGGGTCGCCCCTGAAAGTCAACCGCCGCGGATCAACCTTGAGCAATTGGTATCTCACCAGCATCGCGTACAAGCTGTGACCAATAAGTACGAATTCCTATTGGCATCAGCTCAAGTTGTTAGCGAAGAAAAAAATGAATTACGGCGCTTACTCACGCGCCGAGAGCGCATAGCCAACGCCATGGCTTTTGCCGAATACGACCCTAATATCGACTTAAGCGTTTTAAATGAAGATCTTTACGAAATAGAAGATAGCATTTCACTATTGCTAACCGACCCTATCGACTATCAGCGTTACGAATCTTTAAGAGATAGAAGCCTTTAGAGTATCACGATGAACAACTTCAAAATGTTTGGGCTGTATAGCACTATTTTCAGCATACTGGGATTAGTTTGCGCCTATTTTTTATGGGAGCATGCACACTTATCCAGAATGCTAAATGAGGCACACAATCAGTGTACGCAGGACATAACGCTCTTAAGTGAAAAGACCGAAGAAAATAATGGCGAAATACCAGTCACCCCCTTACCCGCCAACACTACAAAACTCACAAAAGAAATTTCACCTGCGCCAACGTACGCACCTGCATATGAAGACGCACCCATACCACAACAGTTTAGTGAAACATTAGACAATATCGTTAAAAGAAAATACCGCTTCCTTCTAGCCCGCCTACAACTGAGCGATCACGAGCTGACCCTTCTTATAGAACTTCTAGAGAAAAGAGAGAATATTCACCTGCAAATCGGTGACGCTGAAATGTATCCAGACGAATTAGACTACAGCTCATCAGACATTGCAGATCTTCGCTACGATCTGGAACAGACCGACGAGAAAATTGAGCAGCTCATTGGCGACAGTGAAACCGAAAATAAATATACACTACTAAAAAATTCAGACAAAGAGCAAGACGAATTCAATCAGTACGCTTTAGGTTTAAGCGGCTTATTCCCGTTAGATAAGGAGCAACAGGAAACGGTTCTATTTTCTCGCTTGCGACACAAAAAAAAATTTGAGGAGGCCATCACCAAAACAGGTTTCCATATGGATTACCCCCTTACCTATGCACAACAGCAGGAGATTATAGCAAAAGTGAATTTCGCTGCATTTAAGTATAAAGAATCCTATTTAAATGAAGTTAAACCTAACCTAGAATTTGACGACACCCCTATGAGCCAGTTCACCTTGCTGGAAAACTATACAAACACAGAGTTTGAGCAACTACAGGAATCTCTACGTAAAACCATTGAAAAACGTGGCGTAATGGACCCATACAAATAACCCACCACCCGTCTATTTTATTACGCCGACCGCCCTGTTAATCACGCACTTGAACACAAAAAAACCACCAAAATATTTAACAAGTATCTACAGAAACCCACTATTGAGAAACCCCTATTGCACGCACCATGCCCGCCATTAAAATCCAAATTAGGCTTCCATCAGATACTGATCTGTTCAAATGCCAACTACTAATTTGCCTACAGATAAAGCAAGCCTGCAAAACGCCTAAAGGACCTTCATTTTTTACCGTGTACGACATACAAACCAGTAAAAATAGCGAATATTACCTCGCCGACACCATTCCATCCCCCATGTAGCACAGACGATCTCGAGCCCGGCCCCTTAAACCGCAACTCTTTGTTACACCAGTGATTGACATACGGAACCAAAACCCCTACTATTATAGTGTACTAGCTTACTATTACACTATATGTAGCGCATAAAGGCTTATAGATGATGCAGTTTGATTCCAGAAAGGGCGCTCTTTACCAGCAGCTGGCCGACTACCTAGTCTTCAAGGTGGTTCAGGGTCGGCTTTCGGCCGGAGATAAACTGCCTTCGGCCCGGGAGTTAGCAGTGGAGGCAGGCTTGAATCCCAATACCGTTATCCAAGCATTTCAAGAGCTGGAACGACGCGGTATTTCAGAAACCCGGCGAGGTAAGGGTACTTTCGTCCGGGAAGAGGTTAACACCACAGCGCTTCGCCACGAACGGCTCACTAAGGTCACACAAGATTACCTAAATGAAATCAGGTCATTAGGATTGGCCCCTGAAGACGGCCTAGAAGTATTAAAGGAGAATATTCAACATGATCGCTAGCTTTAAAGAGGTCTCAAAGCATTACAGCAGCGGAGATGGCGTGGAAGCACTGAGCTTTTCGGTAGAGAGAGGCCAAATCATCGGCCTGCTCGGCCTTAATGGCGCAGGTAAAACCACCACCATGAAACTCATGGCCGGTATGTTACATCCGCAGTCGGGAACCATCGATGTAATGGGCAAGACACCCAGAGAGGGGCGTCACAATGTGGCGTTTCTAGGCGACAGGCAGAGCTTCCCCTCATGGATGGCGCCTAAAGACATGCATAAATTTATGGCCACTTTTTACGCGGATTTTCAGCCAGACAAATTTTATCAGTTGATGAAAGATTTGGATGTACCCGCAAAGGCCCTCGAACAAATGTCACGAGGCCAGCGACAAAAATTGAAAATAGTCGCGACTATGGCCAGAAAGGCGGCGCTCTACCTTTTGGATGAACCCCTCTCCGGTATTGATCTTGTTGCACGTACAGGCATATTAAAAACCCTAATCGAATACTGGGATGAAGACTCCTGCGTAATATTGTCTACACACGAAATCAAAGATACCGATCCATTTTTGGATCGTGCGATTTTCATTGGCAACGATGGTTGCATTAAGGCCGATGAAACGACAGAAAGTATGCGGGAGCAGGGCTTGGGGGTTGCCGACCGCTTTTTACAGGTTTTAGGAGGGCAAGCCGAATGAAGCAACTGATATTCACTATTATATGGCTTGAGTTTACGCGCACTAAAGCGCGCAATTGGCTATTGCTTATATTAATTTTAGTTAGCGGCTTTATGCTGTTGTCTTACGGCCACTCAGTGGCAGGCATTCAAAAACACTCGAATGGAGATACATCCAATATTGAATTTATATCCCCCGAACGGCTCGCCGTGCACCAGGGTATTAACGATAATTTCGTGCCGCTCTCTAGCATACCAACGGCCTTAGTGACCGCTACGGCAAGTTTTATTGGTTTTATCATATTACTGACCATCCCCTTCCGCAGTAGACAAGAGTGGGAGGATGGTCAGTTTCAGATGATATCCATGGGCAGGTTCACTTTTTATCAGGTAGAAGTAGCACGCTTCCTTTCCTACTTATTTTTGGCTGCTTTTTTCTATAGCGTTTTGCTGCTAAGTTCCAGCCTGTACGCTTGGCTAAGCGGAGTGGTTACACCTCAGGGGATTAAAACGATGAACCTCTTTATTGGTTATTTATTTCTATCGTTGGTACCCCTTATGCTGTCTTTCGGGGTGTTCGTATCGGCCATCAATACCGCCTACTACCGGGATGGCGGCAGTAAGCTTTTAACTTTAGCCAAATATATCAGCTGCTTTTGTTTTTTTGTGTTAGTTATAAAGGTATTCAACGGGATAGAAGGATTGAATACGCAACTATTCCCAACGCTAGATTTACAGTTTTCAATTAAACCTTTATTTGAGCACACAGCTAAACTAAATTTCGAATTTTTATTACTTTCGCTGTCGGGTGCGGCCGGCTTGCTATTCATGTCCGCACGCATCATGGAAGAAGTAGAGGATTAAATGATTATTAAGTCTGTTATATTATTGATTTGCGCTGGCGCTATCTACAAAGCGCTGAAAGGTACTACCAGTCCGTCGGCAAAGATAGGCATGTGCTGTTTAATTTTTTGTACTGTTATCTTGGCCTTGCTCTAGCAAAGCTGGCCACCATTCCAATCCGGCCAACGCCGCCATTCATGCGCGGCGTTAAAACTTTTCACAAGCCCGCAGTATGCCTGCAATTTTTTTCTTGTGCATGAATCGCACACAAAGTCAGAGACCAAGAGCAATTAGTAGAGGCATCTTTAGTAAGGCTGACGCCTTTTTACAAACAGCCGGTAGCTATCACCTAACCCAGGCCTTGGAACTGGCGATGTTCTGCGCCCTTTATGCAACCCTCTTTGAAGCCAACACAAAGACCTTGTCATCAATTTGGGCGACGTTGTTCTGCCCGCAATATCAAATTTACGCCAGCAGTACACGTAGCTCTTCAGTACAATAGAATATTTCGTCTTTTCTTGATCCCGTCAGCAAAGCACTAAGAATTCAGTCGATACAATGGGCCCATTCAAGCTACCCGAATCAAAGGCGCAAACCCATTGGATTTAAATGTCAACCTGATAGTCGTTCTTGGCGCTACCGCGTCAGGCAAAACATCACTGGGCGTTAAAATAGCCCAGCAATTAGGAGGAGAAATCATTTCAGCCGATTCCCGACAGGTATATCGCGGTATGGATATCGGCAGCGGGAAAGACCTGCACGAATATGGCGATACCCAGCACCACCTCATTGACATTGTCGACCCCGGCTATGAATTTAACGTATATGAATTTCAGAAGCGCTTTTACGATGCATTTACCACTGTAAAGCAAAGGAGTCACCTACCGCTATTAGTAGGTGGCACCGGCATGTATCTAGATTCTGTTTTGAATAAATACCGTTTTACTGAAGCCCCCATCAACCCACAACTAAGAGAAGAGCTTAGCGCACAACCCCAACATGCATTAGAAATCAGGCTAAAGCATTTGCAACCTACACTGCACAACACCACCGACCTGTTAGATCGTGAGCGACTTATAAGAGCCATTGAAATAGCCGAGGCAACGCGGGCAGAGGAAGCCAACGATGTAAACATACCGGAACTAAACCCCCTAATATTCGGCATAAAATGGGAAAGGGCGGAACTGAGAAAACGCATTACCCAACGCCTAAAAGAGCGCTTAGAACAAGGCCTAATAGAAGAAGTGGAACAGCTTCAAAAGCAAGGTGTTAGCTGGGACACCCTATATTTTTACGGCTTAGAATATCGCTTCGTTGCCGCCTATTTAAAAGGCGAACTAAACCGCAACGACATGGTTCAGAAGCTAAATTCAGCTATTCATACTTTTGCTAAACAACAAGAAAAATGGTTCCGCCGTATGGAACGAAAAGGCACCCGCATTATTTGGTTAAATGGCGGCCCCACTGTATTCCAGCAGGCTTTTTGCAGTCTATCACGCGACCATTAACAGAACCCAAAAAATAGAATGCTATAAACTGTCAATAATAGTAAGCAATTTATTCGAGCGATTAACGCTAGTATAGAATGCCGTTTAGGCTAAATATTTATCTGCCGACATCGTCTATTTCTGGTGGATAAAATTGGCCTAATTTAAAATATTTCTGCAACTTCTCTACCGCCTTGTCTGTAACGGGTTCGGCCGCCACGACCGTAGCAAAAGGTAAAATCTGGTCTATAGCCAAGCGTGAGTTCACAGTCGATGGCGGTTACTCGTAAATATCGACTATACCCTTATAAAAGAAATTGATACCGCGCTCGGTCCAATACGAAAAGGTCGATCTAGCATTCCCAATCGGGTCGGGCTCATATGGGCACCGCTATTAATTACTTTTGGCCTCTGGCTTTCTGTGCGGTTCGTGCGCAAGGCAAACCTTATTGCAGTGTTGGCGAGCTTAGAAAGGCAACCGGCCTTTCCCCATCGGTGTGCGTAACATACTTGCTGCCGTAATTACCACCTTACCCGCTAAACTTCTATGCTTTCGCCCCGAATTACACCCAACCGGCCGTTAGTACCTAATGTACACATGCGCATCCATAGGTGGTGATCTAGCCATCGGGTTAACCCACCCCGTATTGTTGCTCTTCACTTAATAGTGCAGCATTAAAGACAGCAATAGCGAGAAAAAATATGTGGACGACGGAGCAAAATACTACAACAATAAACCCATCTACACGCCCATATTTGCAAGGGTTAAACACCCCAGGAAAATCTACTTTTGACGAGCAGCGGTTCGCACGGTATATCGCCCCGCTACCCCTAATTCAAAACCGGCAACACTATGATCGAGCCACAGCAACCGAAGCCATGCTCGATAATAATCGTGCCCTAGGAATTGAGAAATTACCATGAGTAGCAATAACACACTAGCCACTCTGGGCTGGCGAGAGTGGATCGCCTTACCAGACTTAGGTATTAATAACATAAAGGCAAAGGTCGATACAGGCGCACGAACCTCGGCCCTGCACGCCTATTTTGTAGAGCCCTACCATAAAGGCGAGGAGCATCGAGTCAGGTTTGGCATACACCCCCACCAGGGAGACAACGACACCGAAACCCTTTGCGACGCCCGCGTTATAGAAGAGCGTAAAATCACCGACTCCGGCGGTCACGTAGAGTTTCGCTTCGTTATCGAAACCACCGTGGTGATCGGCACAATACGCCGTAATATTGAAATGACACTGACTAACCGAGACACCATGAAGTTCCGCATGCTGCTTGGCCGCACAGCCTTGAATGGCGTATTTTGTGTCGATCCTGAAAGTTCTTACCTGCTAGGTCACTCTCCCGTGTGACTTATTCAGAAACCAACAAGTCTAATGCCCGAACATCCACATACTGCTTAACATTACTGGAGCGCTTGTGAAAATAGCCATACTGTCTAGAAACCCAAAACTTTACTCCACCAGACGCCTTGTAGAGGCGGCCGAAGCACGCGGTCACGAGGCACGCGTTATCAACCATGTGCGCTGCTTTATGGATATGGGCACCGAAAACCCCTCTATGCACTATAAAGACGAGGAATTTTTACCCGGCGATTTCGATGCTGTGATTCCGCGTATTGGTTCATCAGTAACCTTTTACGGTACCTCTGTAGTGCGCCAATTCGAAATAATGGGCACCTATTGCGTCAATGAGTCGGTTGCTATATCGCGCTCACGCGATAAGTTACGCTCTATTCAATTGCTTTCGCGTAAAGGTGTCGGTATTCCCGTTACCGCGTTCGCTAATTCGCCAGACGATGTCGGTGGGCTCATTCGCGAGGTTGGCGGTGCACCCTTGGTCATAAAACTGCTAGAAGGCACACAAGGTATAGGCGTTGTATTAGCCGAAACAAAAAAAGCCGCAGAAAGTGTTATACAGGCTTTTATGGGCGTTAATAGCAACATTCTGATTCAAGAATTTATCAAGGAAGCAGGCGGTAGCGACATTCGCTGTTTCGTCGTGGGCGGAAAGGTTATCGCCGCCATGCAAAGAACCGCACCTGAAGGCGAGTTTCGCTCTAACCTGCACCGGGGTGGTTCAGCTGAGCTGGTTAAATTATCCCCTGCAGAGCGTGCCGCTGCCGTGAAAGCCGCAACGATTATGGGGCTCAATGTTTGTGGAGTGGACCTACTTCGCTCTAGCCGCGGCCCACTGATTATGGAAGTTAACTCATCGCCCGGATTAAACGGCATTGAAGAAGCCACCAAGAAAGACGTAGCCGGCATGATTATCGAATTTATCGAGAAAAACGCCAAGCCCCATAAAACCCGCACCCGAGGCAAGGGATAAATCCGTGAGCGCAAAAAACCAACCTATCACCATCAACGGAATAACCGTCAATCCCGGAGAACAACAGGTAATAGACTTACCTGTTGCAAAACTCTATACCCATGCAAACGTTAGCATTCCACTGCAAGTAATATGCAGCAAAAAGCCGGGGCCAAGGTTATTTATTAGCGCAGCTATTCATGGCGATGAACTCAATGGGGTTGAAATTGTTCGGCGGCTGGTGAAAACCAGCGCGCTAAAGCGACTCTCAGGCACATTAATTGTGATTCCCATCGTTAACGTTTTTGGCATTATCCAACACTCCCGGTATTTGCCCGACCGTCGCGACCTAAATCGCTCTTTCCCTGGGTCAAAACGGGGCTCTCTGGCGGCCCGCCTTGCACATATCTTTTTACACGAAGTTGTTCGCCAATGTGATTTTGGAATAGATTTACATACCGGGGCTATACATCGGTCCAATTTGCCGCAAATTCGCGCTAATCTGGACGACCCCGAAACGAAGGAGCTTTCCGAAGCTTTTTCAGTGCCCGTGCTGCTTAATTCAAACCTCCGCGATGGATCGCTACGTCAAGTTGCGGACGAACACGGCGTGAAAGTACTGTTATATGAAGCAGGGGAAGCCTTACGATTTGACGAGCTGTCCATTCGCGCGGGCGTACGCGGCATTTTGTCGGTAATGCGTTCACTGAAGATGCTCCCCCAAACAAAGGCACAGAAGAAGCGTTCCGAACCTTTTATTGCAAGGTCCAGTAACTGGGAAAGAGCGCCAGAGAGCGGCATATTACGTTCAATTGCACCACTGGGCGCCCGTGTAAATAAAGGCGACCTGTTGGGTGTAATAGCCGACCCATCGGACCTTTTCGATCCAACGGAATACGAAGTAAAGGCGCAATGTTCCGGGCTAGTGATTGGTAAAAGCAATATCCCGTTGGTCAACGAAGGCGACGCCCTCTTTCACATTGCACGCTTTGAGGATATTAAAGAAGCTGCGGCTTCCGTTGAAGCATTCCAAAACACCGCAGAAAACACGCCCAACCCCGTGTTCGACGATCAGACCTTAATATAGTCCACCGGGTATCCCCCTGCTTGGAGCACATGTAAATGCCATCTTGGTTTGACCACCCACCGCAAGATCTTTGGACTTGGCTGGGCATTATTTTTTGTTTAACCCAGTCAGCGATGTTCTCTGGCTTGAACCTGGCCTTTTTTAGTTTAAATCGCCTGCAGCTTGAAGTAAAAGCCAGTGATGGTAACAAAGCCGCGGCCACTGTGCTTCAAATGCGCCAAGATTCGAATTTTTTGTTAACCACTATTTTATGGGGCAACGTAGGCATTAACGTTATATTAACCCTGCTATCCGACTCGGTAATGGCAGGCATCAGTGCATTTGCATTTTCCGCCGTATTTATTACGGTATTCGGCGAAATAACGCCACAAGCTTACTTTTCTCGTCACGCACTAAAAACCGCCTCTTTTCTAGCGCCTGCATTACGCTTCTATCAGATACTACTTTTTCCGGTCGCCAAACCCTGCGCATTGATTCTAGATTTATGGCTAGGTAAAGAAGGTATTACTTATATGCGCGAACGCGATTTACGCCAAGTGATAAAAAAGCATATGGAAGCCGAAGAAGCCGAAGTCGATGCAATTGAAGGTATAGGGGCACTCAATTTTCTTCAAATCGATGACATTCCGGTAAGTAAAGAAGGAGAAGTGGTCGACCCCGAAAGCGTTATTCAATTACCCACACGTTTGGATTTGCCGATATTACCAGAATTTGGTTCATCGCCCGACGACCCCTTCCTGCAAAAGATACAGCAGTCGGGCCACAAATGGATTGTTATTGTCAATGAACAACAACAGCCACTTTTGGTCTTGGACGCCGACGGTTTTTTACGCACTGCATTATTTAGTCAAGCAGCCGACTTCCAACCCTATGACTATTGCCACCGCCCCATATTAGTAACAGACCCAGAGCTACCCTTGGGCGATGTGCTTGGGCTATTCAAGAAAACACGCGATGCATTGTGCGATAACGTTATCGACAACGACATTTTATTGTTGTGGGGAAGCCAACGCCGCATCATTACCGGTGCAGATATTCTCGGCCGACTACTAAAAGGCATTCACGCAGCGACTTAATCCGCACCACGCATTTTGAGACATAAATTGTGAACCACATATTGCATTCAGTTGAGTTTCAAATGAGCGTGCTTTTATTTGTAGCGCTCAGTGGGTACTTACTAGCATCCATGCTCAAGCAACCCTCGGTAGTAGGGCAAATTTTAGCGGGTATCCTCATCGGGCCAAGTTTAATAGGCTTAATAACCTATACCGAATTTGTTCAAAGCCTTGGCCATTTAGGCGCAGCCATATTATTGTTCACCATTGGCCTAGAATTTAAAGTAAAAGACCTGTTACAACTGCGCTACGCGGTTATTGGTTTATTTGGTGTGTTAATCCCTTGGCTAAGCGGGTTTGGTTTAGCCTTACTATTCGATTTTGAGCCGGGGCGCGCGTCACTCATCGGTGTTGCGCTCTCGGCTACGAGTATCGCCATTACAGCCGACGTTTTGCGCGAGCTAGGCAAGCTCGACAGCGCAGCGGCACGTGCTATTATCGGTGCCGCCGTTATCGATGATGTTCTGGCATTATTGGCTCTATCCATTAGTATTCAGGCGGGTAGTGGCGAAACATCCCTACCCGACATCGGCCTTATGCTGGTAAAGGCTGTAGTATTTTTATCGGCCGGGATTTTCCTGAGCCAGCGCTATCTGCGTCATTGGATCAGCAAGTTGGATAACACGCTTTTCGCCCAACGTTATAAAGAAGCCGTTTTTGTACTCGCCATGATGCTCGCGTTTGCCTATGCCATTGCCGCAGAGCTGATGGGCTTATCCGCTATTGTGGGTGCATTTATTGCCGGTGTTAGCCTTGAAGGTGTACACCTTAAGCACAGCCGAAATTTCCATGAGGGTGCCGATTATCTTAGAATTGTTTTCGGGGCAATATTTTTTGTATCACTGGGCATTCTCGTCGATATGTCGATGTTTACCTCCGATATGATTGTATTCCTATTCGCGTTAACAACCGTGGCTATCCTCAGTAAAGTGATTGGCTGTGGTATACCAGCGCGACTCATGGGAATGAACAATAGAGATTCAATCGCGGTCGGTGTCGGTATGGCGCCGCGCGGTGAAATCGCAATGGTTGTGGCGTTATTGGCCCTAAATTCGGGCGCTATAGAACAAGCAGCATATATCGCCATGGTGTTAATGAGCCTGTTAACCGCGATATTCGCACCACTCGTGTTACGTAACTGGGTTTTCAACAAGCGACCTAGTCATTAATAAAATTTTTAATTAACGATAATGTAAACTTCTTATGACCGTTTTCACTACCTACCAGCTTATCGTAGAAATATTAGTTTATAGCTTTGTTTTAGTCGCAGGCCTGTGTGTACTCAGCATCATATGGATGTACATTGGCGACAAACTGCAAACCAAACAAGCCATACGCCATAACTTCCCCGTTATAGGTCGGTTACGCTACACGTTCGAACACTGGGGAACATTTTTCAGACCGTATTTTTTTGCCCAAGACAGAGAAGAAATGCCCTTTAATCGGGCGCAGCGTACCTGGGTCTACCGCGCGGCAAAAAACTTAGATAGCACCACGGCTTTTGGTTCAAGCCGCAATTTAAGCTCTCCAGGTACAATATTTTTTGCCAACGGCCTCTACCCGGTATTAGACAGCGAGCCAAGTCAACACACAACGGTAACCGTAGGTTCTGAAACCCAGCACCCCTATCACTGCGAACATTTCTTTCACATTTCGGCAATGAGTTACGGTGCTATATCCTCACCAGCGGTGAAAGCCCTATCGCGGGGCGCCAAAATAGCCGGCTCTTGGTTAAATACAGGCGAAGGTGGGCTTTCCCCCTATCACCTCGAAAGCGGCTGCGATTTAATTTTTCAAATTGGTACCGGTAAGTTCGGTGTTAGAGATGAGAACGGAAATCTTTGCGAAAAAAAATTGGCCGAAATTGCGGCTCACCCAACAGTAAAAATGTTTGAGATAAAACTTAGCCAAGGAGCAAAACCCGGAAAAGGCGGCATACTACCGGCAGCCAAAGTCACCGAAGAAATTTCACTTATTCGAGGCATACCCCAAGGCCACGCCTCCATTAGTCCAAATCGATTTTCCGAAATTGAAGGCCACGAAGACTTACTAAATTTGATTGACCGGGTACGAAACATTACAGGAAAGCCCGTAGGCATTAAATTATGCGTTGGTAACCCCGCCGAAATTGAATCACTCTGTGAGGCGATCACAAAAAGAGGCCCACAAAGTGCGCCAAATTTCATGACCATAGACAGCGGTGATGGTGGTACAGGGGCCGCCCCCATGAGCTTAATTGATAATGTGGGTATGTTGGTATACGAAAGCCTACCATTGGTTGCTGATATTTTAACCCGGCATGGTCTACGCGAAAACGTAAAACTTATCGCCAGCGGCAAACTAATTAACCCAGTAGATGTCGCCTGGGCGTTATGCGCCGGCGCAGACTTTGTAAACAGCGCGCGCGGCTTTATGTTTTCGCTAGGCTGTATTCAAGCCATGCAGTGTAATAAAAACACCTGCCCAACCGGCATAGCCACGCACAACAAACGCTTACAGGCTGGCCTTAACCCCATCGACAAATCTCAGCGTGTTGCACAGTATGCACAAAACATGGAGAAAGAAGTGGAAACTATCGCACACTCCTGCGGTGTTAAGCATCCACGGCTGCTCAACCGTCATCATGCCCGTGTCATTACCAGTAATGGAAGGTCTAAACCTTACGCGTAAATCAGTTCATTGATAGTAGAGCTGTCTGAAGCAGGCCTGTATCATGACTATTTGACGAGCCGTGACCGCGAGGGAAACACTTAAACACCATTCTCTATGGGGTGTGACAAGCTGGTAGAAAAACGTTAAACCTGCTCTTTCAGCTTCTCCAAAGCACGATAAAAACGCATTTTTGTTGCGCTTAGGCCTATTTTCATCACCACGGCTATTTCAACCAAAGACAGCTCACTCACAAAACGTAGCGTAAGAATTTGCTGCTCCTCTTCACTCAAACTTTTTACCATGCTTCCGAAGCTATCCTGCCACAGCGACTCCGGCGATGTATCGCTTTGATCGTTGCACTCATCGCCTTTTTCGTCGGTCAAATCGAAAAAGCGCTCTCGCTCTAGCTTAAGTTTTTGATGACGGCTAAAACAGGCATTCTTCACAATAGTTATTAGCCATGTTTTAAACGTCGAGCGACCCTCGAACTTCGGCAGCCCGTTAAATACTTTAAGCAATACTACCTGGCTAATCTCTTCGGCTTCTTCAGGGCTGCGTAAAACACCCAAACAGGTACGATAAATCAGCGGGTAATACCGCTTAATTAATCTCTCATAGGCGCATGTCACATAAGGCAACTCGACAACCGCTTGCGCAACGAGTGCGGCGTCATCAAGTTCAAGCAATGGCTCGACTGGGTTCACAGGCTTTTCCGATTTCAATAGCATAAAGCCGCCCCCCTAGGGTTGACGACATACCAGCGCTGTAAGCGAGTGCGACTAACGCATTACACTTACTTTTGCGTCGATTAGACTTTTATTCGAAACCGATACCAAAGCGCCATTATGCTGTTGAATTTGTGTTTTAACAGTTCCAATGCTATCTAGCGTGCCCTCAACATCTTCAACCTGCATCTGATCACCAGCACTATACAAATCACGCGCATACACGCCTGCCAGAATATTTGCGGCAAGGTCTCGGGTACCCAAGCCAAGCGATAATGCCGCAGCAATACCAATAGCACCAATTAAAATGGAAATAACGTTATCCAGTAAACCGGTATCCACTTCTAACTGGCCTATTGAAAGCGACACAATGACGACAAACAGAATGCCGTAAACCGCTGAAGACAGCGGTTTGGCATATTCCACACCAATACCTTCTGCACCACTGCGAATAAGATCTCGAACAAAGTGCGCTACAAACAACCCGATTATTAGAATAAGGGCCGCAGCAATAACCTTGGGCAGATACAATACAAACTCATCAATGGTTTCCGAAACACGTGGCAAGCCTAAGGTCTCGGTGGCGGTTACCAGGAAGGTGAGCATAATAATCCAAAACGCCAACTTGCCAACAATATCCGCAACGCTGAGTGTAATATTGGCGCGTGTCAGCGTTGCCGCAACACCCACTTTTTCACTGAGTTTATTAAAACCGGTTCGCTCCAGCCCTTTTGCCAAAATAAAGCCCACCATTCGGCTTATAAAATAGCCCACAACCAATAACAGAATGGCGCCAACTAAATTAGGCAGAAACCCAGCAAGCTTGGCCCAGAGCGTTGTCATTATTGTAAGAAGGGTTTCGCTCCAAATATTAACTTTTTCCACGGTATGTTCTCCAGCGGTGATCGTTCGAGTAAGGGGGAATTCAATTTTCGATGGCAGAGCTAAACTTTTGGCCCCTGCTTGTCCTTTAATGAGGCTGCTCGCGAATCAGATTTCTTTTTTCGCGAGACCGATGCAGCGACCAAGGGCGCGCCAAACATCAGTAACATTGCAAAAAATGAGGAAATGGCTAATGTCAGTAAATCTCGGGAACCCAACTGTACATTCGCCTGCCGTACACTTTTCTCAACAATTTCGTCTACCTCCGGCGGCTCTGGCACCGCATCAAAACCCAATTTCTTCAGGTATTGTTGTCGAAGATGCTTTTCGTCATCGGCTGCATTAGTCATAGCAAAACCTCTGTTGTGTACAAAGACGCGTGCGCGGCAGTAAAAATTACAACACTATTTAAACCCGTCAAATTTAGGACATTAGCCAGGGCCAAACTACCTTTGTGGTTAAAGGGAAATGGGCTGTCTTCACCTTTAAGCTGTACACTTCCACTTATTTCATAGGTTGAGGCATTAGCACTGTTTAGCGCAGAAAGCAGCTCAGGCAGATGCTCATCGTAAGTGACCGCAACGGGAACCGTCACCTCGCGGCGCTGCTGCGCAGGAAATCGTTCTTTCTGACGGATAATACCTTTTTTCACCGGTACATTATTGAGTACAAGGCTATATTGAATAGACTCAACCTCTATGTCGGTAGCATTCGGATTATGAACCACCAAGGTAATCGAAACTTGCGCACCACTGAAGTCAATCGACGTGAGGCTAATATCCTTCATTTCAACCCTAGGTGACTTAAGCTTATTCTCCGCCCCGGCGACAGTATAATAACTGGGCAGTATAACGAGTAGGAAGAGTAGCCTTAACACATACATGAGCGCGTAACGCTGTTTTTTCGGAAACGATAGGCTGATTAGGCTCTTGTCAAAACCCTGCTCCACCGCAGCAATAGTCATTTTGTTGGTTTGATACGTTATCAAGATTTGGTACTATTGTGATGTTGTCGAATTTCAAAAACCCCAAAGCCTATCAAAAAACCAATAGCAAAAGTGATGCCCAACATCAACGACCTCGGAAGGGTAAACTCCCAAAACAAAAAGCTCACGCTAATCAAGGCAATATTTTGAATAACAAAAATGGCTAACAAAACAAATATTGTGATATATAAAAATTTCTTTACCGTCATGGCTATTCCTTAACGCGGTTAATAAAACGAATTTTCATTGTAACAGCTAAATTTAAATCTCTAACCCAACAGGTTTGACAGCGCCGCTGCAATACCTAAAAAAGACATGAACCCGGCTATATCAGTGACAGTGGTTAAAATAATGGAAGACGACTGAGCCGGGTCTTGGCCCAACTTTTTCAAACAAATAGGCACCAAGGCACCGGCTGTTCCTGCAATGGTCATAGATATAACCATTGCCAATGCAATCACTAAAGCAAGCCCCGCATTCTTGCTCCAAAAATAAACACCAATACCGCAGGTAATCGCAATAGCAATGCCATTAATTAGACCGGCGCTGGCTTCTTTAAACATCACTTTATACCAGTGTCGAGTGGTGATTTCTCGTAACGTTAAACCGCGCATCGTCACAGCCAAGGCTTGTGCTCCGGTATTACCCGATTGCCCGGCAGCAACGGGCATTAAAATCGCGAGGGCGGTAAACTGCGCTATCGTGCTTTCAAACAAACCAACCACGGCGGCGGCCAAAAACCCGGTTAGCAAGTTAATTTGTAACCAAGGCTGGCGTTTGCGTACAGCAAAAAAACTACTAGAAAGTGCTTGCTCGTCGCGACTGGCGCCCACCATGGCCTGCAGGTCACCGGCAATATCTTCTTTTAGTACTTCAATTGCACTATCACCGCGGATAACTCCCAGCAGACGATTATGCACATCCACGACTGGCAGAATGTCAATGGCGTTTTTTTGCAGCTTTTCGGCAACATCGTCTTTAGGGTCTAACGCCGTTACGCTTACCGTAATGGACGAACTGAGGGCCGCAAGGGTTTGCTCTGGTTCAGCCGTAACTAGGTGCTCAAGGTCAACTTTCCCATGCAAACGCATATCACCATCCAAAGTGTAAATTCGGCGGCGCATAACAGCGGGATGTTGTTTCAACTGAATCATCGCCTCTGCAGTCGTCAACTGCATGCTTAACGCCAGCACACGCGTATCCATCATATGCCCAGCGCAGTTAGCCGGGTAATCCATGAGTTCACGTAACTCCTGTGACTGGCCTTCGTCCATTATTGTCAAATAATGTTCGCGTTTACTCTCCTCAAGGCGGGCCAGTAAACTGGCACATGGCCCCGCGTCCAATACAGCTAATAGCTCCAACGCGAATTCATCCGAGGTCATCAATAATATTTGACCGGCGGCAGGTGGCGTTAAATAAGCCCAAACTCGCTGCCGTAAAGTACTGGGCTGAGACATCAGTAACTCAGCGGCGTCTTCGGAGCTAAGCGACTCCAATTTACGCGCGGCATCACGTGGGTAGCGACTAAAAAATGCGTGCGTCAATATGGCAATCGACGGCAACTCCGGTACTTGCCCAACACTCGACAGCAATGCAGTTGGCAATTCAGCTCCCGGTAAAAAAGCTTGATCCTTTGTCATCGCCGTTCCCCCACATTTATAGCAGCCGTTTTATTGCCCTGCTGGCCACTAACCAACCCCAGCATCGCACTTAATGCACTCGAATAGACTTCACTAATACCACTCAATAAATCACTTTGCGGCACATGACCCGTTAATTCTCCAAAGCGCTCTAGGCTGCGCCGCAAGTCAAGATGACGCAGCATACCCACCAATTGTCTGTTGCGGTTAAGTACCATCATTATATCGCGCTGCCGCCATCCCTCATGACGAGAAGCGGACGCCAAACTTGTGCGACTGGATAACGCAGCCGGCACCTCGTGCATAATTTGGCTTACCGTTGTTTGCTCCTGTGCGCGCAATAAATCACGCATAGCGGCCGTGCCAGCCACCTGCTGTGATTTGTCGATCACCGGAATGGCTTCGCTATCGATTACACCCCCACTCAGAGCCAATCGCTGCAACGCTTCACCGGCTACACAATCAACAGGCAACATTACAATATCGGCGGTCATCCAAGCACCCACAGTATCTTCGGAATAACTCAGCATCAGCCGACAAAGCGCGGCGGTTTTTTCCGGCAGCCCCTTCACCAACGCTTTGCGGTTGGCATTGGGTAAACAACGTAAAATGGAAGCAACGTGATTAACGCCGCTTTCCACCAGTAAACCCACGGCCCTATCCACCGACAGTTGCGCACACACTCTTGCCGCGTAAGTTGGCAGCAACTGCTTCATAATCGCACGACCTTGGGGCAGCGGCAGTGTATTCATTAGGCTCGCCGTCATTTCAGGCAACTGCAATTCCAATTCCCTAGCAGCCGCATCGGGGTGGGCTTGAACGAAGGTTAACGCTAACTCCAACTCACTCGAATGCATCGTGATCGCCCTTTGTTTGAAACAGGTTGCCCATAAACGAACCACTACCCTCCTGTGATTCGGTAATTATTTCGCTCACTTGCTCGTGGAACAGTTTTGCCGGCACCGCAGCACGGCCCTTTTCGGTATCCAGTACAACCGACGTCGGAGTGATTTCCAACAAATAGCCCTCAACATCGCCGATCCTAACTAACTGACCTATTTGATACAGCTTGCGCATGGTTTGCGCACCAATAATGTTGGCCACAAAGTGCTTGGCACCCAGCCCAAACGCTAACGCGGCACCGCCCAGTAACACCCCGGCCACCACAATAAGCGTGGTGGTGAGAAACGCGACATTAATGCCCAGCTGCTCAACACCAATAACAATGGCCGTTAACAGCACAGTAATCTGCGCAATCCGCGCCAGTAAATCCACCTGCATAACACCGGTCGATTCCGCTGCACCAGCAACCGCCGAACGGGCTACACCACTTAAGGCAAACCCAGCCAAAATAATGAGCAAACCGGTAAGCACATTAGGCAGGTAGGTGAGTAGTGCCGTAGAAATACCCGAAAATATTTTCCAGTCCAGCATATTGGCGCTGGCGGCTACAAAAAACAGCAGCACGCCCCAAAAAATAATATCGCCCCCCAAGGCCGCGTAGGAGCGCACAGAAGACTGCGGCAATCCACGCTTTAGCGCCGTGCGCAGAAAGAGCGCCTCCAATCCTTTTACTAGTTTTTGCGCCACCACACGCAGCACCCACGCCAAAATCCAACCGGCAATCAGCAACACCAGCGCACCCACTATTTGAGGTATATGCGCGATCATTTGCTGGGTTATGTCGGCATAGGTTTCCGTTAACGCGTGCTGCCAATCAAAAGCCTGCTTAGCATCGGCCATGGCAATATCCTCTAGCGATTATTGAGAGCTGTTTGAAGGTTGGACTAGTCGCAATCGACTAAAGTCACATAAGACCGCATAACAATTACATTAATAATGTAGAAAAGCGCTGTCGCCGCAACCCGCCAGTGTGGCAAAACAAATAAATTGATTTTTGATGCCACTAGTGGCTAGCATGCCACTACACGCGGTACTTAAACCACACAGCTACAGGGGGATTCACAGGGTAGTCATTAGCGCCACGCCCCATTCCCCAACCGGTAGTAATCACCACCAAGTAAAGACAACTAACGTCCTTCTATTTGAGACAATATGAAAAACACTAACACCCCGGCTTTTAGATTTATCCCCTTTCGAGTCGCCGACATCATTGAAATGTGCCTGAAGGAAAATACCCTTCCAGGCGACCAGAAGGATTTTCGACCGTTTTTCACGTTGCTCACACATGTTTTTCACTATGAATTCAAAAACACGATGGATTCGCTGAAAGACGCCTACTCAGCGATGGACCCCGATACCGACACCCGCATAGCCTTCCCGAGCGGCAAAGATTCAACCGGGAAATTTGTAACGCTGCTAAAAAACACTCTGGAAAAGGCCAACTACGAGGCAATAACAGAGGAAGAGCTGAATCAAGCTATGACCAAAGCCTCGCTGTTCGATTTACGCTTACATGTAGATTTTGACGAATTCTCGGAGGTGCTGCTTTTTTGCCGCGGGCAGTCATTACAGCAGCAAGCCATTAGCCGTTGGTTTGGCTTGTCATCGAAGACAGTTGAATTTATTAACTACGATAGAGTAGTTGTTTACATTCGACTCAAAGCTTCACCTGCCACCGAAAGAGCGGATAAGGCACCGGCTAGAGCCGGCGCGTCTATGCTAAAGCTATTTCAAAATGTGCCAAAAGCCGACTTAGAAATGCTATTCCCCAATACCCAGTTGCGCATGAGAGTAAGAGACAAGCTATTAATCGGTGTTCCCGCACTGGTAAGCGGTGGCATTGTGCTAACCACCAAAGTTGGAGCCACTTTATTGTTAATGGCGTCCATGCTCGGTTTCTGGTTTGGCCTACGGCAACAGCCGGTAGAATTAAATGTAGCCAACCTAACCATACTGTTCGGTGGCTTTGGAGCGCTGGGCGCCTATATTTGGAAACAATTTTCTAATTTCAAAAACCGAAAATTGCGTTTTATGCAACAGCTCACGCAAAACCTCTACTTTAAAAACTTGGACAATAATGCCGGCGTTATCTATCGCTTGCTTAACGATGCCGAAGAGGAAGAATGCAAAGAAGCCATATTAGCCTACTACTTTCTATTAACCAGTAAAGTGCCTCTCGACCGCCAACAATTAGATTATAAAATTGAGCAATGGCTGGCCGAAAAATGGCAGTGCCGCATTGATTTTGAAATTGATGATGCATTGGAAAAGCTGGTGAGGTTAGGCTTGGTTGAACAGCGTATAAATGAATATTTGGCGCTGCCCCTTGAGCAAGCGATCCAACAGCTGGATAAACGTTGGGATGACTATTTTGATCATACCCCAGCGGCGTCTCGATAGCAGCCAATTTGGCCACAGAAAAAACAACACATTCTGCTAAATAACAAACACTTACAGCTTTACGCGGTAAGTGTTTGTACTGCAAAAGTATCCACTTTCAGAATGCCTGTAAACAGGTACTAGCCTATTAATTGGTCTCGTTAACCAAAAACACTTTGCGGTGTGGAAACGGAATTTCTATATTGGCTTCATCCAGCGCTTTTTTAACCAACTCAGGCACCGAATACAACACGTTAAAATAATCAGCACCGTCGCAAAACGGGCGTACCAGAAAATCCACAGAGCTATCGTTTAAGGTTTCTACCTCAATAAACGGCGCCGGGTCTTTTAATACGCTGGGGTGGTCGGCCAGCACCTTCTCAATAACCGCTCTGGCACTGTCTATATTCGCGTTGTAAGCAACGCCAAAGTGCATATCAACACCCCGCAATTTATAGTGCGAATGATTCACTATTTGCTCACCCCAAATTTGACTATTAGGAATGATAATTTGCTGTTTATCGAAAGTTTGTAGAATAGTGGTAAACATATCTACTTCAGTGACATTGCCAAAACGTCCTGCCGCGTTTATAAAGTCCCCTACTTTATAGGGGCGGAATATCAGCAGCATAACGCCGGCAGCTAAGTTAGACATAGCTCCCTGTAGTGCTAGGCCTATGGCCAGGCCAGCGGCACCCAGCAGCGCAACAATCGATGCGGTTTGCACGCCAAACCGATTTAAAACAGCAATACCCACAAACGCCAAAACAACATAACGCGCGACACTGCCAAAAAATCGGAATAAGGTATCATCAAGGTTGTCGTATTTTTTGCCCACATTCACAATAATGCGGCTCGCCTTATTGGCTAGCCAAATACCGATCATTAAAATGACAATGGCCAGCAAAAGGTTGGTTGCCCAAGCAATGGCCTCGGGTAAATATTGGTTTACATCCAAGTTTTCTATCATATCGTCCACAGTCGTATTCCTCGGCTTGATAGCGCCGTAGTTAGTTGCGTATTACCTAGGGACATTCCCATCGACCCCGCCAAATAACCCGGCTTATACTATATTAGTTGCGGGCATTTCGAGAACTCTGAGTGTAAAACCCTGTAAAATCATCGAAAATAAAACGTGACATAGGTGTGTTTGGCGTCTTATTCTTTCAATACGGAGGATTGAGAAACATG
This sequence comes from Teredinibacter franksiae, assembly GCF_014218805.1. NCBI lineage: Bacteria > Pseudomonadati > Pseudomonadota > Gammaproteobacteria > Cellvibrionales > Cellvibrionaceae > Teredinibacter > Teredinibacter franksiae. The sequence continues at coordinate 3,971,993 of NZ_JACJUV010000001.1, read as the reverse complement.
GTGAAATCCGAAAAGACCCCAATAAAGCCGCGTGTCGTCGTTGCCGATGACTCCAAAGTTGTCCGTAAGGCTGCCACCAAAATCCTTGGCGATAAATTCGACATACTTTTGGCGGCAGACGGCGCCGAAGCCTGGCAAATACTGCAGAAAGACCCTAGCGTACAGGTTGTACTCACTGACCTAGGTATGCCCAACCTAGATGGCTACCAACTCATTGAGAAGATTAGGCACGCCGAAAAAGAAGATCTCCGTAATATCCCCGTTGTTGTCATTACCGGCGCCGCCGAAGAAGAGTCGGTTAAAAAGAAAGTATTTGAAATGGGCGCAACCGATTTTGTTAGCAAGCCGTTCAAATCTACCGAGGTAATAGCCCGCCTAGAAGCCCATGCCAACTACCGGCGAGACAAAGTTAACCTGCAAGAACACGTTAATATCGATTTACTCACCGGTACGTTAAACCACAAAGCGCTGGATGAAAAGTTGGAAAAAGACGTCTCTTTCATCAATCGCCACAAGCAAAATATTGCCTTGGTGATGTTCGAAATCGACAATTTCAAAAATATCGTTGATAAAACAGGGCATCGCGGTTCAGAAAAAATAGTTCAAAAATTCTCTAAAGTATTAAGCTCGGCTATTAGACGGGAAGATAGTTTCGGTCGGTACAACGAGGCGAAATTCTTGACTATTTTGCCCATGGCCAAAACCGAGGGCGTGGTAATGCTCTCTAAACGCCTATGCGACCACATGAAGACATTCAAGATAAATGTCGCGGGCGAGGTAATTAACCTTACCTTATCCATTGGCATTGCAGCGGCTCCCAAAGGCTGTGCCAGTACGGCGAAAAGTCTTTTAAAAACCGCCGAGCAAGCCCTGCGCAACGCCCAAAAACTGGGGCCAGGTGAGGTACAGCTCCTAAAATTGGAAAATCAGCAAGCCGATAAACAATCCAAATTTATCTCTATAGACGACCTACTCAATGCCATTTCTAATGATGCCAATTCGGTCACTCAAACTGAATTAACCGCCGCTGTCGGCAGCTTGGCGCCCTTGATAAAACTGATGAGCAAAGAGCAAAAGCAGAAGTTACTGCGCGGTGAGTAGCAGCAGTCTAATGAACACAGCTGCCACCCCATAACGCCTAACACTACTCGGCCGTCCACCTAAATACACCTAGGTGAAAATCGCTAGCGCTGGTAAACATCGCAGCTAACACACTTTTTGTATCCGCCGCATTTGCTCATCGTTACGCATGCAAAGAGACAGTGTAGCGCACAAAGGCTTACGACCTTCCCTTTAAAGCAAGGCCTTGGCGGTATGTGAACGCTTACAAACTATCGGCTACCCCGCCGATTATACCCACCGCCAAATTACAGACGGGGGGTATATCGAAATTCCCGCAGGGGCTTAAAGCCTAAAAGCTTTAAAAATCAAAACGCCCGTCTTGCGCCTTTAACTCACTCCACACCCTGCGCAGCATCCAGCCATCCCAGGGTTGAATTGAATCGGCGGCACCCGCTTGCATAACAGCCGGTGGTAAGCCCGTTGGCGGGAATTGCTCTACGTCGTAAAAATCTGGCAGATTAAAACCGTGGCCAATTTCATGCTCAATAACATGTACGTGGTCAGCCGTTAATGTACTGAGAATGTACTCACTGGAAACACGCTGCCCCCAATCGCCACCCGCACCACCGCCAAAACCTTTAGTGCCCCATAGGCTCATATCGTAATGATTATCATAGCCACCGGGGCAGCTATTGTAGTTACCATCCTGATGGAAAAACCGGCCACAGGCTTCAGGGCATTGTGGCGCACCACCGGCATCCACATTACCTACATATATAGGCACGCCATTGTCGGCCCACTCAAGCTGATTACGATCGGCAACGGCCCAACCAACAATCTTTACGGGCACTTCGTCGTAGGGGAAGCAATCATAATCGCGCAGCCACTCAACCCAATGGGCATATTGGCGATTAATCATGTCTTCCATTTGGTCTCGCTGAGTTGCAGTCATTTGCTGGTCCGACTCCCAGCGCACGCAATAATTCAAACGCCCCTCCGCCGCAATCATTTGATCAAAGATCAAATTATAAAAATTCAACGCTTCATTTTGAATGCGCTGCTCCCAAACCCAGTCGATGGTTTCGGGGTTTACATCACTGGTATTCGGAGGCTCAGGTTTATTGCAGGCACCGCTCGAAGAAGAACTAGAACTAGACGAAGAACTACTGAAAGAAGAACTTGATGAACGGCTACTAGAAGAACTACTGGATGATGAGCTGCCGCAAGCCGCTGCTTGTCCGTTATTACCTATCAGCGTTAAGGAGTCTACGTTAGGGAACCCGGCGTTGTTTGTGGCCACCACCACAATAGTATTAACGCCTTCATTCAGTGCAATGTTTACCGACTCTACCGTCCAACTTGTCCACGCACCGGTACCTGAAAACGCTACAGTTGCGAGCGTTTGGCCATTCACTTGAACGGAAGCCGAGCGCGCGTCAGCACCATTAGCGTAGCGCCATTCCAATAGATAATTCTCACTCGCCGCAACATTTACGCTCCAGCTCACACTACTACCATTAGCATTGTCTGTATTCGCAAAACCACTGCCCGTAAAGCCACTATTGTTCGTATCTATAGAACCATCAACATCACAAAACCCCGCTTGGTTTTCTTGAAGAGTGAGTTCGGTATTACCGCCAGTACTAGAGGAAAAGCTAGACGAAGAACTGGAGCTAATACTAGATGAGCTAGAGCTACTGCTAGAGGAGGATGAACTGTTGTCTCCACCACCGGAACATGTAGGCAACGAAAAATTACCATTATGCGTACCCTGAAAACCGAAACTGGTACTCTGACCCACCGACAAATTGCCGTTCCAGCCTATGTTAGACGCTGTAACCGTATTGCCAGTGCTGGCAACATTCGCATTCCACGAACCACTTACGCCGGGGCTTTGGCTGAAATCTAACGCCACCTGCCAAGCACTAATGGCTGAGCTGCCATCATTGGTAACCGTAACATTAAGTACATAACCACTGCCCCAGGTATCGGCGCTGGTTGAACACGATAAGGCTACGGCATTATTAGCCATACACAACGAACCCAATACCAAAAGCCCACAGATATAAAGAGCATTTTTACCGCGCGGTAGTATTTCGCTGCGCTGCTTAGTAAATCGGGAGGGAAATAGATTCACTATTTTTTCCTACATTTATTTTTATTATTACGGTAACGGTATTTGACAAAATAAAACACACTTCGCAATCAAGCATTGACGATGTGCATTAAAGCCGCAGAATATTCTGAACAAACTGGCGTGAGAACAATAGGAAAACGATACGGTAACCGTCAATAATACGGAAACAACACGAAAACAAGAACACGTACACTTTTGGCGTGAAAACACTAACCCTAAAACAATAGCGCCAAAACGTTAGTACAAAAACACTAGTACAAAAAACAAATGCCAAAACATGCGTTTTGAAGACCCAGGCTAGGCCCTATAGTAGCCCAAATTAAGCTAATATCAACACCGCCACCCATCCAAATTAGACAACCCACCCAGCAACCGGCGACAACATCAATTTAAATCACCTCCCATAGCTAACCATTTGCATATATAAAAACCGGCCATCCACAAAAAAAGGCCGCCTACGCATCACACCCACTTGGTAACCTAAGGGTAACTGCACTAAACTGAGCCACCGCAACTTAATAGCGAACACTTTGTAGGCCGGTGGTTTACACGTAAAACCAACACAGCCGACAATAACAAGCCGCAAAAACTTAGCACCACACACACCTAAGGAACCTTAAGATGAAAAAACTACAAAAAAAATGGGCATTGGTAACCGGCGCAAGCCGAGGTGTAGGGCTAAGGGTAGCCAAAGCATTAGCGGTAGAAGGTTGCCACGTTATTGTTCACTCAAGAAATCTAAATAATACGCGGGAAGTCGTAACGCAGCTAACCGAAATGGGCGCGCCGGTATTTCCAGTAGCGGCAGAGCTGGAATCGGCCGAGGCCGTAGAAGACTTAATTCAACAAGTACGCAACATTAGCGCCAATCATTTAGACATTCTATTTAATAACGCCGCCATAATGACCCCTTCTCGCGCGCTTTTTGAACCCACAATAGAAGACTTTACCCGCAGTTATTTGGTAAACAGCATTGTACCCGCAAAACTCTGTGACGCATTCCTGCCGGGCATGCTAGAGCGCGACTGGGGGCGTATTGTAAATGTAACCTCTGGCATTGCCGATCAACCCAACCTAATGGCCTATAGCTGCTCGAAAGCCGCACTCGACCGTTACGTAAAAGACATGATACCCACCCTGGCGGGCACCAATGTGCTGATGAATTTACTCGACCCAGGATGGTTACGCACAGATCTCGGGGGCGAAAATGCCGACAACCACCCAGATTCAGTAATACCCGGCGCACTCATACCTATACTGTTAGAAAAAGGCGAAGGCAGTGGAAAAATGTACCAAGCACAAGACTATGCTTAAGAAAAACCGATTGCCATTGGCCAACCGCTGCAAACCGGCTGGCCTATTGCGCATAACCTTCTCAGCGGCCATGCCTTTATTAGCATCCTCTCTTTTGCGGCCCGTTCTACTTGTCGCACCGTTATTAGCCGCACCTTTACTGGCAACGCCACTCTTATCAGAACCACTATTAACAGCACCTTTACCGACAAACCCTTTATCCGCGATTAAGCAATCTTCAACCCACGCCGGTGGGCAATTTACTCACCCCGGCGCATGGAATAGCCAGCAAAATTTAGATTACGTAAAAAACAAAATTGCAAACAAAGAAGCACCGTGGTTGACCGAATTTGAGCGCATTAGGCAATCACCTAGTGCCTCACGCGCACCTCACCCTTTACGCCAAATACCGCTTATGGGTAACCACGACACCGTATTCAGAGACGATGCTATAGCCGCCTACACCCAAGCATTATTGTGGTATTTCACGGGCAACAAAACCTACGGAGACAGCGCCATTAGCATTCTTAACGCCTGGGCAAATTTTGAGGAATTTACGACGGGTTCACAACAGGGTTCAAACCAGCAGCAATTACGCGCCGGCTGGATAGGCGCTGTTTTAGCACAGGCTGCAGACATTATGCGGGGCTATTCAGGCTGGAGCGAAGCGAATGTTAACCAACTGCAGCTAATGTTCAAGCGTGCGTTCTACCCCCAATTAACCACCATGAGCCAATGGAATGGCAATGTAGACTTAACCCAAATAGAAGCCTTACTGGCCATAGCGGTATTTAACCAAGACGAAGCAATTTTCAATTTAGGCCTGGTGCGCCTTAACCAGCGTATTCCCGCCTATTTCTATTTAACCAGCGACGGCCCTCTACCCCAAGCCATTGCCGGAGACGGCAACAATTTACCCGCCTTCTGGTTTAACCCCCAACATATGCCCAACGGCCTAACCCAAGAAACCTGCCGCGACAACGGCCACCATACGCAATTTGGCTTAGGCTCTGCACTGCACGCAGCCGAAATTGCTTGGAACCAAGGCATAGACCTATACACACCCCACCAAAAACGATTTACCGCCGCGTTAGAGCTACTGGCATCGCAAATATTAACGCAGTCATTTGCCCCCTGTGCGAACGTTAAACCAACACAGAGCCTGTTCAATACCTGGGAGATAGGCTACAACCATTACCACAACCGGCAAGGCCTGCATTTACCCAACACACAAAAACTCATTGAACAGCACGTTCGCCCGCACAGTACCCGCGCTGTGTGGAATTTGGTGTATGAAACACTCACCCATGCCAAAAAATAAAACCCCAAAATAGCACAGATCAAAAAACACAAGCACCATAGCGGCTAACGGTATAAACCGATTAATAGGGTTACGCCGCTCTACCTCCAGCCAAAGACGCTAAAGCGTATTGACATTCACATGCCCATGGGAAGAGCCCAACTTAACTATGCCGCCGCCACCTTCCGCTGCACACGCTTTGGCACTCTTAAAGAAATCTGAGCGTATATTTTTTATCTGAGAACCGGTTAGCTGGCATACGCTGCTTTCAGGTAACTGCAAATGAACATCGCCATGTTTTACTTTACCCTCAATAAGCCCAAAGCCCGTACCCTGCTGCTTTAACTTCACATCACCATGGGAGTTGCTGAATTTCAATTGGTCGCTGATACCCGAATACTTAATACCGCTATGGGCATTTTCCAGTTTTACCTGTTCGGCTTGCGCTTGTTTAACACGAATGTCGCCATGAGAATTGTGTAACGCTAACGCCGTTCCCGTGTGCGTACCCAACAGGATATCGCCATGACTTTGGTGTACCTTCAAATTGCCCACACGGCTTGTTTTCGCCTTTATATCACCGTGGCTCCAGCGCACCTTTGCTGTATCGCTTATAAATTCATTCAGCAAAAAATCGGCATGTGCGCCCGCTGCTTCTATGTGTTGTGCTTCCAGTTGCTCAATACTGAACTTACCGTGCCTTAACTCAAACGCCGCATCGCTTGCCTTCAAGGCTTTAAGCTCGAGGTTTGTATGGGCGAGCTTTAACGAAAGATCGTTGGCGGCAAGACTATCCGCTTTTAGCGAACCGTGGCGATGCGTAAATACGAAGCGCTGTAAGGTCTGCGCTGGCAGTTCAATTGCAATTTTTCGGCTTATATTACAACGGCTTTTTTCAGCCAGTTTCTTGTCTATTTTGGTCAACACCTTTAAATCTGTACCGCTGGCTTTACCCTCTATGTGCTGCAAACAAAGCGCAGGGTCACCACTGCGCAAGTTTTGCCTTAGCGTAATACTCAAAGAATCGTACTCACCTGTTACGAGGCTGATGTCAGCATGATTCATATCCATCGTTAGCGCGTTAACTGTCTTCAAATCAAAGCTGCGAGCTTCTACGTGCTCCTCGGCGGCTAACACCGGTACAGCTACGGCCAAAATTACGCTGAATAATACCGATGGCATGCGCTTTCTGTTCATCTGTTAACTCCTATACATTAATGATCCACGGCACAAATGCAAACTTAAGGCCAAGTAGCTATGTACTTGTTTTTGTTAGCAATAACCTAACAGCACCCTAGCCATTAAAAGCCGTAAGCGTACATTGTGGCGATATTAACCAAGAGCTAGTGAAAAATACCCCGCCCACCGTCGGCACATTACAGGATACAGCCATTGGGCCACCTCAACATCCAAGGGAAACCCAAGCAATACACGCTAACCGCGTGCAATTACGTACATGCGGCAACACGCCCTAGAAGTTTTTACACACAAAACCGAATCCACTTTAAATACCACCCTTTCCCAGCTAATTGTTTGTGCGTCATCAAACCGCAGCATAGCCAAAGCGATCAAACTTTGGTTAAATCGATAACCAGCTCGCAGATGATAAGCACAGGCCAAAAGCACTTGAGGTGCCCTTAAGAGAGCTGCCCCAAGTATCAGGTTTATATGGATTATTTAACGGTGAAACGAGGGTGCAATGGAAAACAACGCTAGCCTTTCGCTAAGTTTAGTTAGCTCATGCGTAATATTCACGGCTCTTACGGCCTGTACCAGCAATACAACGCCCAAGGGCATAGAAGAAATTGTTGTATCGGGTATGCGCATGAGCGCAGCCGCCGAACCAGAATTGTGGCGTGACAAAACGCAAAAGAATAGAAACGACTTCGACACCTTTAAAACCAACCCCACAAATCAAGTAAGCGAAGCACCCGTTTCAACCTTTTCGGCGGTAAGCGCCAATCCAACCACACCCTACAAGGCGCGACATTAACATAATAACCTATAGTCTCCATTACTAAGGAGGCTATCATGTCCAAGCGCCGCACCTACAACTGGCCCCAACTTTTCGCAGAATTCGAGCGGTCAGGCCTATCGCAAGTCGAATTTTGCAAGCAACACGACCTCAATCCAAAATATTTCAACTTAAAGCTTTCCAAGCTCAAAGCGCAGGAAGACAGTGCGTTCGCGCATGTGGTTGTACAGCCTGAACTTTACTCGCGGCAGGGGCTTGTCCTCGAAGTGGGCAACTGTAAAGTTCATTGCCCACCAGCCATGTCTATTCCTTCCTTTGTATCATTGATTAAGTCCCTCGCATGATCCAGTGGTCCAATGCGATTCCCATATACCTGCACCGCGACCCAGTAGACTTTCGCAAAGCGATCAATGGCCTAGCGGTTATCGTGAGTGAGGAGATGGAGTTGGATGTATACAGCCAGGCGTTGTTCGTGTTTTGCAATAGAAACCGCAGTCAGCTCAAAGTGCTCTATTGGGACAGTACGGGTTTTGCCCTGTGGCAGAAACGCCTAGAGAAGGACAAATTTAAGTGGCCGAGTAAAGACCCGCTTGCAACCGCATCAATTACCTACGAGCAATGGGATTGGTTATTGCGGGGTTTTGACTTTGCTAAATTTAGACCACATAAGCAGTTAAAATTCACCGAGGTGGCCTAATATTTTGTATAATAGCCGCTATGAAATATGCGGCGGCTTTACAGAAAGAAAATGATTTATTGCGCGAAAAGATTGCCGCGCGCGATACGCAAATCGCCGTATTAAACGAACAGCTTAAACACCTGCTGAGCAAACGCTTTGGATCTTCTAGTGAAAAAATATCGGCTGATCAGCTAGGCTTATTTAACGAAGCCGAAGCATGTGTAGTTGAAGTTGAGGCCGCCGAAAGCGATAGCACCACTGTAAAAAGTTATACTCGCAAGCGTAAGCCTCGCGTTACTATACCCGACAACCTTCCCCGTGAAGACATCATTCACGACATCACCGAAACGGAAAAAGTCTGCCCTCACGATGGCAGCACTCTTAATATCATTGGCAGCGAAGACCATGAACAACTGGAAATCATCCCCGCTAAAATCAAAGTGGTTCGCCACAAGCGACTAAAATATGCCTGTCCCTGCTGTGACAATCACATTGTAACGGCAGGCAAGCCCAAACAGCCTATCGAAAAAAGTATCGCCAGCCCCAGTCTACTCGCTTACATCGCGGTGCAAAAATATGCGGATGCTTTACCTTTATACCGTCAAAGCGAGATATTCAAACGAATCGGCATAGAGCTGGACAGAACTAATATGGCGAACTGGATGGTGAAGTGTGGTGAGCTGACACAGCCCCTTATCAACCTGTTAATTGATTACCTCCACAAGCCACCGTACATCCACATGGATGAAACCACACTACAGGTATTGGAAGAGCCGGGAAAGACCGCACAAAGCAAAAGCTACATGTGGGTAATGACCAGCACAGGTCCACAGTCGGTTTACGTATTCCACTATGCGGATAACCGAGGGCAACGGGTACCCATCGAGCTACTTAGCGCCGAAAATACCTCCATTATGGTCGACGGCTACGAGTGGTACCAAAAAGCCTGTGATGAGTACGGTATTACCCGCTTAGGTTGCTGGGCTCATGCCAGAAGAAAGTTCAAAGAGGCTCAAAATTTACAGAAAAAGGGTAAAACAGGCAAAGCTGATCAAGCCTTAGCCTATATCCACAAGCTGTACGCGATTGAAAAGAAAATAAAGGACGAACCACCGGATAAACGCTACCAAGTTCGCCAAGAGCAGGCAAAACCCATCCTCGACAAAATCAAAGAATGGTTGGATAAAAGCTTACAGTCGGTGGCACCGAAAACAAAACTCGGTATAGCATTGGTGTACCTGAACAACCAGTGGGATCGATTAATCGCCTACCTGGAAGATGGGTGCTATCCCATCGATAATAATGCTGCCGAACGTGCAATACGCCCCTTTGCTATTGGTCGCAAAAACTGGATGTTCAGTAAGAGTCAGGCGGGCGCTAAAGCTAGCGCAAATCTTTACAGTCTGATAGAAACAGCCAAGGCTAACGACCTGAATACGTACGACTATTTGCAACATATTTTTGAAGAACTACCCAATGCGCAAAATGTTGAGCAGATTGAGGGATTGTTGCCTTGGAATGTCCAGCTTGGTTAGGGTGTGGTTGGTTTGGCGCTTACTTTCGGCGGATGTAGATACTGCTAACTACAGCTTTACAGCGCTGTAAAATTACGACTTAGTTTTGCGCAGGTAACAGCGGCGCCATAAGCACCTAAGGTGGAAGTATCATGAAGACATTATATACAATTCAATTGTCTGGACTTCACTCTTGCAGCAGCTACAGAGCTGCCCAATAACGACATCAGAAAACAGAGTCTTACTCCAAGAATGTATCAAGCCTTTGAAGCTGCGTTAGATACATACCCTGATAGAATATCAGACGAAATCAGAATCACCTTTAATAAATTTAAAAATATTCACTAAGGGCTAGATGCATTTATAAAATAGCCAAAATACAGAGACTACGCTATTAGCGACTTATCTGACGATATACAGGGAATCCAAAAGGAGCCGAATGGCAGCATCTTTAGCTAGAGCCCCTACCTAAAAATCCTTTTGGATTAAATGCCATTGACGAGGCAATCGAAGACGGCTTTCTTCGTTCGGTTACTCGCGATTAATAGATGGGTGACGTGAGGAACCTAAGCCATTCGGTAAAGAGATCAACACCGGAAGATCAAACGCCCACCCTTTTATGGCACCCAATGAGTCCTATATTCTTTGGGATATTAGACGAGATAGCGAATACGGTAAAGCCGATATCTATGTCAGTTTTCGACAGCAAGATGATTAGTGGGGCAAGGCTATTAATTAGGCGAAAAAATAAACACAGAGACTTCGGAATCAGCCGCACGGGTGACGCCGGACGGAAAATATCTTTTCTTCAATAGAAATATGGGCTATACGGACTCCGTCAAATATGAAGATGTATTCTGGGTAGACGCAAAAATCATTGAGACACGAAGACCCAACCTATAATCCATATCAGTCATAAAGGCCCACACTTTAAATGATCTTAGGAAGAAGCATATTGCTGCTCCCATCAAGAGTTTTACTCCCGCATCTGGATAGTAGGTCTAGATATAGGATGAAATACACTTAAATGCTAATGTAAGCATTAGCGCTAGCTGAACGAGCATATAACATATGAAAACAGTATCTTTGGTTCTTGGGAGTGGGGGTGCTCGTGGATTGGCACACATTGGTATAATTCATTGGCTGGAAGAGCACAATTACCACATACAATCCATTTCAGGATGCTCTATGGGGGCTCTTATTGGTGGTATTTATGCTGCTGACAAGCTGGATGAATTTGAACAGTGGATTCGTTCAATAACAAAACTCGATATTATTACGCTACTGGATATTTCATGGGACAAAAGTGGCCTAGTTAAGGGCGACAAGATTATCAACACTCTCATAGACCTCGTAGGTGACATAAAAATAGAAGACCTATCAATTAATTATACTGCTATTGCAGCAGACGTAAACCAGGAGAAGGAAATATGGATTAATTCAGGGCGAATGTTTGATGCCATACGCGCCTCAATTTCTCTGCCTATGTTTTTCACGCCACACTATTACAACGGGTCGCACTTAATCGATGGCGGTGTACTTAACCCAGTTCCTATCGCTCCGACGTTCAGCGACAACACTGATATCACTATTGCTGTAAACCTTGGTGGTAAAATGATCACAAAGCCCATTACAGTAGATTTTATCGATCAAAATAAAAACAGTAATGATGGGATGAGTGAAAAAATCAACAACTATATACAACAGCTTAAGAAAAATATGGATACCCCACAGGAAATAAACTGGGGAGCATACGAAATAGCGAACCAGGCATTCGACGCGATGCAAAGTACTATAGCTAGGCAAAAGTTAGCGGCCTATCCACCAGATCGGATTATCGAGATCGCGCGAAACGCTTGTGGCACGCTCGAATTTGATCGAGCCGAAGAAATGATCGCACTCGGCTATCGGAAGGCTCAAGAAAGCTTCACCTAATTAATCATATAAATTTTCAACCTACAGCGCTTATAGATCACGCAATTGTGACTTACGTCGACCCATTAACTAAACTCAATATTTATACGCAATTTCGAATGAAAGTACTATTTTTGACAGCCGCACATGCAAGGCTTTACATTCTTATGTTTTGACTCACCACAAAGGGACAAGAGAATGGAAAAACCCATCGAACAAATAGAACACTCACGCCAAGTTATGTCCAACTATAGTACAGCGCATATTTAAACGTAAAACGCCTATGAAACTGACCATCGCACTAATAGCATTGCTTTCTCTCAGTGCGCACTCGAAAGAATGTGGCATTGATAAAGTATATGCATTGATTGAAAGACTAAAGACTAAAATTTTTGGCGTATTCCATAAAAATAATTAGCAAACATACAGCCGACGATTTTGTAATTCCTTCCAAACTTAGAATCCAATAGCAGGTAACAATGAAAAAATTAGTTTTAGTGTTTTTAGTATTTTCATTTTCTATTATGGGGTGTAGCACTGCACCTAAGGACCAAAACGCTGAGCATAAGCAACTATTGTCTGCTATCCGGAGTCAGGATTTAAGTGCCGTAAAAAGCTTGGTCGCAACAGGTAATATCGATCTAGACCCACCCACCCGGCCGAACCAAATAAATAAGGCGCTAGCATACGCCTCCATTTATGGGAACCTAGAAATAGTGAAATATCTACTGGCTCAGGGCGTTGATATTGACGGCAGAATTTCTTACGGAGGCACGGCATTGCTAAGAGCTTCAGAAATGGAAAATAATGATATTGCTGAATTTCTCATTCGTTCAGGCGCCGACGTAAATAAAGCCAATAGTTTCGGTATTTCAGCAATGGTTGGTTATGCTATCACTTGCAATACCAATCTAATTGATTTGGCATTGGAGTATGGTGGAGATATCGATCTAGCTCATAAAATGACCGTGTCGACGGGATACGGTGAATTAGCCTACAACCCCATTCAGTGGGCAGTATTAAAGGGGGAATTAGAATGCGTTAAGCATTTACTCTCTAAAGGGGCTAAAACAAACGTTATTTCTAGAGATAATGAAACACTATTAGAAATGGCTATTAAATACGGTAACACAGAGATTATTGGTCTCATGGAGAGTACGCTCTAACAAAGGTAGTCACACGAATAAATGACGTCAACTTCATATTATATGTAGACATTCAATCTCCACATGCAATAACGTATACCCAAATATTAATTTTTATCACAAGGAGTGTAGCTATGCCAAAGAAAAATATTTTTGGCCGAATACAAAGGAAGTAAGTTCACTGTTGAAAACACCTGGTTTAGTGGCGCCAAACTCTTTCACAATGGCGACCTCGCCGCTTCAAATAATGACATTTTTGCGATTAGAAAAGACAAGCCTTTAATGACGGCCAAGGTGGTTATAGACGGGAAAAAAAGGCGAGTCGAAGTTTTTGCCTTTGCAATATTCACAGTAAAACTGAAAATCACGGTAGATGGTATAAAAATAGCGGGGAATGATTTTTGAAAATCGGCACCTTAAAAAAATATTGGGTTCAACCCCACTGATCATATAAGCACTAGCGAAGTAACCGTATTAATAGAAAGAGATAACCCCAAGAAGTACTATCAAGAAGCACTATATTGACGCTTATTTTTTTCCTAAGGTTGCAGGCTAAAGATGTTCTAACACAAAACCGGTTCAGTGATCTCAAACATTTCAACGCAAGAATGGCGTAAATTTCAACGCCCGCAATAGGGGTTGCAATTGCGCGCCACTCGATCAAAAACGCAGCGATGTTAACGTTGCAGGCTGAATATCTGCGATCCATTTAATTAAATGTCGGTTACAAACGGTTACACTGCCAGAGATACAGATAGAGTAGCCTTTGTTATAATCCCGAGTTAAGTAAAGCTTTCAAATATTTATTTTTCGACTAAAGGAGCAGTAACACATGAGGAGATTTACCCATTCTATTATGGCTTGCCTAATCGGTGCAGTATCGCAAACAACCCTTGCCGGGAATGAAGAGGGATTTTATGTAGGGGCTTCATACGGGGAATTACATTTCCATAGTGACGGGGATAGCGGTGCCTATAAAGTTTTTGGTGGCTATAATTTCGACCTACTTCCAACGCTAGATCTGGCTGTTGAGGCAGCTTATGTCGATTTCGGTGAGACTAGCGGAGAGATCGCTATTCGCACCATTGTTGACGACGAATCAATATTTATTGATGGCCACCAAACCACTTCAACAACAGGCTGGAATGTATTCGGTGTTGCAGACTTCAGCTTGGGGCCTGTCTCACTATTTGGAAAATTGGGAATGGCCTCATCGAACTCCGAAACGGAATTAAGTATAGCGGGAAGGGATAACCTTCGGAATACGGAAACTGGTCTAGCTTACGGGGCTGGTATAAAAACACAGCTATCCATTTTTTCTATTCGTGCCGAATATGAAGGATTTTATGCAGAACAATTTGGTGAATTCGATATGCTATCGATTGGTGTTTCCTACAGTTTTTAGCCGTTACTAATTATGTCTGTTACATCGCGAAAATTACACCCACACTAACGGACATACAAACGAGCAGCCGTAGCGTGATAGCATTAGTGCAAAGATAACGTCGGTAGCATTTACTGCGAAGTGATAGTATTTCTATCTACATATAGGCATGCTGCACATCAACCGCACACATACCCCCAAAGGCCACGCCATGAAAGGCCTTATCACGACGCTGGCCTGCTTCTCAAGGGAAATACCCCCCGCTACGCAGTCCGCCTTACACTAAATATATTAGGCCGCACATTCCGTAACCCCCTTATTTATGGGTACCCTATTGGCGTTAATTTTATTCGGAGACGCTATCCGTGTAAATAAAGTTCGAAGATTTGGAATTAGCATACGAATCTTCTTCAACGTGCTTGCCCGATGAGAACGCTGCCTATCTATTCAAAAAAACAGGCATAATTTACTACGATTCAGATGCGTCTAAAGACGCGCTACCCGAAGACATTGACACAAATAGTAGTTTTATACGTCTACCAAACAAATGGGAACTGACTTAGGAAAGTTCTTGGTTTTTAGCTTTATTGAAGAATTTATGCCATCCAACATGCAAGAGATTTACAAAACATTTCGTCGGAAAGGTTCATACTCTAGCTATAAATTGTTCTTGAAAAGACGTAACTTTGCAGAAAAATGGTACAGGTACGAGAAAACGGAAACGAAAAACGCATTACTTAATTGGTGTAAAGTTAACGGGATTAACGTAGACATTTAGGAGCTCTCTCCATTTAATGTGAGGGCCTTTCATCCCCTCCTGATAACACCTACCGCCCACGCTGCTATATGGTAACCGAGCATACCCACAAGGTATTTTTAACCACATAGAAAAGTACTACGATAAAAGCATGGCGGTGGCAAGAAAGTCGATTATTAATGAGTACCGTGAGGGTATAGCTGACACGCTCACCTTGCTTACCTTTTTAGTTGAATCCGAATCAAAAATTTACGAAGCATGGCAACAAGAAGATTATCTCGTTTCTCAAGGTCTCTCTATTGTAGAATTTTTAGAAAGGGAATTCCCTCGATTGTCTAGAGAAATTAACGACGAGCTATTAACGCGCGAAAATGATTGGGCTAACCCACTGTAAGTTTAGGTAAGCAGGAGCGACCAACCTGCTCTCTTGTTAAAAGCTAGGCTTTTCAGCCTGGCTTTTTTTGCCTTTACATTCTGCTAACCTTCAATTTCATGTGCTCGAATAGCCCTACCGTTAATATTCGCACGCTGGATATTGAGCGTATTTTTGCCAGCACTCCCATACCTCTGGCCCAACCAAATCCTGTTTTTTCGTTAGACCGGCATGTATAACCACATGGCAGTGATCGCTTACGACCAAATACCCAACCACATCAATACAGAGCCCCTACAACTAGGCATATAATACGCTAATCAGGCCACTGACAGCGAAGCGGGTATACTCATTCGCCAACGCAATATGCCACACAGAAAGGCGCTAAAGCTGACCAAAATAGAACGCTTAAGCCGGTTTCACTTTAAGAGGGTACACATTGAGTCATTGAGCGATTGCGATGGTAATATGTAAACCACGCCTGTCGTATGTTGGCTAGGCTTGTATTAAATCCAAATAAAGCGTGTTCCATACAGATGAGCGCGCCTACTTCTCCCTCTATTAGGAACCTTGAAAGGCGTATAGTACTTGAAGACTACATAGCTTACGCTGCCATGAACACAGATTAAGGGCCTAGAAGTATGTATTATTTCTTACATATAGAACCACGCAGTTTCAAACCTTGGGTATTTTGTTAGACAATAGGGTTATGGGCTAATGAGCAAAATATTAATCATTTATTCAACCACTGACGGACATACCCGAGACATTTGCTCCCGGCTAAATAATGTAGTTGAAAATGCACATAATGACGTGACATTGGTTTCAATTGAAAATGAAAATAAAGTCAACCTAGATGAATTTGATAAAATAGTATTGGGCGCTAGTATTCGCTATGGAAAACATAGCTCAAAAATGTATACTTTTATAAAAAACAACGTGCATATTTTGGAAACAAAACCCAACGCTTTTTTTTCCGTTAACGTTGTTGCCCGTAAACCCAAAAAAAATACACCCGAAACTAACCCGTACTTAGTAAAGTTTTTAACTCAAATCCCATGGAAACCAAAAAATCTCGCTGTTTTTGCAGGAAAAATTGACTACCAAAAATACGGTATATTAGATCGCAACATGATAAGAATGATAATGTGGCTCACTAAAGGCCCTACCGATCCAAAGACAAACATTGAATTCACCGACTGGGATCAGGTTACCCAATTTGGAGAGTTAATTTGTGATATGTAATTGAGCTACTAAATAGGCCTGCATATTAATCACTTTTTTCTTCAAGCGCCTCTGCTTGTTTACAAATGGCCTTTGTCATTCCTTTAAAAATAACCCAATGTGCCGGTTCCAAGGCGTACCAATACAGCAAACCCAAAACACCTGCTGGGTGCCAATAGGCGGTGGCACGGATACATGACTGCCCGTCATCCGTTTGGCTTATTTCGAACTCCAACACACCCGCCCCAGGTGCACGCATACCAAACTGCAGAGTTAGGCGTTGCTCTTTTTCCATGCCCATTACCGTCCAGGAATCTACTTTATCCCCTAGGCGGAGTTCACTGGGGTGCCTGCGTTTCCGATTGCGCCCAATGCCACCAACAGCCCAGTCGATTAGCTCGCGTAGGGTCCAAAGAAAATTCAGGTAAAAATAGCGTTTATTTCCCCCAATCGTACATAACACTCGCCACAACGACTCTGGCGATGCCAGTGTAAAGGCGCACCCGCCCGCTTTTTTGGCATAGTAGGCAACGTCTATGCGCTGCTGACGAATGCTGAATGCACCCTCCACCCAACGTGATTGCAGGCCGTTTTTTCTTTCAGTAGCAAAGACCCGCTCCACACTGGTACGGAAGTCGAGCAATGGCAGAGGAATGAGTTCGCGCAGCGGTGCATCCTGCGCCTTAAAGTCGTGCCGCAAACCCTCAATAAGTGCGCACGCAATATTCGTAGGGACCGAGCTGACATATTTCAGCCAATAAGAAGACAATTTGGGAGAAAGCAGCGGTACGGCGATAATATGCGGCGTACGAACCCCCGCCACATTGGCGAGCACGCGCATCATCTGTTCGTAGTTAAGGTACTCGGAGCCTGCGGTATCATAAACCTTGTTAAAAGCCTGCTCGTTCAACGCGATTAACACTAAGTATTGAAGCAAATCGTCGAGCGCGATGGGTGGTGATTTAGAGCGGACCCATTTCGGTGTGAGCATAACGGGCAGGTGAAAAACCAAATCCCGCATAACTTCAAACGCAGCAGAGCCTGGGCCAACAATTATGCCCGCGCGAAGCTCTGTAACCGGCACTGAGCCGCTGTTGCGCAGCATCTCGCCTGTCGCCTTACGGGAGTTTATGTGTTCTGAATCAGCCCCTTTGGGAACCAGCCCACCCAAATATACAATATGCTTTACACCGGCCTGCTCAGCAGCGGCTGCAAAGTTGGCTGCCGCCTGCAAATCCAAACGTGCAAAGTGCTTGCCCGCCGACATGGAATGGACCAAGTAATAGGCAACTTCGATACCGGCAAGCGCATTATGCAGGGAAGCTGGCACCAGCGAATCGGCCGCCACTACCTCTACCTGCGGCCACTCTCGCGCCTGCAGTACCTCTGCAGACCGGGAGCAGGCACGAACCTTAAAACCGCTACTTGTTAGCAAAGGCACCAAATAACTACCTATGTAGCCACTCGCGCCGAAGACAAGCGCCCGTATGGAATGATTGGGCTGAACGGGCATAAAAGTCGCCTTAGCTGAAAGAGAGTGTATGGCTCATTATGCCGCCCAAATGCATAAGTCCAAAGCGCTTTAAGAAGTGGGCTACAACCAGAAAGTGTATTGTTTATTGCTGATTGCCAATCCAAGAGAAGGTGGCGGCTAAAAAGTCTTACCGTGATCGGACAAAACTATTTTGATAAGGGCTTAACCTAGTGACGCTTAGAAATGCACCCTTCAACTACAAACCTGATAAAGCACAGGATTTTCCAAATTCAGATAAGGGCAGAGCAGTCTAAGGCGCAAGGCAAGCTTTATATCGGCCGTATAAATAAGATTTTACGCGCTCTATTCTGCTATTTGGTGCAAAACACACATCCCTGTGTGCGGCTTACATTAAGGGTAATAAACAACGCAAATTCCAGGTTCTTGAATCACCCCTGGAAATTCACAAGTTTTAACGCAGCTTTGTGTAATGCTGGTAGTCATTTCGCCGGTTTTCGGGTCTATTACTGGTGCCCCGCCAACGCCATTTAACTGTATTTCAGGGTATGTGCACCCATACTGCGTTTTGCAGGCACCGCCACTAAAACTGTAACCTTCTTCGCACTTGGCGTCAGGCTCTATCGGAAGGTAAAACTGTTGAACAATAAATTCAACTCCTGTGCCAGCAAAACCTTTGTACTTGTATGTGCGTCCAGACGCATAGAGCACCTCGCCATTAGCTAGCAGCTGCTGTGCTTCGTCAATTTTTTCTGCATCGGCGTTTACTTTATCGAAATTGATACGGGAGACCGGGGTCTCTCGCATTCTATTGAGCACTGTAAGGTCATAAGTGAAACAGGGCGATGTAATACACATAATGCCGTTGTTCTCGGCACCGTAAAATGTACCTACAGCAGATTCATCCGTCGCAGATTCAAATGCTCCTTTTGCATTGAAAACACCCAGGTTACCAAAGCCCTCGAACTTTTTATCCTCGATTATTCCAACCAAAAACAACGGCGTGGAACTTCCAAGAAGTTGCTCGACTGCAGTGCCTACAGGCAGGTTCAGTTCTGCTACATAGCACTCATTTTGCTGCGTGCCATCGGCGCACTGGGTACGTTTTTTATTGACCGATTTTACAAAATAACCGCCACAGAGAGGGGAAACGCATTTTCTAAAGTCAGGCCGGGCCACATAAAATGCAACATCATCACTAGGCTTCGTTACAACCTTAGCACTAAAGCGATACTCTATAAGAGGCCCATCAAATGCTCGTGCATCAACCACCCCTTTAACTAACAGTGAACTTCCGTCATAGTCAAACGACGCCTCTCGGCTAACCCCACCGCTATCTTCATTAGGGTCGGCTGGCAGTTGAAATGCCAAGCTTGGCTGCGTTTCAACGGTTGATGATAAGAAAAACAATTGCGTTGCGCCAGCGGGCAAGAACGCGACAAAACGACCGGTTAAGGCCGCCGCCGTTGGCGCACAACCATCTGGGGCACAACGTGCGGGGGTTAACAGAACATCCCCATCTGTAATTTCGAATGCATAAGAATCCCGCTCTTGCGCAACGGCATATAAAGGGAATAAAAAAATCAGGATGAAACCTCTGAACGTCATAGTCATGGAATATTTCATTTTGTCCTCCAAAATATTATTCTTGCTGTTTATCTTTAGGAACTATATGAATGGTAACGGGTATTTATGTGTATGCGAACACAGTTGTAGGCATTCACTGGGGAGAGAGTACTAACCAACCAAACTTTATTATGTAATTAAGTGTTAGGTGATGTTTACCGTGACAACAAAAAGCAGAGCGCGATACAAATTCATTTTCAACCTGCTTAATAATTCAAAAACTTTATCGACACGCCATATTAAATATACTTTTTAGTCTAATGATTGGCCCACAAGCATAGATGAGCTGTAATACCACATGTTACGCACTGAAAATTTATGCCTCACTTCGAACTTCCCAACCATTCAACTTTAATCGAAAACTAACAAACGTTATGGCAGGTGTGAAAACTGAATAAACACCATATCCGTGACTCTTCTTTGGCATCAAAAGCAATGAAAAAACACCCCAAGATGCCGCTATTGAGTGAAAAACAATTACTCAACTAACGTACCAACTAGAGATGCACGGCACATAGAATACGCAACGCATATTGCGACACGCAACACAAATCATCGCTGAACTATGTTTAACCAAATCAATCAACATGTGAATTAGGCCCATGTGTCGCTAGGAATAGAAAGGCACAAGTAAAGAGTGAATTATTGACACGAAAACGCTCTAAATATGACGAGCAATCGGGAATTCCGAAAGTTCGTTTCGCTTAGAGTCAATAGCGCCTACGCCAACAACGGCCAATTGAGGCGTAGGCGCCGCCCAGCCGAACTATAATTTTTTAGTCGATGCCGCTTGATCACTCACCGTCCCCTTTCATTTTATCTTTCAAGCCGGCAAAGGGGTTAAAGGTGGCAGCCTCTCTTGTTGTTTCTGAGCTATTGCCATACTGCACATAGTTTTCGAATTTTGTGTGTTCTTCGTCATGGCAATAGATACAAAGCAACTCCCAATTACTGCCGTCGTTTGGGTTATTACCATGGTTGTGGTCTACATGGTGAACAGTTAATTCAGAAAGGTTTTTTCGATTGAACTCTCTGGCGCACCGACCACAAATCCACGGAAAAAGTTTTAGCGCGCGTTCTCGATAGCCCGATTCCCGCTTTGCATTATATTCCAATTGCTCAGCCCGCACTTTTTCAAATTTACTCTGCGCTGGGGGTTTACTGTTCATAGGCCTGGAGTCTCTTTTAGTAAAATAGATATGCACTCTGGGCACAACCAATTGGAGTACATTATATTTGGGGCAAGCTGCCCTTCAACTCAGGGCATCTTAAGGTATTTAATTTAGTGAGTACCTCTATTAATTGCTTTTGGCCGCTGGCTTTGTGTACGCCTCGTGCGCAAGGCAAAATTTACAGGGACGCTTGGTGGCCTGGCAAACCTTATTACAGCGTTGGCCTTTTTGAAAAGGCAACCAGTCTTCCGCTGCACAGTCCGCCTTATACTAAGGCCTGCCAGAGGCTACAATCAATTAATAGCGCTCCCTGCCGATTGAACCGGATCTCCCCCTAGGGCGATAATACGTTTTATACATATACGTCAGTTATGCGATGGCTAGAATGTATTAACGCCCCCCTCACTCGATTTTTTAGGGGGCTGACGGCTCGCACAAAGCTCTACAAAACCAAATGACACAACCAGCACCCATAATAGACGGCGTTGACTACCATTGGAATGGTCTAACAGCATCGGCTTATCACAATAGCGCTTTTTGATGCATACATGCCATTAACACCCTGCAGGCAGGGTAGCCGAGCCCCCCCCGCCACAGCTTTCTACAATAGTGCCGCCCTCAAGCGCGAAGCACTCCAAACAAATCAAGCTCACCAAACAGGTGCTTAACTAGCTCACAAGCGGACATCTACTTCTAAAAGAATAATCGCACCTAACCTGCATGCTATTTTAGTAGATCTGCTCCGCTCATTCCATCACCCTATAATGGGTATCCAGCCTTCTAAAGGAATAATCAGAGAGCATTGGCGGGATAAGAAACGCGCGTACAGTACAAAAGAAGGCCGCTAAAAAGAGCATTAATACATATCGACGGTTTCAGACCGATAGATTGGACACAAAGTATCTTGTGAGGGCAAAGGATGGCTGCCTTTTATAAGGTAGTTATTCGGTTTCTCTTTTAGACCTGTAAAACATTTACCCAAAACCTCACTTGAAACGCGCTAACCTCCGCACTAAAATATCAGAATAGTGAAGCAACATACTCAAAAATAATTTGTGCTCAGTATTCTGATATTTTCGCTGGCGATAAGGTCATTAAATCGTTGGGTAATCAGCTTTTAGGGCAATGCTTGGATTGAACAAAAAGCGAAATCAGTGTTCGAATAAAATAACTTGTGCAAAGGAATAGCAACATGAAATGCTCAGCTTATATAGCGACAAGTGCCGACGGGTATATTGCAGACCTTAACGGCGGTGTTGACTGGCTTCACACGGCCGGAAATTTAGACGCGGATATGGGCTCTGAAGACATGGGTTTCAGCGATTATATGGCGTCTGTGGATTGTATGATTATGGGACGTAAGTGTATGGAAATCATTTCCAGCATGAAGCTAACCCCCGAACAATGGTTTTACGGTGATCTGCGGATAGTTGTATTAAGCAACACAGTGAAAGTGCCCCCCGAAAACCTACATGGAAAAGTAGAGATGTACTCAGGAGATACTCAAGATTTACTTCTTACACTAGAGTCCAGTGGTCTGAAGCATGCCTACATCGATGGCGGCTCAACTATTACTCACTTTATCAAGTTGAAACGCCTTAACGAAATAACCATTACTAAGGCACCCATACTTTTAGGTAAAGGTATTTCACTTTTCGGTAATTTTGATGCCCACGTGAAGCTTGAAAATACTGCAGTATCGGTATTCCCGAACGATTTCTCCCAAGTAAGGTACAGTGTAAATTATTCCTAGCTGTTTTTTTGCACCTGCTACTCTCCCAGTATTGGGTGTCTAGGGGTTTCCAAAAAGAAGAATACGTTCGGTCGATAGTAAAAGAAAACGAAGCTAATTCAAAACATTAACCCGTTCGCCCAAGATTTATATAAACGGATATACCTACTTTAGGTGGCGATGCCAACTGAGCCAATCGGTTAAGTAACCAGGTTTCTTTACGGCGGGGCCTCTAGGGAATTGGGTTTTCTGTAGCTATGTTTTAGCTTGCCTGCAGAAAATTCCCGATTGTAACCGACAGTTTCATCGACCCTTCAGGTGCTCTTTAGAGCTATAACGAGGCTGTTAATAATCGTGGGCTCCAACCCCAGACTACCAAGCACCTTACAACGCTACCGGGCTGCTAGTAACACACTAGGAATCACTGATGAACATAGAACAAGTAAAAGCGTTCTGCCGCACATACCCTGGCGCAATTGAGCGTGAGAGTGGCCACCCCTCAAACCTTTTAGCGTATTCTATAGGCGAAAAAAAATTCGCCTATTTTAA
Organism: Teredinibacter franksiae; assembly: GCF_014218805.1. NCBI lineage: Bacteria > Pseudomonadati > Pseudomonadota > Gammaproteobacteria > Cellvibrionales > Cellvibrionaceae > Teredinibacter > Teredinibacter franksiae. The sequence continues at coordinate 3,948,665 of NZ_JACJUV010000001.1, read as the reverse complement.
AACGAGCGCCCCAGAAAAATGGCGGTTCAGCTTTCGTGTTATACCGGAGCGATTTCTGGAGCTAACCGATCAGCCCGGCGTAAAACCTGCCCGATTTATGCATAGATTTCATTGGGTTTCAGTCGTAAATGTTGAGCTCTTTGACGAAGGCTACCTTAAACATCTGATAGACTGGTCTTACAGTCGCGCAGTGAAAAGCTTGCCTAAGAAAATTCAAGCACAAATCGGTAACCCGTAACAACGGTAGTGGCCGTTCCACCCGGGTAACCGTGATTGAGCCGTTACGGGGTAAGTAGCCACGACCCCTGTAGCCACAATTTTCGGTGCCTCCAACGGTAATGTAACTATGCAAAACCCTCAATTCTACGCTTTCGCGGTTCTCTTTTTACTGCTTTTGATATTTTTCAACTGCCTGATTAGCCGAGATATATACAACTGGGTCCCGTCAACAAAACAGCAAATTGGGCTCCTTTTCTTAGTATGGTCACTACCAATAGTGGGCTTTTTTATCGCTAATATACTGGGAAAACTGGGCTGGTTTAAGAAAAAGAAATCGCAGGGCGGAAGCTCGGCCGTAACAGGCGGTTTTATGGAAATGGATTCAGTACTTAATCCCGGCGTTAGAAATCAAATAGAAATCAAATAGAAATGGTTGAAAAGCGAGATTCGGAAATCCATCAAGAACACAAAGTAAAGAACACCCAAGGTAAGAATACTAAAGCTCGAAAGACCGCTCCATAACTTGGGCCGCCAAGGCCTATTGAGTAGGAGGTAAACGCCCCCCCTTTGGTGACAACTTAGAGGGCGGATAAATCAGCTTTCATATACAGGCCACTTCCATAAACGTGCTAAGTAACTCATCAAAACTTTAGTTACACGCCAAGCAAGGATTCACAATGATCGTAGTATACGGTATTAGGGAAAAGCTAAATCCCATAAAAGCACAGCTATCTAATGTGATTCATAGTTGTATGCACTCGGAGCTGGGACTACCAGAAGATAAAAGAGCGCATCGTTTTATTCCAATGGAGACCGAAGACTTTTACTATCCCGGCGGGCGCTCTGATGCTTATACCGTTATTGAAATAAATATGATGTCAGGCAGAAAAAGCGAAACTCAAAAGCGGCTTATTAAAGCCCTCTTCAACAAAATTGAAGCCGAACTATCCATTTCACCTGTGGATGTAGAAATTGTAATTAAAGAACAGGCGCCACATCAATGGGGGTTCCGTGGCATCACCGGCGATGAAGCCAACGATCTCAAATATAAAGTTGATGTATAACGAGGCGTTTCGCATTCTACCAACCGGGTTAACGTGTACTTACCGCTACTATAACGACCTTCGCTAGCCCCTCTTAGCTGCACACCCAACAAGTGCGATTGTAAAAACCGTAAGTGAGGAGCCCACCCCATGCGCTTAGGGCGCCCCTATTCCCACCTGCGTGAGCGGGTCAATTAACCGTAGGCGCTGGCTCGATGGCGCAGCTTGCGGTGGGGATCAGGTTGCCAGAACCGCCGAGAAGAATAGAATGAAAATGGCTTTATAGCAATTTACATGCCTCGAAAAGGCTCCGCAGCCAAATAACTGAAGTAAGCGATAATATCGAACTCCAGCGTTTACTTGCGGACCACTCCATCAAGCCTTTAAAACTGCCGAAGCGCAAAAAAATTGCTAAGATTTTATGCTACCCCTCACTAACAAAGGATACAAATACAGAACACTTGTACCCACTACAATGCCTGGTAAGCCCTCATACACCATTCCATGCAAACCGAGCAGCCGCCACGAAAGCGCAACAGCAAAACCCGTAATTATGGCGACGATGCTTGCCATTTGCGAAGGCCGCTTCCCCAAACATAGAAATAACAGCAGTGGCGCGAAGGCGCTGGCCAAGCCCGACCAGGCCATAATGACCATACTAAATACGCTTTGATTGTTTGAGAGTGCCAGCAAGAGAGCCACGCCGGTAATCAATAACGTGGTAAGTTTTAGCAACCGGGTGCGCTCAATATTATGGGGCAGTATATCGTGGGTAATCGCTGCCGAGCAGTTGAGCACAAGCGAATCGGCGGTGGACATCGTTGCAGCAAAAATACCAGCAAGTATTAAGCCGACAAAAACGGGAGGCAGTAACTCCAGAGCCATGGTGGGTAAAGCCAACTCTGCATCAAACGCCCCTGTATCTGACAAATAAATGCGTGCAAGCAGGCCTACACCTGTAGCCATGCAGTAAAAAACCGAAAACCATAGGTAGTACCATAATTTTGCCTGACGCATATTTGACGAGTCGTTTAAGGCCATAAAGCGCACCATAATATGGGGCTGCCCTATTACCGAGAATCCAGCAAACAACCAACTCAAAATAAACAACCCGCCGCCAAGCCACCCAGGTAATACCAGATCTTTTGGCAGCCAGTCCATAAATCCTTCTACCGCGTGCATTTGTTCGATCGCGCTGGACGCACCGCCCAAATTGACTACCGCCACAACTAACAGCATGCCCATAGCAATAATCATAACAATAGATTGGGCCGCATCGGTCCATATGGATGCGCGAATACCACCAGCATAACAATAAAGGCTGACCAGAATGGCCCCCGCAACCGAGCCAGCCCATAGCGGCCAACCCAAAAGCACATGCAAGGCTTTACCGCCTGCGACTAACTGCGCAGCGGCATAGGTCAATAGTAAAAGCAGAGAGACTAAACCAATTAAACGCTGAAGCGCCGTAAAATTTTGCCCATACCAATGACTGAGCACACCGGCATAACTGATTTCACCGCTTCTCTCGGTTGCTTGGCGCAAACGGTTGTGAACAAACAGTGATGCCACAAAATCGCCGGTAATCCAACCAACCATAAGCCAGATGGAAGCCAAGCCCGTTGCGTAGGTATAACCGATAACACCAATAAACATGTAGCCACTATTGTTCGTAGCAACCGCCGACAACCCAACTAACCAGGGGTGTACATTACCGCTGGCAAGGTAGTAATCTTCCTTTGTGCCTCGGCTACGCCATAGAGACGCCAAGCCAATACAGGTAAAACACAGTAAAAAACCAACGAACGAATAGACCATAAGGGGGTTCCAATATGCGAAACCACCCGGCTGTGCTGGCGGGTGGTGAGCAGTCGTTAATTGAACGAAAATGTGATTATAATTATAGCGCTCAAAAGTAAAAGGGATTTTACTCCGCTATGCCCTCGGCCTCTAACGCGTAAGCGCCTTCTGCATTATGAGTTTCTTTGCCGTTAAGCGGCGGATTAAAAACACAAGCCATGGTCATTTCTTTATGGGCACGCAGGATGTGCTTGTCATGCTTATCCAAAATGTAAACTGTCCCCGGATTAATGGGGTATTTTTTCCCATCCGCCAATGTTTCTACTTCGCCTTCCCCAGCAATACAGTACACCGACTCTAGATGGTTCTGATAATGCATTTGAAAATCAGCGCCTTCGTATATGGTCGTGATGTGAAAAGAGAAGCCCATTTGATCTTCTTTAAGAAGCAAACGCGTGCTTTCCCAATTACCATCAGGGGACACTATTCTTCGCTTAGTTTGGTTTGCATCGGATAAATTACGAACGATCATCACATTGCCTTACTGTTACAATTTCTCTGTTTTTTTAAGGGTTCTATACGTCGAAAAACAGGGTGTGGCCGCCCGCTCTAATAGCGAAGCCACCCCCCTGTTTTTTACTTTTATGGTTGAGTTTAACTTATTCGCTGGCCACAATAAACTGCCCGAAACGTGCCTTTCACCCGGCATACAGTAGCACTAAAGCGCGGATTCTATGCCCACTAAGGGCCTAGCTGGCTTCGAAATAGACACACTCTTCAGGAATATCTTCTTTGGCACACACCATTCGAATAGCTTCCTCGACGATATCAATACCTTTTTTCAGGTTTTCATCGGTAACCACTAAAGGACACAAAAATTTAACCACGTGATCATCGGCGCCGCTGGTTTCTATAATCAAACCTTTCTTAAACGCGCTACGGGTAATTTGCCCAGCTATTTCTCCGTTAACGCAATTAATACCTTGAAACATGCCGCGCCCCTTAGCGGTGAAGTTACCTTCGCCATACTTACCAACAATGGCTTCAAGGCGCTCGGAAACATAGCGCCCTTTGCGCTTAACCTCCTCCGAAAAGGAATCGTTCGCCCAATATTGTTCGATTGCCGCTTTTGCCGTAACAAAGGCGAGGTTGTTACCCCGAAAAGTACCGTTGTGCTCGCCGGGCTTCCATTGGTCCAACTCTGGCTTCATTAGCACCACGGCAAAGGGTAAACCGTAGCCACCAAGTGATTTAGACAAGGTTATGATATCGGGTTCGATACCCGCTTCTTCAAAACTGAAATAGTCTCCCGTACGACCGCAGCCGGCCTGAATATCATCAACAATCAATAGGATTTTATGCTTTCGGCATACCGTCTGAAGGTTTTGCAGCCATTCGATGCTGGCCACATTAATACCGCCTTCGCCTTGCACGGTTTCCACAATGACGGCCGCAGGGGAATTAATGCCACTACTTGAATCGGAAAGTACTTTGTCGAGGTATTCCGTGGTGTCGATACTGTCGCCCAAATACCCGTCGTATGGCATACGGTGGGTACCGGTTAAGCTAACGCCAGCGGCATCCCTGTGGTGAGAGTTCCCTGTTGCCGCCAGAGAACCGAGACTGACCCCATGAAAACCATTGGTGAAGGTAACAATGTTCTGCTGCCCGGTGACGTTGCGTGCAATTTTCATGGCCGCTTCAACAGCGTTGGTTCCGGTTGGCCCGGTAAACTGTACAACATATTCCATGCTACGAGGCTTGAGGATATTGTCGTTAAAGGCCTGTAAGAACTCGCCCTTAGCCTTGGTGTGCAGATCTAAACCGTGAGTAATACCATCGTTTTCAATATATTTTATTAACGCCTGCTTAAATAACGGGTTGTTATGGCCGTAATTTAAGGTTCCCGCACCGGCAAGAAAGTCTAAATACTGCTGCCCGTCTTCATCCCACATAAACTCACCTTGAGCACGATTAAAAACACGCGGGAATGCGCGGGCATAGCTTTGCACTTCCGATTCGATTTCATCAAAAATTTTCATGGTAAGTCTCTTGTTTGAGCGAGATTAAAAGGGCCAATACGAACCAACAATTCTGAGTCATGCTGGTTGTCAAAATGTACTTGTTTGTCCAGCCATGTTGCGGACTGAATATTTGCACCCAACTTTTTCGCCAGGCTTTTAAACAGGCCCCAGGAGGGCTTGTTGTCTTGTGTAATGGTTGTTTCTATAAAGCTAATACCGCCACACTCAGGGCGATGCAGTATGTGCTTTAACATCTGAGAGGAAAGCCCGAGCCCGCGCGCGGGCTGGTCTATGGCTACTTGCCAGATAAACAGGGTATCTAGACGCTCTGGCACTATGTACCCCGATGTGAACCCTACTAGGTTCCCGTCTAGGTGCGCCGCAACAGACGTGTTAAAAAAATGCCCGCACTGAAGAAAATTACAATAACTGGAGTTGGTATCGAGCGGTGGGCAACGCTGAATCAACCGGAATACGGCGATACCGTCCTCGAGTACCGGTACTCTAAGGTCAATATTTTGAGAAGAAGGCAAAGAATCCCCCACAAATAGACATATTAATTAGTTCTCTAAGAATAATTAGGGCATAAGAAATGGTGTTTTTTACGATTTTTAGTAAAAAATTGCTTTGATACTGCCAGGATAATATTTTGAACACTAAACATAGTACACTAAAGAATACTTTATCTCCATGCTGTAGCTAACAATCACAATATGTAGCGGCGGTTTCTAGGAAATATGATGACTCAGCCTGCCGCTGAGCATAAGAAGTAGAGGTGTTACAGGGCAGTAGATCAACGTGAGAAAGCCGACACCCGCGCAGCACCCAATATAACAAGCTAAGGCTATGGCACTGTGGACGAGGATTGCCGATATGAGCCGTTATAGGCATAGCGGCAGTATTGAAACAAATAGTTTGTTTAGAACTCCAATTAGTCCAATATATGATCCACTTTTTAGATCACTACACCGGGAATCGCTTTTGACTAGTATTGAAGAAGTTTTGGTTGCTCTGAGACGCGTTATTAGAGCCACTGACTTGCATTCCAAACACTTGGCTAAAACCACGGGGCTTACAGCACCTCAAATTCTGCTGCTACAAACCATTCGAGACAAAGGCGAAGTGACCATTGGCGAGCTTGCCAATGAAATTAGCCTAAGCCAAGCCACGGTTACCACCATACTCGACCGGCTGGAAAAGCGTGAACTCGTGTATCGAGTGCGGTCAAAAGAAGACAAACGAAAAGTGCACGCCTATCTTACCGACCAAGCAGCAGAGACACTAAAAGAAGCGCCCATTCCATTGCAGGAACATTTCACCCGTCAATTCGGCGATTTACAACAGTGGGAAAAAACTATGATAATTTCTTCACTGCAGCGCATAGCCCAAATGATGGATGCGCAACATATTGATGCGTCCCCCGTGCTAGATATCGGCATACTCGACCGCCAAACTACGGCCATCGACAATCCAGACGCATTTCCTGAGCGACTGAAGGGCACGCCTAACAATTGATTTTAGCCTTTGTGCGACCTTGTGTGCGATTCATAGAGGGCTCGTGAAGGCAAATTAAAAAGCATTCGCCATAGGGCCCGCTATTAATTGAGGCGAATCAGGTTCCCATAATGCCTGAGTCGCTTGAGATAAAAGCCGTTGTATTTTTTAACGAAGGAACCGGAAAGAAAAACCTTAACTCCAGTATCTTAATTTAAGACTATGGCTTTCAAGTGGGCGCTTAACTAAAATAACTCTTCTGCTTGATCACCAAATACTGGCGCTTCAATTTTATACAACACACCGCTTCCAGCCGTTGTATCTAGCTCTGCGGGAGAGCGCATTTCGTAGTGACCGAAATCTAAAACATACAAGCTGTTATCTGGCCCAAAGCACACATCGATGGGCCGACTAAACGTATGACCGAGCAATATTTCTTTTTTGCCGGTTGCCATATCTAACCGCCCCACACATCGACCAGCACGCGGGCCAGGCGGCCCCGTTACAGGAAGTTTATCGCCAAACATCGCCAACACAATGCGATTAGCGTTCGGTTCAAAACAGAATTTGGTTGGTGCAGCGTGCTTTACAAATGTATGCAGGGGTTTTGCGGGCGCACCTAATTGTTCGTGGTTACCCAGTAAAAAACTGGGCGTTTGCCCCGCAAGTGGTCCGCGCTGAGGCTTATAGTCTTTCGCTGTTACCGGTATGCCCGCCGCAAAGTCTGGCCAGCCATACCACTGCTTTTGTTTTACCTGATAAAGACAATCTGGCACATTCCCAATGGGCCGGCTTCCACGGTCATTAATGCCAATATCTATCGCAATAAGATCGCCCTGGCGATTAAAACTTATCCCATACGGATTGCGTAAACCCCAAGCGACCAGCTCTAACGCCGAACCATCTGGCCGGCAACGCATAATTGCGGCGGTGCAGGGTAACGCACCTTTAATGGTCTGCCCTGCCCTACCTTCAATACCGTATTCCTGGAACGCGCCAGTGCTCACCTCTTCATTTTCGGAGCGGCCATTCCAACCACTAAGCGAAATGTCACAACCGGGTATATCACAAGGATGGCGCACTTCTTTTAGCCACGGCATCATTGCGCTATCGGGCCCAACGACACCACTGTTGGTTAAAGCTCCCTGACCAAAGTAGAGCCAACCATCATCGCCCATAATCGCCATATTGGTGTGGTAATTTCCACCACCGGGCAGGTTATCAATTACAGTTTCACGCTGAAGAGTATTTATATCTACGACAGAGATTCGGCCTGGGTTACCACCTTCCGATATATACAGGTCATTTTCGTATACGGAAAGCCCGTTCACCGGTGGGCGTAGGTTTTCAACAATACAGCGGCGTGTACCATTTTCTAATATCTGAAATACTCGACCTCCAGTGGGAGCAGAGCCAAAAGCTAAGCCGCTCTCTGCTACATAAAGCCTACCGCTGGAATCAAATACAATGCTTGTTGGAATATTTAAGTCGCTTACCACGACCAACTGCGCCGAACCGGGCAGCCCGGCAGACCGCGCAAGGATCTCATTGTTTACTGACATTAAGCCGGGCACCCCGCAGAAACCCATTCATTGTAGGTGGCAAGAAAATCGCCACTTAAAGGCGGGAAATTAGCCGGTGGCATTTGCGGTGGCTGAACCTCCCCGGAATTGTCGGTAGATGGGTTAATCAGGCTTTGAATCAACTTAGCGTTTCCAGAAACCGCTTTGTAATCCGTTAAGTCGAATCGCCACATCATACGCTCTTGATACTGTTGAAATATGGGTTTTATGTCTGTTGCAAAGCTAAGAGCCATAGTGTATTCCTTAGGCTAACTCGCCAATAATTACGACCAACGCTACGCCCGCCAAACAAAACGCGCTCAGCAGGCCAGGCTTTTTATTGGCCATGAAGGTATGTGTTTTTATCCATTCACCAAGAACCAAACCCACTCCGCAGGTAATAACAGAAATGGCGCCCATGACCAAAACCATAATACCAGAGGCATAGAAAGCAGCGCCCGCCAACAAGTTATCCAGCCCTAACAGGAACGGTAAAAAATAGATTAGATAAACATGATTTGATTTTGAGGTAGCCAAACGGCTGAAAAACCTACTGTAACGTACGACGAACAGCACCAACAATACGGCTATAGTGAGACCCAATATTTCAATAGCTTCGATAAGCGGCGCAAACGCAACAAGGCGCTCGGCGGCCACTAGTCCCACCAAGGGCAGACACACTTCCGCAACAAAATATAACGCCATTAAAGTTACTTTCTTTTTTTTCGAAAGCGATAGCTCCCCCAAGCCTGCGGATACGAAAAAATTATCTAGCCCTAACAGAATACCCATCACTAGTATTTTTAGTGTGAAGAGTTCCATTTTTATTTCCCTCCATCCAGCTGAAATATTTGTAATATCCCACCGTCGCTGCCATAAATAAGGCTGCCGACCACCACGTAATCCCCTGATACAGCCGGACCTAGGCAGTAACCATAACCGCCGTTAAAGCCACCGGTTTGGTCACCAATATCGGTAGACCACAACGGTGTACCATCCGCAACACTAAACGCATATAAGGCAATTTTTGAAGTGGAACAAAAAACCACATCATTCACAACCGCAGGAGATGATAAACCCGATTCCGCAACAGTTTGATACATGGGGGGCGAGGGTTTTACGTAGCGTTTAGGGTCTTCGTTACTGAGTTCCCACGCGTCATCTAATGTGTTCCAATCGAGCGCACGCATAAAGGGGGTAGTCTTGTAGTCGATGCCGGGCGCAACGTAGTGGTAATTATTGCCCCCTACGCCAACGAATATTCTTTGCGTACCCGGGTGAATGGCTGGTGTTGAGTAGGTGCCATAAAAATTTTCTGCCGGATGCTTATTCGATTCTTCGTTAGAAATTACCGGATTGGGGTTGGTAGCCGTATCGGGGCCGTGAGGATCTACCGTTGGAATTTGATCGCCATTGTTCATGTAGGGCAATAATTGGCGATAACCAACGACCGGCTCCATAGTATCGGCATCTACGATAAACAGTGCTCCATTTTTACAGGCCGCCGCAACCACCTTTTGGCCGTTGCGGGTAAACACAACCGGAGCCGCGCCAAAATCCACATCAATATCGGAGGGGCGGTAGCTACTTTTGGCGTCTGCCTGATAAAAACCTCGGTACTCACCAGTAATAGCATCTAACGACAATATGCCGTAAGACCAACCCACTGCGGGCAAACCATTATCGATAGGTGTGGGGTTGCCGGTAGTGGCGTAAATTCGTTTTAAATCTTCATCGTAAGAAATGGCTGTCCACACGGAGCACCCAAGTGTAACAGGTGCGCCCTCGAAAATTGTGTAGCCAGAGGGCACTCCACTCGGCACTACCGCGCGCGGCAATTGATTAACCGGATTTGGCTGACTGCCTTCATACTGGTTAGTGCAATAAACCCAAACAACATTTCCCGTTGCACTATCTAAGCAAAAAATAAAAGCATACAGGTTTGGATTTTCCCCCTCACCTATCCCCACATATATCCGCCCATTCACTACGAGCGGTGACGACCAACCTTCGGCTTTGGGAGATTCGCCATTATCGTTATTAATAGGTTGATTGTGTGCGCTGTCGGTATTACGCAAGTTCACCACCCACACCTGAGTTAAATCGTCGGCATTCAAACAATATACACAGCCATTAAAGGCACTGAAGTAAACAAAACCATCGACAACTGCAGGTGTACAACCCATTCCGCAAAAGCCATGGGTATCGCCTTCATCCGCATCGGTTGGCCAAAAAAAAGTATGGGTAATCTCTCCACTGCTTAGCGCTATTTTATGGAGATAACCGCCATCATCGGTACTATTACCTGCTTGCGGGGTTACACTATTGGCGGTACCCACATACACATAACCACCGGCAATAGCCGGGGTTGATAATATGGGGCCGCCCAACTGTAGGGCCGCTGTTTTTTTGAGCGTATTCACATTAGCTGCCGTTATTTTCGAACCTGGAATATTGCCGGTACGCCCTAAGTCACCGTGAAACGTCCACCAGTCATTTTCTTGAGCCATAGTGTGCTCTACTCTTTGTTTGTAATAGTTTTAAATTAACCCAGAAAAAACAACTTCCGTTTAGTGGGCACGATTTTGTAATACCCAACTGTAATCCGATTTACCGGCGTCGTAATGGCAGCTCATACAGCTATTTCCGCCCAAGGGTGCACCGTCTGTCGGTGTTTGAACATAGGTTTCCATAACCGTATTTGTTGCACCATCAACGGGAAAAGGCTGGCCGCTGTCTGCAGGGTATTGCGCGCATCCCTGCAGCGTTGCACAGCCCGTTCCTTTAACCCGAAAATCTTCTGGGTTAGTGGGCCATTGGGTGATAATTAATTGGTAGTACGCCAGCGGTGACGGCTGCGCTAGTTGTACCAACAAGCTTTGATAAAGCCTATTAATATCAACCGTGGATGCTCCTGCAGGTGTCGTAGGAATTTCATTAACGCGGCTGACCTGCACAGGCTTAAGTTGATCGGGACTTAACAACGGCGGCACTAATGCCGGATGATAATCCCAACCATTGGCAGAATTGGGCTTTCCTGAATTGTTAAATGAAGCTGTAGTTCCAGGGGCCGCGCCATGGCCCGGCGCCAAATTATCCACCTGCTCAAAGCTAGACCATATCCACTGTGGAAATTGTTTAAGCTTTTGCACAATGTGCATACCCACCAACCCCATCGTGGCGGGAATACAGGCATCGGCTGCAGGATTAAGAATTTGCGCCTGCACGGTTTGGTAACGCGTTAAATCATCTTTGGCGGTCATTACTCGCCATGTCGCCTTCACCATTAATGCACCCTCGGTAGACGGATCGGCGCTCTCTGGCATATCAATGGGCTGCCCAGCAGCTAAATTAACGGCAAGGTAGAATTTATTCATTAATATGAAGTTATACATCGCCTCATTAAACCGCACCTCACTCCAGGTGTAGTTGCTGTTTTGATCCACCAATGGAAACGAAAAGGCTTCGTTAATTTCGTCTAATAACGTGCCACTTTTACCAACCATTACAAACGTTTTATTACCTGCGTGATCGGTAGAATCACTGGCACTTTCTGGACAGGGTGAAACAGGCACATCGTAAGAACTCCAAGGCGTAGGCGTGGAATCACCCTGGCCAAACAACTCAAACGCTTCTTTGTAGGAACTGAACACCGGTGTTGATCCCGCAGGCGGATTGATAAGCGTGCTGGGGTCCAGCGGACTTACTGGCTCACCACGGTTGCTAAGTAACGACGGCCACTGCATGGCTAAAAAAGATTGCCAGGAAAAAACATCAAACCAAGGCCGTGCCTGCTCGGGAGTAATAGAGGATGGAACATTAACACTTAAGGGTAATACGCCGTTTATACCAAACTGTATAGCAGACGGTAGCGATGGGGCATACTGGGCTAGATTTTTTTCCCTCGCATTATTGGTAAGAAGGTTATTCTCAGAATGAGCATGGGGTGTTACTTCCGCATTAGTCATTCGAACGCTTGTTTTAACGTCAGCCGTATTTGTATCACATGAGACAACAAAAACAATCAGCGACAACCACAGAAACCTTCGTTTATTTTTTGCCATATCACGCCCCTAAGGAAAATACTATTATGTTATTTTGGCTTTATATAGTAGGACTAAAACTAGCACGATTTATAATTACCCACTAGGGTAATTAATTTTTTGTCATCGAAATTCTTTAATTGGTTTTCATTTAACCTTTTAATGCTTATCGACAAAGCGTTGAATACACCGCAGCAACGCAGTACTTGGCATTATCTTACTAAGCTGTTTTTGGCGCCCACTTTAAATGTTTGATACCAAGATGCCGATACAGAAGGCTGCTGCTCCCACAGAAAGTCCGAGTAATTTCGCGGCGCCTCACCATAAGTGCCAATATTCTAATGTACCCATTATTTATTAACGTGTGGATCTAATCCGAACGGATCAGTAATCTATGAGCTATCTACCTAGCAGGAAAAAAATAGGAATAGTGCCCATGTCGCGAAACACCGTGCTCTTTGACGTTAACGAAACCGTGCTTGATATTGGCACACTAAAGCCCATATTCAAGGCTGTATTTGGAGAAGAGTCAGCCGCAGCCACATGGTTTTCGATGTTGTTGCACTCAACGACCGTTTGCGCACTAACCCACGTAAAAACTCGCTTCGCAACTGTAGCCGGCATCATGTTGCACACCCTCGCGGCTCGCCGGGGTATTTTGCTTTCCGATGACACGCAACACGAAATTCTAAATAATTTCGCTAACTTACCGCCCCACAAGGATATTAAACCTTCTTTAAATAAACTTCGGTTGGCAGGTTACAGAACGGTGGCATTCTCGAACTCGTCAACTGAACTCATGGGCAAGCAGATCGATAACGCCGGGTTAACGAATAATTTCGATCAACTTATTTCGGTTGAAGATACCGGCAGTTTTAAACCAGCTACCGAGGCGTATTCGTTTGTTGCACACCACCTTCGCCAACCCATACAGGACTTACGCCTAGTGGCAACTCACGACTGGGATACCCATGGTGCTTTATGTGCGGGGATGAAGGCGGCCTATTTGGACCGGTCAGGCGCGCCCTATCATGCCTGTTACCGAAAACCAGACATTGTCGCAAAAAACATGAATGATATCGTTGCAAAAATTATTGCCATGAACGGCGAAAGCCAAGAAACCTCGGATTAGCTTGTGGGTACTTTAAACTGCTACACGCAAGAATCAGACACCTTTACCAATTGATTTTAGCTTTTCTGCACCCTGTGGGGCTTTAAGTGCGATTCATGCACGACGTTACATTTTTCACTAGGCCATACGCCCATCTGCATATTTTACTTGCACATAAGCCGTACCCAAAGCCAGAGGACAAAAGCCATTAAAAGAGATGTCCTGTAATATGCCTATAAAATTAAGCTGAACCCCTTCGCTATTGCCCAGCGAGTGCCTGTCACACCAAACCCAGCCAGCGTCGGCTGGCTTCTATTCTTCGCAGCAGCCCCCATTCCAATATAAGTAATGCTATAAGTGAAGCAGCCAATACTGGCAGTAGCAATGCGAGAGTAAATAAAATAACCCAAAGCCCAAGACGTTTAGAACCCGAGAGCACAGGCGGAGCACCAAGCTCTCCGCGAGGGCGACGACGCCACCAAAGAACGCTGCCACTCACACACAATACGATTAAACCCGTACCGGTAAGCAAACCTAAAATAAGATTCGCAACCCCAAACAACTGGCCTTCGTGTGCGGCAATACCAACACCTACAATACGGTCTAGCAGTGCTTTTTCGCTAAAACTTTTACGCTTACTCAAGTGGCCACTGGCCTCTACCCAAAGGTCTGCTCGTAACGGGCGATTTTGGGTTTGTGAACTGGCTTTCCACAACTGGCTTTGTTCATTTGCCACACTTAAAAAAACGGGGCTAGCAAGCTTCTGGTTTTTAACGGTAGACAATATTGCTTCGTTAAGCGCGTAATTTTCCACAGGCGGGCTCTGCCACGAAGGGCCGGAGCCGGTTTGCCAGCTTTGTTGTTGTGGCGGCGCGTCAGCTAGTTTACGTAGGTCTTTAAAAACACCTCCCCATACCGAGGTCCAAGGTAAACCACTAACCAATAAAAACAATACGAATGCAGAAATCCAAAAACCTGTTACTGCGTGTAAATCTCGCCAAAACAAGCGTTTTCCCGAACCAAAGCGCGGCCATAGCACCCCGCGTAATCGCCGCTCGCGAGGCCACCAAAGGTAGAGCCCACTGACCACCAGCAGAATAGCCCAGCAAGCTGCCAGCTCAACAAGAATAGAGCCAACCTTGCCAGCAAGAAGTTCACCGTGTATTTTTTTTACCAACGCCATCAGCCCCGAATTCTGTCTACGTATTTCGAGAAGTTCTAGCGTGTAAGGGTCGATATACACCAACCAGTGCTCACCGTTTTCAATACGTATCATTACCGCTTCGTGGTCAGCACTCGGTAAACGATAACTCACAAATCGGCCACCACCGACAACCGCAATTGCCGCGTCGATCTGTTCATTTGGTGACGCGCGCTCAGCGAGTATTTCACGGCCGTGCAGCGACTGCTCTTGCCAGTGTTCATAATAGGGCTTGAACAGGTAGGCCATGCCCGTTAGCGACAACAAAATAATAAATGGAATACAGTAGAGACCGGCGTAAAAATGCCAACGCCAAAGTGTTCGATACAATGATTTTACGTTGGTATTCATCGCTGATAACTCAAACTCATATACACCGTTCGCCCAGGCCAAGGGTGCGCAACATAAGCAATTTCGTTAGTTATGTTGTCAACACCCAATGCCCATTTAAGGCTCTTTGTTACCGCATATGCAGTGCGCACACCGATGCGTGTATAGCCATCCTGTGCGCCCATTACATTATTTTCGGTATCCAGGTTGTCGGGCCGACCAAAACTGTTTGATGCATACTGCACATTCGCACTTGCACTCCAATCGTCTGCTAGATGATAAGTGGCCATTACATTGCTACGCCAGTGGGGCATACGCGGATAGTCATTTCCCTCAATAGTTGCTGCCGGATTTTCGCCTTCGGCGGTGCTGTTATCGACAATGGTAGAATCGAGGTAGCTGAGATTAAAGCGTATATCAAGTGCGTCGCGCATAAAGCCATGCTGATTAACAATAAATTCAACACCGCTAGTATCCACTTGATCAATGGCAGAGAAGGTTCGAACCGTCCCGCCACCGGGCAAAATCGTAGACTGCGATTCAATCACATCACGAATACTCTCCTGAAACACATTTACCCGCAGGTAGCCGCCTTCGATGCTGCGCTCTAACATCAGATTGTGGTGTTTACCGTCTTCAGGCTTTAGTACCGGGTTGGCCTCGCTGACAGAATTATAGGCCTGGTATTGGCTGAATAGCTCCTCCACGATAGGGAAACGGTAAGCCTGGCCATAGGAATAACGGAACAACCAGCTTTCATTAGGCTGATAGGCCAAACTGAACTTGGGTGAGAATTTACTGTGCTCGGTACTGGGCACATCAACCAAATCGAACTCTGGAGTGCTTTCATCATTATCGCTGTAGTAACCGCTATGACTGCGCCAATCTTCGTAACGCAAACCTATGGCCGCACGCCACTGGGCATTGATATCCCAATTCAGCTGACTGAACAGCGCACCAATTTCTGCTTCGCCACCACTGCGGCTGCTATAGCCGTTATTCTCACCACTGTGCCACCGATCGGATTCAAATACCGACAGATGTAAACGATAGCGCTCGTATCGCCCGCCCGTAACTAGCGCTACCCCCTCCCCAAGCTGCGCATTCAACTTTACGTCAAAGGTTTGCCAACCGGTGTCATCAAAATCGGTGGCTTGACCATTACCCGTAAAATCACTTGCCGCCGGGTTGACTGCACTTACGTAAGTAATATCTTTAAGTATACGAAAATCACTGATATTACCTTCAACACTCACCGCTTCGCTAAGATTACCCCTTATGCGCAACCCGAGTGAGAGGCTCTGGCGATCTAGGTCCCTTGCGCTCAAACGACTGTTGCGAATATTTATACCCACATCATCTTGCACCACGCTGCCACCCCAAACGGGGCTGCCTTGGCTATCTGTTAAATAGCTATTAGCTTGATTACGCGAAGTATTCCGGTCCTCAAAAGCAATATTCAGCAAGCCACTCCAGTTGGCAAAGTCGTGACCGAGTCTAAATTTAATATTATCGGCACTGACTTTTTCCACCCCTGTATCACCAAAGTAGAGCACTTCGTTGCCGTAAATATCTTTGCCCGCTATAGCGCCTTGAACAGGCTTAGCGGTATCTGTTGGTTCGCGATTATCGTAGTAGTAACTCTGGGGCTGGCTGCTGTTTCGCAAACGGTTGTACGAGAGATAAAGACTGGTATCACCTATTTTGTCAGCAACAGAAATAAATGCCTTATTTCCAGCAACGTTATCGTCAAAGCCGTAGTCCGAAAAGCTCTGATTGAAGTAGTCGAGATCGATGTGCAATTCTCTTTTTTCGGGTATAGCGGTTTCGATCAGCACCACCCCACCCATTGAGTTACCGCTGAATTCGGCCGAAAAAGGCCCGTACAGAATTTCTACTTGGGCAATTTCGCTAGCACTGACCATCGTCCAGCGCGGCGCACCGTTCCAGCGTGACTGCAATAAATAGTGCAGCGGTACGCCGTCAGCGAATACCATTGAGCGAGAAGTGGCGAACATATTTGAGCCACGCAAACCCAAAGTACCATTTGAATCACCGATATAACGCCGGCGAATCACAATACTGGGCTCGTATTTCACCAGGTCTTCGGTGGTGGCCACGTTAATCGCCTGCATGTCCTCCTGTGTCAGCAGAGAGTTGGGACTTGTATAGCCCGCGCTAGCGGAATCTTGCGCCTTACCCCAAACATTCAGCTCTTCCATGTGAGTATTTTGCGCGGCAATTTGTGTCGGCTCTTCCGCCTGAGCCAGACTAAAAGCAAAGATAGCCAATAAAAAACTGTTGAATCTCACTGCGAATCGTCCCCATTATTATTTTAGGGCGACTTTATAGAAGCCAGGCGCACGGGCATAGTGACGGATTGTCGCAGGCAGCCCCTTGGGCTCACGGAGAGCGAAATTCCGGATGTAGATTAGGTAAATTACTTTTCGGGGCAAGGCATTCCACTATGGATGCTTTTTGCGGGGATCAACGAAGAACAGAATAACCACAAATAAACTAACAGGGCTTTGCACCCCAAAAACTTAAGCGACACTAGTTAGCTTTTAGCGCCAGCACTGATGCCAAACTTAGTCACCTTCTGACTCAGGGTACTTCTACCAATGCCCAGTATTTCTGAAGCATGCGTAATATTGCCCGAGGTTTTGGCCAACGTTTCTTCAATAATACGTGACTCCAGCTCAAGCAATGCCTGCTTTAAACCGTTTTCTGGGCAAGCGAGGTTGGTCGCAATAGCATAAACAGACTTATTTTCACGTGTTCTAGGGATAAAGCTAAGAAACACATATTGGTTTTTTTCCGTACTTGCAAAAAATAGAACCCAAATAGTTAAGCAGACGGTAACAGAAATAAAGCCCGAGGCGTTCACCTTTAAACCTAGTGCCATCAACAAAACAACCAATATTCCAATCACTGCCATTGGAGCGAAAGCAAACATATATGTTTTGGCAAGCGTTTTAGCTTCGCGCTGCTTGCTCGCGAGCATCATATACACTAGGACACTAATCAAGCCGACTAACGGAAGAAGTAGGCCTAGCTGAATAACCAAATAGAGAGGCCCAGGAACTCGTGTAACAGAATAACCAATACTTTGAACTCCAGCGATACCTGCGCCAGGGACTAGCAGCACTATTTCTACCAATATAAAAACAGCCGCTAAAGGGTATAACCACCACTTTGTTTCGATTGGAGTTGTAGATAGTACAAGCGCGAGCGTAGCGTAGGCCGCAACCAGTGCAAACACATAGTAAATTATGAGTGCCGCAAACCCATCACCATTTTTATTCACTACATGAAAAACACTCAACTCGCAAATATTCATTGCAATAAACGCAAAAGATAATACATAAACAAATGGCGAAGCCTTATGTATCAGCCCTCTGACGTTCCAGAGGGCTAATATTTTAAGCGCTAAAGCTAATACACTAACTAGTACGAGGTACTGCACTGAAATCAAGTCCTATCTGACAGATGCTCAATCCGCTTCCGGCCCCTAGAAAAAGAATTTTATCATTCTTTTTTGGTCTATTAGCATCGTAGTTTACTGCAAACGTTGCGCTAGTCAAATTACCATAGTAGTCATAAGTGATAGGTGCCTTATTAATTGGCACACTAGCCATCTGCGCCATCTTCCTGTGGGGTCTCGCGCCAACCTGATGACAATAAAGTGCGCCTATTTGCTCCGAACCCCAACCTAGAGAGGCATATGTCCCCGGCATCATTTCTTCATGCTCAGCGATCATTGCCCTGCTAATAGTTTCCATGTTCATCTCGAATTCAATATAGCCATCTTGCTGCTTTGCGTAACACAGGTCGGCATGCCTTGAATTGGTTTTGAAACGCATCACATCCAACTTGGGGCCTCCTCCAGACTTTGTGACAACAAACGCCCCACCCGCATCACCCACAGTGAACGCACCTAGCAGGCGCCGGAAATTTTCTTTCGACCTATCGCCCTTTAACTGTTTAATTACATCGTAAGTAACAACACTGGGCTTCTCCCCTGTGCAAACGAGTATATTCTCCGCTGCACCGCTTCCTATATATAGGTCTGCGATTGAGACTCCGTTAAGCAAACCAAGACATGCATTAGATATATCTAAGCAAGCCGCATTATGAGCCCCCAACATTCCTTGTATTTCGTGAGCCGTGGAGGGCTCGGGGTACTCGGTATCAATCCCGCAATAAATTACCCCATCAATATCGGTAGGCTCTATACCGGCGTCTGCTATAGCTTTACGAGACGCCTTGTAAGCAAGTGTGGCGTAATTATCATCCTGAAGTGCTACGCGCCGCTCCTTGATGCCTGTCGAGCGCTCTAAAAATTCAAAGCGTACCCCAATCGCATCTGATTTCGCCTCTCGCATCAGCTCTTCTGAAGACACAACCGTTTTTGGTAAGTAAGCACCTGCGCCTGAAAGCATGGAATTACCTTTTTGATTAATCATTTTTCTCTCCTGGTTAAAGATGTTTTTTTGCGCTGTAACCGCAATATCCATCTTAAAGAGAAAAATGTTTGTATAAAAATCAATTTTTTGGCGTCAAATTCAGCGTCGAAAAACGGACACTAGCGATTTTTGGCTCTTTTTCCGCCGTTTTTCTCTGTAATCGCCGACAGATATCCCTTAACCCATTAAATAACGGCTTTTGTTTGCCTTGTTTCGCTATTTATTAGGCGAATTTGGCAGTAATGGCAGCTGATTGGCGCGCCATTACCGTCCAAAACCTGACGTCGGCCTATTTTGAGGGGGGCTATTGACAGAAAAAAGAACGGAATTAATCTCTAGTCAAAGCAAATTGCTAAGAATTTAACGGAAACATTGGCTTAACATTCAATAAGGCTGAGTTATGAATAAATTGGATATTGACAATACAGTGGTAGAAAACGATATAGACGATGTAATTTCAAAACTACTCGAAAATGTGCCAGCTGCGCAGGTTCGCTCTTTGATCACATTTGCGCGCTCCATAGAGCTCTACATGAATACCGCATGCGTAGGCGTTAATTCTGACTCTACACATCTACGTCACCGAGAGAATGACGCCAAGCAGAATAAGCCACGCGCCCAAACCGCTCAGCTCATTCATTTACCCCGCTCTGGCCCAAGAGCAGAGGCCGCAAACGAAAGCATCACAGAACAGGCATAAAAGCGGCAGAGGTACTTGGCGGTGTTTACACAGGATAATACCTAGCGCACTTAGACCGTTATGTGCGCTAGGCTCAAGGCCGCCAAAATCCACACAATGATTTAGGTGCAACCGTCACCACTTTTAAAAGTGACCACGATACTCATAACGACGCAGGTTAAATACGTTCAATACTTGCCTGCAGTGTGCTCTATTTATACAAAGGCTGCAGGGATGCTCTATTAATGGATTTTAGCCTCTGCTTCAGCAACCTAAAATAGGCGTAGTTCCGGCGAAACACTAATCCCGCCATTTTATCGAACACCCCATACTGGCAACCTGCTTTTCTGGTCCGCCGCCGGTTTTTGCAATTAAACGCATTGCACTCATAAGCTCAGGTACTCGACCGCCAGAATCACCCATTCCAGCATCGTCTAGTCGCCCACGGTACTGCAGCTCACCCTTGCGGTTTAATCCAAAAAAATCGGGCGTGCATACCGCACCGTATTGCTTGCCAATAAGCTGATTTTCGTCGATAAGGTATGGAAATTTAAAACCGTACTGCTGGGCAAACAGCTTCATGTTATCGGGGGAGTCGGCTTCGACTAATGTATAGTCGTTAGACATTACCGCCAATACATTTATGCCCTCTGCCATCAACACTGCTGTATCGCTAGCTAACCGTTTGGCTATACGTTGTACGTAGGGGCAGTGATTACAAATAAACGCGATAAGCAATCCCTTATCGCCTAGGGAATCACTCATGGTATAGCTTTCACCATCGGCATTTTTTAACGTGAAATTGGGAGCCATCCAGCCATAATCACATATTGGAGTATCGAGCAGCATTACAAAAATCCTTACTATAGAATAGGGCTATTCAGCCGTTTTTGTCATTTACTTGGGCTGAAGGTACTGATTAACCCTGTGCGCCCGTCACAGCTTTGGTACATTTTCTTTGTTTTGAGCTGTGTTAGAAGTTTTCCAAAACAATTTTGCCAATTGACGTACCCGATTCCAGCTCTTTGTGCGCTGCGCGTAAATTTTTTGCACTAATGACGCCCAAATTTTTGCCCACCGTCGTTTTTATATATCCCTGATCGACCAAATCGGACACCCGATTAAGTAACTTGCTTTGCTCGTCCATGTCAGCCGCATTAAACATAGAGCGTGCGAACATAAACTCGATATGCAACGACAAGCTTTTACGTTTTAGCTGCATTACATTCAGCGCGCTAAAAGATTTGGGGTCGTCGATGAGTGCAATCTTGCCGAACGGCGCCAACAACTCTATGTACTGCTCAAAATAAGATTCCGTACTATTAAGGCTGGCTACGTGCGTTACCGGGCCGAGACCCAGCGCCTCTATTTGCGGTTTAAGGGGCTGTAGGTGATCTATTACGTGGTCTGCGCCAAGCTTTTTAACCCATGCCTGCGAGCTTTCACGTGATGCTGTGGCGATAATAGTTGCACCCGTAAGCGTATGTGCCAGTTGCAGCAAGATCGAGCCAACGCCTCCAGCCGCGCCCACAACCAATATAACCTCGGTGGTTCTGTCTGTTGAGCTAGGTAATTGCTGTTGAATGACCAAATGCTCAAACAACAGCTCCCAGGCCGTTATAGCCGTAAGCGGCAAGGCTGCGGCTTCAGCGTATGTCAGGCTTTTAGGTTTGAAGCCTACCAAGCGCTCATTCACCAATTGGTATTCTGCATTACTGCCCTGACGGTTAAGATCGCCAGCGTAATACACCACATCGCCAGGCCTGAATTGGGTAACTTCTGCACCTGCGGCAATCACCTCGCCAACGGCATCCCAGCCCAGCACCCTATGCTCTCCTTCTTTGGGCGCTAAATTCTGTCGAATTTTGTAGTCCACCGGATTTACCGCAATCGCCGCCACCTTTACCAGCAAGTCGCGTCCTGTTGCCAGAGGCTGAGGCAGCTTAATATCGGATAGTGACTCAACATCTGTGATTGGGAGGGATTTACTGTAACCAATAGCTTTCATTGTTCCAACGGCACTCATAAGTGATTTTTCCTTTTAATTTCGGTGCAGGCAACCTAGCGGGTGGGCATGCCTGAAAATTCCTGTAGGCACTATGCCCGAGGTATGTTTGTTGCGGAATACGCTCAAAGAAAAAAGCGCGCGTGCATTAAAGTAACTTATTGCTAACGGAATTAAGGATAGACATGAACCACACAACAATGCCTTGAGACCTACACAACAATGCCTTGAGACCTACACAACAATGCCTTGAGACCTACACAACAATGCCTTGAGACCTACACAACATTAGCCAGACAAACGCGCAAAGCCTTGTTACCATAGCGTCGCTTTCTAAGCGCTCACGTTAGATGCGCCAATACCCATAATCACGCCTACATACAATACACACGGCGCCGACTTAAAAATACGCTTTCCCCTTTGAGATCGAGATACACCATGTCGCTTCAGCACTATTCACAAGAATGGCTAGCCCTGCAATCGCAACACGACAAATTTGAGTGCTACTCACTGATCATAAAACTTGTTGCCATTGGTCTTTCTGCTTTCATTTTGGTAAACGACAACATTAGTTTGGCGATTATAGCCCTGGCGCCGGTATTGTGGCTTCAGGACGCCATTTGGAAAACCTACCAAGCCAGAACCGAAGCTCACTTGCTCGTTCTTGAGAAAGTTCTAGCGGGAGAAATAGTCAGCGACGACAGTGCGCCCTTTCAGTTTAACCAGAGCTTCCAAAACAATCGCCCAGGCTTAATCGGATTAACTAAAGAGTACCTAGCACAGGCCTCTCGCCCCACCGTTGCTTTTCCGCATGTTGTACTTACTGCACTACTTGTATTCGCTTAAAATGTATTCAGCTCCAGCGCTATACCTACACTGTTTACTTTTTTATAGTAGTCGACAAGGTCTGAGTTGTACCCATGAGACGCCCAGACCATTAGCGGTATTCCGCCGAGATCAAACGTGGCTTCCCCGCGTATACTGTGGTTTGCAAATGGCTGACTGATACCCGTTGTATATAGCAGGGCTAGCTTGGACACATTTATTCTGCTGGGCTTGTGGTAACGGTACTTAAATAAAGCGGTAATGCCGTCTACCTCCCGGCGCTGCTTTCCGGTAATGCCTGGCTCATATTCCCACTCGTTATATTCTTCTATTTCCGTTTGCAATAACCCATTTTCTAAAAAATGCTTAAGATTTATATAATAGGCAATATTTTGCTTTTCATTTTTCTGGGGTGCCTTCCAGTCGAGGGAGACGTAATCCCAACCTCGACTAATGTAGTTTCGGGCAAACTCTGCAGACTGACCACTTCCCTGAAGATCTTCTTGTAGCTGCTGGAACTGCGTCAAACTTTCCACGCTCTGCCCGTTAGATTCATGGGCATAACCAAAATCAATATAGTGATCTTCGTTGCCCAACCAATGGCGCACAAATAACTTGGGATTAAAACGCTTTGCGATTACAGGTGATGACTTAACACTACCTATATATTGAGAAAAACGACCGGTAAAAGCAAGAAACGGAGTCAGGAGCCACGCCCGCTCAGAATATTGACCACTGTTAAAAAGCGGGTATCGTAACGACACTTTAAAATCCATGTAGCCACCGGCCACATCATTATCGTCGAATGTCCAACCTAATGAATTAGGCTCATAACTGGAAAGCTTAAGTTGACGCGCCTTGATGTCGTCGGCCTCCGATTTACTCTCTAATAGGGCTATTAATTGCATCGCGTACGCATTCGAGCAGCCCAACAACTCTGTTACGCCGCTCTGGCTTTTTCGATAAACTTCAACCCCTAAGGCACGAATACTGTTGGAAAAAAAATGGACTTCATAAACCCCCTTAGCACTCTGTACTCGGATAGCCTTATAACCTACGCTCGGTATTTGGCTAACGGGCTCTTCAATAGCACAGGATTCAACCAACTTTTCGGTTACTCTAGTAAAGAACACTTTCTCATCTTGTTCATACAGTTCCGGCTGCATTTTACCCAAAAATTCAACCATAACCTTGTCGCTAGCTGCACTATACTTGCCGTAGAATGCAAATAAGCAACATGCTAACCATAAGCATAAAAAACCCGTTTTTCTCATTACGGCTTGATGAGGACTTAGCTGCAATGGTACCTGCAGGGTGTACTGAAACATAAAGCTTTCATTCCCAATTTGTTTGCGGACTATAACGGAAAAAGGTGTTAAATATTAGCTTAGGGCAACCATGATTTTACACTAAGGCTACTCTCTCTTTTGCTCGCTAATGGTTCAGCTGTACACATAACGATTGCGCCCTTGATCCTTTGCCGCGTACAAGGCTTTATCGACCGAAGACAGCAAACCATCAGCACTCTGACCTTTTTGCAAGCGTGAAATACCTATCGAGCAGGTTTGTGAAAAACGGTGATGTTCAAATTTAATTTCAGTTGTTTCACAGGTTTTCAAAATACGTTCCGCTATAAGCTTTGTTTGCTCCGGCGTTACATCACACAGCAGTATGCCGAACTCTTCCCCCCCCATACGAGCAACCACGTCACTCGGTCGAACCAAATCGGCGCAGATAGTTGCCATTGAACGAATAGCTTCGTCCCCGGCCGGATGGCCATAGGTATCATTAACGATTTTAAACTTGTCTATATCCAACAACAAAAGACTTAAACCCATAAAATTTTCGGAAGAGCGAGGCATATCCTGTGGGCGGCGTAATTCACGCGCAACTTCTTGCTCGAGGCGCTGACCAAAATAACGCCGACTGCTGATTCCTGTTAGTGCATCGGTGACGGTAAGCTCATAGAGTTCATTGGAGACCTGTGATAGATTTTCGTTTGCTAGTGACAATGCCCGCAGGTGTGCCTTACGTGACTGACTAAAGTTGAGGCTTCGCTCAACAAGTACGATAAGTAAAATACCCGCGAGTAAAACAGTAATACTAAACCCCCAATGGCCGTGGGCTGTTTCGAATACCTCTTCGACATCCTGCAGTAAAAAAACGTGGTAATCATTACGCGCTACGCTATTTTGGCCAATTAAATGCCGCCTTCCCTGCCACGTCCAAATCGATACACTACCCCTCTCGATTGCTGTCATTTCGATCGCCATTATGCGCATATCGGGCTGCTTGTATAACCGCCGATATTCGCCAATTCGTGGCACTGGCGCCAACGCAGGCCCCACATGGTGAAACAGTAATGTGGGGTCTGAACTACCGATCACTATGCCGTTTTCATCGCCAACCAGCGCAACTGAAGCGCTGGGATGAATGAAATCTATAGCATCGCTCGTTAGCAGCCGCACCACTATCACCCCGACAAATTCCTCGTTGTCATGCAGTGCTGTTGAAAAGAAAAAGGAAGGTACCGCGTGTAAACGCCCAACGGCAAATTGTCGGCCAGACCCTTGACTTGCGGCCAGCTGAAAATACTCTCGATTATGGTAGCGCGCACCGATACAATCGTCGCTTTCTCCACTGCGACCTGAGCCAACGCAGTATCCCCAGTAGTCGAGCATAAATACCTGGTAAGCATCGATATGCAATACCATCCGCCGAAACAGATCATTAACCTCTGCAACACCGGGCGCCTCCATTAAATGTTGGACACGCTCGCTGCGCTCGATAGCGCCCAAATAGCCATTACGCTGTCTGCTGGCATGCGCAAACTCAATAAGTGAACGGTCAAAAGATAAGGTTTTGGATAACTGTTCAGCCTGATGAAGGTTCTGCTCAAACACACGAACCAAATAACCCACTTCGCTATCGAGCTGTTGCTGACTCGCTTGTAATCGCTGATTGAGCTTATGAGCAATAAATTGACTACTGAACAAACTGCCGCCAACAAGCCAGGCACACGCGATCGCGATCGCGATCATTTGCAGACTGCGAAATTTACGCAGTTTGGGTGTGGGGTTGGTGCCCTGACTATGCGATGAGGGGAACTCGTGCAGGTTAGTTGGGCAGCTTTCGCTCTCCTGGGTCATGGGCTGGAATTGGGAAAAAGTGTGCCCTAAGTCTAGCGCGGATACCGCCAGAGTACGTCGAAATAATAGCCTTTTAGTCCGTTTTTATGCGTTTTAGACCCGATCCAAAGTACGAAAGAACAAAAGAACACGTTAACTACAACATTTTGACTAGGCCGCTCTGGAAAGTAACACAAAAAGGGGCGAGCACGAGGCCCACCCCTAGACGTATTTAGTCGATACGCCGGAACTGCCACTGTTGGTTAGTGCCACCAAGATCATCCCACTGGGCGATATTGGCGCCATTGTTAGAATCCCAAGCGTATACGTCCAGTGCTTTTCCACTGTGTACAGACACAATTTTGTAATAGCCGTCTTCCACCGCTTCAATACGCCAGCGTTGATTAACGCCGTTAAGGTAGCTCCACTGACGAATATCGCCCCCATTTTCGGTACTGAAGCCGTACACATCTAACGACTTGCCGCTATGCGCGGGACGAATAGAGAATGTGCCATCACCAAGACTGGCAATATCAAACTGTTGGTTAGCGCCTCCACCATAACTCCACTGAACCAGGTTGGCTCCGTCGCTAGTGCTATTACCTTCCACATCAAGGGCTTTACCGCTGAATCGAGAGATAATCGCGTATCGGCCTTCACTTAGGCCAGTGCCGCCTGAGGAATCTGAGCCACCACCGCCACTGGCACCTTCAAGAAATGCATCCAGCGCCGCTGTTGGGCGACCGGTGTTGGGGTTCCAGGTGCCCAGGGTATAACCACTAAAGTTTTGCCCCTGAGGCTCCCAATAAAACACCCCCAGACCACGACCATTATTTACGGCACGAACTTTACTGATAACGTCGGCAACAACGTCTTGTGCATCGGGCTGATCCCAGGGAACACCCAGCTCGACAACCATAACGTCACGGTCGTAGCGCGACACCATATCGTTGAGGTTTGATAGGCAATTATTGTTTGCTGTTTGCCAATCTAGGCCAGAATGCATGGGGTACGAGGAAGCGCCAATAATATCGAATTTGCCACCATTATTGGTCAAGCCATCAAATATCCAACGGAAGTTGGCGTTGTCGTGGCAGTTCGCTAAGTGCACCACAACCTGAGCATTAGGGAACACCTCTTTTACCGCCTCATAGCCGCTGTTAGTGAGCCAGGCGTAATTTTGCATGTTGACCGACGCCCGGCCATCGTCCCAAAGCATGCCGTTGTTAGTTTCATTACCCACCTGTACCCACTCTGGGGTAATACCGGCGTTTTTAATGGCCGTAAGCGAATCGCGTGTATGCCACCATACTTGTGACATTAGATCTTCCATAGACAAATTCGCCCAAGCCGCTGGCTTAGTCTGCTGCCCTGGATCGGCCCAAGAGTCGCTGTAGTGGAAGTCGATTAAAATACGCATTCCCGCAGCCTTGGCGCGCTGAGCTTTGGCAATGGTATCGCTTATCCCGCTCCAGCCTCCGTTTGGGTTAACCCAAACCCGCAGACGAATGGAGTCCATACCGTGTTCTTTTAGAATCTCAAAGAGATCGCGTTCAGTGCCGTTATCGTCGTAAAAGCGGTAACCATTGGCCTCCATTTCGGTTAGCCAACTGACATCCGCACCCTTCGTAAACGCGTGAGCTTGGAAAGCAATCGCAAAACTCAGAATTGCGGTAACTAGAACGGCTATTGTCTTAAAGTAAGCTGTTCGGAGCATACATGTATCCTCAAATTATGGTTATACGCCAGCCTGCTATCGCAGCCAGCTAGAGATCACATCGTGGTTTAGAAACCCGTAAAAGAAACAGCTGTAACATTTATAATTATTGGGTTACATCAGTAAAAAAAGGTAAACGTTTACCTGCCAGGTTTTGCCGAGTATATAACCATTATTTTAAAGATAATAGGTAAACGTATCAGATTATTTTTTACCCTACTTATCTGTGGCGGCAGATTCAGCAACCACCTCCCATTCCTCACGGCCTGGCAAGATGAATGCCTCAATTACCCGCCAAAAACTAAAATAATGCCAAAAACGCGTTTTGGAACCTGCAGACGCCGCATCTGGGCTAGAGTGAAAGTAACTCCATTTAACGAGATCCCACGTGTGCGGCGAGGCAATAACGGAATGGCTTTATATCGGCAGTATGTTTTCTTTGTATTTTTACAACTCAGTGTTTTACCCACCGCTGCTGAAACCCTCACCATTCGTCACTTCCCCTTTGAAGGAGAAAAAGAAAAGTACATGGAAGGCCTGGTGGAGCTGGCGCTAAGCTATTCAGACCTAGACGTTCAGTTTGAAGTAAACTCGCGCGCTAACTATACCGACCTTGATCGCAGCCAAATGGTTAACGCCATTGAGCAGGGAGAGATTTCTATTATGTGGTCGGGCACCTCCAAACAACTAGAAAAACAACTACGGCCCATTCGTATTCCTCTGTACAAAGGGCTACTGGGTATGCGCTTACTTTTGATCAGCCCAGATCAACAACAAAAATTTGATTCGGTTCACAGTATAGACGCGCTGAAAAACATCCGCCTCGGACAAGGTAAAGGGTGGCCAGACGTAACTATTCTGGAGAACGCTGGATTCAACGTAGTGCTGTCACCCACCTATGAAGCGCTATTTGGCAAGCTAAACGCAGGAGAATTTGATGCATTTCCACGAGGGCTACAGGAACCTTGGGCCGAAATTAAATCAAACCCAGGCATCCCCCTCGCCGTTGAGAGCAACTTATTACTGGCCTACAAGCTGCCCACCTACTTTTTTGTCAGTAACCAAAATACGCAACTGGCGCACGCTTTGGAAAACGGACTGAAGATGGCAATTGCCGACAAAAATTTTGACGATTACTTCTTTTACAGTGACCAAGTAATGGATGCTTTAAAAAACGCCAATGCGGTGGGCCGTATTATACTTTCCATAGACAACCCCTATCTGCCTCCAGGCACACCCGTAGATGAAAAAGCCCTTTGGCTCGATATTGGAGACTTGTAGGCAGTCGAGACAATGAGCACCCGTTACAATAATAAGAAAGAACCAAGCTCACTGTACTTCCACTCACGGACATGGATCTAGGAGCACGTGTTGTTCGTTAGACTATTACTCATTTTATTTGTGCTTTGGTATACCTCCATAGCAAGCGCAAAGGATCTCATACGCCTACCCAACGTAATGGGCAGCTCAGACCCCCTTGCATACCAATTTGAACTGACCGCAATTAGGGCCGCATTGGAAGCAACCGTCGCCGACTTCGGCGAGTATGAGGTAAGCCACCACCCACGCTTTATGCCTCGCGCACGCCTACTCAAGGAATTGGCCAGCGGCAACTTGATAAACGTAGCGCCAGCACCTACCCGAACCGAATGGGAAAATCAGGTAACACCCATTTATTTCCCCCTTCGCAAGGGTACTCTCGGCTTCAGAATTTTTTTAGTCCACAAAAATAGCAAAGCGCTATTTAGCAAGATAGACAGTATTGCATCCCTCAAAAAACTGAGTGCTGGGCAAGATTACTCCTGGAGCTCGGGCATCCGCATGCGCTCCCTAGGCTTCCAAATATACAGTGATACCAGTGTTAAACGTTTCTATGACATGCTGAACCACGCGCGCTATGACTACTACCCAAAAGCAATTTACGAGGCTCGTCGAGACGCAAAAAAAATAGCGCTAAGTCACCCGAACATAATCGTTGAAGAGACAAAAATGCTTCTATTGTTTCAACCACTTTACATTTTTGTATCACCTCACGAAGAGCGGCTTACCAAGCGCATGAGAACGGGCATATGGAGAATCCATCACAATGGCATTTTCGACAAAATATTCGCCAATTTTCACGATGTAAAACAGATGAAAAGAGACGTTGATAAACGCCAGATATTCACCACCATCAGCCCCCAGGATTTATTCAAGCACCCCGCCTTTGCCGACCCAAATTTGTGGTTCTACGGCTGGCCAGGATCGACAGACCCTCATCTATAACCGAAAATTGGGTTCTATAACTCAACAAACAAAATGACGCCTCCTGTCTTGTCGGTTGAAATAACGCGCCAAAATAACGTTGATTTTATTTTTAGGTCCTTGTACAGATTTCAACTAAGACTGGTATCTTTATAACCAATAGCGGCCGGCAGATTACAAAAAAACTCAAAAAAAATGCCTAACCACCTGTTTTAATTCACTATCTTATATTTCCGTTATTTTTTGTAAAAATTGAAACCCATTCCGGAAACGTTATGACGCACTTCACATTTAGTCATTTTGTGTTATTTTTTAACGTATATTGTTAACTGCAAAAGGCAAGTTGCTTCGAAAGAGCAACACGCAAAGCTACCGGTCTAAGGATTAGTTCTAGGGCAGCGGGGTTACCAGATGGCACGAATATTTTACTATTGTCCGTCTCTACTGGTTTTTCCTCGTCCCCCACTTTAGCCACACAGTTTTTCTGCCATTAAATCCGAAGCGGAAGGGTGAACATTGGAACTGGAAGAACGAGAAATACCTATAAGCGAGCTAAAACCTGGAATGTATGTTTCCCGTCTGGACGTGCCATGGGAATTAACCAGCTTCCCTTTACAGGGTATTAGAATTGAATCCTCAAAAGATATTCAACGGTTGGCAAGCTATTGCCAGCGCGTTTATATCGATCTTGCTCGACAGCGTTCTGCGGAAAAATCCGTAGATACCCACAGCCCCACGCAGGCCATATCCACGAAAAAATCAGTACAATCAACGAAACCCGCCTGGAAAAAACACTGTGTCGAAAAATACAGCATTAGCACTCCCCAGCAAAAAGAGCTGAATGCCTGTACCGACATCATGAACGATTTGGAACGTAAGGTGTACCATCTCTGCGAGCATACTTTACGGTGTAGAAGCGCAAATGTTGTGCAGCTCTTAGATTCAGCCACTCAAATTGTAGAAAGCGTTATTCGCAACCCCGACGCATTAGCCTGGTTATGTCGAGTAAAGAAAAATCGGCAACCCATTCACATGCATACCATGCGCCTTTCTGTCTGGGGGGCAATTGTAGGTCGACAGCTAGGCCTAAACCGATATTCCATCACTCATCTTTGTGGTGCATTATTAATGACGGGCATTGGGAAAAGTGCCATACCCGAAAAAGCGCTTGGTGGTTACAGCCCATTTAAGTGTTCGTTCGAATACAAAAAACATTTACAGGAAACACTGTATCAACTTAAACAACTAAAAATCAGCGACAGCAACATCTATGAAACCCTAGAGTCTTACTGCGAGAGAATCGATGGAACAGGGTACCCCGATGGTATCCGTGAAAATACTATTCCGTTTTTATCTCAAGTATGCGGGATAACTGAAGCATTTGAGTTGCTGGTTAACCCTTACCATATGACACGGGCGATATCCCCAGCGCACGCCATTTTTTTTATAAATAAATTTAAAGGCGTTCTATTTGAAGAAACTCTAGTTGAAGAATTTATAAGAGCGATAGGCCTATACCCAACCGGAACACTAGTGGAGATTAGCGACGGCCAGCTTGGCGTTATTATTGCAAAAAACCATAAAAATAAATTTCGCGTCAGCGTTATACCTATCATTAACTCACAGGGCGAGGTTATACAAAAATACACTGTTTTAGATCTGTCATATACCAAAAGTATTGAGCATACTTTTATTCGAAAGGGCATCCCTTCCAGCACGATTCCGCGCGGTCTTCTGGAGAACGCCCACCACTGGATGTTTAAAAATGGCACCTCTATAAAGTCACTTATTGACACACTATTCTAGTCACAAGTACCATTTAAGATGCCCCGAAAAAATACTATGTTATCGATTCATTTATCTGACAGATATCTCTAATAATTGATTTTTTCTTCTCTGTACGATCTGGCAAGCGTTAGCGTAAGGTGTAAGGCGTACTGCGCAGCGGAAAGCTAGCTTCGTTCCCAAGTAGGACAACACTGGAATAAGGTTTGCGTGACCGCGCCCTCAACACTACAAGCGATGAAAAACCTAGGCAAAATATGACTGTAACTATTCGTCTTGAGCAATATCGCGCAAAAGCACACTTTTCATTGTTTCTAAGGTAAACGGTTTAGTCACGAAGTAATCCATACCCACCTCTAAGGCCCGTTTGTGATCGGACACATTGCAGCGGCTGTTAACGCAATTATTTTCGGCTGGCTTCTTCCCCTCAATTGCTCTCTAATTAACTGCGTTGCTTGAAAACCGTCCAGCTCTGGCATTTGCACATCCATCAGAATAAAATCGAAATCTTCCTGTTTGTTTTTCTCTACCGCCTTGGAAGCGGGAGTTGCTGTCTTTGTAGTAGAAGAGGTCTTGCAATTGATCCTGCATGTGCATAAAAAAACGTGCAGATTCTCGCGATTTTTCCGCTTCGGCGTGACTATCGGAAATGTCGATAATACACGCGCAACCGTCCACGTCTCCCGTTTGGATAAAGGAACACTGCAACCAGTAGTCCTCCCCAAGAAAGTTACACAAATGCAATTCGCTGTTAAAACTGGCTTTATCACGCAGCGCGATTTTTTTGTCCAAAATCCAAGTTTTTAGCCTGCTTGTTGAGCTGCTGCCAGATAAACGGACATACTAAGCCAGCGCGCTTTTAGCATGACCGGAGAATACCTTGGGAAACATGTGATCGACAAAGCGGCAATTCTGCCTCAACTATCACGGCTTACCGCCAACACTGACACTATAGGCGCCGACCGAAGTCGATAATAAGCGGTTTTCATCGGAATACTATTTGATGGAAGGGGGGGGGGTAGCCCCCCAAAGGGATGCTTATCAGGTTTTAAACTCTACGCGTGGCACAGCTGTTTTCTTGTAGTCCACTTTTGGTGAACACAAATGTAAACGCTGAGATTCAACGCCAACATCTTTAATCAACCTAGCTTTAATGGCTTTTGCTCGCGCATCAGCCACTGCAATTGCCTGCGTATACTGCTCTGGAGTAAGCGTTGCTCCCGGTGCAAGCAATATGTCTTCCGGTGTTGCAATACCGCATACGCTTACCACTAGGTTTTTTTTGTCGGTCATCAGTAGCCCTAGCTGTTGAAGAAAAACATTCTGCTGTTCAGCGGGCAGGGTTTGCTCTGGTGCGTAGGACAAATCTTCAAATCGAATTTTTAGCGCAGCCGAGCCTGCCGCCATGGCCACAGACACCACCTCACTATAGGGCACGAACATAGTCATTAAGTAACTTTTCGCCTGCGCCATGGCGACTTTTCGAATAACCATACCCACCACGTGGCTCGCATCAAAGCTTGGGTCATTCACATCGCCTTTTATGGGTATTTTAAGTTTAATATTGCCCTTACTATCCTTGAGCATATCCAATGCAACATTTAACGGAATGGCCGTCTGGCCAATAAGATTACTCTCGTCTGTACTTTTTTGGCTGCCTTTAAAGCTCGCCCCTCGTAACAGTATCTTAGCGCTGCTATTTAACTCATCTTCGGTGACGGTAGCCTTTAAATCCACGTCCAGCTGCCCACGTTCAACTTCAAAGCCTAGCGCGTCGCGTAAATAGGGCGCCACCTCGTACAACGGGAATTCACGCAGTTCGCCCTCCGAAACAAGATTCAGCTTGGGCGTAAAAGGCTTCACCCAACCCGATAAGTGAGACCGAAAGTATTCTGCATCCCTCACTTCCAGCATATAGTTCGATTGCTGATCGGGGAATGAAGTATCAATATTGTTTATTTCCGCCTTCGTCAGCTCAAATGTTTTACTAAAACGATGTTCATGGCTTTTATCGTCTACCAATATTTTGAACGGATCTGCCAGTTTAAATTCGCCAAGGCGAATGGCAAGCTGCTGTGGATGTTCCGCAGGCTGTTCAGGCGCAGAGACCACTTCAACGACGTCGGCTTTGTTTTCTGTGGTTTCTTCACTTGCCTGATCAGCAGAGAATATTGCCGTGTCGAACAACGTCACTAACTCGCCACTTTCGGCAATATGTACATTTGCAACAGAAGCACCCAATTCAATACTCGCAATTTGTAACGACTGAGCAGACGCTTCCAATTCCGATATACGTAACTGCTCCGCTGAAAACAGTGGTGGTAATTCCTGCTCGTGGCTAACGGTTGATAGTACAATTTTTTCAAATACCACCTCCGGTGACTGAGCAATAATTACACCATCCTCCATTCGTAATTTTATCACGCCTGAATTAAACTGATTCAAACCCAGTAATTTGTCACCCGACCCCTGCGCATCTACCGCAAGGTCGGTAAGCTGTAGCTGCAGATCGGTAGCCATATCGGAAATATCACCTTGCAGGTTCATGTTCGCCTGCAGGTTCTCTATGGAGAAATTCAGCTCAGTCAGGCCCAAGTCCAACAATTCGTCGGCGAATTGGCCATCGTTGACCGTTATATTCACACTAGCCTGCTCAACCCTCAGCGCGTCTTCTGTCAGACTGAGCGAAGTATTCAATTTCACCTTTGCCTTTGCCGCGAGCGCTTTAATCGAATCGGGAAGCAGATAAAGCACACTATTAGGTTGCAGGTTGTCAACGGATAAATCTAGCTCAATAGACTTTACCCCTTGGTCAACAGAAACGTCAGTCTTTACAGCAAGCTCGGCGCCATCTAACTGCCCACTAAAGGCGAGTGAGGAGCTAAATACCTGCCCACGGTATAAACTGCGAGCAATTTCCAAATTATCAATATGGAGGCGATGCGGCTGCCCCTGATTGACAACCAAAAAAGTGATGTCCATTAAGACTATTTCCGGTGCCGAAATAGTAAAGCCTAGGCCTTCACTAGGCTTAGTACTCGTAGGTATTTCGGCTTCACTCTCAGCCCCTTCCTGAGCAGGAAGAGACAACCCAGCAACTCGAAACTTGTCTCCGCTTTTTTCCAGTTTTAGGGTCATTCCTTCTACCGTTACCCTGTCAACGCGGACCTCTTTGGTCAGCAATCGCCATAAACTGTAATCTAGGTATAACGCTGTCAGATGATAGGTTTCGCTATCACCCTGCTTAAAGACTAAATCGTTAATGGAAACTCGAGAGGTAAAGGGGTTCAGCCGCACGACGCTATCGCCACTCAATGTTAACTGGCGCGGAGCTAATATGTCGGTAAGGACGTGGCGAACTACAAGAGGTGAGAGCAACCACACGAGAGAATAGAGGGCCACGACAAAAACAACGACTCCGATTCCGAGTCTCTTAACAATTTTCATTTATATTACTTTCCATAGAAGACCTACACATCGCTGCGATGCAACATATAAGATCAGATACATAAAAACGCTTACCACGCAGCCAGCAGACGAAACAAGACAATCACCCTGAATTGGCGCTATTGAACATGCTAATACCGCTCCCCGCCAAAGGAATCTCAATTTTATTCACGTTCTTTCAAGTAGCACTTCGATCGGTGACAGTGTAATCAGTGCCAAAACAGGAAGCGATCAAACTGACTAAATGTGCGCCAAAAACACAACGCTTTCACCGCAAATAGGTTTCATATTTTGGATCTCTGCACCTACTTTTCAAACCCATAGCAGCATTACCCTTAGCCCCCCGAAAATTTCGTATCTATACTTAGTCGGTTATAACGTGAAAATCGAGGTGAATGTGTACGATCGGGCTTATTCAACGCTACGCCTTACCCTAGCGACCATGGCTTTTCTACTGCCCATGTCGCTGGCGGCCGAATATAGCGAGCTTCACCTCAACATTCCAGCTTTTAAGCCCTACCAATATATGGAAAAGGGTAAACCAGGCGGTGTCGGCGTTATAAAGCTGAGTAACGTACTCAACCGGATGCAGGTCAAGTACCGGATTACCAGTGTTCCCAATTACGGTCGAGCCGTGCTTAATTTACGCAACGGCCACAGCAGCGGATTCTTTCTTGCGTCTCAAAATACCGAGCGTGACAAGTTGGGAGTATTTTCTGCGCCATTGATGATCAACAACTGGGTGTGGGTGCTGACCTCAAACTCCACAGCCGACGTTCACAGTGATGATTTTAAGCGGCATAGGCGCGTCGGCACTTTTTTACACAGCAATACCCACAAATGGCTAATAAAAAATGAATACCAACGAATATTGCCCTCAATGCAGGCCCATTTACTGCCTAGGCAACTATACAACAAACGGTTAGATGCTGTGTTTCTTGCGGAAACAGTGTTTGTTCACCATGCCAAAAAAGACAAACTGAATATTGAGCATTTTAAATTTGTGGTGGAAGCGGGTAAACCCTTTGGAGCCTACATTTCCAA
The DNA here is from genome assembly GCF_014218805.1 of Teredinibacter franksiae. Taxonomy (NCBI): domain Bacteria; kingdom Pseudomonadati; phylum Pseudomonadota; class Gammaproteobacteria; order Cellvibrionales; family Cellvibrionaceae; genus Teredinibacter; species Teredinibacter franksiae. The sequence continues at coordinate 3,912,498 of NZ_JACJUV010000001.1, read as the reverse complement.
AAGCTACTTAAAACAAAACTCGGGCTTTATGGAAGAATTCAATTCGCTAATACTCAAAGCCAATAAAAGCAGCAAGTAGGCTTTTCGCTATCAACAAGGTGATGAAGTTTGTAGGATCGCAATACTACCGTACAGCCGAACATTAGTACCATCATCGGTAAAACCCCTAAATTCTGCTCCCTGTTTGGACAGCTGCCGCCCATACATCTCCCCACGCAGCCCCTGTTGAAACCAATACTTTACCAGAAGAGCATTCGCTGAACCGGTGGCCGCATCTTCTTGCTGGCCATATTGGGGGGCAAAATAGCGCATTACATAACCAGCCTTTGCCACCCGGGCCGTGACGATGAGGGCTCTGCCTGTCAACGCAGTCATCAAGCGGTAGTCTGGCTGGCAATTGCGAACACTGCTTGCGTTAGCCAGCTGCAGTATGACGTAACCGCGAGGGCCTCCAGCATTTACTCCGTGTACCACAGGCTGATCCATTAGATTTTGCCAAAGGCCTCTTCTGCTCAGCGGAAGAAAGACTGAGGGGCGGCAACTAAAACCATACAGCGCTCTCCGACGCATCAACTCGATACGCCCCACGGCCGTATGAACCCAAGCATTATCTCTGGCGCCCAGTTCCAATGCCGCGGCAGCGAGCAGACCCGAGCCACAAAACTGTACGTTATTACCACAGCAAAAAAAATCGGCACGAATACCATCCGACAGCTTACCGTAAGAAAACATACAAGCGATGGTCGCAGGATGCTCAGTACTCCACCGAACAATATCGAAATTTTTCTCAGCTTTTGCGTTGATAAAAACCGAATGATGATTACCCGCACAGCCAGGACCGAGAAATGTACGAATGTGGTAATCGGGAGTAACGTGAGGCAACGTTTAATACTCTAATCTCTAAATTTTTTATCCCTAAGCCCTAAGCAGAAACGTACTGAACATCTCATTTTCGGCCAGCCACAATTGCTCCACCTGCCACCCGGCTCGATCGGCCATTGCAGAGAAATCTTCGGGGCGATATTTATAAGAGCTTTCCGTATGCACAGATTCACCCTTATTAAATACAATTTCTTTGCCTAGCAGCTGATAACGCTGATCCGCAAGGCTGACCAAATGCATTTTTATACAGCCTGCATCCGTATCGTAATAAGCATAGTGTTCAAATGCCTCCAAATTAAAATTAGCCCCCAGTTCGCGATTAATCCTAGTGAGCATATTCAGGTTAAATTGGGCGGTCACACCGGCATTGTCATTGTAGGCTCGATGTAATGTAACGGGTGACTTTTTGGTGTCGACACCGACCAACATATAGCCACCGCTACCCACAGTTTTTTTTGCATTGGCTAAAAATTGCATAGCTTCCGAAGGCGAAAAATTACCAATTGTGGAGCCAGGAAAGAAGCCCAACGGTTTACCCATAGTTTGCCCAAGATCCACGAACTGACAAAAATCTGCCTCCACCGGCTGAATCTCAATAGCGGGAAATTCTATAGACAACTGCGCACAGGCCTCACGCAAATGATTGCCCGATATGTCGATTGGAATAAATTGACGAATTCCTTTTACATTTTCCAGCAGCGGCTTAATTTTAAGTAGGGAACCCGCGCCGAACTCTACTACCGTATAGTCTTCTGTTAATATTTTTGCGAGTTCTAGGGCCACCACGGGCAATAACTTCAACTCTGCTTGGTAGGGGTAGTATTCGTCCAAGCGACAGATACGGTCAAATAACGCCGACCCCTCGTCATCGTAAAAATATTTTGGTGATAAAGATTTTTCTTTGGCCGTAAGCCCGCGCAAAACATCGCGGGAAAAACCTGTATCCATACTTTTTCCGTTACCAACAGTTTCAGCTTGTTTATTATCGTTATAACACTCTGCCAGAGAGGTATGCACTTTCGTCGCTCCTTAAATGTCTTCGGCTAATCGCAGCCCCATAAATTGCCAGCGTTGATGCGGATAGAAAAAATTTCGGTAACTGCTTCTCATCTGTGCTTTTGGCGTAATGCATGAACCACCTTTCAACACAAATTGATTAGCCATAAACTTTCCGTTATATTCCCCCAAAGCCCCCTGCTCCGGAGAAAATTTTGGGTAGGGGCTATAGGCGCTTTGCGTCCACTCCCAAACGTCGCCATACAATTGCGCCACGTTTTCATTGGCGCCCGTAGCGGCCTGTGGTCGCCAACAGCGTTCTCCCAAAAGGTTTCCAAATACAACCTCATCCTGAACACAAACCTCAAGCTCATGTTCGCGCGGCAAGCGTTTTCCTGCCCAGCGTGCAAAAGCATCGGCCTCATAAAAACTTACATGGCATACGGGGGCATGTTTATTGATGGGCTGTAATCCATCTAGACCAAACTGAAACCAACCCCCATCTTTTTGTTGCCAATATAGCGGTGCAAACCAGCTGTTTCGCTGACAATAATCCCAGCCGTCAGACAACCAATAGAGCGGGTTTTTATAACCTCCATCGGCCATAAACTCCTGCCACTCGCCATTGGTGGTTAAACGGTTTGCCAGCCTGAAAGGATGCAGTAATACTGTATGTAGTGGCCCTTCACAGTCATAACTAAACCCCGAAGCCTCAGCGCCCACCGATACTACACCACCTTCATTCAGTGTCCACTTTAACGAAGCTCCGGCCATTTGCGCTTCCCTATGCGGGGCTTCCATTACCGCAGGCAGTAGCGGGTTTTGAGAAAACAAATGCAGTACATCCGTTAACAATAATTCCTGATGCTGCATTTCGTGATGTAAACCAACGGTCACAAGCGACATCAGCTCAGAGCTAGCCCGATCCAGCACCGCCATCATATGTTCGTCTACATAGCGACGGTAGTCCATTACCTGCTGCATAGAAGGACGCGTCAATACACCGCGTCTGGGGCGAGGATGACGTTCACCCGCGGATTCATAGTAGGAGTTAAAAATGAACGGGAATGTATCGTTAAACCGTCGATAGTCCGAAGCAAATTTTTGCAAAATAAATGTTTCAAAAAACCAAGTGGTATGGCCTAAATGCCACTTTACCGGGCTGGCATCAGCCATAGACTGAACAACCATATCCTCCGCCGACAGGGTCTCGGTAAGCCCTTCGGTAGTGTGACGCACTTGACTATAAGCATTCGAGGAAATCGAACTCACCTCCATGTTACACATCCTTATTCATCAGACCGTCGGTAGTCAGCAGGCAGCACCGAGAGGCCCGCTACGACATGTCAGTTTAGTGTATGAATCTTGATGACAAACAACAACTAGGCGAAAGAGAAAGTGCGCAATTACAAAAAATATTGGCGCAAAATTCAACAGAAAAACATTCTGGCCCTACCAATACGGCAGACTACTACTGCGGAAGGCTGGTTGCCTTTCCAAGCGGGCCAACCCCGCAAATAAGGTTCGCGAGACCGCACAGAGACTAAAAACAATAAATGCAGGAGCCCTAAAAAATCAAAGGTAGGGGCAGAGGGGACAAAAGAAAAGGACAGTCGCTCAGCAAAGCCCCGATAATAAGTGGGGCAAAACTGAGCAAAAGGGTACCCCACAACCCAGCGCTCAGAGGCACCGGTAGATATCAATCTATACGGAGAATGCCTGACGAGCAATTAACACCCAGCTACCTCCGGCATTTTGCCAAAGCATCATATTGCGAATTTCGAGCGCACCCACTTTGCCGTTTTTACTGGTTTCGGCTTTAAAGGTATGACGAACGATGGCGTTGTCACCGACTATTTCGGTCGTTTGATCGGCAATATCAATTTTCACAAACTGTGTTGCGCCCTCACTAACAACGTTGTTGACGAACGACTCCTGACCTTCAACTTTACCTTTTGAATGACCATAGCTTAAACCTGCCGATGTCAGCTCTGTTAATGCCTTTGCGTCTCGGCTAACAAGTGCTCCATTAAACTGTGCGACACATTCGTTGACGGTTTGAATTGCCTCAGTGCTCATAATCGTAAAACTCCACTCATGATATTACTCTGTACGTACTGGAACAGGATCACTGCCAAACGGGCAGCGCCTAACTGGCGAAGATAGTAACCGCCTGTTAGGTAAACGGCAATTTACATAAAACAATTTTTAGGCAAGCTCTGACGAAGAACAAAATATGCACAATACTGTCGTATACACGGAAGCTAATGCAGAAGCCCAAACACCCTATTGTTACTTCGCCTTTCTCCCGTTTGAGCAGGATCAAGCTTTCCCGACACATCCCATAGCGTGCCACGGCCTTAAAGATGTAGAATAGATGCATCTTTCGATATTCGTTAACGGGTAACCTCCTTATGACCCCTCCGGCTCTGCTGGCTTATGCCTTTCGCCCTTTCTTTTTACTCGTCGGCCTTTACGGGGCTCTCAGTGTGTTTTTCTGGGCAGGTTTTCTGCTGGCCGGGTGGCAGCTTCCCACCGGGTTATCCATTATTCAGTGGCACAGCCACGAAATGCTATACGGCATGATCCCCGCGGCCATTGCGGGGTTTTTATTAACGGCTATTACCAATTGGACAAGCGCGCCTCCACTCAAGGGTTTCAAATTGTTAACCCTAGTTCTGCTCTGGCTTAGCGGGCGTATACTCTTTGCGGTTTCCGGTTCTCTCTCTGTACCTTATGGCTTAGTTGCCGCTGTGGATATCAGCTTTCTACTGGTGCTGGGTATCAGTATTACCATTACGCTTGTCCAACATAGAAATTATCGCAATCTCATTTTAGTGGCTATTATTGCGCTACTTATTACAGGCAACTCGCTCGTCCATATCGGTATTGGAGGCTACGATTTCGAGCTGGTACAAAAAGGCCTGAACCTTGGGTTTAACGTAATAACCCTCATGATAATTATCATCGCCGGGCGCATTACTCCCGCGTTCTCGATTAACTGGCTAAAGCAACAGAATCGCAATTTCGATGCTGTTCAAACGGTCAAAATACTGGATATTACCTGTATCGGCAGTCTTGTAATCCTCATCATTGTGAATTTATTCTTCAACGAGCTTTGGCTAGTAACCGTATTGATATTCGCCGGCGCCGCTAATTTAATTCGCCTGCTTTTATGGGCCGGTTGGAAGGTGAAAAGTGAACCCCTACTGTGGGTGCTGCATTTAGGGTACTTCTGGATTGTAACCGCCCTGTTTATTCGCGGCTTTGGCATTTTGTTTGAATCCGTACCCGATAGCCTCTGGCAACACACGCTCGGGGTAGGTGCTATGGGCACACTAATTTTTGGTGTAATGACCCGTGTCGCCGTCGGCCACACAGGTCGCAAAATAAAGCTGGTTCGCTTTGGCGTTTTTATTTACATCGGCATTGCACTTTCAACCATTTTACGGATGGCCGTTGCGGTAAAATGGCTGCCTTTCCAACCGGGTATTCTATTAACATCATTATGCTGGGTGGCGGCCTGCGTGCTGTTTTTAATTCTCTATTGGCCAATACTCAGCAAGCCACGCATAGACGGTCGGCCCGGTTAATGTCTTACGGGCTGAAATTTTCATGCATATAACCCGCTACACCGACTACTCGCTTCGCGTTATGATCTATGTTGCCCTGCAGGACGACAAGCTGTGCACTATTCAAGAAATTGCCAGCGCCTACAACGTATCCAAAAATCACTTAATGAAAGTCGTACAGCGCCTAAATAACAGTGGTTACATAAAATCCGTACGGGGAAAAAATGGCGGCCTGCGATTAGGGCGGGCAGCCGCAAGCATTAACATCGGTGAACTGGTACGAGAAATGGAACAGGATTTGGCTCTGGTAGAATGCCAGCAACACCAAGACAGTTGCGTCATAACACCTGCGTGCCAGCTAAAGAATATTTTTCAGCAAGCGCTAGACGCTTTTTTTCATGTGCTAGACCAATACACTCTCGCCGAACTACTTGAGGAAAAAAATCGAACACAACTTCTGAATTTACTCAATATTGAGTAGGTTATTAACAATACTGAAACCTTTCCCTACCACGCCACATTCCCTCACTCCCCCCCCAGCACACTAGCCTTTCCTACCGCTAGGCCCCTTGCGGCACATCCGATATCAACACTAGCGCCCATTACTGCACCTTGATCGACAATAATGACGCAGGCACATAGGCAACGCCACCCTCGCCCTAACCACATTCTCCGTTACTACGCGACCACAAGCTCACCGTTTACCCCCGCGCAGCGGAGACATATTCGGCCCCGTAGAGCGATCGGCAACGGCAATTACCCCTCACACATACACTCAGTAAAGCGAAAAACCACTCAGACGCTCAACGAATAAGCCTTTACACGTTAATAACCTTTAATTTTAACGTCTTTTTTTAAGACCATTTCTCTCTAAAAATAAGTAAACCGCGCTTTTACGGTTATGGTCATATGCAAAAAAGATCTACATTACTACTTCGCTAATAGCTGGCCCGCCCTAAAGCTGACTATTTTCACCCTAAAAAATACTTTAATTTCAAACAGCTAAACCCATAGTTCCATAACCAAGTAAAAACGCCAATAAATGGTTATACCGAAAACGCATATGCACTTTCGTTATTATTATGCTCACCTCACAAAACGACCTAGAAAAGCCATAACCTATACCTTTTTAGTATTTTACGCGCCACTCACAGATCATTAAATTCTAGTCAGCTGTCGCTTTAGACAACAAATCATCAGTGCAAAGAAAACTGACATTGTTGCGCGACTCTCAAAGACTTACTCAATAACTTTATAACTCGAAGTCGGAGAATTACTTATGGTTCGCAACTTGATCTTGGCACTCGCTATCAGCGGGTTGGCTACTGGAGCCCTGGCTGAAATGGGCCCTAACCTCGTTACAGGATCAGATGGATCTGGCAAAGGCGGTGGCACCAGTTATGGTGACGTACGCGATAATGACTACAACTCTTACTGGATGCCCCCTTCCAGTAGTGACGAACGCATTTCTGCAAAATTCTCGACTACCAGCTACAACATGGTACGTATTTATCAATCGGGAAATTATATTGATTCCTGGCGCTTATTGAACCACAGCACTGGCGCGCAAATAGACTCTGGTGCTGGCTCAGATTTTACCAACGGCTTACTTGAATTGAACTTCGCGACACAAACCGGCAGTAAAGTGAGCTTCATGGTTGATTCCGCCAATGCTGCACCCTTAATTACCGAATTCGAAGTGTATATGTCTTCTGGTTCCAGCGAGCCAACGCCTGCACCCACACCAGCTCCAACAGCAGAGCCTACGCCCGCACCGACTCCGGCACCCACTCCCTCTCCAACCGCTGAACCAACACCTGCGCCTACCCCCGCGCCAACGACAGAGCCTGGTGGCGACCTAGGCGCTAACCTCACCGAGAATGCCGACGGCTCAGGTAAAGGTGGAGGCACAAGCTATAGCCACTCCTATGACGGTAATTACAGTTCCTACTGGATGGCAACCTCCAGCAATGGCCAACGTCTGTCAGCCAAATTCGGTGCGGATGTTGAGTACAATACCGCCATCATTTACGAGGTTGGCAATGAAATAACCGCATGGCGTTTGGTTAACCACGACACCGGTCAACAAGTGGCTTCTGGTAGCGCAATAGGTAACGGCCTCGTTGTAACCTTCGCCACGCAGATTGGGCCAAAATTAAACCTGATGATCGACAGCGCCTATTCCGCGCCTATGATTGCCGAGTTTGAAGTGTATAACGCATCGGGTTCGGGAACAGGTTCCAGCTCATCTAGCTCGAATTCAAGCAGTAGCTCATCCAGCTCATCAAGCGCCAGTAATGGAACGCCCGACCCAGAATGTGTCAGCGGTGCAGTGCTGGAAGACGGTGTTTATGACTGTGCCGGTATTACGCTTGGCGCATCAGAGCAATGTACCAGTGATGCCGAAGGTCAAGCACCGGTAATTACCCTTAAGAATGCCACGGTGAAAAACTTGGTTATCGACGGCGCTGCAGGCGGTGACGGTATCCACTGTTCTGAAGGTGACTGTGTAGCCGAAAACGTGGTGTGGGAAGAGATCTGTGAAGATGCGGCAACGCTGAAATCCAGCGGCCGCACAATGACCATCATTGGTGGATCAGCACACAACACTGTAAACGGCCCTGGTGGAAAGCCCGATAAAGTATTCCAGCACAACTCCAAAAACAGTACCTTTATCGTGGAAGGCGGCTTCACCCTTACCGGCACCCACGGCAAACTCTGGCGCTCTTGTGGTAACTGTACCGGCAACGGTGGCCCACGTGACCTGATTGTGGATAATGTCATTATCGATGCAGATATTGGTAGCGTTGCCGGTGCCAACGGTAACTACGGTGATACCGTCACTATCACCAACCTGGCGATCAAAAACTACGATTCCGAAACGCCCAGTGTGTGTGTGGAATATGTAGGCATCGATAAATCAGTGGGTGGTGATTCCAGTAAAATTGGCAAACAGTGGAACACCGATGTATGTAACGTAGACCCAAGCGACATTTCTTCTTTTTAACGCATTCGCTCACAGGTGATGTTTAAAGGCCTCTGCTTCGGCAGAGGCTTTTTTCGTTGCGCTAACGTGATTTACCTGCAAAGTTATAAACGCTTTGCGCGTGTACACCGAAAAGTATCCTGCACCAAAAAACTACACGTTAATCGGCAGGGTCGTTACCGGTTTACCCGTAATGGCGAACACCGCATTGGCCACCGCAGGCGCCAGTGGTGGAACACCTGGTTCTCCCACCCCGGTAGGCGGTTCTTGTGACGCGACAATATGTACTTCCACATCGGGCATTTGGCTAATACGGATGGGCTTGTAACGGTTAAAGTTTTGCTGTTCTACATAACCGTCTTTAAACGTAATTTGCTCACCCAACACCTGCCCAAGCGCAAAACCAATACTACCTTCCATTTGCGCACGTATTACATCGGGGTTAACGGCTATTCCGCAGTCCACCGCGCAGTAAACTTTTTTTACTACCACGTTGCGCTCTGCATCAAGTTCCACTTCCGCAACCTGCGCCACCCAAGACCCCATGGCTTTGTGCACGGCAATTCCCTGTGCGCGACCAACCGGCATGGGTTTCCCCCAACCGGATTTTTCTGCGGCAAGGTTAAGTACGCCAAGCCAGCGGGGTTCGTTTTGCAATAAGCTTCGACGAAAATTCAGCGGATCTTGTTCTGCTGCGCGTGCAAGCTGATCAATAAAGCTTTCGACAATAAACGCATTACCTGAATGCCCTACCGAACGCCACCATAAATGCGTTAAGGGAGTAGTGAACTCACTGCCATGCAGTAGAAAATGAGGCATTTTATAGGGCATATCGGCTATGCCTTCGGTAACGGTTGGATCTACGGCGCCTTTGATAAAAAACTCGAAATCGGTGCCACGAAAAATAGACGGGGCAACACTGTGTTGCTGCCATGCCAATACGCCCTCGCGCGATACCTTTGCCTTTAGCTTGTGCACCGCGCCAGGCCGAAACTTACCTGCGTTCATATCATCTTCACGCGTCCACACCATTTTCACCGGCTTGCCTTTAAACGCTTGGGCAATGGCAGCGGCGTCTATCACGTAGTCACCGGGTGATGCCCGCCGACCAAAACTACCACCAGCAAACAGCGTATTGATCGTTACTTTTTCAGGCGGTAGCCCTAAATACGCCGCAACCTGTTGCTGGTCTGTGGTGGGCATTTGGCTACCAAACCAAAGCTCACACGAAGCATCCCCCACCCTTACAACGCAATTCATCGGCTCCATTGTCGCGTGGGCTAAGAAGGGAACACGATAACTAGCTTCAACAATTTTTTCGCCCTTACCCAACGCTACAATCGCAGCATTGGCATCTCCACGCTCACCGATTACGTGCCCCTTGGTGGCAGCCTGTATTTCCATAGACGTATACAGTTCCTCACTACTTCGGGTTTCACAGGCTGATAAATCCCAGTCTACTGTGAGTATATCTCGAGCTTTTTTTGCCGCCCAAAAACCGGTGGCTACAACCGCTATCCCCCGCGGGATTTGCACAACATCTATAACCCCCTCAATAGCTTTCGCTTTTGAAGCATCGAATTTTTTAGCGCGGCCACCCATTTTTGGTGGATACTTTACCAACGCCGTTAGCAAGCCGTCTAATTGAATGTCTTGAGTAAAAATAGCTTTACCGGTGGTTTTGATATAGCTGTCTTTACGCGAAACATGCTTGCCAATTAAATTAAACGCTTTTGTCGATTTTAATGTAGGTGCCGCCGGAACAGGCTGTTGTGCTGCCAGCGCCACTAAACCGCCGAATGTTGCACGGTTTTCACCCGCGCTAACCACACCATTGCTAACCTGAATAGAAGAACTGTTTACGCCCCATTTTTTTGCTGCAGCGTTTACCATCATTTGCCGAGCAGAGGCACCGGCATTACGTAACTGTTGCCATGAATTAGCAATAGAGGTAGAGCCACCGGTACCCTGGCTATTCCCCCAAAAAATATTATTGTATTTAGCACCATCGGCGGGAGCGAATTCCCAACCAACCTGCGACCAGTCTGCGTCTAACTCTTCCGCGACAATGGTCGCTAACCCTGTTGTTACGCCCTGGCCTTTATCCAGGTGTTTAATCACAACAATCACTTGATTCTCTGGCGTTATTTTTAAAAAGGCATTAAACACCAGCGCGCTATCATCACCATTTACCAACGGGTTGGTGCCAGCAATAATTAACGGAGCAACCGCACAACCTAAAACAAAAGCTCCACCACCACCGCCCACACGCTTAATAAACTGACGACGATCAAGAGAATGACTACCTGAGGCCTCTCCCAATAACCTTTGGCGAATATTCATTTTTCACCTCCCTGTAATTGCGTAGCGGAATCATGAATGGCACTACGAATACGGTGGTAGGTTGCGCATCGACATAGATTACCGTCCATAGCGGCGTCTATGTGTTCATTCGAGGGGTTGTCGTTTTGCTCCAATAAAGCAACAGCCGACATAATTTGACCCGACTGGCAATAGCCACACTGCACAACATCCAGCGACTGCCATGAGGCTTGCACTTGTTTAGCCGTAGGCGAGGCAAGCCCCTCAATTGTTTGAACACTTGCGCCCGGCATTGCCGACATAGGCAAACTGCATGACCGAACCGCAGTACCGTTAAAATGCACGGTACACGCGCCGCAACGGCCAATACCACAACCAAATTTAGTACCCGTTAGCGTCAGCTCCTCGCGTAAATACCACAGAAGAGGTTGCTCTGGGTCTCCCCTATACTCCCTAGGCTTTCCGTTAACCTTCAGCTTTATCATTATTTTACTCCTGAGAATGCAAGAGGGCATTGTTCAAGGCTGAGCGTGAAGATTAAGTAAATGTGGCGCGCAAAAGTTCGTGCCCGGCGGTGAAAAAGAGGTTCATTGAAAAAAATTTAGGGCGACAATTCCTTTAACTTGATAGCCAACAGATCATCGTCAATCGGCTTGGCAATATAGTCATTCATGCCTACTGCCCTGCATCGCTCCGCGTCCCCAGTCATCGCATTGGCGGTACAAGCCAAAATCGGGATCGTTGTGTATTGCTCGCCCACTTCGCCGGCTCTTATTCGCTTAGTTGCCTCAAATCCGTCCATCACGGGCATTTGGCAATCCATTATAACCAGCGCATAGTCACCACATTTGTTTAGCTCTTGCAGCGCCTGCTTACCGTCCTCAACACAGCGGCAGCTATAGTTAAGGTCTTCTAATAAAAGTATCAGAAGCTCACGATTGCTGGCGTTATCTTCAACTATTAGAACTTTCCCCGTTTTTTCATCTACTTTATTTACTTGAATATCCTCGACAACTGCAGCTACTGTTATGTAATTATCATCACAATTTTCCAATTTTCGCTCAGCCAAGGCCTCAGTAACGGGTTTATTTACCACATCCAAAATAAAATCAGCAAAAAATGAACTGCCCTTACCCAGTTCACTCTTTACCCGAATACTACCGCCCATCGCACCACAAAGTTTTTGACTTATAGAAAGGCCCAAGCCAGTACCGCCATACTCTCGTGTAGAAGAGCTGTCGGCCTGAGTGAAGGCCTCAAACAGCTTCGGCAATACGTCCTTTTTCAACCCTATTCCTGTATCTCTTACTTCGATAGTCAAGCGGGCACGCACGGGCTCCTCTTCTAAGCTTGTAATAATACGAGACGACGCAATTACAACAACTTGGCCGGTAGCGGTAAACTTTATGGCATTGGAGCAAAGGTTTAGCAAAACCTGACACACTCGAAGAAAATCTCCACGGTATTCAGCCCCTGAGCTGGATTTATTTTCCAGCCGAAATACCAACCCTTTCTCATCACATGCACTTTTATGTACAGCCGTTAACCGTTCAAAAACACGCTCTACGGAAAATCGGGTACTTTCCAGCACAATCGCACCAGCCTCAATTTTTGAAAAATCGAGAATTTCATTGATAATAGCCATCAAGTGCTCGGCGCTTTTTAAAACCTTACTCATCAGGTTCGCTTGACGATCATCAAGTGATGTTCTTGCCAGTATTTTTGTCATGCCTAATACTGCATTCATGGGCGTTCTAATCTCGTGGCTCATGGTTGCCAAAAAATCAGATTTTGCACGCGAAGCTTGCTTGGCATCTTCAATAACAAACTTTAACTCTTCATTTTTTTTGACTAGGTTATGGGTTTGGAGATCAACCATTTTTTGCAACTGCGTCGACTTCAAAATCGACTGTCGAGCAAATAGTGCGGTGAATAGTCCAATAATCACCGTGGAAATTGTGAGTAAAACTATAAGCACGTTGTGGTAGGCCGAATTCAATTCAAGCGGAAAAGCAACAACTCTCCATTTTTCATCGAGCACATCAAATTCGTATTCCACACCGATAGAAAAATCTACCGCCCGATTTTCAATGACGTTGTCTGGGTACCAATATTGGTTCCCCAGACTATCAATCAAGCAAAAATTAAACTGTCCCGTATCATATGCCAACGTAGATTCCACAAATATGTTTTTAAAACTATTACCCGAAACCAAAAAACCATCAATTCTATTTGCACCTTCTGGAGAGTAAGAATACACCGGAAACGTAATAAAAAAATGAATGCTGTCCACCGCCGGTATGGGTTTTGATATACCACTAACACTGCCAAAACCCGTTTCCAATACTCGCATAGCGTTTTTATATACCGATCTATTTTCGCCAATATTTCGACCGACAAAGTGAGGAACAGAAATAGGAGGGAAGTTATAACCTATGACTAAGTATTCCGATTGATCAGTATTGAGTGGACGTTTTGACTTATTTACATAGTCGTAGTCGAAGGCAAAATAATCTTTGTATTCACCCAAATCATTTTTACGGAAATAAGCTTCCATATCCGCCACTTGACTTTTGTCACCACGAACAAGCCAAGTTACAGAGCTATCCTCGGGTAGATTATCGTCGTATATAAGGCTGACAAACGTCGAGTACTCCTCGTAGCTCACCCATTCGGAACTGGATATATAGTAGGCAACCGATGCGATCTGAATACTGCGGCGTTTAATGCCTGCTTCGATATCACTAATAACGCCATGGGCTTGGCCTTTAACTAAGACACCCATTCGACGCTGTTCCTGGGACACCAAAATCATGTATAAAAATAGTGATAAACTTAACCCACATGCGAGCACCAGCAGAAACCACTGGCCGGCTCGAAAATGAAACTTAATTTTCCATCTGTCAAACGTATACAAACGCTATACCCGTCGATTAATGTAAGTAGTAATAAATTTAACGCCAGCTTTCCTCGGGCTCCCAGCCTCGACGTACCTGACCTTTCCAACTACTCGGCGGAGAGCGTTACCATCAAAACAGGCATATTCTGACGGTGTTCTAGCTTCTTACGCGAGCTGGCAACAACCTTTCGTAAATATAATCAACCAAAAGCAGCGCTCGTCATAGTTATGGTCGTTGCTAAACTTAAGATTTCAAATCTTTTGGCAGGTAACCATTAGCAATGCAACAGCGCCGTCACGAACCCTTGATGGGCATATTAAACTGTGTGAGAGCATAGCCGAAAGTATAGACACAGCATCCATCGCGTCATTATCAAATTAAGACGTGGCCACATTTATGACAAGGCTGTTAAATACTTTTGGCTAGAAGGCCACGTACCGGCAAACCTTATTGTGGTACTGACAGGCTTTGAAAGGCACCAGACATCTGCTGTACAACCCTCCTAGCACCAACGTTCGCTAGGCTGCGCGTTGTATAAAATCCATCAATAGACATACGTTAACGATAAGCGCCAACTATTTGACGAAAAAGCCGTGCGTTATAGAAGAGCGTAACAATGTGTCAATTACACCCTTGGTAAAACCCGGCCAGGGGATTAAGGGCGCCTTTTACAATCGTACTCTAGACTGAAAGGTAACGCCTAAAACTGAGAAAGGAGCGTTTACCGCCCCGCATGAATCAACTATTTATACTTCGCGCACTGGCCAAACTATCCATTAAAGCGCAACTAACCGGTATGGTCATCGTTTTCGCTTTGATTATGCTGTTTATGGTGGTATCAGTGTGGCAGGCTCATCAAGATCAACGCCGCGCGAGCATAGCCCTAGAGGTCGCTTCACGGCAACAATTATTCACCCAGAAACTCACCAAAGAAACCTATCTATACCTGCAACAAAATGCTCAATCCGATGTAGCAACATTTATCCAGGGTAATAACACCCGCGTTCTATTCGAGCAATCGCTCAAAGCCCTGCTAGAGGGTGGCACTGTCGCCAGAGGCTTAGATATGTCGGGCGAAATAAAACTTCCTGGCACTAGCGACGAAGAGCAGCGGGAACTTTTACTGGATGTAGGAAATCAGTGGCAAAAACTAATAAAGGTTTTATCACGCGCATCGGCAGAAAGGAACAATTTGAACACTATTTTACGCGCGGCTAACCAACAAAGTGTGAAAACCCTAACCACCATGGATAAAGCTATAGCGTCTTGGCAAAAAGCTTCACGAGAAAGGGACGAATACCTTGAGAAATTACTGATCACCCTGCTGGTAAGATTTTAATCATTGGCGGCACTATGATGTACTTTCTAGTAAGGGTTATTACCAAGCCCATCGATAACATCATGCATGTTATCGACGATATTGCCGATGGCAACTTAACAACACCGGTACCGGAACACTACCTAGAACTAGATAACGAAGTGGGGCGATT
The DNA here is from genome assembly GCF_014218805.1 of Teredinibacter franksiae. Classification (NCBI taxonomy): domain Bacteria; kingdom Pseudomonadati; phylum Pseudomonadota; class Gammaproteobacteria; order Cellvibrionales; family Cellvibrionaceae; genus Teredinibacter; species Teredinibacter franksiae. Next base: position 3,897,350 of record NZ_JACJUV010000001.1, on the reverse strand, counting down.
GAGTAAAGCGGCTGAAAAAATGCGGTGCTTTCTTTCCAACATAATCGAATCGCTGCAAAAAAGCGGACAACAAATGCAGCTCTCTTCCCACCAGGTTGCACAAATTTCAGCAGAGATTCGCGCCGATAGCCAGGAACAAAATGAGCGTACCGACGAAGTGAAAAACGCGTTGGAATCTCTACTGGCTATATCCAAGGAAATTGCCACCAATGTCGAATATGCGAGGGTTTCTTCTCTCGACAGTGAAAGCCATGCAAAAACCGGGATTGCCACCGCCGAACACAATATCCAAGAATTGCAAACCACCGTGACTAAAATAGCGTCTGCGTCTGCTGATATTAATGCCATGAGCGAAGCGACGGATAAAAATCACCATATTATCGATGCTATCGAAAATATAGCGTCCCAAACCAACCTACTGGCCCTGAACGCGGCCATTGAAGCGGCAAGAGCAGGCGAGGCCGGCCGGGGTTTCAGTGTCGTCGCCGATGAGGTGAGGAGCCTAGCCATTCCCACAACCTCCTCTACAGAAGAGATTAGTGACCTCATTAAAAACCTAACCACCATAGTGTATGCCGCTGTCGAAGGTATGCAGGAAATCGTTGCTAGTATCGATAGCGTGCAAAAAACTTCACAAAAAACCATTGAAGCCTTCAATTCGGTGAACAGCAGCGCCAGTAATGCTGCCCAAGAAAATGCCACTATTTTTGACAACAACACCCAACAAGAGCACTTTATTGGTGAGTTAAATCACAAAACAGACACCCTTTTCGGCGTACTGAAAGAGAGCGAACGTAAAGCCGGTTCTACCCAGTTTATGACCGATGATTTGTACCACCAAGCGGACAAACTGGCTGAAACGCTACTCCACTTCCATCTTCAAATGTGTCGACTTTAATCGAAAAATTAACCGAAGAGAAACGTCGAAATCCACGAATCAATTCCAATATTTCAGTTCAACTTATTCGCCCTACAGGGGAAAAGCTAAATGCTGTAAGTTCCAATATAAGCCTGTGCGGTTGCCAGGTAAGGGTTACCGACCCACTGCCCGTTAGCGAAAAGCTAGCAATCCATTTACTGGCGCCAAAAGACTGCCTAGAATCCTATGAAAACCAGAATGCGATCGCCATTCAGGCCCAAGTAATGAGATCGGAAAAGGAGCGCAACTACAACGTGTGTGGACTGCGCTTTGCTGAACATAGTGAAGAGCAGCAATTCCAGTTAAAAGCCATATTTCAAGCTTTTGGCGACGCCTATGAATACCACAGCGACCGTTAATCGCGCCATTGGCACGCCATTCTCTTATGCCAAAAACTGCTATACTTTAGGAATCTTCGCGATAAAAAGGCTCGACTACTCGTAAATGAGACCTAGAAAACAACTTAATCTTTGGCCGTTGCTGGGCGTACTACTAACCTTGGTAGCGATTGGCGCCTATAAATTGGTTCCACTACGCCAGCACTCGCTGATGTCGACAATGCCATGGGGCGCTTACCCGTTCTCTAGCTACTCTCCAACTGAAATTGCGGTGGGAAGCTGGGTAGATGAAGCAAAAAAAAATCACTTGCATTGCGATTTCCAGAAGACGACCGCATTGCAGCAATGCGGTATTAATTTTTTTTACGGCAACAAACCTACCAAGGGAGTTGACCTCTCGCAATACAATGAACTTAAGATTAAGGCCAAATTTAAAGGCCAATCGCCTAAAGTACGGGTATTTATGCGTACTTTCAATTCTGCCTATTCTCAAACGAACGACGCCAACAGTGCAAAATTTATGTCTACCAACTTGTCTACAGACGAGTTTGGCGATAACCAAACAGTTACCATTGGGCTAAACGAATTTGTGGTAGCCCAATGGTGGCTAGACCAGCGCGAGCTTAAGCGCAACCAGATTTCACCCGATTTCACCAACGTCATAACCTTTGGGCTGGACTTTAGCATCTACATTGACGGCGTGAAAAACGTCGACTTTCAAATTGGGGACATCTGGCTAGAAGGCACGCTAATACAAGAGGAGCACTGGTACCTAAGTATTCTGGCGGCTTGGATTGTAGCCATACTCGGTTATGTAAGCTGGCAATACTGGTCCATTCTGCGCAGCTCCAAGACCTATACCAAAGTTATAACCGACCTAGTAACCGACAAGGCGCAACTGGAATACGAATCCCTAGAACTGAAAAAGATGTCTAACCACGATCGCCTTACCGGTGCTTTTAACCGGCACGGTATCGAGCAAAGTATTAATGCCATGGTTGCCAGCCAACGTGGGCGAGTTATGGGCTTGATTCTAATGGATGTAGACCATTTTAAACGGGTAAACGATCAGCGCGGCCACGACGTAGGTGACCACGTACTCAAAACGATAGTCGAGCTAATAAACAACAACATCCGCGAGCATGATGTACTAGGGCGCTGGGGCGGCGAGGAGTTTTTACTCATCACCCCTAATACCGACGTGCCAGCCGCCTACCGTATTGCCGAAAAAATTCGCCGCCTAATCGCCAATTACAAATTTGAAGTCGATCCCCCCTTTATTGTTACGGTCAGTTTTGGTGTAACCGCCGTGAATACTGAAGACGATTTCGACATTGCCTTTAAACGCGCCGATATAGCACTCTATAAAGCTAAAGCCCAAGGTAGAAATTGCTCAATTATGGCTAGCGAGCCTGAAAAAAAACCGGATGTGGCTTAAGCGCATATTTAAAAATGCTTTTGACCTATGGTTTTGTGTGCGATTCATGGGCAGGAAAATGTTTACGGGTATGGCGTTTTCCTGCTTGGAAAGGAAGTCAACCTGCCACTACGATGTACGCCCTAGACTACGGCTAGCCCAACCACCCAGAGACAAAAAAAATAACCCTAGACCCCATTAATGGCGGAGTCCTTAATTACTGTAGATGTTGAGGAGATGTTCAAGGGAGGAGCGCCCCCCTGTAATCATTAAAGACGGGAAACACATGTTAATGGTTATTTTGAATCAAACTGAGTAATCGTTTCTGTTCACTGGTTTTAATAAGTGAGTCGTAAACCGGCTGCATCTTTCGCTGGAAAGCGCCTTTATCGACATCTTTAACCAACGTTACACCTTGCCTCAAACTACTCTCCAGTGAAGCCTTTTCGCTCTCACTCCAGAGCTTACGCATTACCGGTACAGAATCACTGGCAGCCTGGGAAATAAGTATTTGGTCTTCGGCTTCTAATTTGTCCCAACGCTTTTTTGAAAACACAATAAGTTCGGGTACCAACGCGTGCTCGGTATAGCAAAAGTGGCTGAAAGCATCGTATTGCTTATAGGCATCAAATGTGGGTATGTTATTTTCCGCCGCATCGATTAGGCCCGTTTTTTTGGCGTTAATCAGCTCGTTCATACCCATTTTAATGGCTGCCGCACCCATAGCCTCGGCCACCGCCACCCACATATCCGAAGGCATAACACGCAGGCGCATCCCTAGGGTATCATCTGGCGTTCGCACCGGCTTACTGGAGTAGATAGAACGTGCCCCGCTATCGTAGTACGCCAACCCCACAAAACCCGCCCGCCCACAGGCCTTCAAAATATCCCTACCGGGTTCTCCATCGATTACCCGATGCATATGCTCGGTGGATTTAAACAGGAAAGGCAGCGCAAGAAGCACCGTTTCGGGTACATCATCGTTAAGCAATGCCGGGTTTGAACGCATCATATCAATGCTGCCACGACGTAATTTTTCGAACACCTCAGCATCGTTACCCAGCGCGCCACCGCTGCACACCTCCAACTGAATTCTACCGTCTGTTCTCTCCTTCAATAGTTCGGACATGTGATATAGCGCTTTCACGGCGGGATGATCGGGGCCATGCTGATCCGCCACGCGTAAATCAAGATTTTGTATAGAGGCGTCCATAAAAGTGAAGGAGCCAATACGCTCGTTAATAGACAGCGCATTTTCGCCTATTTTGCCAATAGACCGGGCAGATGTAAGAGAAGCCGCTGAGTTTTGCACACTCATTTGAGAGATTTGGGCAATTTTCGCCAGCACATCTTCACTCGCGGCCTTTTGATGCTGAATAGATTCGAAAATACTCTCGACCGCCTGCGCCGCTGTAACAGACCCCTGGTTTATTTTTTCTATTGAGACACCGGCTCTCTGGGCGTGCTCGACCCCGTGCTGAACCGCGTTTTCGGTAATCCCCATACTGTTTACGGCTGTTTCGGCATTCTCCTGCATTCGCGTCACAATATTACTGATTTCCTGCGTCGATTCAGCCGAACGCTGAGCTAGATTCCGCACCTCATCCGCCACCACCGCAAACCCCCGACCCTGATCACCGGCACGTGCAGCCTCAATGGCAGCGTTAAGGGCCAGCAAGTTCGTCTGATCGGCTATTTGATGAATTACCACCGCCATTTCGGCAATGCTATTACAGTCTTCTCTTAGCGCCGAAATACTGGAAGATGCCTGAACCACGGTTTGCGAAATTTCCTGAATACTATTTACTGTATTATGAATATCCACCTTTCCCGTTTCCGCAACTTCACGGGTATCGCGGGTATGCGTTCTTGCCGCTTCACTTTCTACGCCTATAGTGGCAATACCGTGAACCATCTCGTCGACCGACTGATTCATATGGTGCGAGGCATCACTTTGTAATTGCGAATTACGGGCAATATTACGTGCCGAACTGTCTACTTCGTCAAGTGTATGAATAAGGGATTTTGCATCAATATGTATGGTTTTAAAGCAATCACGCAGTTTGTCAAACAGGGAAGCCTCTTCACGCAAAATTGTCGCCAACTCATCGTCGCCTTCGGCGTTGAAGCGCTGAGTTAGATCCTGTTTCTGGTTAGCGTGTGTAATTTCGCTTTGCAGACGCGACAAGGGTTCCAGTAGCCCCCGCCAAAGCCCTATGCCGATAAAAACCAACAGGGTAGCCGCACCAAGCCCTACAGCAAGCACTAAGGTACTATAACCGCCCGTCATACCAAAATAAGCGAGCAGTGTTAGAACGACACAGGATAGCGGGGCCGCCAATATCAGGAATAAAGAACGCTGAATTATTGTCACACCGCCCTCCCGCGGAAGTCTTTAAATTTTGCGGTAGCATTTCGCGCCATAAATTTAGCATAGCAGCGGATCAAAAAAATGCCGCCCGAACACAACTTTAAAGCCCCTAATGAATTCCACAGAGCATCAATCTGGCAACAACTGCCAGCCTAGGCAATCAGGCTAGGCAAAAAGGAATTAACTGAGTTTTGGGCGTGCAAGAGAAATAAAGGCTGGCTGTATGAGACACAAGGGCACCGCTATTCATTGTTTTTGGCCTTTGGCTTTGTGTGCGTTCCTACGCAGGATAAAATTTACAGGCATACCGGTGACCTAGCAAAAAAATGTTACCGCCCTACATGCATCGCACACAAAGCCCCAAAGGGCACGGCCTAGAAAACCTTATTGCAGCGTTGGCCCGCTTCGAAAGACACCAGCCTTCGGCTGCGCAGCCCGTCTTACACTAAGGTTTTTCCGATCGCGTAGAGGCTGATATCAATTAATAGCGGCGCCCATAATGACATTGCACTGCTAGCTTAGCGACAAGCCTTTAACGGGCGAACTTGCTAAACGAATCATCGTGCGTTTATCCAACCGAGTAAATTCCCATCAATTCCAAAATGACCTTACCAAATCCATCAAAGCTCACCGTACTCATAGATACGCCGCCAATCCATTAGAGAAAGGCTTTCATTTTTCAATTCTCCACAGTACTCACACGTTTTAATAGGCCAAGATTGGCTTGAGGCTGAATAGACCCTAACCACTTTTGGCGAGATAAAGCGGTGATTCAAAAGCACTGACAAACATTTCTGCGATCATTTTTTGTTTTCCCACGCAATGAGCCAGCCGGGCATAAAGCCCACCCACAGCCTGAGAAAACTCTATAGAATGCTCAATATCAGGGTAGAAGACAAAAAACTGATGCAGTTCATCGGTAAGAATCTGCATATCGGCCCAAAAAATCTTCATCGTTTGATGCAGAGTGACATTGAAACTTGAAGACTCTACCAGTCGAGGACAATAATCCCGATTCAATCGCATAAAGTGTGCGAGCAATGCATTTTTCTCGTCCATCATTACTTTCTGTCCGCATTCTTCCTTAAATCCAAGTCCCCTAATTTTTCCGACCAATTGCGAAAGTTCATTTCTTGCAACGTTAAACTCCAGCAGATGCGTATCCATACCTTTTCCTTGTGTCGCTCTGTTTTTTTCGTTTTAATCAGTCACAGATTTAGCTGTATACCACTAAATAATTTAGCCGGTTAAAATCAGTCAGTTAGACTATTTTTTTTGGTTGCCCGAATGAATTCACTACGGCTGGAATATCCCTATCAAAATGGCATAAAACTCATCTTGCGGTTGTATTAAAAATCCCAACACTATCACTTCTATTTATTTGATATTCTATGAATATCACTATTCGACAGATCAGCACCGTATTTTTAAAATCGACCGTCTCGCTGCGCATTGTGATAATCGTGGCCTCTCCATCTCCACTTAACTTCATTATGCAGATCCTTTTACTACTCTAACGGTGTCAAACTTTTCTGGTTTACCGGCAAAACGGCACTGAACACACTTCCCTTTTCGAGTTCACTCTTAACTTCCACCCAACCGCCATGTGCCCGACAAAGGCTATCCACAAGAGCCAACCCCAAACCTGTTCCATAACCACGCTGTTTTCTTGTTTCATCGTCAAATTGTTCGAAGCGCTGAAACATACGCTGCTGATCCTCATGCGTTATGCCAATACCGGTATCCTCCACATTAAAAACACAATATTGCACACCGTTTTTATTCCGTTCGGAGACTGAAATGTAAATATTTCCCTTCCGCGTGTATTTAATCGCATTTGACACCAAATTATTCAATATCTGTTTTAAACGGACAGAATCAGCCTGTATTTCATCGGTCCAGCATTGCTTACTCGCCATTAATTCTAAACCCGCCTCCTCCGCCCTTGTGGAAAAGTCACGTTCAAGCTGGTCAATAATGGCTAGAATTTCGCAGCGGGTTATAAACAATGTCATTTTCCCCGATTCGATTTTCGAGATATCGAGAATATCGTTAATAATGGCTAAAAGGTGAGAACCATTACGGTGAATGCTCTCAAGAGAACTGAGCATGACTTCAGGTGTTACGTGAGGATACTTGGTTAGTAATCGCCGCGAAAATCCAATAACTGAATTTAGTGGCGTGCGTAATTCATGAGACATATTGGCAAGAAAATCTGTTTTTGCCTCATTAGCTTTGGTTAATTCTCGGGTACGAGTATTCACCAGAGAGTTTAATCTACGCGCGGTTAAATTCAGTAGCACTAAGCGGCTTACCGCAGAAAAAAATAATGCGCCTAGTATTAAATAGAGTATATAGGCCCACCATGTTCGCCAAAGAGGGGGATATATTTCAAATAAAAAAGTAGCTTTTTGTGCCGAAAACCCGCCCTTGCCATCACTACTGCTCAATTCGAACTCGTAACGCCCAGGGCTAAGATTGGTGTAAGTAACAAAGTTTCGATTTGAGATATAGCTCCAGTTAGCGTCAAAATTTTTCAGCCGATATGCGAAGCTATTATCTCGTCGCATTTGAAAATTTATGGCGGTAAATACAAATGTCACCATGTTTTGTGTATACGCGAGCCCAAGAGGCTGCTGATAGTTATCTCGAAAAACCGGATAGGAAATTTCGTTGGAATCGAGCGACTCGTTTAGAACCTGAACATCGGTAATAATGGGTGTGGGCAGTTCACTATCACCCAAAACCATTTCTGGATAAAAACTGAGCAAGCCATTGGAGGAGCCAAAATGTAGCTTACCATCAGCATCCTTATAGCTAGCCTTGCGAATAAACTGGTCCGCCATTAAGCCATTACTATCAGAAAAGCTTTTCAACACTGTAAATTTATTCGCATCTATAACCGCCAATCCATCGGCTGTTGCAACCCAAATTCGCCCCTCATCATCCTGTTGAATCGCGGCTACGCTGTCATCGGGCAGCCCGTCCTCAACCCCAACATGTTTGAATTCCGACGTTTCTGGATTAAATATATTGACCCCTCCACCCTGGGTGGCTATCCAGATCAACCCGTTTTCATCTTCGTGTAAATCCTGTATGCGCCCTACTCTAAAACCCTTATGGTCTTTTGCGTTGGGCAAAAAACGTTTGAATTTTTGTGTGTTCTCATAATATTGATTCAATCCATATTGAGTACCAATCCATAGGCGCTCGCTGGAATCTTCGAGAATATCCCAAATATAGTCATAGCTAAGACTGGCGGAATCATTGGGCTCGTATCGAAAATTGCTGAAGGTATCACTGCTTCTATCGTATAGAAAAAGCCCGGATGTTTCCGAGCCTGCCCAAAGCCGGCTTTTACTGTCTATAAATATTCGCCAGATAAAATCCGAGCCTATACTGCCGTCTTCGTCCGTGTTCAAATAGCGCTTCATTTTTTTTGTATGGGGATTTAAACGTGCCAGCCCACCGCCCCACAAACCCAGCCATATTGCTCCATCGAAATCCTCTTGCAACGTCAGTACCGCAGATGCGGCCAGCCCGTATGGCTCCGGGCCAGGAAGAATGTGCTCAATATTTTCAGCGTCCCCCCCCCAGATTTTATTAAGACCGTACTCTGTGCCAACCCACAATGTCCCATCGTTACTGCGCATAACCGCTGTAATCGCACTACTGGACAATGTTCGTGGGTTGTTTTCAATGTGATAATCGTAATGGAAATTTGCAGAACGCCGATTAAATAAGTGCAGCCCAAACGGAAACGCACCGAGCCAGATATTTTGCTGTTGATCCTCAGCTATCGATCTAATCGCGCTCGACAATGGCGTTGCTGGGTCGTATGGGTTATGAATTATGTTAGTGAATGTTGCTTTTTTTTCATCGAAAAAAACAACACCAGCACGATCGGTTAATATCCATATTAGCCCTAGACTATCCTCATAAATTTCATAGATGATGTCATCGGGTAAGCATGATTCGCCACAACCGACGCCAAAGTGTTTTATTTCACCATTGCTCTCAATGCGAGAAATACCATCCCCCAGTGTCGCCACCCAAATACGTCCAAACTGATCTTCCATTAGGCCTGTTATATGATTGCCTGCTAGGGTGTACGGCGGTGGCGAAGAGGCCGAATAACGGCTGAACATACCACTAGCGCGGTTAAGAAAATTCAAGCCCCCGCCTTCCGTACCAATCCACAAGTTTCCGTTCTTGTCTTCGAGTATTACGCTCACGTAGTTATGGCTAAGGCCATTGGCGTTTTCGGGGTTATGTTCATAATGCTCGACAGTCGTTCGATCGATCGAAATTATGTCGAAACCCTTCCCTGTTCCCACTAGTATTTCATTATTCCTACTAACACCTACCCATTTTACAAAATTATTACCAATGGATTGTGGCTTACCGGGCTGGTGCATCCAGCGTACGAAACTGTCTGTATCGGCATCGTACTGATTCAAACCAAACTCAGAAGCCACCCACATGGTTTGTTCATGATCAATAGCGATTCGGCGCACGTAGTTGGCGCTCAGCGACCCTGGATCAGTCGCTTCATTTCGATACAGTTTTGCACGCAAACCATCATAACGAAGCAATCCATTTGCCGTACCCACCCACAAAAAGCCCTTCGAGTCCTGAGCAAGCGTATTTACGTGAGAAAACCGGTGTTCACTTAACCGCGGCGTCTGCAACCGAACAAAACGAATTTCGTCGGTGACGGCCGAAGGCTGTTTTCGGGCAGGGCTGGCGGTAGAGGCATGGGTACCAACTGTTGCTGCGCACAATAAAACGGCTAATAGATAGGCAATCTTCGCCCAGCCACACAAGAGACACTTTCGGCGATTCGCCGGAATAAGGCACAAGACAAAATGCCTTAGAAAATCGGCCACAAATGGTTTGGAAATCAGTAAGCCAATCATAGCGTCATCTAATTGAGGATGGGTTGAAAAGCCTAAACAGTATAGTCAACGCCCTCCGCTGCCTGTAATCAATCCAAGATATTTAGTCGTAGGCTGGCCAAATCACACAACAAACAAACTTGGCTGATAACATAATGATTAACACGTCAATGCGAAATGAACAGTTGGTGCTACAGTTAAGCTATGACACCCCTCATTCAACTATTTTCGACGATATCGAAGGCTCTTATAGGGTTTTGTAAGAGGTATAAAAATTGAAGATGCCTATGATTATAAGGTTGGTTCTTTTTGTAGCCCTGTTATTTCCCTCAGGGCTACAAGCTAAAACGCTTGTGATTAATAAAATTCGTGCAACGAATTCGCCTTATATGCTGAATTTGCTCAAACTTGCACTGTCATACAGCGACACTGAGTACACCTTCAAAGAGCTACCCGAACGCCTCACTAAAACGGCCTCCAGAGAAGCTCTGAGGCTAGACGAAATTAACGTTATATGGGGTGGCACCTCCAAAGATATGGAAGCCAATTACCGTCCCATTCGCATTGACGGCTACCGCGGTTTGATGAGCATGCGCTTTTTAATCATACGCAAAGGAGACCAGGCGCGTTTTAACGCCATCCGAACGTTGGAAGATTTAAAATCGCTGCGTTTTGGCCAGGGCCGCACCTGGACCGACGGTAAAATATTGGAACACAGCGGCCTAACCGTGCGACGTTCCACAAAAAAGGACGGCCTTTATCATATGCTCGACGGGGGTCGCTTCGAAGCATTTCCTCGCGGCGCCACCGAAGCCTGGAAAGAAGTTGATCAAATGAGCAGCTTAGCTTTAGAGGTTGAAGAGAAACTGATTATTTCCTACCCACTGCCGACCTATTTTTTCGTCAACAAAGACAACTTGGCTTTGGCCCGTGATGTCGAAAATGGGCTGGAAGCGGCGATTACCGACGGCACCATGGACAACTTTTTCTACAGTAGCGACCGCGTGAGATCCTTTCTTAAAAACGCCAAACTTACACAACGAAGAGTTATTGAGCTGAACAACCCCTTCCTGCCTGAAGCAACCCCCATAGACCGCGATGAGCTTTGGCTAACCATAGACGAACTAATTGAAGGTGCAGCTCAGTTTATGTAGCGCCCTTGCGTGTTTGGGTACTCTGTGCTATTGCTGCAATTTACACCGCCATCAAGGCCTTTGTAGCTTTCCGTATGCGCTACCTCAACGACTGCGCCAAAATCTACATATTTTTTTATTCAAGCGGGTTATTGAATTGAATTAGCGTTATGGCGCATATATCATCACCAGGAATCAATACTTCACTGATCGTTGGTTATCTCGCTTATGCTCAGAAGAGTTCCCTATACTGGTTGTGCATTATGTTAGCTGTAAGGTCTGCATTTTTTTCCGTTCTGATGCTATACGGCGCGGCCGCACTAGCCTGCTTCGAGCAAGCTGATGGCTCCACCCCCAAACTGGTTATTCCCCTGCAGGAACCCACTAAGCTCGCTCACAACCAATTCTTCCTTACACTATTACCACAGCTCTTAGAACGCAGCCAGGACGAGTACGGGCCCTGTGAACTCCAGTTTTTTGGGGAGCCTTTATCCCACGAACGAATTTCGGCGCTCATCGCCAAAAATCGGTATCTCAGTATGAACTGGGCCTCCACCGCAAAAGACCGAGAGCACAAATTACGCGCAATTAAGGAACCCTTGCTTAAGGGGCTGATGGGCTTTCGTGTGATGATTTTACACAGTGATAACAAGCACGCCCTGCGCTATGTTAAAACCCCCACTCAACTCAAACAGTTTTCTTTCGGCCTTGGCGGAAGCTGGCCTGATGTAGACGTGATGAAGGCCAATGGCTTTAAAGTCATTACAACCTCCAGCTACGAATTACTGTTTCGTATGCTCTCGGCCGGGCGTTTCGATTTACTGTCTCGCGGTTTCAACGAAGCGATTCCTGAGGCCAAGCTTCACGAACACAAAAACATTACCGTAGACCCTTACATTACGGTGGTTTACCCCCTACCGGTTTACTTTTTTATTAATCGGGATAACAACAAACTGGCTGAGCGCATTGCCTCCACTATTGCCGCGATGCGTGCCGACGGTAGCTTCGACAATATTTTTTACGCCGACCCCGATATTGCCAAAAGCCTGAATGACTTAAGGCTGGAAGAGCGAACCAAAATTTATCTTTGCAACCCTAGCCTCCCCCCAGACGTTCCCTTCGACCGGCCGGAACTCTGGCACTACCCCATCAATAACGACGCTTGCCGATCTTAAAACCCCAGTTAACCGCTACCTTCGGTTATAACAAAAAATAATCGAACCCCCCATCAATTCAGCGCTCCTGCAGGCTCCAGCACAAATATCACCTAAGCCTATAGATCGGCCGGAAGCTGCTCAAGCTCCCCTTCAGATCTAGCGCTGCTGAAGTTTACATTGGGGGCTCATGTGCTAAGTTTAAGAGAATACTGAGGATTTAGGTGCTAAAGGATTCAGCGACACTGTCGATGAGTAACTTGGGGGGTAGAAAGTAAAATCCAATTATCGGCGCACCACCAGCAACCTATCCTACAAGTACCCTAAAAATAGGTGTTCAAAAACTGTAATTGTCTGAACTTTAAGTAGGAACGTGTTTAGGCAGCATTATGCAAAACGCTTCGCCTTCTATTTGGATGTAGCACGGCAAGCTAGACAGGCGCAGGCAAAGAGAACGAAACTATGATGACAAGATCCCTGACCACAAAAATGATGGCCGCCCTCACAATTATTATGGTTTTGGTGGCGGGGTTAGTATTTGCCGTGAACTACAAAATCGCTGAGGGCAACCAGCAAAAAAAGTTTGAATCCGATATTAGCGCGCAAATTGCGCTAATTAATTCGGCAATGATGGAAGCGGTATTCACTTACGATTTCCAGCAAATTGAAACAATTGCCAAATCGCTTGTAAACACTGCATTAGTGACCGAAATCAGGCTAACAGACCACCGAGGAAAAGATCTGGCCAAAGCGCTCGAATCTGACACTAACGATACATCAGATAAAGTCGGTCGCAATGCCGTAGAAATTCACCGTGGTGATGAGTTGGTAGGGAAATATAATATTGTTTTTTCCACCCAGGAAATGGATCAGGTGCTTTCTGATCAGGTGCGCAAAAGCTCGTCCATCGTTGTGATGCTGCTAATTGCCTCCCTAACTACGGTTTATGTCCTTACTCGAAAACTGATCATTTCGCCTGTTAGTGATGTCAGCCACTCTCTGGAAGAAATTGCCGCCGGCGGTGGCGATCTGACCCGTCGCTTACCCACCAATAGCGGTGACGAGATCAGTATACTGTGTAACAATTTTAACCGCGTAATGGAGCAAATTGCCTCCATCATTACGAACGTAACAGTGGTAACAAAAAAAGTAAGGCAGAATGTCGGCACCATGTCGGAGGCCACCAACAGTACCGTAACGTCTATCTCGCAACAGCTTAAAGAGATCGAGCAAGTCGCCGCAGCCCTTCAAGAAATGTCAGCCTCTTCCGACGAAGTGGCCAAACACGCAGAAGAAACCGCAGAACGCACCCGTGAAACCTCTACCTTCGCCGACGAAGGCGCCAATGTCGTTGAACATTCACGTGAAACCGTAAACCGTTTAACCGACCAAATTGAAGCAACCGCCGGAAAAATTCAGGTATTAAAGAACAGCAGTGAAAACATTGGCTCGGTAATGGAAGTTATTCGGTCTATTGCTGAACAAACTAACTTACTGGCTTTAAACGCCGCCATCGAGGCCGCACGTGCTGGCGAACAAGGGCGAGGCTTTGCCGTGGTTGCCGATGAAGTTCGTTCCCTTGCTCAGAAAACACAAACTTCTACTGAAGAAATAGAGTCCATTATCATTCAATTACAACGTGCCGCCGACGAAGCACATCAATCAATGAATACCAGCATGGGGTCGGTTCAGGAAACACTCGAAACGTCGGGTAAGGTGAGTGCTGCGCTAGACAAAATCCGTTCCAACATTGAAACCATTAACAGTATGAATCACCAGATAGCCAACGCCTCCAATGAGCAGAGTTCCGTAGCCAATGAGGTAAGCAAGAATATCACCGCGATTTATTCTTTATCTGAACAGGTTTCCGAGGACGCTCAGATCGTAAGTGAAAACAGTAGCCAGCTTGACCATGAAAGTGGTGAATTAAAAGAGCAAATGGATAATTTCAAAGTTTAGCGAACTTATACTGTGCACTCGGTTTTCACCTAGCTTGCTGCTGCATAAGCAGTAAGCTGGGCTTGCCAGCCTTCACCGTCTAACTTTCCACAGTTTCACCTCTGTTACCCCGCCAATAATCGAATTTTCCTATGCGCTAAGCAAAGTGGTTTTTATAATAGAATCCATAGCCGTTACACATCAAAGTTTTACACGGCTTAGCTGTACCTACCCTAGAAAGGTGAAGTATTATTTCCACAATACTATCGGGACACACAACCCCTGCGGGCGCCGAACCACTATAAAAATTAACTCTTTTAAATACATCAGGCAAGACCTATTTAAAGGCACCGCTATTAATTGCTTTTGGCCTCTGGCTTTGTCTGTGGTTCGTGCGCAAGGCAAAATTGCAAGCATGCTTGGTGGCCTGGCGAAAAATTTTAACGCCCTGTATGGATCGCTCACAAAGGCCCAAAGGGCACGGCCTAGCAAACCTTATTACAACGTTGGCTAGCGTGGGAAGGCAGCCAGCCTTCCGCTACGCAGCCCGCCTTAAACTAAGGCTTGCCTAATCGCGCAGAGGCTAAAACCCATTATTAAATGGTGCCCTTAGTGCGCATAAATATTTTTACGGTTTGCAGTGCAATTGTTGCTCGGGTTCTTATACTGACTTCTGCCGATAGGTGTTTGACAGTTTTAGGCTCACTGCTTATTGCAGGTTTAGCGACAACCAGCAGGCCCGCCATCGCCGTTGAACAGGTGATCGCGCTACCCAATGCTGATGTTCGGGATATTCGCGACGAATACAACAGTGAACTGCTACACGCGGTAATGGATGCAACCGTTGAGGCGTTCGGCCCCTACGAACTTATTTCCCCGAAACGCCCAATGTTAAGCCACCGGATGATTGTGGAACTTAGCCGGGGAGACCACTTAAACGTGGTTGTATCGACCTATAAATCTTCCTGGGAAGGGCAGGTGTTAGTCGTACCCTTCCCGGTGAACAAAGGGCTTGCCAGCTACCGCGTTTTCTTTGCGCCACAAAAGATAAGCGAACCCCTTGTGCGCATTAGCAAGCTCGAGCAATTGAAATCGTTTCGATTCGGCCAGGGGCGCGGCTGGTCTACCGCTAAAATTTTGGAAGACCACGGCTTTAGGGTTGTATACGCCGATTCATACACCAGCCTGTCGCGCATGTTGGCAGCCGACCGGTTCGACCTGTTTATGCGCGGTGTACATGAAATGACATTAGAAAAACCAACCTACCTCAGCCCCGACTCTAGCCTAATGGCCGTGGACAGTTTCGCCCTATATACTTATCTGCCCGCTTATTTTCAAGTCACTAAAAAACGACCAATACTGGCACAAAGGCTAGAAGCAGGGCTCAAAAAGCTAGATCGTGCAGGGAGCATAGAGGCGCAACTGAAACGCTATTATGGTGAAGCCATCAAGCTTGCGAGCAACACCCATCGCAAAGTGTTTTACCTAGAAAACACCAACCTCAAGCCCGGCATGTATGAGCGAGACAAGCCATACTTACTCGACTCCAACCTCCGCTAACCCCCTTAAGCAGCGGCTCTCTCCCCCCCCTGAATTTAACCCGCAGACCTCAGGCAGAATCACCTGGTTGGCTCTTTGGTAATACCAGTAACAACTTGACGAGCGGATTGGTTTTACCATCGCAAAGTGTTATAAACTCGAGCCAGTACCATATTTGTCATATATAAAGCCATCGACTCGCCGCCGTATCCTTTACAGTGCTTGGCGAGTAATCAAGGGGGGATCATGTCACAGACATCTCTGGGCCAGACAGGCCAATCAAGACGTATTTTATCCGGGGCTATTATGGCTCTTTCGCTAGCATTATCAGCCTGTGGTGGCGGGGGAGGAAGTAATGGCGGGGCAACAACACCAACGGCTGTACCTACAACACAACCCACAACGGCACCTACGGCAGAGCCCAGTATCACCCTAACTCTGGAAGAGTCATCCCCTGCTCTGGTTGGCTATTTCCCATCAACGGCTTACGAAGGCACTCTTGGCGGTTTCACGGTTTTACAAGGGTTGTCGAATGACAATAGCACTTCCCCCGCCACCTCCGCCTACCTCAACTACTCCGTGAATGTTGGCACCGACGGCGACTACGCGCTCCAGGTGCATTACGCCTTTGGCGGCACCGAAACGAATATTCGTGATGCTTGGGTCTATGTAAACGGTCTGCGAGTCCAGGTCGACGACGATGACATTCTCGAATTCAGTTATACCGGTGCGAGCGATGGAAAATGGAATACCTACGCCTATACCGACCCGATCACCCTGCCATTGATCGCAGGTGATAACGATATCCGCCTAGTAGCCGTGAATACACCCAATTATGAACGCACCATTACCTTTGCCCGCTCCGGCAGCGGCGGTAACGAAGGCGAAAGCGGTACAGGCACCATGAAGGGCCTAGCCAATATCGATGCGATTGACGTCAGTGGCGTAGCCCCCATTACAGAAGGTTCCGGCAGCACTGTACTTTACAGCCTGAGCACCAGCGTTTCTGGTGGCGCTGGCAACATTACAGTAACGCCCAAACAAGATTTTTACCTGCCAGATACCGCCATAACACTTACCGCAAACGCTGACCCTAACTTTCAATTTGGATCCTGGACCGGAGACGCACCATCTCCTGCGGCCAGCTACAACTTCAATATCAACAGTAACATTCAACTGGCTGCGCGCTTTGTTCCTGCCGGTGCAACACAGCCAGCTTCGCTTGTCGGCTTTGGCAGTGTTCAAAGCGACAACGCCATTCCCTATACCTTAACGGGTGGCTACGGTGCCAACACTACCACCGTTACCAACCTCAATGAGTTGAAAAGCGCCCTGGCCGTTAGCGGCCCCTTGATAATCAAAGTTTCCGGCCTGATCGACAACAGTGGCAACCCCAGTGAAAGCCTAAATGTACCCTCCAACACCACTATTTTTGGGGATACGGCTTCTCAGGGTCACCTGAAGAATATCGAACTAAAACTCTCTGGCGAAAATTACATCGTCCGCAACCTCGTAATGTCTGAGGTCGTTGCGGTGGCAGTGAAAGATGCTGACGGCAACACGCTGATAGAGGAAGGAGCCGGTAACGACATTATTAGTATTAACCAAGGCCGCCACGTATGGATAGATCATTGCGAGTTTTATTCTTCGCTTACACCAACCGCTTTATATGATTTTAGTGGCGACGACGAATCAGCAGACGGCAAGGTTGACGAGTACGACGCAAAAGACTTTTATGATGGCCTGATCGATATTAAAAACGGGGCTTCCTTTATTACGCTTTCCCACAACCATTTTCACGATCACTGGAAAGCGATACTCATTGGTTCAAGCGACACCCAAGAAAACGGTGACTCTGCCACACGGGTAACCCTGAATCACAACTTCTTTGAAGATATCAACGGCCGAATACCTTCTTTGCGCTATGGCAAAGGTCATTTCTTTAACAACTATGTGTTAAGCAATCACCCAACAGCCTATGGCAAAGTGCTTTCCGTAGACACCATCTTCAACCTGCGTAACGGCGCCGAAGGGCTTATTGAAGGTAACTTTATTCAAGGCGCAGAAGATACCTTTGGTTATTTTCATTCAAATATCAGTTCAACAACCGGATACTGGAATGTAGCGGACAATAGCTTCAGTGACACCGATAACCCCGTGACCACCTCCAATGGTGATTACACCGTAGAATACAGTTACACCGCCGAGGCCAGTAACAGCATTAACACGACTGTTCCAAATAATGCTGGTGTAGGCGTTCTGAACGCAGGCGACCTCCCCTAATAAAGTCCCCCCTCTACCACCCAAACAATCCGGCTGATCGCCGGGTTGTTTTTATCTACTCAACATTTATTACTCGCTGCCAGCCAAACCGCATATTGGAACCTACCTTCAAATACAGGAACGCGTTAACAGCCGAGAAATCAGTTGCGCAACACCTCTTACCACTAGGTCGTATTTTTAGTTTCGATACATTTGGTGTAACGGATATTTGAACGCTGAAAAAATAACACGCCTAGCACCATAACAATCACTCGAAAATATAGCGTTCAAATTATTCCTGCCCGAGCATATTCCTAACCGATCACACACACTTTTAGGTGCTCACGCAGCCATGCAAATGGACTTCGTGCGTACAAATTTTCAGGATTAATCTAAACAATCAGCAACCAGCCTCTCAATCTGTCCTACAGGCTGGCCTTACCAAATAGCAATCGATTGTCCAAACCGTTTCTTTTTACGCCAGACCTAACCCCTAATTTCTAACTGTCTTGCTTAGCGTCAAAGTCTATAATGATTTCGAATAAAACATTTTGCCGCCTAATTCACATTTTTAATCGATATGGATTTCTGCATATTGGAAATTGCTATATCGTTTGGCGGCATTACACGCCACCACTCCTACAAATAAGCGTGCATATTCGCAAATCGCATAACCCGTAAAAACAAATCAGACTTTTTTAGGTTTTGCCGTTCCAAGTAAGTAATTTCGTATACCAAACTCACTATATGGCGAAAACCAGCAGCTAAAAGAACCGATGCGTCTGACCACTCGATCACAAATTGGTAAGGGGTTGACGTCATTTTCTGCATTACAGCGTGGTCAATCAATTATTACAAATTGGCCTTACATACACGCTGGGATTTCCACGGAAATCCGCCTAAGCTAAAAACGCTTTCATTTGCTGAAGTACAAGAAATATAAAAATAAGCAGTGCCTTTCTCGTAGCAATTAGCACCTTCATTCATTTAAACAACAATAATCAACCTAATTTAACAAGGGGTATTAATCATGACCCGTAAAACAATCGTGGGTATTACTGCGCTTTTCGTCGCGCTGGGCTTTTCGGCAAACGCTTTTGCCGCCAAGGATTACCCAGACGGCTTTACCAAGTGCGCGCAAAATAAAGGCGAAAGCTGTTCCTTCAGCGGAACCCGTCAGGTAGCACTGGGAAAATCCGGTGACTTTGTTTATGGAACATTTACTGGTGGCGTTACCTGTTCCAGCTCAAACTTTCCATCAAACAGTTATCCTGGCTCTGCTTGGTGTTCCTATGGGCCTGCGGGTAGCGGTGGCGACACCGGTGGCGGTACGGATACCGGTGGCAGCTCCAGTAGTGGCACCTCCAACTCCTGTGGTTCCGGTGGCGGTACTGAAGTTTGCGTAAGCGCTTCTGGCGGTAACGGCTCAGTATCTCTCAGCTGGAATGTTTCCGGGTCTGTTACCGACCAACAGGTATACCGCGACACCGACTCCAACCCCAGTGGTCGTACCCGCCTCAGTAGTGTTGGCTCAAATCCACGCAGCTTCACCGATAATAGTGCTAGCAATGGCACTACTTACTACTACTGGATTAAGTTCCGCGCCAACGGCACTTACTACAACTCCGGCGTAGCTTCAGCAACACCTAGCGGCAGCTCTTCTGGTGGTGGTAGCACTGGTGGTGGAAGCTCGGGTAGTTACGGCTCCAGCTGTAACGGTGGTAACACCACAACCGTAACCGCAACAATTCGCGTGGAAGACGGTGGTACATTCGATGGTGGTTGTAACACCTATAACGGTGGCGGCGCACTCGGCGACGGCAGTCAGGACGAAGGCCAAGACCCCATCTTCCGCGTCGGCCCAGGCTTGGTTCGTAACGTGTACATCGGCGGAAACGGTGCCGACGGTATCCACACTCGAAACGGTGGCGATGTCGATAACGTTCATTGGTCCGACGTAGGTGAAGACGCCATGACCATTAAAGACCCAACCAACGGTGCCAGCGTTTACGCCAACAATATTGAAGGCTACGACTCTGCCGATAAGTTCCTGCAGGCCAACGACGATGCTACCTGGACGGTCAACAATTGCCGCGTAGATAACGCCGGTAAATTCCTGCGTCAGAACGGTGGAACCACCTTCCCACTACATGTTGATGTGACTAACTGTGACATCTCCAATATGGGAGAAGGTATTTTCCGTTCCGATAGTTCGAACAGTACAGCCCGTATTACCAATAGCCGTTTGAGCAACTCTGGTGATACCTGTATAGGTTCATGGTCTAGCTGTTCTTCATCGGGCATTACAAATTATTAATTACGTCATTACTAATTAATGTCTCACCACTCCAGCACTTATGCTGGAGTGGTGTTCCAAACACTTTAATGAACAATTCGCGTAAATATGGCTAACACAGCACATTCAATATGAACACGAAAATACTCCTTATCGCATTTGCCTCTACGCTACTTTGCACAAGCTTCGTTCTAGAGTTTAAGCAACACGGACTAGAACGCGAAATCCTGTCCGCAAACCAGCAATGTGAATCATGGCTGACTCAACTTCAAGCACAGTACGCTGTTCAACCCGCTAGGATTGTAAAGGCCGCAACGACGCCACGAACAATCACAGCCCCCGAAAAAGAAGACATAAAGCCGGCAATAGACATTGAGCAACTCGCATCCTACAGCCATCGCGTGCAGGCGGTTTCTCACAAGTATGAATTCCTATTGTTGACAGCTCAACTCGATGCTGACGACAAAAAATTGCTCCGCCGCCTTTTGGTACGCCGAGAGCGCTTGGAAAATACGGTTATTCTTGCCGAACAGAATGGAAGCGACATTATTACAGAGCTGGAATACCAACTCTATGAAGTGGAAGATCAATTACAAATTTTAATCGCTGATCCATTAGATTATCAACGCTACAATTTTCTAAGAAACAAACAACTCTAACGACTTATATCATGGCTGCTACAACACAAACTAAATTTCTACTGACGCTAACAGGGCTATTAGCAATAGTTGGCTACTACCAACTAAATCAATACAATGCTCTAGCCAGCCAACTTGAAACTATGCCTCAAAAATGTGAAGCAAGAGCATCCGATCTGCTAAAAAACAGAGCAGCGCCTGCTATCCACCAAACTATCAACCTGCATTCAAAAGCCCAACCTAAAGCCATACGAAAACCTACAAAAATATCTTCGGACAACCCTGCTCACTCAAGCACTGAAGAAATCTCAAAAGAACAACCAAAACTTCAGCGTTTCGACGAGTCGTTAGAAGACATTGCTCGTAGAAAATACCGTTTCTTGCTGGCAAAACTAGATTTAAGTCCAGCCGAAAAAGAACATCTATTACAGCTACTTATTCAGAGAGAAGGCGTTTCGCTGGCGCTACGAGACGCGGAATTATTTTCTGACGAGCTAAACCTGGACCCAAATAAGGTTACCGACCTACAGTGGGATCTTAATATTCTGGACGAGAAAATAGCCGACATACTCGATGACAGTGATAACGGTGAACGCTACGCACTACTAAAAGATTCGGAACATGAACAAGAAGAGTTCAATCAATATACGCTGGGGGTTTCTGGGTTATTTCCGCTCGAACAGCCCCAACAGGAAACGGTGTTAATGTCCAGATTGAAACATAAGCAAACATTTGAAACAGCCTTAACAGAAGCAGGCTTTAATTTAGAGTACCCCTTAAGCAAAGCGCAACAGCAATCGCTATTGGAGAACCTCGAACAGGCAGCCTATCGCTATAAAGAAAGTTTTCTCGATGACGTGCGCCCACACCTAGATCACAGCAACTTCCCTATGGATCAATACACCATGCTTGAAAACTACACAAAAACCGAGTTTAACCAGCTTGTCAATAATCTACGTGAAAAAGTAGAATCGAGGGGCGTTTACTAAAGCGTGATAAAACGGCCACAACGCCATCGCCTTTTTCAGAAGCAACCCGTGACGAAGTGAAAACAGATTGTGTGGTCAAATAGCGTCATCGCTAGTGGTATGTCGAGAGCATTGAACAACCGAGTCTGGCCAAGCTTTGTACCAATATTTTGGCTTCTCTAGAGGGGAATCAGGACTAAGGGTTGGATTACAAAGATACAGGAATTTACGTTTTTCTAGCTTTGCTCGCTTCAAGGTTTCTTTGATTAGTGGGTGCTGATAAAAGAACGTCTGAAAACTACCATCGGCAAGCCCCTTCTCTAGTCCACTGCGAAGCCTTTCTGCTAGTAAGTGATGACTTTTTCGCACATAAAAGTTTACCGGTAACGGGTAAGCCAGAACAAGATTTTTCTCCAAACTATGCCCGCTAGCCTTAACCCGTAACTCATCAATCTTGACCTCATGCACGCCCCTAAGAATGGCATCAAATCTACCCACCGGTAACATCCTATACAAAGCACCAAGATCGTCCCCCGTTACGGTGGGAATATTTTGTTGCTGCACCAATTTACGATCGTACCAGTTCATGCCGGCACCAATGGTTATGCTACGCATCGTTTCCAAGCTGTTAATACCATTAAACCTCGCTTGATCTCCTTCGCGAATTATCATTACTCGATAACCCATAAACCCACGATATATGGGGAATCGAATGGGTAGTAATTTTTGATCGCGGCTAGGGTTCACCGTAGAATCCACGGTATCGAATAACTGTCCGCCATCTATATACAAATGAATACGATTCAGTGGTTTATTCGTTTCAATCACAATCAACTTACAAGGGCCATACTCCTCTTCAGTTTTTTTTAACACCATCTGCAATAAATCGGCATGGTAGGCGTAAACCCGATCTTCTGTGTGAAAATTAAGAGGCGTAATAAGTGTGGGGATATCAAAGCCCGGTCTTTGAAAACATGCCTGCACAGCAACCGCACTAAATGCACTTGCAAAGAACAGCAAAAATGGCGATAAAATATTTATTTTGACTATTTTTTGCATTGTAAATCTTTAGGCCAGGGACGCCACCAGAAATTCGTTTTATCCACCGGCGTATCAGGATGAAGGTAGGGATTACATAAATAGATAAAACGACGGCTCTCAAGATGAAGCTCTTCGAATGCACGCTTCACTAGCGAATGACGGCGAAACAGTTTTTCGAAAGAGCCATCGGCTATAGCAAGTTCCAACCCGAACTGAATACGCTCCGCGAGCGCTTTATTGTTTGGGCCAACATGAAAATATACCGGAGAGACATAGGCTAAACCCATTGTTTTTTCAATATCTAACAAGTTGTCTCTGCGATTCGAACGTTCTACCAATATTTGTTGCGCTCCCCGAGGGTACGCATCGAACCTTTTCGCCAGTAGCATTTTCATTAAGTTAATGTGATTGACCGCAGG
This sequence comes from Teredinibacter franksiae, assembly GCF_014218805.1. Classification (NCBI taxonomy): domain Bacteria; kingdom Pseudomonadati; phylum Pseudomonadota; class Gammaproteobacteria; order Cellvibrionales; family Cellvibrionaceae; genus Teredinibacter; species Teredinibacter franksiae. The sequence goes on along the minus strand of NZ_JACJUV010000001.1, from coordinate 3,874,019 downwards.
CACAACAGTTATTCCATTCGCTTTTAATATTGTAACATCAGGCCAATTACCGCCCTGCCCAAAACTCAATGCGCGTACATCCGATAGCGTTTTAATACCGGTAAACGACGGCTGCTCTTCTTTGCGAATAAACAGCAATCGATAGCCCATCAAGCCTTTCAACAATGGAATACGGACCGGTAACAAACGCTGGTCTCTCTCGGGTGATGTCGTGGTATCAATAGTGTCCACTAAACCACTTTCTACCGAATGTAGATTTAACCGGTTACTTGGAAGATAGAGTTCGGTAACCCGAGCTTCACAGGGGCCGTACTTCTTGGCCGACTTATCCAGAGCCATTGCCAGCATTTCGTAGTGGTAAGAGACATTCGCCCGACGGTTTTCGTACTTCAAAGGCATGATAACGGTAGGCACAGAGTCGGCTTCGCGCAGCAAGCACCCCCATGCAGAGAGGCAAAAACCTCCTGCCGTAAGAAACATCGCAATAATCACAACCCAGCGCGGCCAACTCATATTAATAGACTAGTGCAATTTAGCCCTTCTTGCGGGTACTTTTACCCATCCTTACGATGAGCCCTACTGTGCCAACGTTACAATTCCACCTGAGCAAGCACGGCTATCACACCGACTTCAGCAGCGGCGCACCTATCCCCATATTGGCGCCACGATTACGTTCACTACAGTACGCTTGCGGGATTTTTAGGGAGGGCCGCTTACTAAAATTTGGCAGGCGACTTTGAAGCGACTACGATAATGCGCTTGGCGCGAAAACCTCCAACTACGCCATAAAAATTCGTATAAGAAACAACCACACAGTAAAAGCAAATATCGCTAAGGTAGAACCAATGCTAAAACACCTTCTAATAGCCCTAATGCCGCTTGCTCTGTTTGCGTGCTCGAAACCCGATAGCCAAAGCCAAGCGCACCAGACTTCCGCCGCTAACGCCTCCTACTCAATAGCGTCTCCCGACGGCAACAATGTCCTCCAATTCACCTTAAGCAATGGCAAACCGCTGTACGAGGTTTCACATAACGATCAACGCATTATCAGCCCATCGGCCATGGGCTTTGTATTCAAAGGGGATTCAGACGGCTTTGGCCCAATGGATGTTACCGGCACCAGCGAAATCTCCTTAGATCAAACCTGGCAACAGGTGTGGGGAGAAAAGCAAGGTATCCGTAATCACTTCAACGGAATGAGTGTGGACCTACAAGAGACCACGGGCCAGAAACGCAAACTGAGCGTCGAATTCCGGGCGTTTAATGACGGTATTGCCTTCCGCTACCTCTACCCCCAGCAAGGCGAAGGTGGGCTAGTGATTATGGATGAACTAACCGAATTCAATCTTACCAATGACGGCACAGCCTGGTGGATTGGTGCCTATCAAGACAACCGGTATGAATACATTACAACCGAATCAGCGCTCTCTACGCTTGATAAAGTTCATACGCCCCTTACCATTAAAACCGACAAAGGGCTTCATTTAAGCTTTCACGAAGCTCGGCTGGTGGATTTTGCCAGTATGACGCTGGCACGGCAGGAAGGAACCGCCTTCAAAGCTGATTTAGTTCCCTGGGCAGATGGCGACCGGGTAAAAACTGATGGCTCCTTCACAACCCCATGGAGAACCCTTCAAATTGCCGAAAACGCAGGCGACCTTATTACATCCTATTTAATTCTAAACCTGAATGACCCCAACAAACTGGAAGATACATCCTGGATTCAACCGCACAAATACCTAGGCATTTGGTGGGGCATGCACATCGGTAAATACACCTTCTGGGAAAGCCCCACCCATGGAGCCTCCACACAAATTTCTCGAGAGCATATCGACTATTGCAAAAAGTTCGGCATCGACCATTTGTTAATCGAGGGCTGGAACAAAGGCTGGACACCCGCTTGGTACGAAAACGCCATGCATATGTTTAGCTTTACCGAATCCACCCCCGACTTCGACCTAAAGACCGTAACTGATTACGCCAAAGAGAACGGCGTAAAACTTATTGGTTACCACGAAACCGGCTCGAATATAGTCAATTACCGCAAGCAAATCGACGCCGGTATGGCGCTATACCAATCCATGGGTGTGAACGATATAAAAATTGGTCAAGTTGGCTCTCGCCTGAACATGAAAGAATGGCATCACGGTCAATTTGGAGTGCGCTACTACCGAGAAGTGCTAGAGAAAGCCGCCCACTATAAGCTAGCGGTTAACTTTCATGAACCTATTAAAGACACCGGCGAACGCCGTACCTATCCGAACATGATGGCCCGTGAAGGCGCGCGCGGGCAGGAATACAACGCTTGGAGCGAAGGAAACCCACCCTCCCATACCGCCACTATCCCCTTCACCCGTTTGCTTGCAGGCCCAATGGATTTCACTCCCGGCGTGCTCGATGTTGAAATCAAACAGGGATACGCCGGCCGCGATGTTCACACCACTGCGGCTAAACAGCTCGCCCTCTATGTGGTTCTTTATTCGCCGATTCAAATGCTGGCAGACCTGCCTGAGAACTACGACGGAAACCCTGGCCTAAAATTCCTACAAGATGTACCCGTTGACTGGGAAGATACCAAAGTACTCAACGCTGAAGTTGGCCGCTATATTACGACTGTACGGAAAGACCGCTACAGCGACGACTGGTATCTGGGCAGCTTAACCAACGAAGATGCACGTGAATTCGAGATAAAGCTCAACTTCCTCGATGCGAACGCCGAATACGAAGCACAGGTTTATGCCGATGCTGAAGGTATAACATGGGAAAAAGAGGCAACAAAAATTGCTGTCTCGAACACCTCGGTTAAAGCGGGTGACAACCTCAAGCTAATGCTCGCACCCGGTGGCGGAACGGCCATTCGATTTAAAAAGTTGTAACGCCAAAAAACACAGTTAAACCTTTAAAAGGGTTGCTCCGCTAACATAGGGCAGCCCTTTTTATCGCCCCGGTATTATTCCCACCGCGCAGACTATAACCCTGAACATCTGCGCAAATATGCCGCGTCAACGTCAGTGTTTTCATTGTAAAGACCCTCTATAGCGACGCGATACTGCCGTATTTTCAGGTTCCGAAAAATGCCTTAATAATCGCAATTTTAGTGCAAATAACAGCTTACAGTACCTACCTTGTGCGTTATGTCATTCAGAATATATCCCGAACCAGCTGAGCGCCAGCGCCGCAACAGAGTTGAATAAATATTTTTGAGGAACTTCTCTCTTCAACGCAGCTACATCTAGACGAAGATATGCCACTACCCAAGCTTGCCTCTTTGCTCGGTATTTTACGCAATCAACTCTCTGAAACTATTTAACGTTCATAATCAAACGATTTTTGTTATATTTCAATAATCTACGTTTCAACCAAGCCCTACGATCGCTCGACGCTGAAAACAACAAACTCTCGATTGCCGATATCGCCATTCAATCTGGCTTCAATAGTCGCAATAGCTTTTACAAAGTGTTTAAGAAGAAAACCGGGATAACGCTCACCCTTTATCGCAAGTATTTTAAGCAAGGATCGCACACGGAAACGATTGAATAATAGGCTGAAGATTTTAGAAAACGAAGCCAACTTGGAAAGCAGGCCCCAAAAAACAGCTAAAGAAGCGTCTCTTAGATGGGTGACAATTCTGAAGGAATGGATTTAAACACACTGTCAGGACAAGGGAATGCCTTCGATTTCCCTTCTCCTATTTTTTTTACGCTAATGCTTTCACCCGCTTCTATAGGCAAATTTGTTACTGCGCCTGGGCCCAATGTAAATTCCACATCGTGGTAATGTTTTTTACGTAATTCAGGTGTCTGATCAAAAACAACATTATCCAATTGGATTTTTAAGGGGTTAACCACAGTAGCTGTTCTATAACCACTAAAACTTACCTTAGCCTTATTGTATTTTGCTCCAGGGTAATCAACGTAATGAACGTTGCGTAAAACCACATCATGAATATTAGGCGGGTGATTGGTATCATTGGTGGAGCTATAGTATGGGCTGAAAACCAGTACATCTTTCATTCGGCGCAAGCAAACATCCTGATACAGAACATTACTAATTTCTCCGCCTCGCTTACCGTCGGTTTTTATACGTAAGCCAACGCCATGACCACTATCCTGCCCATCGAAATTTAAATCCCAAATTTTAATATTCTCTACGCCAGCATCTGTTTCACTACCAATGGACATGCCATGACCATAGTAGAACTGATTATGCGCATATAGATGGTTTATTGTTTCAGGGGAATTTTTACCCTTACCCGATTTGATCGCAACATTATCATCACCAGTAGTAATGTAAGAATACGCAAGCGTTACATTTTTACTGCGGCCGGGGTCGATAGCATCCGTATTCTTAACCAGCTCAGGAATAAAACAGCTACTGGGGCGACTAAGGTTACCCGGCTCGGGCATAGTGCCCTTGCCACACTTGTAACCGGGAACAGTATACGCAAGTGAAGGCGTTATCACTTTTATACCCCAAAAGGTTAACCCTGTAACATCCTTACTGGCAACGTGAAACTTCGCACCATTAGTAATGGTAATTTTATAGAAAGTGAAATTTTCACCACCCACAACCTCAATCATGCGCGGATTATTTTGTTCCAGTTTAGGTTTAGCTTTACTTTGTATGGAAAGGTCCCACCAAGTGGTTTTACCGGCGTAAGGACCGCTGGTCAACACACTACCGCCACGACCATCAATAACACCCTCGCCAACAATACCGCTACCCACCGTATTTTTTGCGGTAATCCATGTTTTACAGCGGTTTTTGATCTTCGGCTGTGCTGTACCACAGTAACTGTCGCCCAGATCGTAATCGGCAGGGCTACGCGAAGCAAACAGCGTTACACCCTTATCAACCCATAAGCTCACACCCGACTTAATTTCAATAGGGCCAGCTAAAAAGGCATTTTTTTCGCCATCAGTAATTATTTTTACCGCCTGACCACGGGGGCAGGCATTCATTGCCATTTTAAGCCTCTCGGTATCGGGGTTTGAATTCTTCGGGTCGGCATCAACGTCATCCGGCAACCTAAAATTCTTGGCTACCAACGATGCCTTCAGGGCAATACAGACTTTGGGGAAACTAGGCTCGGGTGGCAGTAGCTTATCCAATTCATTGATTTCTACTCGCGCTACACCCGCTGCACTGTAAACATGCAGTGACATTAGCAAGACGAAAGACAAAAGTTTATTCATAACGGGTTACTCACGGAAGGGAACATCAGGTGACTATAACGTTATAGCCTATAACGGGAGGCATTATACGCGAAGGTCTGTAAACACAATAAAAACAGCTCGAACGGGTTAAAACGGGGGCTCACCCTGAAGCTTGACAAATCCGATGGAGAATACCGCTGGGGCTACACTCAAGGATTAGTGCTACAAGGGTTTCTTAACCTCGCAGAACACACGCAGGCTCAAACTTACAAGCGCTAAAAAACGCGTATTTGGACCACTATATTATCGATAAAGGCAATATTCGCACACTGCATATCGTCGAATTCAATTTAAATGGCGTGAAACAAGAATTACTTACCTACCTACCTACAATGCCAAAACACGCGCTATACAACTTAAGCAAGTTTGTCGTAGCGCAGGTTTAGGTGGAATGACCTACCGAGATGGTAGCTATAGGTAGTACACCCAAGAAGTCGACATCGTTACGAATGATGCTCATGGGTATTGGTGCCTTGCTATTGGCCCTGGTCGAGTTTTCACAACCACAGTAGCGTTAATGACCCCGCGCACTCGGAGCAGGCCACGCGAATAGGTCGTAATTGAAAAAACACGCTTTTAGTAACCGCTTATGCGCTAAAGATTCTCATCTTCATTCGGTAGGTTTTCTTTAAGTAAACTGTCTTGAAGTAAGCTATCAGGAGAAAACCATAGCTCCTTGCGTTTTAATGGCGTTTTTGACGATAAGTGTGGGTTTGACAGCGAAAATATTTTTCGCTCCTGTAAATTTGCCCAACGTATATTGTCGCCGAAATAGCGCACAAATAACGCTTGAAACGAGCCATCTGCCAGGGCGTTTTCAAAGCCCAAGGCAATAAGGTCGGCTAGCGCCTGGTTTTTATCTGCTACAAAAAAATAGGCTGCTGTTGGATAGCGCAGCACTATAGATTTTTCTACTACAAATCTTTCAGACGGAAATTTTATAACTTCATCTTTAACTTCCGCGACACTTCGAGCGAAGTAATCTATACGGCCACTGTCCAACATCTTAAACAACGACTGGTAATCCAGTGCTGATCGCACATAAAAACCATTGGACTTAAGTACTTCGGTATCCGGCCAAGTATAGCCTTGGCCGGCCTTTAGCCGCTTCATATCGGCTAAAGATTGTATACTCGACATGCGATTTACATCAGCTGCGCGGATAAAAAAGATACGCCAACCAACCAAGCCACGATACACCGGATAGCGTACAGGCTTTAAAGCTTCTTCCAAGTCCAGATTAGTATGCTGAAGCATTACGTCGATTTCTTCATTCTGTACGTACAACACAATACGTTCCCAAGGAATAGTCCTGAGCGGAATTTCTTTAGAATATATGGCTGACCCGACTTTTCACACAGCAAGTGAAGCAACTCAAAAGCGTATACACCCTGAGTGCGGTAAATGTTATGAAGGTCCAAAAGGGGGTAGCGAATGCTAATCGGCCGAACACCTTCCTGCAGGTTGCCAGACAGTATCCGTGTAGACTCCTGACCCCAGGCATTAACCGCAATTAAGCTGCAAGCCAGCAACAGAATAAAGAGTTGTTTGAAGCACCGAAGGAAAACGCTTTTATGTGCGCAGCACAGCATCATGCTAAGTATTGCCTTGAAAAATCGTCGTTTATGCAAAACCGTCATTAAAAAGCCATGTTTTATTGAGCAAACCCATAGTACGTAAAATTGTAGCGACAGCGCTTTTCCAAGGTTAGTGTGCTCCTGCGAGGGATGCCAGAATTTCTGACCAACAGACATAAAAAAAAGGGGCCGAAAGGCCCCTTAAAGCGCGGGTACATACATGCGTAAATTAGTTAGACTTAATACCCCATACGGCGGTGCCGTCTGCCGATAGTGCGGAGAACACCACTTCAAAGCGGTTGCGCACCTGATTCCACTGACGGGAAACGATGCCCTGAAAGTTCACACCGTTAATGGCAACAGACATATCACGTGAACTCTCGTTAAACGACCAACTCCCACTGGCGCTGCCACTAACGGTGCCATTACTGTTCAACTGGATATCACTGGAGCCTTTGATATTGCTAGACATATCTTTCCCGTGATTAACCAATTGGTAACTACCCGCAACTTCGGAGGCTAATATAGCTTCCAGCTCGGCACGACTGCGGTTGGCATTGTTACTGTCAATTTTCTCTGCGTAACGCAGCGGTGAAACCACCGGCCAACCGTCGGCGTTGATGTGAAATTCATGTACGCGTATTTCGTGCTCTTCACCACGGTTGGGGAAGCGCGAATGAAATATAACGAAGTACTGACCCGTATCGGCTTTGCGGTAGGCCGAATTGTGGCCTGGAGACGCATAGCCCAACACGTTGTTAGTACCACTGAATAGGTGGTTACCCACCAGTTTTACCCCATGTAGGCTGATACTGGCATCATCAAACAAAGGCAGGCTAGGATTGGATTTCACGTTCGCCATATTGGTGCCATTAGTATCGTAATAGGGGCCTGCGGGGCTGGTAGCTCGGGCCACGCGAATGTTATAACCGCCGTCCGCACCCAAACCGCCAAAGCTGCTGAACATGTAGTAGTAGCGTGTTTCCGGGCTGTGAATAACGTAAGCGCCTTCAATACGCGCATGATTGCCACCCATTACGTGGGTGCCGTAGCCTTGACCGCTGTAGGGGAAGCCTGTGCTAGGGTCTAGCTCCATAACAAAGATGCCGCCGGAGTAAGAGCCGTAAACCATCCACAGGCCACCGTTAGGGTCGCTGAATACCTCAGGATCAACGGTGTTCGGATGAACCAGCGCATCGAAAATAGTGCCATCTTCACTGGTTTGGCCCCACATGCCAGAGCGCAGGAAAATACCCTGGTTGCTGTAGGCACCTTCAACATTCCGCGAAGTCGCAATACCCATAGCCGACAGCGGTGAATCACCACGACAGGCGTTGTAATACATCATTAACTGACCGTTCAGGTTGTAGACACCTGGCGCCCACAGCGTGGTGGTTTCGGCCCAGCTCAAGGCTTCGGCCAAATCACTTGGGGCATTATTAAACAGCGGGTTGTTGCCGTTCACACCGTCGGCAACGCGATACCAATTCATCAGGTCGGGGCTGCGTGCAGCGCTTAAATGTGAACCAAACACATAGTACTGTCCATTCTCATAAATAATGGATGGGTCATGCACGGCAATATTGGTGAAACCGGGCGCGACAAAATTAATGTCTACTGGCACAGGGGTGGGTATTGGGGTGGGCTCAGCTGTAGGTGTGGGCGTAGGCTCGGCCGCTGGTATAACCGTAGGTGTCACGCTGCCGTCACAGTTGCCCGCGCTTACGGCTGCTCCGGTTACAGTGAGAGTATCGATGTTGCCAAGACCGGAGCCAGAGGTGGCTTCCAATCGAAGTTGGTGAGTGCCCACTGCCAGCCAAACCTCAGCATTCCCGGTCTCTACCCACGCAGACCAACCGCCAGTGCTATCAAAGGCTACACCCGTAAACTGAACACCGCCGTCCACAAGCAGATCTCCGGGCCGTGCGCTGCTGCCACCATTAGCGTACCGCCATTGCACGGTATAGTTACCTGCTGTTGCAATACTCAGCGACCATTCAACACCGTTGCCACTGGCATTAGCTGTATTAGCAAAACCACTCCCGCTGTACCCTGAATTGTTGGTGTCTACGCTACCGTCCACAGCGCAAAAGCCGGTCTGGTTTTCTTCAATACTGATTGTCACGTTAGGATCTTGCAAGGGCGCTACCAGCCACAATTGCGCATCGCCACCCCACCAGCTCCACTGCGCAATATTCGCACCGTCGGCGGTATCAAAATTCAGCAGGTCCAAAGCCTTACCCGAAAATTTGTTAATAATGCTGACGTAGCCATCGGTCTGATCGGTGACGGTCCACAATTGGGATTCACCTCCCCAATAGTCGTACTGCACAACATTGGCGCCATCGTCGGCATCCCAGTTGTACACTTCCATAGCTTTGCCGCTATTGACGTTAATGAGGGAGTAATCGTCGCCACTGATATTGGTAATTTGCCACTGCTGGGTAGCATGCCCGCTGCCAGACCACTGCTGCACATTGGCCGAGTTTTCTGTACTGAGATCGGCAATTTCCACAAATTTGCCACTGTATTTCGATTCAATTGTGTAAACACCATTATCGAGCGCCCATAGCGCAGGGCTTAACCCTACAATGGACACGAGCGCACCGAGTCGCCAGATCAAAGATTTTTGCATGCGATAATTTCTCTATTTTTATATTAGGTGGCACATCACACCGCTAAAAGGTGCCCACCATTTTTAGGTTTAGGAATTCAGATTCAGCCCGGAGGGCCATTTTGCCGATCATTTTTTTTATTAGGCCGCGAACTACCAAGCAGCATGAGCTGGCGGAAACATTTTATATAACAATATGATTTAATTATCAGGAAAGGAGATTATAAAATACGCCACAAACTCGGTTTTATATTTTGACTAGAATACTCAGAGCAAACCGATGTGCGAGCAAGAAAGGGATTATTTGCGGGAGAAAAGAAAGGCCAGCGCTGTGGGACACAACGCTAGCCGAGTAATTACTGACTAAAACTAGGCGTCCAGCTGCCAAAGATGTTGTCTACCGTATACAGCGCTGCTTCAGAGGCGCCAAGCTGGCGAGACTGAGAAGCTCGCTGCGAGGTGCCAGCACCGGTACCCGTGTTTTGGTATTCAGCAAAGCGCGCAGTATCGAGCGTATTCTCACTCATGGGCACCCAGCCCACTGGAGAAATATGCCGACCTAGGTTCACGCGCAGATACGTCGCTGCACCATAGGGGCGCCAATTGCGACCAAGGGCAACATGATCGGTGCTAACAGCCGAAGCGGTTGTAAGTTCACCTCCCAAAAAGACGAGGCCAAACTCGCTAGTATCCGGAGTACTCGGTGCGGTCACCGAAGTACCATTCACTAGGCTATGAACCGTGCAATTTTCAAATACCGCCGTAGAGGCACCAAAAATATAGTCCACACTACCTTCCACGTAACAGTCACGGAAGTACTGAGTACCACCATGGGTGTAGAGCGTGTCCTGATAACCTAGGAAACGCATATTGCGGAATTGTCCACGCTCGGCCGAAACCCGAAACGCCACAGCCTGAGTACCTGGCCCACGGCTATTTTCGACGGTGAGGTTTTCCATGGAAATATCATCGGCGGTAATCGATACGCTGTAACTAGCCGAAGTTCCGCCTGCGGTATCGGCGCCATCATCATAGGTGAGTACAGTAGAAGCCTGCTGACCACTGTCACCACAGAAGGTAATATTTGGCCGATCGATCAACAGTTTTTCGTAGTAGCTTCCCGGACGAATTTGAATGTAGACCGTCGAGCTATTGGAGCTTGATACACTGTTCACCGCAGCCTGCACGGTGCTGTAATTACCCGAACCATCTTTAGCAACGGTTACCAAAGAGCCAGACGGCGCATTGCTACAGGCGGTTGTACCGCTGGAAGAGGAGCTAGAGCTGGAACTGCTCGAACAACTGACCGTAGAAATACCATTACCCACCAGCGACAATGAATCGAGATTCGACAGCCCTTCAGCGGTGGTTGCTATCAACGCAATTGCATTAACGCCATTAGTTAACGACACATTGACGGAGGCTGATGTCCAACTCGTCCAAGACCCGGTAGAAGCAAAATCCACAGTGGCAACAACACTACCGTTCACCGTAACGCTTGCAGAACGGCTATTACCGGAACCATTAGCGTAACGCCATTCCAGAATATAGCTGCCGCCATCGGCAGACACACTCCAGTTCACCGCTGTACCGCTCTGGTTGTCGGTATTGGCAAAGCCGCTGCCAACAAATCCAGAATTGTTGTTGTCGATACTGCCATCAACACTACAAAAGCCGCTTTGATTTTCTTCAATGGTTAATTCCGTTGTTCCCTGAGAACTGGAACTGGAGGAACTAGAGCTTGAACTGGAAGAGCTTGAACTGGAAGAGCTTGAGGAACTTGAAGAACTAGAACTAGAGGAGCTTGAAGAACTTGAAGAACTTGAAGAACTCACAGAGCCATCGCATTGCCCCAAATCACTCCAGGAGTAATCACTACCCGGTACAGAGTTGGTGTACCAGTTAGCCTGGAAAAGCGCTCCCTGATAGACCATCTGATCACCGCTATTCGCGTGATTAAAATCACCACCAGACCAATCTTTTGCTGTCCAGTTTGGGTACTCATTTACACCATTGCAATCTGCCGCCAGAGTACTGGCCGAAGCCAGCAGTAAAACAGACGCCACAGCGCCGTATTTTAATACGCTGGGCGCTCGTAATTTACGCTCTAAAAAACGAAGCATAATAAAATCCTTAGTTATTTTTTTCAAAAAACTGATAAATAAGAAAAGGCGCTTATTGCGCCTTTTCTTTCCACAGAAACGTGTATCAATACCCCACATTATTCGCGTAGGAAATTATTTTTTCACCGTAGCTACCACCCCAACTGTAACCATTACGGCGCTCTTCAGAAATTCCCATGATGTCGTACACCTTGCGACTGTCACGATCACTGAAGAAGCCTTCATTGGTATATAGGTCGTAGAAGCGATACCACACTCGACTGCCGGGCGAGTACACAAACTTTTCTTCCACGGAGCTGGTATAGGTATATTCTTCCAAAATAGTATTGGGGCTACGGAACCAGGCAATAGCGGCTTTAACAGCCGCTTCTATTTCCGCCGTTTGCGGCTGGGTCATCAGGAACGCAATAACCTCAACCGATTCACTGCCGCTTAACGATTCTAGCTCATATGCGCGAGCCATTTTAGGCAGATAATCGGTAGCTCCGTGTTGAGCACACCACACCGTTAGCGCACCATTCTGTCGCCACTGGGAATTCAAAATATACTCAACACCGTTGTTAATTGCGCGCTGCATGGCAGCACGATCAGTATCAGTGAACGTATCATTATCGAAAGGCGCATTACCTTGGCTAGCGTGGTGCAGCATCGTCAACACGTTTGCCATTGCATTATCGTTATAGGTAACATGATCGGAATAGCCACCTGTTAATGGCCAGATTTGCGGCCATCCACCGGTGGAATATTGTGAAGACAAAATAAAGTCCATACCGTTACGTACCGCATTACGGTATTGCGTATTACCGGTATTCTTATAACTTTGCGCCAGGTAAATCATTTCGGTTACGGTTGCACCGTTATCGATAGTACCGCTGGCATTTCCACCGCTACCCATAGTGTCGTAGGTTTGATTTTTTGGCCATCCGCCATTGTCATACTGATAAGACAATACAATATCGGCCTGACCTGTGCCCCACTTGGTTTTTGCACTGTTAAAGCGACTGTGTACTGGGTTGCCGTCCTGCGACAATATTGGCCCAGTACCCTGCTCGCAACCTCCTGTTTGTAATTCATTGCCAACCAGTGTTAACGAATCGATATTCGCCAAACCACCCGACATGGTTGCCACCAAACGAATTCGGTTTTCACCCGCCTCTAAATTTATAACTGTGCTGGCGGTTGTCCAGCTTGTCCAAGCACCTGTAGACACTAAATCCACAGTCGCCTGCGTTTGGCCGTTTACAGTCAATGAACCCGAACGGTTATCGCTGGAACCATTAGCGTAACGCCACTGCAAAGAGTAACTACTGGCATATGGCACATTGACACTCCACTCAATGCCGTTACCACTCGCATTATCGGTGTTCGCAAACCCAGTGCCGGTGTATCCACTATTATTAGAATCAACTGAGCCGTCAACATCACAAAAACCAGCGGTATCTTCCTGAATAACTAGCTCGGTGCTTCCCTGTGAGCTGGAAGAAGAGCTGGAACTTGAAGAAGAACTTGAAGAACTGCTTGAACTTGAGGACGAACTAGAAGAACTCGAAGAACTGCTGGAACTTGACGAGCTACTCGAACTGGAAGAGCTGCTTGAACTTGATGAGCTAGACGAGCTACTGGTACCGTCACACTTCCCCAAACTGCTCCAGGAATAATCACTGCCGGGTACGGAATTGGTGTACCAATTAGCTTGATAGAGTACACCCTGATAGACCATTTGATCTCCAGCATTCGCATGATTGTAATCACCACCAGACCAATCCTTCGCCGTCCAGTTTGGATATTCATTCGCGCCCGCACAGTCTGCCGCCAAGGTACTGGCCGAAGCACACGACAAAACAACAAACGCTGTCGAGCATATTAACGTCTTAACCATAGTGTCTTTCCTTATTATTTAGAGGCTTTCATTCTCCATTAACTTTCAAAACCCATCAGTATTCTTGGGCTACTACTATTGCACTACTACAGTAGTGCAGTAACCACCATTTCGTTTACACAAAAACTGAACCCAACAGGCCTAAATTCTGTTGCTGATTAAAAAGCCCACTTTTTCGTGGGCTTTTTAATTTCGTTTTAATTACAAACGTTGTAAGAACCACCACTTACGGAAACATTATTCCAATTCACGTTATCGCCACAGGGACTTTCACGCACACTGGCATTGTTAACCGTTAAGTTTGAAATAGTCACATCGCTGGTATTGGTCATGTCGGTACGTGCTGCAATACGCACTTCTCCACCACCGTTAATCACGCCGCCGTTAATGGTAACGTTGTGGCAGTTTTCAAGCAGAATGGCATTATTACCGTTATTGGCAAAATCGATGTAATCAATTTCTACACCACCGGATTCCGATACACAGAACAGACCGCGACCGCCGCCACGTGAGACCACGCGGTTCACACGAATATTGGTGGGGTAGCTGCCGTTAACAAGCCCGTTGGTATTGGCAAAGCGCAAAGTAGCATACCCGGTGCCGGTAGCGACATTATCACCGTCAACCAAATCAATCGTGGCGTTACGAGAGTTGTTTAGCAGCAAACCAGCGTAAGCCACATCTCGGGCTACAACTGTGCCTATGGTCAGGCCATCAACATTCCAGGTTTCTACGCCGTGATTGCCCGTACCGGAAACGTAAATATAATCCATGGTGACATTAGTACTGCCCGGCAGATCCCGATCAAAACGAATACCCAAACCACCACTCATGCGCAAATCAATTTGCCCGAGGTGCAGGTTGTGAACGTCAGCAAAACGTAAACCAAAATAAGGGCTACCGGTCATTTTTAAGTGCGGAATAGACACGTTGCTCTTGCCAATGACATCCAACGCTCCACGACCAGCTACGTTCCCAACATTCATTGTGCCACACACTTCAAAGGTAATATCGCTAGGCAGGATAATGTAACTTGCACCAATATCACCGCTGGCTATAACACTCACACGCTGACCTGCACCCACACTATTAATGGCAGAAACAATCGCTGCACGGTAATCGCCACCCGCACTATTACCATTTACCTGATAGTTACCTGAACTGCCCGTTACCGTTGCATGGGGGCTACCGCCGCCACAAGCGCCGGTGCTAGATGACGACGAACTGGAAGACGAACTAGATGAAGAGCTAGAGCTGGAAATAGCACAGCTAGCAGGCTGCGGATTATTCCCCACCACACTCAGCGAATCCACATTCGCCAACCCTTCAGCGGTATTCGCTACTACGCGAACATCGTTATAGCCACCGTTTAAATAAATATTGAGCGAAATGGTGGTCCAACTTGTCCATGCACCCGTTGAAGTAAAATCAACAGCGCCTACACCAGCGCCATTAACCTGCAAACTACCGCTACGATTATTGCTGGAACCGTTGGCGTAACGCCACTCAAGAATATAGTTACCGCCGTAGGGCACATTCACTCGCCAGTTCACTGCGGTACCGTTAGCATTGTCTGTATTGGCGAAACCACTACCGGTATAACCGCTGTTGTTACTATCTACACTACCGTCAACGCCGCAAAAACCATTTTGACTTTCTTGAATAACAATTTCTGAACCACTCACAGAGCTAGAACTTGATGACGAACTAGAGGAAGAACTCGCGCTGCTGATTGAACTACTTGATGAACTGGAAGAACTTGATGAACTGCTGGATGAACTACTAACACCGTCACAAGCCCCCACAGTTGTCCACGAAAAATCACTTCCGGGAACAGTATTGGTGTACCAGTTGGCCTGATAGAGAACCCCCTGATATGTAATGGTGTCTCCGGCGTTTGCGTGATTGTAGTCGCCACCAGACCAATCTTTTGCCGTCCAGTTTGGATATTCATTTACGCCGGTACAGTCTGCCGCAAGCACAACGGCCGAACCACCCGAAACCACGGCAAACACAACCGCTCGTAATAGGCATTTAATCATTTTTTATCCCCTTGGAATTATTAGATAAAATCGAGAATTTCAACAAAACAAACTGACTTCAACTCGCAGAGGCCTAAGGTCTTTTCTGCATACAGACAGTTTTATTTTTTAAGCACAACGCTTTAACGTAACGCCCCAAACAAGCCAAAGCGAACGGCCGCTGAGAAACATTTAGCTAACTTATTTGTATTGAACAAACTAACCGACTGATCGGACTCAACGTTTGAGTCATGTTTTTGAATTGTTATTGGACGCTGCAAATCATTATTTTTATATCGCGCAACTGCCATTCGGTTTCACTATCTTCACCCAATATAGCGGTAACGAAGGCAAGAAATACTGCTGAGAAAGGATACGCATTGACCAGAACAGTGTAAAGCCAATTTTATACATCAAAATGGAATTAGACTTACCAATTCTAATTAGGATTATGATTAGGACGATCTGATGTGACCAAATCAGCACTTGTGGCCTGACGAACCCAATTGCGTCACACGAAGCGCAAATGGCAGTTAGAAACGTATGCATGCGCCAAACACAAAAAAAGCTCGAAGAACTGGAGCTTGGCAAACGGCTAGAGCTTGTTGAAAACAATCGAACGGCTAGAAATCGATATTCCACCACAGGTACCTAGGTTTTTCCAAGAGGCATCTCTACCGGCTGGCGTGTTGGTATACCAGCTAGCTTGATCCAAAGTATTATTGTAAACCAGCTGATTTACAGCGGTGGCATTTACCGTAGGTAGTACCACCGGCAACCACCACATCACCATTCGTCAAGACCGCCGAGTTAGTGTGCCGCTACGGAAAACTCATAGGCAGTTGTTCAGAAAAAATCGCTATCAGCTCACGAACGATTCTTTCTTTGTCCACTGGGTCGCCCTTATAGCGCTGCAACATGCGGCCTTTTTTATCAACCAACCAAAGGGAGGTTCGATGGATTTGGGGCTTACTATTCAAACCCTCACCCAGCTCATCAAAAAAATGTAAGCGCTCGGTAAGCCTAGCGATTTCAGCCGGATCGCCGGTTAAAAAATTCCATGCGCGGTCATCGGCTTTTTGCATGAGAACAAATTTATTTAATACTTCGGGGGAATCCCGCTGCGGGTCGATGGACATCGAAACAAAATGTACTTGCTCGCGAACATCTTGGGGAAGCTGATTTCGCACCTCCAGCAACGACCGTGTTTGCGTGGGACAAACCGATGAGCAATGGGTAAAAATAAAACTGAACAGAACAACCGTGCGCGTAAGCGCGTGCGGATCGAACAACACGTCGTTCTGATTCACCAAGGTTAACCCAGCAAAATTACTGAGAAAACTAACCGTTGGGATTAGGCTGGAAGCATCAGATGTTTCTACTGCGGGATAAACCGCGGTAGCCCCAGCTGTATGGCTAGAAATAGGTTCTGCCTGACTACAAACACAAGTAAAGCCAAGCATGCCAAGGACTGCAAGCCCCAAGCGCTTTCGAAGTACCATAACCCTTTTGTTCTAATTTTATTATTGTTGGATTAAAGACCCCCCCCAAAAAGCATCACAGCGAATATACAGCGTAATTGGCAACGCTTACATTCACTGCGCCATCAGCTTTAATTCTGTAGGCCAGTATGATACAGATCAAACAGGGTTGTAAAAATTTGCTTTTGGCGGACAAACCAACGCTAATCCACTAAACCCCCATCAATGCGTCCATATATGCGCATACCGTCCACGGGACCACGACGGTGGTGAACATAAACTAGAAATCCCGAGAGGAAAACGAATGTTTTGCGCCACGAAAGTTCTAACGTTACTGCTATATTCATTTTTTGCGCCATGTTGTGAAGAGCTGTACTAGACTAAGGCCCATGGGAATGACATAAGTACAAATACAGCATCTCGGTTAACGCCTGATTTAGCGTGGCTTAACACAAACGGTTGCTAGGCCAGAATAAAAAAATAACCCCTATGACGCGCATTCGGACCAAGCGAACCATTCGCATTCAAACGGCCACTCTATTTTCGGCAGTAGCCATACTGGCGTTCAGCTTCAGTGCGCACGCCGAAAACAAACTCCTATCGCTCAGCCTGCAAGAACTAACGTCCATAGAAGTATCCAGCTCTACACGCACGCGCAAAACGTTGAAAACCGCGCCCTCCTCAATGACGGTCTATACCCGCGCTCAAATTGCCACAATGCCGGTGCACTACCTGCATGAACTGATGAACTTTGTTCCGGGCTTCCAAAGCTTTAGGCAAGCTGAAGCCGCCGACGAGTATTACCACTCATCGCGCGGTAGAAGAGTCGGTACGTCTAGCAGGGAAGTGCTTATTCTGATAAACGGTGTACGCTACAACCGCCACTCCGATGGTGCCTTGGCTACACCCGGTATTCTCTTAAACAACATCGCTAAAGTTGAATTCATTCGAGGGCCCGGCTCTGCACTTTATGGTTCCAACGCGTTTATGGGTGTGATCAATATCGATACGGTTACCGGCGAAAATAACGTACAACTGGAATTGTCCGACAACAATCGAACACAAGTAAGCGTACTAGCAAATACTGCTTTTTATGAATGGGCTGCCGATATATCGATTATTACCGAGCAAGACCCAGGCGAAACCTTTAGCTTAGAAAATATGTATTCTCAAACCCTCGAAGCCATTCCAGACAAACAGGCCAAGAATGATATTCGCCTCATGGTGGGAAACCACAAAACCCAAATAGAAGCCGTTTACCAGCAGCGAAACACAGAGCAATACTACGTAGTAGAACACTTGGGGGGCAAAGAAAACACCACCGAAAACAGCCATTACCATTTCAGTGCAAAACATGCCGCCCAACTGGGGCAACTCGACTTTGAGCTGCATGCGAACCTTACAAACAATCAATACAGGCCTAACACTCAGCTCGCACCAGCCGGTTTCTCCTACGCCTACGGCGGCAGCGTACCCCCCAGCAATGAACCGCTGCGAGCTCACCTGCAGCAGTCTGAGAATTCCAGAACCGTTAATGTGTATAGTAACTGGGTAGCCAAAGAAACCCTTAGTTTTCAGGGCGGGATTGAATACCGACACGTATCGCAAGACGAATCGAATTTAAATACAAATTTCAATTTGGACCTATTTCCCATAGAGTACCTAGGCGAAACAAATACTCACGCCACAACTATTGCCGAAAAATCTCAATACGAAGTCTATGGTGGTTTTCTGCAAACCTTACTTCAAGCCTCAGCCAATGTTGAGATAGTACTGGGTGGCCGTTACGATCACTACACAGAAATTAAAAGCTCACTAAGCCCGCGGGCAGCGTTAACCTGGCAACTAGGCCAGCATCACTCCCTTAAATTTTTATACGGTGAGGCTTTTCGTGCCCCCACTACCAATGAGCTTCACTTTACCGATAACAACACGCTTCTGGGCAACCCAAACCTGGAGCCAGAAACCGTAAGCACGCGTGAGATTAATTGGTTATTCAGTAAGGGGAAGTTTCATTTCGCCACGTCACTTTTCCTTAACCGCATTAGTCATGCTATAGAACAAGACTTTATCGACACTACCCGCACCTTTGTAAACCGAAAGACCAAGCAAAGCACTAAAGGTATCGAGAGCGAGTTCAGCCTTTGGCTGAATACTTACTGGCAGCTTCACAGCAACATTACCCTACTCACAGAATTACCGGCCTCCCAGTTTCGGCAGGCCGATAATCTTGCATCTATACGTTTGAACTACCACCACAAACAATGGCAATGGCATTTATCGGCGCAATACAACTCAGCAAGAATTATGGACTCACCTAACGGGCGCTTAGACGTTGACGGCTGCAGCCTCTTCCACTCACGCCTCGACTACAGCTTTAACCGCAAACATAAATTAAGCCTTATTTTTAAAAACCTCATGGATAAAAACTATTTAACCCCACCGCAAGGCCAAGTATTAACGCAAGGGCTAAGCAATCGTGGGCGCGAACTATCACTCCGCTATTCTTTCAATTTTTAATGTACCCCTAGCGGATAAAACGTAGGCAATACGGCACAATTACGCCAAGTACTCAGCTACCGACTAGCTCACCTATAATCGCAGTAATAAAGATTTCTACCTAATTTCATGCCCCCCCAAGCACCGCAAACTTCTACCACACGGCCCAATGCCGAATCGCTTACACACCTGCCCAGGCCCTACCGAAAAGCCCGACTGGTATACAAGGCACAAAAAAAAACAGTATCATTTCAACCTACTCCCCTAGGCAGCCGAGAGTTATAGCCATGACCACCCGTATAAAAACGTTATTCCTACTTGTAGCCACCCTGCTCTCCACCCTGGTTATGGCTAAAGACACCTATACCAACCCCATACTGCCCGGCTACCACCCAGACCCCTCCATTGTGCGGGTAGGCGAAGACTACTACATGGTTAACTCCACCTTTGAGTGGTTTCCCGGCATGCCTATTCACCACAGTAAAGACCTCGTGAACTGGGAGTTAATTGGCCACGGCCTACACCGCCCACAGCAGCTAAACCTGCAGCAAGGCCTAGCCGATTACATGGGCATATTTGCGGTTACCATTCGCCATCACCAAGGATTGTTTTACCTTATTACCACCTGTGTGCAATGTGAGCGCGGCGGCAATTTTTATATCACCGCCGAAAACCCTGCTGGCCCCTGGTCTGACCCCGTATGGTTAGACGCCCCCGGCATAGACCCTTCACTCATGTGGGACACAGACGGTAAAGCCTACTATGTAGGCCACGGCAATCTTTCCGGAAAACAGGCCTGGAAAGACCAGCAAGGCGTATGGCTGCAGGAACTAAATACCCAACAAGGCAAGCTGGTAGGCCCAAGAAAGCAGCTCACCTTTGGCCACGCCAACAATGCCGTATGGACAGAAGGCCCACACCTATACAACATTAATGGCCACTACTTATTGATGGTGGCCGAAGGCGGCACCGGCTATAACCATTCGGTTACCGTTCATCACAGCGATACTATTTGGGGGCCCTACGTTGCCGACCAAGTAAACCCCGTATTAACCCATCGGCACCTAGGGCGAGACTACCCCATTCACTCCGTAGGCCACGCCGACATCGTGCAAACACAAAAAGGCGACTGGTGGGCGGTAATGCTGGGCAAGCGCTACGTAGACGGCGCCACCCTGCTCGCCCGCGAAACCTTTCTAACACCCGTAACATTCGAAGGCAAAACACCCATTTTCAACCCCGGTATTGGCAAAGTATTAATGCAACAGCAGCGGCCCAACCTGCCATGGTCGCCACTTAAGAAAAAACCCGCGCGGGATGAATTCACCGAAAATGCGCTTGGGCTAGAATGGAATTTTCTTCGCACTCCTCACACAAATTGGTACAAATTGGATGGCGACAACCTAGTGCTTGAGGTAAGAGAGGAGACCCTCCACACGCTCACCACTCCATCTCTAGTTGCTCGTCGAATAGAAGCCCATGCATTTACCGCTACAACCAGCCTAAATTTCAGCACCACCAACACCAATGAACAAGCTGGGCTTACACTTTATCGAAGCAGTAAGTGCCACTTCCTGTTTGCAAAAGAAAAAGACGCACTTGTCATTACTAAATACTTAAAGGGCGAAAAGACTGAAATTGCCAGAGTAGCTTACCAAAAAGACATCGTTGTGCTACAAGCCAAGGCCAACGGCCGCATTCTGCAATTCAGATACGGCGAATCTAAGTACAGGTTAAAAAACATTGGTGAACAACAAGACATGAGCGTTCTTTCTGACGAAGCCGCAGGCGGATTTAATGGCCCCTACGCAGGTATGGTGGCAACCAGTAATGGCAAGGCCAGCAATAACACTGCAAGCTTTAACTGGTTTAACTATTTAGAGAAATAGCGCCAACAGATTCCACCCAAGAGCGTCTCAATATGAGACCTCAGCGGTATCGAACAAGGGTGGCTTTTTAGTATTACGTTTTTGACGAAAAATTTAATGCGAATAAAGGTATTAAATGCTTAAAAAGTTTCCAAAAATGCCGCAACCACCCCGTCATACTCATCGTTGATGGACATCCTGTACATAAATCAGAGAAGGTCACGGACTATCTTGATTCACTAGAAGCGAACCCTCAGCTCTCGAGCCCTAAGCCAATCGGAACCCGAGAGTGTTACGTCCTTACTTTTGTTCAACACTTTTTTCGGCACTTCACTGCTTCGCACAGTAAGCAGCTCAGATCACCTCATTATTACCGCATTAAATTTAATACCACAGGCAGTAATCGTTCTGCAATTTTCTTGGCACCACTCTCATTGGGGTGAATACCATCGCGATGATCGCCAAGAGAGTAATTACTATTGAGGTCAACAATTTCTACTTTCGATTCAATCGTCGCAAGCCCGGCAAGGCTGGGAATTGCAGCGTTTAGTGCGTCGACCGCATTCTTGTTACCGCCATACGCTCCGTAATTCCAATAGGGAATTTGAGTTACCACAATGTCTACACCACTATTAGCAGCCCGCAATTCTGCAATAAT
Organism: Teredinibacter franksiae; assembly: GCF_014218805.1. Lineage (NCBI taxonomy): Bacteria > Pseudomonadati > Pseudomonadota > Gammaproteobacteria > Cellvibrionales > Cellvibrionaceae > Teredinibacter > Teredinibacter franksiae. Next base: position 3,852,083 of record NZ_JACJUV010000001.1, on the reverse strand, counting down.
CGATTTAAAGGTATCGATAATGGCTTGGGTCGATCGGCCCTGCCGTATGTCATTGGTACCAAGGTAAATAACGGCAATATCAGCTTGGTAAACGGGAGCCCACACTTTGAGGCTCCCTGAATGTCCGTGAGGAAGCCCACCGTTTAATACTTGTGAAGCCGTTGCGCTGGTATGTCCGTCATGGTCTATATCCCAATCGTTATCACTGAAGTTGGTACCCATATTGGTGCCTCGGCGACTACCAACGAAGTCCACTGATACGTTAGTGCCCTCTAAGCCTTCCCATAACCAATAACGCCATGCGCTCTCCAGTTCATAGGCTTCAGTTGTGGAATCACCAATGGGATGAAATGTGAAGGGCCTGTTCGACGGCTCGACATAGTTGCCGCCGTTAGATGATGCAATAGCAAAGCCACTCAAAGTGCCATTATCAACAAGGGATTCCAAGCGAATATCCAGAGTGCCATCATTAACATTGACGTTGTCCACACGGTAGGTATAGGCACCGTCGTGACCCGCCAATGTAACCAGATCCACACTGAACAATACCTGATCGCCTTCTACTTCAACGTTAAACGAACGTGTACCGGCTACGGTCTGAAAAATCTCTGCAAAATGTAATTCGATAGAGTATGTGGCGTTAGTCACCGGTACTTGGTAACTGAAACTGCCGTAACGCTCGCTTTGGAACAGGGTGCCTTCTGTAACACCACTGATTGGGTCTGAAGTGGTGCTAGTGCTACCGCCAAATGAATGGCGATCGGCAATGTATTCTGTGCCTTCGAAAGAAGTTTGTGGCCCACCGGCATTAATGGCTATAACCGGCTGTTCGTTTCCATTACTTGAACTTGAGGAGCTGGAGCTTGAACTGGAGAAACTCGAACTTGAGGAGCTGGAGCTTGAACTGGCATTGCCAGTGTCGCCACTGATACTACCCGAAGATACGCTTAAAGTAACACTATCCAAGCCGGCACCATCTTCGCGGCGCTGTATCCACAAGGTGTGATCACCGCCCGGTACATTACTAAAAACCGAAGGCGTTAATGTGGCCCAGCCAGATGTGCTCTGGTTGTTCTGAGTATTCCAAGTATTGTTATCCAGTTTAAAGTAGAAGGAGTCGTTGTTGCCATTTGGCATATTTACGCTTATGCCAAACTGCACATTGGTGGTTTGCGAAAGACTGAAGTCGATTGCCAGCCTACCGTCTTCGTTATCCGAACCAGCACTAAGAAGCTGATCGCCACCATCTGGCCAAACAATGTATTCACCACCAGAGGTCGCTGAATCACTTTGTACACTAAAGGGGTAGAAGGCGTCCTGATCAGCGAAGTCTTCCAACTCTATAAACAAAGTGGGGCCGGCAGGTGAGCTGGAATTACTCGAAGAGCTGGAGCTGGAGCTGGAGCTGGAGCTGGAGCTGGAGCTGGAGCTGGAACTGGAACTGGAACTGGAACTGGAACTGGAGCTGGAGCTGGAACTGGAACTGGAACTGGAACTGGAGCTGGAGCTGGAGCTGGAACTAAAGGAAGCGCTAGAAGAACTACTGGAATTTGACGAACGGCTAGAACTGGAAGACGGCCCCGTGCCACCACAAATACTACCGGTTACCTCTGGAAGGTCGGCACTGCCTACAATGTTGAGCTGCAAACCAAAAGACACCGTTTGCCCGGGCTGAATGCTACCATTCCAGCCTACGTTTGAAGCGCTGTAGGTCGGATAATTTTCTTCATCGATTAGTGCGTTCCAACCGCCACTAAGCGAGTCGTTTTCGTAGGCCCAGCTTACCGTCCAGCCATTTATTACACTGGAACTCACATTGGTAATATCAATATTGGCAACACCGCCGCTACCCCAATTGTCGGCGATAGTATATGAACAATCTGCTGTTTGCGCTGCAGCCCCTTGGCCAAGCAGGCCAAGCCCTAGCAATGTCGCCAGTCCCAATTTTTTTATACCGGTAATACTCATGATAGTTGCTCCTGAAATTAATTGTTTAGCTACTATTTAATTCATTCACGCGAGAGCTAAAATCGCAAAACTATATTTTTTATCGACCAAGACTGAATCGGTCGTACCGTCAGAAATTTTTTGCTAGTACGAAGCCTATGCGTTTTCATCGTATTGAAAACCAATATGGCATTCATCATGTATTGCCTTGTTTTTTCTACTTCGCTATTTCGCTCTTTTACTAATAGTTTTGTTAGGCTGTCTTTTTTCGATTAAAACCCAATAAAGCGGCTTTAATCGGCCAAACTAATCCATTGCGTATTTGTAGCCATAAAAACTGGCCTCCAAAAACAGAGGCTCAATAGCTTGTACTCCGCATTCCATGAACGAGCATAGCGTTCAAAGTAGGACAAAACATTAACGTTAGACGGCTAAAATAAAACGCATCTGTTCTTTTTTATGCATTTTTTTAGCAAAAAAAATAGCGATGGGGTAATCCCATCGCTATTCAGATTTAATCTTTGCCACTGTTATCCCGCGGCAAAAATCGTCAACAACGGTATTTACCCACTACTCTACTGAACGTTAATGACTACGCGTCGATACTCATAGAGGTTAGGTGAACCGTTGTCACGCAGCGTTAAAATAACGTGAATACTTCTGCCACTGGCATTTGACGGAACCTGTACCGTAGCGTTAGACGAAGAACTATTGTTGATCGTCACCGAACCGCCGTAAGAACTGGGCTCGCTGTAGTACGACCAGGCGTAGCTCAAATTGTCGCCGTCTGGATCGCTGGAGCCATTAGCATTTAAGCTAACGCTGGAACCGGAAGACGCATTCAGATACATCACAGCTTCATCCGCATTATTGTTAATCACAATTCTGGGATGATGGTTCGCCGAAGAGTAGTTGCTGTTAATTGCCCAATCCATACGCGCCTGGAAGTCGTTGTCATACCCTACCTTCCACTTCTTAATCGCGTTGGAACCTTCGGAGGTATTGCCATGCATGTAATGGGTGTTGTATGCCCCACTGTTCATGCATTCCATTCCCTTAATGTTCGCAGACTTGCTGGTCTTGAAACGACCACCCCAACTACCTTGATCAAGCTTTTCTGCGTCGTTCAACGCGGGATTACGCAAATACATAAACGATGGGCTATCCCCTTCGGTTGACCATACAGTGTCTGGATACACAGAACCCAATGGGCCGTGGCTCTGAATCTCTCTGATATAACTGCCGCCTTTGGGGGTGCCCAGCTGTTGTAAACTTGCGTGGCACGAATGTACTTCAAGTTAGGGAAGGTTTTAGCTATCCAGTTACCGTCGTCGCCCTGACCCAAAATATCAAATACCCGCAGCTTACTGACAAACTCATTAACTTCGGACTGGGAACGGTCATTTTTAACACGCCACAACGCCTGAGCAATGGTGTTACATCCGCCCCAACAGGTCGCCCACACCGGGCGTGGGTCATTTTTATCAACCGCGTTAATAATAAGGTTGGAACCCGCACTATCCTTACCGGAACCTACATCGCCCATACCATAACCGCGCTGCCCCATCACATTAATGGAGTCTAGGTACTGAGGAGTTGGGAAACCATCGGCATGCTTGCTAAGGTTTGGGTAAGCTTGGCTGTAGGCGTTAAGAATACGATCCACTGCGCCGGTATTACTGGTCGTTTTTTTCCAACAACCGGTCGTCGTGATAATGCCCTCAATGTCATACTCATTAGACATGACCAGTTGACGAACCAATGACTGTTCGTCGTCCGGGTCGGCGCCTATATCGGTGGTGTTAATAACGCGGTAACGAACGGTATTACCCGAAGGAGTAGAAGAGGACGAACTGCTCGAAGAGGAACTACTTGACGAGTTAGAACTGGATGACGAACTACTTGAGGAGCTCGAAGAACTTGATGAGCCGTTACAGTTCGCCGCCGTTAAGCCGCCACCCTGATTACCAAGTGAATCGATATTACCTAAGCCTTCGCTAATACCGGATTCCAATACGATATCATTGACGCCCGCATTCAAGTTGACCATTGTGGTGGCCATCGTCCAGCTGGACCAAGAGCCAGTGCCGGGGAAGTCCACATTACCCTGAGAGGAACCATTAACCGTAACGCTACCCACACGATTAGTGGTGGAGCCGTTAGCATAACGCCATTCCAGACCAAAACTACTGGCATAGGGTGCATTTACTCGCCAAATAACGCGCTTACCAGCGGCATTATCGGTATTAGCAAAACCGCTTCCTGTATAGCCAGAATTATTGCTATCGACAGAACCGTCAACCGAACAGAACCCGGTTTGATTTTCTTCAATAACAAGATCACCACCAGGAGTGCTTGATGAGGAGCTGGAAGACGAGCTTGATGAGGAGCTGGAAGAGCTTACAGATGAGGAGCTGGAGCTTACACTGCTGGAAGACGAACTAGAAGAACTCACAGACGAGGAGCTTGAGCTCACACTGGAGGACGAGCTGGAGCTAATGGCGCCACAGGCACCAATGGTTGTCCAAGTGCCATCGCTACCGGGCACTGAGTTAGTGTACCAGTTAGCCTCATAGAGAACGCCCTGATAAACCATGCGGTCGCCGCCTTCTGCGTGATTATAGGCACCGCCAGACCAGTCTTTCGATGTCCAGTTTGGATACTCATTCACACCATCACAACTACCGTTACCCGTTGAACTGCTAGATGAGCTAACGCTAGAACTGGAGGATGAAACACTACTGGAACTGGATGAGCTGGAACTAGAACTGGATGAGCTTGAACTAGAGCTAGAACTGGATGAGCTAGAACTAGAGCTACTACTACCCGTACCACCTGAAATACTGCCAGACGACGCAAGCAGGGTAACGGTATCTAGCTTGGCACCATCTTCACGACGCAAAATATGCAGCGTATGGGAGCCCGCCGACACGTTTGAGAAACTTGCTGGCGTTAAGGTGCCCCAGTCAGAAGTGGACTGGTTATTTTGAGTACCCCAAGAACCATTATCTAACTTATAGTAAAAAGAATCATCGTCGCCATTGGCCATATTCGCTCGAATCTGAAATTCAACATTCGACGATTGAGACAAAGTAAAACCAACCTGCACCTGACCGGATTCAGAATCAGAAGGCGAACTCACTATCTGAGTACCATTATTAGGCCAAACCACATACTGGCCGCCAGAGGCACTGCCATCGTTCTGTACCGAAAACGGAGAGAAATTATTACTGCCTGAAAGGTTTTCCAGCTCTACCATTAAACTACTTCCGTTACCGGTAGAAGAACTAGATGAAGAAGAGCTAGAAGAAGACACGCTTGATGAAGACGACGAACTTCCAGGGTTATTATCCAAGTAGTCCATCAACCAAGTCATGGCTGGGCGGAAAGAACCGTTACTTTGAATTAAGCCAGTACCTTCTCGCCAAGTGGCACCCACAACATACCCCCAAAAAGTAATACCCACCACGCTTGGGTGGTTATAGAACACAGGGAATTGGTCTTGCATCATACGCAATTGCGCTTGATCGTCTGTACTTTGTACATCGTATTCAGAAATATAAATAGGCAACCCAAGGTTAGCAATGCGATCTAGCGTTGACTTCAATTCAGAGCCAGATTTACTTTGCAAACCGTGTGCCTGCAAGCCAAGCGCATCAACAACACCTGCATTAATAGCCGGTTGCGCCATTTGAATAAATTCATCGGTATTCCATATCAATACGTTGTAATCATTCAAAACCAGTGTGGCATTGGGGCAATATTGCCTAGCCAACTGAAAAGACTTAATAATCCAGTTATCGCCAAATGCGTCTTTGGCAAAATTTGCCGGCGCGTGGCCGGGGGTTGCTTCATTTACTACGTCAATAATGTCGGTATCGGGGTAGCGATTACAGTAGTCGCGAATCCACTCTTCAATTTCTTCGGCTTTTTCTGAATTACTTAAGTTGTTAATCCAGTTTGGGTACTGACTGCCCCAGACCAACGTATGCGCCTTAAAGGGAATGCCATTCGCCTTTGCAAAGTTATAAGCGGCGTCTTGGCCACCCCAACTATAGTTGTCGCGAGACTTTTCAACTGAGCCCCATTTACCCTCGTTTTCTGGTGTAATTTGGTCCCAGTAGTCTAAAAAATCGGACCTTACACTACCGTTAGTAGTGATATTACCGACAAACTGCACGTTTTGTGCGCCAGCAAACTGTGGAAGTGACAGAGACACCAAGGTGCCTGCAATCCACGGTATCGCGGCTTTTGCGAATTTATTCATAATCTAGCTCCGAAGTAGAGAAGGTGTGTTTTATATTTATTTCTGTCTACAGGCTTTACTTTAAAAAAACAGTCAACAGACAGGCACAGCCCAGATCGACAGGCACGGAAGGGGTAAAACACGAAAATAAAGGCCTGGATGAATTCGCTATTGCCACTTATTACAATTATTTGGCGCTTAAACTGAGTGGCGAACTCATCCGCCACACGGGGGATCTGGACGGACTACCGCATTGTAGACAGCTCACCGATTCTGTTTGCCAGTAACCAAAGAAATGATTGAATTGTGCAAATATTTCAATAGATTATGCAATTTGTGCAACCGAAAATTTCGCCAAACCACGCTTTCTACTGCTGTATTGGCTCAGCCTCTGCTGTAGTTTTCATTTGTTTCGGTGTACAACCGTGCAACTGTTTAAACAACCTGTTGAAGTAGGTGACGTTGTTATAACCCAGACTGTAGGCCAGCTCAGAAACGGACGTTTCCTCATTTTTAGAGAGAATACGCGCCGCCTCCACCAGCCTAAGCTTATTAAGGTATGCATTGAAGGTTAATCCCAGCTCGCTCTTTAGCAGTTTATTTAAAGTGTTTCGGTTAATGCCCAACTGCGTAGTAACAAACTCCAAGCTCATGTCAGAATTACAATATTCAACAGCCATAAAGTCCAATATTTGGCCCACTTGAGTGTTTACGGCTCTAGGCTCATTAGACAAATGCTCATGAGCCACGATCGGCCGATTTATAACAGCCTTGTTTTCAACAATCTGAATTAAAGCCACCGTGTAACGCTTCACCAGCCAACCGATACCTAATAACCAAAACAGCACCGTAGTAACCAGATACAACCATAAGAATCTCTGATCAACACCCTCCAAGCCGATTTTGTTTATGCTCACCTGAGCAAGGGTATCGATAGGGCCCTGGCGAGATGCGGCAAAAGAGATGGCATGCACTTTTTCGAGCTGATACGCCTGGTCTGAATTTTTCTGGTTAAACAAATCCAACCACCACGCAGGCACATGTAAATGGTGTAAATCTATTGCGACATCTTGCCATTCGGGGCTACACGAAAACCAGAACTCCGATATTCGGTAACTGTCTAGGTTGGATTTCTCAGTAACCTTCGCGTCGTAACTGTGCAAATTAAAAGCCAAAATATTCTCAGTGCTACATTTAATCCGAATAGTAAGACTGGTATAACGGCTTAGATTAATATAATTCTCGCCCGAATCAGAAAATACGATCATCGCCGTCACAAAGGGGTACTTAACGTCATCGGTTAGCACATAGGAGTAGTCAATGTATTGGCTAGAGTCTTTCATGGAGATAGCCGAGCTTCCGCCATTTAGCGTATCCGTTAAACCAAGAAACACCCAAGGAAAAGAACTACTTTCTGAAGGAAGAAGACCACTCTTTATATTGTACCTATAAAAACAGTACCCCCCCCACAACCCGGAAAACAAAATGAGAGAAGCGAAGGTAACAACGAGTTGCTTAAAAAAAATAACCATTACAGCGACTGGTTTTCGCAGGTTGAGTAAAGCTCTTTAAATATGCGAGGTGTGCAACCAAATTCAACTCTAAACAGACGGTTAAAGTACGAAACATTGCTATACCCAACGGCGTAGGCAATTTCGGAGATTTCCCGAGAAGAGTCAATTGATAGCTGCATGGAAGCCTCCGTCAGTCTTAATCTATTCAAGTAGCCCGTATAGGTTAAACCCGACTCGGACCTCAACAACTCGTTTATTTTAGTACGGCTCAGGCCCAATTGGGCCATGGTGTACTCAAGGCTCAAATCAGCGTTCGAAAACTCCTTTTCCATAAACTGGATTAACTGCATTTTTTCCTTGTCTTTGCGAGAGCCCAGCGACAGTTTTTGGTAAGCAATTCTCGATTTAGATCTCGACAACCTACCGTTAACCTCGCTCTCAATATGCTTTGTATAGAGCTTTAATATTACAATAAAAAAACCCAACCATAAAAACAACAATATTGATGAACCCACCCAAAGGTAAACCACATCCCGTCCGTGTAAAACGACAGTCGTTATACGCGTTTCCAGCTCAACATTTAGCGGTCCGCGGTCATCATTATCAAAAGAAAAAGCTCTGGTTTTATCTAGCCAATAATGTGTGTCGGTTATAGGTCTATTCCACTTCTTTAACCACCAATGTGGAACAACCAAGTGGTTTAAATCAATTGTAATTTTTGATTCCTCCGGCTCACAACTAAAATCTCTAACCGCAATTCGATAACTCATAATATCATCCTTACGAGTAACCTCAGAATCAAAGCTATGCAAATGAAAAGTCATTTCATTTGACTCCTCACATCTTACAGAAAAGGAAATTGCAGAATATCGACTAAAATCAACAATACGCTCCTCATTATCTTTCATTCCAAAGGATATCATTCCACCCGCGTACGGAAATTTCACCTTATCAATAACTTTGTATTGATAACGGATTAAATTATTTGATTCGATAAACCGAGTAGTCGACACCCCACCCAACACATCGTCGCTGAAAGACTGAAGATTCCATGGGTAAATACTATTTATACGCGGCAACAAGTTCACTTCCAGCAACGCTTTGTTATAGCAATACCCAGCAATGAGCGCGCTGACAATCATCAGCATCACAAATAGCCCTATCGATTTTTTATAAAACGTCAACATTGTGTTTTCACCACTAGACGAGCACCTACAGCTGAGAAGATTACGTAGTTTTGTAAAAGCAAGACAAGCGATCAAATACTTACACTTCTATAAAAGTATTTCGATGCTTTCTGCATAATTGAAATCCAATAAAACACTCAACTATTATTATTCTTATGTGCTTTTAATTACTTAACGGAATATTGAAGGCCAGTAAGATACGACCACGCCCTGTATCGCAGCCAAACTACCGAAAAAAGCGGCTCCCCGCCACCGTTTTATTGGCGTTAATCGACTAATTTTAACAACTTTTTGAATTCAGCCTAATACTAACGACCTCTCAAAGGCGTTCTGACGAGGGCCAAGGGCATCCACACTCTTACTTATCACTGCAAATCGGTTTGCCTCCTGTTTTTACTCGATAGTCCAGAACGTTGCGCTAAAAGCTAAACTAGCGATACAAAGCCAGCCTACCATTTCAACAGCACCACCCTATAGCATGCCCAATAGAAAAAAGAAGCACATACCTGCGGCTAGCCTCATAATGTACCGTGCAACCTCAGCTAACATATTTTGAGGCGTGGAGGGAGGAGCTATTAAACACTTGTATTAGTGCTCATACCGCCTAATTTATTAACTCGAGGTAACAGTAAAAACACTCAATGTCCCCGCCCCAATCGCTTGTAGGCATCTGCGAAAAATCTGCCATACGCGTCACCGAAACTGCACTGAACCCGTAGCCACGAAGCCAGTAATAACACAGCCACTTCTACTGGTTTAAAAATAGAGAACACCAAAAGTATGCATGCTTGTACGCCAACGAAAATGCCCAAAGAAAAACTTTGGGCTTCTCGAACAAAATACAAATACGGTCTAAAGAATTACACTACCACCAATAGACCGATGCCCAAGGGTAATCCCCTGCGCTGACATCGAAGTGGTAATAATCACCGGCGGCCTTCGCCGGTAAAACCCCACCGAGCGACGTTATAGCCGTACCCGAACCATTAACGGTTACAGAAATACTGCGCCCAGAAAAGTTCGAGGCACCCCAACCGTACACAGTGTCTTGCGTGCGGAAACAAAAGGCACTGCTAGTACCCAAACTGCCAGACTGACCGCCAGACCTTACTTCAGCGCAATCGCCAGCGTCTGAACTACTGCTACTAGAAGAACTTGAGCTAATGCTAGAGGAAGAGCTAGAGCTACTGGAAGAACTTGAGCTAATACTGGAGGAAGAACTAGAGCTACTGGAAGAACTTGAGCTAATACTGGAGGAAGAGCTGGAGCTACTAGAAGAGCTCGAACTGCTGTTAGATGAACTAGAGCTACTTGAGGAACTAGAATTTACACCGCAAGCGCCAATCGTTGTCCAAGAAGCATCACTACCCGGCACAGTTTTAGTGTACCAATTGGCTTGATACAAAGTATCCGAATATACCAGCTGATCGCCAGCACTGGCATGGTTATAATCACCACCAGACCAATCTTTAGCGGTCCAATTGGGGTACACGTTCGCACCCTCACAGCTACCACCGCCCGCACTAGAACTACTGGACGAACTGCTGGAACTGTTAGAGCTAGAACTGGAAGAACTACTGCTGGAACTGCTCGAAGACGAGCTGGAGGAGCTAGGAGAACTAGAAGAACTGCTGATATTGCCATCCAGCACCTGAGTCAGCGGAGTAAACCAAGAAGCCGCAATTTTTAGGTTACCCGCATCATTAGGGTGAACACCGTCGTAGGTATCATTTACCGCATCAAAGCCGGCCCAAACATCTACCACAATAATGGGTGATGCTTGCGTACTAAGGCCCGCCGCCCAACCTGGAATAGCGGCATTCAGCTCAATCACCGGCAGGTCACAGCCCATACAAGAACCATTAGGGTCCATGGGAATAATCTGCGCAACCATAATGATCATACTGGCATTATTCGCGCGCATTTCGCCCACTAGGGTTGTAAACGCATCTAACGTCACCGCTGTAGAGCGACCACTCCAGACATCGTTAGTACCCAGGTGCATCATCACAATGGCGGGGTTAGACTGCTCCAACCAAGGTGTTAACTGCCCAGCGTTGGCCATATTGGTTGCCAAAATTCCGCCGTGCCCTTCGTTATCGCCGTCGTAATCAATGCCACACCCTTGGGCACCCAAAGAGCCCACCATATCAATATCGGTATAACCGGCATCGACCAAATCGTTCCACAAGTAGGCACGCCAACAACCGGGGCTACCGGTAATAGAGTCGCCCAACGGCATAATACGAATTTGTGCCTGCGAGGCCGCAGTGAATAATAGGGTAGAAAAAAGGAGTGAAAAGGCTAAGCAAACATGAATAAATTTTTTGTGCATTTTGATGGTTCTCCAAATCGTTGTTTTTATGGCTCCATGGGTATACTTTCATTTTTAAAAAATACACTAAATACAAGAAGCAACTTGGATGGAACACTGTTCTGAGAGGCTAAGAAACGAGATTTCAGACTACCAACAGGCGGGGGCTTTTTATCACCAACCGGGCCAAATAAAAACCGATACATGCAGGCTTTGACGAAAAACACCATAAAACTGATGTGCGTACACCCATCTAGCGAAGAAATGGAGGTCTATCACGCTATTACTTGGGCAAACCACCAAGCTAAGACATCACCCACACCAACACCTGATATCAATAAAATACCATTCTGTATTATTCCGGCGTAACGAAATTGGAGGAACGAAGAATAAGCCATGCCCCGCCCAAGGAAGTAACAAACACCCCTAGAAGCCACACCCTATTGCCATTCGGCTTTGGCTACCTACGCCGTGCGTTTCTCTGCGGCTTTGATGCGCTAACGGGCAACGAATACGAATACCGCCGTCAACGGCTTGAAGGCCCCATTCTATTTTTAGGTGAGGTCTTCTGCATTGACGTATGTGCCTAAGCCATAATGAGTAACACCATGTGGTGCTACTCATCAATATAGGTAAAGCCCAAAGCCTGACTGACCGAGAAGTATGTGAGCGCAGGCACAAGCTTTACAAGGGCCTCCTCCTAACTCAAGCATTTTCAGAAGACCAATCACCCGCCATTCCAGACTCCGCCTCGTCGCAGCTGTTTCTATTTTCATGAATACGTTTGGTATGGGACTACTATTTAAGCCTTAGCGTGTCCAAATATTTCGCGTCCACCCAGAACATGTCTACATTTCCATTTTTTTCTGTGTCCATCTTTCTGTTGAAAAAAAGATACTTCCCATCCGGAGTGACACTTGCAGCCGCCTCCCAAGATTCGGTGTTTATGTTGTCTCCCAAGTTAATCGCATCCCCCCATGAACCATCTTTCTGCCGAAAACTGATATAAATATCAGAACTTCCATAGCCACCCTCTCTTCTGCCATCCCAGATAATGTAGGATTCATCGGGTGCAATAAATGGATGAGCATTCCATCTTCCTGCGTTAATCTTTTCACCAAGCGCTTTTGGCGCTTCACGCTTGCCGCCCACTAATCGTGAATAACGCAGCACACCATCGCCATCCTTAGAAACCTCATCAAAAACATAGGTGCCTATAGACGAAGCGGTAAGGCGCATGATGCGGATTTCATCAAAAGGAGAGCCAAGTCTTTTTATCTCCGACCACCCGTCCTTAGTGCGATTTTTATACTTCTTACCCAAATGCATGGTCTTACCATCGGGTGAAATAACGGGTTGCCCCACTCTTGGTGATACAACGGAAATGTGCCATTTACTGTTAATATTTTTTATAACAACAAATTCCATTTTTCTTTTTTTGTCACCCGCTCCGACTTCTCGAATAAAGTAGAATTCATTCAAATCGGGCGTGAAGGTACCTCCGTATTCCCAGTTTTCTGTCGTGACAATACCTGGAGCAAAAGGTTCAGGCGTTAAACCTGGTGGTTTTTGGCCTAAGTACGGGCCTTTCAGGTTTGAAAGTCCATTTTGGCTATAACTACTGCTACTCACAACCAGAATAAAAAGCAATGGAAAAATGCAAATACGGTTCATGGTTTATTCCTTATCCATTGTTAATCCTGATAACCAAGATATACTGCGTACGCCAGTCATAGGAAACGCAGCCTGATGATCGCCCTCTACCACCACATGCATTAAGTACAAATTCTTATCGTTTTTAGCTCTGAGTATTCCTATGAATTTATCGACATACTCGCCCAACACCTTCTCTTCTGAGCCATAGGACACAAAAACATTGGCATTAAACGGTTTTCTTTTTGGCACCGTATTCGATGTAAGCTCGGAAATAATGGAAAATTCGCCTTTAAGCGAAGGACTACCAAAAATATAGTTTTTAAAGGTTTCAGGTTGCGTTAGCAATATATAGGCACCAAATTTTCCGCCCATTGAATACCCAAAATATGTGCGGTTATTGGGATCGATTCTGTAGCTGTTTTCGACATACTTAATCACATCGTTACGAATAAAATTTAGATGATGGTTGGCCTGCCCAAATTGATATTTGGCTTGTCGCTCTAGGTTAGAGGACTTCCGTATTGAATAATCTCGAAATCTACTTACATGCGCCCCGCGCTCTTTCATTAAGTCTCCGTTGATGTCCTTCTGCCAGGATATCCCAACCAAAACAACGTCTTTCATCAGGTATTCCGTGCAAGCGGATAACATATCGATATGCCAAACAGCATCCGTAAAATAGATTACCGGGTATTCTTTTTTGCTGTTCTCGTCATACCCCTCTGGCAGCTTGATATAGAGTTCATACTGCCGATCAAATTGGGAGTCTTGAATAGGTATAACCTGCGTTCTAGGCATTTCGTATAACTGCCGCTCACCTACCTCGGCACCTACAAAATCTGAAAAAACTGAAAAAACAGCAAGAGACAACACAATCAACACTAAGTATCTATTCATTTGGGCTAAGCCTGTGGGGTTATAACGGGTATATCTAGCGGGTCACGCGGTCAATCTAAACTAACGGGCTGTAAAACTCCTGACGTTCTTATGACTTTTGGATGACGTTGCTCTGACGACAAAAATCGTTTATTTATCAATCACTTAAGGCCTTAGCCTTATTTTTAATTCGAAGCTATGTTAGTCTCAGGCTATTACGCTTTAATACAATTCACTGGCAACTCACTTAAGGGTAAGTACATCGATGTTTTCACGTTATTGGGTGGGTGACTTTTTTGTCGATTTATCTAGGAATCAAATCTCCCTTAATGAACAAACGCACACCATCGCGCCAAAAGCACTGGCAGTTTTAACGTATCTTGCGAAACACCCCCGCAAAGTGGTGAGCCAAGATGAGCTACTGGACCAAATCTGGCCCGATACCCTCGTTACGCCCAACACATTGCAAAGAAGCATCGCTCAACTTAGAAAGATTTTAGGTGACGACCGAAAGACACAATTGCATATAAAAACGCATGCCAAGCAGGGTTATAGCCTAGAGAGTGAAGTTACTTGGTCAGACGACGAGTCAGTCGCCCTAGAGACACCCGCGCAACAAGAAAGGAACATATCTTCCCAAAACGCGACAACTCGCCTGAATCACACGACGAAAAATTCCACACAACGCCATAGAATTAGAAAGCGCTATTTAGTCCCACTGGCGGCAATTGTATTACTACTTGCCTTAGGAGGACTTGCAACTAGCTTCTATCTACCAGCACACAGCACTCAACTCACCTTTTACAAATTACAAGCCATCACCGCTACAGATAATAAGGAGTTTTCCCCCACTTATTCTGCAGATGGTCAGTTTATTATTTTTAGTCGTTATCTCGAAAAAATGTGTGCTAACAGCCTTTGGGCGCGAAATATTCATACCGAGAAAGAGGTGCTGTTAACCGAAAACTGGGGCTCATACGGCCGCCATAGTTTGTCTCCAGACGGCAAAAACCTAGTCTTTATCGCCACACAAGATTGCACAAAACCCGAAAAAAAAGACGCGTGCTATAACTTGATGCATGTGGATTTCCAGAAAGCTTTACAACGCCCACAATCACCGAATGTGCTATTACGTTGTCAAAGCTCTACAATTAAAAAGCCCGTTTGGCTAGACAATAGTAATATTGCATTGATGCAAAAGGTGTCCAACCGCTGGCGGCTAATCAAGTATTCAACAAATAGCAATACAAGTGAGGTGCTATACGCCCCCGACGATAGAGCTTTAGGTATTTTTGATTACTCGATTAGCGAAAGGCTCATCGCGACAACCAGCCGACATGAAGACAATCAACATTATTTGGACCTGCTGACACCCAACGGAAAAGTCATATCTAGCCACCCGATAGACTACCCAGACGAAGTGCCCAAAGATCGAAATATTGGCCCTAACTTTTCCTCCTTAGAAAAACAGCTTATTTTTAGCACGGGCCGACAACTGTTCACCTTGTCTTACACCGGTCAGGTTGCGAAAATTGATTTACCCTTAGACGAACCCATGAGTACGCCTAAATTCCATCCCAATGGAAAGCGAGCGCTTGCGATAAAAGGTCGCTTCGATACCGACATTGCATCATCTACACTAAACCCGCCTCCCGTAGCCAATACGCTGCCATTAGACACGGTTAACGAAGCCTATCCAAGTATCGCTCGGTCGATCTCGCGGGAAGCGGATGCGGCGTATCAACCCGGCGGTAATTTGATTGCGTTTAACTCTACCCGTTCTGGTGACGCGCAGATATGGCTTAGCGGCGAAAACGAATTAAGAAAAGTTAGCCAGTTTCCGATGGATACTTTTATACACGGGTTAAACTGGGCAGCGGATGGCCAAAGCCTTTTGGTTAACGCCAACAGTAGTATTACACAGGTTTTTCTCGACGGCAGTGAAAAGAACTATTTACTACCCTATGCGGTCCGCCAATTGTTTCAGTGGGATAGCGAAACCAACACCGCACTACTCTTGTTAAGAATAGATGGCGTAGACACGCTTGCCGAAGTAAATCTAATTGGAAGAGACATAGAAGTCATCAACAATAAGGATGTTAAATGGGCGCAAAAAACGGATGACGGCCAAATTATCTACATGGATAAGATGAAACAATTCTGGCGCCCTGGTATCGTGGAAGATCTGCTTATAAAAGAATTGTATGGACAAGGGATTAACCAAAAAAAGTTTGTCTTAAGTGATAATATGATTTACGCAATTAATCGCGAAAATCAATTATGGTCATATAACTTAAGCACCAACAACTTTTCAGTGCTGGGTAAAATGCACAAGGATGTTCTTTATCTATCAGACATTCACAGGGGAAATATTCTTTTTACTTTTGTGGTATCCGCGAAGAAAGAAGTAGTTGAGCTTTATTTAGAGTAATAGTGGGTTGGCTATTTTTTGGTTGCGGAAAAGTCACAGTCAAAATGGGTAAAGTTGCGACAGAAGGAGCTCTGCCCTCCCTAGTTTTTACATGCAAGTATGCGTTCATTTAGCAATTGCAGTGCAAATTCTTGAATCAGAGAGCTATTGAATACCACCTTCAAACACGGATTTACTGGCATCTGCAACGCTGCTAAAGAGCGGGCTTAGGATTACAACGGTTTATAAGATGCAAACACTTACCTAACCTTAAGTGGAAACTCATTTTTTTCTTGGGTGGTAAGCGTAAACCGTTAAGCTTCGAAGTTATGAATTTCTCAACGTTCTCGATAATCGAGTAGGTAAGCTGCTGGCCGCTACAATTAGTGACCAGCATTTTTAAAGGTTAAATCGCCCAGCTTTCTAATGTGAATACTACCCTTACATCACACTGGGGTAGGAATTATTTGGCGCTAGCACCGCAATTACCAAGCAGGGTCCAGGAGTAATCACTGCCTGGAACAGTGTTAGTGTACCAGTTTGCTTGATACCGCTTGCCCTCATACTGCATTTGGTCTCCGGCGTTGGCGTGGTTGTAATTTCCGCCTTCCCAGTCTTTTGCTGTCCAGTTTGGATATACGGCTACACCTATACAATTTTCGTTACCGCCGCTAGAACTACTCGAAGAGCTAGAACTACTCGAAGAGCTGGAGCTACTCGAAGAGCTGGAGCTACTCGAAGAGCTGGAGCTACTCGAACTGCTGCCAAAAGTTAACACGCCTGTGGAGGGAGTAAGGCTTATATAATCCAGCTTTGTGCCATCTTCTCTACGGAGAATACTAAGGCTATGTGTACCGGCAGAAACACTGTAGTAACTTGCGGGTGTTAAAACCCTCCAGCCAGACGTTGCTTCGTTGTTCTGCGTACTCCAGGCGCCGTTATCCAGTTTGTAATAAAAGGAGTCGTTATTGGCGTTGCTCATATTTACCTGAATATGAAAGGTAACGTCAGCCGTTTGCGAGAGAGAGAACGGAATTTGAATTTGCCCTATGGCGCTGTTTGATGCGGCGCTTAACATATCGTTACCATTATCTGGCCAAACGATGAATTGACCTCCAGAAGCACTACCGTCATTTTGTACGGAGAATGGAGAAAAGCTACTGGCACCTGAGAGCGCTTCCAGTTCAAACACTGTACTGTTGCCACTGCTCGATGACGAACTACTGCTGCTTGATGAGCTGCTAGGGCTGGAACTACCATTGAGCTCCAGCATTTTTGCCGCATAACGCTTGCCCATTTCGACTACAGAGAAAGTACTCCAGTGCAAACCATCGCCGCGGTCGCCCAGAACTGTGCCGTCCGGCATTGGGCCAGAAGATACCCAGTGTGCGTTCTCAATAACGTTAGGTAGCTGTCTAACCAAAACGTTATGGCCAGAACAACAACCAGTGCGAGGTAATTCACCGGCAATAAAAGGAACTTCGTCTGGATTAAGGTCTAAATCGCGACGCAAACTGCTTACGTAGCTTTCTACATGATTTACCCAGACCTGTTGGCCTGCGTTACTTTCTCCATGATGAAAGATAAAACCCTTGATAACGCCTACTTCTTGCGCTTGTTTTGCCAACTCTAATGTCCATTGGTAAAGCGGCGTGGTGCCGCTGACAACTGGCGCGCCATTAACGCTGCCATAAGGCGGAGCACAGGCGCCGTAATCAGCGCAATTAGGTAGATGGGCTTCAATCTTGGAACCACCGTAGGCAGTACCCACTAAGCCTATAGTTACATTTGGGTCTGCTGCGTTAGCCAAGATGGTAGCGAAAGTATCAACAGGGCTAAGGCCAATAGGGCCAGAGCTGCCATCTGGTTTTGGACGGTCGCCAGATTTACAGCGGGAAACAGGCTGGAAATGATCTCGCCAGTAGCCGTAGCCATGGTTGTGTTCGGAGCAGTTTTCGCTTTGCAGAACTTGAACGCGGGGATGCTGGATGAGCTCATCCGGCATATGTGCGGCACCTTGCATATTAGACTGACCCAAGGCGAGGTAGATGTGGAAATTTGGGTCTGGTTCAGCATGTGCAACCAAAGCGAGTGCGAAGGCCAATAGACCCGTAGTGAGCCGTGATACGTTTTTATTCATATTCCTTTACCGGTTTTTATAAATCTATTTAAAGAAGGTAAAACGTGAGATTTTATTGGTATCTATTATTATTGGATGTGCTCATCGGGCCAATGCATCGCACGTAGTACTCATGAAACCCACTTATTCTATCAAGGATTGGAGCTGCTCTGCCATTAAGGCCTCTCAAACGGAAGGTTTCCTACGTCGCAAAAAACGTGGTCTACACTAGCGAATTTTCAATTATACGAGAGATAGAATAAATGGCACCAGTTCAAGAATTCCATGGTGAAAGGAATAGCGCTAATTGTTACGGTATTTCAGGGGTTGTTTATAGTGGGTAACCATTCGCACCGCCTCCCCTAGAAAGTGAATTTTGGGTGCCATTACTCAACAATCATTGCCAACGGAACTACCTTATAAAAGGTTGAAGCGGTCCGCCCTCAATGTACCGCAGGTTATCGGATGGCGCCATTCATTATAAAAATAGCGTTACCAATCTACTTATTGCATTTTTGATAGTGTTGGTCCGGCATAGGATTACTTCATTCCGGCAAAACCGTTGCTATTTTTTTGCGCAACCATTCCTGGGTAGATAGCAAATCGCTTAAGCGTGTCTTCTCCTAGCTTATCACTAGTAATCAGTTTTTTGTTTACAACGTTGTTACGCAACACATAACTCTTCCATACTCTTGCGTTTTGTTTTACCTCGTTTGAATGAATATGGTGCGCCAAATCATTTTCCTGTAGGCCAGAGCGTGTACTATGGCCGCTATCTTTTTAAATTCAATACCGCCATGTTCAGCTTTCGGTGAAACCCAGAAGGCGGAATACTGATAACACATTGATTTTAAACTATAACGCATCTAAGCTTTCTTTGGATTCCACAAAAGTGGTCTTTAGTACTTACCTGAATACGATGTAATGCACGCGCACCGGAAACAACAATTTCTCTTTGTGCGGACGCATGGGGAGAAACCAACTCCCAGTTAATACTGGCTTGGACTCGGTCTTACTTTTTCCTACGCCTCCAAATTTGCCTAACCGTACCCAATCATCGGAAACCCTTGCTGTCTATTTAAAAGAATTGAAACCCGGTTACTAGGGCTTAGGATTTCACGCCAATAGATTACTTTCATCGCAACAAAAAACGCACCTTGTACCCTTTCACCCCCGCCCCGGATAGTAGAGCGTGGTTTGGGTTGCGAGGTAATTTATGTATCGGATCCGTTATATCGCAATCGAGATTGGCAAATCGTAAAACAATGCAGCTCCAGCTCATCGAGTAACCAAGTACCACTTGTGTTCAGTGTTCTACGCGAATTTGAGTGTGTTTATTCTGGTGGACTATTATCGTGGTTAGCACACCACTGCTTTAGCGAGCACGGGTCGCCGCAATGGAAGCTCAAGTGTGGGTTTCGCCAAAACCACCATTTTTCGGAAAAAAACCGCTAATGCGGGCTATCTATCCCATAGTAAGCGGGTGATGAAACCATGACGCGGCGGACTCTTGTATATAAGATGATAGGGGTTGGCGGCACTTGTATAAAAGAGGCCAAATAGTGACGGTACAACGTGTGTACCTAGGTGAGGCATTCTGTATGCACGTATGCGCCTAGCCTACCCTGTAATGGCTATCTATAGGGCCTACGATGGCGTAGCTGGTTGAGATATTCAGCTATTGTTAAGCCTAGCGCCGGTATTGTGATACACAAATGAAAGCGAAAATGAACAAATTGAGGTCATAGTTGTGCGAGACCAAACAAAGCCGATAAATAGAGCATTCGACTCTAAACTTGCAAAACGCGCTACACTTTCGGAGTTTCACAGGCAATCCAAAGCGCGTGTAGTAGCAACGGACTCGACTACACTTGTACTTGTTGATCCACCCCTTTAAATAACTGATTATCGAAATCGTATACAGTTGCTTTTAGGCACAAGCCTTTTCAGCGAAGAACCAGAAAGCGAGCACTTATAGTGAATAGTCTGCGACAACAAAGTGAGTATTCTCAACCAAGCACCCTACTACCGAGAGGTTATTTTTGAATGAATTTTATTTTTAGAATTTTGCTCCCTGCAACCATTACCCTTGCCATAAGCGGCAATGCGTTAGCTGTCGACATTAATGCTGGGCCCATTTGGAGCAACAGTGATGCGCAGTCCAAGTGCCCCGCAGTGTGCTCCGGCTTAACCTGGAACGGTCAATGGGTAACGACAAAAGCGGGGAAAATGTCCGCTTGTGGTACTACGGCTGGTGCGGACATTCCCGTTGGTCCTATTTGGAACAATAACGACGCAAAAAGAAAGTGCCCAACCCGGTTAGCCAAAGTGACTTGGAGTGGCAACTGGGCAACTACAGAGCCAGGAAAAATGTCTGTCTGTGGATGTACTCCACCCGCCTCCGTTAATAAATGACAACAATGTTTGAAAGATATTCAGAAATCTATCGACTTTATCACTAGAAAAATTGTGAACATTTGGTGACACTCACAGTAAATAATCAGGTAAAACGGTGAGCAAGGTTAGACAAAATAAATCAATTCACCTGAATACAGTATTCGGGTGAATTGACCTTTATACCACAGTCCTTGCGGGCCTATAATCATGAAAACCATTTCCATCAACAGAAAAAAATGGCGTTTTTTCCGCACTAAAAATAGACTGGAACGTCGATCATCAAGGTATAAAAGCTGACATTTCATGATTTGTCGCTTTAGAGCGCCTACCGAAAACTGCCATAGTAGAACTGGTTTTATCGCCCACCTTCTATGTTCCCCCAAAAAATCAGTAGAGAACCCCTATGAAATCAACAAAAACAGGACTTGCTGTTCTGGCAGCCGTAATTACATGTGCCTGCCAAAAAGAACAACCGATCTCTGATGTGAATGCAACCAAGCCTGTTGCCGAAAAACTGAAAGCTGTCACCATACCATATAATTCCAACACCGAACCCAGCGCACAATTACCAGAATCACCAGTAGCACACCTTTGTCGTACAGGCGAAAACGTGTATCTCACTGCAAGAATGAAAAATGCTAATGTTAGCCCTAAAGACGGAACCGCATATAAACTGGAGGCCACCCCAAAATTGGTATCACTTTGCTTACGAATGGATAACAGTGCACTAATTTATCGATATGGCACTACGAATACTATTGAGCTGGAGAATATGGCGACCCAAGAAAAACCATTCAAAAATTTTCAGAAGCAGACAGGTCGAGTCCATGAAAATTACTTTTCGTTTAGTCGAGACAACTATCACTATTTTGTTATTGAATCAGGTGGTATGGGGCGTGGAGTGTCACTTCACATTTACGAGGGTAATACAAAAATCGTAACCCAATTTTCGGGACTCATTATGGACGAAGATTTTCATCAAACTTACATCAGTATTCCAGATAATCTATTGATCAATTCTGGATCGCCCATGACTCATAATGAATAGGTCCTAGGGCCGCTAAATTTTCAGATATATTTTGACGCCATTGTAAGCATTTTTAATTCGACAAGATACCACCGAGCATTACAATCTATAAAGTCTTTTAATGAATGGGCCATGTATCGCCCCCGCGAAAGCAATAGATGGGCTCAGAAGCCACACTCCATCTTTCATTGGCTTCTGAGCCCTACAGTCATGTACCTCTAGTTGAGCACACCCCGCGTTTCTCCGTGGCTTTGATACGCCGACCGGACAAAATAGTTGTCGTAGAACACTCGAATAGGCTTGCTGATTATTCGCTTCCTGCCCGATAAGATTTTCAGCTTAAAGGTGCGCAACCAAATCGCCTTGGTTTTGCATTTTTAGAAAAGTATTTCATGCACCGTTTACTGTGGTATACAGCCACGGCGTGGATGTCATTTTAAATGTCCTCGTTAGAGGCTTTGGAGAGCAAGGGTGAGCAAAGCAAGTGAGTAGAAACTGGCGTCACAATGAATAGCAAATCCTATAGCGGCAGCAGGTTACTATTGTTGGCTTCACTTTTTTCTGGCGCACCTGTTTATACACAACAAAGGAATACCAAAAGACACGATGCCGAGATCAAACAGCTACATTCGCCCTAAACCAAACATTGAAATAGAAAAACCCCAGCCATTGCTGCCCGGGGCTTCTTGCATTTATCAATAAGCTAAAACTGACCACAACAAAGCGTTAGTGCGTGTACGGGCGGTGCTTTAGTTCAGACTTTAAGGGAGTAGGATGAGCCCCTTGCGGCGAAAATTCCCATTCTGCCTGCTCGCAGGCCTTATCAAATACTTTTAAAGACTCTTTTACATAGCCGAAGTAGCCCCTTTGCTCCTGCATCTCGAGTTCAATTAATTTAATAGTGTGATATTGGCTTTCGGGTAAATCTCCCTTTTTAACCAACTTATTTATCAGCATAATCTTATCTTTTTCGCCAACATAAGCGCCATTAAAATTCACTTCCGTTTTTAGATCCATCAACCCATATTTGTCCGTTGGGTACTCGCCAATCCATTGATAATTTATCGGACGAGCGACATATATTTTGTCGACAGATTTTAGTTCACTGAGCATCACCCCACGGTAATAAGCGCCATCTATCGCTCGTAGCTTGCCCGGCCTGCCGTACTCATACAACCACAACCCCTCACGCACGGCATTGGCCGTAATAGGCAAATAAACAGTGTTCACTCTCTGCTCTTTACCCGCACCATAATCAACACCAATTAGGGTTCTAGCCAGCTCATTGCAATACACAATTTCGATACCCCGCTTTGGATCATAACAGTTGAAACAAAGGCCTATTTCGTCATTGGTTAGAAATGTATTTGCAATATCATCAAAAAAAATGTCTGGAAACGTCGAAACTAGTGTTCGCGAAGGGAGTACTTTAAACAAATCGGTATGAAGAGGCACAATATTAGCATTGCCTTCGGATAGATCTCGAAGGTATTTAACGATCGCACTGGACCAGTTGTCGAAAAAGTCCAAGGCCATTTCATGAGGATAAACAGGACGAAATTTGTTTTCTTTCCCACTTAACCCCATTTTGAATAGCTCGATCCATGCCAATACCGATTGATTTAGAGGCTTGTCATCGCGGGTATATTCTTTTCTCAATGCATCTTCTGGTATATCGCCACATAAAGCCTTGAGATATTTGTAAACCCAGTAAATTTGGCCAGAAGTACAGGTGATTAGCTTAGGCGTGACATGATGTTTTAAGGCAGCACTCAAGAAGCCAGCCCCATGAGCGTTATTCCCTGCCAAACCACCCAAAGCAAAACCGACCACGCTTCCAAGATGCTCTTTCATTGCAGTATCCTCCACAAAAATGTCGGCAATCCTTCAATTGCCAGGGTAACGAGAATAAAAACAAGCTCTAACTTATTGACACGTTACACACGACTCTTAGTAAATGTACGGTGTGTAAAATTACACAAGCGCAGGCATATTTACTTGTCTGAATACACGTTTATCTTGCGCTTTTGTTTTTCAACGTCTACCTTATTGGGCGACTAAAAAAACTTGCAAGTCATTTGAACGACATTTTTTGATGATTTCTTGATAAAGATAAAGCGTGGGGAAAATCTGTCAATGGGTTTCATTTCGGTAGGTACTATCAACCTTAACAGTGAAGCCCTCTCCACCAGAGGTCTGCATTCCGTCTACAACTCTTCCGATGCCAAACCTAGTTGCGTCTAGAATTAACGGATCAGCCCCGATACCCTACTGGTATTTTCACTCGGATATCCTTACTCGGGCACCTACACTACCACTTGCCGTCAATGGGTTGAAGACCGTATTCTGTTCCTAGGAGAAGTCTTCTGTATTGATGTCTGTGCCTATTCCGTAATAAGCAACCACCACCATGTGGTGCTACACATCAATATGGCTGAAGCCCAAAGCCTAACGGACCTAGAAGTATGCGAACGCTGGCACAAGCTTTACAAGGGCACCCTCTTAACTCAGAAGTTTGCAAAAAGTGAACCGCTCGACGAGGCCCAATGGCTTGCTGTTAAAGAAAAGCTGGATCAATGGCGGCTTGAACTGGCCAATATCAGCCGCTGGATGTGGGCCTTAAACGAGCCCATTGCCCGTATGGCAAACGCCGAAGATCAATGTACAGGACGCTTCTGGACAGGTTTTTGCTCCTGCAAAACCTGCATTTCCAACATCCATGTTGGTCAGCGCCGGTTTAAATCACAAGCGTTGCTCGATGAAAAAGGCTAAGCAAACATGAATAAATTTTTTGTGCATTTTGATGGTTCTCCAAATCGTTATTTTTATGGCTCCATAGGTACACTTTCATTTTTAAAAAATACACTAAATACAAGAAGCAACTTGGATGGAACACTATTCTGAGAGGCTAAGAAGCGAGATTTCAAACTACAAACAGGTGGGGGCTTTTTATCACCAACCGGGCCAAATAAAAACCGATACATGCAGGCTTTGGCGGAAAAGGCCATAAAACTGATGTGCGTACACCCATCTAGCGGAGAAATCGCCGTTTTTCACGTTAATGCTTTGGTAAACCACCAGTACGCCTTACCGTGGAGACCACTCCCGGTAGGTAAACCCTGTGAATGCATAAACAGGGTTTATTTGCAGGAATAGAGGGTTGGCTGCTATCGATAACGCTACTATCAAAACTCTTATCGGCCACTCAAAAAACAGATGACGACGACCAAAAAAACCTAGCCTACAAATCTACTAACTATTCCGCTGTACTTTTTCTCAAACTGCCTGCTCTATTTATACCCTGTCCTATTTTTCGCGAAATTTCACGAAGCATCGCGTTTGATAATTTTGGTCAATGTACAGCTAGGGGTGCTGGTAACCAGAGGCGTGGGGGAAATATTCAGACGCATGGACCGTTCACGCATAATTTTATGGCGTTAGCGCTCCTTGCACCCGCAAGCCTCTCGTTTGTAAAAATCACTCACCAGGCCATTTTCTATTGAAATATGACAGCAGTCCATCAGCTGCTGTTTTAGTAATTTCCTTCCCCTCGAAGCGCGGCTTTTGATTGCTGAAACGGAAACTCCCTCGGTGTTCGCCAATTCCTGTTGTTTTTTACCTTGAAGGTCCAATGCACGAAGGGTGTTGCGATAATGATCGGGTAATTGCTCGATCATGGGACTAAGGCAAGAGGAAAGTTCCTGATGGCGGTCCAGATCGTCGCCAAGTTGTTCGGGTATAGTGTCATCCAATGTTTCGTGAGATTTACGTGCTCGATAATAGTCCGCAAGGGTGGTACGTGTTGCCACCTGCAGCCAGCCGTAGTGGTTGTCAATGGTTTGGCCCTTATAAAGTGATTCCAGGGCCTTAAGTAATACATCTTGTAGCACATCGTCTACCTGACTGTCTTGCGGCAAGCGTTTACGTAGGTAGCCACGCAGTCGGTCTTCTGTGCGTTTAAAGGCTTCGGCTAGATCGTCACAAGCATTGGTCATAGGTGTAAATTTTCTCTGGTTCTCAATTGCCGGGCTTTTTTCTCGACCCACAAAGGTATAGACGTAAAAGCCGCCGCTTGGTCGCATATTATTTTTCAGTTGTGTCATTTCCCGTAAACACTGCGTCTTTTTCGCTATAACTGCGTCTTTAAGAGTGTAACCAATGTAAACACACTTTTTAGGAAACGATTATGACTCAAGTAGCCAACGATACAATTCGCCAATCGGTTCGCGAACTTTACGGAAAAATTGCCGAAGGTGAGCTGGCCGGTTGTTGTACTTCAAAGAACGCCTGCTGCGGTAATACCGCCACTACTGCGAAAGCACGTTCCGTAGAAATCGGTTATTCCGATGACGAAGTAAACCGGGTACCCGAAGATTCCAATCTAGGCCTGGGTTGCGGCAACCCCAGAGCCATCGCTTCTTTAAGGGCCGGCGAAACAGTGCTGGACCTGGGCGCCGGCGCTGGATTCGATAGTTTTCTTGCAGTTGAAGAAGTGGGTGAAACCGGCAAGGTAATTGGGGTGGATATGACTCCATCGATGATCAGCAAGGCCCGTGCCATCGCCGAAGAGGCCGGTCAAGCGAATGTGGAATTTCGTTTGGGCGAAATCGAAAACCTACCCGTGGCAGATGCTTCTGTAGACGTTATTATCTCCAACTGTGTAATCAACCTTTCCCCAGAAAAAACCAAGGTGTTTGACGAAGCCTACCGCGTACTCAAGCCTGGTGGCCGCCTGGCGATATCGGACATCGTTACTAGCGCAGAAATACCTCAGTATCTGAAAGATGATATGGCTCTTTATGCCGACTGTACAACCGGCGCATCCACCGTTAAAGCGATTGAGCTAATGCTTAAAGAGGCCGGGTTTTTGGATGTTGTCATAAAACCCAAGGATGAAAGTAAGGAGTACATTAGTGACTGGATGGAGGGTAGCCGTTTGGCGGATTGTGTGCTTTCGGCCACTATAGAGGCGATTAAGCCTGTTTAGGCATTATGTGATTCTCTCCCAAGCCACAGGTAACACTGTGGCCCTAACAACACCAAAAACACTTAAACCCAGCAAATACTACTGTGTATTATCACAGCATGAAAAACCTCAAGGAACGAGCTATGCCCCGCTCAGGGAAGCAATCGATATCCCTAGAAGCCACAAATCAAGTAGTTTGAGCATAGGTGGTGCACTTTTTTGAAGATGGGTGCCTGTGCAGCAGTGAACTGTTAGTGGGTCAGGGCGTTGATTTTGGTGATTTTCTAAGCTGCCTGTGCGGCAGTGAACTTGCCAAACGGCGATTATTGCGCGATTTTAGGTTTCTAAGCTGCCTGTGCGGCAGTGAACACTCCGAAAGATTGATTTTCGCGTGTGGATATTTTCTAAGCTGCCTGTGCGGCAGTGAACATACAAAAACGGTCGAGTGTAGCCGCGTCAATTTTCTAAGCTGCCTGTGCGGCAGTGAACATAAACGTGTCCCCGACCACGCTTCTACCTGCTTTCTAAGCTGCCTGTGCGGCAGTGAACACCCGCTCCGGGTCAGTGGCGTCCCGTCCTGGTTTCTAAGCTGCCTGTGCGGCAGTGAACTCTTCATTTATACGCACTAAAATGCAGTTTTCTTTCTAAGCTGCCTGTGCGGCAGTGAACGACATCCAGCTAGGCGAGTATGCACTGGTTGATTTCTAAGCTGCCTGTGCGGCAGTGAACACTCCGAAAGATTGATTTTCGCGTGCGGGTACTTTCTAAGCTGCCTGTGCGGCAGTGAACTTTTTTGGAGAAGGACAATGATGACATTAACATTTCTAAGCTGCCTGTGCGGCAGTGAACCATCAATCGATACGAATTCAATACTCGCGTTATTTCTAAGCTGCCTGTGCGGCAGTGAACCCGTCTACAATCGTGGATGCTGCGCCCGTTGCTTTCTAAGCTGCCTGTGCGGCAGTGAACTTTGGTATCACACTCGGCACGATGGGGTTCAATTTCTAAGCTGCCTGTGCGGCAGTGAACTGCTGTTGCATTACCGCCATCACCGTCACCTATTTCTAAGCTGCCTGTGCGGCAGTGAACATTTTTTCCATAGTTTCGTCCCATTTTCCTGCTTTCTAAGCTGCCTGTGCGGCAGTGAACTTTTTTTAAAAGTGGTCGATCATTCCGGGTACTTTCTAAGCTGCCTGTGCGGCAGTGAACAACGTTAAGACCGTACAGGCCACAGGCATAACTTTCTAAGCTGCCTGTGCGGCAGTGAACCAATATCGATCTGACTAGACGATCTGTAACTATTTCTAAGCTGCCTGTGCGGCAGTGAACGAAATGGTTATTCAGGACGATCTAACCGGGCTTTTCTAAGCTGCCTGTGCGGCAGTGAACCGGACTGGCGCGCGAATTAGCGCCAAGTGCGTTTTCTAAGCTGCCTGTGCGGCAGTGAACAAAATGTATCGAGATACATGTTATCCATGATGTTTCTAAGCTGCCTGTGCGGCAGTGAACATCAAGCTTTTGATATGCTTCAGTATGAGGAATTTATAAGCTGCCTGTGCGGCAGTGAACGCGCTATTTCCTAACGAGGTATTCGAACCACTTTTCTAAGCTGCCTGTGCGGCAGTGAACTCAAATCGGGATGGGCAGTAACAACGCTCGCATTTCTAAGCTGCCTGTGCGGCAGTGAACGGGCAAAAATACTTTCACCACTTACGGCTTTTTTTCTAAGCTGCCTGTGCGGCAGTGAACGCAAAAACTTCGTTTGGCGGCCAGATTGAAAATTTCTAAGCTGCCTGTGCGGCAGTGAACGTAATGCAACCGGGGCAACAGTAACTTTTATCTTTCTAAGCTGCCTGTGCGGCAGTGAACTGAGCCTCGCATACGATCTAAAAGACGGGAAATTTCTAAGCTGCCTGTGCGGCAGTGAACAACTTCCAAGGCAAGCGGCAATGGCGGCATATTTTCTAAGCTGCCTGTGCGGCAGTGAACGCATATAAACGCCCCCCGCGCTGCCACGTAGTTTTCTAAGCTGCCTGTGCGGCAGTGAACCGCCACGTATCGGGCCCTGTCGTACAACTCAATTTCTAAGCTGCCTGTGCGGCAGTGAACCTGATGAATGCTATCAAGGCGAAGGCCAACGATTTCTAAGCTGCCTGTGCGGCAGTGAACTATTTCAGCCGGCTGTACGGCTGGTTAAATAATTTCTAAGCTGCCTGTGCGGCAGTGAACCCATCACCTTTCTTTAGTTAATTTAATCCATATTTCTAAGCTGCCTGTGCGGCAGTGAACATGTTTTCATGTTACCAACTCCGTGAAAGTGTTTTCTAAGCTGCCTGTGCGGCAGTGAACGATTCGCTGAACCGCGCATACTTACTGTATCTTTTCTAAGCTGCCTGTGCGGCAGTGAACCAAGTGAAAATCCACAAGTCCAGCCAACAAAATTTCTAAGCTGCCTGTGCGGCAGTGAACTGGGGCCGTAGCCCCCTCCGTTATCGCTGGTTTTTCTAAGCTGCCTGTGCGGCAGTGAACCTAAGCACATATTCAACAGGAGCTAGTTATATTTTCTAAGCTGCCTGTGCGGCAGTGAACGCGTGGGAGATTATAAGAACGTCCCGAAAAGATTTCTAAGCTGCCTGTGCGGCAGTGAACTCACTCACAACTACGGCCGCGCGTCTTTCTGCTTTCTAAGCTGCCTGTGCGGCAGTGAACAGCCACAGCCAATAAAAATGGGCTTGTATAGCTTTCTAAGCTGCCTGTGCGGCAGTGAACGCTGCATCTATGCTTAAATCATGCCAAGACAATTTCTAAGCTGCCTGTGCGGCAGTGAACGCTTCGTACCCTTTGACAAACTCAGGGCAATTTTTCTAAGCTGCCTGTGCGGCAGTGAACAGGAGGGCTGGATTGTTGAATGCTGGCATTGCTTTCTAAGCTGCCTGTGCGGCAGTGAACGAGGTTTATCTTGAGGGTTTTTACCCTACTGATTTCTAAGCTGCCTGTGCGGCAGTGAACCAGAAGTAGCTAAGGGAGAGGAGATGTGGATATTTCTAAGCTGCCTGTGCGGCAGTGAACCAGTGGGCGCGACAGTATCTATTGGAGCTGATTTTCTAAGCTGCCTGTGCGGCAGTGAACAAACGCTGACTCCTCCTGGTCTGCTGAGTTCTTTTCTAAGCTGCCTGTGCGGCAGTGAACGTTGCGTTGATATTCTGTGTTGCGTTGATTCTTTTCTAAGCTGCCTGTGCGGCAGTGAACATATCGTCTTTTGTCCGTTAGCGTTATATGTATTTCTAAGCTGCCTGTGCGGCAGTGAACTTTACGGAGAACGTCCCCTCCGCAACGTGGAATTTCTAAGCTGCCTGTGCGGCAGTGAACTACATTATTAATTTGATAGAAAACGATTATTTTTTCTAAGCTGCCTGTGCGGCAGTGAACTGTTAATACTCGCTACCACGCGGCGGGGGACTTTTCTAAGCTGCCTGTGCGGCAGTGAACATGCAAGACCTAAAGTCGTATATTTTAGACCCTTTCTAAGCTGCCTGTGCGGCAGTGAACTGCTGCGCACTCACTCATACCCGAATAGCTAATTTCTAAGCTGCCTGTGCGGCAGTGAACGTGATGGCAGCTATTACCAGTCAATTTCGAGCTTTCTAAGCTGCCTGTGCGGCAGTGAACGTTATGCTTAAAGGCCGAGCCGTACATGTGGTTTTCTAAGCTGCCTGTGCGGCAGTGAACATCGGTCTGTATAGTAGCGCTTAATTTCTTTTTTTCTAAGCTGCCTGTGCGGCAGTGAACGCAGCCTTGGCGATTACTTTGGCTTACCTACTTTTCTAAGCTGCCTGTGCGGCAGTGAACTTGCTATACCACGCGGTTATGGGCTTGTAGCATTTCTAAGCTGCCTGTGCGGCAGTGAACTTTTGCCTGAGCGCCTACCAGCCGGAACAAGATTTCTAAGCTGCCTGTGCGGCAGTGAACTATCCAAGCAAAGAGTCTCGGTAATTATAAGATTTCTAAGCTGCCTGTGCGGCAGTGAACGCGTTGATTTATCGGGCAATGGATTACTTCGATTTCTAAGCTGCCTGTGCGGCAGTGAACGAGCTTGATTTTTTGGCTTTGCTTGCCATATTTTTCTAAGCTGCCTGTGCGGCAGTGAACATGGTATGACGGTTACCCCGGGGTCAACCGATTTTCTAAGCTGCCTGTGCGGCAGTGAACGTTATCATTAATAGCTCGGTTGGAACGGTAACTTTCTAAGCTGCCTGTGCGGCAGTGAACGTCAGATACGGCTGTTGATGGGACTGTATATATTTCTAAGCTGCCTGTGCGGCAGTGAACTCCTATTCAATGTGCCATTCTCAAACAGCAATTTTCTAAGCTGCCTGTGCGGCAGTGAACTATTGAAGAGCTTATTTCGCGCGGCTGACAAATTTCTAAGCTGCCTGTGCGGCAGTGAACTGGATGGTTTCGATAAAACAAACAGCCCCTTCTTTCTAAGCTGCCTGTGCGGCAGTGAACCTTGCGACTGTTCGTCATATCTTGATTAAAGATTTCTAAGCTGCCTGTGCGGCAGTGAACTACAAGTTTAATCCAAAAAAGTAAGTTACAACAAACACTTACGGTAAAAAACGCCGTTTTACCTATACTTTTCCGTGTTCGTGTAACTTATTGATTTATAAACGCTTTTTTAAAGAGCACTTTTTATTGGTGTTATACCTAAAAATTTGACTCGCACGCGACTTACCGCTATTTGAGCCCCAACGGGCTCTATAGTCTTATCGCATCGGTCAAATAAACGGAAGCTACCTCTGCTCCCATGGCAAATGAACAGAGATCTCCCGTTTCAGTATCGTTATAGTGCAACCAGGCTCTACTTTTGCCCTGTAGCTCGGCTTATCAAGCCTTTCTTCCTGCGAAATACATACAAGATAGTTATCGGTCGCGGCAAGCTTGATATAGCTATGGAGGTATTTAAACGTAGCATTGAGCAGAAATCCCCTGAGGAGGGTAACGCCCATTTCTGAATTTGCACCAGAGCAAGCTAGATGAACAACTATAAAAAATTGAATAGGAAAAAAACCCGCAGCTAGTAGCGTACGGGTATTTAGGCAAATACTAAAACCAAGGGACAGTAGCTGTTTTTGAAAGGCCGAAGAAGTCAAACACCCCTTCCACTGGCGTATCCTGCAATTCGCCGAATTCGATATAACGGCGATGCCTATTGCCATTGGATGCACTCACCAATTCCACGTAAGGGTTATCCAAGCCACTTGCAAACATTTTTGCGCGATAGGCTTTCGCTTCCATCTCAGTAATCGAGCCACGCTTGAGTATGCGTTTGAGCTTGGATTCACTCATATTGGATTGTTTACGGGACACTGTTCGGTGCTTGGTGTTTATGGGCACCTGCTGAAGTTTAGAAATAGTGACGTTATCGCTCGAGCGTCCCAACCATTTTCCATCAGCAATTTTATTGAGAGAAGAATGATTAGAATGTAGACGTAAAATACTTCCCAATGTAACTCTGTAGCCCGGAAAACTCACGCCTATATCGTTGACCTTAAGTTCCCAGAGAAATTGGTGAAATTTTGTGTAGGCTTCGTTTAGCACCCAGTTTGACGGTTTCTCCGAGTCTGGTTTTAAGGTAATGTCTATGTAGGTATCCATTTTAACTCCTAGATCCGCATATCTGAAATATAGGCAAGGCCTTTTTTACCAAGATAGAAGCTTGATACGCCGGCGTATTCGATATCACTCTGTAATTTTTTCGCCTGCTCTCGATCAATATCTATATTTATTACAAGCTTTCCACTGGCCTTTGTTAACAATTGCCTAGATCGCCCTTCGCCTTTTACGAAATTTTCGCGCATATACGGGTTCCCCCATATTTTTTTCTTGTCGCCAGTGGTATATCTGTTCATAAAATCCTTTTTTGTAAATCCATTATTTGAAACTCCACTTAACCCACCAGACTTTGTTTTGGCAGTATCCATATTGTAGGCACCACCCAAACGGTCAAGCTGCAAATACAGCGAGGAACAATATAAGCTTATCGGTAGCACTTCTCCTTTATTATTTAGGCCTTTGAACTTCTCGAACGACTCAGACAAAACCTTATGGGCCGTAAAAACGTGACTCTCGTTTAGTACAGATTTCATTTTATGAATCTCTTCTAGACGGTCAATAATAACTAGTGGATTCAACTCAATAGTTTTATTAAATTTCGACCCATTGGTAATAAATAGGCATAGCTCTTGAAAATCCATTGCGAGAATCGACCAGAATTCACGAGAATAGTCAGAAGTGAATATAGGGTCATGATTATTAACCATACCAGTATACGAATTCTGATCGGTGCTACCGGAAATATTGCGAATGAAGACAATTTCACTATTGATGTATTCTGGTTTGTCTTCAAATTTAATCTTCGATTCAACATACCGAAAATAATAGTTATTACTTGATCGGGCCTGGTATAGTTTCCTTTGGTCTCCCACCAATCTATTCAAAATACCCATAACCGTATCAACCGTAACATGCCTGCTAATATAGTTTTCAGCATTCTTCAATTTGGTCATTGAGCCGATAAATTTTCTCCCCTCTTTCGGCAAAGCCTCATTATTACTGGTCGCGGGGTCGAGAAAGGAATTTCGCCATGAGGCTTCATATTCTATTGTAATTCTCATCGAACACCCCCCTACTTCGCATAGAAATAGACAGCATAATCATTAGCTTTTTCTTCCGAAATTGAACCTTTATCGCTTTTTATACGCATCATTCGGCTACTATCATTGTAATCGACAACAACCTCATCGACATACATATAGGATTTTGCTTGACGGATCGATAAATTGCCAATTCGGTCAAGCATATGCTGAATCAAAACTTGGATCGCGTCGTCATTGAGAAGGATGCCAACTTCACCTTCTTCAAATATAGTACCCTTGCGTATATAGTTCGGGTGAAATAGAGCCTCAGCTTGAAACTGAGGATTCAACGACTGAATAAACTGTGTCACTGCTCGAGCGACTTCTTCACCTTGACCTTCCTTAATTTCTATTGCTTCGCGGTCAAATTTCTTATCTAAAGAAATGAATTGTAACTGCTCAATACTAATAGACCCGAACGATTTGTATTCCGTATCCCCGAAGGTGGTTTTTGAGTAAAATGATGAACTATCCCTTTCTCCAGCTTGACCGAACTGCTCAAAATTTCCATTTCCAAGCTGATCTACAAAATCCTCCATTAACAACGGACTTGTTCGCTTGTTTTGAGTGGCAGGAACTACGTAACCACGTACCAAACCGGTAATAGAAGCTAATACCTTTTGCAAATTAGATTTCTTAGCGTAATGTATGTCGAATGCTTGTTCCCTAAAAAGGTGATGGCGAATACAGTTTTGACTTATATAAAGAGGGGTTTCTTTAAAATTAATGTCCGTTGGTTCCTTTCGGTATTTATATCCAGTTTCCTTTACTCTTCCAGATAAATTGGAGTACCCACGCAATTTCGGTAAAGTATGATTATCTACCGTGTTGCCATTTTCCTGTGCGAGATTGGTTGGTCCATTCCAGTTAACAACACCATGCCCTTTCGCAGTAATTTTGAAATCTACGCTTTTAATACCTGTTACTTTTTCCACAATTTAGTCCTTTTGGTTATTGAATTGCTTAATTGAAATTGCGCCGATAGGCTGTTTATCACATATCCCATAGTAAATAGCTTCGCTATGGCGAGCAGCCTCTCCACCCACAGCCAACAAATCATTAGGGGTATAACTTAAAAACACGGGAAACTCTGCGTCTACTGCTTCGTTCAATAGAACAAAATCTTTATATGATTTTTTACCACCCATTATGTTGTGATGTTTTTTGTGCATGTGGGCCAGTAGATTTTTCGAACTATCACCATAACCCTGAATCAGTTCGGACGAGGAAGTAAGGTTGTCTACGGTATCTGACTCGGAAATGGGTATTCTGTAAGCATATTCTTCCAAAAACGACACATCAGGAAACCCGCCTAAATCGCACACTGCCATCTGCACAAATCGGCTATCACCCCGCATTGAGATTTTGCTAATTTTTGCGCGTTGATTATGGGCCTTTTTACTCCTAGCAATCACCTTTGGTTCTGATGCTTTATTTGCAATTACTTCTACACTTTTTTTCATGGCGGCGACTAGATCTTCAGCAATACATTTTTGTGATGTTAGATTTTCGTAAAAATCCCTGTAAATTGAATAGATCTCGGGAAGCGTCAATACTTTTTCGCCTTCATCCGTTGCCTCTAGTAAAAACTCATGCCAGGCTAATGCGGATGAGAGAATATTGGTCGAACTCATGAACCGAGCGACACGCCCGGTTCTCTTCTTGTTTTTTAGCGTATCCGGAATGGCGATAATATATTTATTTACACCATCAAGATTGGAGCCAAAACGATCCAAACGACCCAGTCGCTGCAGGTTGTTCTCCGCATTACAAACCTCAGACACCATCTGTTTACTGGTAATATTGAGAGATGCCTGAACAATGGGGCCACTTCTCAGCACGTCATATTGCTTCGCTCCGCTACGACAAAATGATTCGTATACGCTTTCAAACAACTCCCTCTTGTCGCTCTTTTTATATTTCGAATGCAGTAAAACTGCATTTTCTGAATGTTGATTCTGGACAAAACTCTTTTGTGCTGTGATCGCTGTATTGCTAATTACAAATGTCCCGCTTTCCACTGGCTGATAAAGGGGATTTCTCTCATCATGCTTATTTTCGTCGTAAGTGAAAAATTGAAATTGATATTTACATGGATTAAAGGATGGCATTTCCACTACGTCATAGTGTTTATCTAACTCTAACAGTTCATCTAGGTAGAGATAGTGTGGTGTTGCCGAAACCAAAAGTGCATTGCACCCACCCGCCAACTCGTTCCGAGAAGCCACCAACTCCGCAAACAACAGACTAAATGCAGGCATGTTGATATATTCATGAAATTCGTCGAATACGATATGAGCACCGAGGTAATTCAGTAAACTATCAGCCTTGGTATGGCTAATTACTGTATTCAATAGTTGATCTATAGTTGTGATAACTATATCGCCACTAAAATAATCACTTTCGTCTGTTTCTTTGTCATACGTATTTACACACTTAAATTCACCCGTGTGCAGCTCAATTGTTGCATTGGGTAAGTAGGGCGTATCCGAATTGCTCAATTCTGCAAACAGACCTTGGCAAATTTGTACACGTGGACACACCCATAATATTTGTTTGGCTCCGCGAAGTTTTGCCCACTCCAATGCTATTTTTGTTTTACCACAACCGGCAGCCCCAGCTAGAACACCAACCCTGTCGGAGTTACCTGACAATTTTTGCGCCGTTTCGGATTGCATATCACCGCGTTTATCGCGAGGAAAGGTGCGCAAACAGTCGGCGATGTGTGACTCCAAATTTGAATCCGGAATTAATCCATTCTGTTCTGCTTTTTCTGTTAGAAGATCGTCAAGTGCTTTATGTTTAATCGCGCTTGCCAAGTCATTGGCCGATAAGCTTGAAACCCACCTATCCGCGGTAATCAGACATGCTCTTAATTGATTGTTAACGGCATTGCTACGTGTTTGATATCTATAGTCGTCCAACTGTTCACATGGCCGATACTCTTTGTAATCTGGTACTTGAAGGCTTTCAACATCCCAAATTTTTTCTGGGTCTACTGAGAAGAGCACACTACGACTCAGCATGCTTTCCGTCGTGTCGCGGTATTCCGAATCAAGCTCACAAACTTTTTCGATTAGCTCCGTCGATTTTTCAACCACACACGTCCATGCCTTACCCTTTACATTTTTGTCGAGTGTTCTGTAGATATCTCCAACAGTTTCGAACCCACCTTTAGGGCGAAATGGTTTGGCATGGTGCCAAAAAATTGCGTGCTTTATAC
The DNA here is from genome assembly GCF_014218805.1 of Teredinibacter franksiae. Taxonomy (NCBI): domain Bacteria; kingdom Pseudomonadati; phylum Pseudomonadota; class Gammaproteobacteria; order Cellvibrionales; family Cellvibrionaceae; genus Teredinibacter; species Teredinibacter franksiae. The sequence continues at coordinate 3,815,503 of NZ_JACJUV010000001.1, read as the reverse complement.
GCTTTTTATTTTCCCCGTTGACTGATTTAATAGCACTATCATCAAGTAATGCATAGAGTGCCAGCGATATCTCATTGTGCCGAGGGTGCTTTTCAAAGTTAAATTTAGCTTCTTCAATATGCTGCCCGTCTTCAGCGATAAACGATTTATTTTTGTCCTTTACTGCCCACGCCTGGAATTCAGGATCTATTTTTCCAATATCATGAAGGCAACCCGCAATAAGCATTGTCGTCGCCCTTACTTTATCGTTTGGGTAGTACCGTAAATAGAGCTGCTCTGCGATATACCCCACCGCGAATAAGTGGTGATCCAAACGCTGTAAGTGAGTATTGGCGTACAGCATCCCTTTTATTGGTTTTTCTCTAACAATATCCATTGGAACCTCTTTTTCAGTTGTATTCACCGGCACTCGCCCCTCAATATCAAACTTCCTTTTATTCCCCACCACCCACAAAAACTGACTTCTAGACCGCGAACGCACCCAATGGCAGCTCACGGCTGTATTTTTAGAGGCTGTTCTGCGCAACATCTTTTTTACTGTGAGCAGGCCATCATCGGTTATTACCGTTTGCCAGGTGTTATCGCCAATGCGGTTGGCGAATGCGTCTAGTACTCGGCGGGTTTTACTCAGGGCTTTCTTTTCGCATTGAGAGATGAAGGTGACCATCATGACGCCAGCTCCCCCTCGCCGAACAGGCAGCAAGCCAGCCCACAAAACGTAGGCTGGCTTTTTACGTTATTAGGCATACAATGATGCCTAATATGATGCCTTAGGGGCTTAACCATGCGAACCACGCTGAATATCGACGACGAGCTGTACGCCAAAGCCGTACAGTTAACCGGTGTTAAGGAAAAAACCGCCCTTATGCGGGAAGGGTTAAAAGCGCTGATTGCCCGTGAAAGCGCGCTGCGCTTGGCGCAACTGGGGGGCTGTGAGCCTACGTTATCGCTAACACCTCGCCGCCGCTCTGAGCCCGCTGAGTAATGGTACTGGTGGACACTTCCGTATGGGTGGACCATTTTCGCCAAGGTGATCACCGCCTTGGCCAGTTGTTGCAGCAGGGGTTGGTGAGTATTCACCCTATGGTTATAGGTGAGCTGGCCTGTGGTCATATGCACAACCGTGCGCAGGTGCTTGAGTTACTTCGCAACCTGCCCTCTACTGCAACGGCCAGTGAAGAAGAAACCCTGTATTTTCTGGAAAAACATAACCTTATGGGTAAGGGGGTTGGCTGGGTCGATATGCATTTACTGGCGGGCTGTACGCTTACCCCAAACTGCCAACTGTGGGCCCGTGACAAACGCTTACACAGTATTGCCTTGGCACTACAGCTGGCGTTTTTGGAAAACTGATCCTTTTTACCATTCATATTCCCTGCTCCTCACTACCACCCAACGCAATGGCCTTCACTTGGTCAAACATGCAATCCAGCGCTTTATGGTTGGTAAAGCTTTGCAGTATTTGCTGGCGGAACTCCTGCTCTGTGGCGTTTTCCTTTGCGCACACAAACGCCCAGGGCAGTACGATTGCGTCTTTTATTAGGTCGGCCACGTCAAACACTAAAGCACCCCTGCGTGTTTTACCGTGCATAACGGCAAAGCCGTGGGGTATGCCCAGTACCCAGAGTGCGGTTGCGGCAAGGCCGTAGGCTAGGTAGTTACCGTGGTTTAAAAAGGCATTGGCTTTGTCGGTACCGTCTCGTTCGCGGCTAAAATCGGCGAAGTCGGTTCTTTGGGCTACGTATTTGTAAAGGGTTTTAGTGAGCTGAGCTTCGGTAAGTAATAATTCGCTAGAGGTTTGGGCGCGCTCAGTTCGCACCTTAAATACATCCAATGCGTTTTGCACATCGATGTCTTGCACATTCAGGCCTTCACTTTTCAGGTCTTTGTCTTTGGCCCAGGTGGTAAGTAGGTAATTTATTCTTGCTTGCTGCAGGTGTTTTGCTGCGGCCAACCGCTTGCTGTCGTCAAACCAAAAGCTCACCCAGCCTTGTAAGTATTGCGTGGGACGGTATTCACTTTGAGCGGTCATCCATTCAATTTCGCAGCCCATATAAAGCGGTGAGCCACCCCCGCCACAAAAACCAAGTAGCACGCCCGCCTGCGAAAGCATTCTCACCGCCGCTTGGGTAATGGATGTGCCCGTGCCCAGCATTACGACAGTGGTATTGGCTATGGGGATATTCCAGTACTGGTTTTCTTGCTTGGCTTCTTTTAAATAGAGTACCCGGCCATCTTTTTGCATTACGCGGCAATGCTCTAGGTAATAGAGGTTTGCCCTTTTCGAATGAAGGATGGCTTTTAAATCTGATGGCGAGAAATCTTCCATTTATCTGGCCCCAATAGGTTAATTACACCTAGCTTACATGCCCACTACAGCAAAACATAAACTGGCGATATATCCAGTGATTTACGTCAAACCCACTTTACTCATCAATAGTATTGCAGCGCGCCCTTTAATTTATCTTTTACACGCCCTTTTAAGGCCGCAGGCGCCAAAACTTCTACGTTATTGCCGTATTTGAGTATTTCCATTACCAATTCAGCATCGTGGCTGTAGGGTATAGTTAATAGGTAATTTTTATTTTTCCATTCACCCTCTTGTTCTGGGTGCCACTGCTGGCTGGCAATTTCTCGGGCAACTTCCGGATAAAAGCGAAGTTTGGCTGTGTGTTTGGCTTTGCCCGCAAACAGGCCAAAGCTGCTGGCAAAGTGCTCTGCCAGTTGCTGTTCGGGAATAGCTTTGGCTTTTTGCTTTTCTTTTTCTAGCCTTTCTATTCGCGAAATGGAGAAGGTGCGCAGTTCGTTGCGTAAATGGCACCAGGCATCTAGATGCCAGTTTTCGCGGTAGTACACTAGCGTTTGAGGACTAAGGGTACGAGTGGTTTTTTTGTTGTGGTAATCGCGATACACAATAGTGAGTTGTTTTCGCTGAATAAGGGCATCGGCTACTGCCGTGTAAATATGATGATTTGTATGGCGCTTGGCCATGGGTAAATATTTTATGCGCTGTGTTATTTCTGCAGAATTAATGCCGCGCGCACCTATTAGCTTGTGGATGCTTTTTTCTACTACGCTCAACTCGCTATTTAGCACCCCTTCGCTCATATTTTCTATTAGGTGTAGCAGCGCGGTTAGTGATTGTAATTCTTCCGCCGTAAGCCACAAGCCGGGTAGCTCGAAGCTTTTTAATAATGTTGATTCGTAATACCAACCATTGTGCTCTTTGCTGTATTCAAGCGGCGCCTGCCAATAGTCTCGCAATTGGTTTATGAGTCTTTTTGCAGTGCCTTCGGAGCATTCGAGCTTGGTGGCTATCTCATTTATAGGAATAGGTCTTTTTCGTGAGCGGAATAAACGATGCAGTTGTTGGAAGCGGTCGAATTTATCCATTAGATGATTGCCGTTGATTAAGTGAACCTATTCAGTATATACACTTATATCGGTTTCACCCGCGGTATAACGGTGGCAAAAGGCACATTGAATTATTTTGGTATTTTGAGCACAGAGGCTTTGCTCTAGCCTACCTACGGGGCTATAGGTTTGCGCACACTGTTTCGATACTAGACTACCGCGTTCATGGGAGTGACTGAATCGGAGGTGCGTAAGGGTTTTAACATTATCCCGAACCCCTGCACATAGTAGCGAGCATGATTCGAATTTAACTTTGAAGAATGCATCGCCGCTCTCGACCATGACGTGCAGGAAAGCACTAATGCAGCGATTGCAGGGATGCAATTGAGCTGCCCCTGGCCTTCACGGCATTAGCACTTCCTTGTGCATCGCCGCTCTCGACCATCCCTGGCCTTCACGGCATTAGCACTTCCTTGTGCATCGCCGCTCTCGACCATCCCTGGCCTTCACGGCATTAGCACTTCCTTGTGCATAAAAAAAGGCCGGGGATCGCCCGGCCTTTTGTTTTAGAGAAGCGGGGTTATTGCTTCTCAAAAGCACCAAGGTCTGGTGCATTTCCTTGGTAGGGCAAGCCCACGTTTACACCAGCATCAATTAAATCGCTGTTGGCATTTAAGCGGAATAGGCCATTGTTCGGCAGGGTACCGTCTGGGTTGCGGGCTACCGTTGCGTTGTTTAGGTTCAGGCTTTCAAAGTCTGAGCTGTTTGCGGTTACGCTTATGTCCCACGAGTTGTTACGTGAGTCGGCGTTTTGTACGTCGGCGGTTCCACTAATGGAAACATTGTTGCGGAAGTAAAGTTGATGACCGGAATCTAGGTCGCCACCAAAACCATAATCCAAGCCATTATTGTAGGAGGTACAGTTCATCACCGTAACGCTTCCCGTGTTGTGGTTTTGGTCAAAACCTTTGTTTGGGTGACCAAAAGCAACCGACTGGGTAATACGATTATTGGCCGCTATCGCATTTCCGCCCATTTTAAAGCCGTTACCATTACCCGCGAAGTCACCATAACCCCATACATCTACACCGTTGCGGAAGGCCCAGCTTTTTTCTACCGTTACCACTTCGGGACTGTCGTACATGTCGAAGCCATCATCGGAGTTTTCCCACGCGCGGCAACCATAAAACGTGTTGCCGGGGCCTTGGGTTTGTTTGGGCCCAAATCCATCGGCCATGCTGCCGAATTTTTTAGGGTCGTAGTTGCGGTAGGCATCGGAGTTAATGACCGTGGTGTATGAACCGCCTTTGTTTATTTCTAAGCCGGTGTTGCGGTTATTGTAGAACGCGCAGTTTTCGAAGGTGTTGTTTGCGCCAATAACATACACGCCCTGATAACCTGCACGCGTTATGTCTATACCTTTAAAGAACCAGTAGTTACCGGTTAGGTGGAAACCGTAGGAATTTTGCACCCAGGTGTTGTCAGGGAATTGGAAATCGATAACCGCGCGACCACAGTTGGCTGCCACCATTTTTATTTCGGCACCACTGTTACCCGATTTAGAAAGGGTAATTGTATTTTTCGACCCTGCACTGTATGCAACACGGTAGGTACCCGGTTGCAGCAATATCATTTCACCAGCACCCACAGCCGAAAGTGCTGCATTCAAGCTCATAGGCGAGTTAAAGCTACTGCCGTTGCTAGAGCCGGTCGGTGTTACGTAGTAGGTACGTGAAGCGGTAATGTTACTGCTCTCGGTTCCACAGCCTGTTACATAGGGGTCGGACGAGCTGGAACTGGAGCTGGAACTAGAAGAAGAGCTGGAGCTAGAGGAGCTGCCACCACAATCACCCGCAGAAAGGTTAACACCTTCAATACTCAGGTAATCAACATTCGCCAGCCCACTGCTGGTAGTTGCCGTTAGCTCAAGGGTGTTTTCACCCTGCACTAAATCCACATACACCACTACCGTTTGCCAGCTTGTCCAGCCACCGGTTGCTGCAAGGTCTACTGTATAAATACCGCCACTGCCCGCATTAATGGTTAATTCACCGGGGCGAGACGCACTGCCGCCGTTGGCAAAGCGGAATTCCAGTTTATAGTTATCGCTAGTTGCGGCATTTACGCTCCATACGATACTTGTGCCGTTTGCGTTATCCGTATTGGCGTAGCCGATTCCGGTGAAACCGGCATTGGAGCTTTCGGAAGAATCACCATCAACTGAACAGAAACCGGCGCTTTCTTCTTGCAGGGTAAGTACAGACATTACGCTGCTTGAGGAGCTAGAACTTGAGCTACTACTGGACGAAGGAACAGAGCTGCTGCTGGAAGAACTGGAGCTACTGCTGCTAGAGCTACTGGAAGAGCTGCTACTGCTGGAAGAACTGGAGCTACTGGAAGAACTGGAGCTGCTGCTAGATGAGCTGCTACTAGACGATGTGCCCGGTCCATCACACGATGCTACCACTACGTTAGGGCCAGTAATTTCGATGTAATCTACGTTACCAAGGCCCGCACTCTGATTGGCCTGTAGGCGTAAGGCTTTATAACCACCGGCAAGACTCAAGTTAACCGAGGTGGTTGCCCAGGTTGTCCAACCGCCAGTACCCACAAGGTCTTCTGTGGATAGGCTTGCTCCGTTTGAGCTCAATACACCAGAACGATTGGTGGTAGAACCATTGGCAAAGCGCCAGCGCACGGTATAAGTACCTGCGTCGCCACTCACCGCCCAATCAATGCCGGTTGCGTTGGCATTGTCGGTATTAGCAAAGCCACTACCGGTAAAACCTGCGTTGTTGGTGTCTATGGAGCCATCAACACCGCAAAAGCCTGCCTCATCTTCCTGGATGGTGACCGTGTTATTCGCTTGCACGGAAGACGAGCTGCTAGAAGAACTGCTGGAACTCGAAGAAGAGCTGGAACTCGAAGAAGAGCTGGAACTTGAGGAAGAACTGGAGCTGCTGGAGCTTGAAGAGGAGCTGCTGCTGGAACTTGAATTACTGGTGCCGTCGGCCGAACACCCTAAAACGGTTGCGCTGGAGTCGTCGCCGTTTCCCTGAATGCCAAAACTGACCGAGCTACCCGCCGCGAGGGATAAATTCCAGGCTGCAGGCGTTGCCACATAAGGGTTAGACCCAGTGTAATTCGCCCCCCATACACTAGCTAATGTTGTGCCGCTGGCATGCTGCCAATTTACTTGCCAATTACTGATGGTGGAAGAGGAATCGTTTGTTACCGTCATATTGGCGGTAAAACCAGAACCCCAGTCGTTAGATACAGCGTAATCGCACGTCAAACTGTGGGCCTGAGAAACCAAGCAAGATAGAAATAGCGAGCCAATAACGGCATTCACACATTTCCGCCGAAATGAAGTGTTTACGGGCATGAGAGCGTCCTCTAATAAACCAGTTAGTTGCTATTGTGCGCACACCAGAGCGTGCAAGAAATATAAACGCAGTTTTTTATTTTTTTCTGCTCAAGCCCACTCGAGGGGAAGGGTTCGGACTACGGGCTTGGTTTATCAATAAGCGTATAACGATACATCAGTGTTATACCAGCCAACGCAGTTTGGCCTTACCAATAGTGCTAGGGTACGCCCACCACACGCCGCTGTAAAGATAACAAAAAGTATTAAATTACTTATTTGGTAACCATACCGATGGTGGAAATTGGCAGTTTTATACACCCCCAAGGAAGGGTTAAAACACAGACACTCAGAGGATTTTGGTCTAGGCCGGAACAGACCAGCGAGCGGTACCCGCCGGAATGCACAACGATAAGTGCGGAAATCTATTATTCCATTACCGAAGCCGCCATGAGTATGGCCATGTAGCCGTGCATATGCTGCTTGCCCTCTGGCGCCGGAATACTAACAGGCCGAATAGCGACATAATCTTCATAACTATTCTGACTGCCCATTCCCGGTGCAACAGAATTAATTTGTGGGCCGCCGTCTTTATAGGTGGTTATATCTGCTTGCAGTGCCTGCCAGCCTTTTTGTGCAACATTGCTGTAGCTTTTGTCCAGTATTTTTAAATCCACGCCTTTTTGTAAAGCGTAAACGATCATGCCGGTACTGCTCGCCTCGGGGTAGTTATCTTTTTTACCCACGGCATCTAACACTTGGTACCAGTAGCCATTGGCTGGGTTTTGTACCGCTTTCAAGCCTTTAGCCAAATTTTTATACAGGTAAACTATTTTTGAATAACCCGGATGTTCTTTGGGCAAGACGGCCAGCACATCCACCAACGCCATGGCGTACCAGCCCGAGGCCCGCGACCAAAACTGGCTGGACGTGCCCGTAATGGGATTAGCCCAAGGTTTAGTTTTGTCGTAATTCCAAGCATGAAAAGGCAAATTAAATTTAATGTTGAACGAGCGTTCAGACACCAATAATATTTGTTCTACAGCGGTATCTATGGCTTGCGCATCATTCGCAATAACCCCATAGCGCGTTAAAAACGGCTGCACCATATACAAACCATCGACTGATGACACATTGGTATATTTTGAGTTGTTTTTATGCCAGTAAGCACCATCGGGCGTTTTGTTGAAAGGCGATTTTTCACCCAACAAATAGTCGCGCATATTTTGCGCGGCTTTTAGGTATTTTTTATCGCCGGTTTCTTCATATAAAAACAAACAGTTCACACCAGGGTTAATGCCGTCCAAGGTTGTGAGCAGGCCGGTAATGCTGCCATCGGCATTTATAAACGCATCGGCATAGCGTTTTATATAGGTCACATAAGCTTTTTTGCCGGTATTTTTGTATACTTTTTCCATACCATGCAACACTACACTATTGGAATGATCCCAACCGTGGTGCGTTACTGCATCTATTGTCGGCTGGTAACGCTGAATTATGGCATCAGAAAAGGCCTCTCCCACGCCCTTGCCTGCGGGGAATGCGCTCGCAGAAAAAAACAAAACCCCTACTAACAACAGAGTAATTTTTACACCATTCATTCATTAACTCTCCCATTTCATAATAATTCCGCAGCCAGCCATTACCTTACGAAAAAAAACAATCAACCGCCACTCACTATTTTTATTCGGAAACTGACCATTGCCATAAACAAGCTATGTTACTGGAAATACGCGTAACTGCCTTTAGCGGCATCATTTTCTGATTCGGGGTGAGCATTCAGCCGGCAATAACCGTATAGGTAAACGATTAGTTCCCAAGTAAGATTTTACCGGTATCGCCACAGGGCTCGCGACGTTTTATTGTGGCAGGCCAGGGCCGTATCCAGTACCTGTCGTCTTCGAGGGGCACCCAATCGGGAATATTAGGGTTGCACAAAGGAATAATTCGGCGACCAGAAAAATTATAGTCTGTCAAAACCGAACGGGTTGTGGTGTGGGCATAGAACAGCTTATCTAACGCACCATCATCAATGGCTCGATCCAATCCCACGCTCAAGCGCTCCGCCAGCTTTGTTTGTTGCTTATTCAAGTGGAAGGCTGTCATAAAGGGGTAAGTGATCATTAGCGCAGGTTCAACTTCTATTGCATATTCACCATAAATGTTTATTTCAGAAAATATTTCGGCTGCACCTCGGGGGGAATAGTCAAAGCGCTTGTGCGTGAGCATATCAATCAGCGAGTCGATATTTGCGGTGGTTTTAACCGTGAGGCCATTCGCACGCAATATGCTAGTGTCCACGCATTTTTCACCTTGACCAGCCGACAACCTTTTCAGGCTTCCCACATTTTGTATGTCTGCGAACTTAGCGCTTTCGCCTTTACGAATAAGGAATATGCGGTTGCCTGCCAGGCCTTTATACAGAGGAACCGGTACCACCAAAAACCGTTCAGTTCGGTCGGCGCGTATGGATAGGTCTACCACTTGCAGTAAGTCGCCGCCTTCTAGGTACATTTCCGTGCGCTTAACCGGCAATGCGTTCATTACCAAATGAGCGCGACAGGGGCCATAATCGACTTCAGTTTTCTGTAATGCGAGGCGTAGCAGGCTAAAAACATAGCCCTGCTCCTTGAGGTTCTCTTTAAACTTATGGGGGAAATTGATAACGGGCTGGTTTTGGTCTGGCAATAGCTCACAAGCACTGGCAGAGCCAAAGAGCAGGTAGACCAAAAGGAATTGAACGATTGATTTGACCATTGGTTAAGCATAACGCAATAATCCTAAGCGTAAAGTCGAACCGACAAACCCCAGAACAAGCACCTTAGATCAAAAACCAATGATTTTTGTCCTGACCCGTTTGCCCGCGAGCCTGGCAATACCTATAATCGCGGCTTTTTGTTGATAGGAGTTGTTTCATGAAAATTGCCCTGATGAATGAGTTCAGTCAAGCGGCCAAAAACCCGATTGTGCTGGAACAATTAAACACCGTTGCCTCAGACTTGGATCACAGTGTTTTCAACGTGGGAATGGACGGCGATAACGATCACCGCCTTACCTATATCCACCTCGGTATTATTGCCGGGCTACTGCTTAACTCTAAGGCAGTAGACTTTGTTGTGGCCGGTTGCGGCACAGGCCAGGGCGCACTGATGTCACTGAACGCATACCCCGGTGTTGCATGTGGTTATTGTATCGACCCCGCAGACGCTTACCTGTTTGCTCAAATTAACAACGGTAACGCGCTTGCTCTACCTTTTGCCAAGGGCTTTGGCTGGGGCGCAGAGCTAAATGTTCGCTACATCTTTGAAAAGGCCTTTACCGGTGCGAAGGGCCAAGGTTACCCCCCTGAGCGCAAAGAGTCTCAGGTGACTAATGCCGGTATTCTAAATAGCATAAAAGACGCCACCACTAAGCCTTTCCTTGATGGAATGAAGGCCATCGACCCCGAGCTAGTCAAGCACGCGGTTTCCGGTGAGCGCTTCCAATCCTGCTTTTTTGAAAACGGCCAGGACGCCGACATTGAAGCGTTTGTGAAATCTGTACTCGCTGCGTAGTCCGCAGGCTCACACAAGCCGTGCAATGGAAAGTCGTTATTCACCCCGGTTCGGGTGTTCGAAGAACGGCTTTTCCAATTTGAAATCTTTAGGTAGTAGGTGGTTTTTCAAGGTATAAAAAACCGCATTTTTTTGTTTTATTAGGGTTATTTCCCCGTCAAAGTAGTGGTGCAAGAGTGCATCCCAGCTTCCATCCTTTTTGGCCGCCTTAAGGCCGACCTCAATACGCTCGGCTAGGTCCTTCCTGTCCATACTCACATGGTAAACAATGGGCAGTGGGTAGTAGATAAATATTTTGGGTGCTAAGGTGAATCGCGGTGCATGGTGCCTTGTATTATCTAAAACCGATTTCACCTCAATCACGCTCATGGCGATGTAGTCGAACCGCCCAACCGATAACATTGAGAACATCGTCTCCAAATTACCGTTGTCCATAACGTTGTAGCCTGCGGCTCGGTAGAATTTTACCTCTTCCCAACCTTTACCTTGCCCAAGCACCCATTTTTTTAGCTGCTCTTCACCGGTTAGATTATTAAACTTGTTGTAGTCGGCGCTGCGAATGAGCAGGCGCCGATAACCCAACAAATTACGCGCAATGGGAATATCGATACTTCTGTTAACTTCGGCTGCAACATCTTTTTTTGCAGCAATCGGTCGCCATGGGCCGACACGTACATTAATAACATTGCCGCGATTAATCTCTCGTCGCACCCTCGCGGTGCTATAACTGCGAATTTCACGCGTTAACAGATAGGGGCCATGGGAGGCTTGAGTCTTATCCAGAATTAGCTGTAGCAGCGCATATTGGTAGTCATCGCGCTTGGGCGTCGTACCCCAATCCCAGTAACGATAGTGCATAACTTCGGGCTTCTGCTCGGAATAGCATAGCGAAACCCAGCACAGAAGGAGGCATAACAGGCATAAATAACGGTTTTTTCGCCGGAAACAAACCCGTTGCAAACAGTGCTGTCGCATGAATTGAACCAATGTATGCCCAGTAATTACAGGGGTATAACTGGGCGACAAACAAATAGATCTGAGCCTTTTACTGTTTATGCTATTGATAGCACACAGCCAATTGGGAAATAGATGATTACCAAGCCCACAACCAGTGTAGTTAATAGCGGTGTAATTAATAGCGATGAAGCTAACAGAGATGAAGTTTAAAACTGAACGGCACTTTTATTGTAGGCGCTGTTTATTAAAAACGGTAATGCGGCGTTTCCTTTCGACATCATGGGTTGTTCAGTGGCCACTAAACCGACATGCATGGGAGCTTTTAAAGTGACATCAACATAGCAAACTTCATTTCTCGAATGAAAGCCGCCTTTTTTGATTTTACTTGAGGCATAAAAAAAGCGAACCGGCCGTAAGCCAGTTCGCTTGTAGTGCTGTTATTTATCGTTACTGTACCGCTTCTATAACAAGATCATCAAGAGTGATGGTTGCATCACTCTCAGTTCTTAGGGTAATAAACGAACTATTCGTGGCTACCAAACCAGGCACCACTACCGTTGCGCCAGGGGTGAGGTCGGCCAAAGCCACGGAGTAAAACTTCGAGTCACCCCCGTGAATTGACGCCTTACTATCGGCGGTATTGTTGTCCACGTACAACATAAACTTCTTAGTGGTAGTACCGCCAACGCTCACCACTTTAAACGAAACCTGATAAGCCGCGTTTAGGCTTAATACACCGGTCGTTGCCGCATCGGTTGCGGTTGTTACTACAGCAGGCGTAGTGTTACCAATGGATACCCGACCAGCCGTAATGGTGATTTCCCCAGAGGCGATTGCTACCGTACCGGTAACCCGATGATACATTGGCGCACTGCCGCCAGACGCGCCGGTAAGGTCGCGATACGCCGCGGTGAAAAACGCATCGGCATCGGTAGCCGCAAAGTCTTCACTGTACGGTAAGGCCACGTCACCGGGCACAATAGGTTCTTGGGTTGGAACACTGCCAATGGGCGTTTCGGGGTCTGGAATAGTCAAACCACTCTGGTCTATTACACCAACACCCGCATTAGCCACAACCTGATCTTTTAAACCCGCAATAGGGTCCAGCGTGTAGGCGTATGGCACGGCAATGGTTGCATCAGAACCGGTTACACCGTCTGGCCCAGCCGTGGCTTCGTCCGCATCGGGGGTAGTCCAGTTTGTGCTGGTAAATTCATTACCCACAGAATTCCAAAAACCAATTTGACTGGAGTAAAACGATACTATTGGGTTTTGTACATTTTCAAAAACATTGTTCTCCACTAAAATTTCCGCGCCCATGCGTGAGTTAATAGCCGTAGAACGTACATCTTTGTAATAGTTGTTATAAATATGGCCAGTGCCAAAACGAAATAGCGGCACACGTGACTCTAGGTTTTCGAAGTAGTTGTGATGAAAGGTAATATTGCGGTCGCCGCTATCGGTATCACCACTACCATGAAGGGACGCTTTCCAATGGTCGTGCAGGTAGTTGTAAGAAATAGTGATATTTTCGGCTTCGCTTTTACTGTCGAGCAAGCCATCGTAATAATCTTTACTCACCCCGAGGCTACCGTAAAGTTCATTGTGATCGATCCAGATATTACTGGTGGTAGTACCGTTATCATCACCCTCGATAGAAATAGCATCTTTACCGGAGGTTAACACTTCATGAATTTTTAGGTTCTGAATAATGATGTTGTTGGCACGACGAATACTGATACCGATACCGTCGAACTCACCTCGGTCCGCCACGCCAATAATCGATACGTTATCCATATCTTTAATATCGATTGATTTACCGGTAGCACCCGAGTTGACATCGGTAATAACGCCGTCAATAAAAACGGTTACCGGGCTGGAGGCATCACTGGCGTCCGACAAAACTTTAATCAGGTCGAGGCCATTGTTAACGGTATAAACGCTTCCACCGTCACCACCGGTAATGTTGAAGTTGTAGCCGGCAAAGCCACCGTCGACGGAGCCTCCGGCTGGAATACTAGAAGAAGAGCTTGAGCTAGATGAACTCGAACTACTGGAAGAGGATGAGCTGGCGACCGAACTCGAGCTGTTGTTGCTGCCCGATGAACCACCACCACAGGCCCCTAAGGCCGCACATGCAGTGAAAGCTAAAAGTGTTTTTGAAATGTTCATAATATTTTCTCGAATAATAAAACCAAAGAAGGCCAACATATTGCTGGCCTTCAAACACGTCAGTTGTTATTGCGTGATTTGAATATCTTCAAAGGTAAAGACCTGAGCACCTGATCCGTTTGGTGCAGCGAATACACCTACCTTTATAGTGTCGGGTAATGCGGTAAAGGTACTACCACCCAGCCCAGAATAGGTCACACCACCATCGGTTGAAACCGATGCGGCATAATCCTGCCCAGTGCGCACCAACTTCAGGTAAAGGTCGTCGCCCGGAGTCACCGCTGTACTACCGGTTTTACCCCAAGAGCCGTCTGCTGCCAGAATATGCCCATAACCTGCAATTAAATCCACGTTCGCATCGGCGGTAATATCGTGAATACTGGCATTAGCCAATGGCTCGCTTGTAGCCGAGGCTGCATCACAAACACACATCATCAAGCCGGCAGGGAACTGGTAACTACTGCTTTCACGCAATGTACCAACAGCCTTTACTTTGGCCGTGATGGTGAAATCACCGGTTACGTCTTGCGACGCCAGATACATGGAGGTTTTCTTGCTTTCGAACTTACCGCCTTCTGCCGTGAGGGTTACAGACGTATCCGTTTGCGCATCGATACTGCCGTTAATGCCTGAAGTTGATCCACCCAACTGCATTGCGGCTCCACTCCATGCTTCTGCATTAGGCAAAGAACAAGCGTCATCACTCACGTCTTCTGGGTATGGATCCCAACCGGCGCCGTTGTCAAAGCTGGCGAAGATTTGCGCACGACTACAATAGTTTGCATCAACCTCTGCCTGGCTTAATTCATAACAGCTATCGGGCTTGCCGCTACCGTCTCCATTATCACAACGATCTGACATATCCAAAGTCGCGCCCGACGCATCCAAGCTATTGAATTCTTTCCAACCGCTAGTTGCATCCGCTACCGCAGGGTTTGGTGCTGGCTGGCTGTTAATACCTTCATAGGCAAAACCGATATCGGCTACATGATCACCCATTTTGGTGTTCACAAATGTCACGTTATCAAAGTAACTGCTGCTTCCACCGGAACGCGCCAAATGCGTTGTACCTGTGGTGATAGTTACGCCTACAGGGCCTGCGCCAGAGGTGAGTTCGGAATCGAGGAATACGAAACCGGGGTCTGTCACATTGGAGGTACGCGCCTGCAGAAGATACCCACCGGAACTTTCTCCAGTGCCCACTTTTGAATCGCCCAAAGAACGAATCTCACTGGCTTCAAAGATGGTGGCAACACTGTAGCCCCATATGAAGTCAACGTTACCCGCTACCAAGCTGTTGTGGAACCAGTTGTAACCCTTCAACAACAAGGTGTCCTGCTCTGAAATAAACTGTGCATTGGTTGCTATCAGTCGGCCAGATGTAGAGTTGAAGTAAATGGTTTCGGCCTGATCGCCGCTACCCGTGCGTACATGTGTGTTGTACAGGGTGAGAGAATCCAGTGTGAGCATATCCACACCTTCCACTAAGAACAGTGCACGCCCACTACTACCGCCGTTCAAGCCCTCAGAGTTTTTACCCTGAATCACGGTCTTGCCTGCTGTGTTGTAGAGGTCGTTGTCGCCCTTGGCCGTGTTGTCTCCGTTAACACCTTCAATAGTAAGGTTGTTTTTACCTTTCAGGAAGTAGAGACCATCGTAAACACCTTCCCCTACGCTAATGGTAAAGGCGGTATCAACAAAGGTGGCATCGCCCGCTGCCTTCTCCATCACCCAATCCAAAGCACCCTGGAGGCTGCGGAAATCGGCGCTAGTGCCGTCATCATCCACACTGAGCCCGGTAGCATTTGCATCTGGAGCACTTTTAGTGGTGAATGTCCAAGCGGAAGATTCGCCCAAACCATCGAAATCAGACGTATTGAGCTTAGCTCCGGTCACTACATTCAGACCGATGGTAACCGTATATTCGGCGTCATAGGCAAGAACCTGGCTGTGCGGTTTGATGGTAAGCGTACTGCCGTCAAGGGTGATCAATGAGGTATTTAAAGGCCGCTCACCTGTCGCGCTAGAGAAGCCTACGTTTTCAGTTTCACCAGCCACTTTAATGCGGTCGACTAAGGTATCCGTTGCATCAAAAATACGCACTTCACCGGTGGTACCCAACGCGATGCCATCATCGCTGTCGAATTCAATGGTAAGGACGGTATCCGCGTAAGCGCCGGTGGAAAGCGGTGAAACCACGCTGGTAATATCGCCGTAATCGGTAGTAGGCATATCCCAGGCTGGCTCAATTTGCACATTCAACGTGCGCTGAACGCTGCTGTCAGAACCTGCCGAGAAGGTTACGGTGGTAGTACCCGCACCTACTGGTGTTAGGGTTACGGCGTTGGCGTCAGTCGCTACCGAGACCACGGTGTCATCGGCTGAAGCAACCGTAAAGGTATCCGCTGTAGTGCCATCGCTTTGAATGGCGGTTACATTGGTGGTTAAGGTGTCGCCGCGAACCGCAGAAACCCAACTGGTATCGGCGTAATCTAGGCTCAGCTGCACAGGCTTCACAGCGGGGTCACCCACTTTAACGTAGTCCACTTCAAAGGAGCGGTTATAAGTAAAGAAACCAATCAGACCCGGGCCTGCGGTATAGGTGTTGCCGGTATCTTCCCAGCTACCCAGCTCTTCACCGTCTAAATAGGCCGTTAAGGTACTGCCCACAACATCAGTACGAACCGTATGCCAGTCACCATCGGTGCCGCCTTCAGTGCCCAACTCAATCGCTTTCTTCTTTTGTAGACTACGCTGAACCGCACCGGTATCGATGAAACCCGCTTCTACCTGTGTAGAGGCGCTTGAATTCTGCATATTCAAACCACCGAAGTACCACTGTAGCTGGCCTTCGTAACGCATCATGCCGTAAAGGTATTTGTTACCCGTATTGCCGTTGGCGCGCGGGCGAATTTTGTATTCAACAAAATAATCATTGGGTACGTCGCCGAACTCAGAAGCCTTAACTAGGATCAGCTCGCCCTCTTTGAGTTCACCCCCACGTGTACCGGCAGTGAAGCGCAATGACTTACCAATTTCGGTACCCTCATCAAGAATATCGAACGCACCGGGATCAGCCAAGTCGTAGGTGGAAATCAGATCGTCCCACTTATCATCAAATGTGCCGTCTTCAAAGTCGTCACAAAAGTATAAGCTTCCGCCTTCTGGGCAAGTCCAAGCTGTTTGTGGTTCCTGAGTAGGTTCAGCCGTAGGTTCAGCCGTAGGAGAGGGACCGTTGTCGCCTCCACCACCACAAGCAACGATCGAGCTGCCCACGAGTGTTGCTAATAGCAATTTTTGTAAATTCATCTAATTGCGCTCCAAATTTATTGAGTTGTCGAGCTGTTATAAGAATGACGCGGCGGAACCAGTCTCCCGGAAATATACATCAGAACTCTTACTCCGAGCCGGTCGGGGATTACCATATTTAAAATTATTGGCATTACCAATTCAGGCAATTCGGTCAATACTGACACACCAACATTTGAAATACAATTAGGCCAACTTAGACTTTAGTATAATGTTTAATGTGCTCCAGTCGGCCCGAAAAGTGCCATACAGCTGACAATACGTGCAAATACCGGCCAAATCGGGATGTATGCATTACATTCGCTTTGTATTATTGTCTGGCCAAATTAACTATTGGCATGACATTAAACATACAAGTAGTAGCTATTTAGGCCTTAGGAAAAAGAGAATACTCAACAGGGGATAGCTCAAGGAGCCAGCCCTGCCTGAAGGTCTGGATCATCAAGGTTTTGTTTAGTGACAAAAAAACGCCGGTATCGACAAACTCTAGGTAGGCGCTATGGCTCAACATGGCCGCCAACCCCACAACCCCACAACCCCACAACCCCAAGATAACCCATTTCTCCGGGCCGCTGAGAGATTACAGCATGGATTTTACCCGACTCAACACCCGCCAATATTTGCTTGCTTACGTAGAAACCGACATGAATAATATCGGAGCGCTTAACCTTTTCGAGGGCGATGAGAGCTCCAATAGTAGTGGGTTCGTTTGAGGTAAACACACCATCCAACCCCTCCACACCATTAATTACTTTGAAGGCCTTACTGCGCGCACCACCAACCGTGACACCAATGTAAGCCTCCAGTAAAACATCCAGCCCCTCCCTCGGTCGCCCCCTTACGGAAGCCTTCTTCGCGAGCGTTGGTGGTTATCACTTCGGCATCATTACGCAATAGTGCCACACGGCCTTTTCCGCGTAATAGCGCTACCATGCCTTCTCCGGCTAAAGCACCCGCGCAGAAGTTTTCAGTTTTAACCACGCTCATACGCTTACCACCATAATCGCGATCGATGTAGACCACCAGAACCGGCATGTCCGAGTGATTCAAGTAATTGGCAACCGCAACCGACGCTGGGGCAATAACAATTCCAACACAACCACGAGCCAACATACTTTTTACGATATCTATCTGTGCGCCCTGATTAGTCTCTTCCATAGGGCCGCGAACAAGTATGGTGTAGCCATATTCAGCCCCCGCTTCCAGTGCGCCCTTCTGCACCGCTCGCCAGAAACTCAAACTGGAGCCTGCGGTTACAACACCAATACAACTATTGGCGTGCACAACAGGGGCAAGACAACACTAAAAACAGCAGGCATAACGGCAATGGGAGGGGGAATCTCGGCACTTATACATCAACTCGATAAGGGCTTATTCCTCAGCCTAGGCCAATTTCGGGGCTTTTTTAAGTAACAGCCTACTTGCGTAAGAACCGGTCGATAAAGTCGACGGTTGGCGTAAGCCATGGCTCGAACAGCCAGAAGGAATGCGGCGCCCCTTGCAGGGCCTGAACCTGGCTATGCTTCAGCCGTTGAATTACTTCGCTCTGACCCGCCGAAAAGCGTGGGCGGCTACTGTTTATAAACAGCATAGGAGGGGACTGCTCTGAGGCATACGACAAAGGAGATGCCTGTACCCATATTGCAGGAAGTTCCTCGTAACGCCCGCCAAACCAGGCTTCGGCCGATGAAGGTTTTTTACGTGGGTCGTTTTCGTGCTTGAGTGCCAGCGGTACGGTAAAACTCGACAAACCGTCGATATTAACGATAGCAGACACCTGACCCAGCTCGGGGTTATGCGCGCTATATTGGTCCAATTCTGAATGCCCGCTAGTAAGCCCCACCAAACTGGCTATCTGCCCGCCAGCGGACCCGCCCCCAAGCGCTAGGCGCTTAGGGTCTAGGCCATATTTTTCAGCATTCAATCGTAACCAACGCACAGCGTCACGAATATCATAAACCGCTGCGGGGTATTTCGCTTCACCTGCGAGGCGATAGCTCGCCGTTGCCACCACATAACCTTTTTCGGCTAATCGAGCCGCAAGCGTGTGGTACAAATCGCGGCTTCCTGCGCGCCAACCACCGCCGTGAACCAACAGCAATGCTGGCGCAACGCCAGCTTGATCTGCTCGGGCAAATATATCCATGGCCAACAACCTGCCCTCCACCTGTTTATACGTCTGGTTGCACCAGCGATTTAACTTGGCGGTAGGCGCCTGCGGCAATTGAATACCGGGGTGTTTTTTTTGGAGCTTATTGAATGTAGCTTCGATGGTGTAGCCGTTCGCTGGGCTCGCCTGCGTATGACACGCAGTTTCCGCGCGAGCAGCCATAGAAACGACTGCGCAGAAAAATAAAACGATAAAGTTATGCAACTTCATGTTTTTAACAAGCCCCGACAATGTTAAGTACGCCTCAATTAATTAATATGTCAATTTTAGATGCTTAGGGTCTGGTGTACGCAAGCGCTCAACCAGAGGGTGGTCCATTTTTTTCAACTCCACCAATACCAATTGTGCAATCTCACGGGCGCCCAAACGGTTAGTGTGGGTATTATCGCGAACACCATTGGGATAATTGGGGTGCAAATTGGGTTTTATGTGCATAAAACGTAAAGTAGAGGCCTCATCACCCATCTCTTCAAAATAGGCACGGGTTAATGGGTCCATATCGATAAAAGCAACGCCCTGCTCTTCGGCAACTTCGACCACCACTGGGCTGTGACTGTGGGTCAACTTAATGCTGTCGCCGTCAAAATAACGCCGCGTAATGGGGCTCAATAAAATAGGGCTGGCCTTTTTTTCTCGTGTTTCACGAATAAACTGTGTGAGATTAATTTTAAATTCTTCCGGTGTTGTGTAGCGTTCCTGTTTTTTAATTGACTCATCATTGTGACCGAACTGAATAAATACGTAATCGCCGGGCTTTACTTCATCCATAATTTTCCCCCAGCGCCCTTCCGTTATAAACGTTTTGGTGCTGCGGCCATTTTTTGCGCGATTCTCTATGCGAACAGTGTCATCAAAAAAGGTGGCAAAGGGCACGCCCCAACCGGTTTCAGGAAAATCTTTAGGATGCTTAATGGACATGGTGGAATCACCCGCCATGAATACGGTGGTTACTGGAGCCATGGAAGGCTCGCTTACCGTTTTGGGCTCTTCGTTAGCAACATTTACATTGACGCAACCGGTAAACGCAAGGCCCGCCATCAAGGACACAACAAGTTTCTTCATGTTATTTAACCACTTAAAAGGTGAAAAAATCAAAGCAGGGACTCTCTCAAGATTCCCCAGCCAGTTCAAGTTTTTTTGCTGTGGCCGCCACCATAAACGCATCAACTGGGTCTATGGCTTTACTACCATTCATTGCCTGCTCTTTGTGTACTTCAGCTTCAGCTCGGTCTACCTCTTTACCCAATTTACGCCCCAACCCCAAGCCTTTGGCCACCTGCATTAACCAGGTTATTTTTTGAAACATCTCGAACCAGAAGGGGGCTCCCTGGCCAATGAGAAATATAGCGCTCGCCAAGCCCATTAACCAGCCTACCCATTGTGCCACTAGTTTAAGCGGCCCAGCTTCTTTAGCGCCTTGAGTGCAGCGAATATCTTTTATCGCATTGTTCGCATTAGAAAAGCAGCCCGGAAAATGCTGCCACCCCATAGGCACCCCTTCTTCCTTCAACCCAGCCAAAGATGTTTTAATATTTTTTACACCCGATTGTGTTGTACTCAGCAAAGCCTCCAACTCAACTTTACCCTCCGAATTATTGGTGTTGGCTAGCTCCGTTTTTACGGTCTCCAGCGCTTGAGCCGTTTCTATATAACGCTCTTCTGCCTGGTGACCAATGTCGGCAACCGCCTCGGCTATGGCCGGGTTAGCGGCATAAGTACGGAATATATGAATCGCATCAATATTAAAAAACACAACCAGAGGAATTGCCGCTATTAAAGAGAGAAAACGGGACTTTACCCTGAAATTAGAGGTGGCGCCGGTCGATATAGACTCCAGGTTTCGGGCAAGGTCAAGAATCATCACCCGCGCTTTGTCTTCACTGTAATCTAGCAGAGTAACGCCAGCCTGTGTACGAGCCAAGCGCTGACAAAACTCAACGGCGTCCAGCCTCTCGGTTGTTTTATCTGCACTTTTAGACTTATGGTAGGTTAACTTATCGTCTTTTGATCTTTGTTCAATGTCTAGACTAGGTAAGCCACTCACCGACAACATAGCCTGTAAAAATTCAGCTTTATACTGCGCGGAAGGTTTGCCTTCAACCTCTATCAAGCCGCGTATTTTTGGCCAAATTAATTCATCAAAAAACTTACTCACCATCAATTCAAAATATTTTTCGCGTGTATGATTAAAACGATGAAAAACCTCTACAACAACCAAGGTCATCGTCGAGAAAATCAGCATCGTCACGCAAAAGGCGAGCAATGCATTTAGTAAGTTCATTCCGCATCCCTCATTAGGTATTTTTTTTGCCTATTAAAGCGATCCAAGGGTACACCCCAGCGCCCAACCCAGTAATTCAGGTCGCTCATCAGGCTTTTCAACCCAGCAAAATCGCGGCTTACCAGCAGTGGTTGCAGGCGCTCTCTAGTCACGGGCGTATAACCTCCTCGATAACGCAGGTCGGCAACTGTATCGCAGATTAGCACGGGTAGCGACGACCACGTTGTTAGGCCATATTTATCCTGAACAACTTCTTTTGTGCAAATTCGAATGACATGACCTTCACCAGAGGCCAAAAGTCATTAATAGAGGTGCCCCTAAGTTGTTATTGAAACCTTAGCCCACGAGATACGCATTGTTTGTATTCAGGCGTAAGGCAACAAGCTTCTTTAGTGCGTTGCTGAACATGCCTGCCTTCTAAATTAGCTTGCCAATATTGTATTTATGCCAGCGAAGCGGGTTAATCAATATACCCTTGCATAACATGAGCCCTGAGCCTATAGTGATATCAAATTGATATCACTATCAACGGAGCAAACCTTATGATGACCGAAACTCCCGCACAAACCTTCTCCGGGTATACCTTCCTGGCCCTGCTGTCCCTGGTACAACTGACCAGTATCGCCAGTGTGGCGCTAGTTCATGGGCCCATTATTCTCAAGGTGATGGAAGTATTAGTAGTAATGCTCGTGTTTGCCTGTATGTTTGGCTTTTTTATGGTGGCGCCTAACGAAGCCCGCGTAATGCAGTTATTTGGTCGTTATGTGGGTACCGAAAAGCTGACCGGGCTGCGCTGGGCTAACCCTTTGTACATGAAAAGGAAAGTGTCGCAAAGGGTACGTAACTTTGAAAGCAACCAACTGAAGGTAAACGATCTTTCTGGTAACCCCATCGAAATTGCCGCCGTTGTCGTATGGCGGGTCATCGACACGGCAGAAGCCATATTCGAAGTCGATGACTACGAACAATTTGTAGCCATTCAAACTGAAGCCGCCATCCGTGACATGGCCACCAGCCACCCTTACGACATTCACGAGGAAGACCAGATTGCTTTGCGCGGCAATGGCAATGAAATAGCCGCTATCCTTAAAGACGAAGTACAGGGGCGTCTCGGTAAAGCCGGTGTAGAGGTTATTGAAGCTCGCATCAGCCATCTTGCCTACGCGCCTGAAATTGCCAGCGCTATGCTACAACGGCAACAAGCTTCCGCTATAGTTGCCGCTCGGCAAAAAATTGTAGAAGGCGCCGTAGGCATGGTGGAGTCCGCACTGGAAAAACTATCTGAGAAATCGATTGTTGAACTTGATGAGGAGCGCAAAGCCGTTATGGTCAGTAATTTACTGGTTGTACTTTGCGGAGATAAAGCCGCACAACCGGTTGTTAACACCGGCACTTTATATAACTAGGGTGTTTTTTCGTGGCTGCTAAAAAATCGTATCCGTTACGGATAAATCCAGAAGTACTTGCGGCTATGCAACGCTGGGCAGACGACGAGCTGCGCAGCGTGAATGCACAAATCGAATATGTTCTACGCGATGCCCTAGTGAAATCGGGGCGAGTGAAACTTACCCAAACGGTTGTCACTCACATCGAAGAACCAAAAAAGAAAAATAGCCCACCATAGCGCCGGTTATTCACGCGTGTAGCCGCCCCTAATCAGCTTAGGGGCGGCTACACGAGGCTCATCCTGCTCATCCTGCTCATCAGTCTCTCTCGACAGCATTCATACTGACTCACGGTTTGCGTGCATAGCTAACCAAAAGCCTTGTAAACCGAAGGAGTGAGGAATAGAACCTCAACTTTCTGTCACCATTCATCTACACTGTCACCTTCAACCACCCTGCCGCTCGGCATTCGAAAGCGCTGCTTTTATACGCCGAGTGATACGGATAGCCCCATGAGTAGAAACATACGAAGCACCGAAGAAATAATTGTTTTGGCTCTAAGCGGGCTTACAGTGCTCTCACTTATACCGTTGAGCGTCATCCGTTTCATTCAAGCCGAATGGGAAATAGCCGTGCTGGATACCACCGCGGTGGTTCTGGTAGGTGGTATTTTCCTACATGTCTACAAAACCGGTAAAACTGAACTCGCCGGTAAAATGCTGGCTACCATTTGCTACTTGGTTTTATTAACAACGATAAAACTTGGGGGGGCAAGCCAGCTTCTATGGGCCTACCCCGCTTTAACGGCGGTATTTTTTCTTATCCCCCCTCGATTTGCGCTCGCACTGTCGTCGATTTGCCTGCTTATTATGGGCGGCCTTATTTGGACCGAAATCAGCTTATTAGAAAAGCTGAAATTTTACATATCAACATTTTCGACGCTCTTATTCAGTTATGCCTTTGCGGAAAAAATGTTGCAGCAAAAAAGTCAGTTACTCGAGTTGGTTAGTAAAGATCCTCTCACCGGCACTGGCAACCGACGCGCAATGGAAGAAAAACTTCGCGAAATCTATTCTCACAAGCAAAGAAAAGCCGACGTTCCGGCGTCAGTCATTCTTATGGATCTTGATGATTTCAAAAAACTCAACGATAAATTTGGCCACTCCATTGGCGATTTGGTGCTCGTCGAATTTGTTCAAACCCTTAACAAACAAATCCGAGCAACCGACAGCCTCTATCGCATTGGCGGTGAAGAGTTTTTAATTGTTGCGGAAACCTGTAATAAAAACGCAGCACTTGAATTTATTGACCAATTACACCTGGCAATTGCTACTAGCGCTACCCTGCGACTTTACGGTTTATCCATGTCTGTTGGTATTGCCGAATACAAAGACGCCGAAACCACAAGTGATTGGTTCGGCCGGGCCGATACGGCAATGTATGAGGCAAAACGTCAAGGGCATAACTCCACATGCTCGGCCTAACACTCAACCTTTTTGGCTTTCACCTGTAAAAGCCCGACATTAAACAACCGTTTTTCACTTCCGTATCGTGCACCTAATTAGCCCGTACAGTCACGCACAACTATAATCCCTTGGCAATAAACTTAGCTATTACGGGTTAAATAGAAAAAACTCGTCGCCAAATTCAACCAATTTCCCGTCAATCACTGCTATTCTCGGGCACTCAATAATAACAATAAGACTTCAGCAGAAGCCGAAGGTCCACATGTACGACCTAAAACCATCAGACACGTCTTTTTTCCTCGAGTCAGTTTTAGATTCGCTACCACTTTGCGTGTATCGAATAGCGGTGGACGGCTCCCTTATCTACGTTAATAAAGCCCTACAAAACTTGTTGGGTACGGATGCCGATCAAATACTGGGTAAAACCGCATACGATTTGTACCCCCCCGCAGTTGCAACACGCTACCGCAATGACGATATAAAAGTCATGACCACGGGTAAACCGCTACATATCCTTGAGCACAATATTCGCGCGGTGGGCGGTGCTAAACATGTAGAGGTACACAAAACCCCTCTTTTCGACGAAAACGGCGATGTGATTGGTGTGCAGGGCGTATTTTGGGATATTAGCGAGCGCTTTATCGCCGAGCAGGAGCAGGCTAAAAACGAACTTCTTCTAAAAACAATTTCGGAGCAATCGCCCAACCACGTTATCCTACTTAACGAACTACTGCGGATTGTATACATTAACAAAACCGTAGAGGGCATGAGTAACGATGACTTTCTTGGCGCGAACTATTTAAAATTTGAATCTGCCAACCGCGAGCAAGCACGGCGCTGTCTGTTACGCACGCTCACCACCGGTGAAATCACCACTTACCAAACAACCTTCACCCCACCGAGCGGCAACCTGCATTATTTTGAAGTTATATGTGTACGCCTCTCAGAAGCACCACTTGAAGCAAAACTACATTTAACCGCCACCGATATCACCCAGCGCATATACAGCGAGCAGAAACTTCGCCAAGCTGCCGCCGTTTTTACATTTGCAAAAGAAGCTATTCTGATCGCAGACGCAAAAGGGAAAATTAGCCTAGCAAACCAAGCTTTTACCGATATTACCGGCCACACCCCAGCCAGCTGCACAGGGCAACATATTCGCTCTTACCTGTCTTCCGATAACCCCACCCAGTTGCTCAATGAGGTGGCCAGCACCATATCCCAAACCGGTGCTTGGCAAGGCGAACTGAATATCATCGGCAAAAGACCCGGAGAGCTGGTGGTATCAGCTGCCATTAGCACCATCCGAAATGATGATAGTGATGTCCAAAGCTACGTCATTTTACTTTCAGACATCACCCGTCAAAAACAACATCAATTACAGCTGGAACATATTGCCCACTACGACGCGCTCACGGGGCTACCCAATCGATACCTATTGAGTAACCGGCTAAAGGATGAAATAGCCAATGCAACGCTTACCGGTGAACGGCTCGCCGTTGTCTACCTTGACCTGGATGGTTTTAAATCGGTGAATGACCATCACGGTCACAGTATTGGCGACCAACTTCTAATCAAAGTAAGCCAACGCCTGCTTGGCACGCTGGATGTACATAATATGCTCGCGCGTATCGGCGGCGACGAATTTTTAATTGTTATTCCACACATTGTTACACATAAAAATATAGACAATTATTACCGCCAAATTCTCAAAGCTATTTCCCTACCTATACACAGCGATGTAGGCATATTTGAACTATCCGCGAGCTTGGGTATTACCTATTTTCCACAGGAGGATTCCGTAGACCCCGACCACCTAATACGCCAAGCCGACATCGCCATGTACCAGGCAAAAATTCACGGAAAAAATCAGATCGCTGAATTTGACCCTATTGAGGATAAACATCAGCGCGGCTACGGAAAAATATTAACGGAGCTTCGCCACGGAATAGACAACGAAGAGCTTCGTCTGTACTACCAACCCAAGGTAAACATGAAAACAGGGGAAATACTGGGTGCAGAAGCGCTGGTTCGCTGGAACCACCGCCGTAAAGGTTTACTCGAACCGGAGGCCTTTCTCGGTGCAACGGTAGAAGACCCCATCGCCATTCGACTAGACCACTGGGTATTGCGCAACGCACTGCGTCAACTACAAAACTGGCAGGTAAAAAAATTGCATTTTGCCATCAGCATTAATGTCAGTATACAAACCCTGGAGCACCCCGATTTCATCCGTATTTTTAAGCAGTTAATCGAGCAGTCTGGCGCTAACGTTCAAAATCGTGTCACCCTGGAAATACTCGAATCCAGCGCCATTGCCGATATAGGCAAGGTGTCACAAATAATCAACGAGTGCAGCACCCTGGGTATCGATTTCTCCCTGGACGATTTCGGTACTGGATTTTCCACCCTTAGTTTTCTAAAACACCTCCCGGCCAGCGAATTAAAAATCGACCGCTCTTTCGTTAGCGACATGCTGAAAGACACCGATGACATGGCCATTATTCAAAGTATTCTCGGTATGGCCAGCGCCTTTAGCAAGCGCGTTGTTGCCGAAGGTGTAGAAACAGAAAAGCATTGCCGGGAGCTTCTTCAACTTGGCTGTCACGTTGCGCAAGGGTTCGCCATAGCCAGGCCGCTTTCGGCAACCGACTTTGAAAGCTGGTGTATGGAGTGGCAGCAGACCATGCCAATGGCTTCCAGATTTTCGTTAGAAACATCCGTTTAATGCATCGAATTGTGACTACTCAGTCACAAAGCCGCCACTCTTGGCAACCTAACCCCATGCTGTGATACCTTGCGCAACTCTCGAATTCGCAACGGATAGCCAGTCATGCTGCAAACAATAAAATCCATGCCCCGCAATATTTGGATTATTGCGCTGGCCCTGTGCCTGCTGCAAGGCTCTATGCCACTGCTGGTTTTAATCAGTGGCCTTTTAGGCGCAAAACTGGCACCACGGGCCGACCTGGCAACACTGCCTATGGCCATTGCTGTAGTGGGCCTAGCCATGGCGACAATTCCCGCCGCGGTAGTCGCGAAAAAGCTGGGACGGAAACAGGCTTCGTTACTGGGTATGCTATGCGCCCTTATGGGTACGGTTATCTGCTTGGTATCAACTTGGTACTCTCACTTTTATCTACTGCTCGCGGGTACACTTTGTATTGGTTGTAGTACGGCCTTTTACCAGCAGCTACGATTTGCGGCGATCGAAAGCCTTACCGATAAATCCAACACCGGGCCCGCCCTCTCTATTTTGATGATGTCTGGAATAGTGGCAGGCGTTGTTGGGCCAGAATTGGTCAGCATTGGCCAAGCCATCGGCGGTGGGCTGCCCGAATTCGCACCGGCGTTTGGTTTGATGGCTTTATTGATTATCGGCGGCATGCTGGTTTTTAGCGTTTTCCAAAACCCACCACAAGGTGAAACACAAACAGAAGGGGAACCACGACCGCTACTGGAAATAGTCAAATCACCACTATTTCTTACATCCGTTTGCGCATCGGTGGTTGGCTATGCCGTTATGGCCTTCCTCATGACCTCCACCCCCATCAGTATGCATACCATGCACGGCCACAGCCTGGCAGAGTCTAAATGGGTTATTCAAAGCCATATAGTCGCCATGTTTTTACCTTCACTGTTTTCTGGGTTTTTAATCAAACGACTGGGGGCCAGTACCATGATGATTGCCGGCTGCATAGCCTACCTAGTCGTTATTGTTGTGGCCACATCGGGGCAACAGGTAGTACATTATTGGTGGGCGCTGGTGCTACTGGGTATTGGCTGGAATTTTCTCTTTTTAAGCGGCACCACGCTTCTGCCTAGCGCCTATCGCGATAATGAGCGTTTTAAAGTACAGGCATTCAATGACTTTACCATTTTTACCACACAGGCCGTGGGCTCTCTAACAGCCGGACTAATACTGTTTAACTACGGCTGGACAGTACAGGTATTAGCCTGCCTGCCGGTGGTCATCCTTTGCCTCATAACGTCCACCATTTATACCATGAGGTCACGGGGCTAACGGCGTTTTAAACGCACGCAAAAGTATTTATGTCGAACAGTAAAGCCAAGCTTGAGAAAAATTAGCCCACATTTGAGCTAACCCCGGTAACAGGCAATTCCACCTTGATGAGGCACCCAAATTCGTTATGGTTAAAACCTCGCCATTGCGAACACAATAAAGCCAAGAGAGGAATACCCGATGTCGCAAGTTAAAATTCTGCTCAGCGAAGATGAAATGCCAACACACTGGTATAACATTGCTGCCGACATGCCAAACCCACCGTCACCACCACTGGGACCCGACGGTAACCCGGTCACCCCCGACCAATTGGCCGCTATATTCCCTATGTCTATCATTGAGCAGGAAGTTTCCCAGGAACGTTGGATCGAAATTCCTGGCCCCGTTCGCGATATTTACCGCCAGTGGCGACCCTCTCCTCTATTCCGCGCCCGCCGCCTCGAAGAAGCGCTCGGTACACCGGCCAAAATTTATTATAAAAATGAAGGTGTAAGCCCAGCGGGTTCACATAAGCCCAACACCGCCATTGCACAGGCCTATTACAACAAGCGCGAAGGTGTTAAGCGCATAAGCACCGAAACCGGCGCAGGCCAATGGGGTTCCTCCATGGCGCTGGCGGGGCAAATGTTCGGTATCGATGTAAAAGTCTTTATGGTGAAAGTGTCTTACGGACAGAAACCTTTCCGCCGCTCCATGATGGAAACCTGGGGCGCTGAAGTCGTTGCTTCGCCCTCCACCCAAACCCAAGCAGGGCGGGCCGCGTTAGAAGGAAACCCAGACAACCCCGGTTCGCTTGGGCTGGCTATATCAGAAGCGGTGGAGGAAGCGGCCACGCGCGCCGATACCAACTACGCTTTAGGCTCCGTACTAAACCACGTATTACTGCATCAATCCGTCATTGGTTTAGAAGCGAAAAAACAATTTGAAAAAGTGGGTGATTACCCGGATGTAATCTTCGCACCCTGCGGTGGCGGTTCTAATTTTGGCGGCGTCGCCTTTCCGTTTTTTGCCGATAAAGCAGCAGGTAAAAACATTCGCCTCGTCGCCGTAGAACCTCACTCGTGTCCCACGTTGACCAAGGGCAGCTACACCTACGACTACGGCGATGTCGCAGGGCTTACCCCGATCATGAAACAGTACACACTGGGTCACAATTTTATGCCTCCGGGTATTCACGCCGGAGGCCTGCGTTACCACGGCGATTCCACTCAGGTTTCACAGCTATACAACGAAGGTTATTTAGAAGCGGTTGCCGTTCACCAACTGGAAACCTTTGAAGCCGGTGTTAAATTCGCCCGTGCGGAAGGCATCATTCCCGCACCGGAATCCTCCCATGCCATTTGTGCAGCCATAAAAGAAGCGGAACTGTGCACAAAAACCGGCGAGGCCAAAACTATTTTCTTCAACTTATCCGGCCATGGCCATTTTGATATGGCATCTTACGATAAATATTTTTCGGGAGGACTAGAAGACTTTGAGTACCCAGCCGGTGCGATTGCCGAGTCGTTAAAGGATTTACCGAAGTTGGACTAGCCACCACTAACACCAGCAAACAAAAACCCCGGCTAACATGCCGGGGTTTTTTATTGTGTGCGAAGACCTTAAAGCAAACTTAGAGCTGTACAATTGCCTCTTTAGATTTCTCGCTCGCACCTATCACGCTGGCTTGCAAGCTTTGTGCAAGTGCACGGTGATAGCGTTGCCCCAAATCGCTACTGGCAAAATCGATATAACGCTGTAATTCTTCATCCGTTAAAGATTGATAATTATAAAGGTAACTGGCTTCTACCATAGCCCCCAAGCGCTGCTGTAATCGGGGACGTGCCTGCGCTTCTTTTTCCGCAAAGTCTTCTGCACTTATTTGTGCGCTTTCGGGCATATTAGATGAGAGCGTATCGATCAAAACCCGCTGCACCTCAATAACCAAATCCACAGAATACTGTGTTGCGTTTGTTGCAGACTGTAATTGCTGTGTTTTTGCAAGCCGCGAGTTGTTTTCTTTTAAACGATTATACTGCCCCATAATGTCGGCATGGCTACCATCGGCAGCACCGGCTATTTCAAGCGCTGTAATTTTTGTTCCAAGATCTGAACTCAACCATGCCAGAGTATGCTCGATATCGGCTTTGTTTAAATTTTCGCTCAAACTGACGCGCACCTGTGTGCGCAGTGCATCGGGGTTGAATTCCCGGCGAAGAATCGCACGAATGTCATCGACGTCGGTTGCCCCCCGACGCAGCTGATCTTCGGCAGACGTTAATACGTTTGCAGGTAAGTCGACTATTTGTGCGTTTAACCCAGAGCGCTCCATCAGTTCATCAATGGGCGCATCATCACTTTTAATTACGCGCCCATCCAATACGGGCAATGGCGTGGCTTCATTTTTACTGCAGCCGACCAATGTCAGCGCAAGCACTAACGAGAAACAACAGGTAAGAAGGCTTTTCATAGGAAATCTCCATTTATTATCAAGTGTTGTTGGAGTGCTAGGTTCCCGAGTTTAACCTATTGGCACAAATAAAAAAGGGCCGCCTTGTGGCGACCCTGTGTGTTTATCAATATTCGTTAAAATTACGGGCGAGTAGTTCCCGTTCCGGCGGCACCACCCAGCGGAACTTCACTGTCTAGACCAATAAAGGATCCACCGCTCTGCCACAATGCAGGCTTAAGTAGGTTGTATTTTTCTTCATCCCAATTCAGCCAGTCGTCCGCAACCAAACCACCAGTATCACCGGAATTGGGGTTAATACACCAAAAAGTGTGATGCAGCCCCTTGAGGACAATTTCATCACGAATAGCTTCCATCCACTTCTGATTGTCGGCGCCATCCATAAACCCACCCCACTCTCCGATTAGCAGCGGTGAAATATTTTCGTCGTGCAGGTATAACCAGTTAGGCCCCCAAACATCAGCCTCCAATGATTCGCGGGTGAAGCTGCCATCCTTAAACCAGGGCTGCATATAAACCAGCGGGCCGTAATCATGTGGCGAATACATAATCTGGTCGTTATGACCCGGTACTTCTACGGGCAGTTCCTTCGCCAGACGCAGGTTGCCGCCCCACCAGTTGTTGTCGTAACATTTGTCGCTATACTCACCGGCACCGCTCTTATTGTCGACCCACTTGCCGTACTTGGGCGTAGTTTCAATGCCCTCAACCAGAATCAGCACATTGGGGTTAAGCGCCAAAATACGTTCAGCTGCAACAGTGGCAGCGTGGCGCCAGTTGTGCTCGTCTTGCGAATCATCCCACTTGGCAAAATCGGTTTCAGCAGATAACGGCTTACGCTGGCAGTAATCTTCCCAGCTTTCATTCTCACCGCGAACAAGGTTTGCACCGGCACCGCCATCGGGCGAACCGTGTGGCTCGTTTTCCAAGTCGTAAGCAATGATGGTGTCATTGCTTTTATAACGATCAGCGAACCATTCCCAGGTGTCGTAAAAATCAGCCGTGGTGATATCACCTTTGTACCAGAGCTCCGCAGTATGACCAGCGTTATCCGCTTCAGCACTGTGCTGATCAACCAACACTTTCATTCCACAGGATTTGGTTTGCAGCAGGAATTCATCGAACACTTCTAGGCTGGTTGCACCATCTAGGTCGGGGTTAGTAAAGCCATTCACACTAACAACTTCAGCTTGGCCATTCATCCACTCTTTCAGTAATTCGGTAGAGATAGGCACGCGAATGGTGTTAATACCGCGTTCGGCCATCGAGCGTAGTAACTGGTTCATATTCGCAGTCCAAAGACCGTGAAAAACACGCTCGGAGGCGTTAAAGCCAAACCAGTTAGCACCAGTAAGCCGCACTTTAGTACCGTCGCTGTCGACAATTTTGTTACCACTTGTGGTCAACCAATCGTCGTCACTGGCAATGCTGGTAGGGTCTATGCCGCAGGCCCAGCGGTTGTAATCAGGCCCTGTTTCGCCGGTATCGCCTGTATCTCCGCCAGCGGCACCAACCACACAGCGGGGTTCTGCGTAGGTGCCGCTATAGGTACCCTGGAAACCAAAGGAGGCCGATTCGGCCGCTGCCAGAGCGCCGCTGTTTGCAGTGTTGCTAATAGTCAGCGGGTTATCGCCCGAATAATCTCCATTCCAGCCATTACTAAACGAAACGCTTATACCTTCCCAGATAAGCTTTACTGTCCAGTCATTGACTGTCCTGGTGCCATTGTTGGTCAAGCTGACATCCAGCTGAAAACCGCTGTTCCAAACATTCGCATTTGTTATTTCACAAATGACATCGCTAGAAGGCTCAATCGTTGGCTCAATCGTTGGCTCAATCGTTGGCTCAATCGTTGGCTCAATCGTTGGCTCAATTGTTGGCTCAATCGTTGGCTCAACCGTTGGCTCAATCGTTGGCTCAATCGTTGGCTCAATCGTTGGCTCAATCGTTGGCTCAACCGTTGGCTCAATCGTTGGCTCAATCGTTGGCTCAATTGTTGGCTCAATCGTTGGCTCAATCGTTGGCTCAATCGTTGGCTCAACCGTTGGCTCAATCGTTGGCTCAATTGTTGGCTCAATCGTTGGCTCAATCGTTGGCTCAATTGTTGGCTCAATCGTTGGCAGGTCTACATGATTTGCAGCTTCGCACTCTGGCGTTACGAAACTACCATTGTGATTGCCCTGAAAACCAAAGCTGGCTGAAGCGCCAGCAGCAAGGTTGCCATTCCAACTTATATTACTCGCGGTGACCGAATTACCGTTTTCGCTCAGTCCTACATTCCAAGAGTTCGTTACCTGAGGGGCACCATTAAAAGTGAGAACCACCTCCCAACCATTCGCCGAAATTGTATCGTTATTTGTAACATCAACACTTAGCTGATAGCCGCTACCCCATGTATTCACATAGGTAACATCGCAATCAACAGCCAAAACATTTTTTGATAGCAGGACACCCAGAAGCAGGGCTCCCACACGGAAATAAGGTCGCATACTCTAGCCTCGTTATTATTAAATCAAGGCGCGAACGTTATAGAAGCTGAATCAGAAATCTATCGGTCTAAAGTGTGGTAAACCCCTTAGCGATATAAGGTTTTTAAATACATTTGCTTGTGCTTTACAGCGATTCTTAATATAAGGTTGTTTTTCAATCAAATTGCCGAATACAAAAGCAAAACGCTTTGTCGCAGCCTGCATATTTAATTCCGCTTATATTTTTTTGAAATTTATTCCTAACGTAACTATTCAAAATCAAAATAGATAAGCGGGTAACCCTCATAATTTAGACTTATATTCTCCTCTTTTTACCACAATTTCTATGAATGGGCTCCCAACAATATATTTGATTAAAATCAACACGCTTTTCCTTTGATAGACTTGCCGGAGGTAGGTCTTTATCCTTCCAACGCGATATTTCCCCCAAACTGAAGACCGTACACTCGAGAAGTTCTAGCGCTCGTTAGTGACTGGGGACTTCTTCCACAAATCTAACATACAGAGGCTAATAATGAATAATATCCCTCTCAAACGATGTATCAGGCGTTTTTTGGCGCCGCTGGGTATTATCCCGCTACTTGCCATAGGGCAGGTACATGCAGCATGTGAGTACGGATTCTCCAACGACTGGGGTTCTGGCTACACAGGCTATGTACGCATCACCAACGATGGCTCATCTGCCGTCAATAGTTGGTCAGTCAGCTGGAATTATGCTGACAACTCAGCGGTCACTAATTATTGGGGAGGACAAGTAAACGGTGACAACCCCTATACCGCATCCAATGAAGCATGGAATGGCACTATCCAACCAAATGGCTCGGTGGAAGTGGGTATTCAGGTAAACCGTAATGGCAGCGGCGGCACTGCCACACCCACACTAACCGGAGCGTTATGTGGCACCGCAAGCTCGTCTTCGAGCAGTAGCAGTTCATCATCCAGCTCTTCGTCTAGCTCAAGCTCTTCGTCTAGCTCAAGCTCTTCGTCTAGCTCAAGCTCTTCGTCTAGCTCAAGCTCTTCGTCTAGCTCAAGCTCTTCGTCTAGTTCAAGCTCTTCGTCTAGCTCAAGCTCTTCGTCTAGCTCAAGCTCTTCGTCTAGTTCAAGCTCGGTCGGCCCTGGTCACTGCGGTGTTGCGCCTTCCGGCAGCTTAACGGCTACGCGTATTTCTGGCGCGGACTCTACACGAGGTACTAGTGGCCTCTACGAAGGTCCGATCTGGCTCGATGGTGCGCTTTATTTCTCTGACTTCACCTTCCAGACCGACTTCCCGTCTCGTATTCAAAAGCTGACTACAGCTGGCGTGATGACAACCCAAATAAATGATAGTGGTAGTAACGGTCTCGCCGTTGATGCCCAGGGCGATATTGTTGCGGCTACCCACAAGTACAGCGGCTTATCGCGCTATGACCTGAGCGGTAATCGAACAGCGGTTGCCAGCTCCTACAGCGGCAATGTGTTCAACTCGCCGAACGACTTGGTGATAGCAACCGACGGTACCATTTACTTTACCGACCCCGACTATCAGCAAGGTACTTCCGCAGGCCAGCCGCTCACCGGTGTTTACCAAGTTGCCACAAACGGCAGCGTTACACTTATTGACGGTACTCTTAGCAACCCCAATGGCATTGCGCTCTCACCAAACCAAGATGTGCTCTATGTCGGTGGTGACTCAAGCCGTGTGCGCACATACGCTATTGTAAACGGGCAAGTTCAATCGGGTAACGACCTGATAACTGGCCTAAACGTTCCAGACGGTATGGCGGTGGATTGCCACGGCAACCTCTACGTTGCCGAACACAACGGACAGCGCGTTTTGGTGTATGACGCTTCAGGTAACCAGTTGGCCTCCATTGCCGCTGACGCCAATGTGACCAATGTAGCATTTGGTGGCAACGACGGCACCAGGTTGTATATCACTGGCGCCCAGCGTGTATGGAGCATTGATCTTGACGTGATTGACGGCCACGGTACCGGCAGCTCCAGCTCATCCAGCAGCAGTTCCAACAGCTCATCATCATCCATTGGCGGCACAGACGTAACCGTGGAGCTGGAAAGCCTGTCGAACCAAGGCAACTTCTCACCATTTGAAGTGAAAACGGATAATAGTGCTTCTAGTGGGCAGTATGTCGTTTGGCCAATCAACGGTAGCCAGATATTGAACTCGGCCGCTAACGGTGCAACCGGACAAATGCAGATCAACTTCAGCCTATCGCAAAACGCCAATGTTGAATTTCAAATCAGGGTTGATTTTGCTAACGGCAGCGACGACTCCTTCTACTACAAGTTAGATTCGGGCTCATGGAATACCCAGAACAATACCTCGACCTCTGGCTGGGAAACCATAACCCCCGCAACATTTTCCAATGTTTCTGCAGGCCCTCACACTTTGCATATCCTGCGCCGTGAAGATGGGGCACAGCTTGACAACGTTACCTTAACGCCTTCTGCCGGCACTATTATCTCTTCCGGAGATAGCAACTCCAGCTCTTCTAGCAGTAGCTCCAGCTCTTCCAGTAGCAGTAGTTCTTCTAGCAGTAGCTCCAGCTCTTCCAGTAGCAGTAGTTCTTCTTCCAGTAGCTCCAGCTCTTCGAGTAGCAGTTCCAGCTCGTCTTCCAGCAGCTCGGTTCCACCACAAGAAGTAGCTATTGAGCGTGCATTTCCCAACCTGTTCTTTAACTCCCCGCTAGGAATGCTGCAGGCACCGGGCGACAATTCACGCTGGTACATCCTTGAAAAAGGCGGCACTATTTATTGGGTTGACGCCAACAACGAGAGCACTTCTACTAAGAACGTGTATATCGATTTACGTAGCGTAGTAGATACCGAAAACGAAGGTGGTGTACTAGGTATGGCGTTCCACCCGGATTACCCTGCGAACACCAGCGTGTATATTTCCATGACCACGCCAGACGCAAACCCGATGCGTTCAGTAATTGCCCGCTACACCGAGAGCAGTAACGGTAACAGCCTGAATTCTGGTTCGCGACAAGATGTTTTCGATTTCAATCAGACCTACTCCAACCATAACGGTGGTGACCTCCACTTTGGTCCCGATGGCTATCTCTACGCAGCCTTCGGCGACGGTGGCTCTGCCAACGACCCACAGAATGATGCTCAGGACCCGAGTAACTACTTCGGTACTATGATTCGTATCGATGTGGATAACGGTTCGCCCTACAGCATTCCAAGCGACAACCCCTTCGTTGGCGACGGCAATGCACAAGATGAAGTCTTTGCCTATGGCTTGCGCAACCCGTGGCGTTGGAGCTTCGATCGACAAACCGGTCAATTGTGGCTGGCAGACGTTGGCCAGGCCGCCTGGGAAGAAATCGACATAATTCAGGCCGGTGGTAACTACGGTTGGCGCTGCCGGGAAGGTGCTCACCAAACGTCAAACAGCTGTAACACCAGCGGTCCTTACATCGACCCCATTATGGAACTCGACCATGGTATAAGCGCTTCCATAACCGGCGGCTATGTGTACCGAGGCAATCGCATTGCCGGGCGCAACGGTCAGTACTTTGTAGGTGACTACGAAACCGGTCGCATTTGGGCCGTGTCTAATAATGGCAACGGTAACTACTCGCGTGAAGAAATCGCCAACACCAACCACAACATTGCCTCTTTTGGCGAAGCCAATAATGGTGAGCTGTACTTTGTTAACTATGGTGGCGATCTCTATAAGTTGGTACCTGTAGGCGGCTCCTCCAGCAGCAGTTCAACTAGCAGCAGCTCGTCGTCCAGCAGTTCCAGTTCATCGTCCAGCAGCAGTTCCAGTTCATCGTCCAGCAGCAGTTCCAGCTCATCTCCCGGTAGTGGAGTTACTTGTGTAGCCGAAGTTGGCAACGACTGGGGCTCTGGCTATCAATTGGATATCACTGTCACCAACAACGGCAGCTCGGCCGTAAGTGGTTGGGAGATCACCCTTGGGTTCAACGCTGATCCACAAGTCACCGGCTCGTGGAATGTGAACCTGGTTGAAAATGCCACCACTATTACGGCCACTAACGTTGGCTTTAATGGCAACCTTAGTGCAAATGGCGGTTCTGCCAGCTTCGGTGTGCAGGGTAATAAAGATAGCAACAGCAACTTCAGCGCCCCGTCCTGTACCGGCCCCGGCGGACCGTCCAGCTCTTCCAGCAGCTCTTCCAGCAGCTCCTCTAGCAGCGAGATGACCGGCGAGCAGGAGTTTGCTACACAGTGCTCCAGCTGTCACGGTGCTGATGCGGCGGGTGGTTCAGTGGGAATCGCATTGAACACCACCCAAGACAAGGCTGATATGGCGGCCTATATCGCAACACAAATGCCGCAGAACAACCCGGGTTCCTGTGGACAGACCTGTGCAGAAAAGGTTGTCGACTACCTCGAAACCACCTTCTGGGGTAACGACAACACACTGGTGTGTAATAACCAAACGAGCTACGGCGCTCGCCAGTTGAAACTGCTCACCCGACCGGAATACCAGAGCACAGTTGAAGACCTGCTGGGCATCAATGTCGATGTTTCCGAGGGGCTGGTAGCCGATACCATCATTGGTTACTTCGTAAACAACACTCACTCGTCAGTTGTTAACGGTAGTTACGACAGCTACCTCACTGTGGCTGAAAACGTTGCCCAACTGGTCGCTGACAGCAATTTTACCGGCGCCCTCAGTTGTAACGGTAACTTTAACCAATCCTGTGCCAATGAGTTCGTGAATACCCTGTTGCCACGCATTTTCCGCAGACCCCTAGAAGGCAACGAGAGTAGTACGTACTCAACCATGGCCAACGGCAGCGCCACCAACGGTGATGTGAAGACGGGTATCCAGATGGCACTAGAAGCGGCACTGTCCTCACCACAGTTCATCTACCGCCATGAAGTTGGTGAGCTGAACCCATCCAATACCGGTATCGACAGTGATGTATACGAACTGACCTCCTACGAAATGGCCTCCTGGTTGAGCTACACCTTTACGGGTTCATCACCAGATAACACCACTTGGCAGAAGGCTCAGAACAACCAGTTGCGCTCTGAACCTGCAATCCTAACCGAAGCCCAACGCTTACTGGGCAGCAATGAGGCTAAGGAACAGCTGGGTAACTTTGTCGCTCACTGGTTGGATACCGAGCACTTGGAAGCAGCTCCGAAAGATGACGCGACCTGGCCAGGCTTCAACGCCGTGATTCCACACATGAAACAAGAAATCCGTGAAGTATTTGCCTATGTAATGCTGGAAGAGAGTGAGCAGTTCGACTCCCTTTATAGCGCCAACTACACCTTCGTCAATGGCCCACTGGCTCAGTACTACGGTATTAACGGTGTTAGCGGCAATGGTTTCCAAATGGTAAATACTACTGACCGAGGCGGTATTCTCGCCAACGGTGCTTTCATGGCTCGCTGGGCAGAAGAAGTTGAAACCTCTCCGATTCGTCGCTCCGTAAGAGTACGCCGCAGAATGTTGTGTCAGGACCAGCCAGAGCCACCAGCCGGCGTGTTTGCGGATCGCGCAGAGAAGATCGAAGAATTAGCCGATTTCCTCGCTGCATCATCTACAACCAACCGCATGAAGTACGAAGCCATTACCGGTGACGCCGCTTGTCAGGTATGTCACGCCGAGTGGATCAACCCACTGGGCTTTGGAATGGAGGACTTCAGCCCTGTGGGCAGACCACGCAATACAGATTTGAAAGGCAATAGTATTGATGCCACCGGTGCGGTATACGCTCCTGAAAATCTGAACGACAAAGGTATTTCAATTGCCTTCCAGGGCACCAAAAACTTGGGACAGGTGATTACCACCTTGCCTAACGCCCAACAGTGTGTGCCCCAGAACCTATTCCGCTTTATGACAGGTGTGGGTATTGAAGGTATTAATGTTGATGACCTTGAAGGTCCGACACTGGCAGCTGAAGAGAAAAATGGCTATGCCTGTGCAGTTCGAGACCTGACAAACACCATGATGGAACAAAGCCCAAGAGTAATGTTGGAGCGCTTAAGTACGATCGATGCTGTGCGCTACCGCAAGGCTTGGTCTAGAAGCGAGTAAGGCCTAGTGGCCGCTGCCCTGCAGCGGCCCTCCCTAGCTTAAACAACGTTCCGAATATGAGTGAATAAATCTAAAGGTTAAGATCATGAAAAAGCGATACAAGAATAAATTTGATAAACAGCGCCGCGATTTCCTCAAAATACTATCTGCAGCTGGTATCAGCCGCGGACTTCTCAAGGCCTCCCCGCTAGTAGGCGGCATGATGATGTCTCGCCTAGCCGAGGCCCAAGACGCCCCCAACAAATCGTTGATTATCTATTGCCCCGACGGCTGCATTCCTTCAAATTGGGCCCCCAATTCGAACCTCAGTAATTTCCCTGTCATGTCGGCTCCTTACGCCAGCGTGGCCAGCGATTGCAACTTCCTTCGGAATATGGGGCACCACCGTGGCGGTCACGGTGTTATGAACACAATGATGAACAACACCTGGTCTAACGACAGCTTTGATGTGAACGTGGGTCGCATCCTGAGTGCTAATATGCCCTTCAGTTACCTCAACTTGGGTGTACACAGTAACGGCCACGGCTATATGACTCGCGATGCCGGTGCCGAAGTCCCCTTTGAAGACAACCCCTTCAATGCCTTCCAGCGCCTATTCGGTAACTTGCCATCAGGCGGCAATCAAGCTGTCGATACTAAAAGCAGCGTGATCGATGCCCACAAGGAAGCCTTAGACGCCCTGGGTAATAAGCTCGATAACTACGAGCAGCACCGCCTAGATTCGCACCTTACCGCCATTGAAGAAACCGAAACTCGCTTGAACGATTTAAGCGGTAGCCCCCTCTCCTGCGATGCGGCTAGCGAACCCACCCCGTTCGCGCTAACCTTCGACACCTTCGAGCAGCAAGCCCACCTGCAAGCAGATATTATCGCCATGGCATTGAGCTGCAACCTCACCGCTTCAGCCTCTATCGGCTTCGGCAACCACCAAGGTGAATTTGCTTTCCCATATTTGAATTTCACCGGTACCTACCACGGCTCAATTCACGGCGGAAACAATGGTGACCCCAGCTACCCTCACTTCAGTGAATACCGTGCGCATATGAGCAGCCTCTCGGCCTACGCCATTCAGGCGCTGAAGACTGCAGGCGTACTGGACACAACCATCGTCTGTGAGTTGTCTGACATGGGGAATGGCGACGCCCACAGCAGCACAGATACCCCCCTAATAATGGCCGGTGGTGGTGGTGCCATTAATCGCGGCGTTTCCAACGCAGGCGGATCCTCCTACACGCCACTGCATGTCATCCACACCTCGGCAGTCATATTGGGCGTTGATCAAGCAGCGGGATATCAGGGCTACGAATCAAGCGTTATTCCTGGCGTTATTGCCTAATTGTAGGGTTTTTATCAGCCAAACCCGGCTGCGGCCGGGTTTTTATTTTTAGGATGAACAGAAAGCGGCGAAGGCCATGAATAGCGATGTTGAGCTAGGCAAGTTGGCAAAGAGCACCTTATCCCAAAGCTTTAAATAGCCGATATCAACAATTGTAGGTCCCCTAGAAGAGCGCCACGAAACCAGTGATCCGTGGTGAGCTGAGGCGTATAGGCAGTTCGAACAAAACACTTTATGATAAGCCCGCTAGGCCGCACGCGCGGCACAAAATAAAATTGAAAACAGATAAAAACAATAACGATGCGACAATTAAAAACAGTTCTGGGCGCTACGGCCCTGCTCGCCATAGTCAGCGGTTGTGGTGAATCCACGCCGCCGCTCAGCACCAGCCAGGTAAAGCTTAACGACACCGGTATTCGCTGGGGCGGCAACTACCCGAAAGGTATCAACGATACCTGCACGGCGGCTATCAACGTAGAAATACTGCCTGAAGGAGAATCAGTCAGTGGAGACATTCTAGCCCAGCAAGACTGCTTGCATGGCCGCGATGCGTTGCTAAAGGACGATCGTGACGGTCTTGGAGGCCTCAGTTACCAGAAAATAAGTGCAGAGGGTAAGCCCCGACCGCATGATGCTGCGGAATGGGCCTGTGTGCGAGACACTGTCAGTGGTTTAATGTGGGAAGTAAAAAAACCAATAGACGGTATAAAGGGCAATGCAGGCCTACACGACGGCGATGACCGCTTCACTTGGTACAGCGGCAACACCAAAACTAACGGCGGTGCCATTGGCGACTGGAACCAACGCTACAATCAGTGTGCGGGCTATCAAGCCAATCAGCCAGCAAGCTACTGCAATACCGACGAATTTATAAGCCGCGTCAACAACGAAAGCTTGTGCGGCCACAGTGACTGGCGAATACCTACCCGCCCAGAGCTGGAAACACTAGTGTATTTTGGCCAATCACAACCCGCCATCGATACTCAGTTCTTTCCCAATACCAAAAACGAGTTTTACTGGAGCAGCTCGCCCGTAGCCGGACACAGCACCAGTGCCTGGGCCGTTAGTTTCCAGTTTGGTTTTACCGCACCCCTGCAACGTAACAACAGCCGATTTATCAGGCTGGTTCGCACGACCAAAAAAGAACAATAACGAGTCACCTATGAAGCAGACACTCCTAACTAAACACCTCTTACACGTCATGAGCACGATAATAGGTCTGGCAGCCACCGCGCTTAGCTACGCCGAACAAACGTGTCAACTCGACAATATGGCCCAGACAACTCCCAGCGCCCACTTCCAGGTAAATCTAAACCAAACGGTAACCGATAGCGCCACCGGTTTGATGTGGGCCCAGTGCCTTGTTGGCAGCACCGGCGTCAACTGTAGTCAGGGCGAAGCTACAGGTTTTACTTGGGCGCAAGCCCTACTCGCTGTTTCAGCGGTAAATAACGAAAAGCCGCCAGGGGGCCATAAAGACTGGCGCCTACCCAATATTCGCGAACTCAGCACCTTGGCAGAGCTTCAGTGCGCTTACCCTGCCATAAACCTCGAAGTGTTTCCCAGCACTCCGGGGAGCCATGTGTGGTCGTCCTCGCCTTACCACTTTTATACTCACTACTCCTGGTATGTTGATTTCGGCAATGGCGCGGCAACCTACGACGAGCGAATCAACCCTAAAATGCTGCGTTTAGTCCGCGAAGCGGACGCCAAATAGTCTTTAAGCCCGACAAGCCCCAGCCATGCTGAAGTAGCGCCCAACGGTTAGCGTTAGCTCTGGGTCAAATGTGGCCTTGAGCGTGGATTTAAGTCGCCGCTTGAATTAAGCTCTTCGGGTGAGCTTACCCGATGCGTGCATGCATCGACGAGTTCACAGCACATAAACACATACTAAGCCGCGTCAAAATAATAATAAAAGAAGCCAGAGGTATACCCATGCCCACACGCCATGTAGCCACCCGTTATGGGCTTATTGTCGCCCTGTTGATGATCGCAATAGTCGCATCGCACCTACTGTTTGAAGAGCCCGTTCATGCCTTTGTGAACCACCATTCTAGCGCTGCGAGTAACCCGCTAGGCATCGCCGTGGCCATTTTCACTGGCTTAGACGCCGATATTTTGTTACCTATCCCCTCGTCTGTACTGTCCATATGGGCCGTGATTAACTACGGTTTTATTTCGGGTTTTGTGCTGGTCTGGCTAGGTATGAGTGCGGCTTGCATATTGGGCTATCTACTCGGAGCCGGTGCGGGGAATCGCTTCTTAATGCGCTTTTTCTCAACTCAAGATATTCATTCGGCCCAACAGTTGACACAACGCTACGGCACAGGCGCTTTAATCTTTTCTCGAGCAGTACCCGTGCTGGCCGAAGCCAGTGTTGTTGCGGCAGGGATTGCGCGCATGCCCTTCGCCGCATTCCTGCGCGTTACCCTGCTCTCAAACGCGGGTATTGCTTTGGCCTATTCAGCTGCAGGCGCTTGGGCTAACGCCAGCACATCGTTCATTCTCGCCTTCGCTGGCAGCATTATTTTGCCCATGAGCGCACTTGGTATCTTTCGATTTGTACAGAAGCTTAAGTCGTCTAGCCAACATTTACCCCAAACGGCGTTTACCAACGATCAGCTGAACCCTAGCTTTAGTGTCAACTTTAGCTACCCACTAAGCTTCACCCAGGATGCCTTTCACCCTCAAAACACGCTGCTTGTAAGCCAGTTACGACGCAATAGAGCGGAAGATACCGCCATCAAACTACAGTTTTTTGTCGATCAAGAGGTTTTAAATTCTCACCCGGGTTTAACCGCCAAAATTGAACATTACTGTAAACACCATCAGCTGAATCTTCAATCAACGCCTATTGCCATACCGGGTGGCGAAGCCGCAAAAAACCACGCGCAAATCGAGCGTATGCACGATCATATGCTCACCGACGCGCTCGACCGACACGCCTACGTCATTGCTATTGGCGGTGGCGGCTTATTGGATGCTGTGGGCTATGCGGCCTCTACATTTCATCGCGGTATGCGACTGGTGCGTATGCCTACCACCGTACTCGCTCAAAACGACGCCGGGGTAGGCGTTAAAAACGGCATAAACAGTAACGGTCTTAAAAACCTACTCGGTTGTTTTGCCGTACCGCACGCC
Organism: Teredinibacter franksiae; assembly: GCF_014218805.1. Classification (NCBI taxonomy): domain Bacteria; kingdom Pseudomonadati; phylum Pseudomonadota; class Gammaproteobacteria; order Cellvibrionales; family Cellvibrionaceae; genus Teredinibacter; species Teredinibacter franksiae. The sequence continues at coordinate 3,772,024 of NZ_JACJUV010000001.1, read as the reverse complement.
ATCATTAACGATGCGGAATTTTTACAGACATTGAGTAACCGCGATTTCCGCGCTGGTTTTGCCGAAGCCATTAAAGTTGCCCTGATTCGTGACAGCCGCTTTTTTTATTGGATTTGCGAACACCGCGCCGAACTCTTTAATCGCGAACCCAAAACCAACCACTGGCTTATTCGACGTTGCGCGGAGCTGCACCTCAACCAAATTTGCAATGGTGGCGACCCTTTTGAAATGGGCAGTGCGCGGCCATTGGATTACGGCCACTGGAGCGCCCACAAACTTGAGACCCTCACTCAGCACGAACTTTGCCATGGCGAAGCGGTTGCCATCGGCATGGCACTAGACACACTTTACGCAGTAGAAATTGGCCTGTTAAAGCGAGCAGACGCCGAAATGGTTCTTCAGCTATTGCATGATCTAGGCTTTAACATTTGGCACCCTAGCCTGGAGTGGGTAGACGACGAAGGCACTAGCGCACTCATTAAAGGCTTGGAAGAATTTCGTCAGCACCTCGGCGGCCGCTTGTGCATAACGCTGTTAACCAGTATTGGCGAAACCTTTGAGGCCGACGCAATAGATCACTTGGCCATGCTAAGTGCACGCGACAAGTTGAAAGGCTACTCTGAATCTGTGCTGGAAAGCTCCAATTCCACACCCGAACTCACTGTGTAGCTCGCAGGTTCGGATCGGCTATGGAAATCGCCAATAATTGCCAGCTAACCTACTGTACCAATATTCACCCTGGTGAAGATTGGCCTACACTCTTTGCTCAGTTAAAAAACAAGCTCCCTCCAATTAAACAGGCCGTGTGCCCTCGGCAGCCTTTTGGGCTCGGCCTTCGGTTGTCGGCTCAAGCCGCCAAGTATCTATGTACCGATACCGCCGCGCGCAACGAATTTAAAACCTGGCTCGGCGAACACCAGCTCTATATTTTTACACTCAACGGTTTTCCCTACGGCACTTTTCACAAAGTGGCGGTTAAAGAACAGGTCTACCAACCCGACTGGCAAACCCCGCAACGCTTTGAATACAGCTGTGATCTCGCTCTCTTACTCAGTGAATTTCTTCCTGAAAACAGCAAGGGCAGTATTTCTACAGTACCAATCGGCTTTCGTAGCGATTTCGATTCCGAAGAAAAAATGCAAACAGCTGCCAATACTGTTCTCGATTTTGTCTGTTTTTTAATAGCGCTTCAGGCCAGCAGCGGAAAAACAATTCAGCTAGCGCTGGAACCTGAACCCGGCTGTTTACTGGAAACAACCGCTGGCACAATCAACTTCTTCCAACAATATTTATTATCGCCAAGCGCTCTAGCATACGTACAAAAGAAACTACCCAACCATTGCACGCCTGCCGCGATTAGCCAGAACGTAAAAGCACACCTCGGTATCTGCTTAGACACCTGTCACGCAGCGGTAATGTTTGAGAGTGCAACCGATGCAGCACGACAAATTCTTTCTGCCGACATTCCCATCCACAAAATACAGCTGACGGCGGCATTACAAGTAAACCACCTAAATGACCGTGCACAACAACAATTACACGCTTTTGTAGACCCCGTGTATCTCCACCAAACCAGCGTTATGGCACCGGGCACAACTAAGCCAGTGTTTTATCTCGACCTCCCTGAAGCACTAGCAAGCGCCCCCAAAGGTGCCGCTTTGCGTAGCCACTTTCATGTGCCCGTGTTCTACAGCGAGTTCGACGAACTGCAAACAACCCAAACCGATTTAATTAATTTAATTCAACAACACAACTTGTCACCTCTTTCGCCCCATCTGGAAGTAGAAACTTACACCTTTGACGTTTTGCCCCAAGAGCTGCAGACTGCTACTGTTACAGAGGCAATAAGCCGAGAAATTTTGTGGGTAAAGGAGTTGTTAGAGTGAAAGTCTCCACGATGTTGAAACTGGGCCGAATGTCGAATCTGCCCACAATATGGACAAACACCGCTGTTGGCCTAGCTTTCGCAGGCCTTTTAACCGACTACACGCTAGCCATTATTGCCATGGTGGCCATGAGCCTGATGTACATCGGCGGCATGTTCCTTAATGATGCCTTCGACGCCAAATGGGATGCTCAGCATAATGCTACCCGGCCAATCCCCAGCAAAGAAACTACCGTAGAAGAGGCCGCCGCCTTTGGTTCCCTGTTTTTTTTAGCGGCCATCTTACTTATTGTAACCATCGCCCGAGAAGAGCAAATTATCAGCGCCCTAATCTCTGCCGTTGGCCTAATAGTGTGTATTTTAATCTACGACTGGAAACACAAGGCTTGGAGTTTCAGCGCATGGATTATGGGCGCCTGCCGACTATTGGTATACGTTACAGCCGCCGATCTTTTAAGTAATTCCGGCTGGCCGGTACTGGCCATCGGCGCCTGTGTTATGGCTTACATCGCAGGCATTACTTACCTTGCAAGATCCGAACACCTCAATCAAATGAATAGTATGTGGCCAATTGCTCTACTGTATTGCCCCACTGCCACCGTTATTTATTTCGCATCAATCACCAATAATTTCAGCATCATTCTACTGGCCACCCTTTTAGCCACCATTTTTTGGACACTCTATTCCATTCGCTCTCTTATGCCTGGAGAGACGCGAAACATCGGCAAGGCTATCTCCAACCTTTTAGCGGGGATTTGCCTTTTAGATGCCTCTTTTTTATTTTTGCTAGATCAAGTTATCCTTGGGCGGTTTGCGCTGGTCGCATTCATCCTGTGTTTACTTCTTCAAAGAAAAATTCCAGCGAGCTAACTAGCCATGAATAATAATGAACAAACTCTATTTTCAGCTCTAAAAGATGCGCTTTCTTTGTCACGCCCCGAAGCATTTACCAAGCTCGACGAAGAACTTAAACTTTTGGAAAAAAACTTTTCTCACCAACAGTTTAACTATCTGTTTGCAATAGCACCTTCTCCGCGCTGGTTTAACGGCGCACCCATGATTCCGCAATCGATCGATCTTCTAAAGCCGTTCGACGACCACCATAAAATCAGTAATTGGACATGCTCGCAGGTTGCACGACTGACGATACTGTTGGCACTGTACAACCTTGTGGAAAAAGATACCTATATTGCGTGTATCAACGAGCTATTTAAAACCGCCGACATGAATGAACTTACCATGCTGGTTCAAAGCCTGCCCCATATACCCGAAAAAGAAGCCTTTGTAGAGCGTGCACGAGAGGCCGCGCGTAGCAATATCGAACAGGTGTTTTGCGCAGTTGCGCACCAGAGCGACTTTGCCAAATGCTTTTTCGACGCTGCTGGCTGGAATCAATTGATATTAAAAGCAGCATTTTTAGCCGTACCCATATGGCCCATCATTGGTCTACGTGAACGCAGTAACCCAGAGCTTGCCCTTATGCTCGCAGATTATGCCCGCGAGCGACAGGCGGCTGGGCGAGACCTACCCTGGGATTTATACTGCTGTATAGGCTGGCAAGCTAAAACCAATGAGGATATGAGTTTTCTGAAGCAACAATACCAAATCGGTAGCGAAGAAATTCAGTCCGCCATACTCTCCTCACTGTCAGAAAACGGCAGCGCTAAAGCCCTCGATACCGCAAAAAGTCTTGGGGCCAAGAATGAGCCAAAAAGCTGGCAGGAAATTGCACTGCTTCATGCATAGGCAACAATAAAGCAATAAAAAGGTTTATCCATGTTTATCGATCCACACATTCACATGAGTGCACGCACAACTGACGACTATGAAAGCATGGCCGCAGCCGGCGTTGTAGCGGTTATTGAGCCGGCATTTTGGCTGGGGCAGCCACGCACTTCTATAGATACGTATCGCGACTACCTAGCCTCGCTAGTCGGTTGGGAACGGTTTCGCGCATCGCAGTTTGGCATTCAACATTACTGCGCCATCGGGCTAAATTCGAAAGAGGCTAACAATCCAGAACTGGCTGAGGCGGTAATGGATATTCTCCCACTGTTTCTGGCAAAAGAAAGCGTTGTAGCCGTAGGTGAAATTGGTTTCGATGAACAAACCGATCTAGAAGAAAAATATTTACGCGCCCAATTAGAATTAGCCAAAAAATTTGAATTGCCGGTAATGGTGCACACACCTCACAGGAACAAACTTAAAGGCACAATACTAACCATGGACATTTGCGAAGAGCATGGTTTGGAGCCTTCCCAGGTCATTATCGACCACAATAACGAAACCACTGTAAAAGCGGTGAAAGACCGTGGCTACTGGACAGCTTTCACCCTATACCCGCAAACTAAAATGGGTAGCGAGCGCATGGTAAATATCGCCCGAGAATATGGCTCTGAACGTATATTTATAGACTCCAGCGCAGACTGGGGTGTGTCCGACCCAATGTCTGTACCCAAAACAGCCAATTTAATGCTGCAATCAGGCATAGACAAAAACGACGTACACAAAATTTGCTACCAAAATGCATTAACGGCCTATAGCAAGAGTGGACGAATAAATGAAGCCGACTGGGAATCGAAAAAAATCAACCAGTCGCAATTATTCGAAGGTAATTCTGTGCTTCGAGGGCAGCAGCCCCAAGTAGTGAAATAACCATTCATAACCACCGCTTTAGCGTGTTTCTCAGCTCGTGCCACTCTTTACATTCGCATAGCACTAGTAACTGATAAACCGCTATTTGGCGCTAAGAATCATAATATAAAAGCGCACCCCATATTCAAAAAAAACAGATACTAATCGTGTGAATATGGAGTGCCCATAAAAAAGACACATACCGTTTATGGCCAACAAATTATTACTACTGAACGTCGTTGGGCTTAGCCCAAAACATATTGGAGCCCACACCCCAAACCTTAGCCAATTAGCGGCGAAAGGCTGTAACACTCACATACAACCCATGTTACCCGCCGTCACCTGCTCCGTTCAAACTACCTACTTCACCGGTAAAACGCCTGCAGAGCATGGCATTGTAGGTAATGGTTGGTACTTTAAAGATCAGGCAGAAATTCGATTCTGGCACCAGAGCAATCACTTAATTCAAGCGGAACAAATTTGGGATCAGCTAAAAAAAGATAACAACCCACTGACCAGCGCCAATGTTTTTTGTTGGTACAATATGTACTGCCCAGCCGATACGGCAATCACCGTGCGCCCCATGTACCCCGCAGATGGTCGCAAAATTCCCGACATTTATACGACTCCGGGCCACCTACGTGCGGAGATGAATAAAGCGCTGGGGAGCTTCCCGCTATTTAATTTCTGGGGCCCCAAAAGCGATATTACGTCTAGCCAATGGATTGCCGATTGCGCCCTTCGCACACTGGAACAGCAATCACCCGACTTTACCGCCGTGTACCTACCCCACCTCGATTACGCCCTTCAAAAAGTCGGGCCTGACGACAGTAGCATACCCACAGAACTGGAGCGCATTGATGCTGTTTGCGGCCAACTTATCGATTATGCACAATCTCATCAGTACCAAGTGGTAGTCGTATCGGAGTACGGTATTCATGCAGTGAACAAAGTGTGCCACCTAAATCGACTATTCCGGCAGCAAGGCTGGATAGGCATTCGAGAAGAACTCGGCCTAGAATTATTGGATCCGGGTGCCAGCCGCGTGTTTGCCGTTGCCGATCACCAGTTAGCGCACATCTACGTACAAGACAAAACATTAATCGGAAGGGTGCGCGCACTGCTGGACCAACAAGATGAAATCGATCTAGTCATGGGAGAGGAGGAAAAATTGGCGTTTGGCCTAAACCACCCCCGCAGCGGCGATTTAGTGGCCATCGCCAAAGCCGATACCTGGTTTAGCTACTACTACTGGCTAGAAGATCAACGCGCACCAGACTTCGCCCGCTGTGTGGATATACACCGTAAGCCTGGCTACGACCCAGTTGAACTTTTTTTAAACCCAGACATTAAATTTCCGCTGGCAAAAATTGGCTTAAAACTGCTACAGAAAAAACTGGGGATGCGCACACTTATGGATATGATCCCACTCGATACTTCACTGGTTAAAGGCTCCCATGGCGCACTCACACCCGCGCCACAAGACGGCGCCATTTTTATGTGCTCTGAAGCCGCCTGCCTCAATGCCACACAAAAAACCGACGGCCTGGAAGCTACTCGTGTATACGATTTATTGACTACACTCATTGGGCCACACGACTAGAATGAATTAAGGGCACCTATAATAATGTGCCCTTAAGCACTGGCCTTAAGCGAAGTAATCTGAACGCCTCTGTAGCTTAAGCGAATCGACCACCCAGTAGGCTACGACCACGAAAAAAGCGAATACGGTTCCAATGAGTTCCCGCGCCTCTTCAATGTAGGGTTTAGTTGGGCTCATACCCTGGATTAACGATTCCGAAGTGATGTGATTTAAATACTCTACCCCCCCAGGCAAGGTCATAAGAATTCCTGCAGCACAATAGCCAGCCGCTACTCCGGTAGTCTTACTGCCAATACCACCACCCAGAGAAAGCATGCGAACAAATGGTACTGCCGCCGCCAGCAGATACAGCGTTACCCAAAAAAGTGGGTCAGGATCATTGAGCTGCAACCATGCGGTGTACCCCAGCAGGGCACAAAATATTAGGTGAATTAGTTTGGTCATTTCCAGCCTCATTATTATTGTATGTGTATAAGTGCTGGCCTGTTCGGCGCAGATTTTCAACGTCATTCTATATCAAACACGAAACAAGTCCTATTGACACAGCATCAAAAAAAACAGATTAGCGCTCGGCTTCCAGGCCTGTGTCATCTTTGCGCACCCAAGATGTGATCTAGTGCACCATAATGCGATGCGTTAAAAAGACAAACACCCAGAAAGCATATAGACACTTCAAGCAATCCCCAAGCATGCCCCCCAAAAGTAACTGTATTCACGTTCATGAGTATGTGCGATACATTTTTTTCATCTATTTTTGCCAATATTGTTGTGACTTGGAATGCATCATTCTCAAAAAATTGGGTCCAAAACCAACTGAACTCACGCAGCTTTTTAAGCTCTTCGATTCACTCTTCAGTTACGCAACACTATCATTCAAAATGGAAATGGCATCCACCAGTCATACAAGCGTAAAACCTATCTCGTCATGGGTGGTTAGCAAACTAATTGAAAAATCCCTTCGACAAAGCCTTGCGTTGTTTACCTACATTTAAAAAGGCACAAAATAAACGCCTAAATAACTAGGCTAACGATAACACTCAAGCCAGTAAAAAAACCAATTGCGTGCTATTTTAGTTCGCATCAGAAACACCCTCCAAAACGAACGTTCGTTGCGAAAACTTTTTTTCCGTTCCAACAATCATGGTGTTTTGTGGGCCAATAGATCTAATGAGGGCAAGCGCATTCGCACCACATTTCTTATAATCCAGAGTAACTATTTTCATTTTCTTGGGGCGCAATAAAATAAAACTGCCTTTAACTCTCCAACGTTTAGGCTAATGGCCTCCAGCGAAGACAATAAAATCAGTATCAAAAGGTTATTACTCAAGAAAAAATCGTCATTGAGATAAAATTAAAAGCTCAAATAGTCGTAACTCAGCCGCTTACAAGAGCAAGGCAACTAAACCACGATCTAGTTTTTAACCGTGCAGTACAAAACACACAAAATTCGGTGTGACGCAAGGGGAGATAGTGGCTAGACACTAGGCTTTGCAATTAACGTTTGTACCGATGTACTGATCTGACAACTGCCAATTATAACGTCTGTCTGAACGCGTGCCCGAGCGCTTGCGGCGGCACGTGCGCTTACCAGAGAGCGGCGCTCTTGCGGGGAATGACGGAGGAAGCTCAGCCGTGTGAAGAATATGGCGATAAGCCCTGATAACCAACTTGAACATGTCTTCTGCCGACATGTCACCTGGGTTGCGGTCAGGATGATACTGCGCAGCCATACGCCGATACGCCACCCGAACTTCGTCTATAGAAGCTTTGGGCCGCAAACCAAGAATGCGATAACTGGCGTCTGACATGGGTAGTGTGGGCTCAAAATGGCCTTTAGCACTTCCCTGATAGGCACTGTTTTATAAGCTAATAGATTGCAAGTTGGCGCCTATATTACTATTTCATCTATCACCAAAGCAATGATTATGGCGCCAGAAATTAACTAATTAGCTTCTTCTGAGCACTACCGCTCATGTTTTGCAGTAGAGTAGCTGCCCTACTGAGCCGAGCCTATGCCCCAGGCTGGCCTAAAACCCCTAAATCAGCCTAAAAATAAGACCATTATGAGCAATATTTTCGCCAAAATTTGGCTACTTCACCTCCTAGTGCTTACAGGTACATGTCACGCTACCAGCTGGAATGATATCAGTCGGCTAAATCAAGAAGACGTAGGCCAAGTAATCTCGGTTACCGCCGAAACACAAGTGATTCAGGCCATTAGAGACGCCACGGCTAACAAGCAAAAAATTGCTATCTCTGGCACAAAACACTCTCAGGGGGGGCATATTGTTTACCCTGGTGCAATTTTGTTGGATATGACCCCGTTCAATCGAATAGTCGATTTTTCACCGAAGAACAAAACCATTCGGGTGCAAAGCGGTGCAACCTGGGCCGACATTCAGACGGCGATAAACCCCCACAACCTCTCGATAAAGGTTATGCAGTCATCCAATATTTTCACCGTGGGTGGCTCACTAAGCGCGAATGCACATGGTAGAGACCCTAACTACGGGCCCATTATTGAAACCGTGAACGAATTGAAACTGGCTCTAGCATCAGGAAAAACGGTTAATGCCAGCAAAACCGAAAATAGCGACTTATTCTATGCCGTGATAGGTGGGTATGGCTCTATAGCGATTATTCTCGAAGCCGAAATTGCACTCACGGATAACCTTATTTTTAGTAAATCAGTCGTCGCTGTAGATTACCGAGACTACCCCACCCTGCTCTCAAATGGCCACAAAATGAATCCTCTGCATTTTGGTCGCTGCGCCATTGCGAAGGGAGGCACGCTTCTTCGCGAATGCTTCTCTATCGACTACACTGCCCACTCGCCAATTGATCAGGCCGAGCAAGGAGCAACTTTACCCGTACCTTTAGACCTGCAAAACGAAAAGAACATCTCCCTCAACGCCTTTTTCTTCAACCGATCAAGACACAGTAACACAGGGAAAAAACTCCGTTGGTATTTACAAAAAACTTTTATTGACCGCCCCGAAAAAACGACGTTAATCACCCGCAATAATGCCATGAGGCCTCCCATAAAATTCCTTGAATATCACGGTAAAAAAGATACCGATATATTGCAGGAATATTTTATCCCTCATCATCACTTTGTCGGCTTTGTGGATAAGCTGAGAACCGTTGTCGAAACCCACGATGTAAATCTTTTGAGTGTTACCCTCAGGCATGTAAAAGGAAACAACGATGCAGTACTAAGTTACGCACCCAATGATGCCATCGCAGTAGTGCTTTATATCAATATTGGTTTAGACACAGCCGAAATTGAGAAAGCAAAAACATGGACCAGGGAGCTGGTGGATATCACACATGAACATAAAGGCAGGTATTACTTGGCCTACCAGCGGTTCCCCTCCATTATACAATTCAGCACTATCTATCCGAATGTCAAAAAGTTTCACAAAATCAAGCAACTCCATGACAAAAATTATATTTTTTACAATCGATTTTATGAGGCCTATATAGCCCAACCGGATAAAAATTAACATTAATTGTCAAGCCTGCCTTAAGCGTTATCGCAGGTAAAAAACCTTAGATTTTTCTCGAAGGTTTTTAAGAAAATACTTATTCCCGGTTTGGCTACTCAACCTGCAATTGCTCAACCTAGACGGTTAAGTGCTCGCCCCAAAGCCCTAATTTTTTAGGGCGAAGCAGAATCCCCGGCAAAGAATATGCATTTGGTTGTAACTCGTCGGTACAAACACCCACCTAATGAGCAAACTAAAGCCGAAGACCACTACAACCATTTAACGCCAAACAATTCCTTTATACCGGAGAGAACAAATGTTGGCAGGGCGGCAATAGCGGCCGTCATTAACAGGTGTTTTGCGGATATTGCTACGGTGCCGAGTATCATCCCCCCCAGTGGCGAGTAAATTAATGCGAGTGAACTGCCGGTAGCAGCAACCAGCACGGTAATAAGCAGCTTGTTTTCAAAAGGGTTAAGGCGATAAATACTCTTGAAACTACGGGCATCCAGCAGGTGGAAATTCTGAATAAATATCAGCGAAACGAAGGCTATCGTTTGCGCATATTCCACACTTCCGCCTCGGCTAAGTACAAACTGAAACAACGCATAGATGATATAACCGTGGATTAATCCACGCACCAGTATTCGAGCCCCCAAACCCTCCGCAAAAAAGCTTTCGTTACGCTTTCGGGGCTTTCGGGTCATCAGGTCTGCTTCCTGTTTTTCCCAACCAAGACACAAGCTTGGCATCGCATCAGCCAACATATTAATCCATAAAATCATTAACGCGGTTAAAGGTACTAGCGGCTCATTTGCCATAAGTAAAAATGCGAACAGCACGCAACTAACCTCCGAAACGTTAGCTGTAAGCCCCGCTCGTAGGTACTTTCGAATATTATCGTAAATTCTGCGACCTTCTTTTACGGCTAAAACTATGGTGGAGAAGTTATCGTCCAGCAGTACCAAATCGGCAGAATCCTTAGCTACCTGGGTCCCCGCTATTCCCATAGCAATGCCAATATCGGCGTTGCGCAGGGCTGGAGCATCATTCACACCGTCGCCGGTCATGGCCACCACTTCATCATTCGCTTGTAATGCTTTCACAATACGCTGCTTATGTTCGGGCGAAACTCGGGCGAATACAGAGGTAGTTGGAGCTAGTTCACGCAATTTACGATCGCTAATTTCTTCCAGCTGTGGGCCCGTAACAACCAGCTCTTGATCGCTTTTACGAATACCCAGTTCCGTGGCTATTGCCTGTGCCGTAGCGGCATGATCACCGGTAATCATTACCGTGCGAATTCCAGCATCCGTACACTGAGCAACGGCTTCAACAACCTCGGGCCTAGGTGGGTCTATAATGCCGTGCATGGCCAGAAAGGTTAAATCCTGCTCGTGCTCTTCTTGGGGTTTATCGATATCCGCTTCGGTAATTTCAACAAACGCCAACGCCAATGTACGCAGTGCACGCTTACCAAAGGCATCAATACCGGTATGTATTTTCTGTTTAAAATCATCGTTCAATGATACCGCTTCATTGTTCCAGTAAATGGCATTGGAACGATTCAGAAGCACATCGGGCGCGCCCTTAGCGATCAGCCAATAACGGCCTAAGGGGCCACGGATGACGGAGCTGGCCATTTTTCGTTTGGAGTCAAACGGAAAGCTTTTTATTAATTGGAAGCCTTCTTCAAATAAAGCGTCGCGGTAAATACCCACTTTCGTGCCAGCAACTACAAGCGCGCCCTCTGTGGGATTACCCTGAATGGAGTAACGCCCGTCTTTTTCCTGCAATTCTGCGTCGTTACAAATAGCGGAAATAATCAAACCGTATTTCAGTTCCGGCGTTTGTTCCAAATCTAACTCTTCATCATTTTCATCAAGGAACCTGCCGACAGGTTCAAACCCTTGCCCCGTCACGTCAAATGTTTTACCACCGCTCCAATAAGCTACCACCTGCATTTGGTTCTGTGTGAGGGTACCGGTTTTATCGGAGCAAATTACCGTAGTGGAGCCCAGAGTTTCCACCGAGGCCAACTGCCTTATGCGCGCATTACCTCGCGCCATATGCTTGGCACCCATGGTTAACACAATAGTAACAATGGTGGGCAGCCCCTCGGGAATGGCAGCAACGGACAGCGATATACCCGTTTGCAACATTTCCAGCCAGTCGGCACCATTGTACAAACCTATTCCCACCACAATGGCTACCGCCGCTACAGCCACTCCAATTAAGGCATGAGAGAGCGAATTTAGTCGTCTCTGCATGGGCGTTTCAACGCTCTCCGCTGTTTGCATTAAGTTAGCGATATGCCCCACTTCGGTATTCATACCGGTATCAACCACTACCCCAGTACCGTTGCCCGCCGTAACAATAGTACTGGTAAACACCAAGTTTATACGGTCGCCAATACCCAGTTCAGGAGCATGTAATAACTCAATATTCTTTTCGACGGGCTCCGACTCTCCCGTTAATGCCGATTCGTCAATTTGCAACTGATTGGCGGCAAGCAGACGTATATCGGCACCCACCACATCACCTGTATTGAGCTTTACAATATCTCCGGGCACCAACGTCTTCACCGGCAACTTTTGCCACTCGCCATCACGTAGCACCAGTGCATTAGGTGCACCCATTTCCCGAAGAGAGTCCAAAGATTTTTTGGCGCCGAGCTCCTGAATGAAGGTGATCAATGCGTTGGCCACCACAATTACCAGGATCGCAATACCATCTACAAGGTGCCCTCCCAGAACGGAAAGCAGGCCACCAATAGCGAGAATGATAAGCATAGGGTTTTTAAACTGAACCAAGAACAGCGAGAGCGTGGACATTTGAGCAGTTTCAGCCAATTCGTTAGGCCCACATTCCTGCAGTCTCGATTCCGCTTGTGATTGGCTCAAGCCCTTTTCGATAGAAGATTCGAAATGCTCGATAATCTGTGAGGGTTCCTGGTTAAACCATTTCATAGCCGCTCTCCCGTGAGCTTTAAGATTTTTTAGACGAAACTTTTATTACATAACCTGTTAGTAGAAGTAACCTATATTGGCCCTCTAGATCATTGAAAAGGTTGCAATTGACCGATGACAGGCAAAATATTTCTACCCCGATACGTCACCATATCGACGACCCGCGGTGATTATCCATCGAGGGGTACAGCCGCGTTTAACCCTGTACAGCGACGACCAATACGGCGAATACCGAAGAGCCAAGTGTAGCGCAGCTTTCCGGCAAACGCTCTAGGCCACAGGCCCTTATCCACAAAAAAACACTGGTCGCCTATACTGCCATCCGAGGGAATCTAAACGCCTTGCCCCCGCAGAACGCAACGTACCGATTTAAAAACGCTGGCCTACTATTTTAAGGTGCGCAGTTAGTATGCTGCATACCTTCTCAGAATCAAAATCTAAACTTATAGCGCTAAAGCCTAACATCTATAACACCACGCACTTACGCGTCAAAATTGTACCTGTAAGCGACAAAAATACACACAGCTCGGCCCTAGATCTAACCCAACCCCATCTATTTTAATGTTCGTTTTTTTCATACTATTAATAACAGAAACGTGTTAAGTTTTTTCGCTCAAAAGTAAAAACACACAAAGAGCCTAAATACAAAGGGACACCTCTAGAAATTAAGTTTTGCCTCCGCGCGGTCTGGCAAGCCTTGACCTAAGACGGGCGGCGAAACGAAAGCAAACGGCCTTTCCAAGCATGCCAACGCCGCAATATGGCCTGCCAGACCACACACAAAACCAGAGGCCAAAAGCAATGAATAGAGGCACCCTAAGGATATTTTATGGAACCCAATAATGACCAAGCCCCTAACAATGGACCAGCTCCCAAAATGACAACAGACGCCGAAACACCCTCATACCTTATTCCTAAGATGAATGAACTCCCCGTAAATAATTCTGCCTATTATACTTCACTGCATATCACTGATTATGAGGGCGACGACACAGCACCTGGTGAAGCAATCCAAGCACCGATAGATCCGTTCATACAATTGCCAGATGAAACAAAGCGACCAGCCGTTGGCGTTCTTCTAACCCAAGAACAGGGTTGGTTTATGGAAGGACTGGCCTTAGGCGAACTACTGCATTCACTCTGCCTAGCCCCGGGGGAAGTCACTAAAATAGCCGTGGTTGATTGGCGCCGAAGAGAGGAAGCCAATGATGCCGCGGTTACAAGCCAAGCGGACCAAGTATCGAACCAAACAGAACATACATTAGCAACGGCTGAAATCCAACAGGCGCAAGCCTATGAATTACAAACCGGTAATTCACTCTCCTTTGGGTCCAGCTCCCAAAGTCAGGCCAGCGGCAATGCCGGTTTTCTATTCGGCGGTGCGTCCGCCTCAACCTCGGTAGCGAGCAGCCTTGGCTTCACCGCATCGGTCAGTACCGGTGAACGTAACTTATCTGCACAGTCAAATTCCTTTGCCAACCAACGCGCACAGCAGCTCAGCCAAGCAACCCGTTCTCGCCGCTCGAGCTCTGTTCGCGAAGTTAGCCAAAGCGAGAGTACCGAAGCCTCTACACGCGTTGTGGCCAATTACAATCGCCAGCATGCACTTACGGTACAGTATTACGAAGTACTTCAAGTTTACCAACTAAAAACACGCGCGGTTAAAGCACAACGCTGTGTTTTTATTCCCATGAAAGTCATCAATTTCGATGAGGATAACAACTTAAGTAAATTCCGAGAAACATTAGTAGTCATTGCCACTAAGGTCGGATTTGTCGATTTGAGGCAAATGCTAATGGATAGTGCCAAAAAGGAAGAGCAGCTTCAAATTGCACTCAAAAACCAGCAGACCGTAGTAGCTGAAAGAACAAAAGTCGTCGACTCCACCCGCCTCGCCTATAGCACCAATAGAGAAAAAATGGAGGCGCTCTTAGCCACCGGAATGCCTAATGCGCTTAAAGCCGCATTTAGAGCCAGCAATAAACCATTAAAAATGGCATTAAGTGCTGCCCTTCACGCCCTATCGGCTGCCACTGAAGCTCTCGAAAACATCCAGTTAAGCATGCAAGTTAGTCATGAAGAGTTAGTACAGTTTCTACAACGCGACAAACTCATTTTCAATCAATTAATGTGGATGGACCTAGACCCCCATCGAATCGCACGTCTTGTTTCCAGCTTAACCTACGAGGGAAAAAAATTAGGCGCGTTAATTAATCCCAAACCCGTTGGCGTTTTTGGTAACTTGCTTGCTCTACCGTGGCATTTTGAAAAAGGAGAGGAGCAAACGGCATTTGAACACGAATACCTTCAAGATCCCGAAGACGCGTCTAAAACCAGCGTTGTATTGCCGACCGAAGGCATGTTTGCAGAGGCTGTTTTGGGTCAATCTAACGCCGCCGAGAAAATTGACATCACCCGCTTTTGGGATTGGAATGCTTCACCGATACCTATTTTACCACCGGAAATCAGTGAAAGTATGGTGGCCAGTCGCGCAACCGATACGAGCACTGCGGATACACACTTGGACGCATCTCAAGCAACCCTACAGAGCCTGCAGTCCCTAAGCGGAGCACAAGGCTCCGGCCTAACGAATATTTTGAACGCACTTCAGGCCGGTAATCAATTCCGTGATATGAGTGGTACGACAGAATCCGCATCATTGGCGGGCAAGCTTGCCGATAACGTCGCCGAAGGCGCAACAGAAGCCGCAAAAGCGGCACTTCAATCGCAAAAAACCTACTCAGATACCCTCGTAAACCTGGCAAATTCTGAGGCAGGTAAAGCGGCGATTCAACTCGGCATGGCCACAGCCGTTCCAAGCAGTAAAGCAACAACCATGCTCGGTGGCTTAATTAATCAATCCAACGCTAAAGAATAACGCCTAAAGCTATCCCCTTTTACCCGCTATCCGCACGGCTAGCGGGCATTCATCTCCACGCCTAATTTTAGCGCAGCTCTTATAATTGCTTTTGGACTCCGGCAAACCAAAAACTAAGCTGTCTATCACAAAGACTCTAGCCATATTCGGCTGCTCGGCATCCAGTTTAAATCTACCTAAAAAAAACATTCGCCTTCCTACCGGGCCGGGTCCTTCGTAAACGCTCTTTACATCAGATACAGAATAGACTGCCGTCGAATCAAGGGTCTTAATTAAGTTTATCAGGCTAGGGACATTACGGCGTTTTTCAACTATAAACAATAACTCGATCGGCTTTTCGTGGCCCATATCACCATCAAATGAAACGACTTCAAAGCCTTTTTTACGTATTTTTTCCGCCAAAACATCACGGTTAAATGATAAGCATCGAACAAGCTCATTGCCAATGGCGAAACGATTTTCAATCCACATACCAACATAATTTCCAACGGAGAATCCGCCAGCGTAGGCTAACGCAAGATACCACTGATCAAGATTCTGAAAAACCTGGCCCGCCGCAACTAGCCATATAGTGATTTCAAAAAACCGATGAAGGCCGCTAAAAATTTGTGCCCACGAAAGACAACAATAGTACGAAAAGTCCCTAGAGATACAACCATGACTTGGGCTATAAAAACAAGCAATGCTAACAAATAGGGCATGCTACCCAATAATTTGTTCATACTGGAAGGGCCAATTGGGAGCCAATAGAAATGTATACAAAAATATCACGTGTGCACTATAAACCATTCGTAAGTACTTACTGAGACTAAGAATCTTAGTCGTGCACTCACATCCACACTTAAACTTTAGGGCATTTTTATTAATTGCTTTTGGCCTCGGGCTTAGCAAGCCATATGCCAGCGTTGGCCAGCATGAAAAGACAACCAGCCTTCCGCTGCGTAGCCCGCCTCACCCTAAGGTTTGACAGGTCGCGTAGGGGCTAAAATCAATTAATAGAGGGCACCCTTTACCTTTAGACCGTAACGTCTATATAAAGGGCCTAAGCGGCGCATCAGTGAAAGTTCAAACCGCAAAGAGCAAAGAGCCAGCTTTGATAAAATAGCAAGGCTATTGCGTCAGCTCGACTTTTCTCTGCGATACCCTTGTAGTTTCTCCACTGGCCTTACATTTAGGGCTTTTTAGCTAAGCACATGCTACGGCGAAGTAGCGCTTTTAGCTGTCTACCAATAATGCAGCGCATATTAAATACCTGATTAACTTTTCTCACAGCTCAAGATTTCTGGTTAAGACCTCTGCAGAAGTGATAATTCGTTTAGTCCGATACAGCTCAGGATGTTTTTCACTGTCAGCGTATCCTACTGGCTCTCCAGCACCTGTGTTAACGAACCAAGAATTTTCCGGCCTACGTTCACCCATTAGTTTTTTAAACTCGGCCGGTTTAATGCCTAGCGCTTGAGCTGCTGCATTATATGTACAGCGAGTTTTAGCTTCATTCAGGTAATTTCGTATAATATTAATTTTATCCAGCATTAAAAGACAATTCCTATAAAGTTAACGTTAGTATTTAGTGAATTTTTAAGCGGACAAAAAAATTTCGTTAAAATACACTGACTATGTTTTTACTTGTTTACAACCTTAACAGCTCTATATTCAGCAATACCGGTATTACCGACGTCCAAAAATAAAATATTCCCAACGTATTGTAGGCTCAAGCCATATTAAAATTACGTATAACATAGAGCCGCTCAATTCCGCCTGCACCTACTGTAAACACGCCACCCGCAAGAGTATCCAAAGTGGTCATGCCATTCGGGTTCTGCAACCTGCGGTAGAAAGGTATCGCTGGAATCACGCTATGAATCAACACCCATCCAGTCTGCGACTATTGTCATGATTCGCCCTGAAATATAGCGCAAAGCATAACGACGTCGCGTATATACATGCGTCAAACTGCAAGTGTTTGTCAGGCCGACCTAAACGGGTTACCACCGGGGGCTAACGCAAAGTTTTTTTGCTAGAAAAATGGTATGTCGACTGCCTTTACCCGGCCTAGATCTCACGGTGCGCGCTTCAACTGAGAACCGA
Organism: Teredinibacter franksiae; assembly: GCF_014218805.1. Classification (NCBI taxonomy): domain Bacteria; kingdom Pseudomonadati; phylum Pseudomonadota; class Gammaproteobacteria; order Cellvibrionales; family Cellvibrionaceae; genus Teredinibacter; species Teredinibacter franksiae. The sequence continues at coordinate 3,754,479 of NZ_JACJUV010000001.1, read as the reverse complement.
GCTTTTTTTAGTTGAATAGTGAACATAGGGTCTGCTCCGGCAGACCACACGGCCAACATGCCTTCAGGGCGTAAACTGTTATATAAGGCGTCTAAGCCGCTGGTGGAATACAACCAATTGTTATTGCTATGGGTAATACCCTCCGGACCATTATCAACATCCAGTAAAATGGCATCAAAATCTGGTTGCTGCAATCTAATTAATTCGACAATATCGCCCAACCTTACTTGGCAGCGGCCATCGGCTAATGGCTTGCCCGCACATTCACCCAGCGGGCCTTGATTCCATTCAACCACCTCAGGAACAAGCTCCGCCACAGTGACCCGTGAGTTTGCAGTAACGCTCTCCAGTGCTGACGCCAAGGTATAACCCATACCCAAACCACCGACTAACACCTCCGCATTATCTTTATTTTGAATATGAGCACAACCCAGCTTTGCCAATTCCTGCTCGGAATTATAAACCCGACTATTCATTAACTCCCCGCGTACGCCGGAAAGCCGAATAGAAAATTCTTCTTCGCGGCAAAATAAAGTTAATTCGCCGCCATTATTGGGTATCTTCGCTATCGCGAGTTTGCTTAAAGGCTTCATTTTGCGCGCCGTGGTTACATTTTTCATCTAGGCGCTGTAAAAAATTATTTGCAAGAAATTACTGCTCGATGCTTTAAAATTCATAGAGTTTACTGCTAACGTTTCCACGGCGGCCTAAAGGGCGCCTCTATTAATTGATTAGATAGTGTAAATCTCCATACAAGACCGGCCCCCCAACTCAGACCCAACACCACCTTAAACATATTCACCATTAGCGCCATTCATAGCCATGGCATCCCGAGCCTACCAACTGGATGATTCACAAAATAAAATTTGTCAAGACAGGATAAGCCGATCGTGATCTGGATTTGAGTCATTGATCAAATCATCCAGACACCCCAACAGCACAAATTCCTGGGCCGAGCGCTCTGTTTTCTGAACTATCTTTAACTCCGAGCAGCAGCATAGGCATTTAGATACAATTATACCGGGAATTACTCTATTTTTGGCATTATTTACATTATCAAATTTTAGCGTTGACGCCATCATGGGAAAGCCGTCCGCTGGCCTGCATAGCGCGCAGGTAGGCTGCCATGGGTATGGAGCACCTTTTCAGGGTGGGGCGGAACCACCCCGAAAAGGCACCGAGCATCCTGCTGGCTAGGTGCACGATAGAGGCGCAGACCCAAACCATCAAAATACTGGTGTACTACTTTGTAGTATTCTTTTCTGGGCATTTTTCACCTGCATTGATCATCGTCCCATCTGGACAAAGCCTATAGGCAGAACGAACATTTTGAAAAGACCCGTCTTTGGCGCTAGCTGAAGAGCCCCTAGCCAGCGCTGGCGCTGCCATATCAATAGGTTTTGTAACGGTGATAGGCTTGTGTTGATGCTTGCCTGTAGCCATGCCCTCGGAGGACGTATCGGCATGGCATACAGAACCGAATAATATGGAAGTAACCATTGCAGCTTTAACAATCGAGTGAAGCGTCATAACAGTACCTTTTCATTTTTTTGAAGAAAGTTACCGTTAGGTCGTATGCCTCGCTAGTAAGGTTCAAATTATTTTTCGCAACCCATCGCCGATAGCATGACATTGAGCCCACACCAGCAATTGAGCAAGTCAGTTTAAACGAAGGCGTACATAAAGATCCCCGGGGCAAGCCCTCTCGCCTAGGCTCGACTTCTTTCGAAGCGGGGTATTTTAGAATAATGCCAGCTGGTGGTCCTTATGTACCTCTTTATATTCAGCCTCTTTTCCCTGATTCTTCACATAGCTCATAATCGTATTTTCGTCTCCGTGCTTACCCACTGTACTTGCAAAATAACCATCGGACCAAAACTCCCCGCCCCACAACGTCTTCTTTACATGCGGGCACTTTCTAAAGACTTCGCGAGCAATCAAGCTTTTTATCACTGTCACTAGCTTTGTAACGCTATATTTGGGTACAGACTGCACTAAAAAATGAACATGGTCCTTATCCGTACCTATCTCAAGAAACTTTAATTCATAGCGTTTCTCGATCTCTTGGCACACCTCTAGTAATGCTCTATCTACACCGCTATCAAACACCACTCGCCTATACTTCGCAGGAAAAACAAGGTGATACAACAACACAGTCACATTATGGCTCTTATGAATATATTCACTCATACTTCAATTTTACGCCGCAAGCGGCGGGGAATAAAACCCGAAGAGATTCAAACTGCGAAACTATTCTGCACAAACGCCGTCCCAAATTGCGCAGCCCCCCCCAGAGGTCAAGGAACATAAAAAATCCGATGACATTACTGACATCGGATTTTTCATCAGGCCCCGGCAAGCCAAAACCACTTCCGTAGACTGTAACTCGACATAGACACGGATTGCTGTCTTTTTTATGCTCAGCTCTCCAGCTCTCCAGCTGAGCACTGGGCTAAGGATTAAACTTAAAATTACGTACGCGAATATCGTCGGTAGGTAAGCCTTCACTTGTTGGCATGCTTAAGAAGAACGATGCTTGATTGATGGTGGTCACATCGAAATCTTCACTAAGAAATACCAGTGATGCACTGGGAATGTCAGTCAGTGAAATTGTGTTCCAGGCATCACCTACCAGATCCGCACTATAAATGGGTTTGGTAATTACTGAGTTATAGTTTAAGTCGTGCACGATTAATTGCATTAACACGCCGCTAGTAATGTAGCTTGCAGGCAGAAAGACGTCGATAGAAAGACTACCAGTCTCCAAGCTGGCGGGCGACTCCGGGTAGTGATATAAATTGACGCTGTCGCCGTTCGCTGTCCAAACGGGATTAAGGACCAGTTCACCCCCCTCAAAATACCAACCGAAGCCTTCACCCGCATTCACCTCCACTTGCAAGTTTACGGGGGTTCCCGTAACAGGCTCTTCGCCTGAGCCTTCAGAAACCGGTTCCGCCAGCGCTTGGAAGCCGCCCGACTCTGAAAGCTGAATGCGATCAATTACAATTCGGCCTCCTACATCTACAGGTTTACCGTTTGCCTGAATACGAACACCAATAGCCGTAATTTGTGACATATCAAAATCTGTGTCAGAGCTTTCCAAAGATTCAGGGGCAACTCCGGAGCCAATAGATATTGTTCCATTTTCAGGGTCTATCCAACTAAGCTCCAGAGGCGTTAGGTGCCCGTCATTTCCAAAAATGTCTTCAAAGAAAATATTGATGAGTAAATTACCGTCGTTAATGTAATCCGCGGGTATTTCAAAATCAGCAAAAAGCGCACCATTTGTTAGATTCAATGGGTTAGCGGTAGACAGAAGAGTCATCAAAGTGAATGAGTCGGTTTCAGACTGCCAGGTGGGGTCAACAGCCAGCGCGCCTTCCCCTCGCCAGTGTTCGATAGTATGAAGAATATCAACAGACGCTGGGCTGTTTTCTGATGGACCAAAAAACCAGTCGCTCACACTTACGGGATCATTAAAGAAATATAGAGCATTTTGAAAAGGCCGGCCGCCACCTACAGTTATCTGGACGGAAGAGAGGGAAACGGTACCTGCACTCTCGGTAATCTCATCTTGAAAAATAACTTTAAGACCAACGCTGGCAACTGCGGTGAAATCGAACCCTTCGTCCCTGTAGTCGAGGAAGGCGTCATCATCACCGTAAATGGTTTGAGAGAAGCCCACAGAGCCTTCGTCGAATGGCATTTCCGAATAGGTACCTGCCGAACGCCCTTGATCGTCAACTATAACAAGCTGTGCACTTATTGGGTTGCCAGCCAGCTCAGCCGAAAATTCAAGTGATGCATCTAGGCGCCCGCCAAGTAGATTTATCGGGCTGCCTAGATCATTAACAAAAAAACGCGTATCACCGGCATTCCCCGATTGCGGGAAGACATCCACACCGCTGTTACGACCTTGGTATTCGGTTGTAGGCGAGCCGACAATATCGATGGTTGTCCAGTTACCTGAGTCAAGCGTAATCACACCATCACCACTGGTATCTCCGCCGTTATCTCCACCACCAGAATCGGGGTTATCAGGACCGCTGCCTTCGTGAATTTGTACATTGCCAATGGCGAATTCGCCCGGACTACCCGTACTGCCAGCAGCAAAGAACAAAATATCAATAAGCTGGATGGCAGCGGGGTTGAAAGCTTCGTCGTGGCCAGTAAAAGCATTCACATCGAAGGGATTAAAGCTAATGGTATTCCATGCATCGCCCACATAGTGGCTGTATTGCGACCAAGATATATAGGCGCCATTCCAGCTTGTGTCATAAATATAAATACCTAGCGCACCGCTGGACTCCACAGCAGATTGAGGTAAATATACATCGAAAGACAGACTCCCACCATCAAGATTCAGTGGCGTGCTGAAATAGTAGTTCGCACCGAAGAAGTCGTCGACAGTGTTCCAGGTGGGGGTAAAATGTACGGAGTTTTCAGTGGTGTAAATATCATCCAGGCCAGTGGTACCACTGTAGTCACCTATGGTCCACATACTATAGTCAATGTTGACAGGGCCGGCAATTTCACCTCCCAGCCAGTGAATGTTGTCTACCTGAAAATGTACACCCGCTTGTTGCCCCCAGTTTGGGAATACCTGAAAGCCAATCTCCACGGCAGTTAAATCTAGGCCTGTGTCAGCTAGTGCGGATATTGGAAGGGAGACATGCTGCCATTCAGCGTTTTTATCTAAAGGCAATTGGAAGTGGCCGCTCTCACAGGGGTAAATGCATTCCAGTTTCAGCATCATATCGCTAGCGTTTGCCCAATCCAGTACGCGAACATCAAACTCCAACGTACCGTTGTAATAAGCGCTGAGATCTTTAGTTACACCAAAACCTCCTGCCGTATACAGCCGCGTATAGCCATTTACACCCGCTTGGTCGTTATAGGCGATATCGATCACCTGATCATAGCCAGACTCAGCGGTGTCGAGAATCTGCCAATTAATCAAAAACTCATTATGACCTTCTTCATAGTGGTAGTTGGTGTAGTTACCGTCATCTAGCATTTCCCAGCCACTTACTGAGCCCCAAGCGGGGTCTATACAATTGGTGAACATCGCTGAAGGGTCATCCATGCATTGATTTACAGGTACCACCACTTCAGCAACACTGGTTTCGTCTCCATCGCTGACGCTCACTTCAAACACAAGCTCACCTTCACTGCCCTTGCCCACGTAAAATTCAGGCGCTGTACCGTCAAGCCCGCTAATGGCGATTGCAGGCATACCTGCTGTCTGTTGCCAGCTATAGCTAAGTACATCGCCATCCACATCAGAGGAAGCCGAGGCATCCAGCGTGAAATAGCCATGAACATCAACAACCGCTGGGCCAAAAGCGACAGCTTCAGGCGCTTCGTTACTTAGCAGTTCTTCACAGAATTGCTTCTTCCAGCTATTAGATTTATTTTGAAATTTAGGCTTGGCTAGCTTTTTTTCACACCATGTCACTAGCTTATCTTTATAATCTGTTGGCAAGCATACGCTGCTGGTATCTTGAGCAACCGTAGAGACTGAAAGGCTGCTGAACAAAGCTAATGACAATAGCCATGTAGCTCCTGTAAGTATTTTGCGCATGTGAAGTTCCTTTTGTAGTTGAGGTCGTAGCCCCACGATGTTTGTGTTGTTAAGTAATTGGAAGCGAAGTGAATTGTAGTATTAGCGCCACAATCAACACAATCAGAAAAAGGTCCCGAAATAGTACATATAAGGGTAGACAGCTCGCTAAACCGTATTGCGGATGTTACCCGGCAACCTCGTTGTTGCGCTGAACAAGCGCCTAAAGATTGAACTACTGCACAACCGCCTTTCCATGTGTCAGTGAACCCCAATGACTGATCTATGCCCAGAATCAGAACGCAATCAATATCACTCGTCACCACAGCCTATTACCACTCAGCGTTGGCTTCCTGCGTCGCTCGGAGGCCTGCAGTCAATCGTGCTCGTTCCCCTGGGTAACGACAGGCATTTCGGTGAGGTTCAGATCCCGCCCCCGACAAAGTCTACGAACACCTCCATCAGTAGGAGGAAGACCGTGTTATTGTCTAGGTGGGGCGTTTTACATTCATGTTTATACCGCTGCGGTTATAAGTAATTGGCGAATTCAACATCTAAGTGCACCACCCGCCCACAGTACGCCGCCTCAATTACAAGATTCCATCCAGCTTGTGGGATAAACCGCTAGAGCGATCAGAGAAAAGAACGCAGCCTTATCAACACCAACTTGCATCCCTTCATTGAGAGACTTACGGGCACCTTTTATTACTTTATTTTCGCCTCTGCGTGGCACGACCAAATAGTATTACTTCGAACCGAACAAACCTTCTTTTACCGGACGCCCTTAACCTGGCTGACCACTTTTTCCTTTTGCAGTGTCGCTCTCTGTCTTTTTTAATTTGGGAACAAATAAAGCAATCCCGCCAAAATAACAATTTAGAATAATTACTGGTATATGATATTTCTTTTAATTGAGCGAGATCATTTAATAATATATTTAACGCGTTCATAACATTATTATCGTACTCCATATTACAAAATGTCCTAAAAAACAGCCAGAAACTCCTAGCTGTATTACCAAATGTGACCTAACATTGGCCGAATCGGACTGACCAAACCGGTCAACCGGTTTCAAATTCGCTTTGCGAACCCTAGTTATTCCAAGTCTTCATTTTGTCTCGGTGTGCACATAATAAAGTTTCCCTTTCTTAAATGCCCATACCGAACGATGACAATGAACAACAGGGGCTTAAATTAATCCGTTTTTCACAAAACCAAATGGCACACTTATCGCGAATGCAGGCTGTATCTCATCGCAGTAAGTCGTGACCGGTTCCGAAAGCAATAATGAATAAATGAGGGTCAATACTATGAAAAGATATCTCCGCGCCTGTAGCGCGCTTATTTTCACCTTTACATGTGGTTCCGCTTTAGCTGCAACGGGTTTTGCAACCCAAAATGGAGGCACAACAGGTGGGCAAGGCGGTAACAGGGTAAGTGCTTCTACGGGCACAGAAATTCACGCAGCGATTTGTAATCGCGCAAACGACGATACACCGCTTATTATTGAGGTTTCGGGTACCATCACACCTGGCAACACCTCAAAAGTTAGCGGTAGCTGCAACACCAAAGATGGTGTTATCGAACTCAAAGAAATCGAAAACATTTCGATTATTGGCGTGGGTGGCGGTGCTGTTTTCGACGAAATTGGTATTCATATTCGCAGTTCCCGCAATATTATCTTGCAAAATCTCCATATCCGAGACGTTAAAAAATCGGGTGGCACCACTTCCAACGGGGGCGACGCCATTGGCATGGAATCCAATGTTTCTAACATTTGGGTAGACCACTGTACGCTGGAAGCCTTTGGGGGTGAAAACGAAGGTTACGATGGCTTGTTCGATATCAAGGCCAACACTAAGTACATTACGCTCTCCTACAGTATTCTAAAAAATTCCGGCCGCGGTGGTTTGGTGGGTTCAAGTGAAAGTGATACCGGCAACGGCCCCATTACTTACCACCACAACCTATTTAGCAATATCGACTCACGCGCGCCCTTGTTACGTGGTGGTACCGCACATATTTATAACAACTTTTATGATGGTATTAATAAATCAGGTATTAATGCACGTGCAGGCGGAAAAGCCAAAGTTGAAAAAAACTATTTTCAAGATGCCAAAGATCCACTCGGTACTTTCTATACTAACGATCGCGGTTCATGGCAAGTAAACCAGAACATTTTTACTAACGTGAGCTGGTCGAGCCAAGGCGACGAGAAGTATCCTGCCGGCCCGAATGTGCAATCTACAACTTCAGTCAGCATTCCCTATTCCTACTCCATGGATGATGCCGGCTGTGTGCCACAGATTGTTCAAAGCACTGCCGGTGCTAACAATGGCCTGCGAACCTCCAACGGCTCCTGCCAATCTCAATCCAGTAGTTCGTCAAGTTCCACTTCTTCGAGCAGCTCAAGCTCATCCAATAGCTCAAGCTCAAATTCTGGCAGCGCAGCTGTTTACAATGGCTCGAACCCACTGACTGTCCAAGAAAACGGCACAGGCTTCGTAGGTGTTGATGGCGCGGTTGAAACCAACAACAGTGGCTATACCGGCAGCGGATTCGCCAATACCGATAACAGCAGCGGCACCGGTATTGAGTGGTCGATTTCCGTTCCATCCAATGGCAACTACACACTCACCTTCCGCTATGCCAATGGCGCCACCAACCGCCCCGGCGCGATTAAAGTGGACGGCAATACGGCTGTTGGTAACGTGGATTTTCAAGGCACCGGTGCCTGGGCCAGCTGGGCTCTAACATCAGCCAGCGTTTCCCTCTCGGCAGGAACCAATAGAATTCGACTGGAAGCAACCAATGGCAGTGGTCTGGCAAATATAGATTTCGTGGAGATATCAGGTGGCAATGGTTCGTCCAGCTCAAACTCCTCTAGTTCGACCAGCAGCTCTTCATCGTCTAGCTCAAGCTCGTCTAGTTCGACCAGCAATTCTTCTTCATCCACGAGTTCGAGCAGTTCAAATAACAATGGCGGTGACTGCAGTGGCGTAAATGAGTACCCCAACTGGACAGCGAAAGACTGGGCCGGTGGCGACTACAACCACGCCAGCGCCGGTGACCAGATGGTATATCAGGGTGTGCTTTATCAAGCGAACTGGTACACCAATAACGTGCCCGGCAGTGACGCCTCTTGGAGCACAATAGGTAACTGCAACTAAGTTTTCCCCAGTGAACTAAGCGCCCGAACCGGGCGCTTTCTTTTACCGTTATTACAGCGTAATTAATTTTAATTGTGCAGAAAAGCAATTAGAGGAACAGGTAATGAAAAAAAAAATATTGGGCTCAACGGCACTATTGGCTTTGTTGTTTGCCTCTGCCACTACCCTTGCAGCTGATTGCAGCGGTGTAAACGAATACCCGAACTGGACATCGAAAGACTGGTCCGGCGGTGATTACAACCACGCCAGCAGCGGTGATCAAATGACTCATCAGGGTGAGTTGTATCAGGCTAATTGGTATACCAACTCTATACCAGGCAGCGATTCTTCATGGAGCCCAATGGGCTCGTGCGATGGCACAAGCAGCTCTTCGTCCAGCAGTTCATCATCGAGTAGCTCAAGTTCAAGTTCAAGTTCAAGTTCATCAAACTCTAGCAGCAGCTCTTCAAGCTCAAGTAGCAGCTCTTCCAATTCAACCAAGCTCACGATTCAGGAAAACAACGCAGGCTTTTGTGGTGTAGACGGTTCAGTTGACTCCAACAACAGTGGATACACCGGCGACGGATTTGCCAATACCGACAACTCGAATAGCAAAGGTATTGATTGGGCCGTTAATGTGCCCTACGGCAGTAGCTATTCACTCGAATGGCGTTACGCGAACGGTTCCAGCGATAACCGTAACGCAAACGTGATTATAAATGGCACTTCCGTTGGCTCCGTGGATTTCGATTCTACCGGCTCTTGGAGCAGCTGGACTTCAGTTAGCACTACCGTAAACTTGAATGGCGGCAATAATACTATTCGGCTAGAAGCAAACACCGGTAGTGGTTTATCCAATGTCGACACCATTGTGTTGCTAGGCAACGATCTGTCTACCGGATCTTGTTCCGGCAACAGCTCGTCGAGTTCAAGCTCTTCCAGTAGCTCCAGCTCGAGCAGTAGTTCGTCTAACAGCTCCAGCAGCTCGTCTTCAAGTAGCGTCAATGTCAACCCAGACTCATCAATGGGTGGCTTCGCCAATACCAGCGGTCACGGCTTGAACACAACAACCGGAGGCAAAGGCGGCAGAACTGTTACCGCCAGTAATTATTCACAACTTCAGCAATATGTTCAGTCTAACGAGCGCTTAGTTATTCAGGTACAGGGCACTATAAGTAATGGTGGCGGTAAAATGCTGCGTGTTGCTGGTTCAAACAAAACCATTATTGGCTCAGGTAGTGGTGCTACTCTTAACGGATTCGGTTTGAATATTAGTAGCTGGCACGATGGCCTAGGCGCGGGCGACTCCTGTGACGAAGGCGAAAACAATGTCACCACACCGGTTAGTAATATCGTTGTCAGAAACCTTCGGTTTACCAACTCTGCCGATGACTCAATTACCATTCAGTGCTGGTCCCACCATGTTTGGATTGACCACAACACTTTTGAACCGGCCTATGATGGTTCAGTCGATACCAAGCGCGGCGCCGACTTGGTTACCATTTCGTACAACCACTTCGACGGCACTTCAAAAACCAGTCTCGTTGGCCATAGTGACAACGTCGCATCTTTGGACCGCGGTCACCTCCGAACAACCTATCATCACAACTGGTTCGATCGCGTAAACAACCGCACACCGCGTGTTCGCTTTGGCTATGTTCATGTGTATAACAACTACTGGGACAACCAAGACTCCTGCATGCGTATTGGCCCTGAAGGTAGAATCTACGCAGAAGCCAATAACGTAGCCGATGCTGGTAAAATTCTTAAGGCCTCAGAAAACGAAGGCAGCCTAACATGGACAAGCTCCAACGTATGGGATGAGAGTAAATTCGGCGGCGTAGGTAGCAATCTTCTCGATGCAGACCAATCCGTTAGCAGACCACCCTATAGCGACAACGTAGGCTCTGCCCCTTCATCGCCACCTTCTGCAGGTGTAGGAAAAATATAAAGCAATCTTAGTTGGTAGTATTAAGTAATTGATAAACGCAAACCCGGCAGCCTTTATTGTTGCCGGGTTTTTTCTACAAAAAATTGATCTGAAAACTAATGCTTACCCCTTCAAACCGCGCTGCAATTAGTGGCAAGACCCAAGCACCAAAGCTGCAGGGCCTTAGCCTTTACCTTACAAGGCTACATCCATATTCTAGATGTTACTGTCAGATAAATGCGACAAAACAAACGTCGAAAAAAACTGCTTCAGTGAAATAACCAGGCCAAAACATCCTTACAGATAGTCGACTATATTTAACCCAAACAAATCCAGCCCCATGAAACCCGTAGAAATCGACAAAACCAATAGCGAAATTGGCCTGCTTAGAATTCCTTGTCTGCGCGATTGAATGGTTCAGGCCACGTTAAAACGGCTACTGCATCCCGCCGTTACTGCCACAATTTTTAACTGCAGTTTTAGATCTGTTCCTAGCAAAATCAGGAGCAAGCGATCGAAGAAGCACAAAGGATATACGTAATTTTTAACATGGCTAATGTCTCGTTTATCGTTTTTTTTGCTGGATACGGGCTTTGCGAAGACTAAGCGGTAAAGTGAATCTGTTCAGCCGATTGGTTAATGATCTCTATAACCCACTGCGGTATTTTTGACCCGAAAATCCCTATTAACTCCACCAATGATATTTCATGAACTTCTAGTACTGGAAGGGGTGTATTCATGGCTGGCCTCTATATACCTAATTCGTGTTTCATTATGATTAGAATAACTGGGCTTCGCTTAACGATAACTGAATAGGTCGCTCTAACCACCCAGTACATATTTCGCCAGCGAGAACACTTAAATCCGCTAACTTTGAACACCGGGGCCTAGTATCCCGAAGGCTATGTCTTTTTACCTCAAATATTCACGTGATGGCTATCACTCGACTTGAGCTGATCTCTCTTTAGTAGACACAAAATATGAGCGTCTGTAGTAGCTCAGGTGAACAGGCCTTTCGACCAACCTTTTTTCTTATAACGACTTAATGAGTCGTCAAGAATATGCTCTTCATGAGAAGCGTATACAGATAGAAATCAAAGCCATTCGTGCCTAGGTGATCAAGACAATTAATATCCATGAGCACTGCTTGATCATGCTTGTGGGTAACACATGAGTATTTCAGAAAGGAGAGCGCCAGCGCTATGTACCAATGGCAGTCGTCAACCAATGTGGATGCTGATAAAACGGACATCAGAGTCCTAATTAAACCATGGGCTCTTTGTAAGCGCCAATCCAACCACACCCTACAAGGCGCGACATTAACATAATAACCTATAGTCTCCATTACTAAGGAGGCTATCATGTCCAAGCGCCGCACCTACAACTGGCCCCAACTTTTCGCAGAATTCGAGCGGTCAGGCCTATCGCAAGTCGAATTTTGCAAGCAACACGACCTCAATCCAAAATATTTCAACTTAAAGCTTTCCAAGCTCAAAGCGCAGGAAGACAGTGCGTTCGCGCATGTGGTTGTACAGCCTGAACTTTACTCGCGGCAGGGGCTTGTCCTCGAAGTGGGCAACTGTAAAGTTCATTGCCCACCAGCCATGTCTATTCCTTCCTTTGTATCATTGATTAAGTCCCTCGCATGATCCAGTGGTCCAATGCGATTCCCATATACCTGCACCGCGACCCAGTAGACTTTCGCAAAGCGATCAATGGCCTAGCGGTTATCGTGAGTGAGGAGATGGAGTTGGATGTATACAGCCAGGCGTTGTTCGTGTTTTGCAATAGAAACCGCAGTCAGCTCAAAGTGCTCTATTGGGACAGTACGGGTTTTGCCCTGTGGCAGAAACGCCTAGAGAAGGACAAATTTAAGTGGCCGAGTAAAGACCCGCTTGCAACCGCATCAATTACCTACGAGCAATGGGGTTGGTTATTGCGGGGTTTTGACTTTGCTAAATTTAGACCACATAAGCAGTTAAAATTCACCGAGGTGGCCTAATATTTTGTATAATAGCCGCTATGAAATATGCGGCGGATTTACAAAAAGAAAATGATTTATTGCGCGAAAAGATTGCCGCGCGCGATACGCAAATCGCCGTATTAAACGAACAGCTTAAACACCTGCTGAGCAAACGCTTTGGATCTTCTAGTGAAAAAATATCGGCTGATCAGCTAGGCTTATTTAACGAAGCCGAAGCATGTGTAGTTGAAGTTGAGGCCGCCGAAAGCGATAGCACCACTGTAAAAAGTTATACTCGCAAGCGTAAGCCTCGCGTTACTATACCCGACAACCTTCCCCGTGAAGACATCATTCACGACATCACCGAAACGGAAAAAGTCTGCCCTCACGATGGCAGCACTCTTAATATCATTGGCAGCGAAGACCATGAACAACTGGAAATCATCCCCGCTAAAATCAAAGTGGTTCGCCACAAGCGACTAAAATATGCCTGTCCCTGCTGTGACAATCACATTGTAACGGCAGGCAAGCCCAAACAGCCTATCGAAAAAAGTATCGCCAGCCCCAGTCTACTCGCTTACATCGCGGTGCAAAAATATGCGGATGCTTTACCTTTATACCGTCAAAGCGAGATATTCAAACGAATCGGCATAGAGCTGGACAGAACTAATATGGCGAACTGGATGGTGAAGTGTGGTGAGCTGACACAGCCCCTTATCAACCTGTTAATTGATTACCTCCACAAGCCACCGTACATCCACATGGATGAAACCACACTACAGGTATTGGAAGAGCCGGGAAAGACCGCACAAAGCAAAAGCTACATGTGGGTAATGACCAGCACAGGTCCACAGTCGGTTTACGTATTCCACTATGCGGATAACCGAGGGCAACGGGTACCCATCGAGCTACTTAGCGCCGAAAATACCTCCATTATGGTCGACGGCTACGAGTGGTACCAAAAAGCCTGTGATGAGTACGGTATTACCCGCTTAGGTTGCTGGGCTCATGCCAGAAGAAAGTTCAAAGAGGCTCAAAATTTACAGAAAAAGGGTAAAACAGGCAAAGCTGATCAAGCCTTAGCCTATATCCACAAGCTGTACGCGATTGAAAAGAAAATAAAGGACGAACCACCGGATAAACGCTACCAAGTTCGCCAAGAGCAGGCAAAACCCATCCTCGACAAAATCAAAGAATGGTTGGATAAAAGCTTACAGTCGGTGGCACCGAAAACAAAACTCGGTATAGCATTGGTGTACCTGAACAACCAGTGGGATCGATTAATCGCCTACCTGGAAGATGGGTGCTATCCCATCGATAATAATGCTGCCGAACGTGCAATACGCCCCTTTGCTATTGGTCGCAAAAACTGGATGTTCAGTAAGAGTCAGGCGGGCGCTAAAGCTAGCGCAAATCTTTACAGTCTGATAGAAACAGCCAAGGCTAACGACCTGAATACGTACGACTATTTGCAACATATTTTTGAAGAACTACCCAATGCGCAAAATGTTGAGCAGATTGAGGGATTGTTGCCTTGGAATGTCCAGCTTGGTTAGGGTGTGGTTGGTTTGGCGCTTACGGCTCTTTCAACGTAACCGGTCATTCCACCCTGTTACAACTAATAGCCACAAACCCTTTGAGCCGCTTTCAATTACTATGCTGGTAGCCTTTACTCATAGGCATAAAAAAACCGGCACTAGAGCGCCGGTTTTGTATCAGTCAATTTTCTAGGGCAAATCACACCCCTCTTTGGCTGCGCGTATTAAGGTAAAAAACTCTCACCCATCAAAAACGCATCAACTTCTCGCGCGGCACGTCGGCCTTCATCAATAGCCCACACAATTAAACTCTGCCCTCTACGTGCATCACCACAGGCGTATATACCTTTAACGCTAGTCGCAAACTTATCGTAGTCGGCTTTGGCGTTGCTGCGCTGATCTTGCTCTACGCCTAAGTCTTGTAGAATTTTTTCTTCTGGGCCTAGAAAACCCATAGCCAGCAACACCAAATCGGCAGCCATTACTTTTTCAGTGCCCACCAATTCTTGCGGAACCATACGGCCCTGCTCGTCTTGCCGCCATTCGATTTGAACCGTGTGGACGGCTTTTACATTGCCTTTGCCATCGTCTTCAATCTTTTTGGTCATGACCTGATAGTGGCGTGGGTCGTCGCCCTGTAAGGCAATCGCTTCACTTTGCCCGTAATCCACCAACAGAGTTTTTGGCCATTCTGGCCAAGGGTTGTTGGGGGCACGCTCTTCGAAGGGGCGTGGCATAATTTCCAACTGAGAAACGTGCTCACACCCGTGGCGTAGAGAGGTGGCCACACAGTCGGTGCCGGTGTCACCGCCACCGATAATCACTACATTTTTGCCTTTAGCAGAAATGTAGTTGCCGTCTTCTAAATTACTATCAAGCAAGCTCTTGGTGTTTTTACCGAGGAATTCCATGGCGAAATGAACGCCGTTTAATTCTCGACCGGGAACAGGCAAGTCGCGGGGCTTAGTCGCGCCTGTTGCAATAACCACCGCATCAAAATCTTTGTGCAATTGTTTTGCTGAAATGTCTTTGCCTATTTCAGTATTGGTAACGAAGACTATGCCTTCTTCTTTCATTATGTTGATACGACGATCCACATAATGTTTTTCCAACTTCATATTGGGAATGCCATACATCAACAAACCACCAATACGGTCGGCACGTTCGTAAACCGTCACCAAATGGCCCGCTTTATTCAGTTGCGCTGCCGCCGCCAAACCCGATGGTCCAGAACCTACAACGGCTATGGTTTTACCGGAACGGCTTGCAGGTGGTTCGGGCTGTACCCAACCCTCTTCAAAGGCCCGCTCAATAATGGCGTATTCGTGAAGTTTAATCGTTACCGCAGGTGCATTAATGCCTAGCACACACGAACCTTCACAAGGAGCCGGACAAACACGGCCGGTAAATTCTGGAAAGTTGTTGGTGTGATGTAAACGCTCAATCGCTTCCTTCCAGCGACCGTGATAAATCAGGTCATTCCATTCTGGAATTAAATTGTTTACCGGGCAACCGGCAACGCGCGGGGCGAACTCACTAATGCCGCTTTGACAAAAGGGCACGCCGCAATCCATGCATCGCGATGCCTGCTCTTGAATGCCAGCTTCTGGCATGTGTTCGTGCACTTCTTGCCAGTCCACTAAACGCTTTTGTGGATCCCTGTCGGCTGGCAGAGCGCGATCAACTTTTAAAAAACCTGTTGGATTTCCCATAATTCTCGCCCCCTTACGTCGCAGCCAGTTTAGCCAAGTGCATATCAAATGCAGCTTCGGCAACTTTCTGTTCGTTATCGTACTGGCCGCTGTTGCGCGCCTCTTTCATGTAACTTTGCATTTGCTTGTAGTCCACAGGCATTACCTTAACGAACTTCGCCAGGCTGGCTTCCCAGTCGGCCAAAATATCGGCCGCCACGTCGGAACCCGTTTGTTGCTGGTGTTCTGTAATTAAAGCTTTTAGTTCGGCAATGTCGGCTTCGTCTTCTGCTTTTTCAAGCTGCACCATTTCCATGTTGCACTTATTGGCGAAGTCGCCTTTTGTGTCTAGCACCCAAGCGTAACCACCGCTCATACCTGCGGCAAAGTTCCGCCCGGTCTCACCTAGAATAATGGCTTTGCCGCCGGTCATGTATTCACAGCCGTGGTCGCCCACACCTTCAACAACCGCCGTAACACCCGAGTTACGCACGCAGAAACGCTCACCGGCAATTCCGCGAATAAAAGCTTTACCGGCGGTGCCCCCGAAGAAGGCAACGTTGCCAATCAAAATATTATCGCGCGGCTCGAAAGGTGACACTTTGGGAGGGTATACCACCATGTCGGCACCGGAGAGACCTTTACCGAAGTAATCGTTGGCATCACCCTCTAACTCAAAGCGAATACCCCGAGCCGCGAAAGCACCAAAACTCTGACCAGCAGAACCGTCGAATTTCACGTTAATAGTGCCTGCAGGCAAGCCTTCGGCGCCGTAGCGCTTGCTGATCTCATTAGAGATCATGGTCCCTACGGTACGATCGGTGTTTACGATGTCTTTATGCAGGCTAACCTTTGTACCCTTCTCAAGAGCCGCGTGGGCTTCTTTAATGAGTGCTCGGTCAACAATGTCGTGAATCAGGTGCTTTTGTTCCACGCTGCGATACAGGGTGTCGCCTTCAGCGGCGTCCTGCTTTTTCAAAACGGGCGACAAGTCCAAATGAGCTAACTTCCAATGATCTAAGCCTTCCCGCATTTTCAAGCACTGTGCCTGCCCCACCATTTCATTAATGGTGCGGAAGCCTAACTCGGCCATAATTTCACGCAAGCCTTGGGTCATCATGGTGAAGAAATTCACCACATTTTCTACCTTACCGGCATAGCGCTCTCGCAATTCTTTATTCTGCGTGGCAATACCGACCGGGCAAGTATTGAGGTGACACTTGCGCATCATGGTACAGCCTTCCACTACCAGTGCAGCGGTGGCAATACCCCACTCTTCGGCACCCAGCAGGGTGGCAATGGCAAGGTCGCGTGGTGTTTTCAACTGGCCGTCGGTTTGTACGGTAATACGGCTGCGCAAACGGTTAGCGACCAATGTTTGGTGAGTTTCAGCCAAGCCTAACTCCCAGGGCAAACCCGCATGTTTGATGGAGCTAAGCGGCGACGCACCGGTACCGCCGTCGTAGCCAGCGATAAGCACAACATCGGCATATCCTTTACACACACCAGCCGCAATAGTGCCCACACCGGCTTCAGAAACCAATTTGACGTTTATGCGCGCTTCGCGATTGGCGTTTTTCAGGTCGTAAATGAGCTGCGCCAGGTCTTCAATAGAGTAAATATCGTGGTGCGGTGGTGGCGATATCAGTCCAACACCAGGGGTTGAGCCTCGGGTGCGGCCAATCCATGCATCCACTTTATGGCCGGGTAGCTGACCGCCCTCACCGGGCTTGGCACCCTGAGCCATTTTAATTTGGATTTCGTCACAATTAGCAAGGTAGTGACTGGTAACACCGAAGCGGCCAGAAGCTACCTGCTTAATACGGCTGAGCATGAGGTCGCCGTTTTCGTCTCTCTTAAAGCGAATAGGGTCTTCACCACCCTCACCACTGTTGCTCTTACCGCCAATGCGGTTCATGGCTTTAGCCAAGGTGGTGTGCGCTTCCCAGGAAATGGAACCGAAACTCATTGCTCCTGTAGCGAAACGCTTAAAGATAGCTTCTGCCGGCTCTACTTCTTCCAACGGAACAGAAGGCCGATCGGCATTAATATTCAGCAAGCCACGCAGGGTAAAGGCCGCGGTCGCTTGGTCGTCGACCTGCTGGGCGTATTCCTTAAACTGGCCATAATCGTTGGCCGCCGTAGAATGCTGCAGCATGCGTATAGTGGTTGGGTTGAACAGGTGACGCTCACCATCGTGACGCCAGGCATATTCACCGCCGCTGTGCAGTATATTGTCAACATGAATACGGTTCGCGGCTGGGTAACCTTCGCGGTGCTTGGCCAACGCTTCGCGGGCAATTTCATCTAGGCCAATGCCTTCAATACGGCTTATGGTTGCAGTGAAGTACTTTTCCACAACCGCACTGTTAATGCCCAGCGCCTCAAAAATTTGTGCGCCTTGGTAGCTCTGCAGCGTAGAGATACCCATTTTCGAAAAGATTTTTAGCAGACCACTGCCCACGGCTTTGGTGTATTTCTTCAGCAGGTCGGTATCGGCCAAGTTGCTGTCAAGCACACCTTCGTCGCGCATAACTTTAAGCGTTTCGATAGCCACATAGGGGTTAACGGCAGCAGCGCCATAACCAATAAGCGTCGCTAGGTGGTGAGTTTCGCTTACATCACCCGACTCCACAATAATCTCAGCTTTTGCACGTAGGCCATCCCGAATTAACGAGTGGTGAACCGCAGCCGTTGCCAGCAGTGAGGGTATGGCGGCGTGATCGGTGTCGGCATTGCGATCGCTAAGGATAAGCAGCGAATTGCCCTCGTTTACCGCGTCTTTGGCGGCGCGGCAAAGTTGATCCAACCCTTTTTCTAATTCGCCAGCACCACCGCCCGCACCGAACAGCGTATCGAGGGCTTTAGCCTTCAATTGACTCTGGTCTATGTGCTTTAGTTTGGCTAGCTGTTCGTTGCTTAATAGCGGCTGTAAAATTTCAACTTTGCGACAGTGTTCGGGGGTTTCACTCAGCAGGTTTTTCGAAGCGCCTACGTAAGTGCGCAGCGACATCACCATCTCTTCCCGGATGGGGTCGATAGGCGGGTTGGTCACCTGGGCAAACAGCTGCTTAAAATAACTGGACAAGTGCTGAGGGCGATCGGACATTACCGCCAGCGGGTTGTCGGCACCCATTGCCCCCAAAGGCTCTTTACCGGTCTCTACCATTTGCTTGAGGATCACATTCAGATCTTCATAGGTGTAACCGAAGGCCTTCTGCTGGGTACGCAGGTTTTCAATTTGTGGCAACTCAATACCCGCAGGAAGTGGTAAGGCATCCAGCTCCAACTTGTTGTTAGCCAGCCACTCGCCGTAAGGCTGGCGAGCACAGATGTCGGCTTTGACTTCGTCATCACTGATGATGCGACCTTCGTTGAGGTCGGCAATAAAGATTTTACCGGGCTGCAAGCGGCCTTTCTTAACCACGCGGGCGGGGTCTACACACAGCGCGCCGGTTTCGGACCCCATAATGACGGTGTCATCATCGGTTACGAGGAAGCGTGAGGGACGCAGGCCGTTGCGGTCTAGTGTGGCACCCACTACCTGACCATCGGTAAAGCTCACCGAAGCCGGCCCATCCCAAGGCTCCATAACATTCGCGTAATACTCGTAGAACGCGCGCTTGGTTGCATCCATATTGTCCTGGCTCTGCCAGGCTTCCGGTACCACCATCATCATCACCTGAGCCAACGGGCGACCACTCAGTACCAAAAGCTCGATAGCCATATCCAAGTTGGCGGAATCGGAGTTGTCACGGTTACAGATCGGCATCAGTAACTCTAGCTCTGCCTCGCTGAAATTGGCGCTATCGAACAACGCCTGACGGGCGGTCATCCAGTTGATATTGCCGCGAACGGTATTGATTTCACCGTTGTGAGACAAGAAACGGAACGGCTGGGCACGACGCCAAGCAGGGAAGGTATTGGTGGAGAAACGGCTATGGAACATGGCAATGGCCGATGTCAGGCGCTCATCACTCAGCTCAACATAGTATTCGCTCACCTGCGCTGTGGTGAACTGGCCCTTGTAGACAATGGTGCGGTTAGACAGCGAGGCAACGTAAAATTCGTCCTTCTGGCACCCTACCTTAGCATTAATTTGATGGCCACTGGCCTTACGCAGTACAAACAATTTGCGCTGGAAGTCCTGCTGGCTCAAGCCTTCAGGCTTGGCGATAAACACCTGCTCAATTTTTGGCTCGGTTTCGCGTGCCGCGTAGCCTAGGCTGGAATTATCGCCCGGCACACTGCGATAGCCCAGTGAGCTAAGGCCCATCTTGGCCATAATAGACTCGAAAACACTGCGACACTGGTTTGCGTGATCGTCGCTCTGCGGGAAAAAAACCATACCCACGCCGTAATCACCCACAGCGGGCAACTCAAAGCCCAGCTTGACCGTTTCTTCGGCCAAGAAATCGTGAGGGATCTGAATAAGAATACCGGCGCCATCGCCGCTATTTACGTCGTAACCGGTACCACCGCGGTGCTCCATGCAGGTAAGCATGGTGAGCGCATTGCGCACAATCTCGTGAGACCCACGGCTTTTCAGGTTAGCCACAAAGCCGATACCGCAGGCATCGTGCTCAAAATCAGGATGGTAGAGTCCTTGCGACTGCTCTTTTTCTCTCATAAACATTCTCGTATTTCATATTTCTCAGACAAACAAACCGCGCGGGATGACCCCTCGCGGTTCCTGAGAAGATTTCAATCATGTAATGCGGCGGGTTGGCACAGGTGTTTAGCCCTTATGCTATGGGCTATACCTGCACTTCCCTCCAACAGCGCAACGTTTCTATGGGCTAATTATTATTTTGTTCTGCCTGTATTGCTGTGAGGGCGATGGTGTAGACAATATCTTCCACCAGAGCACCGCGACTCAAATCATTCACCGGCTTCTTCAATCCCTGTAGAACCGGGCCAACGCTGACAACATTGGCGCTTCGCTGCACCGCCTTGTAGGTAGTGTTCCCCGTGTTTAAATCCGGGAAGACAAATACAGTTGCTTTACCTGCCACTGGACTATCGGGCGCTTTTGACGCCGCCACGCTGGCAATTGCGGCTGCATCATATTGCAGTGGGCCGTCAATGACCAGATCTGGACGCAATTTGCGCGCAATTTCTGTTGCTTCGCGCACCTTATCCACGTCGCTACCCACCCCGGAAACCCCCGTGGAGTAACTGATCATCGCTACTCGCGGCTCAATTCCAAAGGCCTTAGCCGAATCGGCCGAACTGATAGCAATATCAGCCAAATCCTCCGCATTGGGGTTGGGGTTAACCGCACAATCGCCGTATACCAGCACTTGATCCGGCATCAACATGAAGAAAATGGAGGATACCAGACGGGTGTCGTCGCGTGTTTTGATGAGCTGCAAGGCTGGGCGAATGGTGTTGGCGGTGGTGTGCACTGCGCCACTCACCAAACCATCCACTTCGTCTTGAGCCAACATCATGGTGCCAAGTACCACTTTGTCTTCCAGCAAGGCTTCGGCCTGGGGCGCACTCACATCTTTGTGTTTACGCAACTCCATCATTGGCTGAATATAGCGCGGGCGAATGGTCGCAGGGTCAAGAATTTCAATGTCGTCTGGCAGCACCAGACCATTGGCCTCTGCAACCAGAGTAATTTCTTCGCGATCACCCAGCAATAAACACTGCGCAATTTTACGTCGAGTACATTCAATAGCGGCCTGAATAGTACGCGGTTCGTTGCCCTCGGGCAGCACAATTTTCTTTGCTGCACTCTGCGCCAAAGTCATTAGATGATGGCGGAAAGCCGGGGGTGACATGCGTGAATCCTGAGGCAGCGCGGCACGCTCCGCCAACCATTTAATATCAATGGAGCGAGCGACCTCATCCATTACCTCCAGCATGCGGGGTACGTCATCGGCTGGCACTTCGTTATTCATGCCATCCAGCAACTGAACGGTTTCGAGTGAGTCATAACGCGTAACAAGCACAGGTAACCCGGTATTAAAGGCTCCACGGCAAAGCTGTAAAACCTTCTCGTCGGGTACCATTTCGCCGGTAAAAAGAATGCCCGCAAGCGGCACGCCGTTAAGCACGGCTTGGGAGGCCGCGAGTAAAATATCGATACGGTCACCCGGGGTAACAATCAAGGTTCCCGCCTTTAGGGCGTAGAGCATATTGGGAACAGTACGGGCACAAAGCACAACGTTGCTCACACGGCGTGTGTCCATTTGCCCCGCATTCACAATACGGGCACTTACACTATTGGCAATATCCTGTGTACGCGGCGCAACAAAATGTGGGTTCCAATGAATAATACCCAAGCAACGAAAATTCTTGTGGTTGAATACCGGCGTTTTCCGTTTGAAATCTTCAAAGCTACGTTCCTGTACTTCCCAACCGCTAACGTTGTCATCAGCAGAAACACGCTTATTGCCCTTAGGCGGTGCCCCCACTTTATTGATGATACAACCAAGCAAACGTGGGTTATCAAAACCGCCGAATATACTGGCGGTAATATTAATACGCTCGCTCCACTCAGCGGAGGTGTAGTGCTTTTTGGCGGTCACAATAATAACTTCACTGCCCAATGTAGCCGCCATGCGCTGGTTCAAGCGCGCAATGTAGTCTTCATTTGGGCGCGGCACCAAGCCTTCGATCACCATCACATCAGCATCACCACAGGACACCTGATAGTTAGTAATCACTTCTTCCATAAGCGTGTCAAAATCGCCGTTCGCCACTTTCTGTTGAGCATAGGAAAGGCTTACCGAATCACCAGATTGCAAACCTACCGTCTGCTTAATCAGCTCGGTAGAGCGAGTAGAACCGGAATCGGAACCGTAAATTTGTGCAACGGGTTTAAAGAAGGCTACGCGCACGCCAATTTGATCAAGAGCACGAACCAAACCGAGACACGCCGACGTTAACCCGGTACCTGAAGTAGTTGGAGCAAGATAAAAGCTGCGCATTATTGAGCGACCTCCTTCCCATTTAATAGACTGAGCGCATCTCGCGCGATCATCGCTTCTTCATTTGTTTGAATAACCATTGCGACCGTACTGCCGGCCTCGGTGATAACACCACCGGCTTCGCGACCATGAATATCGTTACTGGAAACATCCACGCGGAAACCAAAAATAACCAGTTGCTCTAATACCCGCGCTCGAATACCTGGGCTGTTCTCGCCAATTCCCCCGGTAAATATCAACGCATCCACACGAGAGAGGGACGCCGTAAGCGCCGCCAAATGGCGTGCCAGGCGGAAGCAAAATACATCTATCGCAATAATAGCGCCTTCACTCCCCGACTCTGCTGCGGCAACAAGGGTTCGCATGTCATTACTGACTTCAGATAAACCCAGCAAACCCGATTCTCTGTTTAGTACATCGGTAATACGGCTTAACGACCAACCGAGCGTGTCCTGTAAATATTGGTGAAGGCTCGGATCAACATCCCCAGAACGGGTTCCCATCACCAGCCCTTCTAACGGGGTAAGACCCATGGTGGTATCAACACTTTTACCGTTAACCACCGCCGTAGCACTACAACCATTACCGAGGTGTGCCACCAGAATTTGGCTGTCATCTTCGCTAAGTTTCAATTGCTCGATAGCGGTTTCAGCAACGTAGCGATGGCTGGTGCCATGAAAACCGTATCGACGAATACCCTGCTCTTTATAGAGCTTGTAGGGAATGGGGTACAAAAAGGCCTTGCTCGGAAGTGTTTGATGGAAAGCTGTGTCAAAAACAGCGACCTGTGGTAATTCTGGGTAAAGCTCTTTCACCAACTCAATACCCAGTACATTCGCTGGGTTATGAAGAGGCGCCAGCGCAGAGCAAGAGCGAATGTCTGCAAGCACCTTGTCGTCTATTTTAACCGATGCCGAAAAGGTTTCGCCCCCGTGTACAACCCGGTGACCCACTACGGCAACATCATCAAAACTTAAATCATAGGCCGGCAACTTTTCCACCAAGGTTTGAATCGCCGCCTCGTGATCACGGTGTATATCTAATTGCTCCTTTCGCCCATCGACGGCTTTTAGGCTCATAAAAGCCTCAGAGGTACCCAACTTTTCGGCTATCCCGGTAAGCAGTGGCGCTTCAGATTCAGTCGAAAAAAGAGAAAACTTGAAAGACGAACTTCCACTGTTAAAAACAAGAACATGCTGCATATTTCGTTTCGCTCGCACCTATATCAGATAAAAAGGGCCTTAGAGGCCCTGGCGGAGCCTATAGTAAACGAGATTGTCAGGCCAGTTTTTGATTTGGCTTGACAATTCATCAAATTTATCGAATATACAAAAAGATAAATGGTAATGATGTTACTTTTTCAACGCTCACGATAGAAGACATAGACACGAAAGGTGCTCTCCCCCCCCTGAACTGCGCAAGCTATTCAGGCAAGCCAAGCATTCCCTTTCAGTAGAAAATCCCATGAACGCAGGCCCAAGTATAGACAGAAGTCACCCAACAAAAGCACCCAAAGGATAAAGGACACCGCTATTAATGTGTTTTGGCCTCTGGCTTTGCATGCGATTCATGTGCAGGGGGAAATTTACAGGCACACCGGTGGTCTGGCGATAAATTTAGGCACTGTTCTTGAATCGCATGTAAAGCCCCGAAGCGCGGAGTCTGGCAAGACTTATACGGCGCAGATCGGCTTGGGAAAGCAGCTCGCCTTGCGCGACCCTACACTAAGCTTTCCAGGCCGCGTAGAAGCTTAAAGCCACTGAATCGCCGTGTCGAAAAAAATCAACAGCAGCAAGCAAAAAGTTGACGTTTTAGCAACGATCCTACTCCGTAATCACGCGAGTTCAGGAGGAGGAAAGTATTGGCTTAAGCGTCGTTTGAGTGACAATTTCGACCAGACACTGGTGACACAAGCAACTATCCCATTGCTGCGCGATAATTTCACGCTGCTGCCTACTCAGCTCAACACTGCTGCAATGGCACAGAGTAA
The DNA here is from genome assembly GCF_014218805.1 of Teredinibacter franksiae. Lineage (NCBI taxonomy): Bacteria > Pseudomonadati > Pseudomonadota > Gammaproteobacteria > Cellvibrionales > Cellvibrionaceae > Teredinibacter > Teredinibacter franksiae. The sequence goes on along the minus strand of NZ_JACJUV010000001.1, from coordinate 3,729,714 downwards.
TTGAACCCATTTTGCACTCGAAGGAGGCCTGGCAGCGAGGGCACGGCAAAATCTCGTGATGCGGCATAACACCTACCTCAAACCCTATATGTTGTGAATTATATAACAATAAAATACTACATGCTGTGCTTGAAGTCAGTTTGAACCATATCAAACATAGTGCTTTAGTGGCCCCCAGCTTTGCGGGCAAAGCTTATGTACGTGCAAGCGCCAATCGTAATAGCCCCACCGCGTGGGAGCTTTCATTTTCACTAGCACGCATCCCCAGATGGATCTGCTTAGACACGCCAGCACAACCCAGCGATATCGGAACTACCGCAAACTGCCCGGCAAATTGCTCAACTAACCAGCGCGGCAAACAGGCAACCCCACGACCGGCCGAGACAAGTTGCAGCATAATTTCCGTTGCTTCAACGGTTTTACGGCGCGCTGGCACACAGTTTTCGGGCTGAAGAAATAACCTGTAGATATCCAGCCGCTCTATCTCAACCGGATAGGTATACAAACACTGGTCACTTAAATCTTCTGGCTGCACGTAGGTGTGCCCAGCCAGTGCGTGATTGCGGCTCACCACCAGCACCTGCTCATAATCAAACACGGGTGTAAAACATATACCTTTACGCTGCAACGGGTCGGGCGTGACCAATAAATCGATCTCATGATTGAACAGTGCCGCCATACCACCAAACTGAAAACGCTGTTTCACGTCCACTTCCACACCTGGAGATACCGCTAGAAACTCACCTACGATTGTCAGTAACCACTGGTAACAAGGATGGCACTCCATACCAATACGCAAACTGCCCCGCTCCCCTTTTGCGAACTGACCGAGGGCGTCATCTAACCGTTCCAATTGTGGTAACAACCTTTTTGCCTCTTTGAGTAAGTAGCGCCCAGCCTCGGTAAGTTGGAGATTACGGCCCTCTTTCGTCCACAAACGAGTACCTACCTGTGCCTCAAATTTTTTCATGGTATGGCTTAGGGCCGATTGCGTAAGGTGTAGTTTGCCGGCCGCCGCCGTGAGCGAGCCCTGCAGCTCAATTTCCCTTAGTACCGTGAGGTGAATACGTTCGATCATAGCAACTCATGAATAATTTTAATGATTGACTGAAATATTACCATTATTCCTCATGAATTATTTGCCTTAACCTCATCGCCACTTAAACCCGAAACCCCTCGAGTTCACTATGGCAATTACACACAACTTAGGTTTTCCCAGAATAGGAAAACATCGCGAGCTAAAGTTCGCACTAGAAAAATACTGGAAAGGCGACGCGAGTGCCGAAAACCTGCAACAACACGCGGCGGCCATTCGACAACAAAACTGGCAGCATCAAGAGGCGATCGACTGGGTACCGGTAGGCGATTTTTCACTCTACGATCAAGTGCTAGACATGAGTTTTTTACTGGGGCACGTGCCAGAACGGGTTGCCTATTCCCAGGCGCCGGAGCTAGACAAGTACTTTCAATTAGCGCGAGGACGATCCTCCAACCAATGTCAGTGCACACAGGCAGGCGAATTAACCAAGTGGTTCGATACCAATTATCACTACATTGTGCCGGAAATTTCCGCACAGACGCGCTTCCAACTTCAACCAAAGCGTTTGCTCGCTGAAATTGCCGAAGCCCAAACCAGTGGCGTTAACGCCAAGCCCGTTTTGATTGGGCCCGTGACCTATTTGTGGTTAAGTAAAACTAAAGATAACACTCAACCCTTGGATTTACTCGAACCCCTACTGGTGGTGTATAACCAACTCTTAGATGCTTTGAAAAAAAGCGGTGTTGAGTGGCTGCAAATCGACGAACCTATTTTAGTTACCGAGTTATCAGCTCCATGGAAACATGCGCTAGAAAAAGCCTATCACTCACTTAAAAACTCACCACTTAAGATTCTACTCACGACTTACTTTGGTACCTTGGAAGACAATCTACAATTGGCCTGCAACCTTCCTTGCGCAGGTCTACACCTAGATGCAACACGCGCGCGTGCCGAAGTGAATAAAGTGATTGACTGGCTACCGGCGCACAAAGTTTTATCGCTGGGCGTAATTGACGGTCGCAACATATGGAAAACAGACCTGACAAAAACACTCGACTGGCTTGAGCCCATTGCAGAACGATTACAGAATAGATTGTGGCTGGCGCCCTCCTGCTCACTACTGCATGTACCTGTCGACCTCACAACAGAACAGGAATTCGAACCCGAGATTCAAACCTGGGTGGCCTTTGCGGTACAAAAAATCACGGAGCTAACCCTGCTGAAAACCGCCATTAATAGTGGCAGAGAATCGATTGCACAAGCGTTAAGCGCAAACCATCAAGCACAGCAAAGCCGACGCCAATCACCGCGTGTACATAACCTCGCGGTGCGCAATAAAGTACAGAACATTTCTGCAGCCCAAAGCCAAAGGCAAAGCCCTTTTCGAGAACGCTCACTGTTACAATCTCAACATTTGCCTTTGCCCGCATTCCCCACAACCACGATAGGTTCATTTCCGCAAACAAAATCCATTCGCCAGTTACGAGCGCAATTTAAAAGTGGCGCAATCGACAGCGACACTTACCAAAAAAATATTCAAACTGAAATACACTACTGCATTCGTAAGCAGGAAGAATTGGAACTCGATGTGCTAGTGCACGGCGAAGCTGAACGCAACGACATGGTCGAATACTTTGGAGAACAGTTGGAAGGCTACGTTTTCAGCCGCTACGGCTGGGTACAATCTTACGGTTCCCGCTGCGTAAAACCGCCGATAATATTTGGCGATATTCACCGGCCCAAGGCGATGACGGTGGATTGCACAACCTACGCACAATCACTTACACAAAAACCCGTTAAGGGCATGCTCACCGGACCTGTAACCCTTTTGAACTGGTCGTTTGTTCGCGATGACCAAGATCGGGAGCTCACTTGCTACCAACTGGCACTGGCAATACGCGAAGAGACGCTGGACCTGGAAGACGCGGGCGTAAAGATTATTCAAATAGACGAAGCCGCATTACGTGAAGGTCTTCCCTTGCGGCAATCGGAATGGCAACAATACCTTGAATGGGCCGTAGACTCTTTTCGTTTGTGTGCAAACGGCGTACAAGATTCTACTCAAATTCACACACACATGTGCTATTCCAATTTTAACGACATTATCGAAGCCATTGCAGCAATGGATGCTGATGTTATCACCATAGAAACATCACGTTCAAACGGCGAACTACTCGATGCATTTAATTTTTTTCACTACCCCAATGCTATCGGTCCGGGCGTTTATGATATTCATTCGCCAAACACGCCGAACGTAAACGACATGGTAAAAATCATCCGTAATGCTGCCGCGCACCTTCCGGAAAAGCAATTGTGGATAAACCCAGACTGCGGCTTAAAAACCCGCCAATGGGAAGACGTAATGCCTGCACTCACAAACATGGTGAGCGCGGCAAAAGAGCTGCGAAAAAAGCACGCGGGTCAAACCGCAGAACTAAAACCAGCATCAATGGTAAGCGCCTAACACTCAGCAACGATAGCGGTAAAGCAAGGAGCGATGTTCATCGCCCTTGCTTTAGGGCATCTCTATTACCTGATTTTGGCCTTTGCGCGAACTAGCACGCCTTAGAGTAAGGCGGACTGTGCGGCGGAAGGCTGGCTGCCTTTCCAAGCAGAATACCCTGCAATAAGGTTTGCCAGCCTTCGTAGCTTTGTGTGCGATTCATGCAAGGCATTAACATTTTCCGCTAGACAACCCAAATGCCTATCAATTTTTACTGCGTACGAACAGCACCCAAAGCCAGAGGCCAAAAGCAATCAATAGAGGTGCTTTTAACCCCCAACATTCAACCCTCAGGAAAACTGATTCATTGTATTGCTGTCCCCGGAGGCCTTTAGCGCCTGGCCACCGGAAAAATACTCTTTGTGATCATCACCAATATTGGAGCCAGCCATATCCTGGTGCTTAACACAGGCTAGGCTTTCCCGAATCTCTTTACGCTGCACATTTTTCACATAAGCCAGCATTCCCTCGTCGCCGAAGTAATCTTTGGCAAGATTGTCCGTGGACAACGCAGCCGTATGGTAAGTGGGCAACGTAATCAGGTGATGGAAAATTCCAGCCTGCTTTGCCGCATCTTTCTGGAAGGCTCTAATTTTATCATCTGCAGCTTGGGCTAAATCGCTACCGTCGTACTGCACACTCATCAAATTATCGCGTTGGTAGGCCGACATATCGCTGCCTCGCTCCTGCCAAGTGTCGAACACCTGTTGTCGAAAACTCAGTGTCCAGTTAAATGACGGGCTGTTGTTGTACACCAGCTTTGCATTGGGAATGATTTTTCGAATACGATTAACCATACTTGCAATTTGCCCTACATGGGGTTTTTCAGTTTCAATCCATAAAAGGTCCGCACCATGTTGCAATGACGTAATACAGTCCAGTACTACGCGGTCTTCACCGGTATTGGGTTTGAAGCGGATTAAACCATTGGCGAGACGATCCACTTTTATATTACCCTCGGCCTGTGCAATTACCAGCTCACCAGACTTTAGGTTATCCAACGTACTAATAGGCTCACCATCAATATAGTTATTGTACTGCTCGGCCAAATCACCCGCAGACTGCGACACGGGTATTTTCTGTGTAAGGCCGGCGCCCAACGAATCTGTGCGCGCAACAATTACGCCATCCTCAACGCCCAATTCCATAAAGGCGTAGCGCACCGCATTAATTTTTGCCAGAAAATCTTCGTGAGGAACCGTCACTTTACCGTCTTGATGACCGCACTGCTTTGCGTCCGACACTTGGTTTTCAATTTGAATACAGCAAGCACCCGCTTCTATCATTTTTTTGGCCAATAGGTAGGTAGCCTCTTCGTTACCAAACCCCGCATCGATATCGGCAATAATTGGCACAATATGGGTTTCAAAATTATCAATACATTTTTCAATATACTTTGATTTCACATTGTCGCCAGCCGCACGAGCCACATCCAAATCTTTAAACTGCTGCCGCAACTCACGAGCGTCGGCTTGCTTCAAAAATGTATACAGCTCTTCAATGAGTTCCGGCACAGCCGTTTTTTCATGCATGGACTGATCCGGCAGAGGGCCAAATTCCGAGCGCATCGCGGCAACCATCCAACCCGAAAGATAAAGGTAGCGACCTTTGGTTGTACCAAAGTGTTTTTTAATAGAGATCATTTTTTGCTGACCAATAAAACCGTGCCAGCAACCTAACGATTGCGTGTAGCGTTCGGGGTTTTTATCGTAAGCTTTCATATCGTCGCGCATAATTTTTGCAGTGTAACGAGCGATATCCAAACCGGTGGAGAAGCGGTTTTGCAATCGCATACGCGCTACCGACTCGGGGTTAATTGCATCCCATGTGTGGTTATGGCCCGAAACGGCTTTGGATGCATGCTTTGACTCAAAAGAATACTTGTTCATAATTACCTCAACTAAATTCGTAATTAATTAAGCTCTACCGGCTCAACGTTTTATGCTGTTCTGTTTTAGCTATTACTCAAGGGAAACTCACTATCGCTGCTTTGCCTTTAAGCGATAACTATGTAATAGCGGTTCGGTGTAGCCGTTGGGTTGTTTGGCGCCGAGAAAAATCAAGTCTTGCGCGCTTTTAAAGGCAAGACTCTGATCTGTATCGGGCACCATGTTTCGGTACCCGGATATTCCTTCATTCTGACTGTCAACTACCGCAGCCATACGCTGCATAACATTGCGTACCTGCTGTTCGCTACAAACACTATGCATTAACCAATTGGCGATATGCTGACTGGAAATACGTAGGGTCGCGCGGTCTTCCATTAGGCCGATATTGTTAATGTCTAGCACTTTTGAACAGCCAACACCCAACTCCACCCAACGCACAACATAACCAAGAATTCCTTGGATATTATTTTCCAGTTCCTGCTCAATTTGCTCGGCACTGAGGCTGGTGTAACTGGGCATTAACGGAATTTCTAGAATATCGTCCACGCTAGCTCGTGGCCTATCACGCAACTCTGATTGAACGTCATGCACATTTACTTTGTGATAATGTAGTGCGTGTAACACAGCGGCTGTTGGCGAAGGTACCCATGCCGTATTCGCTCCGGCGAGAGGGTGATCGATTTTCGCCATCATCATCTGATTCATTTCATCGGGCATGGGCCACATACCCTTACCGATTTGTGCATGCCCAGGCAAACCACATTCAAGGCCTATATCAACGTTCCAATTTTCGTATGCTTTAATCCACGGCTGATCTTTAATACGCGCTTTGGGTAAGAACGGGCCGGCCTGCATACTGGTGTGAATTTCATCACCGGTACGATCAAGAAACCCGGTATTAATAAACGCCACTCGTGCTTTAGCTACACGAATACATTCCTTTAGGTTTACCGTTGTGCGACGTTCTTCATCCATAATGCCCAATTTGATGGTGTTGCGTTCAAGCTCCAGCAAGTCTTCCACACGCTCAAATAATCGACAGGTAAACGCGACCTCATCGGGGCCATGCATTTTGGGTTTAACGATATAGATACTGCCACTACGGCTATTGCGGATTGCGCTGTTTTCTCGATTCAAATCGAGTGAACCAATGAGTGCTGTAATCACAGCATCAATAATGCCTTCTGGCACAAAATGACCATCACGGGTTTGCAGTAAATCACTTTCCATTAAATGGCCCACATTTCGATTCAGCATCAGTGCGCGCCCAGGCACACGATATTCCTCGCCGTCTGGGCAGGTGAAATATCTATCGCGATTTAATTTTCGAGTATAGGTCACGCCATTCTTATCAAACGAGGCCATCAAGCTGCCCGCCATCAATCCAAGCCAGTTACGGTAAATTTCAATTTTGTCTTCGGCATCGACCGCCGCTACGGAGTCTTCGCAATCCATAATGGTGGTTACTGCAGCTTCAACGACAACATCCTGAATGTGCGCAAGGTCATGGCAACCAATGCTGCCGTTGCGATCGAACTGAACCTCGACGTGTAAGCCGTTGTTGCAGAGCAGAATCGATTCTGGGTCATCTTTATGTCCGCAAAGGGCGACAAATTGACGAGGCATTTTTAACCCGGTTTTACTTCCATCGGGGAAAAAAGCCAGTAAATGCTGGTAATACACAATGTAACTGGTGACATCTAAATGCGAACCTAAGGCCAAAGGGAAGACCTCATCGAGAAATTCTTTCGCATATTGAATGACATGGTTGCCACGCGCAGGGTTATAACGGCTACAGGGCTTTAATCCTTCGCTGTGGGGAATCGCATCCGTACCGTAGAGCGCATCGTATAAGCTACCCCAGCGAGCATTAGCCGCGTTTAGCGCAAAACGTGCATTTTTTAGCGGTACAACCAGTTGCGGTCCGGCAATGGCCGATATTTCTTCGTCAACATCGTCAGTTGTTACCGAAAAATCCTCACCTTCCTCCACTAAGTAGCCAATATCCAATAGAAATTGACGGTAGTTTTTAGGGCTAAATCCCTCGTTACTGGTGTCTCGGTGCCAACCGTCAATTTTTGCCTGAAGCTCATTACGCGTTTGCAGCAAATGTTGATTAAGGGGGGCCAGCTCGTCGACCAAATCATTGAGCCCATTCCAGAACTTTGCTACGTTCATTGAACGCAGGGGTAAAACTTCATCGTTGATGAATTTGTAGAACTTATCATTAATGAAACAGCTATTTTCGAGCGGAATGTTCATCGTATACACCTGTGTAATACTCAATAACAAAATGTTACTTTTGTCGTAATCCATATACGCAAGCCGTCTTATTTACTCGTCTAAGCTTAGAGTAGCGACATTGCTGCGTTGCATGATAAGCAGTGTAGGTGAGAGTGAACTAGAATTTCACAATAGAAATTACACAGTGTAAATTTTACAAAATGAAGGACACAAAAAGCCTGATGAGGAAGGCTCACTTCCTCGGCACAAAAATACGTAATCTACGTAAGCGAAACCACCTTACGATGGAAGACTTGTCCTCACGCTGCGTAAAAATCAACGCTGAATCCGCGCCGTCGGTTTCCTACCTTTCGATGATCGAGCGCGGCAAACGCGTACCCAGTGAGACCATGCTTGAGGTGATTGCCTCGGTGTTCCAAAAAGAAATGAGCTGGTTTCTCGATGACGTACCGGAAGAACAGGCCATTACCCCGGTGAAAGGCAGCCGCGGCGGCATTAGTGGCATAGCACTAGAACCCAACTTCCTGTTTTCCAATGAAATATTACAAATCGCTATCCCTGAGCTACTCTCACAAACCGGTACTACCGGGCGCCAATTTGCACACTTACTCATTCGCGCCCATCAAGAACACCATCAAAATCATTTTCCCGATTTAGAGCGCGCGGCTGAGGAGGTGGGCCAGAAGCGTCTGCCGCTGAATACGGCAGACCTACTTGAAATAGTTAAAACCATGGGAATGACGATTCAATGGTTTGATAAAACGCCCGAGGCCGTGAAAAGCGAGCTGCACAACGAACGGGCTGCCATTGTTACGTCTTTTTATTCGCCCCCTAATACTCTTTACGTGAATCTGGCACTAAAACAGAGACCCTTACGTTTCAAATACGACCTAGCTGTACACATTGGCCACTGCATTCTTCACGACAAAGACACCTTTAAAAATGTATTAATAGCGGGCCACGGACAGGCCTCAACGCTGCTCGAAGATGATAATGACATTAACCCCTCAGCCAACATCAACCCACAGGATATTCTCCATGCTTGGCGGGATTTTGAATGCAGTTTTTTTGCTGGCGCGCTACTGTGCCCAAAGGTACCTTTCCGCCACCTACTCGACAGGCAAGGCTATGAGATAAACACAGCACAATTAGTAGAGGTTTCTGAAGCGGTCGCCATGCGCCGAATGACGGCGGTATCGCCTTACCCTCACTGGCACTACTTTGATGCCTACACCCCCGGCAAATTAAAAGCCGTTTACCGCGGTAACGGCATACCCCTGCCTTGGGGAAATATGCGTGAAGTTAAAGACCCCTGCCATCACTGGTCGGTTTTCCGCATGATAGAGGTTCCCGCCGAGGGCACGGCCTCACAAATCTCGATTATGAACGTCAATGGCGAGCCACATATTTACTGTTGTGAATCTATCGCTGTAGCCGATTTAGCGGGTAACAATCATGTACTCTGCGCGGGTATTGACCTGAACCACGCTATCGAAGCGCAGGGGCGCAATGCGCTAGACCTCGCCAACAGCCTAAAGCAAACCTGTGTTACCAGCGGAGGCTCCACGCCCATCCCTAGAACCATCAAAAACGATCTGAGCACCACGGCGCGCATATTAAATATCGCCTGGGTATCCAGAGGCATTGAAGGTGAAGCGCGGCTTATTTGCCCAAGGGGAGCCGTTTGCCCGCGGGAGCCCAGCTGTTATCAGCATTAACTGAAATCACCAGTCAATACCATAACCTCCGTCCAGTTTTCTGTAGCCGTTTCAACAACCACTAAAAGGCCTGACTTTTTAACAACGTCTGCCCGGCAGTAACTCGTAAAGATTTATTTTTTTCCAATTAAACGCAAGTAGCAAGCCTGTATTCACAGCTCACAGCTTAGGTTAATGCAGCCGTAACACATTCAAACTGAGCAATGAACAAAAAAAGTCGCTCGCAATACAGTAAAAGAGAGACTCTCGATTTTACTGTATTGCGAGCGACTAAAAGGCATCGGTTGGGCTACTAGTTTGCGGCCAAAGTCTGTCGATAATTCACAACCATTTTTTGATCATTGCCGCGAGGAAGCTCAACAGAGGTTACAACACCTCGGCTGGACACATCCTCCACAATAACGGCCTCAATCTTTACTCGTATCTCGGCCATTTTGTCTTGGGCAACAGAAATAAGCCCAGTACCAACGGCCACTTTATCGCTGCCACCAACCTGCGGCACAGTTACTTCTGCGGCTTGTGCCATTACATTTACACTGGAAAATAACGCAATCAATACACCGACATATACAAATTTTTTGACCAAAGTTTTCATGACATATCTCCTGATAATAATTCCTGAGTTCTATTCACCGGCGTTCCGATCATGTGGGCTTGGCCAGCGATGCGAATAAGCGTTTCAACCACACACGCTAGGTATATCAGGAAGTGTGCCAACTTTTTAAAAGTCCGTAACCCACTGTTTTCATTGTAGTTTTATAAAACCGGAGTTTATCGGAAAGAATTCCGCGCCACTGCCATTTTAATAGTTAGTAAAAATAGCCAGCCAATTGGTCAATTAGGCCAACTGAAATATCTAGATCCAAAACAACCGCCTCCTACTTCAAAAAAACTTTGATATCCGTCAACGCTCTCGGCGGTTATTCCGGCAAACTGAAAGTCACTTTAAGCCGTCTGCAGCGGTGAATAATGGCGAATAGCTAATATTAAAAACCAACTTTTTCTTTAGGTATGCGATCAAGACGCACCTAAATTTATTTCACTACACACCCAATCATTCTCCGGAGGTCACGATGACCGAAATGAGATCTACCCTCCCTCTGCACTTGTGCTTTCAGCAACGCATGACCGTCCACCTGGCCAGGAATAATGTTTTACCCCATCCAGAATCCACATAATTCAACATTAGGGTAATAGTTATGAACACCACAGAGTCCATTCGAAATATTGCGGTTACCGGTCATTCAGGGGCCGGAAAAACATTACTTATAGAGAGACTACTATTCGAAGCCGGCGCCATACCAACACTTGGCGAAATTCAGCGTGGCACCACCGTCACCGATCACGACAACCAATCTAAACAATTACAGCATTCGGTAGAAACCTCCATTTGCAGTTTTGATACCGATAAAACACACGTAAATCTATTGGACACTCCGGGATATCCAGACTTTGTCGGCCGCAGCATCAGCATCCTTCCCGCTGTTGAGAGCGTTGCTATCGTTATTGATGCCAGTGCCGGTATCGAGCAGGTCACTGAACGCATGTTGGATGTAGCCAAAAAACGCGAAAAATGCCGGCTCATCATTATCAATAAAATTGATGCAGCCGAAGAAGATCTTTCTGGATTAGTCCGAGAAATACAGCAACGCTACGGCAGCGAGTGTCTACCATTAAATTTGCCAGTGCCCGGCCATGAAGCTGTTGTAGACTGCTATTTCGAACCGAAAAAAACTGACACCGAATTTTGCACGGTTACCCAGGCACACGATGCGCTTGTAGATCAGGTGGTGGAGGTAGATGAAGTATTAATGAACCTGTATTTGGAGCAGGGTCAAGCGCTAAAACCAGAGCAATTGCACGATCCCTTTGAGCAGGCACTGCGCAGCCAGCACTTAATCCCAATATGCTTTGTATCGGCAAAAACCGGCGCCGGTATTGCAGAACTGATGCGTATTTTAACGCAGCTAATGCCAACCCCCACCGAGGGCAACCCTCCGCTATTTTTGAACGGTGATACACCGGTGGAACTGTCGGAAAAAGCCGATGATCATATTCTCGCCCACGTCTTCAAAATATCCATCGATCCCTTTATGGGGAAGCTGGCGGTAATGCGTGTACACCAAGGCACCATTACCCCAGACAGCCAGTTATTTTTAGGAGACGGACGAAAGGCCTTTAAAGCCAGCCACCTGTACAAATTACAGGGCGGCAAACGAGAAGAGATTAACGGCGCTGTTCCAGGCGATATCTGTGCTATTGCGAAAGTGGATGACATCGATTTCGACTCTGTGCTGCACGATTCTCACGAGCAAGATCACATCCAACTTAAATCGCTAAGATTCCCGGCGCCCATGTATGGGCTGGCCATTCGCCCAACCCGCCGAGGCGACGAGCAAAAGCTTTCGGAAACGCTGAAAAAAATTGCCGCTGAAGACCCCAGCCTAAAAATTGAACACCGGCTAAACCTTAACGAAACTATAATTCAGGGCGTAGGCGCCTTCCACCTGCGTATCGCGCTGGAAAAAATGGAATCCGTTTTCAACATAACCGTCGATACACAACCACCCACCATAGACTATCGAGAAACCATCGCTCGCCCCGCCGAGGGCCATTACCGTCACAAAAAACAAACGGGAGGTGCAGGTCAGTTTGGCGAGGTATCCCTCAAAATTGAACCGCTATCGCGGGGTGAAGGTTTTGAGTTCGTCAACAACATTGTCGGCGGCGTAGTGCCCGGGCAATATATTCCCGCCGTCGAAAAGGGTATTCGAAATATATTAGAAGAAGGAGCGGTCGCGGGTTTTCAGTTACAGGATGTGCGAGTAACACTTGTTGACGGCAAACATCATGCCGTGGACTCCAAAGAAATAGCATTTGTTGCCGCAGGAAGAAAGGCGTTTCTGGATGCGGTATCGAAGGCGGCACCGCTGGTACTTGAGCCGATTGTCAATGTCACTATCATTGCCCCCTCCGATAATATGGGTGATATTACCGGCGATATTTCCGCCCATCGGGGGATGGTGACCGACGCCACGCCAACGCAGAAACAAAAAGTTCAAATCAGCGCAAAACTACCCTTGTCTGAACTTTTTGATTATCAATCGAGAATAAAATCGATGACGGGAGGCTTGGGTTCATTCACCCTTGAATTTAGTCATTACGACCCCGTTCCTGCCACAACACAACAATCCTTAACTAAAAACTATCAAGTTGCAGAGTTTGCGACCTAGATCATTAACCGGATCGAACTGAGGCGTATCGCTGCGCCTCAGCTTGTTTCACTTCGGGTTCTGTCAACCAAAAAAAATAATCTACAGAACGTCGAAATCAAAAGAAAGGCTGTACGATTACCATTCCAGCCTAAATCCGATCACGGGCACAGCGGAGCCTTCTTCGGCAATATCTTCACCGCTGCGCTCATTGAAACCGGTATTGGACGGGTTACTGGAACCCAGTAAATTAATCACATCCACAAACGCAATAACATTCGTGCGCCCAAACGCTCTCCGGTAATCCACTCGCACGTTCAGTGAGTTGTAGCTGTCGTAACGGTCAGTATTAAAGGCCACTGTTTCTCGTGAATAACGCAGCGGCTGATCATCGCCCAACACGTTCTCATGTACTACATAGCTATCGCTGGGGCGGCCAGAGGCGTACTTCCAACGGCTGGAAATTTTCCAGCGTGCATTGGCTTCCCAGATACCGCCAACACTCATGCTATGGGGGCGGCCAAAATCCGCATCGTAATAATCACCATCGGCTGAATCTTTTACCGTGGAATCATTATAGGAATAGGTCACGTCAGCCGACCAGCCATTGTCGAACACCCGCGTAAGCGCGGTATCCAAACCATAGGAGCGCCCTTCACCGGTATTCGCCAAGGTTCGACGTGTACCGTCCTGCTCAACAATTAATTCGGTTAAGCTCTGGTAATAGGGCTCTACGAACAGCTCAAGACTGTCTGAAAGCGAATAAGCAAAACCAACACTAAGCTGGTCAACCAATTCATTTTTGAGGTCTGCATTGCTGGCATCGCTAGCCCGCTCGGTTGCATCGGGCTCCTGATGATATCGCCCGGCCGTTGCGGTTATACGTACGTTCTGGCTCGCCAACCAGGTGGCACCTAGCCGCGGAGAGAAAATCGTTTCGTTGGCAAAGTTGTCTTGGTCGTAACGCAATCCCGCACGCCACTCCCAATCACCGGTCTCTAACTGTTGATCGACATAAAGCGTGTAATTAGTCGCCGATTCACGGAACTGGTTATTAGTTGTCTCGGGCGTAAGTTCTATGTAGCGTGCATCTGCAGAGGGACGAGAATCGTAATAATTATAGGTGTACCGAATCCAGTTGTCGGTTAACTCTAGGCCCATATCACGTTCAATATTGGCAATGCGCAGCCCAGTAGAAAAATAACCCAGCATGTTGGGTACCCGATAATCGAGACGGTAGCCCATTTCAGTTTCGCTGTGCGTCGATAACAATAGCTCTGGACGAACCGGCACTTCATTTTCAGGGGAACCCTGTGGAACCAAATCTGGGTAAGCCTCTCCCGATGCCGCTTCTTCATCAAATGAACGATGATACAAGCGCTGCCCTACCTCGCCATCATTAGCGGTCAAATGTTCCCAAGTGAAAGCCCACAAACGGTTACTGCGTTCAGTTTGCGCCAAACCGGCATTGGCATAATCGCCAATTTCGTCTTCATCCGACGCAATAACATGTTTGACTGTGCGTAAATAATCTTCCGAGGAGTCGAGCAGCAAAAAATTAAACTTGTCGTTGGTGAGCTGCGTTGTCGTTTTGACAATAATATCTGTCAGTCTCGGTTCACCTAAATCGTCCAAGCCTATAGTTTCAAATAGTTGAGTGAAATCCAGACTGCGGGCAGAAAACAGCACAGATGTTTTGTCGTGTATATAACTAGGGCCGTCGTAACCTACCTCCAGCCCTGCAACATCAAAACGAACAGTAGACGATGGTGTCTCGTTGTTAGCCTCTGCCACATCCAACTGAAGCAGAGACCCCGCTTGACCACCATAACCTGGCCCCCAACCTCCGGGCTGGAATTTTGCTTCGGCAATGACATTAGGTGCAAATACCGAATAACGACCGCCGCCTTCTAAATCCTCTTGCTCGCCAAAAGCATCGCTAAAATGCACAACATCGGCGAATGGAATACCATCAACCAGTATGAGGTTATTGCGTGGCCCATTGCCACGCACGGTGTAACTGGAAAACTCACCACCAGAGAACAAGCCCGGCAAGCCATCGAGAGAGCGCAGTACATCACCACCACCACCAGCGGCACTGCGCAAGGCTTCGCGGTCAACACTAGTGCTACTCACCGCGCTCAATACATCCACGCGCGTTTTCGACGCTTGCACCAGCATTTCTTCGAGGTTTCCCCGCGCATCATTTAAGGCGATATTCAGCGGTGTTGTTTTGGCGTTAACCACTCGCACACTGGGTTGCCTGTCAACGAAGTAATCTGGGTGGGAAATACGCACTTCGTAGAGCCCTGCTTCCAGCTCTTGTACCAGTAGCTCGCCATCCTCATCGGCCTTAAAAGTGCGCTGCTGTCCATCGCGGGAAATAATCGTAACGTCACTCTCAGTGATAGGGCGATGGCTATCGACATCGGTTACCACAACACGGATATTGCCACCAGCCAATACCGGGGCTGCCAACATGCTGAGTAAAACAATCACAGCTCCTGTTAACCAGTGTCGCTTTAAAATGTCATCCACTTTCATTAAGAATCTCTCAGTTTAAGTTTATTTCCCGTAGGTTATACGGATGAAACGTGATTTGGATTGCCGGGAATCTTATCGGAGGAGTAAACGGTCGAAATTGAGGCCCACAAGAAGTGAACACTTACATGAGGGAAGGGCAGAAGAGCTTTGGAAGTTAACCCTTCTGCCGTCATTTGCACTTAGCGAATTTGCATTTGCACGTGAAAGGTAGTGCCAACATCCACATCTGAAGTAACCGCCATATGACCATGATGGTGCTCTGTTACCACAAAATGTGCAAACGATAAGCGCTGGGAGCTCACGCCTGCTACTTGCTGTCCCGCTTCATCAACGAAGTACGGCTCGAAAATATTCTGTTGTTCTTCGGGCGAGAGCCCCTTGCCATTGTGATTAACCTTAATCCAGATAGCATCGTAAAACTCATTAACATCGATAGATATCAGCGGCGAAAAATGATCGCGCTCACACTGGCTCAGTGCGTGGCAAGCATGGCGGAAAATACCGAGGAACACCTGCTGTAATTCAGCTAGTTGACAGGGAACCCGACTGATATCGTCCTGATAATTTATTTGCAGCTCGATATCCTTGAACTTTAGCCCGGATGAGCTAGACATGATTTCACCCGCCAACTCTATGGTGTGATCCAGAATCTCAGGAATGGAGGACAACTGTAACTGCCCCCCCTGATTTAAGGAGAAATCCACCAAATTATGCACAATAGCATTGGCTTGCTGCCCATCTTCCAAGGCCGCATCCAGACATCGCGTGAGGTTTGCATCAGCTTTGTCACCCGCACAGGAAGATTGCAAACACTGCAGGTTATCCATAATGTTTTTGAGTGGCCTACCCACGTCAATGGCCATGGTGGCGGCTAGCTCGCCCATAGACGCCATTTTATCCAACTCGATTAGCCTGTTCTCGGATTTCACTCGACTGGTAACGTCTTCCAGTAAAATAACGATGCCCACGTCTGCACTGCTGTGCAGAGCGTAAAGCGTAATATCAAAATAGTACTGCCCACGCTGGCTGTGCTTAAGAGTGGTAGTCTTTTTGGTTTTGATCACCTCCTGCACTTGGTCACGCGATAGCGTAATAGTAGGGTAGGCTTCCCACAAATTTTTACCTAAGACTTGTTCGCGCTTGGCGCCCGTCACCTTTTCAGATGAACTGTTCCATTGCGTGATCTGCATATCCTGATTCAAACCAATCAGCATCAGCGGCATCGAATCGACAATGCTCTTGATATAGCCTTGGGAATCCTGCAGGCGCGACATGGTAGCGCGGTGCTCGCTGATTTCAGATTCCAGCGCTTGGTTAGATTGCGCCAAGTTTGCGGTACGCTCTTGAACGCGAATTTCCAAATCTTTACGTATCTCACTCAGGGCATTGTTCGCCTTGCGGCTAGCACGGTAACTAAAGAATAGGAATATCAGGGTGATGCTGAGTAGCGTGATTAAGATGGCGCCAGAAAAATTGGCGACATGCTGCCATTTCGTGTGGCCATCATCGTCTTTAAAGTAATCAGCGATTGAGGCACAGCAGGTATTGGCAAGTAATAACCCCGCCAAAAGGGCACAAACTTTCGTCATATGATGTTTCTTGCAACAGGTGGGAATGGGTCAGGACGGTATTGTAGCTGAATTCACAGCCATCTGAAAAAAACTGTCGCTCATTAGATAGCTTAAATGGTCAAAATTGGCCACAAAAAAACCGGGTGTTCAGAAAACACCCGGTTTTTCGTCGCCGTTCGCTATTAAGCGTCGGCGAATTTACGTCGCATCATCAACCCTGCAAAGCCAATGGCGAATAGCATCAGAGTCTTTGGCTCTGGAACCGAAACGCTGGTGACACCCTCAACAACGTCATTACCACAGGACATTGTCCAGTGCATACCCAGATCGAAGCCTTCAGTTAGCCCCAATACATTGAGGTCAATAGACGCCGTACGGAAGTAACTGTCGGCAGAAGCAACATAGTCAGCACTTGTACCAATCAAAGCACCACCCACCAGAGAGCCCTCCGTCATCGCAAAAGGAGCCGACTCGTCAAAGTAGATATCGTTATTCCAGGTTACGCCAGAATATAGACCCGCAGCATCAACACCCGTGCCGCTACCAGCATCCACAAGATCTAGATCGTAGTCTTTGGTCAACAGACCAAAATCCAGCGCGTAATCAAAATCACCACCAAAACTAAGTGCCAGGTCACCGGCATAATAATCGCGACCCGAAGCGCTTACATGCCCATCTACCAGATCGTAACCAGCCTGAATACCCAAATGCAGGGTGCTGCCTTCTACTCGGTAGTAGAGATACTCGGCATCAAAATCCTGACCTCCCCAACCTGGGTCGACAAACCCGTTACGGGCAACACCTTCATCATCATCAACCTGCACCCAGCCTTCCGTACCCCAAAAATCCAGAGGGGCGGCACTTACCTGAGCGACCAAAATCATGCCTACAAACGCCGTTAAGAGCTTCTTCATTGTCATCACCTAAATTCTCCATCAATCCGTTGGCTACCGTGCCAAGCCGCACTGTTACATACACTATTTATGCCAAATATTTTTACCTTAGATATCAATAACTTGAAATACCTAAACGCATTATATGTAAGTTTTACCGACATGAGCATACGGCGCGATTCCCCGCAAGTATCGATGCAAGATATGACGCCAACTTCAGCCAGAAAGCGTATTTATACGACGTGACTAGCTGTGCGAAGGCGGCCTATTCCTGGCGGTCAACTCACGAGCAGCAAGAAGTACCGGGGCCTCAACCCATAATCGATAGCACTGACACATGGGGAAGCTAGCTTTCCTAGACTGCTGGGTATACCGGCGCCCGTTCGTTCTGGCGGGTTGACAAGCCATGCGCAGGAGCAGCCCAATTTAATCCCTAGGGGTTAAACGATGAAAATGAAACGCTTGGCAAACGGCTGCGCAGCTTTCACTGTTTCCACAGGTGTTCACGGCCAGTCTTTACCATCAGTACAAACCAGGAACACCTCGCTTGCCAATGCACAGACCAAGATTGCGAGGAAACTTACGCGAACACAAAGCGGTGATGGTGAGGCCATTGCCAGTGGACACGGGCAATCAGTTTTATTACACGGCCCGGCAGCAAAGGCCCCAGGCTCTGCCTAAAACACAGGTCAGCTTTATTATTGAGGTAACAGGTAAGCTCAACATTCTAATACAGGGCACCCAGACGAATTATTTCCCGCTGTAAAAATGACAGCCGACTCGCCTCGTCATTTCCACCTAAATAAGGCAACAATATCCACGTTTCCTCGGCCGCCATACGCTTACCAGGCTGAAGAGTTTTATACGCCGCATGCACTTCAAGCTCCAATAAACCCTGCTCTGACTTGTCCCCGGTATACTGCATATAAAGTTCAATGTGGCCTTGTTCCGGATGGATGAGGCTTTTATCTAACAAAGGAAACTGAATAATAAGCAACTGGTCATCATTAAAGGCCGCCAGCCAGCCCTGCGAGGGCTGAATAAAAAACTTTCCACTGCGTTCATTTTTCCCTGCATCTGGCGGAGGCGTTAGCAAAGTAAACAGGTTATCTTTTATCGCATAGGTTAGCGGGCTAGCAGAATCGGAAAAGGGTGTTTGTTTCCGCAACGAACTTTCCTCGTCTACCGGCACATACACCTTTGTTCCCGCATTCACACGAGTGTTAAACCAAATATCCCAGCTTACATTTTCTGTTTCATGAATATTAATAGCTTCCGCGGCAACCTTTACCCGTGATGGGTGTATAGGGTCAAGTGAAAAACGTTTATTCAGTTGCACGCCAGAAACCGGACTAGGCACCCCTGCAAACTCAACTAACCGCTCACTGTGACCCACGACTGTATTTTTTGACTGCACCAACCAAGGGTCCGGTGGCCAGGCTGCAGCGGCATCGCGACGAGCAGAGTTTACCTGCTGATGCTTCCACCATTCCGACTGCGGGCCCAACCAAACAGTATGTCCAAGGTAGGCGATATTGTCGGCGCTAGCGGTTACCTCGGGTTCTGGCTTTAACGCCACAGCATCACCAACGGACAATATATTAGGTTTGCCATTAAGAGAAAGCTCCAACACCCGCCCACCCATTTGTGGTGATACGGCCAAGCTCACATGTGAATTTTCCAATATCAACAGCTCTACATTCTTAGCTGCGATTTCGCTATGGTGTGATGATAAAGCGTCTGGCTGCGCGGTGTTATCACACCCCACAATAAGCAGCATAATCGTTAATAAGCCATAATTTTTCATGTGTAAATACAACCCGACAAAGAATTCTAGACCACCAAAACAATTGTCCAACAAAGATACAGCAAGACATTGCAACTGTCTTGAATCATAATCAAACACGCGCCTAATCCTGCCAAACACTATTAATGCAGCGAATAATCGAATTCATA
This sequence comes from Teredinibacter franksiae, assembly GCF_014218805.1. Taxonomy (NCBI): domain Bacteria; kingdom Pseudomonadati; phylum Pseudomonadota; class Gammaproteobacteria; order Cellvibrionales; family Cellvibrionaceae; genus Teredinibacter; species Teredinibacter franksiae. The sequence goes on along the minus strand of NZ_JACJUV010000001.1, from coordinate 3,710,145 downwards.
TTTTTATCCCTTATAGTGCCGTGTTTCTTTGGCTGCACACATCCAGAGAAAGCGGCCCAGAAAGTTACCGCAGGCGCTCGCGTTATCACCATAGACAAAAATGCCTGGGCAGGAAGCTCTGTTAACGTGTTGGCGGGCGCAAGACAAACACTCTACACCCACGGGAATGTTCAATACGCGGCCTATTACAATGCGCAGGCACAATTGGTCGTTGCCAAACGTCAATCCGATTCAACAAACTGGCAAAAATACATTACCCCGTATTCCGGCAATGTAGTAGACGCCCACAACCATATTAGCCTTATGGTTGATGGTGATAGTTTTCTGCATATTGCCTGGGACCACCACAACAACCCTCTCAACTATGCTCGTAGCATTGAGCCCGGCGGGCTTGAATTGAAACGCCAGCCCATGGCCCAAACGCTTGACCAAAGTGTAACTTACCCGCAATTTTACCAGCTGCCATCGGGCGATCTTTTATTCCAATACCGGGACGGTGGCTCAGGACGCGGTACGCTGGTAATGAACCAATACAATGTTGCCACGCAAACATGGCAGCGACTACACAGCGCGCTAATTGATGGGGAAGGCCAGCGGAGCGCATATTGGGATATGGCCATAGACGCCAGGGGCGTTGTTCATCTAGCGTGGATTTGGAGAGAAAACCCAGATGTGGCCAGTAATCACGATATCGCCTAAGCACGCTCAAACGACGGGGGTAAAACCTGGCTCACCGACATCGGCAACCACTATCAACTTCCGATCACATTGAGCAATGCTCATGTCGTAAAACATATCCCTCAAATCACAAGCTAATGAACCCACCGGTGGTCGCGGCCGACGAACACAGCAACCCGTTCATTGCCAGCTATTGGGCCGACACCCCCAATGCCAGCCCGCGCTATAGAGTTTTATTCATGCAAGATGGGCATTGGCAAGAAGTCTCAACTGCCCCTGCCCCGGAAAACTTTACCCTGAGCGGTATAGGCACCAAGCGCCCACCGTGGTCGCGCGCAGCATTGTTGGTAGAAACAAGCCCCGACACCGAACACAAGCCTATCCACCTGATATACCGCGATGACTTCCACAGCGGCCGAGTTATTGCTTCAACAATAGACAACTGGCACAACCCGCTGTGGCGGCACCGCTTTCTTACGAGCGAAAACCTAGGCGCATGGGAACCTAGCATCGACCCGCAACAATGGAATAAACACAAACGCGCAAATATGTTGCTGCAGAAAGTTAACCAGCAAGACGGCAACGACGCCCAAGCCAAAGCTTCTACCCCCTCAGCTATCCAGCTACTGGAGTGGGTGCCGGAGTAAACACTCACATCACCCCGACAGAGCCTCCTCAGGTAAGAACCAATACAACCATAGCGCCCCATAAACTCCAGACATAATGGACCACCCTTCAAAGCAACCCCCTGCCCGCAGGGTCTCAGCAGGCGTCCTCACCTAGCCCAAACCAATCGGCGCAAAAATCATCATATAGACTTGTATACTAGAACGCCGTAAAATCCAATTCGTCACCTACCCAATAACCGGCCGAAGAACCGGAAAAACGCTCGCTACCTGTAGTTAGGAGATCACCATCACTTCATGTTGGCAGTTGGAGCCGCACAAACCACCCTTGAGGGGCCGTAGCCTTAAGGGCGCATTCATAAATGCTCCAGTACTTAGATCTATTCCATAACAAAAGAGAGTTTCCATGAATAATAAAATGCGCAAAATTCATAGCCGAAAAAGCATAGCACTGGCCTCTTCACTCATCGTACTCACATCCGCCCTTGGCTCCTATCAGGCCAATGCCCAAGACGACGCAGACATGCTCGAGGAGGTAGTCGTCAGTGGAACCCGAGTGAATCTGCAGAATGCCCAAGATATAAAACGCGAAGCCGATACTTTTGTCGACGCCATCTCGGCTGAGGATATTGGCAGCCTGCCCGACCGCTCGGTACTCGAAGCCATTCAACGTCTGCCCGGTGTGGCCGTAGAACGATTTGCGGGTCCAGACGACCCCGACCACTTCAGCGTTGAAGGTTCTGGCGCCATCATTCGAGGCATGACTCAAACCCGTTCAGAGTTTAATGGTCGCGACTCTTTTACAGCCAATTCTGGCCGAGGCCTGTCATTCCAAGATGTGCCACCCGAGCTTATGGGAAAAGTGGAAGTTTTTAAAAATCAGACGGCGGATATGATTGAAGGCGGTATAGGGGGCACCATTACCCTGCACACCCGCAAACCCTTCGACAGTGATAATCGCCAAGCAGCCTTCACTATTGACTACTCCTATGGTGACCTCGCCGAAGAATGGAGCCCCACTTTTTCAGGGCTGTTCAGCGATCGCTGGGACACGGATCTGGGTGAGTTTGGCTTGTTACTGAATATTGCTGATTCCACCCTAGTGGGCGAATCCCACGGCATTCAAAGTGATGCCTATGTAGAGTACTGGGCACGCAACATTCCAGGAGCCGAAAGCTTTGAAGGCGTCGATAACAATGGCACAGTATGGCTTCCGAATGCGGCCAACGCCTTAATGAAAACCGATGATCGTGAACGCCAGGGCTTTGCCACCTCTCTACAATGGGCCAATCCTAATGATACTGTAGAAGTTACCCTGGATTACATCCGCTCTGAAGCACAGCTTTCCTGGCATGAACAGGCACTTAAATATCAAGGCGGATTTCAAGATATTGATCGCCGAGAATCTACAGCCCTCGATACCGGCAATCCTGAAACCGACATACTAGCCTTTGACGAAAACGGCCTATTTGAATCAGGCACCTTGGTTTGGGGCGGCCCAACCCACAACGGCTGGCGTGTATCCGGCGGAAACGTGGACCACGCCTCCCGTACTTGGGGCACCAACTCCCGCCCTCAGTTTGGACACAAATTCCAGACCGACAGCCGAGTTCAAGACACGCGTAACCTGATTGAAGACATGTCACTGAATATAAAATGGCATGCCAGTGACAATCTTGAGCTGGAGGCCGACCTACAATATATCGATGCTGAAACCTCCGTTGATGATTTGGTTATCCACCTAGGCTCTTTCGCCTCTCAGAACTACGATACTTCAGGTAAAACACCAACGCTGACACTGATAGAACCCTGGCATGGATATAGAGATGCAAACCCCGACCTATTCACCACCTATCCGGGTGATGTACCTGTCGACGGTGATGGCAACCCCTATTTCGAAGCCATATATCCAGGCTTCAGCAACGACCCCGCAGGGGACACCAATTACTATAACGACCCTAACTCCTACTTCTGGCGTTCCGCCATGGACAAATACGAGCGATCAGAAGGTGAGTCCACAGCCGCAACCATAGACGGCACCTATCAATTTGAAGGCGACAACTTCTTTAAATCAGTAAAAGCAGGCATACGCTACGCCAAACGCGAACAACTTATTCGCGATACCGGCTGGGACTGGAGCTCTGTTGCACCGGAATGGTCAAGCGCGCGAGCGGGTTGGTTAATGGATGAAGACTACGCCGCACAATCGGGTGATTGGGAATACGTAGATTGGTCCGACTTTCACGGCGGCGGTGTTGTTAATATCCCCGAAGGCAAAACCATTCACGCCACCGAAGACTTTGTGCGAGCAGTACTGGCGCCAAATAATACCCGCGACCTCATCACATCCGCAGGCGGTTCCTGGGAAGGCTATTCCAGTAACGATGTCTACGACGTATTCGACGAAAGTCAAATCTTCGAAACGACTGAAACCAATAAGGCCCTCTATATTCGCCTCGATTTTGGCGGCGACGGTGAGCTGCGTTACTCCGGTAATATTGGCCTGCGTTATGTCGAACTAAGCCGCGAATCTAATGGCTTCATTCGCTTTCCAGATCTGGTGGCCGTGGATGCCCCCCCGGCCGAGCTTGGCTCATCGATCACGGCCCAAAGTGTTATCGAATATGCCACGGCAGAACTTGGCCAGCCCCCAACCGGCGCCGAGATGGAAGTTTGGCTGGCGGGTAATCCCTGGGCTTCGGAAGACATTAACTACCTGAGTAATGCCGAGCAAGGTTTTGGTGACTATTCAGCCGAAGCCCAATCGGCGAAGGCAGATTTTAAAATGTTCTTACCTAGCTTTAACTTCAAACTAGAACTCACCGACGACCTAATAGCCCGCTTCGCCTTAGCGGAGGCGGTTGCCTTACCGGATATTGGCGATGTACAAAACCGCGTTGTATTCGGCTCTGAATCGGTGCAAACGATTCGCCCGACGCCGGTGGATGAAGAAAACCCGACCGCTGAAGAGCAATTGATTGAAACCGCCTATGTAAGCAGCTGGAACGGTAGCGGTGACAACCCCTACATGGAGCCAATGGGTTCTGTGCAATATGACTTGGCACTGGAATGGTATTTCTCCGATGTAGGCCAACTTAGCGGCACAATTTTCCACAAAAATCTGAGTAATTACTTCATTAAAGGAGGTAATTTTCAACCAGTAACGAACAACTCATCCGGCGTAACGCAACAGGTAGATATGTACGGCACGGTTAATGGCGGCAACGCCAAAATGGACGGCTTCGAACTCGCCTACCAACAGGCTTTTGAAGGCGTATTTGACGGCTTTGGTATACAGGCAACTTACACTTACATCGATGCCAGCGGTGTACCCAACAACGAAGAATCTTACGATCAGGCTGGCTGGGTTGGCGCCGATGCCAACGACACTGGCATTCGCGTATCACTCGACAGTGTTCCACTACAAGGCCAATCGAAAGAGACTGTAAACCTAGTTGGTTTCTACGACAAAGACCGCTGGAATGCCCGCTTGGCTTACCACTGGCGTTCGAAATACCTCCTAACTACCCGCGATGTAATCAGCAAAGCACCACTATTTTACGACAATCACGGCCAGCTCGACGGCTCCGTATTTTTCGATGTGACCGACAATATCGAACTGGGCGTTCAAGGTACAAACCTGACCAACTCTCAATCTGAGACCATTATGCTACTCAACAATGAAGGACTGGAAACCGGGCGCTCTTGGTTCGTTGCCGATCGGCGTGTGGCTTTCGTAGTGAAAGGTAAATTCTAAGGAAGCACCAACTAACCATAACCCTCAGCCCCGCTCAGCGGGGTTTTTTTGCACAAGGATGTGCTTACGCTGCGAAGCACATGGATGTGCGAGAGCAGCGTTAGTTAGATTCATCTCATACGTAATATCCAAGCACAAACCCTACAACCCAATACCAACACTCTTACCCTGAGAAGCACATACATCCGCGAAAGCAGCGTTTGTTGGCGATCTTCTTTAAACGGATACTAGCTTCTGGTATCAGGTCAAAACGTGCAAACACTCTCCCTAAAGCTTCTTCGCAAGAAGCTCCTATCTATAAGTACCGACTAATCACCTACCTTACCCTCCCCTCTATGTCCCGCAACCCTCCGATTCAAACTCGAATACAACCACACATCCAAATCAAAGTTTTGCTATTTTAGCATTTGAACATTCGGAAAAGATCCCGCAATATGTCAGAAAAAACAAAAGGGAGTTATGGAAAGTGGAATCTAAAATAAGGGTATCTTGCTTTTGTATCGTATTGCTGCTCTCCCTTGCCGCCTGTAGCAAGCCCATTCCCGACAACAAAAAACACTTCGCGGGCCTCTGGCAAGCCAACAATATGAGCCTTCTCATTACCCTCGATGGTCGAGTCGATTACCAACGGGTAAAGAGCGACAATTTCAATAAAACCGTTAGCGTTAATGCGCCCATCCAAGAATTTACCGAAACAGGGTTTATTGTGGGTTTCATGGGCTTAACAACTGAATTTATTGTTTCACAACCACCCACCCAAAAAGGCGGGCAATGGTTTATGATTGTTGATGACGTAAAATTAATCAAATCCGAAGCCGTAAATGAAGCTTGAAACGCTCGAATACATTTCACCAAAAGAGTGGGAATACCTTACCCAGTGGCGTGAAACAGTATTCCCTATTGAAGGCAAAGAAATACAATGGAGCCCCTCAACACATCACGTAATTGCGCGAGACAACGACCAAAAACCAGTCGGCCATATTGGCTACGGACATTTTGTTGTGCAATCAGGCTCATACAGCTTTTCGATAATTGGCGTTGGCGGAGTTGTTGTACGCCCGGAATATCAGGGCCAAGGTGTACCCAAACGCCTATTTGAGCAATTACACAAAAACACCCCCAGTAGCGACTGCCTGCGGCTGTACACCTTATTCTGTCCAGCTAGACTTGAGTGCTATTATAAAAAGCATGGATATCAAAAATATACAGGCCTAGTCAAAATTTTGCAGATGAATCAACTTGTAACGACCGATTTCTCATTTATGTTTCGAGGTGACACTATTTTTGGCTCGGAGCTAAATTTAACCAGTAACCCTTGGTAACCGTTATAGAAACTACACAACTACCCTTTGGAGGGAAAATTTATGAGCGACGACATCTATCAAAGTCCAGAATCTAACTTGGAAAGCGGAAACGAAGAATTCGCAACCCCTAGTATTTCTGAAATTCTGTTTTCATTCAAAGGAAGAATTCTACGCAAACATTATTGGTTCAGTTTGCTCGCTATTTATGCAGTGGTTTTTATTATCGCTATCGTTCTGGGTGCAGCATTAAGCGAGCAAGCGGCTACTATTGGCATACTTGTTCTCTATGTTCCAATGATCTGGATTGGTTTGGCCGTTCAAATAAAACGTTGGCACGACCGCGATAAATCCGGATGGTGGGTTTTCATCAGTTTTATCCCCGTTATTGGTGCAATTTGGGCACTGGTAGAGAACGGGTTCCTGCGAGGCACTGAAGGCGTAAACCGCTTCGGTCCTCCCTGCGCGTAACCTCTAATCAACCTGTGTAACGGTCAAAGCACCGTTACACAGGTTGCACAAATACCGTATTTTACGATGCCCTCATCTACACCTTTCAGCAACACTAACAGCTCACTCCTCCTCGAAGCTTAAATCACCCAGGCACATTAAGAGCATACAGGCTTTTCGGTTTTTTTTACTAACAAGCACACTATTCATATGCAATGGCTATACTCCTATGTCATTGGAGGTGTGAAAGTGAAAGTAACGGAAGCCCATAGACCAGGTGAAGGACATTCTCAACTAAGATTATTCCCACTTGGTTGAAAAAGAAACCGAAAGCCAGCACACTCAGGCATACCCAATGGGTACGAATGAGAATAGCCGCCCCCAACTAAACGACACCCCTATAAAGTAGTTTTAGGCTCTAGCACTGCTCATGGTTCATTCGCAAAGCAATGTTTACACGTATGTTGGTGACCTAGCCAAAAATTTAACGCCGCATGTGAATGCCTACGCAAAGCCGCGTAGAAGCTAAAACCACTTATGTGAAATACCCTAAAATCAAGAAGGTCGCTTTCATTACATGGCTACTGGCTACTGGCTACTGGCTACTGGCTACTGGAGTTTCCACTGTTTTTTCACGGCTACATCAACTCAAACTGTGAACTTTTTTGGAAAAAGGCCAATGGGCACCGCTATAAATTGCTTTTGGCCTCTGGCTTTGTGTGCGGTTCGTGCGCAAACAATATTTATAAGTATGCTAGTGGCCTGGCGAAAATTTTAACGCCAAGCATGGCTCGCACAAAAAGCCCAGAAGGGCGCGGCCCGGCAAACCTTAGTGTAGCGTTGGCCTGCTTGGGAAGGCAATCAGCCTTCCGCTGCGCAGTTCACGTTACACTAAGGCTTGCCAGCTCGCGCAGAGACTAAAATCAATGAGTAAAGGTGCCCCTATTATGAGTTTCTTGCGTTTTCTTTGGGTAACGGTTGTCTGCCTGATTGCCCCTTCAGTCGTTTTTGCGAACAGCATCGAATCCGGAGAAGCGCTATTGCGCGTCGCCGATAATTCAATAAAAATTTATCGCAACAACAAGCCCATTCTGCATGTCACCAAGATCGCCTTTAACTACAAAACGGTTAACAACTGGGTGATTACAAAGCGCGATGACAAATACCTTCAGTTGAGCGCATCCATGCCCGCCGCTGTGGACTTTCATCGCTCGGCGGAAGATAACGCCCCACACCCGCTTACCATAACTATTACCGCCAGCGAAAACGGTTTCCATTTTTTCGCCGACGAAAAGTGGGCCACGCAGGTGACGCTGGAATTCCACTACCTGGGCGATCATTTTTTTGGATTATCTGAACCGCTCCAACCCGACAACCAGTTATCACCCGATCTCACGGGGGGAATGATTACGATAGATACCGTTAGCCATGCCAATGCTCTTCGCGAAAACTACGCTTCGGCGTTTTCCGCGTTTTACATGAGCAGTTTCGGCTATGGCGCTTTCTTCGATACCTTTGCTAGAGGTCGCTACGACTTTGCCATCAACGGTAAAAACAAAATCCACCACGAAACAGGCACATTAGACTGGCATATTTTCATCGGTGGAGACGGCCGCGAAATACATAAGGCCTATTTCGATTTAATTGGAAGCCCTAAAAAAATTCCTCTATGGGCGCTTGGCCCGGTTGGTTGGCGCGATGCAAATTCAGGTGGCGCCGCCGAAATTATCGACGATCTACAAAAAATGACCGATCGTAAAATCCCCTTTACAGGGTGGTTTGTAGACCGCCCCTATAGTGATGGCGCCCACGAATGGTCGAAAATGAATTTCAACAAAAAATTCGCCAATCCTGAAGAGTGGACTAAAACAATAATCGACGACTTCGGCATTGAATTTATGACTTGGGTATCACCGGCCACCTTCGGCGATAACATTTTTGAGAAGCAGTTTGAAGGCCGCTATAGCTATATCGACCTCTCTCACCAGCCCTCCGTGAAAGCCTACCAGAACGTTCTAACCAACAATCAATATCAACTGGGCATAAAAGGACACAAAATTGACCGCCTGGACGAACGCCTTCCTGAATATGAATTATGGCACGACAACACCCCCATCTTCGAACGCCGGAATAAGTATGCCTATCTCTCGGCGAAGATTCACGACCAAGGGTTGCGCGAGCACTTCGGCGACGACCAATTCACTTTTGCCCGTACGGCTTTCCATCGCACACAGCCTTACCTAAGCGCCATCTGGGGCGGAGACCCGCGCTCAACGTGGGAGGGCATGCAAGCTAATTTCGCCAACGCCATGCGCTCATCGTTTATGGGGTTCCCTATTTGGGGAACCGATGTCGGCGGCTACCTCGGTGAGGGGTTTATTCCAGAGGATCTCTATCTACGCTGGATGCAGGCAGGCAGTATGACGGGGTTATTTGAAATAAAATTTGACGGTAGTGGAGGCGAAGGCCGCGACCGTATGCCCTGGCGCTACAGCGAGGACTTTCAAAAAAAATTACGCGCCGTATGTGAAGACCGCATGCAATTACTTCCCTATTTATATTCGCTTGCCAATACGAGCCACCACAATGGTGTGTTAATGCAGCCAATGGCCTATCGGCACCTAAGCGATAAAAACACCTGGCAACTGTGGGATCAATTTTACCTAGGAGATGCGCTACTGGTCGCGCCAGTATTTAATGAAACATTGCGCCGTAGCGTTTACCTCCCCATAGGTGAATGGCGAGATTTCGACGACCCCAGCATGCTCTATAAAGGTGGGAAGCGCATTGAAATTGAAGCACCGCCGGAAAAACTTCCACGCTTTGTAAAACGTAACTCCTTATTTGTTTCAGGCCATACACGCACCGGTAATACCCAATTGTGGAAAAACCATGCTGAAAACCTCGTATTGCATGCATGGCCAGGTAAAGGGCGTGCAGAAACAGCTTTCGAGTATATCGACCGGCAAGACGGTAACAAGAAGAAGGTGTTTCAACTTAAATCGTTCAAAAAGCAAATAAGCCTTACGGGGCCGTCACTAACAGTAAGTGCCGTCATTGAGGTATTGCTCGATAAAAAACCGAAGTCCGTTAACCTGAATGGCAACAAAATAGAATATGAATTCGATAGTGTGAGTAAGGTGCTAACCACCACCCCCATAAAAGGCAAGCCTATCGATATTTCAATCCAATATTGAGGGCACCTCTATTCATTAGCTTTAGCATCTACACGATCTAACAAGGCTTTATGAAAGGTGGACTGGACTGCGTAACGGAAGGCAGGCTGCCTTTCCAAGCAGGCCACACTGTAGGCCGTTCCCATAAAGCGCGCGCGGAAGGCCACTCTGTGGTCTTTTACATCCATCGTAGACACACAATTGTGCTGCGAGGCCCAACTATAAAAAATCATTCCAGCCCCGACAGTACTTTTATATGAGCCACCACTGACGTACCCAAAGCCTGTAGGTCGTAACCGCCTTCGAGCGAAGACACAATCCGGCCCTCACAACATTGCTCCGCGAGCTTTTTAATTTCTCGCGTTACCCAACTGTAGTCCGCTTCCAGTAAGTTTAGTTGTGCTAGAGGGTCTCGGCGATGGGCGTCAAAGCCTGCGGAAATAAAAATCATTTGCGGTTTAAATCTACGTAATTGGGGAAACCACTGCTCTTCTAGGGCTGCCCGAAATGTTTCGCTGTCAGTGCCGGCTGGTAGTCGAACATTCACCAAATGCCCTTCAGCCGATGGGCCACAGGAATAGGGGTAGAAAGGGTGCTGAAATGACGAACACAGCATCACCCTAGGCTCATTTTTGAAAATATCTTCACTACCGTTGCCGTGGTGGACGTCGAAGTCAACAATGGCTACTCGCTCAAGACCATAGTGCTCAAGCGCATGGGCCGCCGCAACAGCGATATTATTAAAGATACAAAACCCCATAGCGCGCTCGCGCTCTGCATGATGCCCCGGAGGCCGCACCGCACAAAAAGCATTGTCTGCTTCACCATGCATAACAAGGTCTACCGCCTGCACAGCTGCACCTGCCGCCATCTGTGCAGCTTCGAGCGAATACTGGTTCATACTAATGTCTGAATCTAACGCAATCATCCCCTCTGCAGGTGCAGCACTGTGCACACTGGCGATATAGTCACGGGTATGCACTCGCTTAAGCTGGTGAACTTCCACAGGCTTCGCCTCACGGCACCGCAGAAAATCCATAACTCGAGCATGCACCAGCGCGTCGTTAATGGCCGACAAGCGCTGGGGGCATTCGGGGTGCCCTGCGCCCATATCGTGCTGCAGACAAACGGGGTGTGTGAGGTAGGCAGTTACCGGCATCAAAAATCTCTCTATTATTCGAATAGCGATAACCTAGATTTTACATGACTGCGACCAAAATGGTTGCTCCCAATACATTATCATCACTGAATTTTATACCCGATAGGGGCGGCCATACCTGCCCCCCGACATGACGTGAAGCCCACGCCAAGGAACAGCAACGACAGATATTCATTGTTGTGATCGCGATGTCTTATGGCCTCAATATCCACATCACGCGGCTGTTCATCACCCAGCTATTCGTCAATAGCCCTCGATAGATCAAAACGTGAAAACCGCGCGATAATCAGCGGAACAGTGGGAATGGAGCAAAAACTCGTCTAAATCGCTGACTTCATTTACCCTCTTTGAACAACAAAACGCATTTATAATTGCTATCGATAAATACAAACCGATTTAGGCGGGTTTAGGCTATAGGCAAGAATATAGTGGCCTATAAAGACGCTGTAGAAACTCACGCTAAACATCGGTTAATTACCCTATTGAATCTATTGAATAGCCAGCAAAGAAGTTTCTAGAACGCCGGACAATCACCCTATCTAAAGAGCCGCTGATAGAGGCTGGTGGCGACTTAGCTTTGGCCTTCTATGTCGCTTTACTTCCATATAGTCGTGTGTCAACGTGAAAAAAAGTATCCGGGGTTTCGCGCTTCGACGGGCAAGGGTGCCACTCTTACTTACGCGCCCCCCCCTGTAACAAGCCCGCGTGTTTTGAGAGCACCCACAGCTATCCCACCGGCACACCCTACCAATCCGAAAAAGTAACTCACAGCTAACGCAACATATTGTCTGCACGCTTAAGGGAATAATTTTTTAGATACCACTGAAGAAATTCATGATTTGGCGCAGGCGGCAAAAAGTAATACCCCTGCATACAATGACAGCCGAGATCTTGCAGGGTGGCAAGTTCATTTTCGTTTTCAACGCCCTCAGCAACCAACTGTAAGTCAAGGCCCTTAGCTAACGACACGATACCGCGAGTTAACCTTCTATCTTGCAGATTGGTATCAATACCAGCAACAAATGAACGATCCAACTTTACCGTATCAATAGGTAACGTTCTTAAGTAATTTAACGACGAGTACCCGGTACCAAAATCATCTAGACTAATGCCCAACCCTAGGGCTTTAACTTCACGCACAATTTTTTGTGCCTTATCCGGATCTTGAATCAATACAGCTTCGGTGATCTCGGCTTCTAGTAGGTCTGGATTAATGCCGTATTCTTCCAGCGCATCCGCCAACACATGAACAATTTTATTGTCATGAAAATGTCGCCCCGAAAGATTGAACGCTATCGGAATCGGCTGTGTAAGAATCGACTCCCACTCAACTTGAAGCTCACAACAACGACGAATAACAAAATAGTCTATTTCAGCTATCATCCCTACTTCTTCAGCATAGGGAACAAATTTATTGGGGGTAAGAAAGCCTTCAGTCGGATGATTCCAGCGAACCAGTGCTTCACAACCCAAAACCAACGATCTTGCTGGGTCTACCTTGGGCTGTAGGTACACCTCCAACTGCTTTTCATTTAGCGCGGTACGCAAATCGGTTTGAATCATCAACCGATATTTAACATCTTCTTCCATGCCTTTACTAAACAGGCAAAATCGGTTTTTACCCGCATCCTTAGCACGATACATGGCGACATCGGCATTGCGCTTTATGGTGCTCAAATTTTCACCGTGAAAAGGAAATACCGCGCCACCAATACTTACCGCCGTACGTACTTTTTCGTGCTTAACGGTAAACGACTCACCCAATTTACGCAGTATTTTTTCGGCTACGGCCCCTACAGATTCAGCCTCCTTTAAATCGTTTAGCAGCACTACAAACTCATCTCCGCCCAACCGGCATACCATATCCTCTGCGCGCACATTGTCTTTTAGTCGGCTGGCAACATCGATAAGCAGTTCATCTCCAAATTCGTGTCCTTTGGTATCGTTTATCGTTTTGAAATCATCTAGGTCTAGCAGCAATAGCGCAAAGTAACTATTGGATCGACGCGCATGCTGAACACTAAATTCGAAACGTTCGTGCAGCAGCGCACGATTAGGCAATCCAGTGAGACTATCGTGAAACGCGCGAAAGCGAAACTCCTCCGCCAGCTTTTCCAGCTGGTTTGTACGTTGCCCCACCTGCTTTTCCAACATCACGTCACGATGCTCAATTTGTTCAACCATATGGTTGAACATTTGACTCACTTGGCCTATTTCATCGTCGGACTTTATGGGTACCCTTAAGGCGTAATCTCGGGTGCTGGCAATTTTTTCGGTAACGTTATGTAAGTTTAATAGAGGAACAAGTATTGAGCCAACGATTGGGCGAATAAGGAGATACACCAACAATGAAACAAGGCATAGCAATACCGCTAAAAAACTAATATTAGCAAAATTTTGCTCGTACACTTCTTGTTTTGATACAACAAATTTCAAGTGACCAATGGTACGACCTTCGAATACAATATCGCGCAATATATGAATGGTGTTGGCTTCGCCCTCGCGAAACTCAATATCTTGATAGCGACTAAATACCTCACCATTCTCTTTAGTTAGTGTTGCCTGCATTACGGCAGCATCGGCTTTGATCGTTGCTAATATCTCACTGGCGGAGGCGGAATCATCAAACAATACAGAGGCAGCAATATTTTCACTGATTATTTTGGCTTCAATTTGCGTTCGAGAAAGGAGCACGTAACGTGCAACTTGATCTGAATTCCAAAAAATGGCTGCGCCACTGGCAATACCGGAAATTACCGTGGCTAACAAAGTAACAACAACGATACGAGACCTAAAAGTTAGGTTGCTAAGCCGCATACAATTTAGGCTCCATTACGAACGGACAACCGCAGCAATTTTGAGCTTGCTTTAAAATTTCGGTCTACCAGCGATCGGTTATCGATACTGAATTTTAATTTACTATTTTGCATAAATAAATGTATTACGCCTCGTTCATCTAACAGGCCCTCCGTTATTAAAAGCGTGCGCACGGAAATTTCTGGGCGGATAGCTGCCAACCACTCACGATGTTCTTCGGCCACATACAACATATGGCAACTAGCCAATGCACTCACCCCTCGGGGGGCCAGCAATACGATTTTTAGGGTATTGGCTCCCAACGATTTGTTGTCAATTGTGGTTAATTGGAATTGATCTTTTTTATCGTCAGTACGAACACACAAATTTAATTCGGACTGAGGGAATTCTGAGTCATCGGGCCATGAAATGAAATGAGAAAAATAGTACAGATAAGCGCTGCGCAGGGCGTGAATATCCGGCTCAGCTGAAACTGACGAGCTGGTGAAAACACCTAACAGCAACGCCGACAGCCAGCATAAGCCTGTCGCTACTGTTTTGCGTTGTAACTTAGCGAAACCAGTATTACTCAAAACGTATAACCCACCTTCAGCAGAGCGTAGGGCTCTACAACTCTCAACTCTGTAACAAACTCCTCCCGCCGCGCCTCGGTATGATCGCTACCCAAATTATTAGCGATTAAGGTCAATTCCACATTATTACTTGCCGACCAAGATAAATTGGTATCCACAACGGCATAGCTATGCACATCAGGCAATCCGCGTGATGCCGAATACTGTGCTCCCGATCCCGAATCTCCATCGCTGTAACGAAGCCAAATATTCCACTGCCAATTCTCGGCCAGGCTGATTGAATTCAAAAAAGAAACCTTGGAACTCCAGCCGACATCATCTTCCAAACGCCTCACCCTGGATACAGCCAGTTGGCTTTCCCAGTTAGCCACCCACTTGCCGCGCATACTCAGCTCGCCTCCACGACTCGAGTAATTTTCACTATTACTGAAGCTTCCGTTAACTTCTATATACTGCGGCTGATAATCTGCACTAAAACGTAGAACGGGGTCCCCCTTTAACGCCACGGTTACGTCATTTTTATACTCAAAATCAAATAGGGCAATATCGACATTAAAATGTTCGAACGTTTGCCTGTAGCCGAATTCTAACGCCGATAAACTTGGCTCATCACTGTCGCCTTTATTGCGCCCCAATACCACCACCACCGGGTAAGGCGTGCCGCTCAGCTTCGGGCTCTCAATGGTATAGGCCACTGAAGTTATGTCTTTTAAGGCGCGCGACGCAGAAGTATTCGCCTTTGAAGCAGCCATCCAAAGCCGCTGAGAGTCATTCGGTGCCCACAATAAACGGGCGGAGGGTTGCAAACTGCTATTACCAATTTCGTTATCGTCTAGGCGTGCCGCTAAGGTAAGCTCCAGCTGGCGGGTGATGTCCCAGCGATCACTGAGGTACACGCCGAAGTAATTGAGTTTGCGCCTTTCCGGTACCAACGCCAGAACGAAATTAGGCGGCGTGATGGCGGTAGAGTCATTGTTTCGGTTGTTCAATCCCATAGCAAGCGAGTGATTGCCCCAGCTACCTGCTACCTCTAGGTCCAGCTGATAGTTAGACGAATCCCACTGGTAGAGATCCGTGTCTCTTTTTGTACTGTCGGCCGATAATCGTAGCTTCCAGTGCCCGTGTTCAAACACAGACTGCTGGTGCGCAAGTTGTATCGCCCACCCACTTTTATCTTCTTGGTTGTCTTGGGTAACGTTCGAAAGCGAGGATAAGTCGTCCCAGCCCCATTCAGTGACCTGATCAACACCAAAGGCATCGGCACTAAAGCGCGTAGCAGAGGACGGCAGCTCACGACCCAGGCTCATGGCGAGCCTCCAGTTTTTGTGGGGAGCCTCATAGATATCCTCAGAGAGCGTTTTCATACCACCCCACTGCTGCCCCAAAGCCGACACCCCTAATGCCCAGTCACTGTCTACTTCCATACTATGAGAAACAGAAACACCTCTACGATCACTCGATCCACCCCAGGCCTTCACCCGCGAGGCACGCGCTGCATCCGGCTTGTTGGTAATAATGTGCACGATCCCGTTCACAGCATTGGCGCCCCATGACGCTGCATTCGGGCCGCGAATCACTTCAATTCGCTCAATATCGTCTAACGAGAGGTTTAGTTCGTCCCAATTCACGCCACTGAATACACTGTTGTAGACAATACGTCCGTCGATCATCACCAACACATAACGAGAAAATCGGCCTTCACCGCCACGAATGCCTATAGCCCATTCACCCGCGGATATTTGCCCCACAACAACACCCGGAGCCAAGCGCAGGGCATCGGGAATATTGGCGGCCCCACTCTGCTGAATCTCACTGGCAGAAATGACCGTAGCCGCGTAAGGTAAATCCATGGCCCTAGAGCTGTTCTTACCCGCACTTTCGATCTCTACATCCATATTCACCAAATCTTCGAAATCCATTTCAATTAGATCGGCGGCTGTCATTTGGTCATTTTCGGCAAAAGCATGGCAGGCTT
The DNA here is from genome assembly GCF_014218805.1 of Teredinibacter franksiae. NCBI lineage: Bacteria > Pseudomonadati > Pseudomonadota > Gammaproteobacteria > Cellvibrionales > Cellvibrionaceae > Teredinibacter > Teredinibacter franksiae. Next base: position 3,693,634 of record NZ_JACJUV010000001.1, on the reverse strand, counting down.
GCAGCAGAGCCAAAACCAGCACCGTGTTTCCATAAGCTTTCATCAAACTATCTTCCGTCCTCGTTCCACATCAAACTGGAGCCATAAGAGGCCCAATTTTTAGTCTAGCAGTTGAATTGGCAGAGCATAGGGCGGTCGCTTTAGGGTTTGCCGATACGTCAAAGGTGCTTTAATCTGGCGTTAGAGTTCACACGCGACGCAAAACCGCCGTACAATTTAGGGGCTCCCTCTGAACTCTGGCCCCAAGCAGCGCGCACGGAAGTACTCAGAGCCAGAAACAGCAAAGCCTTACATTGAAGATTGCTTAAGAGGTTTCCTAACAATGACGATAAAAAAAATACTATTGGCAACTCTATTGCCGTCCCTACTCATCGTCGCCTGCAGCGGCGGGGGCGATATAAGGCTTAACAACGGAGCTGTTACCCCCACCCAACAACCAACAGCAACACCAACCACAGCGCCAGCCTCGACCCCAACTATCCTGCCCAACACCAGCACAGGTGGCGTGCCTACGGGCGGCAATCTTATTATTGACCGCAACCTCGGCAACGCTCGGTTCTGGGAAGGCGTAAACGATGGTGCCGCTGTTGGCAATAAATCCATTATCGAAGTGGACCACGAAGACTTCTCCCGCGCGTCACGTATCAGCGTAGAGCGGCCTGCAGGTGAATTCTGGAAGGGACAACTGATGTTTCCGGTAACCACCAGCCTGAAAAGCGGTGATGTGGTACTGGCACACTTTTTTATGCGCTCAGTGGAAAACACATATGAGTCGGGCAATAGCTTCGTAACCGTTTTTCTGGAAGATATCAGTACCAACGGCAAATACCTTACCCGAGAGGTCAGCGCCTCCTTCGAATGGGTTGAATACTACCTTCCAGCGACCGTCACAGACACCCAAGCGGGCGGTAACCTAGAGCTAAAATTCGGTTTTGGTGCCGGAAGTAGGGTCCAGGTTTTCGATATTGCCGGTGTGGAGCTCTATAATTACGGTGATTTCGATATCTCCCAACTGCCCAGTACACGCCCCAGCTACGAAGGCCGAGCGGAAGATGCCAGCTGGCGTGCCGCCGCCAGCGAGCGGATTGAGCTGCACCGCAAGGGCGACTTCGAAATCACCGTAATTGGCGCCGATGGCAAACCTGCAAGCGCCGCCACCGTTGACATCAACCTCCTTAAGCACGCCTATCACTTTGGCTCTGTCACAGTCGGTAAAGTACTGGCGGGTAACGATAGAGACAGCACTCTCTATAAAGAAAAAGTACTGGAGCTATTTAACCAAAGCGGCCCAGAGAACGACTTGAAGTGGGCCCCCTGGGAAGGCGAGTGGGGTAACAATTATAACAAGGTCCAAACCCTTGCAGGCCTACAGTGGCTGCGCGATAACGGCCTATACACCCGTGGCCATGTCATGGTGTGGCCGTCTAAACGTAACCTGCCCAAGCTGATGCAAAAATACTTACCTGAAGGCGACCCGGCTAGTGCCAACCCTCAAGCCAAGCAGGCTGTACTCGGCCATATTGATGACATTGCCAGCGCTTCAGCCAATTATCTAGATGAATGGGATGTAATCAATGAACCCTACGACAACCACTATCTAATGGACGCCTTTGGCGATCAAGTAATGGTCGACTGGTTCAACCGCGCCCGAACCAACCTTTCCGACCACAAGCTTTACCTAAATGACTACAGCATTCTCTCGGCCGGCGGCCGCAATGCAGTACACCAGCAACATTTTGAAGATACGCTTCAATACCTAGTCGACAATGAAGCACCGATTACCGGTATAGGCATGCAGGGGCACTTTGGTGATTCGCCCACCGGAATTGAATTGGTGTACAACATTCTCAACCGCTATAACACCGCCTTTCCAGAGCTTGATATTCGCGTTACGGAATTTGATGTGAACAGTGAAGATGAAGAACTACAGGCGGACTACACGCGTGACTTTCTCACCATTATGTTCAGCCATCCAGCTACTGTTGGCGTTCAATTATGGGGTTTTTGGGCGGGGGCTCACTACTCACCAAAAGCAGCGCTATTTACCGAAGAGTGGCGAGAAAAACCTAATGCCACGGCGTGGAAAAACCAGATATATACGGTTTGGTGGAATAACTTTAAGGGGCAAACAAATACAGAAGGACAATATTCTCAGCGGGGCTTTTACGGAGAATACGAAGCCATAGTTTTTGTAAATGGCGAAAACCAGACATTCAACTTTACGGTTGCAAAGGGTAACGACAACGCTTTCACCTTTTCACCCAAAGACTAAAAACAATCACAGCAACTCAACTATGCCGCTAGCCACACCAAACCCGCTTCAACCGTGAGCGGGTAGCTAGCAACTAGCATTTTCAGCCTACAACACTCTAGCGTATTTTCAACAAGGCTCGCGATTCAAATTTGAACCGGTGTGTACACCAATTGATTCTTACCGAGCTTCACATCACCGATTAATTGGTTCTGCTGCAAGGTCCAGTGCGTAACGCCGTACAAGCCCTCCCACTCTTTATCAATTTCCTCCTGAATCGTTACTCTATTTTGCTCAATAATGTAGGTAAATCTATGGTTGAGTGTCTTTATGCTACCGTTACGATTAAAACGTTGATAAGCGATTCCCGTGCCATCCTCAAAAAACATCCACAGCGTGGTTAAATCACCTTTAAACGTATTCGCTCTTTCTTTTTTCCACACTTGGCCGACCAACTGCTGTCGAATATCACTGTAGGCCGGCAGGCTCCAAACACCCACAAATAGGCAAAACAGAAAAAGAACAGAAAAAGTTTTCTTTGTTTTCATGACAACCTCCTAGTGCTTTTTCTTTAAATAAGGGTGGTTAAGTGGCAACTGAATATGCTGCTCCTCGAAGGTAAAATCGCCGTTTTCCTGAAGCGTTGCGAGCACCCAAAATATCGGATCTCCATCATTGCCAATACCCACCATAGTAACCGGTGTATCATCGAATTCATGATTTTGGATTCGACCGGAAACATCCCCAACCACAATACGTTTGTAGTCTTTCAGGTGAGGCGCAACCTCTTCGCGTTTAATACTCTTCCAGTACCACTGAATCCAGTTTTTACCAAATCGATCAATCCATATGGGATGATGGGTGAGCATAAAATTCGGAGTGTCCGGGTTTGCACTTGCGATGGCCTGATCGAGAAAAGGCTTAGTTGTGACATAGGGGTCGTTGGAGTTGAAAAGAATGAAATCTGCCCTATCATCCTGAACGTGTTTATTCACATATCCAATTTGATCAATATATTCCTGCCGCCGTTGAGGATAGTGGCGATTCGTTTCTAGGCTCTCCACTTCGTAAAAGCTATGCAAATCATGATTGCCTGGTGAGTAGTAAACTGGCGACATAAAACCGGAATGAAATGCCTTAGCATGCTCCCAGCGGTAAGCATCGTTCACCAAAACAACATCACCCAGCGAGAATATGTATTTTGGATTTGCCTTGTTAATACTATCCACCAACATAGCTTGAATATCTTTATGTGTGTGCAAGTGGTAAGTGTGCGATAGAAACGCCACACGCAAGGGGCCCTCATCGACTTTTTGTTTGCAAGCGCTGATACTGGCACATACCAGCATCAGCAACACAACACGCATTAGCATTGTCATAGTGCTGCCTATACTTTTAATCTATAAATGGATTGAATGGCGTTCACATATTTTGAATTTTTACTCAACCGGAAGGGGAAACGATTAGTAATGCGCTCCACTTCTACATCATTATCAACATCATACTTCAATTCAACAATATTGCGATCATCCCGGTTTCCGGCTCCGCGAACAACGCCGTTACCGGCATTAAAGTATCGAATGCGATCATCAAATGTCAGCCGATAGCGACCGTCTCGCGATTCAAAGTATTTTCTCCAATAACTCACTTGCACCACGGGCGAAGTCGTACGCAGACGCAACTTTACGTCTTGCGGCAAGTCTGACGCCAACAACGCCTTTACAATATCCCGTGTAGAGCCATTAGCATCAAAGGTATTAACGTGAAATATTTCTTTTCGGCCAACTAACGCACTTTTGATTTTGAATTCGAGCTTAGGGTTAACCACCATCCCTTTATTGTCACCATACCAACGTACTCGGATTTTTGTGCGCTTCCCTATACCATCAATATTCTCGGCACACTGGGTGAGCGCCAAATCATCAAAATAAATGCTGTTGATTTTTCTTTCGGGGTAAGCTTCAGCAAAACCAAGTACACCATGCTTCAACAACGTGAACAACCCCGTAATACGACTTTGGTTTACGACGAACTTTCGTTCGTAACGGTAACTTTGAGTCTCCACGTTAGGCTCCTGCAATCTTTGCAATTAACAGCTCTTTCTTTTTCTTCTCCATATACAAGGGCTCCTCATTCAGCGAGATTGACGACCCCTCGTCATAAATAAAGGGAAGGCTAATTTCAGAATTAAGGGTGGACTGCTTTAGATCGATCTGCGCTTTTCCGTACTCCGGCTTTTTTTGATAAGCGGCTAAACCAATAACGGATTTTTTTATTTCAACGGCATGGCCAACAACCCTAGAACCGTCTTTACTCGCTATACCTATCTCGGCTCCGTCTACAACAAGGTTTCGTAACGTTAGCGTACTTGCTTCACCGGCGCTCACGCCTTTGTCTCCAGCGTTATCAATTTTAACATCACTTATTAACACGCGGCTCCCGGAAAAATCTACAGAATCATTACCGGAATCGATGAAGTGGCTATCAATCACCCTTCCTGTTGAAAAATCCGAATCAAAAGCATCTCCGTATGTATTTTCAAATACCACCTTGGTCAGCAAAAAATCCGAAGACACGATATTCAGTGCATCTTCACAATGATTGTTTTTAAAAACAGATTCGGTAATCAATACATCAGACTGATAAAAAGTAATGGAACCGGGCACCATCCAGCCATCATCATTTGGGTTAGACAGCCCATCGAAAGTTACAAAGCTTAACACTGAGCTTCCGTCATGAACCTTTGATTTGTTTGCCTGCAGAACGGTCAACCCCTGGGAACTATTATCACTTGAGTGAATAACAATAGGCTCGGCCACTGAACCCGCAATAGTTACCGGCGAAAAACTGATGATTTTGGCTTGGTTTACAAGATCCAAACGCGTACCCGACTCAATAATCAGCCGTTTAGATTCAGGGACTATTAAGTCTTCATCTAGAGTCCACTCGCCTTTGGCTATAAGCAGCACATCAGCTTTTGGCTGCTTAATAAACGGTCGCTGAAGAACCGCTTCCGGGCTGCGAACAAAACCGTTCAAGCCCACCTCAGCTAGCGGGTTTTTGAAAGGCAAAACCTGCAATTCTCGCCACTTGGAGGTTCCAGGTACTCGGTAATCGATCAGCATCGGTTCGCTGCTCAAATCTAGGTCGGCGGCACCAATAGCAAAACGAATCCGTACACCTTTACCTTTCGCTTTAACGGTGGCGCCCGATCTTGCTGGAGCATATTCCTTGCTACCCATACGCAGCCCTCTAATTTCAAAAGGCACATCTAGGTCATTCTCAAACACCAAGTCCAGCTTGCCCGGCCGCAAACGATATACCATGGCATCCAAAGGCTTGCCACCATAGAACGTGTTACGAATCACCTCTTGCCTACGACTGAGCGCTTCCCATTTTATTTTATAATCGCCACCATTTTCTGACAGGAGCTTGTTCTTATGACTAAGCTCATCGGCATAATCGTTGCGAAATTCAGTAAAATAATCGGGATCTGAAAGCTTTTCCAACCTAGCAAAGTATTTTGCCGTAAACTCATCATCGCTAAACATCAATTCCAATATTTCGTCTTGATTTCGGGTAAAGTAATGCAGCCTTTGGGATCCACCTCGTCTGTCTGCATCAAAAAGAATAGGCTCAAGACGATCAATTATTGGATTGTAGTAGAAGCGTAGATTATGCCAGCGCAACGCATGCCATGACTGAAATATATCTGTAACGGACACAAAGCGCGCAAAGGCGTCAATATCAAACACATCACCAGGCTTCATCGTCTTCTTTCTAAAACCATCAAGCAGCGCATAACCACGACGGTAATTTTCTCGAAGATTATCAGCTTCCAACGTTTTACTCGTCTGGAACACGTCTATATCTGAATTCAGCAACGTTTTTATCGTATTATCAAAACTACCGCCATCTTCCAAGGCATCGTCAAAAACATCGGCTGACTTAAACAAAACAGATTCATCAAACTTCAAAATGGGCCCTTCCTTCCGCCCATGAAATTCAATCAAACGCTTTCCGAAATGCTCCTCCAGAGCATAAACACCAAAGCCCTTATTGTTAATATCAACGGGAACAAAATCGTAGCGCGGCGTTATGCCACCTTCCCGACGAAACACCTCATGGACAATCCACTCGAACATATGAGAACGCGTTCCCGGCGTTTGAATAGAAAACCGCTTCATTCCCATTAAAGTCTTAGCGCCCTTCATATTAACTCGGTACGACCAGCGTGCAGTATCCAAATGGTCTAACCAGTCACCCTTAAAACGCATGTCAACTTTATAGGTCTCGCCCTGAAAATCGAGTTTGGCTGGCACGCTTTTCTTGCTCGCATCTTTAACTCCCCCCCTCGACATTGCTTCATCACGTAAGGCCACCAGTTGCTGGTAGTGCTTGGGCTTTATCGTAAAGCGCAACTTATCTTCAGTAAGCGCCGCAGATTTCGCAGCCACAGTTTTTAATTCTTTCTGGGGAAAGGATTCCAGCAGGGTTATATTGCGATGATCATCGCTAACAATAGTATTAAAGCTACGATGAGAAATGATTTCAAATTGAGGGCTTAACACCACCATATTCACTCCCGGTGAATTGGCTGCGGCATCCTCGCCTTGAATATAAATGGCTGCCATTCCTCTCTCGTCAGCTGTGGAGACCAAACTGACAGGCATTTTGGCTTTGTGTGCAGCCTCACTGATTTCGGGCACCTCAAACAAGGACAACGCTTGGCCACCTTTCCCAAGTTTTTCACTTAACACTTTACCTGCACGGAAAACCCCTACATAAGACTCACCAGATTTCGCTTGCGCAAATGTAGAACCCAGCGCTGAAAAGTACTCTGTACTACCCTCAGAGAGAGCACGAACGTACTGCCCCTTAGAAACCAAAAGCGTATAAAAATCTTTCGGTACGCTGGCCATAACCTCGCCAAGACTTATTCTTTCGTAGCTACTGGCATGGAGTTTAAGCGATTTCGGTACCGAGAACGTTTCCTTTGAATATGTATCGGCAGTAAGAGAAGCAACCGTATTTAAATGATTATCTAAAACGACAATATTGATTCCGCGCCGGTCTCGCGAAAGGTCTTTTTCATTCATAACGATGCGAGAAACATTTCCGGCCTGAAAACCCGCCGATTGCACAAGAAGTTTCACACCCTTCTCTTTAAGAAGCGGCTTAAGTGCTGCAACACTAGCACCATCGATTTCCGCCATTTTTTTGGGCAACCCAATATCTTCGGCCAGTGGGCGATTATTTTGCCATATCGCAGCCCACGAGCCGCGGTAACGAATGTCTTTAATTTTTGAACCCATTTTCGCGAGCTGATCTCTATGCTCATCGCTTAAATGGCGCGTACCCTCATCCTTAATGGAAAAAATCGCCACATAATCTTTGGGCAGCTCTGAAATAAATTGCGGGATAGTCACTCGCTTGGAGCCGCGATCAATGTTTACCTGGTCGCTCTCATCAAAGGAGACTTTCAAGTCGAACTGGAAGTTAGGTCTGACGATAACCTCATCAAAACCTAACGCTCTCACACGCTCAGGAACCTCAAGCAAATAGCCGAACTCTGTAACTTTAAAGGTGTTTTTATGGGCAGTAAACTTCGTCGATTCTATAAAATCCTTATTATTAAAAAACGAAACGCTGTATTCCTTTGCTCCGGGTACATTTAGCCTAATATGGTTATTGTAAATTACATGACCAATTTTTAACTTTATTTCCGAACCGTTGTAAACTGTACGACTGAGCTTTAAAGTACGATCGACATAAGCGTGACCGGTATACCGCCCCCCTCCTTCTTCGATAACGACGCTGGCATCTGGCGAGGAGAGCAGTTCGCGCAGCACTAGTGCGACTATAGCCACCGCAAGCAATGCAACAACAATAGATAGGGCCGCAACAAGGGATACCCTCTGCGTTTTTTCTGTGGCGTTAGAGGCCATCATGGCAATGCCTCCGTTAGCTAATTTCGCGATTCGCTACCACATCGATAGCAATACCAGGCTCATACTCAACCAATAATTTGCGAAATCCATCAAGCTTTTCCAAACTCGAAATATCAGCAAAAAACAGCATAGAAGTTGATTGCTCATCTTCTGAATAATGCTTTAGCTCAGCCTTAGTGGTGTGCTCTTTAACAATATTACTGATGGGGCCAACACCAGCGGTTTTTGCCAGCTTACTAATAACATTAATATTGTAGTTGCCCATGGGCGTGGTCTTATTCACCTTGCCACCTATATGAGCGCGCAAAATTATCAGCCCAATAATAAACGGGATAGCAACCAAAATGATGACGAACTGAAAGGCACCTAGGCCAATGCCAATGGCAATAATAAAGAACAAGTAGGCAATTTCTTCAGGCTCTTTAATCGCCGCCCTGAAACGCACAATCGACAAAGCTCCCACTAGACCGAGTGATAGAGCGATGGAAGATTTAACCACTATAATAATTAATGTGGTAGACATTGTGATGATAAGAAAATTACGAGCAAACACCGTTCTGTTGGAGACAGAGCTACCGTACTTTTTATATACCATGCCGACAATGATGGGGAGAATGCCAGAAAGCGCCATGGCATAAGCAAAATCTGAATATTCCACTAACTGATTAAGTAAAGCTTGCATACTGAGCTCCAAAGGCCAAAAATCGTGGAGCACTCGGGACACCAAAGACAGGAATTAACATCATCCCAATAGTGAAAAAGGAAGGAAGCAACCTGCCAGAAGAAAGGTAATGAGCGCTGTTTTTATTATTTAAGTAGGCCTATTTCACTGACGAAACCACCTTCGGTGGACTGGATTCCGTAAGGCGTTCAATCAACAAGGCCAAGCCCAAATATAGGAGCGCGCTTGATTTTTATGTTACGTGGCGCTCACCGTTACAATAACTTACCACAACTGCCATGGTTGTGGAAAAAATTCTTATTATCTATAAACACCAAGGCCGAGCCACGCTGAATACGAGCGCCCTAAAAGCGTTAACCAAGCCACAGATCTGGGCCCTACAGCTTGTACAGTGTGAATTTCACACTTTTTCAGCAACACAACAAATTCATCTTACATACTTTATACGCAAAACTTATTCATCCAGTCACCGATCTGCCTAAGGCCTACAAACCGCACACGCATATACGAAAAAACGTATATACTAACCACCAACAATACGCTATCGACGGCTTTTAATGACACCCCTCAGCCTGTTCAAATGTTTTGCTGATGAAACCCGGCAGCTTTCCACCCTGTTAATTGCGCGGCAGGGGGAGCTGTGCGTGTGCGAATTAATGTTGCTGCTAGACGAGAGTCAACCCAAGATATCTCGCCACTTAGCGCAACTGCGTAAGTGCGGCGTATTGGCCGACCGCCGACATGAGCAATGGGTATTTTACCGGCTTCACCCCCAGCTTCCAGTATGGGCGCAAGCCATTGTTCGCCATGCTGGCGAGGCAGAATTCGACAGGGTCGAGCGCCTTACCCGTAAACTTAGCGTCAATAAGCGCGTGTTAAATCGCTGTTAAATTCAGCGCTATTCGAAAAAAGGTTCCTATGAAAGTTCTGTTTATTTGTACCCACAACCGCTGCCGCAGCATATTGGCAGAAGCCATTACCAACCACCTGAGCAATGGCAAAATAATAGCCCGCAGTGCCGGCAGCTCGCCGACAGGTGAAGTGCACCCGCTGTCGTTGAAATATTTGCAGGAACAAGGCATTAGTACCGATGGTTTGCAAAGCCAGTCATGGGATGAACACGAAGCCTTCGCACCGGATGTAGTCTTTACCGTGTGTGACAGCGCAGCAAAAGAAACTTGCCCCGCGTGGTTCGGCCAGTCGCTAGTCGTTCACTGGCGGCTACCCGATCCATCCAAGCTGGAATGTAGCGAAGAGAAAAAGCGTACCGCGTTCTATGCCCTTATGAAAACCATAGAAACCCGTGTTTCAGAACTGCTTAAACTCGATATTACCAAGCTAAACCGAATTCAACTAGATTCTGCACTGACTAAAATTGGAGGCGAAAACTAATGGGTATTTTTGAGCGTTACCTAACAGTCTGGGTAGGCCTATGCATATTAATCGGCGTCACCCTTGGCAATTTGGCCCCTGGAATCTTCCAGGTGTTTGCTGCACTAGAGGTCGCTCACGTAAACCTGCCAGTCGCTGTTTTTATCTGGATTATGATTTACCCGATGATGATACAGGTCGACTTTTCATCGATTAAGGATATTGGCAAAAAGCCCAAGGGGCTGGCTTTAACCTTGATAATAAACTGGCTAGTTAAGCCCTTCACTATGGCCGCTTTGGGCTGGCTATTTTTTCGTGTGTTTTTCGCACACCTAGTAGACCCGCAAACGGCTAACGAATATATCGCGGGCATGATTTTATTGGGCGTAGCGCCCTGCACCGCGATGGTATTTGTTTGGAGCCAATTAACCAAAGGCGACCCCAATTACACCTTAGTGCAAGTATCGGTGAACGATATTATTATGATATTTGCGTTCGCCCCGCTCGCCGCATTATTACTGGGTATTACCAACATACAAGTTCCCTGGGAAACCTTACTACTATCTGTACTTCTGTATGTTCTGCTCCCGCTTCTAGCCGGGCTTTTCACCCGCAAGCTACTAGACAAATCATCGGACCATCATGAAGTTAACGCCCTGGTAAGCAAGCTAAAACCCTGGTCCATCATTGGTTTATTGGCCACCGTAGTACTACTGTTTGGCTTTCAGGCCGAAGTGATACTACAAAAACCTTTGGCAATTGTTTTAATTGCGATCCCCCTGCTCATACAGACGTACGGCATATTCGCCATTGCCTACGCCGCAGCCAAAGCGCTAAAACTACCTCACAACATCGCCGCTCCGGCCTGCATGATTGGTACATCAAACTTCTTTGAGCTTGCCGTTGCCGTTGCTATCTCACTCTTTGGATTACAGTCTGGCGCGGCTTTAGCGACGGTGGTGGGTGTACTGGTCGAAGTACCTGTAATGCTCTCGCTGGTAGCTTTTGCCAATCGAACTCGCCATTGGTTTGAATGAAGGTTGATTTTGAAATTGCTATACTAGACCTCCTGCCAACCAAGAAAGATTGCTGGTGTGCCACCAGCAATCGCTACCATTTTAGAACCTTAACCCACCCAAAACACCAAAGGTGTTTGACTCATCGCCATCGGAAAAATAGGCTCCCACATAGGCATCCGGGGTGAAGAAATGCTTGCCGCGCAAGGTATATTGAGTATTTGCACCTGTGTCGACCAATTCAAAACCTAGGCTCGTCGCTCTGCTTACATAAAAATCCATACCCGCAATTAATGTATTGTTATCATCATTGATAAAGCTGCCGTTAAAGCTCACGGCATGATCAGCAAGGTTAGTAACATATTTGGCCGAAAGGTTCAGGTCGTAGCCTTCGTCTTCAACATAGGTAGTGGTTACCAACAACCCGTGCATCGGTGTTAGCCCTCCCGTAATTGAAATACGGCCATCGCTTTCACCACCGATATCCCAGCGCGTGTAATCTACGCCCACATATACAATAGAGTTCGGAATATACACTTCGCCGCCCAATTGCGTATACGCTACATCAGTCCCGCCGTTGTCGAATATCTGGGCATTGATATTGGAAGAACGGTTAAGAAACGCCGCTTCAGCTAAAGGTTTATTCGACGTATCAACAGGTGAAAAATGGAACTCACCGCCCACCGCAAACAATGTGCCGTCACTGCCCTCATCTACACCAACTCGGGCTAATTCGCCATTAACTTCCGCTTGATATGAACCGGCAAGCACCTGTGCACTACTAAGAGACAAGCCTAAACACATTATTGCCACTGCTTTTTTCATTATTTCACTCCACTATCATTTTTCTTGAATCAATTCTTTAAACCACTTTATCTTGAACTGGCAGCTGGCGAATTTTGTATACCGCCATCAATAATCCAGCCAATGCCACCAACACTGCGCCAATATAGAGGCCAACCATAATACCAACCGGCCCGCCCCACTTTGCGCCAAATAGCACAAATGGAATGGTAAATACGGTTGCTCTAAAAAAGTTAAACAGGGTCGCCCAATGAGCCAAGCGCAAATTATTAAAAAGTGCGTTGGTAACGAAGGTTATACCAGAGAAGAAAAACATGCTGCTAAGTCCGTAACAGAACCAGCGAATTAACCTTGCGGCTTCATCCTTCACCTTGAACGCCCAAATCAAAACATCGGTTAATGTCAGTAGTACTAAGCAAGCCACTATAGAATAAACGGCAATAAATTTGATGCTGCTGCTTAGGGTTTCCATAACTCTGTCTATTTTTCCTGCACCGAAGTTTTGCCCGGCTATAGGCCCTACAGAACCCGAAAGCGCAAACAAGCCCGCAAATGCCAGCGGCTGTAACTTGCTGATAATAGTATTACCGGCAACCGCACCATCGCCAAACTGAGCCATGGTAGCCGTCACATAGGCGACGCCTATAGGCGTTGCTAGGTTGGTCAAAACGGCAGGAAGTGCTGTTGCAAAATATTCGCGGATGTCGGCAAGCAATCTAGACATCTTCGGCATACGCAGAAGTTGATAAGCACCCGCCACTCGGTAGAAACCATAGGTTACCATCGCTACTCGGGCCAACACCGTCGCTACAGCCGCACCTTCAATGCCCCACCCCACCCAAAAAATAAGAATAGGGTCCAATACTGCGTTCACAAGGCCGCCAAACAAAGTGAGGTACATTGATTCCTTGGCGTGGCCCAACGCACGTAAAACACCTCCGGTTGCCATGGCAACCGACATTATCGACAGGCTAGGTAAAACAATGCGCAAATAGGAAAGAGCGAAATCAAACGCAGCCCCTTCAGCCCCTAACTTTGTCAAAAACCAAGGCGCATAGATTAGCGCTACTAGCGAAACAACCAAACTAACCGTGAATATAGTTAGAAACAGGTTACCGATTAACTGCGCGGTTTCCCCCTTGTCGCCACCGCCTACGGCATGAGAAACCATGGCGCTACAACCAATTGATAGGCCGATGGCAAATGATAAGGTGAAAAACAGGATAGACCCTGCATACCCGATAGCCGCGGCCAATTCGACAATACCCAGCAGGCTCAGCCAATACATGTCCACCAAGTCTACGAGAAATAGCGACAATAGCCCTGCCGTCGACGCAAACGTCATGACACAAACGTGCCGAAAGATAGAGCCTTCAGTAAATTTAGCCTGCATGAGGATTCCGTTTATACGGCGGGAGAGAATAAGGGGGTAATACTACTATGGCGTACGTAGCTGAAATATAAACAACAGCGCTATTCCATAACGGGTTTTTTTTGCAATTTTCGCTGCAGGGTACGGCGGTGCATTTTGAGTTGACGTGCGGTAGCCGAAATATTGCCATCGTTAGCCATGAGGGCTGTCTGGATAGTCTCCCACTCCCGACGACGCAAAGACATTTCACTCTCACCTTGCGGTAGATCCAAAACGTTCGTATCTTCAGGGTCTAGCGCGCGTAAAATTTCATCGACCGTTGCTGGTTTTGCCAGATAATTTGTAGCCCCCATTTTTACCGCCTGCACCGCTGTGGCAATACTGGCATAGCCGGTTAGTACCAGCACCTGCATCTGCGGATTAGCCTTAACCAACAATTCAATAAGTGACATGGCATTACCGTCGTCCAGTTTTAGATCCAATAAAGCATAGTCAAATTCGTCCAGATAATGACAAGCCCGCGCCAGCGCAATAGAGGGGAAATGCTCTACTGTATACCCTCTTTTTGTCAGCGCAGCGGTTGTCACCCTAGCCAGGACATCATCGTCTTCAATATAAAAAAAACGGTCCAAATCAAGTTCCATCACGCCTCTCCAGCTCGCGCTAATTCCACCAACACCGTTGTGTTACCGCTTCGACTCTCACCAGGGTTGAACAACATAATTTTACCGCCCAACTTATCAATGGTGGTGTTTGCCAAAAAAATACCAATGCCAAGGCCACCCTGCTGACGCGACAGGGTGGGCATGCCGAAATTTTCGACTAGCGCTTCAGGCACCCCCGCACCGTCGTCCACAATGGCGACATGTACTCCATCCTCAGAAGCATTCACATTCACACTCACCCGTTTTCGGGCTGCACGTATAGCGTTATCAATCAGGTTGATGAGCGCATAGGGTAAGGAAAGGCTGCTATGCAGTCTTACGTCAGCGGCACTCCCGTCGAGGTTAAATGTGGGCATAACCGCAGGATTTGCTAAAAAGTAGTGCTCCTGTAGCTGTTCTACCAGCGCTTTTACCAACAGCGTTTCGCTCTGATCTTCGGCACCCGCAAGCTGAGACAACCTCCCCAACGTACTCTTGCACCGATCGACCTGGCCCAGCAGCAGCTCTATATCCTCGGTTTCATCCTGTTCGGCCCGCATTTCCCCCAACATGACCGCCATTGTCGACAAAGGCGTTCCCAGCGCGTGAACAGTGGATGCGGCCAAGGTACCAATACCAATTAACTGTTCGTTTTTCAGCGTTTGCTCGCGGGCATGCGCTAAACGCACCTCTCTGTCCCGCAGAGCCGTTGCCAGAGAGGACACAAAGAAATTCATCAACAGTGTACTAGCAACAAAGTTCACCCACATGCCAATAAGGTGTAACTGAAAATCACTAAACAGGTGATGTATGTGCGCCTCGAGGTCGAAATACAACAACATCGTATAAGCCACAACGGCCAGCGCAGCAAAAGCCCAGCTTACTTTACGGGTAAAAATAGTCCCGCTAACGGCAACCAATACCAACAGGTAGTATATAAACGGATTAGTTGCCCTCCCAGAAAACGCCACCAACACCAGTAGGATTAACGCATCCATGAGCAAATGTACCAGTAACTCCAGGTCGGTAACCGGTAGGCCACTGCGCAACCGCAAAAAACTCGCAATCGTATAGGCCACGGCAGCAAAGGCAATACTGTAAAGCAACGGATAGTCTAATTCCCTCGCTAAAGCCAACTGGAACATAGCCAGCATGGAGAACGCCCCCACCAAGGCAATTACTCGCAGCCACAGCATGCCCCGCAAAATTTGCCTGCGGTCACCGCCCTGAGTTCGGGTAAGCTGAAACATGGTACGCACTCATCTAAAAGAGCCTAAAGTGTAAACGAGGATAGCCTCAGCAGGAAATCCTGGCCCGTTCTATGCCTTCATTTTAGGTGAAATACCCCCCAAAAGTGCTACACATCCCACACTATGCGCCAATATCATCCGACGAAGCTGGCGCATAGAGCTTAAGATTGATTAAATGTCGGGCACACCAAAGAATAATAAGTGAGGCAATAGTAATGCAGCGGGTATTGATTGTTGACGATTCCAAAACGGCACAGATTCGTCTTAGAAAAATGCTCACCCAGTATGACATTATTGTTGACGTAAGCTTCAGCGCTGAAGAAGCCTTAGGTTACCTCAGTTATCGTCACCCCGCGGTTATCTTTATGGATCACCACATGGAAGGGATGGACGGATTTGAAGCGCTGAAAATCATTAAAGCCAACCCCAAAACAGCCATGATTCCGGTGATCATGTACACCGCACAAAAAGGCGATGTGTATGTCGGGCAAGCTCGAGCTCTCGGAGCGTTGGATATTCTTTCTAAGGAAGCGATAAAACCTTCTAACCTCCAGCGCGTGCTGTCCAGCCTTAAAATATTACCGAAAGACAACGCCGAAAAAAGTGCTAAAAGCACCAAAACCGCCGCCACTGAAAATCCGGCAGCAATTGCTCAGGTCTCGCCACCAGTCGTCGCCGAACCCAAACCCACCCCGGAAGACACCGCACAAGAACAGGTAGCCACTCAAGTTGCGCGCCTATTTAAAATGCACATAGCAGAAATGCGGCAGCAAATTGCAGAAAACTCTCGCTTTGTTGTGCGTAGGCTAGGCGAAGAAATTGTTAAAAACAGCAGTAAAGAGCCCACCATTGGTGATGTGCCCCTGTCGGTTGTAAACGCAGAAATAGATGCTGACCAGCGAAAGTCTTCGTTTATCTCCAGCTCTCTATTAGTATTAATTTTTATCGGCCTAGCGTTAATCGCCTATGAAATCTTTCAGACCAAAGGTGAAATGAAGGGCCTACAACGGGATTACGGCGAGCTAGTTAAATTAAACAATGAAAATGTAAAGCTGCTGAACACCTACGCCAGCAGGCGAGCGCCCCCGCCCACACTTGCACCGCAGAGAGTCGCCCCAGCGTTACTAGACGCCTTGAGCTGGGCACTGGATATAGACTTAGAATTTCCCTGGCGAGCCGCACCGCTAAACGAACAACAGATGCTGAAAATCAGCAACTTAGTCTATCGGCTCTCCAGCGTAGGCTTTAATGGTGCCATAGAGCTAGACATACATTCTGGCAATTACTGCTTGCAGCAGAGCGCAGAGGGCACACTTGTTTTAGCAGACCCTACACTACCAACAACTAAGTGTGTTTTTAGCGCAGATGTCACCACCGAGTATTCCAGAGACTCCTATCTAAGCCTGCCATACCTGAATTTCGAGCAAAACGCCCTTCCCGTTCAGGAAGGTATTATCGACCTCAATGTAGTCACCAGCGGTAACGACAGTCCTCGCTATGACTACCCTCGAATAGCTCCCGAGCTTACCGCCGACATATGGAATGATGTTGCCCAGAAAAACAATCGAATTTCTGTTTCTTTCGATTTTTTGTAGTACAACACTGCGGTTAGCAACTAAGCACCGCAAAACTGACCCGCCAACAAATGTACCGGTAAAATCCGTTTTTATAGTGAGCGCCCAAACACCCACAGATAAAACGGCTCTATACCTTAAAACGCCCAAGGGTTTGATCCAGCGTTTGTGAAAGCTGGTGTATGTTTTGCGCCGAACTAGACAGCGAACGCGCACTGTCGGCGGTGTCTTCTGTTTGGTGGGTAATATTATTCATATTGCGATTAATTTCTTCGGTGGCCGTAGACTGCTGCTCTGCCGCGGTTGCAATTTGCACATTCAAATCCACAATTTGCCGTACCGATTCGGTGATTTCATCTAAGGACAACCCTGCCTGTTGTGCGCTTCCAACACTGGCGATCACTTTGTCTTGGCTTGAGCCCATTTGCGCAACCGCTTGGTCGGCACCGTTTTGTAATTGCAAAATTACATCTTGAATTTCCTGGGTAGACTCTTGGGTACGCTGAGCCAATGTCCGCACTTCGTCTGCCACTACTGCAAATCCCCGGCCCTGCTCACCGGCGCGCGCCGCCTCAATTGCAGCATTCAGCGCTAGTAGGTTTGTTTGCTCGGCAATGCCACGGATCACATCCAGTACGGTGCCAACATTAACGGTATCCTCCTTCAGGCTTTGAATGGCATTCGCTGATGTTTCAATATCTGAGGCCAAACCTTCAATACCAGCGACTAGGCTACCCACTATGCTCTGACCTTCACTGGCATTTCTTTCCGCACTTTTAGCGCGGTCCGCTGCGTCCGTAGTATTGCGCGCAACCTCGGTAATGGTGGCCCCCAGCTGGTTAATAGCAGCCGCTGCCATGCTAATTTCCTGACGCTGGCTTTCGATGGTATTACTGGTTCGATCACTTTCGCCATCAATAGAGGAGGAACGCTCGCTCAGCTGCTCCGAAACCTCAAAAATATCACGCACGCTGACCTGTAAATTCCCTACAAACTTGTTGAATTCGCTGGAGATTTTCCCAAACTCGTCTTCTCCACGAACTTCCAGCCGCTTTGTAAGGTCACCCTCACCCTCAGCCATATCTTCTATGCGATTCAGTAGAGTACCCAAACGCTTAGTGGCAAAATTCGGCAGCACAACCCACAGCAGCGCTAAAGTTATCAGCCCGCACACCAAAAGTGTCGTTAATTGAAACATCGCTGAAGCATTCACGCCGGCGACACGCGCGCTCAAATCAGTAGAATACTCATTTGTTCGCTCAGTCAGCTTGTCGATGACATCGCGCATCGCTTCAAATTCTTGCCCCGCCTGCCCCAAGCTGAGCTGCGCGGCAGACTCCTGATCGGCATCAACCATATCCAGTATTTTCTTAACCGACTGCATATGTTGCTGGTAAAGCGTAAAAAAACGTTCAGCTTTTTGGGTAAGCTCTGGCTCGTTCATCGCCTCAACATATTTTGTAACCCTAGCCTCCGCCTGACCGAGGTTCTCATTGATGGTATTGGCCAGCTCCCGTTGATTTACACTGCCTGGGTTCGCCAGGACTAGAATACGCTCGGCGAGCAACGCCTGGTATAAATCCCGGTCGGCCTCCAGTAAAAAACCTGTTGCTGGAAGGTAGCTGTCGACCGCCACTTCCGTTTCCTCACTAACCCGATTAACGTTCACAATAGCCAACATCACAATCAGTAACATCAACGAACCGATAATGGCCAGAGGAATTCTTAGCTTCCAAGCGAAGCCAATATTATTGAACCAGTTATTCATGTTATCTGCTCAAAATTACCCTATTCGTTCTTTGACTATAGCCCACACAAAGAGAATTGCATGCCTGTGTATTGCCTGCCCGGCGCAAGGTCGCGCGTTGATCTCCCATGTAAAGCTGTCGCAGCCAGTACAACACAAAGTATGTGAGCACTCACATACTTACTATAAGTGCGACCAACTTTACCACTGGCACGAATATTCACTTGCAGTGGAACGCACGGTACATTGAGGGGCTAAGACTTTCAGCTCAGGCAGGCAGGTGGCAAGCGAGCGATCCAGGATGTTCGCCGGTATAACCTTATCGGCTCCGGCTACAGACAACTCCGCCAGTGCAAGTATGTATTCTGCCGGTCGGACTTTTTGAGCCAAGGCTCTCTACCCCGCCGACGCCACCACTCACGTCGGTTTCATTCACAGGCGAGGGGTACGCACCTAAGGGAGCTCAACCAACACACGCCGAGAACGGCCCACAAAAGAACACAAACAAACCAGAACAATGGTAAACAGTACAATCCTTGAAACCCATTATTAGCCTGTACAGAAATACACAGCCACAATTAAGAGTACCCCTAATAATTGATTTTAGTCCGCAATGAGACGCACGCGTGCCCGCCAACATTGACAACAACACACAGGTAAGCGTCAACACCCAGAAAAATTTTGCTCTAGCAACTTCGTCTCTGCCGTGAAGTGCCTAGCAAGAAGGTAAAAAGGCTGAGCTATACCAACAATACTATTTGAGAGCACCAAGGCGTAAACTGTTAAAACGGTGGAGAGAGCCACGGAAAGAGCCAGACACCCATGATCCTCATACCTTATAAAGTAGATTCCGAAATGGCTGGGCTTCCCATAGTCACAACCCTGGTTGCCCTAGCCTGTCTTTTAATTTTTTTCGTACAACAGTATTCCTGGCACAACTATGAACGAAACGTAGAAAATTTTTGTCGCTACGAAATTGGAAATAATCTTGACGAGCTATTAACGCGTGAAGAGTGTCTCGATATTTTTGTAAAGCTTGACTTAAGCCAAGACCGAAAAAACACTACGCAACTATTGCTCAGCCGCCACCCTAAAATTAAACCTTATTCCAGCGATATTGCGTATCAACTCAAACGTATGCAAAGTATTGTGCCTAACCCCGCTACTATAGATTGGTGGTATGAACCCGAAAGCTTTAACCCACTATCTATGATCTCGTCAAAACTCAGCCATATTAATTGGCAACAACTGCTTTTCAACTTGGCTTTCTTTCTTGCATTTGCCATAACCGCCGAACAAATACTGGGGCACTTGGGCTTCGCTTTATTCCTATTTTACAGCGCAATTAGTACCTCAATCATCTACAGCCTGGGCGCAATGAATCTGCACAATAGCGCGCCCGAAATTGGCTTATCTGGAGTTGTCACTAGCACCATGATATTGGCCACCCTTGTTTACCCGCATCGCTTCCTAAAATTTTTCTTCTGGTTGATATTTGTTTCCGGTACGTTCCGCCTTCCTCTACTGCTCATTACCATCGGCTATATCGGCTCAGACGTGTACTCCATAACTATCAGGAGAAACGACGCCAACATCTACTTCCTATCGCATATCGCGGGTGTTTTATCTGGTTCAGCCGTTGCGATCCCGTTGATTATTTTTCGCAAATACAAAAAAAGGGAGCATAAAAAAAGGCCGTGCTAAGCACGGCCTTCTGTTTCTATTGAACTGTATCTATTGGTATTATTTACTCAGCCTTTACCGCTTCCTGCAACTCTTTAAGCTTCGTGTCCGCGGTATCAAGCGCTGCAAAGGCCACTTCTCTACTCTCAAACTCAAATATTTGGCTTATCGTGCAAGTGTCGCCACCGGAGCGAATCTTACTACTCCCTCCACCACAAATTTCATAACCTGATGGCCCCTCAAATCGCGCGGCAACAGCAGTGTTCATGGCGTTACAGCGCATAACGGTTGTTGCTAGGTAGTAATTCCTACGACCGTCGATCGTTATAACGTTATTCTGATAACCATAACCATTTATATCGGAAATACGCACACAAGCACGCCCGTTTTGCCCGGTTTGCTCTTTTAGCACATCCTTAATTTTAGGCGTTGAGGCGCCATCTTTAACATTACCGCAACCGGCTAAAACTAGTACTGCCAATAAAGAGATTACAATAACTTTTTTCATCAAACCTTCTCCTAATATCTAAGGAATAGCCCCAAGAAGAGCCAGGGGCCGAGTATAGCAAACGTAATTTCATCTCATCAACGTAAAGCGCCGGCTAACCTATGAATGATTCATATTGCTGCTGGAAGCGCTCAAAAACCACGTCCAAAGCCCGTAATTTATTGCCCCCCTCAAGGCCAGCTAAGGCCGCCACCGCCGCTTCGAAAGTCGATAATTGACTGCCTTTTTCGGCCTTGCGAATTCGATACTGCCCATGCACATCACTCAACGATAGCCGAGGTAGCGCCGCCAACCAGGGGTTCAGGTAGAGCAGTTTTCGACTTTTTCGCCAAGTGCCATCCAGCACCAATAGCTGGTCTACACGGCAGCCCTCACTAGCAGTAGTTTCTTCACCCTGAGCTGCAGGATAGAGCAGTGCACAGCGAGTAACGTCGAGTTTCAGATCGGCTGGCAATTGCTGCTGCGCGCACACCAATCGGCTGTTCGGTAAACACAAATGCAGTAACTTCGCCGTACCCTTAGCCCGCCGCTGCTCACTAGGGTGCTGCCAAATTACCAGCTCTACAGACGTTTCGACCGCCTCCACCAAGCGGCACAAACAGGCAATTTCCGGTCGCCCGCAACTTTTACAACAAGGTCGTTTATAATCCACCCTTGTAACCCCTTATATGTACCCAAAGCAGGAAGCCCCTCCCCATTATGAAAACTCGCGATCTTCTCACGGCAACTGAAGCTGATTACGTTCAAAGCCTGCAGGCTATGAAGATAAAGGAACTAGAACGCCACGCAAACAAATTCACCCTAAACTATGGCAATGGTGATTATAACGAACTTATGCGCGCCACAATCAACCTTCTGCAAACGCTAGACTCAATTGATAGTGAACGATTCCAAAAGGTTCAAGCGCTAGTGCGCGAGCGTCTCGCCAACAGTACCGATGAAGACATCATTCAACGTCTTACCGTACTGATTACGGTCATAATCACCAAAAAGTTTAATAAAATACACGCCACCTGAGTACTCCGCCCTTTACTACATCACAAACAATACTGTATCCTTGTACAGTATTGTGAATTTTCACCCTAAGGAGCCCGTTATGGCGGTAATTGCAGTTTGGAAATGTGACCGGGATGGTAGTATGTTCGAAGATAAAAAGTCCGCAGAAGCTCACGATAAAATGCTGGAGTTAGCAGCCAATATCACCAGCCTTATTGAGAGCGAAATCCCCGATGTTAGCGAACAAGCCTGCGAGGCCATTGGCCTGCTGCTGGCAAAACGCAGCGAAGATCTAGTAAGAGCCTGCAAAGGCAAGCCTTCGGTACTGCTGGAAGCCAGCGAAAATTCTACCGAAGAAAAAGCGACCGGCGAAGCAATCGTTACCTCCATAGCGGGCTAGCCTAGGTCAAGCTTTTACTATGGCGCCCCCCGAACTCCGCTACCCGAGTTCGGGGTATTTAAGGAATCGCCCGCAAGGATGCGGAGCCTCACTCTTGGCGCTTAGCTGGGCTACTCTCCAATATCGCCTCTGGCTTCTGCTGAAAACCCAGCAAATACTGTTTGTCCTGCGCGTACATACCCGGCTCGAGATTGGTATTTTCAATATAAAAAATACGCCGATTTTTTAAGTCAAAACCCTTTACCAAGTTACCGTAATGTGCAGTAAATAGCTCATCCAATGCACCACTTTTATGCATCTTAATAAGACCGGCCTCTATTCGATGCGCAAGGCGTTTGTGCTGCGGTGACACATAAAAGTAATTCGGCAGGTAGGTATAAACCGCTACATATCGGTCATACGTCAACTGTTTATGTTTGCGTGAGAATATCTCGAGTTCAATGGGGATTTCGTTTACGCCACGGTTAAATGTTTGAAAACGACCCTGGGCGAGCATATCGAACATAGTCGCATAACCGTAACCCACCACCAGATTAAACCCGTGATCGGCCAAAATCTGGGTTGTAGACCAATCAGAGCTGGAGCCCGTTGAAACGGCCTTTAATTGCGCCAACGTATGCACATTTTTCAATAATTCTTTGTGCTCCTCCATCAACATGAAAATACGGTAGCTGGAGATCCCCCGCTGAATCGGGAACGGCACCCGAATCACTTTTTTAGACCACTGTCGTTTTGGTGGCGAAGTTAGAACCGTAAGGTCCTTGCCCTTGTGAAGAGCCGAAAACTGGCGATCGCGAACCATCGCGTGTGCCGTTTCCCGCAACCTGAATCGACCATAGTCGCCTTCAGTTTCCCTCAGCGCCCGCAGTACTACAGCGTAGGTGTAATCCTGCAGTCGATCTTGAGCATCGGCAGGGGCCTGCATGATAACCAGGTCTTCGGCATGAACAGCAGCTACCAAACACACCCCCCCTACACTAAGGCAACGGAGAAAACGATGGGTTACGAACTTGAACATAGAATTTAAGTATTGTCCCTGGCACGTATAAACGCAATATTGTTGCCTTAAAACCCTCCTGTTTCGCGCCAAGGCGCCGGAGAGTACAAATTTGAAGTCGCCACCGGATAGCCCCAGAACACACAAGCGGCCCCCCCCCCACACGAAATCTTTTTGTCTTAAGCGCACTGCTACTAATTGGAGTTTTATCGCTCAAACGCTATTATCGGTCATTACAGCCTGTAGTTATCAAACGGAGATCTCGCCTTGAACGCATTAGCCTGGCTAATTCCTGAGCTAACCCAACCGGAATGGGTAGCCCATGGTTTCATCTTTGCCGTTAATATCGGCTTACTTTTATTTGCCAAGCCCATTCTAAGTCTTGTAGATGCCGATGAAGAAAACCGCATTACACTGCGTATCTTCAGGTCGGTTAACCTTATCATTCTAATACTGCATTTGCTTGATATTGCGTTACTACGCGTCAACGATCACTACCAAAATGCTTTTATAAAAATTGGTTTGAATTTGGCGGCTGTTTATACTGCGCTCTATTGCTACAAACTGCTTTGCTACCTCTCCCGCCGTCGCTTTGGCAACGAAAAAACCATTGATGAAAAAATTACATTTCTCGACACATACAGTTCTAGGCTTGTAGATCTGCTATCTTTGATTTTCATTGTTATTACACTGATCTATACACTGATAAAAATTTGGGGTGCCAACGGCCTGCTGGAGACAACCGGTATATTCGGAATTATTGCTGCTTTCTTTGCGTTTACCAGTAATGCTTGGGCGCCCGACATTATAAGCGGGTTGATTGTACTTAATTCCCGCATCCTAGAGGATGGTGATGTTGTCGTCGTCGATGGATACCCAGACGAATACATCATAAGCAAGGTATCGCTTATCTATATTGTTCTCTACGATGTTCGCAACAACCACCGCACGCTCATTCGCAACAGTCAGTTCATAAAAAGTAAAATTGATAACCTTAGCCGCGTAGCCTCGACCGATGGTTTACGTAAATCCATTACCTATAAAATAGGCTACCCCGCGTTACCCGTTAACGATCAAGAGCAACGAGTAGATCAATTGAATCGATATAAGTCACGTATTGATCGAATTTTTACGTCTGCGTTTGACAATTGCTGCGCCAACAAATCCGTTATGATCAATCGCGATAGAGAATTCGAGTGGGCACTAACCTCAACCGGAGATTTTGCACTTCATTACACACTATGGGTGTTTCTAGAGCGAATCCCAAATACCAAGGTTACCTCGTCAGTCAGGAAACACCTAATTCGCAGTCTGTTTCACGTTAACGAAGCGGTTTTTACGGCGGCTGAAATAGAAGGCGTTAGCCTTTCTACGCCAATACTCAACGAGGTGAATTTTGAGCACACTGAAAAAGATCGTTAGTGCCTCACTTCTGTTTTTGTCATTGAGCATTAATGCGGAAACCGCACGCATAGCCGTTGCCGCAAATTTTGCGCCGACACTTAAACAGCTCTCAACTGTTTTTGAGCAACAAACACCGCACAAATTGGTGATCGTGAGCGGCTCAACCGGAAAACTATTTGCCCAGATTGAACATGGCGCGCCCTTCCATGCCTTTTTATCGGCAGATAGTAAAAGAGCAGACGAGCTATTAAAAAGGGGTAATGCCATACAAGGCAGCGGCTTCATCTACGCCCGAGGTCAACTTGTTTACTGGGCGCCAAAGGAAAGTCCGCGGGAAGACAAACCCAATTTTTCCACCCTTCGCACACTGGCAATGGCAAACCCTAAGCTAGCGCCCTATGGTGCAGCGTCACAATCGGCCGCTGCTAATTTACTTGACCAGAAAATACCACCGTATAAAACAATTTTTGGAAGTAACATTACCCAAACCCTGCAATTTATTGCCAGCGGTAGCGTCGATGCTGGCTTTATCTCACTATCACAATTAATAATGATGCCGGAACAAAAGCGTGGCTATTGGTGGCATGTTCCCGAAAATTTTCATACCCCACTAACACAGAAAGCGGTGCTGCTGAAAAAAGGCGTAAAAAACGCTGCGGCCTTGGCTTTTCTCGATTATTTACAGAGTGAAGCCGCAATCACGCGAATTGCACAAAATGGTTATACACAGTAACCTCTTCTCCCCCCAACACATACGTTAGAGAGCATGCTGGCATCCCTAGACACTACTCCCATTTGGCTCACCTTAAAGCTAGCGGTCGTTACCACTTGGCTACTTATTTTTATTGCCTTGCCTCTAGCCTGGTGGCTCGCAAGAAGCCACAGCTTTATGCGCCCACTGGTGTCAACGCTGGTAGCCATGCCGCTGGTGCTACCACCAACGGTTCTCGGGTTCTATTTACTGATACTGCTTGGCCCTCAAGGATTCGTAGGCCAAATGACCAATGCCATTGGCCTGGGAACTCTGCCGTTTACGTTTTCGGGGCTTGTGGTCGCATCGGTGATTTATTCATTACCGTTTGCCGTACAACCACTGGAAAATGCTTTTCGATTAATGGGTAATCAACCCTGGGACGTTGCCGCAACCCTTCGAGCCTCAGCACTCGATCGATTTTTTACCATTGCCCTACCTCTAGCCCGGCCCGCATTACTCACCGCCGTTGTACTTTCCTTTGCTCACACCATGGGTGAGTTTGGCGTTGTTCTGATGATCGGCGGTAATATCCCCGGCGAAACCAAAGTGCTTTCCATGGCCATATACGACCATGTCGAAAGCCAAGAATACCAGCAGGCTCATTGGCTAGCGGCCGGAATGCTAATCTTCGCTTTTTTGGTTTTGCTGTGCCTGCAAGTACTTGATCAGCGTCAGAGGCGAAGACAATCGTGAACACATCGACGAAGAACGACCTGCGCCTAAACTACACCCTGCACAAAAACTATTTTGAATCGACGATAAATTTATCCATTCCCTGTCGTGGCACCACAGCCATTTTTGGCGCTTCGGGTTCAGGAAAAACCACCATGCTGCGAAGTATTGCTGGTTTGGAAAACACCGTGCGCGGTACGATACAGTTTCGTGAGCAGGTATTTCAAAATGAAAAAACGTTTTTACCGGTACACAAACGACCCATAGGTTATGTTTTCCAACAACCGGGGTTATTTCCTCACCTTACCGTTTTAAAAAATCTGCTGTATGGTTACAAGCGTATAAACCCTGCCGAGCGCACAATTACATTTGATGATGCCGTGCAGCTATTGGGTGTAGAAAATCTTCTTAAGCGCTTCCCTCACCAGCTTTCTGGTGGTCAACAACAACGCGTCGGAATTGCACGAGCGCTGCTTACCAGCCCGAAATTACTGTTGATGGACGAGCCTCTGGCCAGCCTCGACCAGCGCAGTAAAACCGAAATATTGCCCTACCTCGACCATCTCCATCGCCGTCTCGAAATCCCCATCCTTTATGTCAGCCACGCTATTGAAGAAGTTGTACGTATTGCAGACCGAATGATTCTGATGGATAAAGGCGCCGTTATTGCCGAGGGCGAACTTAATGCTCTACTTACCGACAATAATTTACCGCTTACAGACCTTGAAGAAGCCTGTGTAGTGACAGACGGCAGAGTTAAATGTCATCTGCCCGAGTACCACTTAACGCAACTCAAAACCGATTATGGCGATCTAGTTGTTTCACAGAAAGACTTGCAACCCGATAGCTGTGTGCGCATAAGAATACTTGCACGTGATGTGAGCCTAGCGTTGGATTTAGCCGAGCGTAGCAGTATCAGTAATATACTACCGGTTATAGTGGATCAGATTACGGATACCCCCGACCCAGCACAGGTTTTGGTAAAACTAAAAGCAAAAACAACACCAATGCTTTCGCGTATCACCCGCCGTTCACTGTCTCATTTAAACCTAGCCCCCGGTCAACAGGTATACGCGCAAATAAAAAGTGTATCGTTAATGAAAGACAACCTTTAAGCTACTTCGTATCAGTTTATTTTCGCTTCCGGCTTTATGTGTGGTTCTTGCGCAAAAAAAATGTTTACCGGCATATTGGTAGTCTGTGACAAAGTTTTAACGCTGAGTATGGCTCGCTCGTAAAGTGCAAAAACTAACATCAATTACCAGAAGTGTGCCCTAAAGATACTTAGTAATATCGACAGGAAATTCATCAAAACAAGGCACGCTATCATCTGGCTGTGCCCATTGTGGTTTAGAAGCAACCTGCACATTCGCAACTGGCTTTATTTTGTGATCAGAAATAACGCAAGCCAACGCAACACTCATGTAGTCGTTTTTTGCCTTTGCGTAATTCATCAACCGAGCCCCACAATTACTACAAAAAGCTCGAACACCCATAGGGCTATAACTGTATTACGCCACCAACGAATCTCCGGAAATAAGACGCAAAGAACTTTTCTTAGAGATAAGTTGCGTAGCACAATCGGCGCCGTGGGAGCACTGGCAAATAGAGCAATAACAGCGCAACGCTGTATCCCCCACAGGCACGAATTCAAATTCAATCTGGCCACACAAGCATTGTCCAATCATAATCACGCCTCCGGTTTAGCGCTCGGCGAAACTTTACTCCCCTCTTGAGAATCTAAAGGTTCTAGAACTCTCTCGGTACGAGGAATATAGAAATTATCATAATTGAAGGACAATACAACATGCCGCGCGCGACCGATCATTTCGTTTCTAGGCACAAACCCAATGGCTCTAGAGTCGGCACTGTTGTCACGGTTATCTCCCAAAACCAAATACTGGTCACTAGGCACCCTAACAGGTTCAAAATTGGCGTAGGTAGAAGGTTTAGAATGTACGCGAACACGGTGCTCAACTCCCACCAAGTTTTCACGCAGTTCGGCGAATTCGTCTGTTATTTTCACCGAGCTATAGGACAATGATTCGCCATTGATATACACCCGGTTATCGCGCATTTCGACGACATCACCCGGCACCCCAACAACCCGCTTAACCAATCGTATATCCGATACCGCTGAATCGAAGACCACAATGTCGCCCCGAACTGGGTCGGAAACACGGTATAGCGACATTGAGGTAAACGGCACCCTAAGGTCGTAAGCAAGCTTATTTACCCAAATCCGATCTCCCACTTCAATGGTGGGCTTCATTGAACCCGTTGGCACCGTATTCCAATCGGCAACCGCACTTCTAAATAGCAGCATTAACGAGAGAAACACAATAAAGGTTTTATTTTCGCGCCAAATTTTCAAAATCAATTTTTTCATAGCCAATCCCATTCGATTTTCGCCTAAATTTAGCACAGCTACAGGTGATTACTGGGTAAACCCCAGAGCCTTACACCCACAGTTCGACAATCCCATTGCGCTATGGTTCGCTCTTACGCAACACCCGCGTGCCCTATACCAGCCCAGACTGGTAACATTACGCCTTTCTGTATTCCACGAGCTATCCGAGGTTCACCAGCGTTGCTACCCATTCACGCCCATTTAGATACCATTTTGACCACACTTGGCCAAAACACTGCGCTGGTATTGCAAGCCGAACCGGGGGCCGGCAAATCTACCGCGCTGCCTCTCCGCCTGCTAGAGGCCGACTGGTTAGCCAATAAGAAAATCGTCATGCTCGAACCTCGACGAGTCGCGGCTCGCTCCATAGCTCACTATTTGGCGCACCAGCTAGGCGAAAAAATTGGTCAGCGAGTGGGTTATCAGGTGCGTAATGACCGTAAAGTCTCCAGTGAGACGGTTCTCGAAGTTGTAACAGAAGGCATTTTAACTCGCCGCTTACAGGCCGATCCGGAGCTAGCCAATACCGCACTCATCATTTTTGACGAATTTCATGAGCGCTCGATACATGCCGAC
This sequence comes from Teredinibacter franksiae, assembly GCF_014218805.1. NCBI lineage: Bacteria > Pseudomonadati > Pseudomonadota > Gammaproteobacteria > Cellvibrionales > Cellvibrionaceae > Teredinibacter > Teredinibacter franksiae. The sequence goes on along the minus strand of NZ_JACJUV010000001.1, from coordinate 3,664,572 downwards.
CTGTCGCTATTACTGGCGCTAGAGGTTCAACAATCGTTACGCGACGACCTAAAACTCTTGGTTATGTCAGCTACTATCGACACTCAAAAAATGGCCCAATACTTAGGGGGAGCAGCAATTGTCGAATGTCCGGGGCGCAGCTTTCCCGTCACAGTTGTGCACACGCAGCCAATCAACAACAAATATCGCCTCGGCCACCAGGTAATCGCTGAAGTAGCCAATGCACTTAAAAACGTGAGCGAAGGCGATTTTTTGATATTTTTGCCCGGCCAACGCGAAATCAAACAATGCCTGAACGAGGCCAATAACTTTTTTAACGACGACACCTTAGAATTTTTACCCTTGTACGGTGCTCTCCCGCTGGATCAGCAGGAGCGCGCACTGCAAACTCATACCGGTGCTCAACAAAAACGTCGTATTATTTTCTCTACCAATATTGCCGAAACTAGCTTAACCATTGAGGGTGTTACCTGTGTTATAGATAGTGGCCTAGAGCGTGTGCTCACCTACGACCCCGCCAGTGATATGACTCGCCTTGAGACGGCGTATATTTCCAAGGCTTCGGCAGAGCAACGAAAGGGCCGCGCCGGGCGTGTACGCGCCGGCCATTGTGTGCGCCTGTGGAATGAAACCAACCACCACAGCCTGAAGGCTTTTCAAGCGGAAGAAATACTATCCGCAGACTTAACCCCTCTTGTGCTGAATTTACTCAACTGGGGTACCGCTGATTACAGCGAAATCAACTGGCTTACGGCGCCGCCTAAAGCGCATTTTGACTCGGCCAAAGCAACACTGCAGATACTTGGGCTAACGAAGAACAACCATCAGCTTTCTTCAATGGGTAAGCAAGCTAACGCGCTGCCACTGCACCCCCGGCTCGCCGCTATGGTGCTATCGGCAAACCAAAAAAACGCCGAGGCCTCCGTTGCCTGCCTACTGGCCGCATTGCTAAACGAACAGGATATTTTTACTGTTCAGGCCGGTGACGCACACCACCGCAGTGTTGATATTACCGAGCGAATAATCGCTATTCAGGAATATCATAAACATAAAGTAACGGCTCTGAGAAACTACCCCATACGCCGCACAGCGCTAGAATCGTTATTGAATACCCAGCGTAATTTAGAGCGCAAACTAAAACTTACATACAACCGCAAAGAAATTCCCCTCGCTGCACTAAAATTGGCGATTGGCGCACTTCTGCTCGCCGCCTACCCAGACCGATTGGCAAAACAGCGCTCGCGCGGTAGCGGTCACTACCAGCTAGCGAATAGGCGTGGCGTTATATTGCGAGAAGGTGATCCACTGTTCGACAGCCCCTGGCTAGTCGTTGCTGACGCCGACGGTCAAAAGCGAGAAGGGCAAATATTCAGTGCCGCGCAAGTATCGTTCGAGCAGGTTAAGCTGTGCTTAAAAGATCACCTTCATGAGCAAGACGAATTCCAATACGATCAGCAAAAACAAAAAATAACCGGCCGTAACTATACCCGCTACAAAGCACTCGAACTAAGCTGCAAAATGTTGGCCGAAATTCCGCGTGAAAAATTTCAACACTGCTTACAGTCCATTGTAAAAACTCAGGCATTTGAACTTTTAAACTGGACAGAGAAATGTGAACGCTGGCTCGCCAGGGCCCAATGGCTAGGGGAGCAGAGCACCCGCTTTCCAACGCTCTCGAAGGCGTCACTTTTAGCCTCAACTGAGCAATGGCTACTTCCCTATACCACTAGCCTAAACAGCATTAGCGAACTGAAAAAGCTAGACGCCTTGGCCATAGTGGCTGGCGCACTAAACTGGGAACAACAGCAACAACTGGAACGTGAAGCTCCCGCCAGCTACACAACGCCGAGCAATAAGCAGGTGAGTATTTACTATGATGAAAACCAAGGGCCTACGGTTTCCGTCGCCCTGCAAGAAATGTTTGGTGAACTCGAATCGCCAAAGCTCGGCGGAGGTAAGGTACCCTTGCGCTTCGAACTGCTATCGCCCGCTCGCCGACCGATACAAACCACCAGCGATTTAGCAAATTTTTGGCGAACATCGTACTTCGAGGTTGCGAAGGAAATGCGGGGCCGCTACCCAAAACACCGTTGGCCGGAGGAGCCACTGAAGGAAAAACCGGGCCGCTCCATCAAAGCTAAAAGCTGTCGATAATACCAGCATACGTGTGGGAGAAATCAAATCGTGTTAATCGAGATCTTCCTTACTCACGGCGCAGCAGCTTTTCATGCAAATCGGTCAGTTCAGGCTGATAGCTGCCCCGCGTTGCTAAATAATGTAAATTAAAAATTTTAAAATAGTCGAACAGTTTGTTGGCTTGAAGCGGCTCATTGGCCAACTGCAAGCACAAGCCACCGGCTTCCGCCGTCGAAACTTGGTGTAAATGTTCAGACTTTCTGACGGCATACCCTCGTAAAAGTGATTCCGGAAACGCCAATGTTGGAATACCATCCAACCACCGACTAAGCGTCAACATACGGCGCGCCTGCTTCCACGTACCGTCCAACAAAATAAAGGTGTTCGTCTTACCGTCCTCCGGCAGTGCCTCTGTACTTGGGTGGTGATCTACATTTTCCGGAAACACAATATAACAGCGTCGATCAGGTTGCTTAAGTAACTCCAGTAAATTCGGTTCCGGATGGGTGCGACTCCAGCAGCTCACCTGCGTACTTGCCGGAAATACATCAGCAATCAACCGCCCGGTATTCGTTGGCTTAAACACTTCATTGTGGTGCATCAGCAATACAAAATGGCTCTTGCAACTAGACTCTGGGCAGTACAGGCAAATACAGGCACGTTCGGCCAACTGACAGCGATCACACCGCACCACAGATTTCCCCCGCGCGTTAAAAACCCGTGTCGCTTCTGCCAATCGCTTGGCTTTTAATGCTAAAAACTGATTTGTCATTGTAAAGACGCCTAAGAGCTTTGTTCCAACTAGTAAATTGCCACTTCCCAAGCGACCGTTCATTTTGCATACAATGCGAATACTCATGTAACATTTTTACCACAAACACCCGCTAGTGTTCACCGATCTTTGCCAAGTGATTACTTATACATGCATTAAAATACCCTAACCCATTTCGAAAACTTAGGCCTTCCGGCAGCGTAAAGCTACAGAGCCAATCAACAAATGGGTATCGATTTAACCAATATGGGTAAGTAAACGAAAACTACGCCATTATCGCCAAAAAACTCACACCCAACCGGTTTTGTGAACCGTATCTGGCACATATTCGACAAAAGAAATGCAAGGGCTTCGCTATTCAATTGCTTTTAAACTCTGGCTTTATGTAGGCCCCTCTACCGCCATTCAGCAAATTACTGCAACCTCACCCCATCAATTTCTGGCGAGCGGAGCGATTTTCTTAGATACTCCGTTTACCCTCAGGTAAAGGAGTACAAAAATGACCGAGATTCTTGTACAGCACACCGATATCACCCGCCTCGAAGTAAACGCTATAGTGAACGCGGCGAACACCAGCTTACTCGGCGGCGGTGGTGTAGACGGCGCCATTCATCGCGCAGCTGGCCCAGAACTGCTGAATTACTGTAAAACGCTCGGTGGTTGCGATACGGGCGAAGCACGTATAACACCAGGTTATAGACTTCTGGCGGACCATATTATTCACACCGTTGGCCCGGTTTGGCATGGTGGCCACCAGGGTGAGAAGGCCGAACTTCAGTCTTGCTACCGGCAATGCCTGAAACTAACCGGCCGGCATCATATTCCCTCTATTGCTTTTCCCGCCATAAGTTGTGGTGTATACGGCTACCCCCATTCCGAAGCCTGTGCCACAGCAGTTGAAGAAGTGTGCAGCTACCTCACCGATCATACCCATCTACAATTGGTTATTTTTGCTTGCTTCAGCGAGGCTATGTGCGCCCAATACAAGCACGCGCTTTCACGCAGAACGTTTTAGGGGTCAACGATTGAATATTGTACGACGCATTCTAGTTTTTATTGCCGCCACAGGGTTACTCTTTGGCTCGCTATTTTTCAGCCAACTGGCATTTGACAAAATTTTAGATTTTCGCAAACTCGAGCGCATCCCTGTTACCTCAGTTCTCGGCAGTACCTATGGAGAGGTTCAGCTACGTGGCTATGCCATTGAGGCAGAGCAATCGCTAACCTCACCAATGACCAACACTGCCTGCGTTTATTACCGTTACCTTGTCGAAGAGGAATACCGAGACAGTGATGGCGATACCCATTGGCGCACTCTGCGCGATGAAACCCGAGGCCTAGACTTTTATCTAGATGACGGTAGCGGTCGCGCACGCCTGCGAGCGGCGGATGCGCTACATACAATTCAATGGAATGCACCAAAGGCGTTTTTCAAAGAAACCGGCGACCACCGCTATACCGAATGGCGTATAGACAACAACCAATGGATTACAGTTTTTGGCTGGATGGAGCCAGAATTAAACAACCCTCATGTTAATTTTAAAACACTAGGCGAGTATGTACCCATTATTTCCTCCGGCACTGCGGCTAACGAACGCAGTCGTATGGGTTGGAGTGCTCTTCTTTTATTAGCCAGCGCAATTGCAGCGCTGGTTCTGATGTGCTGGTGCGTAATGTTCTGTTTTCGCCTGCACAAGATATTAATATACCTTAGTCTTACCTCACTCTGTTGCACCGGTTTACTTTTTCACTACGGCTGGAAGAGCCTGCAAGAGGATGTGCTCACGGGTTACGGGCATTACCAAAAGCAGCTAAATCGTTCACAAACACTGACGCAGGCATTAATGGCAAACTACAAACTTAAAGCGATACCCGGCTTTGATGTTAACGCTCCGCCCCATTCCGCTCTTTCAACCGATGACAAGCTTCGGGTCAATAGCTGGCGCATAGCAAGCCACCTTGTACGCGAACATTATCTGCAGCAAATCGATCGTTTCCCCGAAAACATCTACGCTCGCATGAACAATTTGGACACGCCACCGCCTATACAACTACCCGCAGAACAATTAAAAATCGCAAACGAACAAATGGCGTCCTTTGAGCGAACCAAAACGGCAGATACCGCCTGGTTAAACCTAGTGGCCGTTGCCATTACCTTTATTACCGGGTGGCTGGCCTTTCGCTTTATTAAAGTAAAACGAATACAAGAAAATTTACCTACGCGAAAAACCGCAGGCGTTACCTGTGGGTTAACGGAAGTTACTGGCACGCTCACGGAAGAAGAAGGTAAAAACACCCTGATAGGCCCTGTATCTAACCAGCCCTGCTGCTGGTTTCACTACACCGTCAAAGAACGACGCAGTAGCGGTAAGAATACGCGCTGGGTAACCATTGAAGATCGGCAAGAAAAACAGCCCTTCTACTGTAATGACGACGAAGGCAAAATTCGTCTATTTCCCGGCAAGGCCGAAATTATAACCAAGCACTGCACCAGCAGGCGCGAAGGCCGCTACCGCTATACCGAAAAACGTCTAAGCCCCGGCGACACACTTTATTGTTTGGGTAAAGCCGTACCCGACAAAAGCCGGGGCGACACATTGGTACTCACCCACGATAAAGAAGCACCTTATATCATCAGCAATAGACCCGAACACGAAGTTATGCTGATGAAAGCCAACCGCGGTATGGGAATGCTCACGGTGGGCATTAGCGCGATGTTTCTGGCTCTGCTCATTATTGCGGGCAGTAACGGCAGTTTTTCTAGCCTCGACTACCTAATTGCGTCACTGGCTGCACCGTTTTTTTTAAGCGTGATTATGCTTATAATAATGTTTAACGACTTAATATTTCTTCGCCAGCGCTGCAAGCGCGGCTGGGCTAACATTCAAACAAGCTTGAAAAAACGCGCAACACTTATTCCTCAATTGGAAAAAGTCGCCAAAGCTTTACTTGCTCACGAAAAAGGTTTACTCACGCAAATAACACGATTGCGCAGCCAATCCATGCAGCAACAGTCGACCAATGAGGTGAATCGATATATGCGCAATGAACACACATTCATCAATAACCTACAAATAACCCTAGAAAAATACCCAGAGATTAACACCGATAAATCCATACAAGACTTACATCGCCGCATCGTAAAGCTGGAAAACGAAATTGCCATGATCCGCAACGGCTTTAATGATTCAGTTACCCAATACAATACCCGCATACAGCAATTCCCAGATGTACTAATAGCGAAATTATTTCGATTTACGCGAATGAGCTTGCTGGACTTCAGTACGGCTGCACACGCACTACCAGAGATAGCACTAGATAATCGCTGATCTAAACCTTTATTATGTATAACAATAAATAAAAACTTAAGTACGGAGTAAGCGCATGCCGCCCCTAAATCAACCCGCCCCTCAATTAACAGTAAAGGCCGTTCTGCTCGGCATTGTATTGTCCATGGTTCTTGCCGCCGCCAACGCCTATCTTGGCCTATTTGCGGGCATGACAGTTTCGGCTTCCATTCCAGCGGCGGTTATTTCCATGGGGCTGCTAAGGCTTTTCCGAAACTCCAATATTCTTGAAAACAATATCGTGCAAACGGCTGCCTCGGCGGGAGAATCCGTTGCCGCCGGTGTCATTTTCACGATACCCGCGCTGATTATTCTCGACTACTGGAATGTATTTGATTATTGGTGGGTTTGCATTATTGCCGGCCTAGGGGGCTTGCTAGGGGTTATGTTTACCGTACCTTTACGGCACACGTTAATTGTCGAGCAGAAATTAAAGTTTCCAGAGGGGCTGGCAACAGCAGAAGTATTGCGTGTAGGTGAAAGTGGTAGTCAAGGTTTAAAAATTCTGGCCTGGTCGGCGGCTATTGGTGCCGTAACAAAACTATGTGAAACAGGTTTAAAGCTTTGGTCGGGTACCGCACAGTCGGCCACTTATTTTGGCCAAAGTAGCATTGGATATATCGGCAGTAACTTATCTCCGGCACTTATCAGCGTTGGCTACATTGTAGGGCTTAACATTGCTGTACTAATATTTTTAGGCGGCGTTATATCTTGGCATATCGCCATCCCTATTTATTCCACCTTTTTTCTCGATACCGACCCCTTACTTGCAGCAAAATTTGCCAACGGTATGGCCGCCGAAGATTTGGCCTACAGTATCTGGACAGCAAAAATTCGCTACTTAGGTGTGGGTGCCATGCTGGTGGGTGGCATCTGGGCGTTAGTTTCCATGCGCGGCTCATTGCTCTCGGGGATTCGCAACGGGTTGAAAAAACAAAAATTTGAACCTGGAGAAAGTTACGACCACACAGAACACGATACACCAATGAAATTTGTACTTGCGGGTATTGTGCTATTTGTACTACCCATTTTTGCGGTTTATTACAACATCGTCGACTCCCTAGGCATCGCTTTTTTGATGGCGGTGGTTATGGTTATTACTGGATTTTTATTTTCGGCGGTGGCCGCTTATATGGCGGGCCTTGTCGGTTCATCGAACAATCCAGTATCGGGCATCACCATCGCAACGATTTTATTCAGCTCTCTCTTACTCGTTTTGTTAATGGGCAAAGAGGCCAGTACCGGCGCAGCAGCGGCCATCATGATTGGCGCCGTTGTGTGCACCGCCGCGGCTATTGGTGGCGACAATATGCAAGACTTAAAAGCCGGTTTTATTCTTGGTGCAACACCCTGGAAGCAGCAACTTATGCAGGCGGTTGGTGTTATTTCTGCCGTGCTTGTAATGGCACCCATCCTCAATTTATTACTGGCCGCCTACGGTATAGGCGCGCCTACCGCCGAGCACCCCGATGCATTACTCGCTCCGCAAGCAACCCTTATGGCTTCGGTCGCAAAAGGTGTGTTTGGTGGTGGGTTACCTTGGGGCATGGTGTGGATTGGCAGTGCTATTGGTATAGCGATTATTATTCTTGATGAATATTTAAAAAAACGCGACAGTAACTGGCGCGCACCCGTACTCGCTGTAGCCGTAGGCATCTATTTACCGTTGGAGCTTTCGGTTCCTATTGTTATCGGTGGTTTACTCGCACATTTTGTGAAAAAGAAGCTGAAGAACAACGCCCCAGGCGAAAACAATCACAATGGTCTACTGTTTGCTTCAGGCCTTATTACCGGCGAAGCGTTAATAGGCATATTCATGGCCATTCCAATCGTTATCAGCGGCAACCCCAACATTATCGCTCTAAATTTCAAACTGCCTGTATGGGTAGGTATTTTCGTTATCGCCGCTATTGCTTATTCACTCTACAAAGTAGCGAGTAAAAAACAAGCCTAAGCCCGTTTCCCTGTTGGTAAAAACCGACATTGCAAAAAAAAACACCGTTAAATTTGGACAAAAAAACGCCGGGCAAATAGGCCCGGCGCTTATGTTGAACCTTATACAATATTAGTCTAGAAGTCCCACACCCACGTTCTGAGTAACAACAGCAGGAATATTGGCTGACGCTTCCAGTTCGTAACTATAGGGTACCGTTACATCGGTGGCGCAACTCGACTGCAGCTGACCATCAACAATGGCAGGTACGGCATGAGCCTTACCATTAGCAACGGTGCGAGTGTACTGAATGTTGTCGATTGTGTTCTCGTATGCTGTCCAACATCCAGGCTCGGAAGAATCCGTGGACGCCAACAACGGATTGTTCGAGTTGTAAAAATAGTTACCTTCCACAAGCACTTCACTGTACATGCGTGCATTAATCCCGTGAATCATATCGCCATTACTTTGGTTCGACCAATAGTTGTTAAAACTATGGGCTTCGCCGTGGCGTAACAAAGGCGTGCGCTGTTCTATATTTTCGTACCAATTATGGTGAAAGGTAATAAAACTATTTTTATCATCAGTGTCACTGGAGCCAACCAACCCACCACGGCTTGAATTCCGCAACCAGTTGTAGGAAACCGTTACGTATTTCACATCACTTTTCATATCGACCAAAGAATCGTAACCATCGCTTTCACCGCCGCTGGCCTCGAGCGTATTGTGGTCTATCCAGATATTGTGAACACCCGCTTCCATACCGATGGCATCACCACCATTAGACGTGGGTGAACCGGATTTCTTCACGTTTTTAATATGAAGATTTTGCACAATAATGTTGGACGCATCACGTACGTGAATACCCACTTGGTCTAGTACACCGCGATCACCCACACCAATCAATGAGATATTACTCACACCTTTAAACTGAATCTCCTCGCCAGTTGTGTCGCAACTTCCGCTAGCACTGGTGGTGTTGTCATGGTTGATCGTGCCATCGACATAAATAATAAGAGGGGTCGTATCAGAAGCCCGGCCACACATCGCCTGATTAATTTCCGCTCCCGTGGTTGCGGTTACTGTATTTCCGCCAGCACCACCGGTGGTACCCCCATTTTCAGTCGCCCAACCTTCAAGCTTGGGTGCTCGAACAGCAACGCTACTAAAGCTAGAGGAAGTACTACTATTGGCGGAGGAACTGCTGGAGGACGAAGCACCCGCACAAACTTCAAGAGAAAGGCCCTCGCCTTGGATACGAATAGAATCGATATTCGACAACCCATCGGTCGATTGCGCGGTAATAACCAACGTATTTGAACCGGCATCTAAAGCAATATCCTGGGTTTCTTCCTGCCACGTATCCCAGTCACCGGTGGACGCCAAGTCAAATACGGCTGCACTGCCGTCGTTGCCATTCGCAACCAAGGTGCCAGAACGTGCCGCTGTACCTTTGTTGGCAAAGCGTAATGTCACGCTGTAAGTATTGGCCGAACTAGCGCTCACCTGCCAACTGACCGCCATATTCGCCGCATTAGTGGTATTGGCATAGCCGTTACCGGTATAACCGGCGTGCTCACTTTCAATATCACCATCCACACGGCAGAAGCCCTGCGAATCTTCCTGAATCAATAACTCGGAAGATGAACGGCTAGAACTCGAGGATGGTGTAGTGGAGGACGAATCGCTTGCGCTAGATTGACTACTACTGGAAGACTCACTATTCGCCGAAGAAGAGCTACTAGAAGATACCACTGACGAAGAGGAACTAGACAAAGAGACACTGGAGCTAGAACTGGAATTGTCGTCATTGCTTGAAGACGAGCCTCCGCCACCACAGGCAGCGAGTAGGGACACAGACAGGAAAAGTGAGAGGTACTTGAACATAGCGTAGAGACACCTAGTTAATCGAAATAAAAATTAACATCGAATATAGCGGCGCAGTATAACAGATCATTTTGTACGCCAGCCTTCGTCGACCAGCGGCTACGATAACTGTGATCTCAGACAAAATTTCACGATTCATACCGAAACTAGCGCTGTGAGCTTATGCGCACTCAGCTCGTAATGACTGCGCAGCTCGCGCTCGGCGCTTACGCATCCAGATAATCACGCCCGTTACCGAAAAAACGGCAACCATCAACCCCAAAAACGATACGATGACCCGCCCCGTCACACCCAAAATTCTGCCACTATGTAGCGGAAACTGTGCCTGCATGAAGATATCGCCTGCACTGCCCTCACCGGGTAGACTGGCCCCCAAATAGCGGCCATCTTCGCCACTGAAATAAAACCAAGGGTTACCCAAGCCGCCATCTCCGTGACTATTGCCCCCTTCAAAAAAACCAACTCCGTACACATTGTAATCGCGCGCAAAGAAAATCCCCCCCAGCGGTGAGCTCAGGTCCAATTCGCGCTCCTCGATTTCGGCCAGTGCACGCTCCAGTATCTGCTCACGACTGTAATGAGGTGTGGAATATTCACTGAAGGGGGCCGTTTCGAACGGGCTTGGCGTAAGCGGGGAGACACTATTAACTAACGGACGCACGACCTGAAAACCGAGATTCATCGAGACCGATGTAATGGCCAGAATTAACATGAAAAACCACAACCAAACACCACCGGAACGGTGTAGATCAAAATTCAGTTTGTAGCCCCCAGACTTAAAACGAAAAGCAAAGGATTTACGCCAGCTACGACGCGCAGGAAAGGAGATCCACAGCACCACCAAACAATCCAGTACCCACACAATGCCAACAATGCCCATCAATAAAACTCCCGTTTCTAAACCACCAATATCCGGCAGGTGCATGGAGTAGTGCAGCTTGTAAAGAAAGGGCAAAAGGTTCTCGCGAGAGAGCGACACCGCCCCCCACATACGACTTGCCTGAACTTCCCCCGTTCCCGGGTTAAGGGCTATTTGATTGTAATCCAGCTGAGTATCAGCACTGCGCTCCTTGACAAAAAGATTTAACGCATGTCCCTGCTCTATCGCTAAAGGTAGAAAGGTTACGATGGTATTCGGAGCTTGGGTTTCCAGCTGGTTTGCCAACATTAGAGCCGTTGCTGTCTCTCCCTCCCAGCTTGCTTTGTACATACTCGGATTCAATGCTTCATCCAGTTCATGATCCCAGGAAATAATGGCGCCAGTGAGCCCGGAAACAAATAAAAACACAGCCATAAACAAGCCAAACCAACGGTGCAAGTGAGGAAGTAAAGAACGCATAAATTTTTTCTAGCCGCAGAAAGTAGAGAAAGAAGAGGTTAATTTGACCCATTACAAATAATAACCATTATCATTGACATTTGCATTACCGGTGCTATATTGGCGTCAAAATCTTTCTCCGTCAACCCATATTGGATAGTACAAATGAAACCCTCTTCGTTACCCTACCGCCAAACAGCCCTTGCCTGCGCAGTATCCCTACTTGCTCAACAGCCCGTTCTCGCCGACGAAACTAACAGCGCCGAGTCCATTGAGGAAATGCATATTATTGGTCTGCGTGATGAGCGCACAAGTAAAGGCGCAATAGGCCTGGATTTATCACTGTTCAACACGCCGCAATCGGTCAGCATTATTGACCGCGCTCTTATCGACGACTTTGCCCTAGACAATATTACTGAGCTACTTAAACTCGCCGTCGGTGTGAATGTAGATGAAGTGGAAACCGACCGCACCTACTTTAATTCCCGCGGTTTCGACATTAAAAGTATGCAGGTAGACGGCCACGGACTGCCTTTCACTTGGAACCTAGTGGGTGACTTAGACACGTTTATCTACGACAAAGTGGAAGTTGTGCGAGGCGCAAATGGCTTACTTACCGGTACTGGCAACCCCTCAGGCACCATTAACTATGTGCGTAAACGCCCTACCAACGACCTACAGGCCAATGCGAGCCTTGAATTAGGTTCCTGGAACAAGCGCCGAATTGAAGCCGATATTTCCACACCGATTACCGAATCCGGCTCTTGGGCAGCTCGAATTGCCGTTGCCGACCTCAGTACCGACAGTCACCTGGACAACTACAGTAAAGAACGCCTAATTGCCTATGGCGTCATTGACGGTCAGCTTTCACGTAACGCAACATTCACGGCGGGGCTCACCCATCAGGCAGCTCGCTCTGAAAATGTTTTATGGGGTGCGCTGCCGCTACAGAACTCCGACGGTAGCCAGGCCGAATACGATACTTCGGCGTCCACCACCATGAACTGGAGCTTTTACGAAACCGACGATACCAGCGCATTTGCCGAATTACAGTTGGAGTTAGGCAACTGGATATGGACTACAACCCTCACCCACAACGATCGCGAAGTACCCTCTGAATTGTTCTACACCTATGGAGACATCGACGCCGACACCGGTCTTGGTCTTTATGGCTGGCCCGGAAAGTACCTGAACACCCGCGACCAAAATATGCTCGACTCCACCTTGATCGGTGATTTTGAGCTGGCAGGCCGTAACCATGGCCTCGCTATGGGCTTGAATGCAAGTAAATCGAACGAAGGTTATCTGGATTACGTCGCCCCTGCCGACTCTCCCGCTTGGGGAGCTCTACCGTCGTTTCCCGGCTGGAGCGGCAATGAAATTCCACGTCCAAATTTTGGCGAAGGCTCGGTTGAATCCAACTTCGACACCAATACTAAACGCCTCTACGCAGTGGCGAATTGGAGCCTAAGCGATAAGCTTTCATTCATCACTGGCGCCAATTTTATTGATGCTACATCCAAAGGTTTCAGTTTTGGCGAAACCATGGACAGAGATGATGCCGAACTTAGCCCCTATATCGGCACCACCTACGAAATTACACAAGGCGTAAACCTTTACGCCAGTTACAGCGATATTTACGAGCCCCAAGGCGAACTTAACGAGGAGCTAACAAATCTTGGCCCTGCAGTGGGCACCAGCAGCGAGCTGGGTGTTAAAGCCGAATTGTTGAACGGCGAGTTACTCACCAGCGCCTCTGTATTTACAGCAAACCAGGAAAACTATGCAGAATATGCCGGCTTTGAACCAGAGACAGGCTTGTCTTACTACAGCGGTATTGAAATCAACGCCAAAGGCTTTGAGCTAGAAGCCAGCGGAAAAATAACCGACGAATTACTGCTCACCGCAGGCTATACGCAACTTTCACTTGAATCTCCAGAAGGTGACGACGTTCGCACCTATGTACCGCGTAAAACCCTCAAAGCAACCGCTCAATACACGCCAGTAGAAGCCCTCTCGATTGGCGCAAGTGTTCGTTGGCAAAGTAAAATTGCTAACGGCCCCATCTCACAAGACAGCTACGCCGTGCTTTCGGCCTACGTAAGCTACGACATTAACGAAGCCGTTAATGTGGCACTCAACCTGAACAATATTACCGACACAAAATACCTCACCAGCCTCTACTGGAGCCAAAGCTACTATGCGGCACCACAAAATGCGCAGCTGAGTGCAAGCTACCGCTTTTAACCACTGCCCCACGTTATAATTCAACTAACCAACAAAAAAGGCCAGATGCTCACGCTCTGGCCTTTCTTGTTGTTCAATCTACACAGATTCGTGCAAAAGAAACACTATTGCCGAATACGATAGCCTGTTTTAAAAATCCACCAAACAGTTGCAAGACAAACCGTTAGGAAAAACAGGGTCATACCCAGACTTACGCCTATATTCACATCAGCAACACCGTAAAATGACCAACGAAAACCGCTAATCAGATACACCACAGGATTAAACAACGTCAATTTTTGCCAAGTTTCAGGTAGCATGCTGATGGAGTAAAACGCACCGCCCAAAAAAGTGAGCGGGGTAATAACCATTAACGGAATAACCTGTAGCTTTTGAAAATCATCGGCCCACACACCAATAATGAAACCGAACATACTAAAGGTAACCGCCGTAAGCATTAAGAAGGACACCATCCACACCGGGTGAGCAATATCATAATCAACAAACACGCGGGCCGTTAACAGAATAAGCCCTCCCAAAACTACAGATTTTGTAGCCGCAGCACCGACATAACCAATCACAATCTCCATTGGCGACACGGGTGCCGACAATATTTCGTATATCGTGCCAGAGAACTTCGGGAAAAATATACCGAACGAAGCATTCGAAATACTTTCGCCTAGTAAAGACAACATAATTAGCCCAGGGATGATAAAGGCACCATAGCTTACGCCATCTATATCGCCCATTCGGGAACCAATTGCCGCACCAAACACAATAAAATACAGCGACGTAGACAACACTGGTGAGGCAATACTCTGCATAAGAGTACGGCCTGTTCTCGCCATTTCAAACATATAGATAGCGCGAATACCGTATAAATTCATGATTCTTCCCTCACCAGATTTACAAATATATCTTCGAGTGAGCTTTCACTGGAATGAAGATCTCTAAACTCAAGTTTTTTTTCATCGAGACAACGCAACAACTCGGCAATACCAGAATTTTCGTCCTGTGTATCAAAAGTATAAATGAGCGAGTAGCCGTCATCACTGAGATCAAGGTTGAACCTCTCAAGGCCGGCGGGCACCTGCTGAAGAGGCACATGAAGCTGGATAGCCAGCTGTTTCTTACCCAGCTTTTGCATCAAACGTTCTTTTTCCTCAACAAGAATAAGTTCGCCCTTATTGATAACACCTATGCGGTCTGCCATCTCTTCCGCTTCGTCAATATAGTGCGTTGTTAATATTATGGTCACACCCGACGTCTGTAAATCTTTCACCATTTTCCACATGTCGCGCCGCAATTCAACATCAACGCCTGCTGTGGGTTCATCCAGAAACAAAATTTCAGGTTCGTGAGACAACGCCTTTGCAATCATGACACGGCGTTTCATGCCGCCGGACAACGTCTTTATTTGCGCGTCTTTCTTTTCCCATAGCGAAAGCTGTTTCAGAAGCTTTTCCAAATAGGCTGGGTCTGGCGCTTTGCCAAATAGGCCTCGACTAAAAACAACCGTTGCCCAAACACTTTCAAAAGCATCAGTGGAAATTTCTTGCGGCACCAAACCAATCGCACGCCGGGCTGCCCGGTATTCTTTTGCAATATCAAAACCACCGGCTAGCACACGCCCGTTAGTGCCATTAACAATGCCGCAGACAATACTAATTAAGGTCGTTTTACCTGCACCATTTGGCCCTAGCAGCGCAAACAACTCACCCTTTTTTATATCCAAATTAATATTACGAAGGGCGGTAAAACCACCCTTGTACGTTTTATTTAAATCTTTAATTGAAATTACATTTTCCATAAATACTCTATCAACCCGCGGTTAAATCTGTGTTACTCATTCACTTTGTCTACCACTAACCTATGGCCCTTTTCAAACCCCCAGGCTTCCCCATAATCCGCTTCAAAGAGATGCCCATTAGAGTCTTTACAATAGCCTGTAATTCCCCAGCGGCTGCAGGTTTGACAAGGGTTCCACCTGCCTCAACGGTATTTACAGAATTTGTGGTACTTCTTCCGGTGTTTTTGCTAAATACACCAGGCCAATACCCATAAAACCATTACCTTCCAAACACGAATATAGTGCATCTTTCGCTAGGTCTTGCCGGGATAGGAGGCAAAGCGCGTATCCAACCAGATCAATTTTTACAAATGCATCGTGTCCAGTGGGTGATTTTTCCACCCAAGCACCGTTTTATTTCTATTCATATTTTAGAAACCACCGCCCCAGACACCAACCCAAATAAGTGCCAAGGAAATAGTTAAAGCCAAAACAGCTAACATAATCAACAATGAAATACCAAACGCACGCCAATTGGAATACAGCAACCCCGCTTCCACCTTATGCTGCTCAATATATTCACCCTGGTAGTACTTCGCCAGTTGGTGCACAATAATTACCTGAGGAACAGCGTAAGAAATTTGTGGAAGCGCAACAAATTGTTCAATTAACATCAAAGCTAATATAAATAAAATCGTCCCCCCAATAGAAATCCATAGGGCTTTACTTGCCTCCACACCCATCCCCAACGCTTTGTAGTTCCGTGAGAGCAGAAAGCCACCGGCAATGGGAGTACCAAAAAAAGTCGCCACCCCCATACCCGTGAGTGTATAAAGCTTAAAATCCCGATGGCTACTTACAGCAACATTAAGATCGGATTCGGGAGACGTGTAAATATCGTTCATTGTATCAACGCCCTATTTGGCCAGGTAATTAAGAGCACCAACGTTAAGCGTAATTTTTCTGATACGCAAGTAGAGGTTAACCCCTGCACAACTAGATCAATTTAACCCCCAGCCCCTCCACACTTACAGCCGTATATTTTTGTTACTAAATCGATGTTTACCCTTTCAAAATTGGCGTAGAATCGAGTGTCAGGCGCCATTAAAGACCGGGTACTATTATGTCAAAACAAACAGCACACGCAGGTAAATCATAGTGAATAATTATAAACGCGTTTATCTAGCATCAGTTCTCGCTTCCCTCTCCGCCGCCGCTTCCGCCGTGGATGTCAGCTTTTCGGTTTCAGCCGAAAACCTCCGCCACGAAATTAGCCCTCTTATTTACGGTACCAACCAAACCCTAACCGGCAATGAAAACCTGGCACTATACCGTATGGGTGGCAACCGCTTAACCGGCTACAACTGGGAGAACAACTGGTCTAGCGCTGGCGAAGATTGGTTTAACTATAATGATGGGTTCTTAATCCCCAACGGGGCCGACGGCTCCACACCCGGCATTGTGCTCACTTCGTTTATTGATGATGCCGCTACTGCAAAATCGATTATAACCCTGCAAATGGCCGGCTATGTGTCGGCCGATGGCAGCGGCACGGTGAGTGAAACCGAAGCGGCGCCCTCCAGCCGTTGGATTCCCGCGCACGCCAGCAAGGGCTCCACTTTTTCGCTCTCACCCGACTTAACCGATAACGCCGTTTATATGGATGAGCTAGTCAACTTTCTGGTAGACCGTTACGGTACAGCAGACAACGGCGGCGTATTTGCCTACTCCCTCGACAATGAACCTGCCCTGTGGGCCGGCACACACCCTCGCCTACACCCAAACCCGGTAGGCGCCGAAGAGCTTGTTACCCGCTCAGTGGCGCTGGCAACCGCCGTTAAAAATGTAGACCCGTCAGCCAGTATATTCGGCCCTGCACTTTATGGGTTTGGCGCTTACCTGGACCTGCAATCCGCACCGGACTGGGCGAGCTTTTTCAGTAGCTATAACTGGTATGTCGACTATTATTTGGCACAGATGAAAAGCGCCTCCGAAATAGAAGGCAAACGACTGCTTAATGTTCTAGACCTGCACTACTACTCAGAAGCTAAAGGTGACCAGCGCATTACCAACAATGATGCAAATTCAGTCAATGACCAACTTGCACGCCTGCAGGCACCCCGCACCCTTTGGGATACGGAGTATACGGAAAACAGCTGGATTGTCGATAATCGTATTGAACAACTACCTTTAATCCCCCACGTTCAAACATCTATTAGCACGCACTACCCCGGAACAGAGCTGGCGTTTACCGAATATAATTTCGGCGGCAGCGACGATATTTCCGGTGGCCTTGCACAAATTGATGCGCTGGGTATTTTTGCAAAATACGATGTGTACGCCGCTAACCTCTGGTTGCTGAACGATAAGCCAAACTATCTCGCTTCGGCCTTTCGTTTATTCAGAAATTACGACGGTGCGAATGCCAGCTTTGGCACCACCAGTGTCGATGCATCAATGACCGATAAAGACAACAGCTCCATTTACGCTGCGGTTAATGCCAGCACCGATAACTTACACATTATCGTACTGAATAAAAACACCAAGGAAACCCTTAACGGTAGCTTCAGCATAAACTCGAGCACTGCCTTTGCCTCAGCGGCGGCATGGCGTTTAACCGATGGCTCCACCGCCATTGAAAGTCTGGGCGAGGTGGCCGTAACCAATAACAGCTTTAGTTATGCTCTACCGGCGCTTTCGGCCTACCATTTGGTTTTATCAACGGACAGTATCAGCTCATCGTCAAGCGATTCGTCATCCAGCAGCTCTTCCAGCTCCAGCAGTTCGTCTAGCAGCGACAATTCCAGTAGCAGTGTTTCATCAAGCTCAAGTAGTGAATCATCTTCCAGTAGCTCCTCAATAAGCAGCAGTAGCGACTCATCATCGAGCAGCTCTTCAAGTACCCTAGCAAGTTCCAGCACATCAAATAACAACACGCCGTCATCTTCCGGCGGTGGCGGCTCAACAGGGTGGCTATTTTTAGTATTAGGGTTCTGGCTATCGGCCGTTCGCCGCTCCCGCTAGCGTAACCCACTGCACAATAAAAAAAGCCCGGAAGAATAAGTTCCGGGCTTTTTTTTACGCCAGCAGTTAATGCCAGCAAACATGGTTATCTATTACAACCGTTACAGCTCCTGTGGAACCGCACCGGTAATACTCAGCTGATAATTCAACCCCTGTAATTCAGGACTTGCACTAGTCGATTCAAACGCATTGTATCGGTAAAGCGAATCAGGTGTGTTGGCTACTACAAGGCTGACCTCCTCACCACTGGCAATCGTTACCTGTCCGCTACCGTTGATCAAATCAATATAGCGAACACTACCGTTACTATTGCGAATAGCCAGCGTTGCGGTGAAATTACTGTCGGACAAACCGTTGCCTAAATTGCTAACAGACACATTTATCGCGCCGCCGTCGGTGACTTGTAGCGGGGTAATATTAGCACCACCATAATACGGTTTTTTCTCGGTTTTCACCTGGTAAGTATTATTACCTACAGACGCTAAGTTAGCGTAGGCCTGACTGCGGAAATTGCTATTGTTACGCACATTCAAAAAGCGCTGTAATGCCCTAGTATTATTAATATCTAAATAGGCCATACGTGCCCAGTAACGCCCTAAAATTGTCTGCACGCTCACTGGAGCCGCCAGCCGCTCGAGTACATGCAACGGTGTTTCATTATTTTTTAAATGATTACTGAAGAGGTTCGGCACAACCATTGCGCCAAGACCGGCATAGTTATCTGGATTGTTGTCCAAGTATTCGATAAATGGCCAAGCATCATAAAGATTTTCTTGATGCACAATGGTCAGGTAAGAACGCCCAAGTACAACATCAGTATTCAACACACCGCTACTATCCGGCAAACCAAATTCGTTGCGAACCCTTTGATAGGCAGGGCTGGATTGATATTCATCCGCTACCCAATTAGCGATGGTTTCCCACCAGGCACCGGTTCGACCTTGGTCCACCCAGCCTTCGGCGGTATACGTAAGTGAATGACCAAACTCGCGTACCGCAATACCGGGGATAGAAATTTCGCCATTGCCACCTTTTAGCTCAATAAAACTCAACCCCATTCTCGGGTCGGCACCCATCGCACCGGCAGCATTCAACGTTGTACTCACGTACAAGTTCATTTTGTAGTACGGCCCCTGATCGGTATTTTGCGGCAAAGCCGTAGATCGAAAGCCGCGTTCGTTAACGAAATACTCATACGCCGACTCAAGGTGAGCCAAACCTAAATCAATATTCTGCTGTGACTCTTGATATAGATTACCATCACCGCCAGACATACCGTTGCCTGCGTAATAAACCCTGAAACGGTCTGAATCCCGATAGAGCGCATTACTAGTCGTTGCGTTCAACTGTGTGAATTCATCTGTAATGGCTTGATAAGGAACCGCGCCACCATTATTGGATGAACGACTACTGGAGGAGGAGCTGCTTCTGGAAGAACGACTACTGGAGGAGGAGCTGCTTCTGGAAGAACTACTGGACGAAAAAGAACTGGCGCTGCTCGGAGACGAGCTGGAGCTGTTCGATACCGTGCCGTCACACAGGGTACCGGTTACTGTTGGCTGCTCTATAACGCCGCCAATGGTTTCGCCCTAGAAACCAAATTCAACACTTTTCCCCGGTGCAATACCAGCATTCCATCCAAGGTTTGTAGTGGTATAGCTGCCACTCAGGTTCGCATTCCATACATTGGTAACCACGTTCTGACTGTAATCCCAACTAACCTGCCAGCCAGCCATTAATACTAGATGAGGAACTGTTGGTAATCCGAATGGCGGCAGTAAAACCCGCGCCCCAAGAGTTTGTAACGACATATTCACATTCGGCCAATGCCAAACCGTTGCAGACAAATAAATATAGCCCGAGAAGATATGACAAGCGAAACCGCTTCACATTTTTATTCAGCATAGGGCTGCCTCTGTATCACGTGTTTAATTATTGAAACGTTGATGGTTTAACCGGCCCGGAAAAACGAAGAGATAAGTACAAAAAAGAAAAAATAGACGACAGCCTTTGCGTGCAACCGAATAAAACGCAAGGTCATCGGAAAATCTGGTGTCGAAAAACATTGAAATAAGTATGTTTGTTTTTATTTTTATAGGAAATAACACATGCAACGAAATTGTACCGGTAAGATGCTTACAATAATACAAATAAATATTCGATCAAAATTTTTAGGCTTTCCACACAAACTTCGTCACAAAGACAACCGCCCAAACTCACCACTTTAGCCGCCACAGACTGCGCGCCATCAACACCATAAGAAAAGTTATAAATCACCTAAAGTAACGCACGAGCATCCTTAGGGCACCTCGTATAATATTTGGCAGGGTAGCGTCAACCAATCGTTTCCCCACCCAAATATTATGAACAACGGCAAAACCACGGTAGCAACCATAGCGGATAAGTATCACAGCAATAGTCACACGGGACTTTTGGCCTCCTAAACCAAACATAGCGCTCATACACTGCCGTATTTTATTGTGTGGGGGGAAAACCCGAGAAAGCAAACAGCTAATGGACACAGCACGGCACTCATACAGCTCGCCGAGGCAATTGCATCAAACGACACAAACCAATACAGCATCTCAAGTGACTAAATTCGACCTCAATCTAGAGATAAGGCAGGTACAATTGCCGCTGAAAATACAGCGTCGAGCGCTCGAATATCAACTTACAACACCATAAGCCGTATTTATGGCCAAAAAAAAGGGCTAGCCCACTAGGCTTGCCCTTTTCTTGAAAAATCTAAATGCTATTTAGACAGCAACAATGTTCTCAGCCTGCGGGCCTTTTTGACCTTGAGACACTTTAAACTGAACTTTCTGGCCTTCGGCCAAAGTTTTAAAACCATCACCGGTAATTGCACTGAAGTGTGCGAATACATCGGGACCGGATTCCTGTTCGATAAAACCAAAACCCTTAGATTCGTTGAACCATTTTACGGTTCCTGTAACGGTATCTGACATAACAATATCCTGAAATTAAATTTTATAACGCCTTAATTTGGCACGGGTAGCGAAAAAAAGAGACTGGTACTTAGAAACTGCAGGACGAGGTATTACGGATAAAACAACGAAATGGAGATTTTAAAGATGTTACTTTCTTTCTAGCTGGCGGAATATTAGCCGGACTATTCACCCATGTACAGGCTTATTTTGAACTATGCGCCACGAATTTCACCATTTTTCGTAGATTCACAGAGAACCCTGTTTGCATTGCATTTAGTCCCCAATAGTTAACCAATAAGACGCCCCCGTGGCATACAACCACACGCAAATAAAGGCCTGCCAGTGGATAGTACGAGCGCCCATGCCACTGGCTAATGCGCATGGAGCCGCTATCGACACTAGCGCTAATCCCGAAAAAAACAAACACTCCGCCGCCGTGTATTTAGTTACGCGTATCAGGCGTAAACGCGTGCACATCGCGGGTGGCCATCTCCTCATATACAGACCACTTCTGATTAACGACTTGCTGAGCCAAGCTCATCAAGCGCTTGGCTTCTTCGGGGTTCCGGTTACGCAGGATTTTGTAGCGATTTTCACGGTACGCGTATTCCTGCATGTCGATAGACGGCCGCAATGAATCAAGCATAAACGGATTCCGACCAGTGGAGTGAAGACTTGGGTTGTAACGATATAGGGGCCAGTAACCGCACTTAACCGCCAGCTTCTGTTGAGTCAGCCCCTCATCCATACTAATACCATGCTCTACACAATGACTGTAAGCCAGAATTAGCGATGGCCCAGGGTAGGCTTCAGCCTCGCGGAAAGCTTGTAAAGCCTGTTGAGGGTTTGCTCCCAAGGCAATGCGCGCGACATAAACGCTGCCGTAGGCAATAGCCTGTAAGCTAAGATCTTTTTGCGGAACCACCTTACCACCCGCCGCAAACTTTGCGACTGCCCCAATGGGTGTTGCCTTCGACGCCTGACCACCGGTGTTAGAGTAGACTTCGGTGTCCATTACCAACACATTCACATCGCGGCCACTGGCAATTACATGGTCTACTCCACCGTAGCCAATATCGTACGCCCAGCCATCGCCGCCTACAATCCAGACGCTGCGCCTGACCAAATGGTCAATTACAGAGAGTAAATCTTTGGCTTTGGGGTCATCCAATGTTTCCAGAGCAGCACGCAGCACGATTACCCGCTGGCGCTGCTTGCGAATATCACTTTCCAGTTGCTGTTCGGCACCAAGCGCGGCATCCACTAAATCAACATCGAGCTTATCGCGCAATTCCAGCAAACGCATACGCGCCAACTTTAGATGCTGATCGGCGGTTAAACGGTAGCCGAAGCCAAACTCAGCGTTATCCTCGAACAACGAGTTGCACCAAGCGGGCCCCTTACCTTCACTGTTTTGCGCCCAAGGTGTTGTCGGTAAATTACCGCCATAAATGGAAGAGCAGCCAGTAGCATTGGCAACTAAAGCCCTGCCACCAAACAACTGACTAATTAATTTAAGGTAGGGTGTTTCACCGCACCCAGAACAGGCGCCACTAAATTCAAACAATGGCTGTAAATATTGCACACCGCGAACATTAGAAAAATCGACGGTGGCGCGGTCGTTATACTCCAGCGTTTCGAAAAACGTCAGGTTTTCCTTTTCTTGCGCTAACCAATCGTTTTTCGGTTGCATGTTAATCGCATGACGACTTTCATCTTCAGCATCGTTCACCGGGCAAGCACGTACGCACAGCCCACAACCGGTACAATCTTCCGGGTACACCTGCAACGTGTAGCGCAAATCGGGAAACCCGCGTGCCGTCACGTGAGAGGTTTTAAAGCTATCTGGAGCACTCTCCAACTCGGGTGCCCGATAGAATTTGGCGCGAATCGAGGCGTGCGGGCATACAATGGCGCAATTGCCGCATTGAATGCACAATTCAGATTCCCAGATAGGTAAGTCCGCGGCAATATTGCGTTTTTCCCACTGGGTTGTTCCGGTTGGAAAGGTGCCGTCGTCGGGCAATTGGGCAACGGGAATTAAATCGCCCTTACCTAGGATAATTTGACTGGTCACCTGTTTTACAAAATCTGGTGCATTATCAAAGGCTTGCATTGGGTCTGGATTGTACTCACTGGTCACCACCTGCGGATAATTTACTTCTTCTAGGTGAGCAAGCGCAGAATCTATTGCCGCGAAATTACGCTTAACAATGTCCTGACCTTTTCTGGCATAGCTTTTTTGCGCGGCACTTTTAATTTTTGCTATCGCCTCTTCTTTTTCCATTATGCCGCTGAGCGCAAAGAAACAGGTTTGCATTACAGTATTGATACGACTTCCCATGCCCACCGAGCGCGCAACACGTGCCCCATCTATAACGTAAAACGCCACTTCCTTTTCAATTATTTTCCGCTGTAGATGTTGTGGCAACTTATCCCACACCTCATGTTTGCCGTAGGGGCTGTTTAGTAGGAAGGTGGCACCGCGTTTAGCGCCCGCAAGGATATCTACGTGATCGATAAAATTGTACTGATGGCAAGCCACAAACGACGCGGAGGTTATTAAGTAAGGTGACTCAATTTTATGCGGGCCAAACCGTAAGTGCGAGGTGGTCATACTGCCGGCTTTTTTAGAATCGTAAACAAAGTAACCTTGCGCAGAAAAACGGTCTTCAGCGCCAATAATCTTAATGCTGTTTTTGTTGGCACCCACCGTACCGTCAGCCCCCAGTCCGTAAAAAAGCGCACGAATTGTTTCATCCGCTTCAATATCCAGGGGTTTAATATTATCGAGACTGGTAAACGATTTATCGTCTGTAATACCAACCGTAAAACCGTTTTTAGGCTTTTCGGCATTCAATTCTTCAAATACTCGCGCCACCATTGCAGGCGTAAACTCTTTACTCGATAAACCGTAACGGCCGCCTATAACCCGCGGCATGCGACTGCGCAGCCCATTGCTGTGTGCTTGCGCTAAGTCAGTAACGACATCTTTGTATAGCGGCTCGCCGTTTGAACCCGGCTCTTTGGTTCTATCCAGTACCGCTATTTTTTCTGCCGTTTTCGGTAGTGCCCGTAGCAAGTGCTCGGCGCTAAATGGCCGGTAGAGGCGCACCCGAATAGCGCCAACGCTCTCGCCTTGCTTGTTTAAATACTCCACCGTTGATTTAACTGTTTCGGTGGCGGAACCCATGAGTATGAGTACACGAGTGGCTTTTGGGTCGCCAAAGTATTCAAACAACTGATAGTGACGACCGGTCAGTTCAGCAAATTTTTTGAAATTCTCTTCAAAAATGTTAATGCTTTGACTGTAATAGGTATTAACGGTTTCCCTGCCCTGAAAATAGGTATCCGGATTTTGCGCCGTTCCGCGCATTTTTGGGTTGTCTGGATTTAGCGCACGGCTGCGGTGCGCGAATACTAGCTCATCATCAATCATGGCTCGAATGTGCTCATCTGCTAACATCGAGATCTTGCTAACTTCATGTGAGGTACGAAAGCCATCAAAAAAATGTACGATGGGCACACGGCTTTTTAGGGTTGTTGATTGGGCAATTAGCGCCATATCGTGACATTCTTGCACAGAGG
Organism: Teredinibacter franksiae; assembly: GCF_014218805.1. Lineage (NCBI taxonomy): Bacteria > Pseudomonadati > Pseudomonadota > Gammaproteobacteria > Cellvibrionales > Cellvibrionaceae > Teredinibacter > Teredinibacter franksiae. The sequence continues at coordinate 3,639,604 of NZ_JACJUV010000001.1, read as the reverse complement.
AAGAAACCAGTTGTGCAAAACCAGTTTGGCGAACGGCCATTACATCTTGATGATCACCAAAAATAGAAAGCCCCTGCGCAGCCAAAGAGCGCGCGGCCACATGAAAAACCGTTGGTGTTAATTCCCCGGCAATTTTATACATATTGGGAATCATCAACATCAGGCCTTGGGAGGCCGTAAATGTTGTGGTCAACGCACCCGTTTGCAAAGCTCCGTGTACCGTACCTGCGGCACCGCCTTCACTTTGCAGTTCGGCTATCAACGGCGTCTGCCCCCACAGGTTGTTAACACCCTGGCTCGCCCACTCGTCGGCAAATTCTGCCATTGGCGATGAGGGCGTAATAGGGTAAATAGAACAAACTTCATTGGTTCTATAGGCCACATAGGCTGTGGCTTCGCCACCATCGAGAGTGACCTGTACGGCGGTATTTTTATTCGCGTCCATTATTCACTCCTCACACTTTTTCAGTCATATGAATGGCGGCTGTTGGGCACTGTGTTGTACAGGCACCACAGCCTGTACAAAGCGAATAATCAATTTGGTAAAAGCGCCCAACTCCGAGTTTTATAATCGCATTTTCCGGACATGCGCCGTAGCAGCCGTCGCACTCAAAACAATTGCCGCATGAATAGCAACGACTGGCCTCGTACTTTACTTCGGCGGGGGTTAAGCCACCAAGGACCTCATCAAAACTCTTATTCCGCTCATCGGCGGGAACAACAGGTTGTTGCGATTGACTGGCACTGGCGTAATACCAAATATTGAGTGAATCTAAACCCACTACGTCGGCAGGATTCTTCTTCGTCATGGCCTGGCCGCTAATAAAGGCGTGAATATTACGCGCCGCTTTTTTGCCGTGACCCGTTGCGATGGTGACCGTGCGCTCGCTGGGCACCATATCGCCCCCTGCAAATATACCCGGTTGCCCGGTCATCATATGGCTGTCCACTTGCACGGTGCCATCGTCAGTGAAATCAACGCCGGGAATATACTGCATGAGTTGTGAATCGATATTTTGGCCAAGGGCAAGAATTAACGCATCGGCTTCCAAGGTTTCAAAGATACCCGTTGGTTGTGGGCGCCCACTGTCATCGAGTTCCATTTTTTCAACTTTAATTTGGTCTTCGTCTATTTCATGAATAGTGCGCAACCAATTAATTTTCACACCCTCTTCCATCGCCTCTTCGGCTTCGAATTGATGCGCGGGCATATGCTCCATGTCGCGACGGTAAATAATCAGTGTTTCTTCCGCACCCAAACGTTTTGCCGTGCGAGCGGCATCCATAGCGGTGTTACCTCCACCATAGATGGCTACTCGGCGACCGAGCAGAGGTTGATTTCCAGAGCTAACGTCGTGGAGATAATTCACCGCATCGAGAATGCGCCCCGCTTCCCGTGAAGGAATATTGATCTTTTTGGATATATGCGCACCCACAGCAACAAAAACCGCATCGAAGGCACCCTGCTCTTTTTCTTTTTGCAGGTCTTCAACCTTGTGGTTGAGTGTAATCTTTACGCCCATTTTTTCGATGCGGCTAATTTCGGCCTGTAAAATTTTGCGCGGAAGACGGTACGCAGGGATACCAAAGTGCATCATGCCGCCGGCAATAGTGCCGGCATCGCGAATCTCAACCGTATGGCCTAGGCGAGCAAGCTGATAGGCCGCACTTAAACCGCTGGGGCCTGCCCCAACGACCAACACCCGCTTACCCGTTTTACGGCTGGTGAATTTCGGTATCCACCCCTGCTCGATGGCCATATCACCCAAATAGCGCTCTATCTGATGAATACCCACCGCGCCATCCACCTGCTCACGGTTACACTCAGATTCACAGGGGTGATAACACACCCGGCCATGAACAGCGGGCATAGGGTTATTTTCAACTAATAATTGCCAGGCATCTTGGTAACGTCCATCGTGCACCAGCGCCAACCACCCTTGGATATTCTCCCCGGCGGGGCAAGCGTTATTACACGGTGGTAAATAATCCTGATAGACAGGTCGTTTGTCTGCGGAGGGTCCCGTACCGGCACTAGAGGTAAGGTCGGGAGGCGTGGTCATATCTGCTGAGCGAATATTCATTATTATCCAACCTCTGGTAAGGCCAATTATTAAAAATAGGTTAGGCCATTTTTCCGGGCTGAAATTTGATATAGCGCAAATGGTTGGTTTTTCAGCAATCGGAACGATTGCCGGATTCATCGCCATCTAAAGCAACCACTTCTATTAGATCGCCGCAGTTCGACTCTAAATAACGCCATTTTAGGTCGAAATCAAAGATTTTCATGCCATATATTCGGCCGCCGTCTGTTTTTTGGTAACTAGGTCGAGGATCCTGCTGTAAAACCTGCTCAATAATTATGCGCCTTTGCTGGCTGTTTTCTATACTACTTAGCTGTTCTTCTGCTTTAGCGCAAAAATACACAGGTAAAAGGGCGGGAGGGGTATCGGCAATAGCGTTTTTGGCGCTATCTATGCAATCCACATAAGGCACATAAGGTTTAATGTCGATAATAGGGGTGCCATCAAGCAGGTCGCCGCCAAGAACATAGAGGTTCAGCTCCCGTTCAGTCTCAATACGGTCCAATGCGACAACCGATAGCCCTAGCGCCGATGGCCTGACCGGAGAGCGAGTTGCAAACACCCCTAAAGTTTTATTGCCACCCAACCGTGGTGGACGCACGCGCGGTCGCCATTGATGCTCTAGACTTCGGTGAAACACAAACTGTAACCAGAGGTGGCTACAGTGTTCTAGGCCATAAAAAGCCTCGGAATTATTGTAGGGCGAAACTATTTCAATACGTGCCTGCGCTGCTGTAACCAGGCCTGATTGGCGTGGAATTCCAAATTTTTCTTTATAACAAGAATGGACGCGACCAATGACGGGAAAATTGAACGATTCGATAGCTTTTTTTTTATCCATAGAGGTTGTTTTCTGTATTTATCCTGTCAGAATCGCGGCCGTAAAAAAACGGTTTATGTACGATTGTTTTAGTTTCTAAACATTAAACTCAATCTCCCAATACTACTCCATAGAAGGACACCTCATGAGACTTTTGGTCGCCTCGCTAACTTCAGTTTTATCTATTTCAAGCTTTGCTGCTGAAGAGACAAAACCCATTCAAGCAGAAGCTGAAGTTGGAGCCCTGATCACCACCGGTAACACCCAATCAACTGCCTTCAAAGGAAAGCTTGATATCAAGCACAACCTCGATAAATGGTTGAACAATTATATTGTCGAGGCTTTCTACAAGGAAAACCAAGTCGATATTATAATAGATGATGTGCCATCGACTGAAGACAGGGTAGACGCCGAAAAATATTTCGCCTCAGCCCAAAGCGACTACAAGCTAAATGAAGAACACCGCGGCCTATTCATGTTCGCCTCTTACGAGGAAGATAAATTTAGTGGCTATGAATACCAAGGGACTATAGCAGCGGGTTATTCTGACCGCCTTTTCAAAACTGAAAACCAACAACTACTCTACAACGTCGGCCCGGGTCTAGCTCTCTCCACAACGGATGATATTACCGACGCAAACGGTATTGTAACGGAAGAAGGGGTTAAGTCCGAAAACGTGGTATTGCGTATTTCAGCCAACTATAAGTGGCAAATCACTGACCATGCAAAGTTCACCCAAACACTGAGCTCTGAAATATCTCCAGACACCGATAAAAACACTAAAACTAAAGCAGAAACAGCGCTTACAACGGCTATCAACGGCTCTTTTGCATTAAAAGCTGGCTTTACTGTAAGTCATAACTCTGTCGTTCAACCGGAGTTCGACAAAACAGACACTCAGAGCTCTGTCACTTTGGTTTATACCTACTAAGTTAGGCTTTACGCGTATTGGGTGCTCGCTTCGAATGAGCATCCAATATTATCTGTACTGTTTCTCCACGTACTCCCGCTTACCCCTCCCCGTTAACGAGAAAAGACTACCCTTCCCTAAGGTGCTTCATTAGTCGCGCCTTCAATGCAGAGGGAATTTTACGAATAGTCAGGCTATCTGTCTCAGCATCATAAACAATCGTCTCTCCGAGACAATCCGAAGCAAAGCTCATGCTCATTAACTCATCACGGCCGCTGATACGCACATAATTCTTTACCTGCCCACGGTCGGCAATAAATTCCTTTTTTATTTTAGGGTTATGGCTTTGCAACTGCTGATAGAATTCATTAGGCGCACCGGTATTCACCTCTCGAGACAACTCAGACAGCTCCACGGCTTGCCCTAATTTGTCTTGCTCAAGACAGTACTCCACAATTTTATCGCGAGCCGGTGAAACCTCTTCTTCCGAGAGTTTACCCACATAGCTTTCAACGGCTTCTAGAAACACCTCGGTATCGGCTTTGGTGTCTACCCTATCGGTAAACCCTATTACATCGAGCAACGCGTCGGAAATTTCTTTTTCGCCACGCCAAGCAATTACGCCTAAGTAATGCTGCGAAGCTCCACTTACCCACTCTTCAATATTAATTTTTGCTGCCCAGGCAACATTCGCCGTTTCTAGCGTTTGCACGTCACTGAAGTTCAGCTCGCCATCCAATGCTGCAGCTTGATTTTGATGCGCCCAGAAGCAGTAAATACTGTTTCCGATTTCCAGCTTTTCCAGTGCGACAAAAAAATGGCCTTCTACAGAAAATTCGCCACTATCAAATAGGCTCCTGAGCTGCGTAAGTAGCTGTTCTGTAAATTTCACAAAACTGACTTTGTCTTCCAACAGCTCCTTAATCCAGCTCGAAAGCGGAAACTGGCCAATATCGTCTGAGAATCGGCCATACTGCTTACCTAAACGTTTAAGATAAGATTGTTTTAACTCTCGAAAAACTTCTTCGATTCTTCCGTTTAGCTTGAACTCTTCGGAACGTAATTGAATTTTACAATTTTCAGACGGTGATAACCGCTGCACGCGATGCGCAATAAAGTTAGTAACAGGCATGTGAGAGAAACACTGAAGTTAGTAAGTAATATGGAAACCTGCGGACAGGTTTGCGTATGAAGCGTAGTCGGGATCGGTTGGCGCTATTTCACGCATATCAACCGCCGCTACTTTTGCATAGGTTGGCCCTTTGTTGAGCCACTGTTCGAGCACTTGTAACTGATCGGGGGAGCCATTTGCCAGCACCTCAACAGCACCATCGGAGCTGTTACGCACCCACCCCTGTAACCCTAATGCTGCTGCTTGCTCCTGTGTGCTGACCCGAAAACAAACGCCCTGCACCAGCCCGATTATTTTGTAATAACAGATCATTTACTTGCGTAATCCTTTGCCGTGCTAATAAGGCCCGCAACGAGAACGTCGGTCATAGCGCCAAAAGAAGCTTTAATGCTTTCTTTGTCGCACAGCATAAATTCTTGCGGCCAGCGACCCGACATACACGCATTATGGTTCACATGTTTAGCCGCCAGCGCGCTAACCCCATGCGCCAGAGACCAGCAAGTAAAAGTACCCAACCCCTCTGTATAGGGATTCAATGGCAGATTATGCTTCCGCAATAAATCAACAACGGCAGAACGCACAGACATTTCCGCCGCCGTTGATGCATCGATCAATTCTTGCGTGATCGATTCATCGGGCAATTCATCTTGAAACATCATTTCAAAGTAACGCACGTGCTCAACCGAATATTGAAAATAAGCTCGGCCAAGATTACGGATACGCTTTTCCGGTGATTCTTCGCCTTCAGAACTATTATTGAGGTATTCAGTAAAATGTCGCAGACAACGTAATTTGATTTCTGAGCGCAGCGCTTCTTTATCAGCAAAATGATTGTACACAGCCGTTGGCGCAACCCCCACGTGGCCGGCTAGCTTGCGCAGGGACAACTTTTCTACCGGGACGGTTTCCAGCAGCTCTATGTAGGCATCAACCAGAGCCCGCTTGAGATTACCGTGGTGATAACTACCGTTCTGTTTGGTGGCCTTACTATTTTGCAAAAAAACCTCACAATAAAGAAGCCTTTCGGGTTCTAGAAACTCAATTTTACCGAAGCGTTGAGCGTATCATTCGTTCGGAAGGCATACAGCATGGATGCCGGGTTGCGGTTACGGTAGCCGATTGCCGCGAGCGCTAGCGTCCACTTGTCAGACAATTGGTAGCTCATATCCCACCGAGCCAGCTGAGTGTCATCACTGGTTAATGCCATTAACCACAGCGAATGGGTGAAGCGCTCATTAAGTGCAGTATGACGCATCCGGAAAACATGGCCAAGCTGCCATTGCGGCGTTTCAATAGTATCGTTTAAAGATACCGAAGCCACTTCTGGCGCGAAGATTGAACTAGCCTCATAAGTGATCGTAAGATCATTGATACCCGCGTATTCAATACCCGCCATACTGCGCCACTGGTTTTGTGTTACCCACGGAAGCGTACCGCCGAGTTCCACCGGTTGATCCCAGTAGTGTGCGAGTTCAGCACGCAATAACCAATCGCCAAATACTCGATTCATCGTTGCCCCAGCTACCCGTATACGCTCTTGGCTCAGTGTTACCAAGGGCGTAGCATTGACAACCTGAATGTCCTTTACCGCAAACGCGTTATCGTTCACCTCAGCAGCCATAAGTGATACATCACCACCATTGAACTGCCGCTCCCAGCGCACCGCCAACTCCCACTCCTCCTCAGGCGCCTGCTCGGTAAGCGTTACACCACTGCCGACTAGCGCAATATAAGGGTAAAACGCTTGGTCACTGTCGGCGTAGAGGTTGTGGCCAGCCTGGTATGTGACGACCGTAGACAGCTTGCCCCCCACGCTGGGGAGTGAAACCATGATCGCCGGTATTTGTTCGCGTAAATCTTGCAGCTCTGCCTGCCCCGGCTCTCGAGAGTCTACCGGGCTAAGCACATCGGTAATCGTCAGCCCTTCGGAATCTCCCCAGGCGAGCACCTGATTACCCGCTCGCAACCACAGGCCGTTGTTGAAACTTGCATCTAAATACGCATCTTTTAGACGCAGGTCTTCGCGGTGCAACGTCCAGTCTCTTTCGCCCTGCTGCCATTGCAACCAGTCGAGTTCTGCTTTAGCGCTAAGCTGCCAGTAAACATTGTCCGATGCCTCGCCACGCAGCTCAATAAAAGCATCCGTCCTCACCCGGTCAAGCGCGGCCCGGTCTCGCGCAAAAGGAAAGTTGGGGTCAGGGTCCTGCAAGCCGTATTTGCCGATAAGCTGGACATAACCACGATGAGACAATATGGTCGAATCTTGCTCTGTTTCGTTATCGAGTTCAACTTCAACACTATCGAAGAAGTCTTCGTTAGCCACGGCTGTACAGGCAAGAAACCCGATAGCCCATACGGCGTTTTTTAATTGCGGCATCGACTACAAACCCCGCTGCATCGCCTGAGTATCGAACATTGATTCATCTACACCTTGGTTGTACTTCAAATTATGCACTTTAAACACACTACTGTGCTCACGCTTACCTCTACGAGTAGTCACCATTTGTAAAGTTTGCGCTGTCCATACACCCTGTATTTTTTCAATATCTTTTGCTGCAAAGTATTTGATTCGTTTACCTTTTTTCACTTGGATAACCGCTTTCACAACCATGTAGTTGTCTTTGCGCACCCAAGAAACCGATTCCGTATAACCCGTTTCTTTAATTACGGCCTCATTTTTCGGTATCGACTTAACAACCCAACAATCGTGACCATCGACAGGCTCACTTTCATTCTCCAAGGTGTAATCAAAATCTTCGTAGTCTGTACCATTAATATCAACATACGCAAAATCACTACCCATAAAAGAACCAGACTCATCCGACGCTGCAACACGACGAACCTTCTGCAATGCAGGCAGATATAACCAAGAATCATCCTCTTTCGCTTCGGCTTTCCAGTCAAACGACATATACGATGTATTCTTCACATCAGACGGCGAGCGAAAAAATATAATCGATTTTTCAACATCGTCTTTTTCTATCGAATAAAGGCTGAGCTCTCGTACCCGCTGGCGATCTTTCTTGTCGATCAACACCAGTGTTGCATCCGACGTGCTGGTATCCCCCGTGTAGCGATCGTCCACCTTTTTCATTATGTCGTCGGCCGTTTGTGCATGAGCCGAAACCGCACCCCAAATAAACACAGTCGCTGCTAGTATATGTTTCACGTTAAACCACTCCTTATATAGTCGTATTTCTGTCTGTTACAACCGCAGATGAATGCTGGGCTATTGGCGCCTTAGCTTTACCCCGGCTTTCACCTTCGCTGGACGCCCTATTCAATACAGCCGCAATCGTGCTTTTATCCCCATCGACCAAATACAGTAACGCGGGCATAAAAATAATGTCTCCAAGAAGCGCAAACAACATAATCATTGCAGAGAAAAGCCCTACATAGATGTACGACACAAATGACCCAAGTAACATCACCGAGAAGCCTGTAACCAATATAATGGAGGTTAACACCACCGCTCTTCCCGAGCTATTCATCGAAAACTGGACAGCTTCATGAACGTTATAGCCACGACGGCGCATGAGCAGATAACGACTCATTAAATGAATAGCATCATCAACGGCTATACCAATGGTCATCGCCCCTACAATCATTGTGCCTAAATCCATCGCAACACCTGCGTAGGATATTAGCCCACCCGTTAAAATGACCGGAACAATACTCGGTGCCAGCGCGATGGTGCCATACTTAAACGAACGAAAAAGCAGAATAAAACACAACCCTATGGCAACAATCGCAATACCGAATGACTGGAACATTCCATTGTTAACATAGCGGTTCTGTGCGTTGTTCATTATCAGGTTTCCGGTAAGATCTATCGTCAAATCAGCAAATTGCTGTTCGAGGCCCTGATTAATTCTTTCTATAAATTGCGTAGTATCGACTTCATCCATATTCAGAACGGGGATCTGCACACGTAAAAACTGCTCATTAAAATCCTTCAGATCGCTCAAGTCTTCATTGGGGCCGGTATTTTCGTACAACAGCAAAAATTGCGCTGCCATTTCTCGGCTTGTCGGCAATTGAAAGAAATCCGGATTGTCTTCGTTTAGCGACTGATTTATTTGTTTAAAAAAGTCAATAATCGATGTTGGCTTTCCTGTCTCATCAAATGCACGCAGCCACGTTTGCATAGCATCGATACGCTGGAGAATTTCAGGGTTTTTAATACCGCCTTCTTCCCCCGTATCAACCACTACCTCTAAATTGGTAATGCCTTTAAAATTGTCGTTAAAATAGAAAAGATCTTGGTTCATCCAGCTGTCTTTCTTAAAATAATTGACAATATTCGAATCAACCCGAATATGAGAAATACTGTAGAAGCTGAACACGGTAATCAGTACGCCCACTACAGCAAGCGGCTTTCGATAGCGTAAAGTAAACACTGGAATGTGGTGCGTTAACCAAAGCATGGGCGATTTTTTAGACACAGTTTCCTGCGTAAGAATATCTTCCAAGCTCTCACTTCCGCTTTCGAGTTGCTTACGCTTGTTGCGCGGCACCCAGGGGACGTAGCTGAGGATAGCGGGTAGCGTGGTCATCGACAGCAGAAAAATCAGCATGGGCGCGAGTGCCGCTAGCAATGCAAATTCGCGCACAGGCTTTAACTCCGTTACCGAAAGGGCAATAAAACCCAGTGCCGTGGTAACACAGGTAAACAACACGGCAAAAAACAGGTCGCTAACAGCTTCTTTGGCCGCCACCTTCGGCTCATGGCCCGCAAAGCGGAATTGAAAAAATTCCACCAGCACATGTACGCAGGTTCCAATACACAAAATAATTACAGTGGGAATTAAAGCGGAGTTAACCGCCGTAAAGGGAAACTTGAGCCACCCCTGAATACTGGTGGCCAGCAGCATGGTGGCAATAATAACCACAATGGGTACGGCCATGGCAAAAAACGACCGAAAAATAACAAACAGGATAACCAGCATAACCACACCCATTACCGGGTTGATCCAGGCCATATCTCGCTGTGTCAACGTTTCAAAACGCTCACCTATTACCGGCATGCCCGATAAGTGAAGCTCGAAACCCTGTTCGCGATAGCCATTTTCTACAATAAAGGCGAGCAGTTCATTCACCAGCTCTACGTTGTGGACATTTTCACCGGGTAAATAAACCGCGCGGGCGACGATTTGTGTGTGTCTAAAATCCGGTGTAATCAATGCTTCCAGTGCCAACTGCTCTGTCGCCATAACACCTCGAGCATCATCCAATATTTCTGGCTGTTGCTCTAAATCTTCCACATACTCAAAGAGGTCGTCGGTTGCCATCATGCCATTATCATCATGAGTGTACTGGTACTCACTTAATGAACGAATCTGGGTGATATGGCGATGATCTTCAAGAAAATTACTGATCTCGTCGATCATAGTGATCGTTTCAACATTGAAAAGATCCCTATCCTGTTCGCGTGCTTCAACGCCTACCAGCAGGTAATTCGGATCGCCAAATAGATCCACTAGGCGATCGAATGCCTGTAAGTTTGGATCATTTTCAACAAAATAACTTTCGTTGGAATTGTCGTGGTGTAAACGATTAAACGAGAGTGGCGCGGCAAAAATACATAACGCGGTCACCGCCAACACCCATTTGCGGTATTCAACAATTTTACTGGCCCAGCCAAGGCTGAATCGATTCATAACATGAACTCCTTTCCTGCAGTGAACCGGGCGATAGACCCAGATTCGAAAACTGTATGTGCACCCTATTAAGTGCGCTCTAACGAAGGCCGCAACCAAATATGCACAGCGTTCATTTACAGTGCAAATATATGTTAACACTGTTTATATTGCAAGGCCTTCGACAGGAATTTGGCGCGTATTAACGACAACCTCATCACGCTTTACCTGCTCGAGCATAGGCAAGATAACGCTTAACACATGTAGTACATTTGATTCGGCATTACCACTCAGCCTACAATCGTCGCTTGCACTAACGTGATAACGGAGTATCCAACCCCATGCTGCACCGAACCGTGCCCGCCTTTTTCCTTTTTTTCTCCGCCCCCGCTTTCGCTTTCGACCTAGACGCCAGCAAAGCCCTCAGCCTGTTTGGCATTACCGGTTTGGTTATCTTCTGCCTATCCATTCTTGCTGCAGCAGTGGTGATCGAACGTTTTTCTCAACTACAAAAAAAATATGTTGTTCCCGCTAACCTTACCGCAAGGGTTGACGCCCTCTGGCAACAGGGTCAACACAGCGCCATTTCAGACCTGTGTAACTCCGACAACAGCACCCTATCGAAGGTGCTGGCCTTTATTCACCGACACAGAAAACACAGCCTAAACATTATCTCCACTGGCGCTGGCGATATTGCATCAATGGAGCTGCGCAAACATATGCAACGCGCCTACCCGTTAGCCGTCGTTGCTACTATCGCACCACTTGCAGGCTTGCTGGGTACGGTTATTGGTATGATCGAAGCCTTTTATGTCGTTGCCGAGTCTGGAACTATAGGCGACGCTTCACTTCTGGCCGACGGTATTTACAAAGCTCTACTAACAACAGCCGCAGGCCTTACGGTAGCACTGCCCGCACTGGGGTTTCACCACTACTTTAAGAACCGTACAGTACTTTACGGCATCGCTCTGGAAGAGGAAATAAACCAGTTAACCAGCGACTGGTTTGCCGGGGGGCACAACGATGAGGGTTGATCTGGACGACCAGGAAAACCTCGAGCCCAACCTAGCTCCATTACTTGACTGTATATTCCTTCTACTTATTTTCTTTCTCGTTGCCACCACCTTCGAAAAGCAAAAACAAGACGATCACCCCATTGAAGAGCTATCGATTCAGCTACCCAGTTCGGCGGCTGCGCTAGGAGCCCTCCACCACAAAGCATCCACTACCGTTATTGCTATCAATAGGAGGGGGCATATCTTCCTCAATAATCAGCGCATTAACACCTCTGAACTACACGTAAACCTAAAGGCCATCGCAGAGAAAAATCCGCAGCAAAATATTCGCATTGACGGTGACCGCAACACGCCTTTACAGCATATCGTTCATCTAATAGATCTATGCGAATTCGAAGGCCTGCGAAATATTAGCATTCGGGCAGCCTCTGATGTGGAGTACTAAACCTGTAAAACCGTCTAAGAATAAGAATCCCTACTGGGTCATTTCCGTGTATCTGCATGCCGCGGCCATCTATTTTGTGGCAACTAACCTTGAGCACCTAACGCCGAACACCGTTAGCGCAGCAGAACACGTAGAAGCCCTTCATTACACCCACGACAGTTACAAAAAAGCGATGCAATCGCGTATTGACGACATGGAGCACATCAAAAAAAACCTCGATGCACTCGCCCACAACAACAATCAGATCACCGAATTTGAGAAGGGTGCAGCCGAAAATAAAACAATAGAGCAACTGTACACAGAATCTGAGGAGCTGCTCGCCGATATTAGAACAATTGAGAACACCTATTTGCAGGAAAAGCTAAAACAATTACCCCAAGAAGAACAACGTAGCGCTGAGCCCGGCAACGAAACACCCGAAACCAACGAGACAACTAAAAAGAAAGAACAGAATAGTATTAGCGAAAAGCAAGCGCACAAACCCACAGCAGAAGAGATGGTACAAAAAACGGCCATTAATCAACGCCAAGCACGAACAATTTTCGATAAAATACAAATGTCTGAACAGGCAAAACAAGAAGGCCATAACATTCAGTCGCAGAGCAAAGACAACAGCGGTGGCTCAGCGCCCTATGACACCAACAACCCGCTCGCCGTTGAACAGCACTTTAATAATTTGTCTCGCGGTAACCGGCAAGATCTAGTGTCAGAAATGCAGCGCTACTATCACGCGACTCCTTTTCTATCGCCAGAGCTAGACGCAGACAAGGGCGAAAGTCCATCAAAGCGCAAACAGCTGAAAGTGCCGCCCAATAATCGACAGGATAGACGATTTCTTTTTTCGCGAAAACTCGACAGCAACGGTGAAAAAACCCAATGGTTAATTTTGGATTCCTGGTATTTTATTGGCCCCTACCCCAACAAAGATCGAGCGAATTTACACACGCGCTTCGCCCCGGAAACAGGTGTTGATTTAGATGCAATGTACATCGGCGACAACAACAGGCTGATAAAATGGCAACATATAGAATACGATCATCTACCGATTATCCCACCAGAATTCACTGACTTCGCTATCTATTATGCTTACACAGAGGTCTTAAGCGATAGCGAGCAGAATGTCTGGCTTAATATTGGCAGTGACGACCAATCCAAGCTTTGGATAAACGACATTCTTGTTTGGCAAAGTTCCAACGCACAAAAGGTGTGGATGGTGAGTGAAGGTCGCAGAAGAATCACCTTAAAAAAAGGCAGAAATCAATTTTTATTTCGTCTAGAAAATGGCGTACAACGAGCAGCTTTCTCTATTGTCGTGTCTGAGGGTTAACCTAGTTTTTGGTAAACCCAATTTATTACAATTGAATTCACCTCTGTAGAACTAAATTGGACGCGACTCAAACACATAAATACGTCGCAACATACCTGCTGCCACCGGCAACCAAATCACAATAGTAACCAGAGGATTAAGAGCAAAGAAGAGGGCCTGATAGTGCTCGTAACCCCAGCGAGACTCCAACTCACCCATAACTTCGGGCAAAATAGATTCAACCATATTAGTCAGGCTGTAAGTGTTGTCATCACCAAACAAGGCAAAACTGATCATTAGATTTAATTGCGCAAGAAAAATTAATACTATCCATTTGTGAAAGCGATTACACACTGGTAAAAACCCAGACAGCATACACAAAATCAGCAAAAACAAACCGTAACTAGCTGTATCGCCTGGCTCAACCTCCACACCGATAAGCATTGCAATAATCAATGGCTGAATTATTACCACCAAAATCAAAGATACAACATCCCGACTAAAGCTGGAAACAAACATCACCACCACAGACCACAACACAGCCCAACCGACAATTGCCGAAAAAATCGCGGCGCCATCCAAACCGGTCAGCTCGCTAGAGACGTCTTCGTGTAACCACCAGCCCAACTGAGACACTAAAATTAACGACACATAAAAAGGCAGCTGAAAGACAAGCGCGCTAAGAACCTGCACGAACGCTTCGGGGTAGGTTGCCATTGGGACATGGTATCGCCTCAATCGTACACAACGGTAAGCGCTATAAAGCAGCATGGCCATGAATGCGCCGAAGAATACCCCCATCATTTTTACATCTTCGTCTTCTGTTAAAAACAGCATTAACAAAGGAATCAAAAAACCCGCGACGGCCCCAAGAATAAGGTCGGGTATCAGGTTATGATTACCCATCGCCCACATACGGGGCATCCTTTGACTGAAATAATATTCGAGCCGAGTTAAGTTCAGCTTTTTTCTAAACTGTGAGTACCGGTAGGCAATAAATTCTTGGCAGACAGCAAAGGAGCCAAATCCACGGTTGGAGATAACAACAACAAGGATACTAAGTGATAGTGAGGCAAGGAAATACACACCCAGAAGTGGGTGATAGACGAGAAACGCAAGTAAACCGCCTTTCAGAACTAGCTGCCGATAATGATATGCGTGTTCAAGTGTTTCAATCTGCTCGCTAACACCCGCACTGAAATGCCAGCCGGCAACACCTTCACCTAAATATTCAAACCGCAACACAGTATCGGGCTCTGCGCGTTTCAACTTAGCCACAACCTGAGGGTTATATTTAGCGCAAAACTGAAATAAGACTGCCGCCTCTCGCTCCCCCCATTGACCTTGTTCTGAACCACCTTTTTTCCCTCGCCCTGCCAATTCACGCGATATAGCGTCCAAAGGCAACTGGTCCGAACCACCCTCGAACAATAATCCCTCACCTTTCTGGCCAGAGTAGAGCGTCTGAAAATTTAGCTCAGCCGTAGCCCCTCGATACTGTTGCCAGCGCTCAAAAAAGCCCTGGTACTCCGTGTCCGCAAGCTGTAATTTACTGCTGCACATAGCCGCTAACACACGCTTATCTTCCACAACTGCACTCTCGTCATAAAGCGCAGACATATTCATCAAACGGTTATGTACATGAGCAAATGGGCTACCAAATAAAATTAGCGCCAACAATAACGCCACCACCCAGGTAATCATATTCCGGCTCGCGCGGCCATCCAAAAGCGGATATTTGAAAACCTGAAATACCCAGATACAACTCAAAACACCAAGACCAATCAGCCAGGAAAACTGGCGAGCATTGAGTTGTTTTTCTAGGTACACCCAGTAAGGCACATCGCTGAGCCGTGTAACGGGCAATTCATACCAATAGAACCCCAGCACAACTAAGCTAGCAAGGAACAGCGGGTAGAAAATCCGGATACGCCAAACCAGAGGGAAAGAGGTTCGAAGCCATTGCGATAGTGGGTTAGACAATAGTAGTAGCCGACGAAAAGACACAGCCATAACTATGCTGCCTGCACAGCGCGCTGATTAAATAAACGTTTTGATGATCGGCTAATATCACGAAAGTAGTGCGGTGGTGCTCCGGCATTAATGAGTAATTGTAAAATAGTCTCTGCCGTAATATCCAGATCCGATGTCACCACGTAGTGCATACCATTGTAATCAATGGCTATAGGCATTACTTCGGGAAAGATTTTGGAAAATACGCCGGGCGCTAAACTAGAGCCTATTTCAAATACGTTGGCCGTTCGATTCAATCCCAGGCGCTTAACATTGTCATTAAAAACAGGGGTTCCATAGCGAAGAAAAAGCATATTATCGGCAATAGACTCAACTTCATGAATATGCTGAGAGCTAATAAACACAGCAATGGGGTGCACGACACTGGTAGCAAGGCTTTTTATATCTTGCAGTACCGATAATTGCGCATTCACATCCAGATTGGCCAACGGCTCATCCAGAATCATCAATTCTGGCTTCCATACCAATGCCTTCGCCAAAGCAAACCGAAATTTAGTTCCCCCCGAAAGCTTTTTCCAGCGTGTTTTCAGATGATCTCGCAAACCTAACCTATCAATAACGAAATCAACTTCACGACAATTCTCTTCGCCTGTTACACCGTGGGAAGCCGCTTCATATTGAAGATTCGCCTCCAGGTCGCCATACCAACTGGGTAACTCTTGGGGAACATAAGCAATTTTGTTTTTT
Source organism: Teredinibacter franksiae (assembly GCF_014218805.1). Lineage (NCBI taxonomy): Bacteria > Pseudomonadati > Pseudomonadota > Gammaproteobacteria > Cellvibrionales > Cellvibrionaceae > Teredinibacter > Teredinibacter franksiae. Next base: position 3,623,531 of record NZ_JACJUV010000001.1, on the reverse strand, counting down.
ACTTCTACCCAGTCTACATCGGAAGCCAATTTACTGGTAAGGCAAGGATAACTTAACTCACCGGCGCTAGGCTTAATTAACCCCGCCACAAGATTAAAGAAAGTTGTTTTACCATTGGCATTTTCACCAACGACTGCAGTAATGTCACCTTTACGCAATTCCAGAGAAATGGGTGAAAGTGTAAACTTCCCCCCAAAATTCTTAGTGAGACCTTTACAGGAAAACGCGACCTTTTTTTCTTCCATCAAAGACTTAAGCGCTGGCGCTTCATTTTTGAGGCGCTGACCACGCACTTCTCGAATTTTATCTCGGGAATAGCCTTGGACAACTTGGTTCACGATGTTTCGAATATCATCTTCCGCCGACTGACTTTTTTCAAGATCACTGACATTCAACCCAAAATTGGATTTAATGACGATTTTTTCCAAACTACGATCACCAGAATACTCTCGCACGAAATCGACCAAACGCTTCTGATAACCTCGCTTTCGCTCGGAGAGATCACCTAATAACTTGTCTGCTCGTTGCCGAATATCATTCATTCAGAAGTCCTTAAAATCCTGTTAGCGCTGGGCTTTCCGGCAGTAAATCCATAATTTCCATGGCCGACTGCTGTAATCGTTTATCGTACTCGTCGAAGGCAATCCTCCCCTCGTTAAAGGCTTCTTCCAGGCGAACAATTGAAGCACACAGCAACCCCAACTTGCGCAGCAGCGCTTTCGCTCCAGACAAAAATTCACGTACCAGGTCCATTGCCTTTTTGGCGGCTTCCTTGGTGTGATTATTATTAATCTCGTCGAAAATAATATCCATGCGGGACTGATAGTCGCCGTGAGCGACATCATTTACATCCATTAAGCTGACAGTTAGCTCATCTCGACCGGTAATTTTTTTGTAGAGCTGACGAAAGCCCGAATCAAAATTTGCAGACGTAAGATCAACAACATTCATAGCCGATAATTTGGCCACCAGCTGAGGTAGGTCGTTTTGAAAACGGATTAAGCTATTACGACGATCACTTAAATGATCATCGGCCATATTTTCCGCAATGGCTTTTTCTCGAAGCAGGTTAATGCGCTTAATTTCTTCTGCAATATTTTCGCCGATTGCATCGATCACATTCGGATCTTGGAAAGAGTCATCAAGGAAACACGGTAGGAGCTTACTGCCGCCAACATCACCATCTTGCGCAAGCGCCTGATGAATCTCCCACATTACCCAGGTAGATTGCAGGCTCGACTTAGACACAAGGCAAACGGTAAAGTCTGATTGAGAAATTAAAACTCGGAGGGAGCTGGATAAGCCTTCACCAGCTTCTAGCGACTCTTCATCCACGTCCACCTCAACACCCTGGGCGACCAAGTTGTTGCTGATAAAGCGACGAGCATCCATATCCCTGTGACTGTAGGATATAAACACGCGCTTGGTTTGAGAGCAGTCGGTATCGACGGTCATTTAACTGGCTATCCGTGAGCAGTATGCAAACGGGTATAAAATTACCGCCATTATTGTTTTAACACAAGAAATATAGCGTAAGCAGGGCGTTATTCAGCCGAATTTCTTCTTGCTGCAGCCCTTAAAGCTAAAAAGGCCTATGCCTAGATAATGATAAATATGTTAATGGATACGCCTGGCGCAGATTTATTACGCGCCAAAAATTGCCCTGAACACATAAAAGAAGAATATTGCTAAGCCAGCACCGGCCGGTAAGGTCACAATCCAAGACATAAATATGGAGCCGATAACCCCTAGATTGAGCGCGCCAATACCGCGAGCCAAGCCTACGCCCAATACGGCTCCAACCAACGTGTGCGTAGTGGAAATAGGTAAGCCCATGCCCGACGCAAATACCACGGTGCCCGCTGCACCCAGCTCAGCCGCAAAGCCTCGGCTTGGCGTTAATTCTGTAATTTTTCTGCCGATGGTGGCGATAACACGATAACCGTATGTGGCCAAACCCACCACAATACCCAAGCCCCCTAACAGCAGCACCCAACTGGGCATAGACGATTGAGAGGTGATAGCGCCAGATTTCACAACATTAACAATCGCCGCGAGTGGCCCAACAGCATTGGCGACATCATTGGAGCCGTGGGCAAATGCCATAGAGCAGGCCGTAAAGATCATCAGTACAGCGAACACTTTTTCAACATTAGCAAAGCGGTTATCGGGGTCGGGGGCCTCACTGGTATCAACACGACGCAGAAAGTAGAGGCCAATGCCGGTTACAATCAGGCCCATCACGAAGGCAATACCAATGTTTTCAAAGTAACTAAGTTTAAAGCCGCTGTCTTTTAATACGTGCTTTAGGCCCTTTACCATCGTGACCATAGAAATAAGGAAACCCACCAAGAACATATAGACAGGAATATAACGCCGGGCGGCCTGCTCTGGGTTCGCTTTATTAAAGATCAGCCATTGCACACTCTTGAACAGAAGAAACGACAGACTTCCCGCCAGCACGGGAGAGACTACCCAGCTACCAACAATTGTCCCCACTTTACCCCAAGCAACAATATCAGTAGAAATACCAACGGCAGCAAAACCGACAATAGCCCCTACAATTGAATGAGTGGTAGAAACCGGCCAACCGAGGATGCTAGCAATAACCAACCACACACCTGCAGCGAGCAACGCACTCAGCATGCCATAAACCAATAGGTGCGGTGTGGTTTCCATTACTGCCGGGTCGATAATGCCTTTGCGTACGGTGGAGGTAACCTCACCACCGGCCAAGTAGGCCCCTAAGAATTCGAACACCATAGCGATAAATATGGCTTGCTTGATCGTTAGGGCACCGGAGCCAACCGAGGTTCCCATTGCGTTAGCAACATCATTAGCACCCACGCCCCAGGCCATAAACACACAAAATATACATCCCAACACCAACAAGATGGTGCCGTAGTCAGCCAGGATCGACATGTTAATTTGTCCTCACGAAATTCTAAGCGTGGTAGCTTTCTTATGGTTTAACGTGCGAGTAGCTGTAGCAAGCGTTCGCCGGTTTTTTGGGCGCGATCAGCCAAATTGCCAATCCCCTCGATAATGCGGTAGAAAAAGATAACGTCTACCGGCGGCAGCTCGGATTCAATTCTGAAAAGCCCCGCGCGAATGACTATTTGCTGCTGATCGGTTCTCTGCTCTAAGACATCCAGTTCGCCAACCATATTCTCGACAACTTCCATCTCACGACCGCCAAAGCCGGTTTCTAGAAGCTCATCCAGCTCGTTAATCGCGCTACGAGCTTGGGCAACGGTTGCCACGGTACTTTGCAAGTATTCACGCACAGTCTCTCGTAGTGATGACGGGAAAACCATTTTACGGCCCAGCATCAAACCCGCTATGTCTTTGCAGCGGTGAGTCAATTTGTCTTGTTTGGTCAGCAGGTCGAGAAGGTCCGAGCGCGGTACAGGTAAAAATAGACTTTTGGGCAGATGCAGGCGAATCTGCTTTTTCATCTCATCGCCACGCTCTTCCATTTCACTGATACGGTTGTAGCAGGCCTCGGCCTTAGCCCAGTCCTCTATAACACTGGCGTCATAGAAGGCAATTAACTCATTGGCCGCTAATTCGGCTACAGCGATATGTTCTTCCATCGGCTTGATGGGCGAACGGCCAAACATCTCAGTGAGCGGATTCTTTATTTTCATAGCTATTTCCCCTAGCAAGCTGAGCACCTTTGGCGCGCATATTACACATTAATCTCATTCAGGTGACAGGTATTTTTTGATCAATAGCAAATCAACGCCAGCTGAGTACGCAGAACAAGAGTATCGGTGACACATTTTAGAATACAGGTGCCCTAAAGACATACATAATAAGCCGGCCACGGAAGCAGGCCACATATTAACCAGCTTAGGGCTCGAATGAGAACAACCGCCGAGCCCAAGCAGGATTTGCTTGCTGAAACCCAGCGTAAGTCTTAGCGGCTGTATCGCGCACAACCTCGGCACTAGCGCCGGTAAACCATGCCTTAATCGCCGCTTCTAAAGTATAGGCTTCCGGAGCCATAAGCCCGGTGGTCGTTAGCAACGAATGCGCATCTGCGCGGTATAGGTGAGGGTCAAAATAGGTTTTACTGGTACAGGCCAGAATAATTGCACTACTCGCGCCTTTTGTAGTACTCGACAAAGTCATTGCAGGCAACGAAAACTCCATCAAACCATTATGCCCAACATAGGCATGAAGCTGTGCTCCACCACCGGCATTAAGCGTAGCCACCTGGCCATTGTGCTCTACTCGAAGCTGCTCACTGTAATCACCCGCCGTGTATTCAAGATAACGCCGGATAGCCTGACGTATATTTTTCCCTCTCCAAGCGTCAGCAACAACATAAACCTCTGTCGGCTTACCGTTACGATCTAGCACTGATTTAAACGCAACACGCTCGAGAATAGCATCGCCGTCGGGGCTTTTCAGCGTGACTTTCTGCCATTCAGGCTTACCTGAAAAATAGGTTTTCACCCCATAGAGCGCGCCCCAGTATAGGTTGGTACGAGGAACATCGCCGTTTCCCAGTTCAGCGCTTACCGGCACTATTCCCTGGGAGGCGTTGTCGCACAAGGCAACCACCACATGGGCAACCAGCGGCTTACCCGCTCGCAGGTCACGTTCCATTCTCGCCTGAACCGCCTTGCCTTCGTTCGCCAAGGCCGCTGCAGCGTTACCAATGACCAAGAACAACCCCGCAATAACGGGGCACAGCCGATGAACGATTGAAAGCAACAATCGCTTGGAAGTCAATCGGTTGATTATTTTTTAACCTTCCTGAATTTTAAGGTCCAACGATCGGTTTTACCGGTTACGTCTTTATGCCCAACTTCATGCTTCAACTCATCCGCGGGGCGGTAGTGTAAATCGGTAAAATCTATCAGTTCAAATCCCGCATCTTGAATTTCCTTAATGGCCAGTACCGGGTCAAAACGACGACGGTTTTGATCATTATCGGGTTCCAAATGCCGACGAGTATGGTCGACAACACCGTAAACACCGCCGACTTTCAGCATTTTGTACACCTCATCGTTCATGCGTTTGCGGCTGTACGCATCAAAATTGTGGTAATTGCGAAAGGTAAGCACCATATCGGCGTCCGTTAACCCAGACGCTTCGTTTTCCAGTTTATAAAAACGCGCTCCGTCCGGCTTATACACTTTGCTCTCGGGGGCCAGCAGGGTAACTTTATCGAAACCGGGTTTCTGTAACAGGTCGCCCATCCAATTGGTTCCGTAGGCCACGCAAAGCTCGCCCTTATCCTTCAGTGTTGGCGCAAGAATTCGGGTATACCAACCTCCACCAGGAATCAGCTCAACCACTTTCATATCATCTTTCAACCCCATAAAACTCAAGGTTTCCAGAGGTTTACGGTTAGCATCGCGTTTTACCTGCTTTTCCGGGCGGCTATCATCCGCCATAGCGGCTTCAACTTTGGATTTCAGCGCCGCATGGTCGCCCGCAAACACCAGGGGGCAAAGAAACAAAACGGCCATACAACCTGCTGCAGATATTATTCTCATGAGAATTTCCTTAGGTTTGTCTACACTAACGTTGTTGTGGGAAAGCGGCCATAGTAATACCTTAAAGGTTAAAGAATCGAGACTATGGGCTACACTCAGAAAGGAAACCTCTGACGGGCAAGCACCATGAATGACGAGAAAGACGACAACAAGCTCGCACGCACGTACGAAAAGATGGCTACGCGAGCGCGAGAGATTTTTAACGACTCCAGTGAAAAGTCGCTAGAAGCACTGGAAAAAGCCATAGAGGCCTCCCGAGAACATTTTGTGAAACTCGGTGAAATCACCCAAAAAGAAAGCGCGCACCTAAAATATTACCTCAGGCGCGACCTGGAACAATCCGCCAAACACTTCCAAGAACTCAGCGAACAGGCAAAGAAACAATTTAGCAAACAGAACTTAGAAAACCTGCAGGCAGGCTTTTTAGATCTCACGGCTTCTGTTGCCCATGGCGCTAGCGACCTTTTTTCAAAGCTGGCCGACTGGGCTGAATCGGGCTCTAGCTATCACACAGGGCAGATAACCGCGCCAGGGATTCTCCGCTGCCGCAAGTGCGAAAAAGAAATGCATTTTCGCAAAACCGGTAACATTCCCCCATGCCCCAGCTGCCATGCCACAGACTTCATACGCACTAGCAGCAACCCCGAAGGCTAATGAACTTCGGGGTAATTTCGCAAGGGATCAAGAATAGCTTCTTGACCATTTACCTGAATCTCTAGTGCATACGCTAATAGTTCACCTAGCTCCCCCGGAGGAAAGCCTTTATTCGAAAACCAGAGCAAGTACTCCTCCGGCAGGTCAATCAGTACCCGGCCCTTGTAACGGCCAAACGGCATTGCCATGTTTGCGAGTTTAATCAAATGTCGCTTTTCCAGCATGGAGATCTAATTCCCTTGACGAATAAAGAACGCTATTCAACAGAAAATATTGCGCCGCGACAACATCTGCGGCACAGGTGCTTGAAAAACCCCTTCTAACCCCATAGGTTAGAAGCTGTTGATCACTTATCACGATCAACCCTCTGGGGAAGCCATTAGCAACCCCTCTACATGTGCCACGAAGTCCACCCTGAGGACAACAACAGGAAAGGTTATATGCAAATAAATATTTCTGGTCGCCATGTCGATATCACTGACGGTATCCGCAACTCCGTAAATAACAAATTCACCAAGGTACACAGCCATTTCCCCCAACTAGACGCTTTGTCCGTTATCGTCACAGTTGAAAAAAACGAGCAAAAAGTTGAAGCCCAAACCCAATATCTGGGCGCCCCCGTTTCCGTTCACGCCTCTAACGAAGATCTGTACGCAGCCATTGCCGGCTCTGCGAAAAAACTGGAGGCCGCGCTAAGCCACCGCAAGGGGTCGGTAAAAGCCCATCAACACGAAAACCCGATGAAAACCCAGGAACTCTAGGCCGACGAAGACCCGTTAAGCCCTCTATACTGACAGGGAGAGTTGCGCCTATTGCGAACTCTCCCTAAACCATCATTCGTCAGAGGCACACCGCTATGACCGACGAAACCAGCAGATTGAAAACCCTCGCCGGTGAGTTACTCGATGAACTAGGCAAAGCCGATGCGCCAGACGTTGAGGCACTGGAGCTGCTGCAAAACCTCGATGCCCAGCTGCAGGATGTTATTGAGCGCAGCCAGGACAGTAACGAAATCACCGATTTATTGACAAACCTTGAATCAAGGTTTGCGGTACATCATCCGGTTGCTGAGCGTTATGTTCGCGACATTATCGATTCGTTGAGTAAAATGGGGATCTAAACCGTCTTTTGTCTAACTCAACACAAGTAGCTTGCCTGTGACTAACATTTATCGACCCGTTTCCGATTCACAAGTTATTCTCAAAGAACTGATGGTGCCGTCCTACGCCAACTTCGGTGGCAAAGTACATGGGGGGATTATCCTTTCGCTTATGGATAAAATCGCCTACACCTGCGCCGCCAGCCACGCCAAAGCCTATTGTGTAACAGCATCGGTGGATTCCGTTAATTTCCTTAACCCCGTAGAAGTTGGTGAGCTTGCCACCCTCTATGCGTCGGTTAACTATGTAGGTCGCTCCTCTATGGAAGTGGGCATTCGAGTGGAATCTGAAGACTTTAAAGAAGGTTTGTGCAAACACACCAATACCTCTTACTTTAGTATGGTCGCCCTCGACGAGAAAACCCGAAAACCCGTGGAAGTGCCTGGCCTTGCTTTACAGACCGAATCCGAGGTTCGTCGTTTTATCAAAGGGAAATACCGTAAACAGGCCAAGCGCCGTTATGCCGAAGACTTTGAAAAACTAGGTGCTGAACTGGATTTTGCCGTAGAAGCAACCAAACTGAAAAAAGAAAACTGCCGAATAAAACTGCCAAAATAAACATTAATGGACGACACCCACAGTGTCGCCCAAGCTTGCATACCCAACTGAACCAATTCCGAGTACGGGGATCTTATCTAGCAGTACGATAAAGAGGTTTATGCCATGCCCCCTTCCCGCCCCCGCTTTCCACTCATCCCTAAACACCCACAATACGGGTATAGCGAACATCAGGTTACAGACGAAAACCTATACTTATCGCGACGAAAATTTATGTCCACCGGGATGTACGCCGGAGCTGCAGCTTTGGCGGGCTATTTACCGCAATGGGCTCACGCGAAAACCACACCATGGCAGGCAAAAATAACCTCTGCACCACGAACAAAAGAACACAAAGAAGCCCTTACACGCCTAGGTGACGTTACCACCTACAACAACTTCTACGAATTGGGCACAGCCAAAACCGATCCAGCCGACCGAGCCAGTGCCTTATCAACCGACCCCTGGCATATCGTAGTAGAAGGGGAATGTGCAAAACCGGGGAAATTCACTCTGGAAGACATACTCAAACCTCACGCCTTTGAGGAACGCATATACAAACTGCGCTGCGTTGAAGCCTGGTCGATGATTATCCCTTGGACAGGCTTTCCTCTGGCCGACTTACTTAAACGCTTTGAACCCACCAGTGATGCCAAGTATGTTGCCTTTGAAACCCTTTACGACAAAAGTCGCCCCCTGCCAGGGCAAAGGCGATCGACCATTTCCTGGCCTTATCGCGAAGGCCTGCGTATAGATGAAGCAATGAACCCCTTAACCTTTATGGCCGTTGGTTTGTACGGCAAAGAACTACCCAATCAAAATGGCGCACCTATTCGCCTTGTCGTACCCTGGAAATACGGATTCAAAAGCATTAAATCCATCGTCAAAATTCGCTTCAGCAAAACCGAGCCCAAAACCAGCTGGAATATGATCGCCCCCAACGAATACGGCTTTTATTCCAACGTAAACCCCGAAGTCAGCCATCCTCGGTGGAGCCAAAAACGTGAACGCCGTATTGGTGAGTTTTTTAAAGCGCCCACTGAAATGTTTAATGGCTACGCAGCCGATGTGGCCCATATGTATAAAAACATGGACCTGAAGAAATTGTATTGATGCTAAGGGCAGCCCTATTTTTCACACTTCTATCCCCTGCACTACTTCTGGTATGGCAGCTACTCACCCACCGGCTAGGCGCCAACCCGGTGGAGGCCCTCACCCACGAAACGGGTAAATGGGCGCTTATCTGCCTACTTGTCAGCCTTAGTCACACGCCCCTTAAAAACCTCTTCAATTGGAAAAAGGTCATGCGCTACCGACGTATGACAGGGCTGTACGCCTACTTTTACGTTTGCCTGCATTTTTGCATCTACTGGGTTTTCGACCAATCCCTTTCATTGGCCTACGTGTGGGACGACATACTCGACCGCCCCTACATAACTCTCGGGTTTTGCGCCTGGCTGCTACTCACACCGCTAGCCATAACATCGACCAAAAACATGCGCCGCCGTCTCGGCCACCGCTGGTTGAGCCTTCACAAACTCATCTACGTTATAGGTATTTTGGCCATCGCACACTACATCTGGCTAATACGCGCCGACTACGCGGAAGTCGTGATTTATACGTTATGGCTAGCGCTGGTTTTGGGGCACAGGCTATACCTTTTCGCACTAAAAGACCCTATTCGACATTAATTTGATTTATCTCGGTGTTTCCAAATTCATACAGGCGTATACCTTAGTTATACCCCTACTATAATTTAACTGAATGCGGATACGGCGATGAATCTACATGGCGTTGACCTCAATTTGATGGTCGCACTGAACGTGCTGCTACGGGAGAAAAGCGTTACTCGAGCGGCAGAATTCTTGGGCATTACTCAACCGGCCATGTCGAACGCACTCAAACGTTTACGACAATTGTTCGACGACCCCTTACTGGTGCGTACCAGCGAAGGTATGAAGCCTACCGAACGTGCTCAACACCTGGAACCCCATGTACGCGATTTGCTAATACAGGTAGAACAAGTCGTTCAGCCAGTGAATAAATTCGCGCCAGAAAAGAGTGAACATTTTTACCGTATCGCCGTAAGCGATTACGGCGAATCGGCGTTGATGCCTTTAGTGCTGGCAAAACTGCGAGAAATGGCACCGCATATCTCCATCGACATTATGGCCCCCAGTGATGTTAGTTCACACGATGTTGAACAGGGCTTTGTCGACTTTGTCATTAACCGATTCGACGAATTGCCTCAATCCTTTTACCAAACGCTGTTATGGCGAGACAACTTCAAGTGTGTGTTCGCAGCAGACAACACCATCGCCAACAACTTTGATTTCGATAGTTATATGGAAGCCCAGCATATCTGGGTAAGTAAAACCGGTATGGGGGTCGATGTTGGTGTGAACCCCGATGATGTTCAGCGACTCGGCTGGGTGGACGCTGCACTGAACTGTATCGACAAGAAGCGCCATATCAGTGTATTTACCCGTCACTATCAAGCCGCCCTGCAAATGGTTGAAGTAAGCGAAATGATCGTAACCCTGCCGAGTAAAGCGGCACAACTACAGAAGCACAATCCAAACTTAGTATTTGTTCCACCGCCATTTGGTATTCCGCCATTGGAACTCACCATGGCATGGAGCCCACTACTGCACTTTAACCCTGCGCACCAGTGGCTACGCCGTTTGGTGGCCGATGTTGCTCACGAGCACGCCGACACCAGTATTCGACCAAATTTTGAGCACCGCACCAATCGGGAGTTAGAAGAAGCGACGGTCTCACCGTAAACCCAAACTTGGCGAACACCCGCAACTCGATAGGGTACCGCAGCGCTGTGCTACCCTATAAAAGCCTCTGGTACTGTAAAATTTCTCCCAATCGTACTTTCTTCAGCGCTAACACCTCACTACCGCCAAAATCCTGCTATAACAAAAGGATTCCTTGGCTCTATTTTTAGAGTCGATATATAATAATTGGTCTGACCAGCCTTGGCGCACAAGCCAACCACGCCGCACCATCTGGTTTACCAATATTCTTGACAATAAAAGGCTTCGAGATATGAGCGACTTACCACAACTTAATCGTTCCACCCACCAAGCTCCTGTATACAAAGAGCGCGTGCTGCAGTTTGGAGAAGGTAACTTTCTACGTGCATTCGTTGATTGGATGATCAACAAAATGAATAAAGAGGCCGGATTCGACGGCGGTGTGGTAGCCGTGCAGCCCATCGACAAGGGCCTGATTAAAATGCTCAACGATCAAGACGGCCTTTACACCATTTACCTCAACGGTATTAAAAATGGCGAAGCCGTAAGCGAAAACGAAGTTATCGACTGTATACAACGCGGTATCGACCCCTACCTGGATTTCGATGCCTTGAAAGCCGTTGCCGCCAGTGATGACCTGCGCTTCGTAATCTCCAATACTACCGAAGCCGGTATTGCCTACCACAAAGGCGACAAACTGGACGACGCGCCACCCAGTAGCTTCCCAGCTAAAATGGCCGCATTGCTGCACCACCGCTTTGAAGCCTTTGCTGGAGCTACCGACAAAGGTCTGATCATTATCCCTTGCGAGCTCATCGACCGTAACGGCGATAACCTGTGCAAGATCATTTTGCAATACGCCGACGATTGGGGCCTGAGTGATGCGTTTAAAGCTTGGGTGAAAGACGCCAACGTTTTCTGTAACACCCTAGTTGACCGCATTGTACCGGGCTACCCCCGCGACAAAATCGACAGCCTATTACAAGAGCTAGGCTATCAAGACAACTTGGTGGTTGAAGGTGAGCAATTCCATTTGTGGGTTATCGAAGGCCCGGCATCGGTTAAAGACGAAATTCCTTCCGAGCAGTGCGGCCTAGACGTGGTCTTCACCGACAACATGGAACCGTACCGCACCCGTAAAGTTCGAATTCTCAACGGTGCACACACCACTATGGTACCGGTTTCTTACCTATACGGTATCGAGCATGTACGTGAATCAGTTGAAGACGACGTGGTGGGTGCTTATATTAAGGGCGCGATCTTCGATGAAATCGTACCTACTCTCGACCTCCCAGACGACGAGCTGAAACAGTTCTCCAACGATGTCTTGGACCGCTTTCGCAACCCGTTCCTCAAGCACGCGCTAATGAGTATTTCACTGAACTCTGTATCCAAGTTCAAAACCCGCGTACTGCCTTCGGTTACTGAGTATATAGCCCGTAAAGGCGCACTGCCTTCTAAGCTCTGTTACTCACTCGCCTCGCTGATTACTTTCTACAAAGGTGAAGTAAACGGTAAAGAAATTGCGTTGAACGACGACCAGTCAGTGCTCGATTTCGCCGCAAACTCTTGGAAGCAATACGATGGCTCTGCCGATTCTGCCAAAGCGGTTGTAAATGCGTTCTTGGCTAATGCCGATTTCTGGGGTCAGGATCTGACCGAACTGGATGGCCTGGCCGAGCTAGTAGGTAACAACGTTGTTGCCATTTTGGAAAAAGGTATTGCCGGTACTATTGCCAGCGCATAAACCTTAAGTTAGACCTGAGCGAAAAGGCTCTTACGCTTCGCGTGAGGGCCTTTTTTATATGGCCGATATATCCACAGATAAAATTGAATACACCGGAGGCTTGCGGCAGCAGCCGCACTCATCTCGTTCGCATGACGATTAACTGGCGAAAGCACGGAAAATGCATCGATACAGGAATGTAGCAAGTTAAAGCAACACAGGACGTAATTGCCGAGGAGCAATTTTCTGCTCGGCCATCCTTGGCCTTCGCGGCATACCGCACATCCTGTGCATAAAAAAACCGATTGCTGTTGCCGGCAATCGGTTTTTTGTAAATCGACTTTTTACTACTTAGTAAGCCTGGCTCACCAGATGCACATTTGTATCGTCGTGAATACGTAAGCTTGCCAACTCTTTTTTGGCATTTTGGTAGCTTGCGTTTGCATCATTCAATACCTTGAAGCACTGCTTGCGCTCTTCTCCAACAGTGCCTGCACAGGTCTTACGTAACTCCTTGTACTCAGCCACAACGGCTTTCGCTGACGTCAATTGCTCTAAAGTCAAGCCATCCGAAGCCATGACATTCGCTGAGAGCAGCGCAGCAGGTAACACAATCAATCGTATAAATGCGTTCACAGATGTACACCCACTTCATTTGTTACGTGTGGTAACAGTATATAGCAATCCCTATAAAACAATGAGATTCTTATAATCATTTTTGCGACATTACGTGTATATGGGTAACCGGCAAGTTCACAAAAACGTAAATTCCCTGTTAAACATTAGGGTTAACAACACAAGTCACGTTTTTGTGCGACTATTGATTTACCCCCTTGAACTCCGTCGCACTTTCGCATTTGATACCCGGGTACACAGGAATATCAATTGAAGGGGATGCTCATGATGCTAGGTTCGCGCTTTATTTTCGCCATTTTCACTGTCTTTTTACTCACCGTAACACCACTCCACGTTAACGCACAAATCGACACGACCGACAGTGACGGCGATGGCATGCCTGACCTTTGGGAGACTGCTTACGGGTTCGATCTTTTCATGCCCGATAGCAACGCCGATATGGATGGTGATTTGCTCACCAACCTGCAGGAATATCAAGCGGGAACCCACCCTCTGCTCATAGATTCCGATACTGATGGTATTGATGACGGAGTTGATTTAGCCCCCGTCAATCCAAGAGTAGCTTCGGATACCGACGAAGACGGCCTGCCCGACAGCTGGGAAATTATTAACGGCCTAGACATGAATTTCAATGAAGATGCCGCAGCCGATTTCGACAGCGATAGGCTCACCAACCTTCAAGAGTTTTTGCTAGGAACAAACCCCAACAACAAAGACAGTGATCGCGATGGTAGTCTGGACGCTACTGACGCGTTTCCGCTAGTTTTTAGCTACCAACTAGATGATGACAGTGACGGCCTGCCCAACGCGTATGAGAAGAAGTTACACTTTCTCGACCCACTATTCGCAGAAGACGCCGGTTTCGATTTTGATTTCGACGGCCTCTCCAATCTGCAGGAATTTATTGCAGGCACGTCACCTGAAAACCCCGACACAGACGGCGACACATTCTCTGACGGCTTCGACCCCGCACCTACCAACCCACAGTACCTGCAAGATAGCGATGGCGACACCCTGCCCGATTTTTGGGAGGTTACCGAGGGTACCGACCCCTACATGCAGGATTTATGGGCGGACGTAGACGGAGACAACTTCACCAATCTACAAGAGTTTAAGGCCAACACACACCCGCTCGACCCTGACAGTGATCTAGACGGCATGATGGACGGCTATGACCATTACCCAACACACGGCTACTACACCCGCGATGATGACCGCGATGGTATGCCTGCCGAATATGAATACCTCCATGGCACCATTGATTATAACCAGCAGGATGGCAGTGAAGATCTCGATGGCGACGGCCTGGGTAATTCTCAAGAGTTCTTTGCAGGCACCGAGCCCCAGCACCCCGATACGGACATGGATGGCATTCCAGATGGCGATGACCTCTACCCCACTGACCGTACCCGCGCGCTGGATTCTGATAGCGACGGTTTGCCCGATGCCTGGGAGATTGTGAACGGCTTTGACCCAATGATGCCTTTCGATGCCCAAATGGACGATGATGGTGATGGCCTGTCATTGCTGGAAGAATATCTGGCCGGCACCGATTGGCGATTAGAAGACTCCGATGCCGATGGCGCTCCTGACGCTGACGACCTCTACCCCACCAATGCGCTCTATCAAATCGATGACGATAACGACGGATTGCCCAACGCTTACGAAGATGGCTTCAGCTTCCTCTACCCCTTCGACCCCTTGGACGCCACACAGGATAATGACCAGGACGGTTTAAATAACCTGCAGGAGTTCCAGTTAGGTACCGACCCCAGCGAACCCGACAGCGACGCCGATGGTTTTTTTGATGGCGATGATGTCGCACCAACTGACCCACAGTACGCCATGGATTCTGACCAAGATGGACTGCCCGATCAATGGGAGTTCGCTAACGACTTCGACCCCTTTCGACACGACAGCTTCGAGGATATGGACAACGACCGCCTGTCCAATAGGCAGGAGTACCAGCTGGGTACCGACCCCAATAACCCGGATACTGACAATGATTATATGCCCGATGGTGAAGATCATTATCCGCTGAACCCACAGTACTCATTAGACTCCGACCGCGACACCATGCCCGATCGGTACGAGTATCTTCATAACCTTGATGCTTACAACACCCAAGATGGCGGCTTTGACTTCGACAGCGACGGCTTGAATAACGCTGGCGAGTTCGCTGCAGGCACCGACCCCCAGCACCCCGATACGGACATGGATGGCATTCCAGATGGCGATGACCTCTACCCCACTGACCGTACCCGCGCGCTGGATTCTGATAGCGACGGTTTGCCCGATGCCTGGGAGATTGTGAACGGCTTTGACCCAATGATGCCTTTCGATGCCCAAATGGACGATGATGGTGATGGCCTGTCATTGCTGGAAGAATATCTGGCCGGCACCGATTGGCGATTAGAAGACTCCGATGCCGATGGCGCTCCTGACGCTGACGACCTCTACCCCACCAATGCGCTCTATCAAATCGATGACGATAACGACGGGTTGCCCAACGCTTACGAAGATGGCTTCAGCTTCCTCTACCCCTTCGACCCCTTGGACGCCACACAGGATAATGACCAGGACGGTTTAAATAACCTGCAGGAGTTCCAGTTAGGTACCGACCCCAGCGAACCCGACAGCGACGCCGATGGTTTTTTTGATGGCGATGATGTCGCACCAACTGACCCACAGTACGCCATGGATTCTGACCAAGATGGACTGCCCGATCAATGGGAGTTCGCTAACGACTTCGACCCCTTTCGACACGACAGCTTCGAGGATATGGACAACGACCGCCTGTCCAATAGGCAGGAGTACCAGCTGGGTACCGACCCCAATAACCCGGATACTGACAATGATTATATGCCCGATGGTGAAGATCATTATCCGCTGAACCCACAGTACTCATTAGACTCCGACCGCGACACCATGCCCGATCGGTACGAGTATCTTCATAACCTTGATGCTTACAACACCCAAGATGGCGGCTTTGACTTCGACAGCGACGGCTTGAATAACGCTGGCGAGTTCGCTGCAGGCACCGACCCCCAGCACCCCGATACGGACATGGATGGCATTCCAGATGGCGATGACCTCTACCCCACTGACCGTACCCGCGCGCTGGATTCTGATAGCGACGGTTTGCCCGATGCCTGGGAGATTGTGAACGGCTTTGACCCAATGATGCCTTTCGATGCCCAAATGGACGATGATGGTGATGGCCTGTCATTGCTGGAAGAATATCTGGCCGGCACCGATTGGCGATTAGAAGACTCCGATGCCGATGGCGCTCCTGACGCTGACGACCTCTACCCCACCAATGCGCTCTATCAAATCGATGACGATAACGACGGGTTGCCCAACGCTTACGAAGATGGCTTCAGCTTCCTCTACCCCTTCGACCCCTTGGACGCCACACAGGATAATGACCAGGACGGTTTAAATAACCTGCAGGAGTTCCAGTTAGGTACCGACCCCAGCGAACCCGACAGCGACGCCGATGGTTTTTTTGATGGCGATGATGTCGCACCAACTGACCCACAGTACGCCATGGATTCTGACCAAGATGGACTGCCCGATCAATGGGAGTTCGCTAACGACTTCGACCCCTTTCGACACGACAGCTTCGAGGATATGGACAACGACCGCCTGTCCAATAGGCAGGAGTACCAGCTGGGTACCGACCCCAATAACCCGGATACTGACAATGATTATATGCCCGATGGTGAAGATCATTATCCGCTGAACCCACAGTACTCATTAGACTCCGACCGCGACACCATGCCCGATCGGTACGAGTATCTTCATAACCTTGATGCTTACAACACCCAAGATGGCGGCTTTGACTTCGACAGCGACGGCTTGAATAACGCTGGCGAGTTCGCTGCAGGCACCGACCCCCAGCACCCCGATACGGACATGGATGGCATTCCAGATGGCGATGACCTCTACCCCACTGACCGTACCCGCGCGCTGGATTCTGATAGCGACGGTTTGCCCGATGCCTGGGAGATTGTGAACGGCTTTGACCCAATGATGCCTTTCGATGCCCAAATGGACGATGATGGTGATGGCCTGTCATTGCTGGAAGAATATCTGGCCGGCACCGATTGGCGATTAGAAGACTCCGATGCCGATGGCGCTCCTGACGCTGACGACCTCTACCCCACCAATGCGCTCTATCAAATCGATGACGATAACGACGGGTTGCCCAACGCTTACGAAGATGGCTTCAGCTTCCTCTACCCCTTCGACCCCTTGGACGCCACACAGGATAATGACCAGGACGGTTTAAATAACCTGCAGGAGTTCCAGTTAGGTACCGACCCCAGCGAACCCGACAGCGACGCCGATGGTTTTTTTGATGGCGATGATGTCGCACCAACTGACCCACAGTACGCCATGGATTCTGACCAAGATGGACTGCCCGATCAATGGGAGTTCGCTAACGGATCCGACCCCTTTCGACACGACAGCTTCGAGGATATGGACAACGACCGCCTGTCCAATAGGCAGGAGTACCAGCTGGGTACCGACCCCAATAACCCGGATACTGACAATGATTATATGTTCGATGGTGAAGATCATTATCCGCTGAACCCACAGTACTCATTAGACTCCGACCGCGATGGCATTCCCCGGGAATGGGAAGAGGCGCGCATGTTCAGCGACTTCGATACTTACGATGCCCTATTAGACAATGACGGCAACGGTCTCACCAATCTGGAAGAGTTCCAAATAGAGAACAACGGTGGAGTGGTGGACAGTGACGGAGATGGCATGCCCGATGACTTCGAGCTGGCCAATGGCCTGATGCCCACAGACCCTTCAGACGCTGAATGGGATTTGGACAACGATGGTCTCTCCAACTTAGAGGAGTTCAATGTCAACACCGATCCCCATCAAATCGACAGTGACGGCGATGGATTGGAAGACGGCTGGGAAGTTTCCTACGGTTTTGACCCTACAACCGATACTGACGAAGGGGCGCTTGATAGCGACGATGATGGCCTGAGTAACTTCGACGAAGCCATACTCGGCACTAATCCAACGGCCAGTGATACCGATGGAGACGGTATAAATGACGGTATCGATGCCTTCCCCACCGATAGCAACGAGTCTCTGGATACTGACGGCGACGGCTCAGGTAATAACAGCGACAGTGACGATGACAACGACGGCTTGAGCGACACTGAAGAAGCTACCTTAGGCACCAACCCACTGTTGGCCGATTCCGATAGCGATACCTTCAGCGACGGCACGGAACTCAGCCTTGGTACTGACCCACTCGTATATAACGATAATACTGATGGCGACAACCTGCCCAATGCGATTGACCCCGATGATGATAACGACCGCCTAACCGATGAGCAGGAAATTGCGCTTGGCTCCAACCCCGAGCTACGTGATACCGACGGAGATACGGTTCTGGATGGTGACGATACAGCACTGCTGGACCCAACTCTTCCCCTAGTTCAGGTGCATGAAACCAGTAGCAACGATTCACTCGGCCGAGCCTTAGCAGCCCTTAATGACCTGAACGGTGACGGTATTGCTGACTATGCTGTGTCAGCACCTGACGCTCACCCCGGCAGTGCATATGGCGCGGTGTACGTATACTCCGGCGCTGATCACAGCCTTATCAATACCATCGTAAATAATAACGCCGCCCACTATCGTCTCGGCGGAAGCTTGGCAGCGGTTGGTGACCTCAACGGCGATGGTCTCAGTGATTTGGTAATTGGTGCCCCGCACTCCGACATAAACGGTACTGACAGTGGTGTAGCCCTCGTAGTATCGGCCGTCGACAGCACAGTGCTATTTACCCTAGAGGGCGATGGTATTGAAGTGAACCTAGCCACTACCGCCGCCGGAGGCGAAGACGTTAACGGCGACGGCATCCCCGATTTTATTCTCGGCATGATGGCGCTAGAAGGCGCCGAACAAAGCCAGCGCGCACGGGTTTACTCGGGTGCCGACGCCAGCCTGCTATTTGAACACACTGTCGTCGGCCCAACCTCATTGCCTCCGGCAGTTGCAATGCCCGGTGATCTAGATGGCGACGGCCTAAGCGAGTTTGCTCTGGGTACCCAAGCCAACAGCCGCGGCGCCCTAGAAGTATACTCCGGTGCAGACGGTAGCCTGCTGTTCGAACAGGAAGACGGTGTTGACTATTCCTACTTTGGTAGAGCAATCGCCAGCGGTGGTGATTTAGACGGGGACGGTATCAACGATCTGTTAGTGGGCGCCCAGCTTGACACCAGCGCAGGGAGTTATACCGGCGCCGTGTACGCTTACTCGGGCATCGATGGTTCGCTTATCCATCAGTTACAAGGCTCGGCCGCCTTTACCAGCTTCGGGTATAACGTGGCCTCCGCCGGCGATATGAACCTCGATGGCTACGATGACTTCCTAGTAGCAGCCCGAGGCTATCGTTTCAGCGATGGCATTAACCCGACCGTTCACCTGTATTCCGGTAAAACGGGGCTAGAACTCGCTCAAATCAACAGTCCGTTCAACACCAACTACGGAATCGGCCTGGCTAATATGGGTGATACCGATGGCGATGGCTTTAACGAGTTACTTGTAAGTGACAACTACATTAGCGGCAGTCTCGGCGGTTACGGCAGAGCCTACGTTTACTCACTTCAGGGCGACAACGACAACGATGGCCTACCCCACCTTTGGGAAACCACCTACGGCTTGAACCCCTTCGACGCCTCAGATGCCTCAACGGACTTGGACAATGACGGCTTCACAAACTTGGAGGAATATCAGTTAGGTACTAACCCCTCCGATGCCGCCACGGTTTATACCCTCAATAACGCCGCTTTATCACAACCTAACATCACCACCATCAACTTCAGCGAACGCCCACCACTGGCCTATGGCGGCAGCCAAGACAAATCCAATCTCGGCTTTGTTGCCGTTGAAGACGACGGTAATACCCTGCACCTCAACAGCAACCGCTGGCAAGCGGTTAACCTAAGTTATCAGGTTACAGCCAATACCATTTTGGCCGTGGATTTTGCCGCAGCGGAAATCGCTGAAATTCTGGGACTGGGCTTCGACAACAACCTCGGTATATCCAGCAACCGTACCTTCCGCCTCGCGGGCACACAAAATTGGGGACGCTCAAATTACCAGTACGGTGCTAGCGGTGATTTTGAATCGTTTGAAATTCCGGTGGGCGATTTCTATTCGGGTAGCTTTAACTACCTGTTTTTTATGTGCGACGACGATAAAAATCTGGGCTGCGATAACCGCTTCAGTAATGTACGTATCTACGAAAACGGTGAGCCCCAGGAGACTTACTTGCAACTGCAGGGCGGTGAAACCTGGGACAGCCTTGCGCTGGATCTCTACGGATCTGCTGGGGCGGCTGCGGAATTACAGCTGACCTTGGAGCCACTGTACCTGCTTAACGCGGGGGAAAATATTCTGGCCAGCGATTTACCAACGCAGATAACCGTTCACTAAACACGTTCGGCATACTCTACCCAAACCATCACTCTTCTGAGAGTGGTGGTTTTTTATTTTTACAGCACCACTTTTCCCCTGCGAAATCATAAAACCCATAAATTGTAGAGTTTATGTTCGCCCACAAAAAAGCCCGCCGAAGCGGGCTTTGCAGAAATGCCAATCAATCCGTTACAGATTAGGGACTAAAATTATCGGCAATATCGTCGCGTGCAGTGATGTTAAACATCAAATCTGTAAAGGCGATGCCTGCCGGGCTCATGTAACCCTGCCGTACATATTGCGTGCCCTCTAGGTCACTCTCTTCGAATACGAAACGGTGCTTATCTTCTTCGTCGCGCCCCACCCTGTGGAGAATGTTGTCGGGAATCTCAAAAGCGAGTACGGGAATACTGCCCATGGTGGTACTGATTACGATGGCTTCACCAATGGAATCGCGTGAACCGTCTGCGTGGTTATTCTGGATAAACGCCACAAGCAAGGTCTCGTCGGCCGCGTTGCCACTGGAGGAAAAGAATACCGCCTCTACATTGAAGCCTTGGTCAGCCTCATAACCTTCGCCCACCCAGATCTGGCCCACATAGGTGCCGTTGGTGAGGTCGGCATTGGTGTTCACGATATCATCCAAATCGGTTGCTGGGACTGGGTCCCAGTTACCCGACCCTACCGAGGTTTCAAACCAGCTGGTGGCAACGATGTTGTCACACGTTAGGTTGGCTGCAAACCAATCATCGTGGTCTTCATCACACCAGAACTCGTAAGTATCGCTCTGGTTTTGAATGTGGCCAATATATGCCACCGCACCCGCACTGAATGTGAGCGTTTCATCGAGGCCCTGCGCAAAATCGTCGGCCAATGCCAGTACCGGCAAGCCGGCAATATCGAATGCCTCTAGCTCAACGTGCATGATCTGATGATCTACTGCCGTTCCATCTTCGGTCATTTTAATAATGGCCGTTTCACCGTTGGTTGGGTCTACAAAACCATCGACTACAACGAGGTCCTGTATTACTGCGATGCCCGTTGAGATTAGCAGGCCTCTATCTTCAGCATCGGCGGCTAGCAGATCCACCCATGCGCTACTGGTAGTATCCCACTCGGTCGCTACTTCCAACTGCCCCACCTGGATAGTGCCGTATTCGTATTCGAATTGGTCATCAACTCCATCCCCATCACTGTCCCAGGCGTCGCCTTCCATCCAGCTAATGCCCGTGGTCAGCGCGGTTTCTTCAACCACTGAGTCTGGCCCGGTCGCGTTTACAGTACCTGTTGAAGCGCATTGCACGGTGCCGTCATCGTTTGTCCAGCTATCGTTGAAGGTGAAAGTAAAAGTATTGGCTGTGGGGTTAAAAGTGCCCGTACCAGAAAAGTTGTCACCGCCCACTAACACCAGGTCGTTGTTGGCATCGATGATCATACCCAGACCGTCGTCCTCGTCTTCATCCTTAATTTTGATAAACACCTGATTACCTAGGGTTTCCGTCTCGAGGAAGAAATTGCCGGGCTCAGCGTCTACACATTGGCCTGTTTCGTAGTCGAACTCGGTACTATTGGCAGTGAAGCTCAACTCCGCCATATAGACACCGAAGATCTCTTCAAAGGTAAAGTCACAAGCATCTCCCAAACCGTCGGTATCGGTGTCTGCCTGAGTATCGTTGGCGATGAGGGGACAGTTGTCATCCATATCGGGCTTGCCGTCACCATCAACATCTCTTGCGGGTTCACCTGTGGGCTCGCCACTGGGTTCACCAGAAGGGTTTCCACTGGGTTCGCCAGAGGGTTCGCCAGAGGGTTCTCCGGAAGGCTCGCCACTAGGTTCACCCGAGGGCTCACCGCTTGGTTGTTCGGGTGGTACGTAGTCAAAGTTCGCCTGTGCAGCATCTCCACCGGGAGCATTAAGGCCTGCATCACGGTATATTTCACCCGCCGCTCGCATACGCCCTTCACGCAGATAATCTACGCCACTCGTGGCATCTTCAACCACCGCGAGAATAATGGCCGCATCGCCACTTTCGGTATCAAACTCGTGCACTACCATTTCTGGCAGCTCAAACGAGAGGATAAGGTCAGTGTCATTGTCGAGCGGATCACTAACCGTCCACTGAGCCGTTACCGCTAAACCATCGGCATCCATCAACGGCTCTAGGCCAAGATCAAAATGGTCAATATAGAAAGTAGCGGTACCACTACTGCCTTCGGCGCCACTGGTGTCAGAACCCTGTAGGTAGGCACGCAGCTCACCATCACCTTCGTGAGATCTGGCTACCCAAAGCCCCTGCCATCCAGCTTCTATCGCCGCATCATCGGCATGAACCACATCAGCCAATGTTGTTGCCAGTACCGGTGTACCGTCGTCACTCCAGCTCGCGGCCAACCCGTTAGCGCAATCTAGGCCAGTATCCATCCAATCGTCATCGCCACAGTAAACCTCGTACACGGCGTTCTGGCTTTCGGCCTCAATGGCAATTGCCTTAACGCCAGCGCCAAATGTCTCTGCTGGGTCAACTAGGCCTTCACGCACCCAATTACGATCCACCAAATTTGCCATCGGCTTGCCTTCAGCCGAAAGCGCAAAGGCACTGACCGTCCAAGCGTTAATAAGGACTCCGGTACTGGTCACTTCAGACACCACGGCGCTATCACCACTGGCTTCCACGGTCATACTACCGGAGGCCGCCAACCAGCCGGAAGCGGTGAGAATCAAACCATCGCGATCGTCCGTTATTGCTACCCAGGTGGCATTTTCGGCATCCCAACTAAAAGCATTATCACCCTCAGTATTAAGCAAGCTATAGGAGAACATGAGTGAATGTTGGCCCATATCGTTATAGTGCTCATCACTTTCGGTTGTATAGAAACCGCCGTCTGCACCATCGGCATCCAATACTGGATAGGACGCTACCTCAGGCATAACCGTCATAGTCACTGACATCATGGAATGGCAGCTATAGCCCAGTGTTCCATCAGCCTGCATGACACGGCGGGACTCATCCACACTGCCGCTGATAACGCCCGTTGAAACATCCATCAAGCCTTGGAATACCAAGTGTTTCTCCTCCTTGCGGCCGTCGGGCATTTGATAATCACCATGATCCTCAATAACCACTTGCCCAAGCGCATTCACTGTACCTCGGCCAGCATCTTCACCACGAAACTCATCTTCTACGAAGTGCAGTTTGAATTCGGTTCCGTCCTGCGAAAAGAGTGCAACTTCTGAAGTCATTCGACCGGCTTCATCATCACAATCTTGGTCTGCCATTTCCTGCCACTCTGTGGTTGAAGCTTCTACCTCCACACTGTTTACGGTGATATCCAGCAGGTAATAACCAGAAAGGTCGGGCGGGTCATCACACAGATTACCCACACTGTCGCCGTCACCGTCTTCTTGATCCGCATTGGCGACTATAGGGCAATTGTCATCGCCGTCGTCGGTACCATCCCGATCGGTGTCACGATGCATGGGGTCGGTGCCGCTATCTTTCTCTACGTCATCGCTCAAACCATCGCCATCGTCATCGGTATCTTCATTGTTACCCACACCATCGCCGTCGGTGTCGCGCGACTCCTGCGGGTTCAGAGGAAAGCGATCATCATCGTCGGCAACTCCGTCGTTGTCGTCATCGCTGTCGCAGGCATCGCCCTGACCATCTTCGTCACTGTCGGTTTGAGGGCCCGCGTCATTCGGGCAGCTGTCGGACTGATCGCCATAGCCATCAGCGTCGGTATCTACACTTTCTCCATCATCATAGGGAAAGGCGTCGACATCGTCGTTTACGCCATCGTTATCATCATCCAGATCACCCCGGTCACCAGTGCCATCCTGATCCGCGTCGGCATGTTCCTCTGGGTTAGTGGGAAAGGCATCGTCGGCATCGTTCACACCGTCATTGTCGTCATCACCATCTGGCGCAGCACCACCATCGTCGGCTGCACCGTCGCCATCGGTGTCTACGTAGTCGCGCCCTGGAACGCTGGCATTGGTGTCGTCAGTGTCCTGCCCCACTGGCCAGCCGTCACCATCGGCATCGGTAGCTTCTGAAGCGTTAGGGTCGAGGGGAAAGTCATCTTCAGTGTCGACAACTCCGTCGTTGTCATCATCGCTGTCACAGGCATTGCCATCGCCATCCTCGTCACTATCCAACTGATTTGTATTGGCGACGAACTTGCAGTTATCACCGTTATTGCCCACTCCGTCATCATCGGAGTCGAGCGTTTCATTGGGATCGGCCGGTAATGCATCGACGCCATCACGCACGCCGTCATCATCGCTGTCTTTATCCGTTGGGTCAGGGTCTATTGCATCCGCAAGACCGTCGCCATCGGCATCAGGGTCTTTGTTGTCGCCAATACCGTCTTTATCCAAATCGGAATTTTCGTTTGGATTGAACGGAAAGGCATCCCCGCCCTCAGCCCTATTGGCAGAGGTGTTGGCAACATCATTACCACCGGTATGATTTGCCACACCATCGCCATCAATATCGTCATCTTTGTTGTCACCAACACCATCACCATCAAAATCGGACGATTCAGTTTCATCTAAAGGTAAGTCATCTTGGGCGTCGATCACACCATCATTATCGTCGTCGCTATCGACACTATTGCCCAAGCCATCGCCGTCGCTATCAACAAAGCCTATGCCCGGATTTTGAGGGTCGTCGTCATTGGGATCTTGTTCTGCTGGCCAGCCATCACCATCAACATCGGTTGCATCTGATGCGGTGGCATCAAGTGGGAAGTCGTCTTCGCTGTCGGCTACGCCATCGCCATCGTCATCGGTATCGGCATTATTACCTGTGCCATCGCCATCAGTGTCCGCTTTTTCGGACCCATCCAACGGAAAGGCATCCAGACTATCGGGCACGCCATCGCTATCATCATCGTCATCACCGTTGTTACCAACACCGTCGCCATCAGTATCAATGCTTTCTTCAGGGTCGTTAGGGAATGCGTCTTCCGAGTTAAGTACACCATCATCGTCACGATCGGTATCAACCTCACCCGGCTCTGCTTTGGCACTAATAGAGCCATCCGCAAGACCTGAGGTGTCCGTGGTAGTACCCGTGTCCGCAGACTCTTCGTCAAGTAATTGCTCAGCCTCTTCTACGGTTTTATTGGTACCCGGTACAATGAGATTTGCGGGGTCTGTCTCGACAATAATAGCCGCATCACCGGCCACATATTCATCAAGCGCTTCATTTTCACTGTTCTGACCATCGATATTGCCATCGGAAAGGTCGTCAGCCAACGAGGCCATCACATTGTCTGTTGTGGTATTTTCACTGTTGGCCTGTATCTGGAAAATAATCGCCGCCGCACCGGAAATCGCCGTTCGGTATTGCGCCACTTCTTCCAGTTCCTCTTCGGTATCGGTTTCGTCGGTAACCATTGGCGGCGCAGTAAAAATATCAACATCGTCATCCATGCCAAAACCTAATGCCGACACCACTTCGGCGGCGGCGGCGTCCAAACCATCGGTTATTTCATCCAGCGTGACACTGCCATCATCGTCGGCTTTTGCTACCGTAAGCGCGACCGCCATAGTGGTAAGTGGTGTTGCATATACCGGCTGACTCGCTCGCTCCTGCGTCAGAATTGTACGCACCTCAGAAATAATAGGAGCGTTGCCGGTATTCAGGTCAACGGTGTCCTCATCCGCCGTTACGACTATAAGAAAAGGCCCAGCTTCATCAGCATCAATTTCCAAACCGGTGAATTGTGCTTGTGCGTCGGTCTCTCCTTCA
The DNA here is from genome assembly GCF_014218805.1 of Teredinibacter franksiae. Classification (NCBI taxonomy): domain Bacteria; kingdom Pseudomonadati; phylum Pseudomonadota; class Gammaproteobacteria; order Cellvibrionales; family Cellvibrionaceae; genus Teredinibacter; species Teredinibacter franksiae. The sequence goes on along the minus strand of NZ_JACJUV010000001.1, from coordinate 3,597,320 downwards.
TCAAGTAATACGCCCTGCAAATTGTCCACGGAGGGATCTACTCGGTACACCGCCACATCTGCATTTGCTATAGGGCCGTCTACTGCAGAGCCTTGTAATTGAAGGGGCGGAACAGCCGTTGGCGCAACGCTAGGCTCGGTTGTTGGCTCACCCGTTGGAATAATGCCTCCAAGCGATATACCGTCTCCGCCGGAATCACATCCGGCTAACCAGCCGGTAAGAGATAAATAAACAATAATGCCGAATTTCGAAAAATAATTTCGTCGATTTACTGAAGGCTTACTGGAAGGTGACATAAACAGGTTCCCTGACTATTTTAAAATCGGCCTCGCCCAAACGGAGGCAATCGAAAAAAAAGTATAGGAAGGAAATAGCGCGACGATAGTTGTAGTGCAGTAATGGCTAATAGAGGAGGTGGAACGCCTGTTCGAGAGAGCCGATTTTTTGACCCTGTTAAATATCAAAGAGTTAGAGCAACTTTTTTGTACCTTTATTCATTGCGCCATTTTATTGAACACGACAGGCTAAGGTTTAATAACCCACTGAAATAACCTCAGTAAAGACCTTTGGTTTAAATACTTAAAAAGTGTAGTGTTATTCCCTAAAGCGAAAGGGCGTAAGCTTTACCTGGAAAAATTAATCTATGTATAAGCGCGCCATTCTTAAATGGCAGCACAGGTTTCACATAGAGACTGCTAACGGCAGTCGAAATGTAGCAACATATGTTTCTTGCGTTTCACTGACTTCCAGCTCCGAACCATGAGCTTCGAGGACTTGCGCTACAATATCCAAGCCAAATCCCACCGACCCATATAACTTCAGGTTCTCACCGGTCATGGGCTTTGGCTTAACTTCCATCTTATTGATTACATCTATTCGACACGCATCCTCTTCCCGCTGCGCTCGCAGCATAACGGTGCCATTTACTGGCGAGTATTTAATGGCGTTAATCAATAGATTCATCAAGCTTTGATTTAAGCGGCTCATGTCACAACGGACACACGCACTTTCCTCAATCTGTACAAGTAATTTGGTACCCGAAGTGTTGGCATAGAGTTCTACCGATGCTATTGCCTCGTCAAACATCGCTTTCACCTCCACGACCTCCAACTCAACTGATATTTTCCCTGCACTTAGCGCCGCATTTTCTAAAATCGATGATACAAACTCCAGCGCTTGCTCCCCTGTTTTTTCGATTCTTGCAAAAATATCCAAACGCCTCGCTTCGCTGGTCTTTGGCATGACACCCATTTTCGCGAAGCCGATGATTGAGCCCAATGGGTTACGTAAATCATGGGCCACATAACCAACAAACCGTTTGATGCGTTCATTTAATTCCACCAGCTTATCTTCTTTATTTCGCAAAAGAATAAAAGAACCTATGGAGTTAGCCATTAGCAATATAAGATTCCGCTCATGCTTGGAAAACCCCCGCGCTCTTGGCTCGATAGAGGTGAAGTTAAACGTACCGAATAGGGTGTCGCCGACAAAAATGGGGGAAGATAAGTAGGCCTCTAATTTCAAATTCTGATAGACCGGATGGCAGTTCATATAATCCAGCTTACCAACCTCAGGAAAACCCAATACTTTGTTACTTCTAACAACCTCCCGGCAGTAGGTATCCTCTATTGGAAACTCCTGACCTTTGTGTAGTATTTCTAGCGGACTAACCACATCACAAACCCGATAGATGCCCTCGCTGGTGACTTGGCTGACAATCCCCGTTTCAAGGCCGAACACTTCTATGCCGGATATAAGGTATTCACGAATCAAATCGTCGAAGCTATCAAATTTATTAGCCGAGAGTAAATGTATACGCGTGAGATTACTTAACATGGCGCGCAACTGGTCGGTTTCCGGCACCGACGAGTCCATATCCATATAGTCCTGATCTTCGATAAAGGCGGGATATTCCATGGATCTTAAACCTGAGCGTAATTTATATGAGCAAGCCTCTAGCATAGTATAGGCAAATCAGCAGGAATTTTAGGCATAAAAAAGGCCGCCTTTGATGGCGACCTTGGTATTCATACACGGAATAAAGCCCGCTCTATTCGAAAGGGTTTCTCAGTACAATAGTTTCCACTCGATCGGGGCCTGTAGAAATAATATCTACAGTAATACCCACCAGCTCTTCAAGGCGAGCAATATAGTTTTTCGCTGCCTGGGGCAGCGCTTCGAGCGACTGCACACCAACGGTCGAATCGCTCCAGCCAGGCATCGACTCATATATCGGCTGTACATCTTCCCAACCTTCGGCGTCGCAAGGAATACCCACGACGTCCCCAGCACTGGTCTTGTAGCCCACGCAAATTTTCACTTCTTTTAAACCGTCGAGCACGTCTAGCTTGGTTAAACACATACCGCTCATGCTATTAATACGAACCGCATGTTTTACCGCAACAGCATCGAACCAGCCGGTACGACGTTTACGGCCGGTGGTTGCACCAAACTCATGGCCTTTAACGCCTAGGTATTCCCCCACTTCACATTCCAGCTCCGTTGGGAAGGGGCCAGAACCAACGCGTGTAGTGTAGGCTTTAGTGATACCGAGCACATAATCCAAATAGAGCGGACCAAAGCCAGACCCCGTAGCGGTGCCCCCGGCCGTAGTGTTGGAAGAGGTTACGAAGGGGTAAGTACCATGATCGATATCCAACAATGAGCCTTGCGCACCTTCAAATAAAATGTCTTGGCTGGCTTCACGGGCTTCGTGCAGATCGTTGGTGACATCGGCAATCATTGGAATCAGTTCTTTCGCAAGCTCGAGAGCTTCTTCAAGAACAGCGTCATAACTCACCGCTTCTACACCGTAGTATTGCGTGAGAGCAAAATTGTGATACTCCAAAACCCCTTTCAATTTTTCAGCAAATCGCTCTGAGTTCAACAAGTCGCCCAAGCGTAACCCACGACGAGATACTTTATCTTCATAGGCTGGGCCAATGCCACGACCTGTAGTGCCAATTTTTGCGTCACCACGTTTGATTTCACGCGCGTGATCCAAGGCAACGTGGTAGGGCAATATCAACGGGCAGGCAGGTGATAATTTCAATCGTTGACGAACCGGCACACCCTGCTCTTCTAACCCTTTGATCTCTTTCATCAATGCATCGGGAGCCAGTACCACTCCGTTGCCGATATAGCAGGTCACACTTTCGTGCAGAATACCGGAGGGAATAAGATGCAAAACAGTTTTTTTGCCTTCGATTACCAGCGTATGGCCTGCGTTGTGCCCTCCCTGAAAGCGGGCAACGTGGCCTACTTGCTCGGTCAGCAGGTCCACTATCTTACCTTTACCCTCGTCACCCCACTGGGTGCCCAGTACCACAACATTTTTACCCATTGTTAAAACACGCTCTTTTCGATTGAACTAAAAGCCACCCTCAGGCAGCCTGCATTTAAATATTGTGTATTGTGAGTGTTGTTACAGGCTTTCGACAACAAACGTTTCGCCATTTTCGATTAAAACACGGTCACAACTCTGGTGATCCAACGGTTTTTCCTGACCGGACAACGCCATAACGACCCGATCTCCTGCCGCTCGCAATTCACGTACCTTTTGCCACTGCTTATCGCTTTCTGAGGCGGGAACAAATATACCCCATACCCGAATGCTTTCGCTCTGTTGAACGCGACTTATTGCGGTGAGGTCAACATTGAACCCCGTAGCAGGGCGCGGCCGACCAAAGGCTTGGCCGATATGGTCGTAACGACCACCATTAGCAATAGCTTCACCCAAACCTGGCGCAAACGCACCGAAAACAATACCCGTATGGTAGTGATACCCACGCAATTCACTTAAATCAAAGTGAAGCTGTGCTTGCGGGTAACGTGGTTGCAACACTGCAGCCAGTGTAATCAGTTCATCCAGCGCGGCAGCAACTTCGGCGGGAGCATAGGCAAACACAGCTTGGGCTTTGGTCAGAACATTGACGCCACCCGAAAGCCGGGGCAACTCATTAAACCAGTTACGTATGTCCTCATCAGCAATGAATGCCTCTAACCATTGCTCAATTTCCGTCGTTGCCTTGGCCTGTAACAGCGTAAATAAAGCCTCTTCATCAGCTTCGCTTAGCTCGGCTACTTCCGCTAAAGCGCGGAAGATGCCAACGTGACCAATATCAATATACTGCTTTTCAAAACCCGCGGTGGCCAGTGATTCCAGTAGTAAGCTTATAACTTCAAGATCAGCATCGATGCCTGGCTCGCCGAATAATTCAACCCCAGCCCAAATAGGGGTACGCGACGCCAATGCTGCTTTTGCGCGGGTATGCAGCACATGGCCTGCATAGCAAAGGCGATTCACGCCTTCGCGGTCTAGGCTGTGCGCATCCATTCGCGCAGCCTGTGGCGTCATGTCCGCGCGAATACCCATGGTCTTACCAGAGATTTGGTCTGTAATTTTAAAGGTCAGCAGCTCAATGTCACTTCCGGAACCTGTCAGCAGCGAATCGGTAAATTCTACCATTGGCGGAATAACATAGTCGTACCCCCACCCCCGAAAACCGTCAACCAATCGACGACGTAAACTTTCTACCCTACTCGCGTCTTCAGGCAGCATTTCTTCGATACCGTCTGGCAACAGCCAGCGATCCACTCTACTCATAGCTCCGCATATCTCAAAGGTGTATGTTCAAAGATGTAAGTTCAAAAAATACAATTTAATCAGGTTAAGTTAAACGCGTATAGCGTCAAACGGCACACAATTAATTCGTTAAAAATAGCAACACACCAAGGCCAATCAGCATGCTCACCAGGCCCATCACTCTCAAGTCCCGGTCGCTGATAGTTGCCAAGGTAGCAACCAGCTTGCGCCACCGATCAGGATACAGAAAGGGCATTATCCCCTCCATGATCAACATCAGACAGAACGCCTTACCAAACTCTTCCCACATAATGCAGTAACTCTTGAACGGTCGCACCTGCACGACCAGGGTTTTGGCTGCTGCAATTACCTGCGACGCCAGCCTTGATCGGCGAAAGCAACTGCCAGTAGACCAAAAGGCGCGCGGGGAGTAAAAACGCTCGAAGCAGTTTCCTGCACCGTACATCCTGTGCATCTCGGTTCCTGTGCATCCATGCACTCACCGCATACCGCACATCCTGTGCATCTCGGTTCCTGTGCATCCATGCACTCACCGCATACCGCACATCCTGTGCATCTCGGTTCCTGTGCATCCATGCACTCACCGCATACCGCACATCCTGTGCATCTCGGTTCCTGTGCATCCATGCACTCACCGCATACCGCACATCCTGTGCATAAAAAAACCGGCTCTATTGGAGCCGGTTTTCTTATTTTACCATGGTTCTTTGCGTTATTTACCCTTTGAATTCTTCAGATAACGGAAGAATTCGCTATCCGGATCCACCAACAGAATATCTTCTTTACTGTTAAAGGTTTTACGGTAGGCCGAAAGGCTGCGTAAAAAGGCATAGAATTCAGGGTCCCGCGTGTAGGCAGAGGCATAAATAGACGCCGCCTGAGCATCACCTTCACCCATCAGCAGTTCAGCAGATCTGTAGGCTTCAGCCTCAAGGATAGTACGCTGACGCTCCGCGTCTGCTCGAATAATCTCGGCTTGCTCCTTACCTTTCGAGCGATGCTCCTGCGCCTCCCGCTCACGCTCTGCACGCATACGACTATAAACTGGGCCACTGACCTCGGTTGGCAAGTCAATTCGCTTCACTCGCACATCCACAACCTCGATTCCCAAAGAGGTCTGAGTGAACTCATTCAGTTGCTTCGTCAAATTAACCATCAATTGTTCACGCTCACCGCTAACCACCTCCTGCAACGAACGCTGAGCAAACTGGTTGCGTAAACCTTCATTGATACGCTGCTCCAGCAGACGCTTAGCGCGGGCCTCTTCACCATTGGTTGCGGTGTAGTAAGTACCTACATTAATAATGCGCCATTTGGCGAAACTGTCCACCATCATGCTTTTCTTTTCGACCGTAAGAAAGCGTTCGGCACGAGCATCCAGCGTCAAAATACGCGCATCAAACTTACGCACTTCTTGCACAAACGGAATTTTTGCATGCAGACCCGGCTGTAAATCCGCATTGGATACACGCCCCAAATGCAGCATCACACCGCGCTCGTATTCATTAACAATAAACAGCGAGCTAAACAATAAAAATACCGCAACGATAACGCCAATAAGCGAGAAAAGAGCTCTACTAGTCATAATTATCTCCCCTCTCTACGACGTGAAGTCAGACCGCTATCATCAAGCTCAGCCTGGTTTTTTATTCGCTCAGCCAAGGCATCCAACTCAGAGGCCGTAAAGCTACGTGAACTGCTCTGCTGGCTACTTGAAATAATCTTATCTAACGGTAGATACAACATGTTGTTCCCGCCTTCAACATCGACCATCACCTTCGAACTATTAGACATCACATCCTCAACGGCATCTATATACAAGCGTTGACGAGTAACCTCCGGTGCCTTTTTATATTCGGTCAACAGGTATTCAAAGCGCTTAGCCTCACCTTCTGCCTCAGCGATAACTTTCTCTTTGTACGCCGTTGCTTCTTCAATAACGCGCTGAGCACCACCCCGAGCTTCAGGAATAATACCGTTCGAATAGGCCTCAGCCTGATTCTTATACCGCTCTTCGTCTTCTCGCGCTTCAATGACTTCGTCAAAAGCACCTTGCACTTCTCGCGGAGGGTTAGAATCTTCGATGTTAACGGTTTCTACACGAATACCCGTTTTATAGTTGTTCAGGTATCTTTGTAGGAGTGCCTGTATATCAAACGCAACCTGTTCACGCCCCTCGGTGAGCACATCGTGCATCAGTGCGGAACCCGCCACATGGCGCAATGCGCTGTTGGTGGCTTGCTGCAAACTATTTTCTGGGTCTTTTACATTGAGCAAGAAATCGCGCGCATCTTCAATGATGTACTGCACAGACAATTTAATATCAACAATATTCAAATCTTTGGTGAGCATTTGCTCAGAGGTAGACCATTGACGCACGTTGGTTACGTTAATGGTGTATACCTTATCGACCAGCGGAGGGTTCCAGCGAAATCCTGGATCTTTGGTCGTATTGTATGTGCCAAGCCGCAGGATAACTGCCCGCTCCTGCTCATTCACAATACCCGCACCAACAATGGCGTATATAACCAACCCTATAACGATTAACAGGGCAACGATACTCCAGCTAAAGCCAAAGCCAGCGTTTTTCCCACCCCCGTTTTTGCCGCCACCAAACAAGCCAGAAAACTTCTTCTGAATGTTTTTCAGCGCTTCATCAAGGTCAGGGGGACCATCGTTTCCGCGATTACCGCCGCCCCAGGGGTCTTTGTTACCACCCGGTTCATTCCAGGCCATAGGTTACTCCGTCGTATTTTTATAAAGAAATTGGGATATGAAGGTGAATTACGAAAATTCAACCACTGTGGAACAGGTTAAAATTTATATTGCTAATTGCTGTATGTCTGAGACTGGGCCGGTCAAAAGCTTATCTAAGGCTACATCCTCAGCAGAGAGCATGCGCATTAAGTCTACCTTTGGCAATCGAATTTCCAGGTCGCAGGTGCCATCATTGCCGTAGCCCTCATTCAGCACCGCATTTTGGCGATATAAACGAGCGCGTAAACTGCCCATGCTGGCGTGTAAACGAATCGTCTCATGAAAGATGTCATCGGTAAGTAACTCAGCGAGGGCTTCAAATAGCAAATCCAAACCAGCCCCATTTTCCGCCAAACGCTGGGCAGACAGCCAAACCGCCACCGGGCGCCCCTGATCATCGCGATCGATTCGCGGTGACATGTCTCCCATAAGGTCAATTTTGTTGTAAATCAGTAACTGAGGGATTTCGTGAGCACCAATTTCCTCCAATACCAAACCAACCTGCTCTATATTGCGCAAGCGTTCATCCGCAGCGGCATCAATAATATGTAGTAGAAGGTCGGCACTAGCAGCCTCTTCAAGGGTGGCCCGAAAAGATTCCACTAATCGGTGAGGAAGATTACTGATAAAACCAACGGTGTCGGCGAGAATTACCGGCCCAACATCAGGTAAACCTATGCGCCGCATCGTCGGGTCCAGCGTTGCAAACAGCTGGTCCTCCGCGTAAACACTGGCACCTGTTATTGCATTGAATAATGTGCTCTTCCCGGCGTTGGTGTAACCCACGAGGGATACCGTAGAAATATCCGCACGACTACGCGCTCGCCGCCCCTGCTCACGTTGACGGCGTACCTTTTCAAGACGCTTACTAATAGTTTTGATGCGCGCGCGCAGTAAACGCCGGTCGGTTTCAAGCTGGGTTTCTCCGGGGCCCCTCAGGCCAATCCCGCCCTTCTGGCGCTCCAGGTGAGTCCAACCGCGAACCAAGCGCGTAGACATATGCTCAAGCTGGGCCAACTCAACCTGCAGCTTGCCCTCATGAGTACGTGCCCGCTGGGCGAAGATGTCGAGAATTAAACCAGTACGATCAAGAACGCGACATTCCAGTACTTTTTCTAGGTTGCGTTCTTGGCTCGGAGAGAGATCGTGATTAAAAATCACCAGTTCGGCATCTAGCTCCCGCACAAGCGCCTCCAACTCCTCAAGCTTTCCGGTTCCAACAAAGTATTTTGCGTGAGGTGCCGAGCGCTGTCCGCTAAGCATTTCCGCAGGATCACCCCCTGCTGACAACACCAGCTCTTCAAATTCGCGAGGGTCGTGAGTGCCTGCATGTCGGGGTAGCTCCAGATGAACAAGTACAGCGAGTTCACCTGAATCAGGTCGTTCAAAAAACAAATAAGACTCCGGTAGTGAGATGAAACAAAAGCAGCTCTAGAAACAAGAGGAGTATGTACCCTGAGGTTAAAGCCTACAACCCGCCCGACACCACTATCTCGTCAGGCTGCCCTTGATTACCCCAAATTACTATTCGCCGCCGTCCATCTCATCGCTATCACCGGCCTCTGCATTGAGCATTGGCACTCGCACAGGTCGAGATGGGACAACGGTGGAAATAGCGTGCTTGTAAACCATTTGGCTTACAGTATTCTTTAGTAAAACCACAAACTGGTCAAACGATTCAACCTGCCCCTGAAGCTTAATACCATTTACCAGATAAATAGAAACAGGAATGCGCTCTTTACGAAGCACATTGAGGTAAGGGTCTTGTAAGCTATGCCCTTTTGACATGGTTATTCTCCTTAAATTTAGGAACAAAAAGTAAGTAAACACCTCACCACTTAGATTCTTCCCTGTGAGCCTGTGAAAAGCACCAAAATCGCGCACTTAACCGTGCCGCATAGGTAAAAAATAGATGTGTCAGTGTAAGCGTATAAAAAGACTATAGCCTGTCGAGCTGGAATAACACAGTTCTTGGGAATTCATCCAGAAAATTGCCTATTCTCTGTGCACAACCCGACAAACAGAACCCCCCGTTATAAAAAGGGATCAGGGAGCCCGTAAACATTATATTGTGGTTTCAGTTAAAATTCTCAATGCTTTACTCACAATTTCTTCTGAACTTAACAATTCACCTGTTTCTTCCTGCGTATCGAGCCAATTAATACCCGGCCAGGATCGCAACCACGTTAACTGCCTCTTAGCCAGCTGACGAGTGGCGGCAATACCTTTTTGGCGCATATCATCAAAACCGAATTCGCCGGCCAGAAACCCCCACACCTGTCGGTACCCCACTGCACGAATAGCGGGCAGATCGGCGTGCAAGTCTTTTCGCTCGAAAAGCGCCTGCACTTCATCAATCAAACCACGGGACAGCATCCGATCAAAGCGCAACTCGATGCGCCTGTGCAAAATAGCTCTGTCACGCGGGGCAATGGCTATTTGCAACCAATGGTAGTCTTCCATTAAACCGCCCGATAAGTGGGTGCGAAACTCACTGATAGGCTTGCCGGAAATTCGGTACACCTCCAGCGCACGCCCTATCCGGTGGGAATGGTTAGGATGTATCTCGGCGGCTGTTTTTGGGTCTATTTCGGCTAGCTCAGCATGCAATGCCGGCCACCCCCGCTGCAGCGCGTCTTTTTCTATCATTTGCCGTGTTTGAGCATCGGAGGCAGGCATGTCAGACAAACCCTCCAGCAATGCTTTGAAGTAGAGCATGGTACCGCCAACCAGCAACGGAATCTCACCGGCGCTTACAACCTGTTCGATTTCACCTTTGGCGTCGACGGCAAAATTGGCTGCCGAATAGGGAACTGATGGATCGCGAATATCAATTAATCGATGCGGAGCCGCCGCCAGCTCTTCGACACTGGGTTTGGCGGAACCAATATCCAAACCCCGATAAACAAGCGCCGAATCCACACTGATTATTTCTGCGCCCAAACGCTGGTGCAACGCAATGGCTAGATCTGTCTTTCCAGACGCTGTGGGGCCCATCAGCGCTATCGCAATAGGTTTACCGTTCACCGCTTTAGGAATGCTGTCCACCACAATTATTGGCCACGCATAAATAGCTTATCTAGCTGACTCATGGTGAGCTGGGCCCAGGTTGGCCTACCGTGATTACACTGACCGCTGCGCTCTGTAGCCTCCATATCTCGAAGTAAAGCATTCATTTCAGCAATAGTGAGCTTTCTGTTTGCGCGCACAGAACCATGGCAAGCCATGGTAGAAAGAATTTCATTAATGTTGTGCTCAATTCGCTGACTGGTCCCAAACTCAACCAGGTCCGCTAATACATCACGCACCAACTGCTCGACCTTGGCATTATTGAGTATTACCGGGAGCTGGCGGATCAATAGCGTTTCCGGTCCGGCTCGCTCAATTTCAAACCCAAGGCGAACAAAGATTTCGTTGTGCTCTTCAGCATAACCCGCCTCTTTTTCACTTACCGCCATCGACTGGGGCACAAGTAACGGTTGAGACTGAATTTTTTGTTGCTCTTGCTGCCCCTTCATACGCTCGTAAGTAATACGCTCGTGAGCCGCGTGCATATCCACCAAAACCATGCCGTGCTCGTTCTCCGCCAATACATAAATACCTTTTAGCTGTGCAATAGCGTACCCCAAAGGCGGGATTTCACCCTGCTGTTGAAAATCCAGAGGCGCGTGGTCGGCGGGAGCAGGCGAAAAACTAGGGCGCGGTTGAAATTGAGACTGATACACAGGCTCAGCAAGCTCTCGCACCTGCATGCCCGCCGGTATAGATTCCGACTGAAAAACCGAGCCAGGCGAGCGACCCGCCAAACCCAGCGCTCCCTGCTCAGGAATTATCTCTGTCGCGCCAGGAGTTTCCGCACTTGTTGGCTGTGACGCGGCGGAAGGTCGTACATCGGCGAGTGCCTGATGCAAACTTCGGAACAAAAAGTCGTGCACTAGACGGCCATCACGAAACCGTACTTCGTGTTTAGTGGGGTGTACATTCACATCAACATTTGCGGGGTCGACCTCAAGATATAGGACAAAAGCAGGGTGACGACCATGATAAAGCACGTCTTGATAAGCCTGTTTTATGGCGTGGCTCACCAGCCTGTCGCGAATCGCGCGGCCGTTCACATAGAAATGCTGTAGGTCCGCCTGGCTCCGTGAAAAAGTTGGCAGCGCAACCCAGCCCCACAATTTTAATCCCGCGCGCTCAATATCCACATGCACACAGTTTTCCATGAATGCTGGGCCACAAATTTGAGCCACTCTGCGTTCTTTTTCCGCTTGGGAGTTGGCGGGACGCCAAGCGTGTACAACTCGGCCATTATTTTTTAACGAAAACCCTTGAGCAAAACGTGAAAGCGCGAGACGTTTCAGCACGTCTTCTATACGGTTGTACTCAGTTTTATCCGTGCGTAAAAATTTCCTGCGTGCGGGGGTATTAAAAAATAAATCACGCACTTCAACAGATGTACCCCGAGGATGGCCTGCTGGAGTGAGCACTGCGGACATTTCACGACCTTCGGCCTCTACACACCACCCACTTTCGCTGGCACCAGTATTACTCGTAAGCTTTAACCGAGCGACGGAACTTATACTGGCCAGAGCCTCGCCCCGAAAACCCAGCGTACCAACAGCTTCCAGATCATCAAGGCTCAAAATTTTACTCGTAGCATGACGATCTAAGGCGAGGGGAAGGTCGTCCTTATTAATACCTGAGCCGTTGTCGCGCACCCGAATTAATTTTGTCCCGCCGCTTTCAATTTCGATGTCTAATTGTTGAGCACCCGCATCGAGGCTGTTTTCTACTAACTCTTTAATAACGGATGCCGGTCGCTCAACGACCTCACCTGCGGCAATTTGGTTAGCCAACCGAGGGCTTAGTTTCTGTATTCGATTCATGGTATCAGGAAGCAGGTATTTTAATTATCTGCCCAATTTTAATAGAGGAGTCTTTGAGGTCATTAACCGCTTTAATGCGTGTAACACTAACATTGTAGCGACTGGCAAGCCCCGTGAGCGTATCACCACGCGCAATGGTATGTTGCACCACGTTGTGACTACCACCGTTTTTATTCCAGGCCACTAATGAGCCTGCCGGCGGTGTTTCATGAAAATATTTTTTAACACCGGTGAAAATAGCCGTTGCTATCTTTTTGCGGTGAGCAAAAGTGTTAAGTTTTCCCGCTTCTTCAGGATTAGATATAAAGCCTGTTTCCACCAAAATCGAAGGCACATCGGGCGATGTCAGCACCGTAAAAAAAGCCTGTTCAACATGACGCTTATGTAAACGCGTCATTCTGCCAATTTCTTTTAACACCTTATCCCCGGCATCTAAACTGTTTGCTAATGAGGCCGTCATTGAAAGGTCCAATAACACTCCAGCGAGAGCACCATCTACCTCGTCGAGATTTACACCACCCACACCACCAATTAAATCGGCTTCGTTTTCCTTCGATGCGAGAAAGCGAGCGGTTTCAGATGTCGCTCCGCGTCGGGAAAGCGCGTACACCGAAGCCCCCTTTGCTTTTGGGTTTGTGAACGCATCAGCATGAATTGAGACAAAAATATCAGCACGTACTTTCCGGGCTTTGTTCCGCCGCTCTCGCAGGGGGATGTAATAATCTCCATCACGTACCATATACGCCTTGTAGCCTGGCTCCGCATCCACCATTCGCTGCAATTGTTGGCTTATTTTGTAAACGATATTTTTTTCACGAATTCTTTTTGGCCCCAAAGCACCGGGGTCTTCACCACCGTGACCGGCATCAATCGCGACAATAATATCGCGATTGCCACTGACCATTTCAACTACCTGCTCTACAGTTCTTACTGTTTCGGTTTTTGCATCATAGAGGTCAACCACCAGCCGATCTTTTTTATCACCGTGCTTAACCAGCACAAAGGTTCGAGGCTTCACCTCAGATTTCAAATCGAGTACGACCCGCAAGTCATTGCCATGCTTACCAAATCGCATCTGGTCTATGGGGGTGCCGGAGAAATCCAGGGAGTCAAGGGTTGTGCGGTTAGTGGTGTTGGCAATATCAACAACGAGACGAGCCGGTGATTTCAGTGGGAAAACCGAATGCTCAACGGGGCCGTTGAGATCAAAAACCAAACGGGTATGATCTGGCGCGCGCCAGAGGCGGACACTATCAACCCGCGCGGCCAACGTGGGCATACTGCAGAGCAAAAGCACTTTCACCAGCAAGAGAACAGCTATTCTCTTTACCCGTTGCATGCTTGCGCCTTCAAGCCTGTAGTTCACCCCCACTCCTGACCCCACCCGCCTTGAATTCGTGCACGGCAATTTATGCTAGCCCAATTGCAAATACTTACAATTGGCAAACAATTTGTTCCCCGCGTTCGGTAAACGCCGTTAACGCTAGTTTTCGACAGTACCCCTGCGGCTTTAGTTCGGCCAGTATATCGGCCTTAGGCAAAAAGCCTTCGCCTTTGTCGGGCCACTCAATCAAACACACACTGCGTGCCTGAAAGTAATCGCGAATACCCATGTACTCTAACTCCTCTGGGTCTCCGAGGCGATACAAATCAAAGTGAAACACCGTGTTGTTCCCAAATTCGTACGGCTCCACTAAAGTATAGGTGGGGCTCTTAACCGCACCTGAATACCCGAAAGACCGGAGAATACCCCGGCATAGAGTGGTTTTGCCAGCCCCCAGCACTCCGGTCAGATAAATTACCGCCCCACCGGCCAAATATTGCCCCAGTTTCTCACCCGCTTTGACCGTGGCACTTTCGTCCTCCAGTACTTGCTGAAAACTCACATCAACCACCACTTGGCACTCCCGGATTTACAAGCTTGCGGATGTGGGAAATTAAATCAGTTGCCAACATACCCCGTTGCCCACCGTCAAAAGCCGCAAGATCTGCCGCATCCCCATGCACACAAACGCCAAGGCCAGCAGCTTCAGCCGGCCCGAGCCCCTGCGCCAGTAACGCACCAATAATGCCAGCCAAAATATCGCCCATACCGCCAGTGGCCATACCAGGGTTACCCACTTTAGCGACCAGCGTTTCTGTAGCACTGGCAATAATAGTTCCCGCGCCCTTAAGCACCACCACTCCACCAAATTTTGCCTGAATGGCTCGCGCCGCCGAAAACCTATCGGCCTGAATATCGTCAATAGTACAGCCTAAAAGCCTTGCTGCCTCTCCCGGATGAGGAGTGAAAACCCAATTCTGCCGTTCTACCTCACTGCACGCTGGCTTAGCGGCAAGAATATTTAAAGCGTCGGCGTCTACCACCAACGGCAGCCCTGTCTTCATTACCTGCTGTAACATTTGCTCCGACCAGGGGCTGCGGCCAAGCCCCGGCCCAACCACAATGACGCTGGGCTTAACCAAGTGCGGTTCCAGCTCCTGACCTGAAGCAACAGCATTTACCATAACTTCGGGCAAGCGAGCTAAAACAGGCGCAACATGTACCGCCTGAGTGGCAACGCTTACTAACCCCGCCCCCACCCGAGCACAAGCTTCGGCCGCCATTGCTACTGCACCACCAAAACCGGCATCACCACCGACAATGAGCACATGACCATATAAGCCTTTATGGGCATCGGCAGGCCGCGCTTTCAACCTGTAGGATTTTCTTGTTATTTGCTCGGCGCTCGGTTGGACCTCAGCGTATGCACTAGCCAGTGGCGAGGGCGCCTCCCTAAACGGCACACCCAGCTCATCAAAACACATCTCTCCAGCATATTCTGGTGCGCTAGCCGTTAATAGGCCTTGTTTCAGGCCGACAAATGTCGCCGTAACGTCAGCCTTAACGGCAGCACCCAGCACAACCCCAGTATCACTACAGATGCCCGAGGGAACATCAGCCGCAATTACCCTCGCCTTACCAGCGTTAATAGCGTTGATCGCCCGCTCATATTCGACGCGAACCTCACCCTTTATTCCAGTACCCAGTAGCGCATCAACAACCACACTTTGCTCGTCGAAAAGCGTCAAACACGAGGCCCAGTCATCAACCTCTGTAACCTGCACCCCTTCCGCGAGGGCGAACTGCATCGCAGCCGCTGCATCACCGTTAAGCCTCGCTGTTGGAACCGCAGACAACACCTGTACTTGCATGCACTTTTGAGCCGCCAGTGCAGCAACAATGTAGCCGTCACCAGCGTTATTACCGCCGCCACAACAAACGAAGACCTTTTGCGCAAGAGGCCAGCGCAAACGCAACTGCTGGAATATAACTCTGCCCGCACGCTTCATAAGCTGAATTCCGGCAATAGCACCCACATTTATGGCAATGCTGTCGAGCTCTCGTACTTGATCAGCGCGAAAAAGCGCTCTCCTACGTGTAGAATTAGTCATAGTATTTCAAATGGTAAAATTGAAAGCAGAATTATACGTTACTGCTTAGCCAACACAATCAAGCGTAACCTCATGACCACTATCGCACTATCTCAAGAGCAACAACTCGCTCTTTCTAATCTATGTACCAACATTCAGCTCTGGGCAAAAGAACTGGGTTTTCAGCAAATCGGTATATCCGACGCCGATTTAAGCTCCGAGACCGAACGGCTTCAGCAGTGGCTGGGTAAAGGCTATCACGGCAGCATGCAATGGCTGGAAGACCGCAAAAAAATGCGCTTGAACCCCGAACTTCTCCACCCCGGAACGCGTAGAATCATCTCGGTGCGCATGGACTATCTACCCGAAGGTTCGCAGCAAATAGCAATCTTAAAATCCCCCGAAAAAGCCTATGTTTCCCGATACGCTTTAGGACGTGATTACCATAAATTAATGCGCAAACGCCTTGCGCTCATAGCGGAAAAAATAAAACAGGACGCTCAGGCATTTATCCCTGAACTAGAGATCAGCAGTCGCCCCTTTGTCGACAGCGCGCCGGTACTCGAGCGCCCTATTGCAGAAAAAGCAGGACTCGGCTGGATTGGCAAACACACCCTAATCATCAATCAGCATGCCGGCAGCTGGTTCTTTCTCGGTGAAATATATACCAGCCTGCCTTTACCGGTCACCGAAGTGATTACAGAGAATAAATGCGGTGACTGTGAGGCATGCTTAAAGGTATGCCCGACAGCCGCCTTCCCCCGACCCTACGAGCTGGACGCACGCCGCTGTATATCCTATTTAACCATAGAGAATAAAGGTGAAATACCAGAAGAGTTCCGTACAGTAATGGGTAACCGCGTTTTCGGTTGTGACGACTGCCAAGCCATTTGCCCTTGGAACAAATATGCTAAACCTACCTGTGAAGCCGACTTTCAGCCCCGGCATGGCCTCGAAAATTCGGACCTATTAACACTTTTTATGTGGGACGAACAAACCTTCCTGAAAAATACCGAGGGCTCTGCCATTCGTCGAATTGGCTATGAATTGTGGCAGCGAAACCTTGCGGTCGGTCTAGGCAACGCTCCGGCTAATCCCGACATAGTCTCAGCACTCACCTCCCGATTACCCCAAGCCTCCGAACTGGTTGCCAAGCATATTCAATGGGCATTGGTTCAGCAAAAAAACCCAAATAGAAAACGCGTACGCAAACTATCACGCACAAGGGTTTAACCTTTAGCGTTCCTCTATTTATAAGAAAAAGCAGCGCTTACACAAGCGGCGAATACCGCTAGAGCCATGCACAGTGACAGCAGTGAAATACTCACATCCGCATCTATTAGTACACCTAAGATAATGGGTGATAGCGACGTTGCCCAAACGCCAAACGATGTTGTCATTGAGCGAATACTACCTATTTTTCCGGTACCATAGGCTTCCGCCCAAAGCGCTCCGGCTACCGGGCCGCCAAAACCAATAGACATCCCCAGCAACCCCAACATTAAAAACGGTACCAACGGGCCATCAACAAAACCAACAACCAACATCGCAGCAGCTAAAGGCAAATTGTAGTAGGCCAATAACCGCACAGCGCTATACCGGTCCACCATCACCCCAGCGGCAAGCGAGCTTATCCAGTGAACAACACCATAAGCAATAAAACTAGAAGCAAACAGCTCCATACTCCACAGCTTTTGTTGCATATAAAAAGATTGATGAATAAAAACACCCGTGACCACAAACGGCCCTGCAATTACAGCGGGCAATACTCGCCAAAACCTGCCATCAAGGAGGACTTCACTGCGCCCCACAGAGCTGTGCGACGGCGATCCACCGATGCTTGCAACTGGGGCAAACTCAAACCCCGATTTCTCTGCATTTTTTAGCAACCAAAGACCTACGGGAATAAACCCCAAAGGTACAAGTGCAGCGACCACTAACCAGCTTTGCTGCCAACCCAATTGAGCAATCAGCACTGCCGCCATTATTGGTAACAGTATTTCACCCGCAGGAACACCCGATGCTGCAATCGAAATGGCTTTACCTCGATCGCTATCAAAGCAACGCGCCATGGTGGTAATCCCCGTATGCGGAAGCAAACCTTGACCACAGAGACGAATGGCGACAAGCCCACACCCCAATATCCAAACATTCACACTGGCAAACATAATCAGGCTGCCAATAAAGAGCCCAGCGGCCACATATAAAACAAAGTGACGTAACGGAATACGATCGATATAACCACCAACAAACATAATGCTGGTGCCCGCAATTAAGGTGGCAACGGAATACACCAAGCCATAGCCCGATGCAGAAAGCTCCAATGCTTGCTGAATACTGGCCCCGTAACTTCCAATAAAAAATGATTGGCCAAAATTCCCCATAAATACCGCAAGAAAACCGAAGGACAATAAAAACTTACCTTTTCTAAAAAAACTATTTTTATCGGACAATTGGGGAACCTCAGAAATAGGGCTGCAGATGAAGAACTCTGATTTTATCTAGGGAAACACCCATTTTCAGGGTACGGCAACTAGGCCACCAAGACATTTATATCGCGTGCAGAAAGGGCCTTATGCCACAGGCAAAAGTAGGAACCCGAACAACCGTAAGGTGGTCGGGAATTCAAAGCGCGGATTATAGCGGAAAATGGCGTCGTAATTTTGACGAAATTACGCCAAGAGGTTCTTGCAGCTGAACTAGTGTCTCAAATCAATCATTGCCTGCATATTGATGGAACCGTCCTTTTCGAGAACACCATACTGGCTACTATCTTCGTTAGCCACTACAACAACCTGCTCTTGAAATAAGGGTCGACGGATAAACGACAACTGCCAACCAAAACTTTCCATCTGACGCAATGAAAACTGCTGATCATCGTTAAGGTACTCGGAGAGGTTGTAGGGGATTGGCTTACTTCGATCTCGGCGCTCGGAGCTAGCCTCTGCCTCGTGCTTGATAGCGGGCTGGCTTTTGTTCGAGTCCGAACGCGGATCACTCGCATCGGAGTGAGCCTCAGAAACAGCATACAGGGGGATAGAATTATTAGGGTATTGCATAATATCTCATTCCTTCGAGCTATAATATAAAGCTCAGAATAACGATTACTGACCCAACAACAGCCGCCTCCTGGCGCCGCTATTATCGGTCGGATCTGAATAAACAGACCTGTTATCTAAGCTTTGTCCTAAAGTGCAAGCTTGTCAAAAACCGGCTTGCGCTTAAAAGTTCCACATCCAGATCATCAAAGAATATGGAATAACCAAATCAATGTTACACCGAAGCCGCGCTAACCATGCGGCATAAGCCGCCAAGCTTTAGACGATTTGCGCTGCAACACACTTCGTTTGAGAAGAAAAACATCTAGACACCTCTGACCAGATGTACCCTTAGCTTAGCGTGTGTTAGTGCCCTGCCATTCAAATCTCTCTTCGGCCATTAGAAAAGGCACCCACTATTGCTTGCGAATAAAGTGCTCCCGGTAATAGCTGAGCTCCGCAATGGACTCGCGAATATCGTCCAAAGCTAGATGTGTGCCTTGCTTAGAGAAACCCTTGAGCAACTCCGGCTGCCATCGTGCAGCCAACTCCTTTAAGGTGCTAACATCTATATTGCGGTAGTGAAAGTAGCCGGCGAGCCTTGGCATAAAGCGCTGCAGAAATCGGCGATCCTGGCCGATAGAGTTGCCGCACATAGGCGACTTACCCTCGGGAATCCAGTTTGCCAGAAAATCCAATGTCGCCTGCTCCGCCACCGATGTAGAGATTTCGCTGCTTTTAACTCTTGCGGTTAGCCCTGATTTCCCGTGTTGGGTGGTACACCACTCGTCCATTTGGTCGAGCACTGCATGCGGTTGATAAATTGCCATTACCGGCCCTTCCGCCAGAATATTAAGCTGGGCATCGGTGACTACGGTGGCAATTTCAATGATGACGTCGTGCTCAGGGATTAATCCAGTCATCTCTAGATCGATCCAGATCAGGTTGTTTTCGCTGATAGTCATACTCTTTTCCATTACAATGCCACCAACAAATTCTAGCAGCTCGAAGAGGAAGTTCCTATCAACGGCCACCGGACACGCACCATAAATCCAATTATGCTCATCTTTGGCTCGATAATTGGCCCTCTTTCGCTCACCTACACACCCCACCCATGAGCAAACGAAAACTCACTCGACAGCAAAGTAACCGCATTGCCAACCACCAACAAAGCCTGCGTCAAAAGGCCAGCGCCAGCTCTGATGCTGGTGAGACCGAAACGGGCTTGGTGCTCACCCGCTTCGGCAAGCAAGTCGATATAGAAGCCGAAAACGGTAAAGTGTGGCGCTGCCATCTTCGCGCAAATTTGGGCGATGTGGTCACCGGCGACCGAGTTGCTTGGCAACAACAAGACGAAACCTGCGGTGTAGTGGTTTCTGTTGAACCAGCACACAATCGTCTATTACGACCGGACAGCTATGGAAAAATGCGCGCAGTGGCTGCCAATATTGACCAAGTACTTGTAACCATTGCTCCTGCCCCTGAGCCTCACGCGGGTTTAATTGATCGCTATCTGGTAGCAGCTGAAAACCTTGAAGTGGATATTATTCTGGTGGTGAACAAGTCGGATCTACTCGACCCAGAGATACGCTGTAATATTCAGCGACTACTCGAAGAATACCGCGGGCTCAACTATTCGGTAGTCGAAATCTCGGTCAAAACTGGCGCTGGCTTTGACCAACTGAGGGAGATGCTACGCGATAAAATTAGCATTTTTGCTGGTCAATCTGGCGTTGGCAAATCATCCATCATTCAGCTACTCCTTCCTGACGAGCCGATTAAAATAGGTCGTCTGTCAGAGCAAGTTGAAAAGGGTCGCCATACCACCACCCACTCCCGTCTTTATCATTTTCCGGACGGCGGCAACTGCATCGATTCTCCCGGCATTCGCGAGTTTGGTCTGTGGCATATGGACGAACACGATGTACTTAGGGGGTTTATCGAGCTCAGAGACCTTGCGGGCCATTGTAAATTCCGCGATTGCCAGCACCAGACGGAACCCGGCTGCGTTATTCGGGCGGCAGCCGAAAATGGAGACATCTCGAAAGAGCGCTTTGCCAGCTTTCGCCGTATAATCGGATCGCTGGACGAAGTAGACGTGAAAACAACATTAAGGAGCCCCTGATTGTTGGGCGGCTACTCACAATAATTCGCCGTACCATACAGCTATCAAGGAATACCCCATGCACGAGCCCATCCTGCCGTTGCTGCTAGAGCCCCAACAACTGCAAGGCTTTCTTGAGGAATATAAAGCCCTGCTGCTAGAGGAAGATTCGCCAGAAAAGGCCACCGAGCCTACAGACAAAATAGCGCAGGTCTGTGTTGTCGACATCTGTTCCGAGCAATCCTATATAGCCGGCCACGTTCCGCGCGCCGTGCACCTACCAGCACAAGCTTTAATCTCGGGCAAACCACCCGCTCCAGGTAAACTCCCTGAAATAGCACAGCTACAAAAAGTATTCGGTTACTTGGGCTTTACACCCGAAACACATTTTGTGGTTTACGACGATGAAGGCGGAGGCTGGGCTGGGCGATTTATTTGGACATTAGACACCATCGGTCATACTCGGTACTCCTATTTGAATGGCGGTTTATTGGCCTGGCGAGAAGGCGGCTTTGAGATTGAACAAAGCGAAAACAACGCGCAGGTAACGACACCTGAGTTAACCATCCATACGCAAGCCATTGCTGAAATACCCGACATTCTTGCAAACTTGAGCAGCACGGATTTATGTATTTGGGATGCCCGCTCACCAGAGGAATACCGTGGCGACCGCGTACTTGCAACAAAAGGTGGCCATATACCCGGCGCGATCAATTGTGAATGGACCAGTTTAATGGACCCAGACAATGGCTTTCGTATTCGCTCCGATGCCGAACAGCGCCTGGGTATGCTCGGCATTCGCAAGGGACAGCGCATCGTTACTCATTGCCAAACCCACCACCGTTCCGGCTTCACTTACATGGTTGGAAAGCTGTTGGGCTTTGATATTCGCGCTTACCACGGCTCCTGGGCTGAGTGGGGCAATCATCCAGACACGCCAGTTGAGGGGCACACACCGTGAAAGATTTTTTATTCATTCTGCTGCAGCATCTACTCCCACATCACGGGATTTCAAGAGTTGCAGGGTGGCTGGCAACAACCAATATCCGTTGGGTAAAAAGCCTATTTATCGAAAAGTTCTCCTCACACTACTCGGTTAACATGTCTGAAGCTGCGGAAGAAAATCTCGACGCCTACAGCAGTTTTAACGATTTCTTTTGCCGCGCGCTTAAGCCAGACGCGCGCCCAATTACTGAAGGCGATAACATACTCGCATGCCCCGCCGACGGAGCTATAAGCCAACTCGGAAATATTGAGAAAGACACCATTTTTCAAGCAAAAGGCAAATCGTTTAGCGCGACCACCTTGCTAGGTGGCGATAAAGCCTTGAGTGAACGCTTTAGCGACGGGCATTTTTGTACCGTCTATTTATCGCCCAAAGACTACCATCGTATCCATATGCCTATCACCGGCAAACTGGTATCCATGAACCACGTTCCCGGCGCGCTCTTCTCTGTTAACCCAGCCACCGTCTCAAATGTTGACAATTTATTCGCACGGAACGAGCGTGTAGCCTGTATTTTTGAAACTGAAATAGGTCCCGTAGCCCTCGTACTGGTTGGCGCCATGATCGTTGCCTCCATTGAAACTGTTTGGGCCGGTGAAATTGCCCCCCGTCGCAACCAGGTCACACATTTCCAATATCAGACGCACGACGAGATAAACCTAAACAAAGGCGAAGAAATGGGCCGATTTAAGCTGGGCTCTACCGTAATTTTGTTGCTCCCAAAGGGAGCCGGCAACTGGGTTGATCGCCTAACACCTGGGCGAACCGTTACAATGGGTGAACCACTGTTTACGCTGGGCGACTAAATCTCTGTAAATTAAACACGATTCGGGTCGAAAAACAGCCTTGGGAAGTTTAACCTTTGCACCATGAATCAAACACGGCTCGATAACCCAAAGCTCTACTCGCTAAACTCGAAAGCCATAGAGACACTACGTGCGCACTTTCGCGACCAACCCTCTCTTGAACAAATAGCGCGGCACTTTCACCTTAGCCCTAGCCACTTTCAACGCTTGTTTCGGCGCTGGGTAGGCCTCACCCCCAAACAATTTTTACAACATCTAACGGTTACTGGAGCGAATGCGTTATTGAGACAGGACTATTCCTGCCTAGACGCCAGCTATTCCCTAGGGCTTTCCAGCGCTAGCCGTTTACACGATCACTTAGTTACACTTGAGGCGGTAACGCCAGGCGAGTTAAAAACGCACGGCAAGGGAATGACTTTTTACACTGGAGAAGCCAACACCCCTTTTGGCCTGGCACGGGTAAATTGGACTGAACGCGGCATTCACACCCTCAGATTCATGCAAACCGCGGCGAGCAAAGAGACCGCCGACCAAAGCAAGACACGAAGCCTATGGCAGCAGGCCAGCTGGCAAACCGATCACCCTAGCGCACAAGCATTGCTCGATAGAGTTTTTTCAAACGGCACCATTCCCGAACGCTTTTCCCTTTGGGTACAAGGCACAAATTTCCAAGTGGCCGTTTGGCGGGCATTATTGAATATCCCAGAAGGTAAGCTGGAGAGTTACGGTGGCTTAGCGCTTGCCATCAATAAGCAAAACGCCAGTAGAGCCGTTGGCAGCGCCGTGGGCTCAAACCCCACAGCCTTGCTTATTCCTTGCCACAGGGTAATTCGCAACGATGGTAATTTGGGTGGGTATCGCTGGGGCCTAGAGACCAAGAGCTGGCTGCTCGGGAAGGAGCTGGCGGCCAGTGAAGGAGAGACAGATAAAACCGCGACTAAAAGCCGGGGAGCTTGAATCCACGGCCTTTGAACAACTTCATCAGTCCGCTGCCTTGCTTGCGCTGGATGTACTGATCTCGAATTAATGCAATGTCAATGTCGTAAGCGCCGGGCTGAAGATCCTGTAGAATCTCAATACGCTGAATTTCAGATGGATGGTACTTACCCGAATCCAGCTTTGCCTGCTTTTCCCGCTCTTCAGCAGCCAAGTCAATTAATTCAGTGCCGCGTAAGGGCTGTTTGTAGGCATCGAGCACAACCATAACCATGGGCTTTAATCGCCGCTCAAAATTTTGCTCGACAACCACACCAACTTCACCGGTCGAAAGTTCCACCAGTGTTCCTGTAGGGTAAAGACCAATCGCACGTATAAATTCAATAACCAGCTCTTCCTGAAACTCAACTTCACGTAATTCGTACAGTCGAGCAACCGCCTTGGAGGGCGATACGGGTTGCTTCTCACCACGTGGGTTCACCGTTTCGTCGTAAAAAGTCACAATACCAGCGATTTTGCCTAACAGAGGAATCTTGTCTCCACGAAGGTGCTGCGGAAAACCACTACCGTTCACGCGTTCACAGTGGGTTTTAACAACAGAGGTTACTCGCGGCTGTACATCTGGCAGCTTGCGTAAAATATCTACGCCGTAATCGATGAATTTTTCGTAAGCCTGCTGCTCCGTTTCGGTACGGACTTTTTTCTCAAGTAAATGCTTAGGCAGGCGTGTTTTTCCAATATCTTTGAGCAAAGCTCCCATCGCCAAAACATCGAGGTCAGCCTTGGGTAGGCCAATATGACGGCCAAAGAGAATACCCCACACCGCAGATCGAACAGCATGCGAATACGTATATTCATCTTTATCACGCACTCGACTCAACCAAGTGAAAGCATCCGGACTGCGCAATACGCTGTCCACCATTTGGCTAGCAACGCGCTTCGTTTCATTAATGGGTACGTGATGATGCTCCTGGTTCACATGACCCATTACACTTCCCACCGCGTTATACACCTGCTGATGCAATTCGCGCGCAGCACCCATCTCTTTTTCCAGAGGTTGAACTTCGCGGTACGCATCTCGCCTGATCTTTAGCGGTGCGACATCAACAATTCGAGTAAGCTTGGAAGCGCGAGCAGCCTTACGCGCACTGCTCGACTTGTTAGAGAGTTTGCGTAAATTTGATTTGACCGGAGAGGAGCCTTTTACAACATCGATGTACACGAAACTGCAATGAACCTTCAGCTCTTTGATTTCATCCAGGTCACGGATATAGAAACCTTGCAAAGGGAAAGGCGTCTGCGTCCAAGGGCGGTCTAACCCAGACACAAACATGCCAACAGTTAATTCGTTGACATCAAGTCTTATCTGTTTAATTCCCAACACTTACCCTCATGCTGCACGGCAGACTTACAATTTTAAGCGTGCGTTAACTATTTACACAAGAAAATCGCTGAATAGCCCGCCGACACACCAAAGTACTTGCCAAGTATGAGGGCAAGCCCGATAGGGTTAACAGAATTCGTCAGTAATTCCCCAAAGCAACAAACTACCACAGCGCACAATATTAAACGCCAAATTATACCGATTAAATTATAAGCGACTCGTCACTACTGCGGTAAGAGTAAGCGACGAGTGGATTTTTTGATTTGCCGACCAGCACCGAGCCACAACCCCCGACATATAGCTTACAGTTATATCAAGAATAGCCTCTGATTGAAAACAGCCTTATTCCGGCGCATTCGCCTCATGATAATCGGCCGATAATTCGTGTACGGCCGAAATAAACGCGCCCGCATTTGCAGGGTCTACCTCCGGCGTAATACCGTGACCCAAGTTAAATATATGGCCGTTGCCATGGCCATATTGGCTCAGGATTTTAGCTACTTCAGTGCGTATCCGCTGGGGGTTTGCGTAGAGCATCGTTGGGTCCATATTCCCCTGCAGAGAGACACGATCACCTACCCGTTCCCGCGCCTGCCCAATATGCGTAGTCCAATCCAATCCAAGCGCCGATGCACCAGTATCCGCCATAGCCTCCAGCCACTGCCCCCCACCTTTGGTGAACAGAATAACCGGAACCTTGCGGCCTTCGTTTTCCCTTATTAGCCCCGCCACAATTCGCTGCATAGGTTTTAACGAATACTCCAAGTAAGCATCGTGCGGCAGGGCACCGCCCCAAGTATCAAAAATTTGTACGGCCTGTGCACCCGCCCGAATTTGGGCGTTAAGGTAGTCTATGACAGATGCCACAAGCTTATCTAACAATAGCCGGGCAACTTCTGGCTGATCGTAGATCATACACTTTGCACGACGAAAATCTTTGCTCGAACCGCCCTCGACCATATACGTCATGAGCGTCCAAGGGCTTCCCGAAAACCCTATGAGCGGGACACGACCATTGAGCTCCGAGCGAATAGTTGATACAGCATCAACCACGTAGGTTAGATCTTTCTTCGCGTTAACAACAGGTAAAGATTCTACGTCTGCTGCCGTTCTAACCGGCTTTCGAAATTTTGGCCCTTCTCCTGCTTCAAAGTACAAGCCCAAGCCCATGGCGTCGGGGATGGTAAGTATGTCTGAAAACAGAATTGCGGCATCCAGCGGATACCGCTCCAGCGGCTGCAAGGTTACTTCGCAAGCCAGCTGAGGGTTGGTACAAAGCGCCATAAAATCGCCCGCGTGAGCGCGCGCTGCGCGATACTCAGGCAGGTAACGCCCCGCCTGTCGCATCATCCAAACCGGTGTCACATCCACAGGCTCACGTAAAAGAGCACGTAAAAATCGATCGTTTTTCAGTTCAGTCATAGTTGTTTTTAACAAAGAAAAAGGCCGGTCATTGTAACCGGCCTTTTGTGCAGATTAAACGTCTAGGAAGTCCAACATACCTTCGGCTGCCTGACGCCCCTCCCAAATGGCGGTGACCACCAAATCTGAACCTCGGACCATATCACCACCAGCGAATATTTTTGGGTTAGATGTCTGAAATTTATATTGCTGTTGTTCAGCGGCATAAACACCACCCCAGCTATTGACGTTAATACCGTGCGACTCAAACCAAGGTGCAGGACTTGGACGAAAGCCAAACGCGATCAGTACGGTATCGGCTGGAATAACTTCCTCACTTCCGGGCACAGGCTCTGGCCTGCGCCGGCCGTTTTCATCGGGTTCACCCAGCTCCGTGGTAACAACTTTTACACCTTCCACTTTTTGCTCACCAATAATTGCCACCGGCTGCCGATTAAACAAAAAATCCACTCCCTCTTCGCGCGCATTAGTTACTTCACGGCGCGAACCGGGCATATTGGCTTCATCTCGACGGTAGGCACAAGTCACGCTGCTAGCGCCCTGACGAATAGAGGTGCGATTACAATCCATGGCGGTGTCGCCACCCCCAAGCACTACCACTTTTTTATTTTTTACGCTAACAAAATCACTTGGGTCTTTCTCAAAACCCAAATTACGATTCACGTTCGAAATTAGAAACGGCAGCGCGTCATAAACACCAGCAAGATCCTCACCAGGAAAACCGCCTTTCATATAAGTATAGGTACCCATCCCTAGGAATACGGCGTCGAACTCTTCGAGTACTTCATCAAACGAAATATCTTTACCCACTTCGGTATTCAACCGAAATTCCACACCCATTCCGGAAAATATTTCTCGCCGTCTAGTAATAACGCTCTTTTCCAATTTAAATTCAGGAATGCCAAAGGTGAGTAACCCACCTATTTCTGGGTGCGAGTCAAAAACAGTGGGCTTCACGCCATTGCGTACCAAAATATCCGCGCAACCCAGGCCTGCTGGCCCCGCGCCTATAACAGCAACCTTTTTGTTGGTCCAGCTCACTTTACTCATATCTGGCTTCCAGCCAAGAGCAAAAGCCGTATCGGTAATATATTTTTCGGCATTACCTATGGTGACAGCGCCGAAGCCATCATTGAGTGTACAGGCGCCCTCGCACAATCGATCTTGCGGGCAAACGCGGCCACACACCTCTGGCAAAGAATTCGTTTCGTGGCATAGCTCTGCAGCCTCAATTACATTGCCCTCAGCCACCAATTTAAGCCAATTGGGAATATAATTGTGCACTGGGCACTTCCACTCACAGTAGGGGTTTCCGCACTCCAAACACCTGTGCGATTGATCCTTCACCTGCTTTTCTGAGAAAGGCTGGTAAATTTCCACAAAGCTATGCCTGCGCGCGCCAATATCCTTTTTATTGGGATCCTGACGACCCACGTCAATAAACTGGAAGTTGTTATTCAGTCTGTCAGCCATAAATTTCAGCCCTTGATACCTTCTGCGCAGTCTTTCGCTCTGCGTTTTTTTGCCTATTAACCAACCGTCTGTCAAATTCAATTAACAAACCTGTTAATTCAGTTGCTCGCCTCTTAACTACTCACAACTACCTTGGTCACCACTAAACTGGTCACACTAAAACTATTCACCACGTTTTTTCACACTGTGCAGCATGCTATCTAAATCAGCCGCGCGAGGTTTTACTAACCAAAACCGCCCAATATAACGATCGAAATTATTGAGAATATTTGCACCCCAAACGCTAGCCGTTTCCGCAACGAACTCATCAATTATGCCGCGCAAATGATTGCGGTGCGCCTCGAATGCCTCGGTATTGATGCGGGTAATATCTACCAACTCGTGATTATATTTGTCAACGAAACGATTCTTTTCGTCTAGCACATAAGCAAAACCACCGGTCATGCCTGCACCAAAGTTAACACCGGTTTCGCCGAGAACGGTTACGACCCCGCCGGTCATATATTCGCAACAGTGATCGCCAGCGCCCTCGACAACAACATGCGCACCTGAATTACGGACTCCACATCGCTCACCCGCACTTCCGGCAGCAAAAACCTTACCGCCGGTTGCCCCATAGAGGCAGGTGTTGCCCATAATGCTCGTTTTGTGGCTTTCAAACGTGGAGCCAGCAGGCGGACGAATCACTAATTTACCTCCAGCCATGCCTTTGCCCACGTAATCGTTAGCGTCACCCTCAAGGATCATATTCAACCCCCCGGCATTCCAAACACCGAAACTCTGACCGGCCACACCGCTGAGTTTAAGCGTAATGGGCTGCTCGGCCATACCCTGATTACCGTAACGTTTTGCTATCTCTCCACTAATACGCGCACCAATAGAGCGGTCGCAGTTGGTAACCTTAAAAGTAAATTCACCACCGGATTTGGCCTCGATGGTAGGCAATACTGCCGCCACCATCTCTTCAGCCAGCAGCCCTTTATCAAAAGGCGGGTTGCGCTCCATTGTGCAGAACTGCGGTTTGCTGTTGAGCAAATCATCGGTATGCAAAAGCGGTGAAAGATCGAGCTTATTTTGCTTTGGGGTTTTACCGTCGATAGCTTCTAACAGATCTACACGGCCAATGAGCTCTTCGAGCGAACGAACACCTAGCTGAGCCATCCACTCTCGTGCTTCCTCAGCAACAAACCGAAAGAAATTCTTCGCCATCTCGACAGTGCCGATATAGTGATCTTGACGCAACGCTTCTTGCTGAGTGGCAACGCCCGTGGCACAGTTGTTTAGATGGCAAATACGTAAGTATTTACAACCAAGCGCGACCATCGGCGCGGTGCCAAAGCCGAAGCTTTCAGCGCCCAAAATAGCCGCTTTAATGACATCCAACCCAGTTTTTAAACCACCGTCCGTTTGTACGCGTACTTTTCCACGCAGATCATTCGCTCTTAATGTTTGATGGGTTTCGGCTAACCCCAGCTCCCAGGGTGAACCGGCATAGCGAATTGATGTTAACGGGCTAGCAGCCGTGCCGCCGTCATAACCGGAAATAGTAATCATGTCGGCATAAGCTTTTGCAACACCCGCAGCGATGGTGCCTACACCGGGGCGAGATACCAGCTTGACCGACACCAATGCATCGGGATTAACCTGCTTTAGATCGAAAATTAGCTGGGCCAAATCTTCAATCGAATAGATGTCGTGATGAGGCGGCGGTGAAATCAACGTTACGCCTGGCACCGCATAGCGTAAACGCGCAATTAGCGCATTCACTTTACCACCGGGTAGCTGTCCACCTTCGCCAGGTTTGGCGCCTTGAGCCACTTTGATCTGCAACACTTCAGCATTAACGAGATAATGAGGCGTAACACCAAAGCGGCCAGACGCCACCTGTTTAATTTTCGATACTTTATGGGTGCCAAAGCGCACCGGGTCTTCACCACCCTCTCCACTATTGGAGCGACCACCCAATGTATTCATGGCTTCCGCCAGAGCCTCATGCGCTTCCGGGCTCAGTGCTCCGAGGGACATAGCAGCGGAGTCAAAACGACGAACGATTGTCTCTATCGGCTCTACGTCATTCAACGCAATTGCGCTTTGGTTGTCGCGCAACTTCAACAGATCACGTAACGTTGCCGCAGGCCGCCCATTGACTAACGTTGAGTAATCACGCCATGCGCCATAGTCACCCGACTGCACTGCACGCTGCAGGGTTTGTACAACATCAGGGTTAAATGCATGATATTCCTGACCGTGAACATATTTAAGCAAACCACCTAGCTCAATTTTTTTACGTAGCTTCCAAGCATCTTTTGCTAATGATTTCTGATCAGCTTCCAAATCACTAAAATCAGCGCCTTTTACACGACTGGCAGTGCCTTCGAAGCAGGTTTCAACCACATCTTCCGATAGCCCCACGGCTTCAAACAGTTGGGCCCCTCGGTAGGACGCAATGGTTGATATACCCATCTTCGACAGAATTTTAAGTAAACCTTTACTCAGACCTTTACGGTAATTACGTGAGGCATCACCGTAATGTGCGATTAATTCTCCGGTATTAATCAAGCGATCTATTAAATAATAACTCAGGTACGGGTACACAGCCGTGGCCCCATAGCCAAGCAGCGCGGCAACCTGATGCGAGTCTCGCGCGGTTGCCGTTTCGACGATAATATTGGCATCACAGCGTAACCCTTCTTTAGTTAAACGATGATGCACGGCGCCCGTTGCCAGCAATGCGTGTATCGGCAAACGATCTTCCCGAAGCATAAGATCCGTGAGCACCACCAGCGTTTTACCTCCTCTTACGGCAGCCAGCACATCCTCGAGCAACAGCTCTAGGGCCTGCTTCAGGTTCAGTATTTTAGCGTCGTAATTCAGGTCAATCCTGACGGGCTCATAACCCTGCCGCTCAAGACTGAGCAACTCATTAAATTTCGCTGGTGACAATACCGGGCTCGACAAAATAACCCGATTGGCATGCTCTTGCGTTTCATCGAAGACAGATAGTTCACGACCAATACAGGTTTCCAGCGACATCACAATCGCTTCGCGCAAAGGATCGATAGGCGGGTTGGTAACCTGAGCAAACTGCTGGCGAAAATAATCATACAGAGAACGGCGCTTTTCTGAGAGCACCGCCATTGGCGTATCATCCCCCATCGAACCAACGGCTTCCTGACCCGATTCAGCCAATGGGCGAACAACTTGATCGCACTCTTCGAAACTGACCTGAAACATCTTCATAGCCGTCTCAACTTGCGAGGCATTCAGACCGTCTTCCGGCAATTCTGGATCAAAACTCGACTCAATACGTTTTGCGTTTTCCTTCATCCACTTGAGATAAGGCTGGCCCGCTTTCAACATTTGATCAATGTCGGCAGTATGGTGTAGCTGCCCGGTTTCAGTATCCACCGACAATATCTGACCCGGTCCTAACCGGCCTTTAGCCACAACGTCTTCGGGGGCGTAGTTGTACACACCCACTTCAGACGCAACAGTAATTATGTCATCTTTGGTGATTACCCAGCGCGAAGGACGCAAGCCATTTCGGTCAAGCGTACAGACGGCATGCCGTCCATCGGTCAGAACCAGCCCGGCCGGGCCATCCCAAGGCTCAATATGCATGGAGTTGTATTCATAGAAGGCTTTCAGGTCGCCATCCATATGTTCAACATTCTGCCAAGCGGGCGGCACAAGCATACGCGCCGCACGGTGCAGCTCCATGCCACCAATAAGCAACAGCTCAAGCATGTTATCCAAGCTGGATGAATCTGAACCCGTGCGATTTACCAACGGAACAATATCGGTAAGGTTAGGTAGTAGCGGTGTCTGAAATTTTTTGGTGCGAGCCACCGACCAATTTCGATTACCCATAATAGTGTTGATTTCACCGTTGTGGGCGAGCATCCGAAACGGCTGCGCCAACGGCCACTGGGGCAAAGTGTTTGTTGAAAAGCGTTGATGAAATACGCAGATAGCCGTTTCGAGACGCTCGTCGGCTAAATCTGTGTAAAAAGCCGGCAAATCAACGGGCATCATCAGCCCCTTGTAAGACAGTACTTTATGGCTAAGGCTCGCGACATAAAAAGTACGGCTGCTCGCGAGGCGAATCTCCGCTTTACGGCGAGCCACAAAAAGCTTTGCACTGAGCTCCGCATCGGAGGTTTTATTCGCATTCACAAATAAATGATAAATAGCAGGCAAGGTTTGTAGCGCGATAGGGCCAAGACAGCTGGAGTCGGTTGGCACTTCACGCCAGGCGCATTGGCCCAGCCCTTGAGCAGCCAATTCCTCCTCTACCACCACGCGAGCTTGCTGAGCTTCGGCCGCATCTTTGCTGAGCATTATCGAGCCAATGCCATACATTTCGCTAAGCTCAAAGCCCAGTTCGCTTTTCGCAACACCGCGTAAAAACGTATCGGGTTTTTGAATGAGCAAACCACAGCCATCGCCGGTCTTACCATCGGCCGCAATTCCGCCCCGATGGGTCATACAGGTAAGTGCTTCTATGCCTGTTTGCAGCAACCTGTGGCTTGGTTTCCCTTTCAGGTGAGCAATAAGGCCGAAACCACAGTTATCCTTAAATTCGTCCAATCGGTAGAGACCGTTGTTCATAGGCTCATTCACTTTATTCATTCGCATCAATCTGATTTAAAGGGCGGCAACGCAAAATTAGCGCAAAATTAGTGCGAAAAGTAGCGTATTCGGCCAATTTTATAAGCAAGTCAATCTATATGCACAAACCAAACCGTCGGAGGCGGTTGAATGGGTACGAAGTCTCGTCTGGAGAACGTGTCGGAAATGTCCCCTAACCACTGGGAGGTAAAGCTGTATGCCCTGGCCGCGACAAGCTCATTCGGCATAGAGAACCAGACAAAAAAGCCCCTAGTTAGAGGGGCTTCTAATAATTGGGCGCGGAATGTTAACGGCAGTTGCAGACGATGGCAAGAATATTCAAATTAGGCAGATACAACACAGACTAATACAGACCTTAAACACAATCAATTTCTTTGATTTTCGTCTATCTCCTGCTTAATGTCTCGAAGCTGCCGCGGCCAAGGGCCCGCTTCCCTCTGCTCCTCCGGTAAGGCGTCACGCGCCAACAGCGCAGCCTGGCGACTAGGGTAGACTCCCGCCACTACCACAAATCTACGGCGCCCCTCTCTAAGCCCACGGTACAGATAGAGGTCCTCCCTATTTGTCTGACGACCAATATACGCCTTGAGCGAACCCGCTTTACTCGCGGCAAGAACTTGCAGGGTATATTCGTCATCACCCCGGGCCATCAAGAAAATTTCATCGGTCGATACAGCTGAAGGGGTGACCTGTATTGGTGCCGCTATGGGTGCTGGTGTATTTTTTATCGTCGGCTCAGCAATTCTCTCTGGCGTATCGATGGGTACAGGTACCGCAGGAAGCGGCGCTATAACGGGAGGCGCACTACGCGGCGCAGTAATGGGAATAGAATTCAGCCCTGCATCACCCATCGGCATTGCAGTGCTGACATCTGTAATCACCCTATCCGTCACGCTAACCTTTTCACTTTCGCCAGTAGCGGCGCGAGCAGGATCATCAGCACCTAACGCTGGCAACGCAGTGCGACCAACAACGGTTTCTGGCCCAGCCGACCGCGGCGGAGCAGGTGCCAACGATGGAAGCTCAACAGAAATAACCTCGGTACCCCCCGTAGCGCCTTCATCGCGAGAAATAAGTGCCCAGAGTAGAACACCCGCCAGCAATACCATGGCCGCCAAGTGCCCAACCGGTAAACCAGAAAAAAAGCGCCGTACAACAGATGCAGCCGGGGAGGGTAAACCCTCGAGACCAGTAGACGACGTCGCTTCGACCTTAACTAGGGACAACACCACCCCCGGATTACCTAAAGATTTTGCCCACAAGCCACGTACACTATCTGGAGATTCAGAAACCACGCCGCCATGCCCCACAAAATTCAGAAAGCTTTCAAGCTCCGCCGCAGATAGCAGCGGAATGTCAAAATCATAAACAGGGACTTCCAGTAGCGAAATAGAATCTAAGCGCTCAACAAGCCCAGATCTAGCCGCCATCAATAGACTCAAACCATAACTTGTCGCTTCGCGCCCCTGAAGTAAACTCACCATAGCCCCGAGAGAGGAGTCGTCCAGAAGGTGCGCGTCATCCAGCAGCAACGTAACTTTTTTCTGCTCGTGGGCAAGAGCCTGACCATAATGGCGCAACGCCGCTAGCATCTCACCGGCGATTGCTCGAGGCTTTAACTCAAGGCCAACGGCCTCGCTAATGATCGCAAGATTTTCAGCAAGATCAGCCTCTTCCGAAAGCGCGCAGTAAACACTAGCGCCGGTGCCCATCAACTCACGGGAAAGCTCGGCTAAAAGCACGGTTTTACCTGCACCGGGGGGGCCAATCAAAACCGGTAAGCCTTCCCCAAACTGAAGCAAGTGAACGAGCTGGTCCAGCAGGCCTTTTCTGCCTGGGGTAGAAAAATAGGCTCGAGCAGAATAAGGCTCGGCCGCCAAAAGGCCACCATCACCCGATTCAACCCGGAGATCTAACTCTCTATTTTCCATGTTCCCCCAATTCGATTACGAACAAAATGCTTCAAGCGTTTGCGCAAGCATTTGCATATCGAAATCACTGGTAACCACTGCCTCTCCGCACCCCTTGAGTAACACCAAACGCAGGGAGCCATCCAAAACTTTTTTATCCACTGACATATAACCCATAAAATCTTCTGGGGACATATTGACCGGCGCCGTAACCGGAAGACCGGCCCTCATAATAAGCGCAACAGCTCGACTGTAGATTGCCTCGTCTATCCACCCCAGTCTATGGGATAGATCACAGGCCATAACCATACCTGCGCCTACGGCTTCTCCGTGCACCCAAACGCCGTAGCCCAAATGCGACTCAATCGCGTGGCCAAAGGTGTGCCCAAGATTAAGAATCGCTCGTACACCGGATTCGGTTTCGTCACGGGCAACGACATCAGCCTTTGCTCTACAAGACACCTCAATAGCGTGAGCAAGGGCACCAGCGTCTCGAGCCAACAGTAATCCAATATTGTCTTCAAGCCACTCAAAAAACATCTGGTCAGCGATCAAACCATACTTAATCACTTCTGCCAGCCCGGCTGTCAACTCTCGATCCTCTAGCGTTCTCAACACAAGCGTATCAATGATCACGGCCTTGGGCTGATAGAACGCTCCGATCATGTTCTTACCTAGCACATGATTAACACCGGTTTTTCCACCCACGGAAGAATCGACTTGAGATAACAGCGTTGTTGGCACCTGAATAAAATTCACCCCCCGCTGGTAACTAGCGGCAGCAAACCCAGTCATATCGCCCACAACACCTCCACCAAGCGCTATCAAAGTGGTACGCCTGTTGTGACGGTTTTCGAGAAGGCCGTCAAAAATAAGGTTTAATGTTTCCAAATTTTTATATTGTTCTCCATCGGGCAAAACCACCTTATTGAATCGACACTTAGGCGCTAGTAAAGCCTCCAAATGGTCGCTATAGAGCGGGTCGATAGTTTCGTTGGTTACAAGCAATACCTGATCAGAAGCTAGGTAAGGAAAAAAATAATCAGGATTATGCAGCAGGTCTTCACCAATAAAAATAGGGTAGCTACGTTCTCCCAAATCGAGATTTAACGTTCGAAGAGACATGAATTCAAATTCTAAAAATAGATGAAACGGAAGGCAATGCCTGCCAAGCTAGACAGCATTGTATACGAGTTAGGCGCAAGATTTCACTAGGAACAACCGCCACCATACCACTGCCATAATCTCTGTATTTTCGAGGTCAATGGGTAACCGACAAAGCGGCTTAAAGCATTAGGCGCAAGCACACGCAATAAGCTAGTGCACCTGTAATTAAGGTTAGCTTAGCTCTAAATTATCAAGAATGGATTGAACAACAAATTTGGGGCCACGACTCTCTGTAACAAGTACATAGTCAGCAACCTCTCGATACAAAGGGTCGCGCAACTCAAACAGCTCAACTATTTTTTGCCGTGGGTCGGCCACCTGTAATAACGGGCGCTTTTTGTCCTTGTAGGTTCTTTCAACTAGCTGTTCAATACTGGCGGTCA
Organism: Teredinibacter franksiae; assembly: GCF_014218805.1. NCBI lineage: Bacteria > Pseudomonadati > Pseudomonadota > Gammaproteobacteria > Cellvibrionales > Cellvibrionaceae > Teredinibacter > Teredinibacter franksiae. The sequence goes on along the minus strand of NZ_JACJUV010000001.1, from coordinate 3,561,396 downwards.
GGTAAACCACGGATTTTTGCTGCTTAAGCAATCGACGATTGGCTTCGCGCACAACAATTCCACCACCCGTCGCAACGACGGCCGACTTCTCCAGGGAAAGCTCTTCCAGTACCGCAGATTCACGGTCGCGAAAACCCGACTCGCCCTCCATATCAAAGATCCAGGGAATATCGGCCCCCGTTCGCTGCTCAATAACGTGGTCGGTGTCGAAAAAATCACACCCAATGCGCTGGGCCAGTAAGCGCCCGATAGTAGATTTGCCGGCCCCCATGGGGCCGACCAGGAAAATAAGATGGTTCACACTATTTAGTCGAGAAAATCTGAATTCATAATGCGTGGCGTTACGAAAATCAACAGCTCGCGCTTCTCTTCTGAGCTGATATTGTGACGGAAAAACACCCCTAAGAATGGTACATCACCAAGCAACGGCACCTTTTCTTCACCTTTAACCGTTTCGGTTTGGTAAATACCACCAAGAACGACCGTATCACCATCCGACACCAAGACTGAAGTCTCTAGATGAGTAACATCAATTATCGGTACACCTGCAGAAACACCGGTTACAGAGTCTTGATCAATAATCAAATCCATAATGACACGATTATCGGGCGTTATCTGTGGGGTTACCTCCAAGCGCAGCAGCACCTCTTTGAAGGATGTGGTGGTGCCACCACTTGCGGACTCAGCTTGATAAGGCACCTCAGTACCTGACTGAATCGATGCGGGCTGCTTGTCGCCTGTAATGACTTTCGGCTGAGAGACTATTTCAGCAAATCCAGAATCCTGCAGTGCCGACAACTCCATACCTAGCAGGAAGTTGCTACTGATAACGTTCCAAGTAATGGAGCCTGTGGGGTTGAAAACCCCCAAATCCACTAGGTTTGAAGCCTCGAGATCCCGCAATCGGTCTGTTGCATTATTAACCGGATTAGTAAACATATCCTCAGGGCCGCCACCACCGGAAGTACCCAACCCTTCTAGGCTGCCGGTAAATTCATGTTTGTGGCTACCTGATTCGGACGTATCAACCGCATCACCCGACATTCGAAAACCAAGCTCTTTACGGAAATCCGAATTTGCAATAACTAAGCGCGCCTCAATCATCACCTGCTTGACGGGAATATCGATCCGGTCTACTAACAATTTGAACTTAGAGATTTTTTCTTCTGTGTCGGTAAGAATAATCGAGTTTGTTCGCTCATCAACAATGGCCTGACCGCGATCAGAAAGCATACTACCTGTAGAGTTTCGAGCATTGCCGCCACCACCACCACTATCACCGGCGCCACTTTGCCCTCCCCCGCCCTCAGACATGAAAAGCGAGAACAACTCTCGAGCATTCGCGTAACGAATTCGAATGTATTCAGTACGAAGTGGCGCCAACTCTTCCAGCTGCTTTTTCGTTTCAATCTCCTGCTTCTCACGCTCAGCGATCTCTGCCGCTGGTGCAACCATCAATACATTACCGATCTGACGTTTATCCAAACCCTTGGTCTTCAAGACCAAATCCAACGCCTGATCCCACGGCACATTTTCTAATCTCAACGTAATACTCCCAGTAACGGTATCGCTCGCTACTAGGTTAAGCTCAGTAAAGTCTGCAATTAATTGCAGGACTGAACGCACCTGAATGTCCTGGAAGTTAAGGGATAGCACATCACCCACATAGGCAAACGCTCTCTTTTTATCTTCTATTTCCTGCTGTGATAGCGGTTTAATGCTAATCACGTACTCATTATCAGCCTGATAGGCTAAATAATCGAAATCGCCGGACGCATCAATTTCGATCACGGTATTCGAGCCCTGCATAGACGAGCCCAACATTTTTACCGGCGTCGCAAAATCCACCACATCGAGTTTTCGTCGCATTTGATCTGGCAAAGCCGTATCCATAAATGACACTGACACCCCAGAGGAACTCTCCTCTACGTCGATCGCGATATTCGGGTTCGACAAGCTAACAATTACCTTGCCCTCACCAATATCCCCACGGCGAAAATCGATATTATTGATAACCGAATTTGAGCTGGCATAATCCTCTCGTGACGGTGCCACACTATCCGTAATGGAAGACGTGACAACCGCGGGCGCACTAGCCGACTCGGAACCGATTTCAACGACCAAATGCTGCCCATCAATACGGGAAGTAAAGGGCACCAAGTTATTTAAATTAACGATCAGGCGCGTACGGCCACCACCGGCAACGACAACTGCGCTACTCACTTCGCCCACAGACATAGCGTATTTTTTTTCGGCCAATAGGTTCTCAACACCGGCAAAATCTAAAACAATACGTGCAGGCTGATCGATCGTATACCCTTGAGGTTCGACGACCCCACCCTCAAAAAGCAGTCGTAGCTCAGCCCTTTCACCCGGTAGCTCCGAGAATTTAATATCTTTCAAACCGGCGGCCAAAGCGTTCACCGACATCATCGTCAGCGTACTCATGAGCAGGATTGTCAAATTACGTATGAACATTTTATTTATTCCTTCTCAGCTAAAGCTAGGACGCTAGGTCTCTCTACCCAACCATCGAGGCCATCAGATACAATTTCTATAAGCTCTATTTGCGAATCAACGGTTTCAATGACTTTACCGTGGTTTTTACCCAAGAAATGTCCATCGGTCACCATATGAATTCGTCCACTAACATCTCTCACTAGAGCCCATAATGTGCCGGCTTTACGAATAGTTCCAACCATTCGCAACGACGTAAGATCAAACCCCTCAAGAAATTCTTTCTCACGAGAAAAATCGGGTTTCACATCCACATTGGAGTTGGCGTAAACACGCCTTTCAACGTCAATCGGTAAATCAAACGGGCTTCGCAAGGCAGCCGCACTATAAATAAACGCTTCGTAAGGCCGAAACGCAGGCAGCGGATCTATTGAACCCGCAGGCCTTCGCTTAATCTCATCGACATAAACTCTTAAATCAGCATGTTCACCACCCATCCCACATGCCGCTAGGGTGCTGGTGATCACTGCGGCCAAGAGGGCGTGCTTCAATATTTTCATATCTACCTCTCCTGGGCCTTGTAACGATAAGTTTTCGCGATAATTTCCATCGACAGAGGGCTATTAACTAATGCATCTCCGCTCCGCCCCCCCCCAGCCTTACTGATTTTAAAGTTATGCAGGGTGACGATGCGAGGCATGCCCGCAACACCGCTAACAAAAGCGCCAAATTCATGGTAACCACCGGTAACACTAATTTTAATAGGCAGCTCGACATAGAATTCCGTCGAGACTTCATCCTGCAACGCAATGCTTTTAATCGTTAACCGACTCTCGACACCTTTATCGTCTATATCTTCCAGCAAGCCCGGAACTTCTGTATCCGTTGGCAGCCTTGATACAAGTGCGCTAAACGATTCATCCATTTCAATCATTTGCTGTCGATATTTATCCAAGTTAGCCGCTTCATAGGCTTTCTTTTCAAAGGACTGCTTTAAATCAAGCTCTTTTTTTTCCGCCACTTCTAATTGGCGATTCTTATCCTTAACAATAAAGTAATATCCGGCAAAGATTATTAGCCCCGCAGCGACCAGCGATAGAACGATGCGAACAGGCGTGGGCCACACACCAACACGATCCCAATCAACATCGTTAATATCAAAACCTTGCAGCTGTTCTAGGTACTTATTAAGGTCGGCCATTACTTTCCACCTCCCTTTTGCTTGTCGTCGCTTTCCAGCTCAGGCAGCACGGCTTTCAGCTGCATTTTAAAGATACTGGCCTGCTCCCCGTGCTGGGGAGCGGCGACAACAGACTTCAAGTTCGGCTCAGAGAACCACGCAGAATCGTCTAGCTGTCGCATAAAAGTGGATACCCGGTTGGTAGACTCACTCACGCCCTCAATAGAAAGGCTATTGCTACTTTTCGATATAGATGTCACATAAACGCCATCGGGAACAGCTTTAGCAAATGCATCGAAGTAGTGAACGATAATAGAGCGCCGACCTTCAAGATCTTGAATAACCTTCATTCGGTCAAGCAATTCTCTGCGCTTTGCCTTCAAGTCTTTAATTTCTGTCACTTGTTTGTCGAGTAATTTAATTTCACCATCAAGCAAGTTATTGCGCGACTTCTGAGACTCAATGGAGGCGTCAACCGCCCTCACCCACAGAAAGGCAACCCCCAACGCCAGCAAACAAACACCGACAAGCTGAGTAAGAAACTGTTTTTTCCTCTCCTGACGAAATTCTTCCCGCCAGGGTAATAAGTTAATCTGAGCCATGTTACACAAAGCTCCTTAGGGCTAGCCCCGTCGCAATCATCAGTGAAGGGGCATCGTTGGTAAGCGCTGCCGCATTTACTCGAGATGAAACGGACATATTGGCGAAAGGATTGGCCACTGTAGCAGAGGTACCGAGCTTTTCTTCGATTAACCCTGCTAGGCCTTCGAGAGATGCGACCCCGCCCGCGAGAACAATATGATCAACATCGTTGTACTGACTTGATGAAAAGAAAAATTGCAGCGACCGAGTAACCTGCTGTACTACCGCGTCTTTAAAGGGTTCGAGCACTTCCGGCTCATAGTCATCGGGCAAGCCGCCTTGTTTTTTAGCGAGACCAGCCTCTTCGGTAGACAAGCCGTATCGGCGTTGAATTTCCTCAGTTAACTGTTTTCCGCCAAACAATTGCTCTCGGGTATAAATGGTTTTAGCGTCGACCAACACGCTCAAGGTTGTCATCGTTGCACCGATATCGACAATGGCGACAACCTGTTCCTCCTGGTCCTCTAGCTGCTCCTGAATCAGAGAAAAAGCTCTTTCCATGGTGTAAGCCTCAACATCCACAACCTTCGCATGAAGATCTGCTAGGTCGAGCATAGACGCGCGAATATCGACATTTTCACGTCGGCATGCAGCCAGCAGTACATCCAACTGATCAGGGTTTTTAGAAGAAGGCCCAAGAATATCGAAATCGATAGCAACCTCTTCCAGGGGGTAGGGGATATATTGATCTGCTTCAAGGGAGATCTGCGTCTCCAGCGCGTCTTCACTTAGATCGCCGGGCATCTCAATAACTTTGGTAATGACGGAAGACCCCGGCACCGCAACAGCGGCATCCTTTATCCGGGTACGGGAGGATTGAACAACCGCCTTGATGACCTGGGCAACCGCCTCCACATCGTTGATGTTTTTTTCCACAACCGCATTCGGTGGTAAGGCGCGGACAGCGTAATTTTCTACGCGATAGCCATCGCCTTGACGACTGAACTCCAACAACTTCACAGTTGTCGAACTCACGTCCAGACCGAGTACGGGTTTCTTTTTCTGCTCGAATAAACTGAGAATACCCATTTTTCTATCTATATCCGCTACTTAGGTTATGTTTATGTTATAGCACTTTAAGTATAAGCTGCAACTAGAGACCGCGTATGTAAAGTGTGAAAAAGGTCTTATAATGGCAAAACATGTCACCAACCTACCCCTTATTCAGTTTTACAATAGCTAAATGACCTCTAAAAAACCGATTATCGTTGCCACTCTTTGGCTTATACTCGCAGGCACCGGCAGCGCACTATGCCTGCTGGCCGGTATGTACCTGTATCTCAGCCCCCAACTTCCGTCCGTCGGTAGCCTTCGAGAGGTAAAACTGCAAACCCCGCTCAGGGTATATTCCGCTGATGGCAAGCTGATGGCCGAGTTTGGCGAAAAACGACGCACCCCAATTAGGTTCGAGAACATACCTACAACCTATATCGATGCCTTACTAGCCGCTGAAGACGACGACTTTTTTGAGCACCACGGTGTTTCAATTAAAGGCCTAGCGAGAGCAGCAACACAGCTGATACTCACCGGCCGCAGGGCCTCCGGGGGTAGCACGATCACCATGCAAGTCGCCCGCAACTATTACCTTTCTCGCCGAAAAACCTTCGCTCGAAAATTCAACGAAATCCTGCTTGCACTCCGCATAGAGCAGGAACTCAGCAAAGAAGAAATTCTAGAGCTGTACGTTAATATCATTTTTTTGGGGAATCGTGCATACGGTATTCACGCGGCAAGTCAGGTGTATTACGGCAAACCATTAAATCAGTTAAGTCTAGCTCAATTTGCCATGCTGGCGGGCCTCCCCAAGGGCCCTTCAACAATGAACCCTATTGCCAACCCTTCCCGGGCACTCCAGCGACGCAACTGGATTCTCGGCCGCATGCTTTCCCTAGAAAAAATAGATCAATCCGCCCACGACCTAGCCATTATCGAACCCGTTACCGCGCAATACCACGGTAGCAACGTTGACGTGCAAGCACCCTACATCTCTGAAATGGCACGTTCCAAGGCAATTGAATTATTTGGTCTGGAGGCATACACCGAGGGCTATAGGGTATACACCACCATTGACAGTGAAATGCAAAATAGCGCGCACCACGCCGTTGTTAACGGCTTGCGTACCTACGATGCACGTCATGGCTTTCGTGGCCCAGAACAAACTTTAACGCTGCTAGCGGAAATGCCGGGAGATAAAGATAGCGGCCCACAGGCCACGCCCGCCCAAACCGACACCAATGACGAAGAGTCCGCGACAGCAACCGACATCAACTTCCAACCCCTAGCCGAAGCATGGCAGAGTTCACTAAGCGCCATCCCCATATACGGCAACCTGCTGCCCGCTGCTGTAGCGCTAATTCGTGAACAATCTTTTATTGCCCTGCTTGCATCCGGCCAAACCGTTGAAATAACCTGGGAGCAAGGACTCTCAACAGCAAAACCCCATATTAACGAAAATGTGGTGGGCGCAGCGCCTAAAACCGCATCGAACATCGTTAGTGTTGGCGACGTAATCAGGCTGGCTTACGACGAGGAAAAAGATACTTACGCCTTAAGCCAAGTGCCCACGGCGCAAGCGGCACTGGTAGCCCTGAAGCCACAAAATGGGGCCATTCTCTCCCTCGTTGGCGGGTTCGATTTCCGCCAGAGCCACTTCAACCGAGCCACTCAGGCAGAACGCCAGCCCGGCTCAAATTTCAAGCCATTTGTTTACACCGCCGCCCTTGAAAACGGCATGACGCCCGCGAGCATTATTAACGATGCCCCCATAGATTTTTTCGACGAAACCCTTGAAGACACCTGGCGCCCGAAAAACTCCGATGGCAAGTTTCTTGGGCCCATGCGCCTGCGGGAGGCCTTGTACCGCTCACGAAACCTTGTGTCCATCCGTGTCCTCCGCGAAGTCGGTATCGGTAATACCATTCGCGGTATGAGTCGATACGGTTTTAACGAGAAAGAGCTATCGCACGACCTCACCCTAGCGCTAGGCAGCCACGGCCTAACCCCCGTTAGCGTTGCAACGGGGTACGCGGTTCTCGCCAACGGCGGCTATCAAGTTCAACCCTATCTCATTGAACGTATTCTCGACAACGATGGCAAACGCGTATATGAGTCACTGCCAGCAACGGTTTGCGATCCCTGTGAGCAGCCACCGACGACAAATACACCCGCCCTTGGCGCATCCGCTGACGGCACGCAAAGCTTAGAGGAGCCCCACCAAACCCTCGACAGCCTTGCTGACGCCGGAAGCTACGACCTACAAGGCGACCCTTTCGAACTGCCGTTCAGTATAAAAAGCCTACTCGGTATACTGGAACCACAAGACTACCCGCGCGCCGAAAAAGTACTGGACGATCGAGTGTCCTATCTCATTGATTCCATGCTCAAAGATGTCATACGTCGCGGCACAGGTACTCGCGCCAAATCCTTGGGCCGATCCGACATAGCCGGTAAAACCGGCACCACCAACGACCAGGTAGACGCCTGGTTCTCAGGCTACAACGGCGACGTGGTAGCAACCACGTGGGTTGGCTTCGATCAGAACACCCCCCTGGGTAGATCTGAATACGGTGGCCGCGCGGCTCTGCCGATTTGGATTGAATTTATGGAAACAGCACTAAAAGGCCGGCCAGAAACCCGCAGAGTCCAGCCCCCAGGAATTGTAACCGTACGAATAGACCCCGAAACCGGCGAACGAGCCAAGCCCGGCGACCCCGATGCCGTTTTCGAATACTTTAGGAGTGAAAACGCTCCCCAGGAGACCGCCAACAGCTCCACTATAAATTCACCTTATGAAAACGAAGAGCGCATAACCGAAGATATATTCTAGGGAACCGCAACACTTGCGCTGGCCAACGTTTCTGGTAGTATGCGCGATCCGTAATTGGCGGCCCAAATTCCAGCCAGTTCGACTCTCATAATGCGGTACCGTGCCTGGCACAAGATCAAGTGGCGGTACACAGAAGGCCAATAGGCCGGAGGCTAACATGCAAGAAGCTATTCAACCCAAATATGAAGATATTACAGCTAGCTGTAGCTGTGGTAACACCATCAAAACTCGCTCGACTCTGGCAAAAGACATCCACCTCGATGTGTGCTCCGAGTGCCACCCGTTCTACACCGGCAAGCAGAAGACCCTAGATAGCGGCGGCCGAATAGACCGATTCAACAAGCGCTTTACGCGTCGTGCTGGTAGCTGAGTAACGACTTACTCCCATTAGCACCTCGCTGCTTGAGGCCCTATAGCCTTGAAAACGCAGCACAAAATAACCCCGCTTATCCGCGGGGTTATTTATTTGCGCCCCCTTCCCAAGCAACCCGGAATAACTTTAACCACTCGTACTAACACTATCCTCGTCTGGTACCGGTATTACATAATGCTCAATTGAGACCCAAAACTCGACTATACCTGCGAACGCGGGTATCTATTGTTGAGTGTGCTCCAGGCCCCGAACCTAAATCACACCGCCGTGCCACTCGTGTACACTGCACTACTGAATTCCTCAAGGGCATGATTTAAACTACCGTCGCACTTATAATTCGGCCTCAAAACGCCACCCCTGCCACCATTTTGAACAGCACACCCTGTAAATGCCCAACATTCTCGAAGTTGCTCTACCGGTCCACCTGTACGCCCAGTTCGATTACCTCGCTCCCGAGCAGGTTGTTCAACCCGGCACGCGCGTTAGGGTCTCGTTCAATCACAGGGAGCTGGTAGGTGTATGTATAAGAACAAAACAACACTCAGACTTCCCTTTAGAAAAACTCAAACCGGTAAAGGCCGTACTCGATGAGCAGGCCTGTATACCGCAAGAATTAATGAACCTCTGCCATTGGGGGGCAATTTACTACGTTTATCCTTTAGGCGAAGTGCTGAACCTAACGCTACCAAAACGCCTGCGCGAAGGGCTGCCAGAACAAAAGCCGATATTTTGGCAACACTCAACAGAAGGCAAAGGGCTACCAGAAAACGCACTTAAACGCGCGCCCAACCAACAAAAACTGCATCAGGCACTACTTGTCCATCAGCAGCTATCGAAGAGCGACCTAAAAAGGCTGAAGATCAACCCTGCCACGGTAAAAACACTGCAGGGAAAAGGCCTCATAGAGCAAGCCCAATCGGCTCTACCTAGCCAACCACCTACGACACTCTTATCGGCGTCGCCACTGACACTGAATGAGCAGCAAACGGCGGCCCTTGAAGTCATTCGCTACCACCAGTTCAGCTGCTATCTGCTCGAAGGCATAACCGGTAGCGGAAAAACAGAAATCTATCTACAGGCCGTTGCCAGAGTTATTCAGGCGGGCATGCAAGCACTGATATTAGTTCCCGAGATCGGCCTTACCCCGCAAACAGTGTCCCGATTCCGGGACAGGTTTAACGCAGAAGTAGTGGAGCTGCATTCCAATACCAGTGAAACCGAACGGGAAGGCAACTGGTGTGCAGCCCGCGATGGCAGCGCCCAAATCGTGATAGGCACACGCCTAGCGTCCCTATGCCCAATGAAAAGGCTGGGCATTATTATCATTGATGAAGAACATGATGCCTCTTTTAAACAACAGGACAGCTTCCGCTATTCCGCCAGAGACTTATCCATCTATCGCGCAAAGCAGAACAACATTCCGATTCTGCTCGGCTCCGCCACCCCCTCACTGGAAACCCTGAACAATGGTTTGCAGGCGCGCTACCAGCACCTGCGATTGACCCAGCGCGTTGGTGCCACTCAACTCCCCAGCTTGGAGGTTCAAGACCTACGCAACCAGCGACTGATCGCAGGCCTTAGCCCAACCACAATGGAGCAAATAGGCCACACCCTGAACGCCGGCGAGCAAGTTATGGTGTTTGTAAACCGACGAGGTTACGCGCCCGCGCTGCTATGCCACCATTGTGGCTGGACAGCCGCCTGCCAAAGTTGCGACGCCAAGCTAACCCTGCATGCGCACCCACGTCACCTTCGCTGCCACCACTGCGACCGTCAGAAAGCCGTCCCCAAGCACTGCCCCAAATGTCGAAGCCCAGAGCTTATGCATAGAGGGTTGGGCACCGAACAAACAGAAGAAGTACTCGCAAACCAGTTTAAACACTGGCCCGTAATCAGAATCGACCGAGATTCCACCAGCAAGAAAGGGGCATTTGCCGAAGCGCTTCAGCGGCTGCGCGATGGTGCCCCCTGTATCGCCGTTGGCACTCAGATGCTAGCCAAAGGTCACCACCTACCCAATATTACTCTAGTGGTCATCGTGGATGGCGATCAAGGACTACAAAGCGCCGACTTCAGAGGCATAGAAAAGCTCGGCCAGCTGATTGTTCAGGTTGCTGGGCGCGCAGGCAGGGGCGAACGCAAGGGCAAGGTCATTATTCAAAGCCACACCCCCGATCACCCGATTCTCGAACTATTACTACAAAAAGGCTACCACCCCTTTGCGCGGCAATTGCTTAGCGAAAGAAGAAACGCCAACCTTCCCCCCTACACCCAGCTGGCCATATTCAGAGCCGAGTCCAAACGCCCCGAAAACGCCATAGAACTGCTAGAACTGGCCCGAAGGCTATGCCAACAAACATTTCCCGCATCACCCACTTTCACGTCTCTGGGCCCATTCCCAGCACTGGTTGAAAAAGTACAGGACCGGTATCGGTATCAACTGCAATTAACCAGCACCAACAGGAAGCAGTTAAATCGCCTATTGAGTCAGGTCACAGCCACACTGTCCGATCACGCCATAGCCAAACGTACACGTTGGTCATTGGATGTCGATGGCGTGGAATAAACTGGCAGCAAAAACACGACTAAAATGAGGTACAACTAAAAAAATTGGCCAACTTACCTTTTTGCTCTAAGAAACGACGCTAAATTCGTGATAAATATGCAAAAAATTGCAAATCTGCTGTTATATTATATAGTCATCATTCAAAATCTAACTGAGAGCCCCCAGTCAAATAAGGGAACACTACATGTTTACTCACTGTTCAATAGTTAGGCCGATAACGATTTTGCTCACATTGCTGCTCGCCTCCTGCGGCGGCGCACCAGCCGACAACCCGAACATATCGGGCGGTGGTAACGGTGGCGTGGCAACGGAGCGAAACATTACCGTTTCTGTAACCGGCACCAGTGGTACGGTCGTTCTCAGTATTGGTGAGCTAAACCTGACCTTTAGTGGCGATGGCAGCCAAACTGTCTCCGGCGTTTCCAGTGCCGAAGAAGTAATAGCCCGCATAGTATCCGTTCCTGAAGGAGAATCTTGCTTCTTTACACCGTCGGCGCAAACTGAAATTACGGTGAATAGAACCGCCGACCTCGAATGTGGCGGCCCGTCACTAAGCGGGTATATTAAAGACTTTGTCTCCGACTCTGCCATTCCAGCAGCGACCATTCGCGTCACCCATGCCGCCGGCGAACTGGCCAACATCACCTCCGGTAGCGACGGCAGCTACAGCCTCGAAAACGTAACAATAGGCGATAGAATGGTGCTAAGCGTTCGAGCAGACGGCTACGCGCCCTATTCAGCCATTGTTACGATAACCGCCCAGCGCCCCATTTTCGAACAGAGCATCTTTTTATCCCGAATCGATAGAGCCAAAACCGCATCGCCATCAGACGTTATGGATTTTGTATTGAATGGAGTAACCGTTCTAAGCGTTCCCGCAAATGGCCTTGTTACTGCCAGCGGTGCAGCCCCAACCGGTGATGTGACAGCAGAAATCACCCTGCTCGATGGCAGTTCAGAACCAAGAAGCCTGCCCGGGCACTACGAGCTTAGCGCTGGTGGGCACTTCGAAACCCACGGAGCAATCTCCTTTGTATTAAAAGATTCCGCTGACAATGCACTTTCTCTGGCCCCCAGCGTAAACGCCGTAGTGTCTGTTCCAGTTGCTCAAAGAGCAAAAGAATCGATAATCAACGGGGAAACCCAGCTTATTATTAATACTCTATATGCATTCGATGAAACTACCGGCACTTGGGGTGACTCACAAATAAGCCGCCTCGTGTTTGAGGGTGTCACCTACTTATACCGATCAACTGTTTCCAGCTTGTCGAATGTATACAGCGTCGGACAGCCCTACCCCTCCGGAGCCACTGTCAGTGGCTGCCTAATTGATTTACAGGGTAACTTCGTAGCAGGCGCGCAAATAATCACACAGGGGCAAGATTATATTGGCCTAACTTACGGCACCAGCGACGCAAACGGTAATTTTTTAATACCGGCAAAGCCCGAGTCAGACATTCTAGTTTACGGACTGATGAACACTCGCAGCCAAACCGCTGAAGCAACCACAACAGAGGGCGTACTTGTCCTTAATGAATGTATTCTACTGGATATTTCAACAACCGTTATTACCCTCACCTGGGGTATTAATCCAGTCGATTTGGACTCGCAGCTGTTTGGCCCCGAATCAGAAGGTGCAGCGCGCTTTCATGTATTCTTCAACAATAAGATAGTCACCGTAAACGGTATCACCATGTTCTTAGATGTGGACGATGTCACCAGCTTCGGGCCCGAAGTCACCACACTGCAAGCCTTCCCGCTTCCTGGCACCTACGAATTTTTTGTTAAACTATACGCCGGTACAGGAACGATAGCCAACTCACCTGCCCGAGTGGAGGTCAACGCGCAGGGAAATAGCTTTGTTTTCTCCCCACGTGGAGGCACCGTAAGTGAATGCTGGCATGTATTCGATATTGTTGTGGATAACGACTTACAAGGTGTCGTGATACCCAAAAATAACTGGGTAAGCGATTCAGGCTGCGACAACGGTTTGCGCTAGCTAAAACGCGACCCGCTGGCGTAGAATTAACCCTCTACGCCAGTATTTTATCCGCTGCAGCACGTCCTTCACGCATTTATCAATGGCTAGGGAAGTAAGCTGCCCCTTAATGCACCCGAAAACCTAGCCACATATAACACGCAGAGAGCCGCTCTCATTCTCACGCGCCAACTAACACACCACAACAATACAAACGCTGTACTCTAAAACCATGCCCAAGCGCACCACCAAGCAAAACGAACCGCGCGTACCCGCATGGGTATGGCTTTTTACCGGCTGTATACTCGGAGCATTTGTCATGTTCCTCATGCGCTTATCTGAAATGGACCCCGTACAGAAAATAGCTAAACGGGACACCACAGCTACCAGCCAAACCCCAAAGAAAAAAACCAAAGAGCCCGAGACAACCCAGCCTCGATTCGATTTTTACGATATCCTTAAAGAAACCAAGGTCAATATTCCAGACTTCATGGAAGAAGAGCCCAGCTCCAGCAAATCTCCGGAGCAAAGCCCAGCAGAGGAATACATTCTGCAGGTCGCATCATTTAAAAACGCCGACGATGCCGAACAGCTAAAAGTTGAGCTAATCCTGCTCAATCTTGAGGCACAAATCGAAAAAGCACGTATTCGCAACGGCGAAACCTGGCACCGCGTTTTGGTGGGTCCGTTCCTATCACGCTCACAGCGCGAAACAGCCCGCGCAACGCTGGTCGCTAACCGTTACGAAGCGCTGGTTCTCAAACGAACAGCGGAATAATCGCAACTTGAAAAACCCCGACTAGCCCCCACCTCTCAGGTTCTTACCGAATTGATTTAAGGACTTCCAGTGGAACAGTATCGCGGAACCACTATCCTCTCCGTACGTCGAGGCAACCAGGTTGTTATCGGCGGTGACGGTCAGGTTTCCCTCGGCAACACCATAATGAAAGGTAACGCACGCAAGGTGCGACGCCTTTACAAAGACCAAGTACTGGCTGGATTTGCCGGCGGCACTGCAGACGCCTTTACCCTATTTGAACGCTTCGAAACAAAACTCGAAAGCCACGGGGGCCAGCTGGTTCGTGCCGCCGTTGAGCTGGCAAAAGACTGGCGTACCGACCGCGCTCTGCGCAAGCTAGAAGCGCTGCTAGCCGTCGCAGACAAAGACGCCTCACTGATCATTACCGGTAACGGAGACGTTATCCAGCCAGAAGAGGATTTAATCGCTATTGGCTCCGGCGGTGCCTTTGCCCAGTCTGCAGCGCGAGCCCTACTTGGCAACACCGAACTCTCTGCTGCTGAAATTGTTGAAAAAGGCCTGGCCATTGCAGGCGATATTTGCGTGTACACCAACCACAATTTCACCATCGAACAATTGGAGTACTGAGTGGCTCAGCTCCACTCCAGTGCCACTCAGACGCATTAAGGTTATTCCATGTCTCAAATGACTCCCCGCGAAATCGTCCACGAGCTGGACAAACATATTGTTGGCCAAGGCGCAGCAAAAAAAGCTGTTGCCATCGCTTTGCGTAACCGTTGGCGGCGCATGCAGCTGAACGAAGAATTACGCAACGAAATTACGCCCAAAAATATTTTAATGATTGGCCCCACCGGCGTCGGTAAAACAGAAATTGCTCGCCGCCTAGCTAAGCTCGCAAACGCCCCGTTCATTAAAGTTGAAGCGACCAAATTTACCGAAGTCGGCTATGTTGGGCGGGATGTGGAATCCATTATTCGCGATTTAGTAGACCGCTCCATTAAACTTTTCCGCGAACAGGAAATGACCAAGTGCCAACACCGTGCCATGGAAGCCGCTGAGGAACGCATTTTAGATGCCCTTCTGGCCCCGGCTCGTACTGGCGAAGAGCAAACCCACGAATCCAGTACACGACAAATATTCCGCAAAAAACTGCGCGAAGGCGAGCTAGACGACAAAGAAATTGAAATAGATGTTTCTACGGCCTCTGTTGGTGTAGAAATCATGTCGCCACCCGGCATGGAAGACATGACCAGCCAGCTACAAAACATGTTTTCTAACCTCAATACCGGCAAAACTAAAAAAGTAAAAGTGCCAGTAAAAAAAGCATTCAAAAAACTTACCGATGAAGAAGCCGCAAAACTGGTTAATGAAGAAGAACTAAAAACGCAGGCTATAGAAGCCGCCGAACAGACTGGCATCGTATTTCTGGATGAAATCGATAAAGTGGCCAAGCGTGAAGGCGCCTCGGGAGCCGATGTATCGCGCGAAGGTGTACAACGCGACCTACTGCCCTTAATCGAAGGCTGCACGGTAAGCACCAAGCACGGCATGATAAAAACCGACCATATTCTGTTTATTGCCTCCGGTGCGTTCCACGTTTCAAAACCCTCAGACCTTATTCCTGAATTACAAGGTCGGTTGCCCATACGGGTAGAACTGGAAGCCCTCACGCCCGAAGATTTTGAACGCATTCTTACCGAACCAGACGCTTCTCTAACCGAGCAGCACCAGGCGCTACTGGCCACCGAGGGCTCCAATATCAGCTTCTCTGAAGATGGCATTCGCCGAATTGCCGAAACCGCCTACCACGTAAACGAAAGCACCGAAAATATTGGCGCCCGCCGCCTGCATACGGTACTAGAGAAATTACTGGAAGACATCTCGTTTGAAACCGACGCTGCCGACACCAACATAACCATAGACGCGGCATTCGTTGATGAACAACTGGGCGAACTCGCCAAGAATGAAGACTTGAGTCGGTATATTCTGTAGAAGCCCATGAGCAAAACACCTAGCGCCATAAAGCTCCACCGTAAATCCTGCTTACTAGAAGTCTCGTTTGATAACGAGACTTTTCAGTTGCCCGCCGAATATTTACGGGTTTACTCACCCTCCGCAGAAGTAAAAGGCCATGGCCCCGGCGAAGAGGTTTTACAGCTAAACAAACAAAATGTTGCCATTACAGGAATAGAGCCACAAGGCCATTACGCCATTAAATTAATCTTCAGTGATGGTCATGACTCTGGCATATACGCCTGGCAATATTTGTACGAGCTAGGCACCCAACAAGAACAGAAGTGGGCGGAGTATTTACAAAAGGTGGAAGAATCTCAGATTAGCTCCGTGAAATGGATTGACCCAAAATAACGTAAGCTGAAATCACAAAATTTTAAGCAAACCCCCCGCCCGCTTTTAAAAATGGCAACAACCGCAACCGCACAACCTTATTCTCACCGTGCAACAGTCGCTCAATTGTCGTTACCGGGTGTAAATACTGCTGATAATATTCAACCGCCCCACTGGCAAGTTCAGCCCACTCGCCCTCCGTCATTACATTAGCCTGCTGTACCACCTCAACCAGTGATTGCTCACTGCTATACACCAAACAGTTTTTACCATGCTGCAACGAAGGGAAAAACAACTCTGGATATTCGGTAATAGGTACCGTTCCCACAGCCATCGCTTCAATTAAATTGTGCGACATAGGGTAACGCACACCAGGCAGTGCAAGGAAAAATCGCGTACGAGCAACCGTATTTAACCAGTCATGGACAGCCAGCTTACAGTAACGGGTACTGACGCAGAGCACGCCGTCTACACCTAACTGCATATTAGCCTCGAGTTCCGGCTGGGACTTAGGCTCTACCCAGAATTCACTCGGCAAATTTTCCCGTAAACAAGCCAAGGCTGTCGCACGGGGTATTTTTTTATAAATATCAACAATGGTGTTTTTACTGTATTTCCCCAACGCCGCATCACCGCCAAAAAACACCGACCAATCTCGCTTTTGCTTACGCAAGTTACTCAGCAGCGCATCGCTATCTTGACCAGAGCGATAGATACCCGAAAACATAGGAAACGGCATAGGAAAACCCTCCTCGGCTGGAGAGTAATCTGAGCGAAAATCCAGCTGTACAACTTTTTGCTCAGCGTTTACATGCTTGGTAAATAGACGTGGCCGGGCAAAATCGGTAACCAGAACATAGGGTAAATGCGTTTTTCGCTTCGCAGGAGACAACGCAAAACTTTCATCCAAACAAAAAGCCTTGTGGCGCTTCTTAATCGTTGAGAGAAAACGGTAGTTATCCACCAACACAGGAAAATAGCCCGCGCGCACAAAAAACATAAACAGGGTATAGAAACGCCGCCCCTGAGGACCATCAATCAGGCTGTCAGAAAAATCGAAGATAACCAGCGGCTTGTCAGCTGCCAGTACCCAGCACTGTTGCTGTTTCCACTTGCGATAGCGCCAGTAGCCGCGCACATTCAATAAGCAGCGATTGCGATGCCAGAAACTATCGAGGGCGTGGCCTAAAACTCGGAATCGAGCAAATAGAGATTTCATACGGAACAGTGAGTGATAGGCATAGGGAGGGCCACCTCTATTAATTCAACCCTGCACAGAAAACACCAGCAAACCTACATTTTGCGCTACAATTGCGGGCCTTGAGAGGACAAAAAAATGGCAGACGATAATACCACACATTTTGGATACCAAACGGTCCGCAAGGAAGAGAAGGCAGACCGCGTAGCGGATGTATTCCACTCAGTGGCCTTCCGTTACGATTTAATGAACGACCTGATGTCTGGCGGCATTCACCGTGTATGGAAGAAGTTCACCATTGAACTCTCGGGCGTGCGCACCGGTAACACCGTACTCGACATAGCCGGCGGCACTGGCGACCTAACCGCCAAATTCGCCCGCATTGTAGGCCCAGAAGGTAAAGTAGTACTGGCTGATATTAACGATTCCATGCTCAAAGTAGGGCGCGATAAACTGACCGACAAAGGTATTGTCGGCAATGTACAGTACACTCAGGCCGACGCCCAGTATTTACCCTTCCCCGACAACAGCTTCGACTGCATCACCATTGCCTTTGGCCTGCGCAACGTTACCGACAAAGACCTCGCATTGGCGGCCATGCTACGTGTACTCAAACCCGGCGGGCGCCTGCTGGTGCTAGAGTTTTCCAAACCGCAAAATAAGCTGTTAGAAAAAGCCTACGACACCTATTCATTCAGGCTGCTGCCACTCATGGGTAAGCTAGTTACCAGCGATGCCGAGAGCTACCGCTACTTGGCCGAAAGTATTCGTATGCACCCCGATCAAGACACCCTTAAAGGCATGATGGAGAACACCGGGTTTGCCGAATGTAAGTACTACAACATGACCGGCGGCGTAGTTGCTCTGCACAAAGGCATAAAAGCCTAGGGCCTACCAGCACTCGCCTTATTTTTCCTATAGTGATGTGATTGAGCGAGCGACAGAAGTAGTGCTAACTCAAAAGCAAAGGAAGGGGTTTTACCCATCGAAGAGAACAACATGCAACCACTAGCCGTACTATTTCAGCGCAAGCCCGCACCGGTATCAGCTGTTGCCCACCTTAACCTTCAACAAAGATGGTTCAAATAGTGTTAGCTGACACTCAAGATCCAACCCTAGCGACGGCAATGGCGATGTCGCTGGAAGCGGCCATTAATGCCGCACTAACCTACGACCCAGGTACGCGCACCAAACTCCGCGCGCTCTCCGGTAAGCACCTAAACATCCACACCAGCCAGCCAGCGCTTTTCCTGCAACTCTCCGTTGCCGAAGACCAACTGCAGCTCAGCGCCCACCCGGAATTAGAAGCCACCACAACACTCGAAGGTAAACTATTGAGCGTTATCGGGCTGGTATTCAGCTCAAACTCCAGCCTAGCCAACAGTGGCGTGACGGTTTCTGGGCACGTTGGCCTCCTAGAGCAATACCAATATATTTTTAACGATGTAGATATCGACTGGGAAGACGCGCTCTCATCAGTCATTGGCGACCTGCCCGCACATCAACTGGCACTGGCGGGCAACGCAGCGCTCGACTGGCTTCGCAGTAGAAGCCAACGCGCACCGCGCTTTATCAATGAATTCCTCACCGAAGAGTTGCGGGCCATACCCGCCCAAACGGAACTCAACAACTACAGCGAAGCGGTAGACCGCATACGCCAGCAAACAGACCGACTGGAAGCCAAAATAAATCACCTTGGCGCCGTTAAAAAACAGCAATAAACCAAAAACAAAAAACACACAGCCCCAGAAAATCCAGATAAAAATAGGTAACAACAGGTAAAAGGCACCGTGGGAAAATTTTTTCGACTACTCAAAATACTGCACACCATTGGCCTTTACCGGCTAGACGAGCTCGTGCACCCCGACTACAGCCCACGCACACTCAAACTCCTGCTGTTACTTTATAAACTCTACCCCACCCCAAAAGAAAATCGCGGCAAACGTATTCGCCACGCGTGCGAAGAGTTGGGTCCTATTTTTGTAAAATTCGGACAACTACTGTCCACCCGCCCCGATTTATTACCGCCCGACATAGTCGAAGAGCTAGACCACCTGCAAGACAACGTGGCCCCCTTCGATAGCAACACCTTTATTGATATTGTTGAGCGCGAACTTAAAGACACCGTCGACAACCTGTTCAAAGAATTCGACAAACAACCACTGGCCTCCGCCTCGGTGGCACAAGTGCACACAGCCGTATTGCACAGCGGCGAAAACGTGGTAGTAAAAGTGGTTCGCCCCAACCTCGAACCTATCATTGAAAAAGACACCCAGCTACTACGCTTTATTGCCCAACTGGTCGAAAAGTTCACCAGCGAAGGCAAACGACTGCGCCCCGTGCAGGTGGTAGACGATTACCGAGAAACCATATTCGACGAACTAGACCTCGCCCGCGAAGGTGCCAACGCCTCGCAACTGCGGCGTAACTTCGAAAAATCCAACATGCTGTATATACCCGAAGTACACTGGGACTACAGCACCGGCAACGTACTGGTACTGGAGCGCATATACGGCCACGCCGTAACTGACGTTGAAAACCTAAAAAAACACGACTACAACCTGAAGCTGCTAGCCGAACGCGGTGTAGAAGTTTTTTTTACCCAGGTGTTTGAGCACAACTTTTTTCACGCCGACATGCACCCCGGCAACGTATTCGTTTCCAAAGAAAACCCACAAAACCCCAGCTACATGGCCGTAGACATGGCCATAGTGGGCACCCTCACCCGCGAAGACCAGTACTACCTCGCCCGCAATCTGCTCGCCATGTTTCGCCGCGACTACCGCCAAGTAGCCGAGTTACACGTACTCAGCGGCTGGGTACCGCGCAACACCTCCATCGCCGGTTTTGAATCGGCTATACGCTCCGTATGCGAACCCATATTCGAAAAACCACTGGTTGAAATTTCCTTCGGCGAAGCACTCATATCTTTATTTAAAACCGCCCAACGCTACCAAATGCCGGTACAACCACAATTGGTACTGCTGCAAAAGACTTTATTGAATATAGAAGGGTTGGGTCGCCAGCTGTACCCCGAACTAGACCTGTGGGATACCGCTCACCCCTACTTGGAACGCTGGGTGCGTGAGCGTTTTCACCCTAAAACCCTGTGGCAAGATTTTAAGTACCACGCACCTGAATGGATGGAAAAGTTTCCACAGGTACCGCATTTAATTTTTGATACCATTTCTGAAGTTAAAGAATTAGCAAAGGTTGCACCGGAGCTTAAAGCCGCCAGCGTGGCCTTGAAGACCGCTCAAGGCCGCTCTCGCAAGCGGGCTGGAGGCCTGTTTGCCCGGCTCGCTGGGCTTGGGTGCTTGGGTGCTGGGTCTTTAATGGCCGTTGGCGGGGTTCCGGCTTTGGCTTCGGTTTCTATAGAGGCCCTTGTGTTAATGGGTATCGGGGTAGCGGCATTAGTGGTGAGATGATTTTCGTTTTTTGTCATCACTGCCCTCCTTCTTTCTATGACCTCGACTCCGCCATCCCTGCGGCTTAGTCATTCCCGCGCACGGTTAAATAGATTCAACTTAATAGAGTAATGTAAGAGCCGTTACCGAGGCGGAAATTCATTTGTTTTGGCACACGCCTAACCTTCCGTTTTACCTTCAACTGCCGACATGGCCTCAACCTTTTCTGCGCTTAAGCAGGTCTTGATATACGTCAGCGTAGCCACCTACTTGGCCTTATATTGTATAACGGGCTAACATAACACTTTTCGTTTTTCATATACGCGCAATGGAGGTGAATTTGGAATAGAGTCTTCGTGACAACTATCGGAGGTAGTGGGCCGGAAGACCGTAATTCCCAATGATCACGAACAAATATCCTCCTCGACGCATATATGATTATTACAACTCAAAAAGGAATCGCGCATGAAATACATTTTATTGGTTGCATCGCTTATTATTCCCCTATCGACTATAGCTAATCCCAGCAGTCTCTTCTGGCGACACTAAGCCTTCATGGTAGGGTAGTTTATGGATAAGATGGATAGAATATTTCAAACGATCAACGTGCTAGTTGTAGATGATATGGAATCTATACGCAGCGTAGTAAATTCGTGCCTTAAGGACATTGGGGTTCAGAAAATTCATATTGCCCCCAACGGCGACGAGGCATGGAAGATAATGAAAAGTACTCGTATAGACATAATAATTTGCGACTGGGACATGCCAAAAGTATCCGGTTTGGAGCTGCTTAAACTCGTCAGGAACGCTGAAAATTACTGTCACATTCCGTTTCTCATGCTAACCGCCACAACCGAAAAAGAAAGAGTGGTTAATGCGTTAGAGGCTGGTGTAAGTGACTATTTATCGAAACCCTTTCAACCAAAAGAACTGGAATATCGTTTTATAAAGCTACTTCGTAAAGTAAAACTTCCATAATTAGCGATATCATACGGGCAACAACTTAGGGCAAAGGTACGCGTGATCACCAAAGGGCAGGCCTTACATTGCATTCAGCCCACGGCTAAAGAAGACAACAAAAGCAATGTCACCTTGTGGTAGCATTTCCAAAACTCATACACGCGGGCATTTTAAGTAGTGTACAAACTCACATTAGTCCTCACAAGCATTAGCAAAGCCAATTTTTTGCACTCAAAGCAATCATCGCGTTTTCTTTTGCTCTACTTCTTTTCAGGCCTTGTCATATTTGGCACCTGCGCTTTTCTTGGAGTGAAACATCAGCAGGCAATTTATCAGGCGGTACTGAGCTATTTATTCCCAAGTTCGTGGCACCGAGCAGCCGATATTATTGTCGATTTTTTCTTTTCGTCGCAGTCTAAAGTTGTGCTGGCGGGGTTGGTTTCGGGCGGCTCCCTTGTTATGGCATCGCTGTTGCTCTTTCCAATAAAAGAAAAATGTTCTGCTGCCTATGAGAAATCACAAGGATTTCCAAATGGGCAAGGAAAAGAGCTGCCTTTATGGATGCAGGCCACTGAAGAATCCAAACTTATACTGCTGTATGTCATCTCACAGATGATTATTCTCGCCATTGGCTATTACCCATACACCTACACAAGAGTAATAGCGGAAGTATTAAGCATACTTTTTTTGGCCTTCACTTTTAGTATTGACTTTATTACCCCAACACTCCAGCGCCATGGCATTAAGTACAACGCTGTTTTACGCCTGCTGCTCAAACACTTTTTATTCACCGTTTTTTGGGGCGCGATTTTCACACTGCCTGCACTTTATATAGGAAAGTATTGGCTGAACCAAAACGAGCTTACTCTAATCGAGGTTTCAGCCTATATATTTGCTTTGAATTTATTCGTCTTAAGTTTTGCTATTGCATCAGGCACCTATTTGGCAAGCGCTATTTTGCCACAAGCTAAAAACATAAAACCCTTAACACCAAGGCTTAGACAATACACCTATTTGGTCATTGGCGTACTCTTTAGCCTAGGTGTTATTTTTCACAGCAGCATTTTTGTAAGTATTCACCATAAATCCCAAGCGCTTAAAATGGAATACGCCATTGGTTGGAGCGAAGTTGATGTAAAAATGGATTCAATGATGTCACTGCTTAAAGAGCAAGGGGAAATATCCATCAACTTCCCCTTGCAGGTCCTAAACCCTACGATTTACGATTTCGAGCTGGAAGATTCATTTATTATCCTTAAGCAGGAAGACAGAGAAATTGCCTATATGGCTATATCGCATATACGGGTCCCTGCTGGCGAGTACGTTACCCAGCATATGCAAACCAACATTCGCATCTCGGGTAAATCTCTATCCGGATTTCGCAAACTCATGTCAGGCTGGAGTGCCTACCTGACATACGACGTTCTACCCGGTATACCGCTCGTCTTTCAAATAATGTAAGCGGCACACTACTCACGCCCTAATCGATAAAATATTTATATAGCGGGGAGGAGCTACTCGCTATCTGCATTAAATAACCACACAACTTACAATCCCTAAACGCCATGTCTGTGGGCGCACAGGGTGCGCTTCTTAAGCCAAAAGAAGGCTCGACTAACATGGGAGCACGAACCTGTAGGTGGGCACTCAGTAAAACTCTCCATGTAGATCAGCCAAAAAGACTGGACTCATCCATTACAAAATATTTTTATAGGTGGATTTTATCAAGCATGATCTGGACGATTTCTTGGAATAGACCGCCCCTTTCTGGCGTCAAGCCTCACCTGCCAGTCGCCATCATGATCTCTCTCGCACGACTCTTCGGAATCAAATAAAATTTGGTTATTAACCCCCTTAAGCTTCACGCCAATTCTTAGCAATTTGGCTTGGATTAACTTCCTGATATTAGGTGCGCCCCCACTACATTCGGGCCGTTCACAATCTGCATCATTATCAAAGGCTACTGTGATCATTAAGCTAGCGGGAAAATCCGTAAAATTTACCTGATGAGTGATCCACTGAAAGCCATCCACATCTTTTAAACTCTGCTCACACACATCGACGAGTACGCTTCTAATACTATTCTCAATTTTTTTCTGTGTTTTACTTTGTGCCTTTGCCATTCACACTCTCATTTTTTATTGCTTCTCTGCCAACCACTATTCTACTTAATGAGGCTTTCGCCCAACTAACTACTATCGAGCATGTAACCACGTTTATTATGGCAATCCAGTTGATCACATACGCGTCGAAAAAGTAGACGGCTATTATAGGGTCATAGTATTACTTGGTTACGCGCGGTTTTGCAATACAATGAACCCTGACTGGAACTAGAGGGCTAGCGACCGGACATCCGCTTATTTTACTAATTTTTGAAAAGCGCTTTTAACGCTTTAGCTAACCTTTGGCAAGTATGTCGCCAACCTTACTTTCAATCTCCAAAGTTAGCCCTGATCATATCCGATAAACTCGATTTATGTATTCATCATCCACAAGCTTAACCATTCGTGACTAGTCCTGCTCAACCATCTGTAGCAAGCCTAAAGCTTTCCTGCGCCAAAAATGTGGGTATAACTAAACGCAGGGTCGCCGCTTACATTTCTCGCAAGCGGTAACTATATAGGTAACAGATTGCACAGATCCTGGGCACCCAGTACCTCCCATATGGAAACACCCGGATGTATGAAAGCCCGCTAAGTCGGTGCGGGCAATGTCGCCAATAATATGCACAGCAAGCATGCTGCAGGCCATAAAGCCTGCAGCATTGAATGCCAATGTGTCAAACCTAGGCTAGCTCTGTGGTTTTCTTCTTACAGCTAACAGGACGGGACTGTGCTTCAAAGCACGAGGCTTTTGGTAGGTCTTTTGCTGCCGCACCAATATCTGATACAAATTTCTCGCTCAAACTGATGCTTTGCTTAAAGTTTTCCACAAATAACTGTAAACCCGTTTCAGCCCCCTTCACCAATGCCTCTGACAATAGCTTTTCGTCAACCTCCTCAAGCCTTGCGTTTGACTTGATATCGGTGACTTCAACAATATTTTGCATAATGCCACCTAGCGTAAATATCTCCAGCGACTCCAGCGGCGGACAGGTTAGGCAGGGGCCAGGAAAGTCATCCGGCAGTTCGAATTTACGCCAAGGATCTAATACTTCGACAGGAAATAAATCGATAACCCAACGGTTTAGGGTACATTTACTGGAGGTTCTACCAATAGCGTCTCGTGCTAGCTCTCCCAACTGCCAAATAGTCAACCGCGAATGGATTTCTTCTACGAGAGGATAGCGAATCAGGCTTCCCCATAGTGCACGTATAAACATACAACGCTGCTTAGGTTTATCGGCCAACCACATACCCACATTACGGAAGTAATTTTGAATGCGCCTATACTCCGCCTGCCCTGCTGCATCATATAAGAAACCCTCCGTTTTTGGGTTTGAAGCATTGTTAGGTGGGCTGTCCAACCTTGATTGAGGACGCCCGGTTAAATTCACATCAAACCAATGGTGCCAGGTTGAATCGACAGCCACTCGCCCTATATCCACGTCTTGACCATCATATGCACCGATAGCGCCGAACGTTTTTGCGTTAACAAAGCCTTTGTTTAGATCGGATACGGCTGTGTGGTCTGATTTAACATGCGCCCAAGCAACAACCTCTGGCTTTGGCCCCGAAACAGTAGCGCTTGGAAATTCGTCGTTGCTATAGCCATTAAAGCTAAAGCTTGCGGACAAGTTTATGCCGGCGGTATCGATCACCTCGCCTTCATGTGGGTGATCAGGCAGTATATCGATGACACCTTTTTGCCCACACAGGAGCGCATGAGGTTGGTGTCGCCTTACGAACGGGGAAAAAGAATTTAGCGCATATTTTTTGTAGGTTATCGTCATAGGGGTGGTGTCCGACTCATCGTCGAAGGTGTAGACCGAATTGTCACCTTTATCCAAGGTGTCGTGACGATTCACTCCACTTCCGGAGGGTACCGATTGTGCTGCTGTCCATTTACGCATACTGCGCACCCGAGGTATACCCGAACACAATGATGCACCCAAGTCAGCGTGATCACCCGTAGCAAAAACACCACCACCGGCATCCATCCAACGCGATACTACCTCCAGCTCATCGATCGATAGACGCTGGCTATCCAATGGGTTCCCTCGCGCACCGAAAAACCAAATCTGATCGTATTCGTCAACATTGAAACCCGGCTGATCAAAACGAAAATTTTCGAAATGCGGACCGTACTTATCGTGCAAATCTGGATCTGTAGCAGGGTTCGGCTTGAAGGTATCCGTTTGCCTGTGTGCGCGCGTCACATCAAATTTTACAAAGTGTTCAGGGTTATCGCGCAGCGTATCTAACACAGCGGATAAGCCAAAATAGGAATGGCTATAGGAAACATTCAAAAAACTTCCTGGAAACCCGTCTACCACCATTAGTATTTTTAGGCGGCATGGCCTTAAAAAGAACTGAGGGATAACTCTACCCAGCTCAATATCTTCGAAACGCTGCCTGAGCCGAAACTGGTCTTCTGAAATAATCATCGTAAACTCCTTTTACGCTATTTATTGGGGCTATGGTACTTGAGAAAACCTTCTACATTAGAGGTTGGGTGATTTAATCAGAGCAACGGTCTTCTTGTCTTCAATCATTTATACATAACAACCTCGCGCCTATATATAGTTTCTAAAAATAACGAAAAACAGGCCTATTTATTTCGCGTTAATAAAAACACTATGTGTTTTCTCACCCGCATTTAAAAACAAACTATTATTACCAAATAAAAATAGTCTCGTTAATTTCAAACTAAACTTTGTGCGAATTATCACAACAGGTACTAGGCTTAGCTCCATTGATATATCATATCAAATGACGGCACACATATTGATACCGCAACTAGCTCTATAGAATGAATGACGGGCAAAGGGGGTTTCTTGGGGCGGCGCACGAATAGGTACAACTTAGGCGTGGGCATGGGTATAAAGGGGTGCACCATTAGTGCAGGCGAACGCTCATGGGCCCGGCGATTTCGAGTAAAGAAGGAATGATACAGGCGTGATTTTTAATTGCCCTAAGGGCAATACGCATGGGCGCGTGTTAAAACATAAACGTTCGCCCGGAATGGACAGAACGGCACACAAGCGCCCGATCTAAAAATTTTGGCGCTTGCTCAGTTGTTTAAAGTAGATAAGAGGCCTTAAGCCGCCGCCTGCTCCTTTTCTTTATTTTTGTGGGCAAGGTACTCATTGTAGTTGCCCTGATAATCTAGCACTTGCTGATCTTTAATCTCGATAACACGCGTAGCCAGCGACGATACGAACTCTCTGTCATGGCTAACGAAAATTATGGTGCCGTCGTATTTTTTAAGCGCCGTATTCAGCGCTTCAATCGACTCCATGTCTAAGTGGTTGGTGGGTTCATCCATTACCAGGACATTGGTATCCATCATCATCAACTTGCCAAAGAGTAAGCGATTTTTTTCGCCCCCGGAGCACACGCGCACTTTTTTATTAGCATCGTCAGAGGTAAACAGTAGGCGTCCCAGCATGCCGCGTACGGCCAAGTCGTCATGTTTGGGCTGGCGCCATTGCGACATCCATTCAAACAACGTGGAATCGCAATCAAAATCCCCTGTACTATCTTGTGGGCAATAGCCGAGTGTGGCATTTTCTGCCCATTTAACAACACCGTTGTTAGCTTGTATTTCGCTAATAAGACAGCGTAAAAAAGTGGACTTTCCAGCACCATTTTCGCCAATAACAGCAAGGCGTGCACCGGCTTCCAGGATAATATTGCCCTTACTAAACAGCGCTTCGCCGTCGTAGCCGTGCGCCAAATCTTCCAGCACTAATGCTTGGCGGTGCAGTTTTTTGCACTGCTGATAGCTAATATAGGGCGACTGTCGGCTAGAGGACTTAATTTCGTTTAGTGAAATTTTCTCTAAGCGCTTGGCCCGTGAGCTGGCCTGTTTTGCCTTCGATGCGTTGGCGGAGAAACGGTTCACAAACGACTGCAGCTCTTCCATTTCGACCGATTTCTTGGCGTTTTCGGTGTGCAGCTGCTCTTGAATGAGCGTAGAAGCCTGAATAAAGGCTTCATAGTTACCGGGGTATATACGCAAATCCCCGTAATCTATGTCTGCCATGTGGGTACACACCGAATTTAAAAAGTGACGGTCGTGCGAAATAATGATCATGGTACATTTGCGCTCATTAAGCACCGTGCCCAGCCAACCGATGGTGTGAATATCTAGGTTGTTTGTGGGCTCGTCTAGCAGCAGAATATCAGGGTTGGAAAACAAGGCTTGTGCTAGTAACACACGAACCTTGTAGCCTGGGGCTACTTCCGACATAGGGCCAAAGTGATATTGCTCGGCAATACCGGCCTCCAAAAGTATGTCTCCCGCGCGGCTTTCTGCGCTGTAACCGTCCATTTCTGCAAATTCGCTTTCTAGACCGGCCACCAGCATGCCCTCTTCTTCGCTCATTTCAGGCAGGCTATAAATACGCTCACGCTCCTGTTTTACTTTCCACAGCTCAACATCGCCCTGAATCACGGCATCTATCACGCTGTATTGCTCGAACGCGAACTGGTCCTGGCTAAGTGTGCCGACTTTCACACCCGGCTCAAACGATACCGTGCCGGAAGTGGGCGCTAACTCACCACTAAGAATTTTCATAAACGTGGACTTGCCAGAGCCGTTAGCGCCAATAAGCCCGTAGCGTTTTCCTGCTCCGAACTTAACGGAAATATTTTCGAACAACGGCGCTGCGCCGAATTGCATGGTGATGTTTGCTGTAGTAATCAATGAAAGTGTCCAAATACAAAATAGGGGGAGCGAAGCGAATAACGTGTGTTTTTCGATAGGCACAAGGGGCGCGCACTATAGAGACTTAAGGGGCATTTGTCGAGTTTTTGCGCAAAAAACATACAGCACCAACCCCCCCCCGCATAATCAAAAAGGCTAGGGCTACTGAATCAAGCATATGAAAAGCCAATGCCGGAGCTGTGAGGACGCCATATGGACAGCCTAGAGAGCCGATTTACAGGGCCATCCACACATGTAAACTCATCATGGAAACGTACCTGGGAAACACCCTACGATCCGGCTAGGCTCGGCCTTCTGAGGTAAGCGTAACGGTATAACAGATCAAAAAAGTCAAATAACACAATAAAACCCGCGTACAGGCTACAAATCGACTCTCAACAATATATGATTACTTAATCGACTGATATAAAGCATAAGGATACCCAGATGACCACCGATTCCGCTTACACCCCTCCGGAGGCCAAGCTGGTCGACTCTACTCCCGGCGATATTAAACGCAAAGGGCGCTATATTGTTATGGCCCCAGAGGATACGTTGCCATCCCGCTGCTTTAAATGTAACGATGACACACAAAACAAAAAGAAAGTTAAGCTAACCTATTTAAACCCTTGGATATACCTCACTATATTGGTGGCCCTGCTTTTAACGATTATTCTTGCACTGATCTTTCAAAAGAAGTTTAAAATCGAACTGCCGCTCTGTGACAAACACATTAAAAAGAGAAAGATGTTTATTGCCTTTCAGTGGGTCTTAGTTGCATTAACAACAGCCGGTATCTTTATGGGCGCGGCAACCGACAACGGCGCATTAATCGGTGTATCTATCACGCTGGTACTCGTTATCGTTATTTCCGCGCTATTTGGCCGGCTTGCCTTTGCGGCAAAGTTTAAGAACGGTAGCTTATGGATATCTGGTGCTGGTAAAAAATTCTTGAATAGCCTACCGCAATTTGAGGGGTAACCAGCGTTAGTTGCCCGCCAGCGAATCGGCACAACCACACCTATGGTTCAGAAGGCGTTAGTATTAAATATTTCGTTTTCTACTTGGCTGATCACAGCCATGTGATACGGCTCTCGCTGAGCAACGCAACTATGTTGCCACACGAAATTTCCAAGCAAGAGCAGAAACACAAACGATCTTTACTCGCTTTCATTCAACCAATCGACATTAGCTAGGCAATAGCCATCACCATAGACAACACCAGGACAATTAATTTCAACACCCACACCAACTTCAATAGCACCAAACAAACGGGTGCTTTTAGTTTCATCCTCGATCAACTTAAATACTGGGCACAACATTGTACACAGTATCAACGCTAGCAATTAAAATATCCCCAAACACCAGATCGATATCGAAAACCAAATATCGATGGATAAAGAATATCGGCCAGTGTTTCCCCCCATTAGAACTAAAATACTAACGAGCATTATTTTTCAGGTTTCTGACGAAGTTACCAGCGGCAAACAATGGATACCTCACTGATATCGGCAGCATAGAAATAACAGTCTTAGAGAAAACCCAAAGTGCAGCCATAGAAATATCGCTTGACTACAGACCAGCCTATAAAACACCAAAACGATATAATTAAAAACCTCATTTGTCATGCGTCAAATAGTTAACATGATTCATTGATAAAACTCCCTCCATGCCGTAGAAAAGCTTTTATTACACTTCCGCAAAAAATAGCAACAAGGACTGATCATGAGTGAACAAAATTTAGTTCAGCCGATTAATTCAATGCGCTGCACCGCTGGCTACAAGGATGCTAGGTATCTACGGGAAAACGGTTTTTCGCACTACGGCTGCGATTATACAGATCTAGCTAGGAGCAATACACGCCTCTACTCACTTGGCACGGGGAATGTATTGGAAGCTGGGCCAGATGTTAACACGGGAAACACAATAATCATTCGCTACAACAATGTTAAAGTGCAAAAATCATGGGGACGCTTAGTAGCAGGCAGTGTGATTAGTGTTGTTTGCCGCATGTGGCATTTAAAGAGCATCTCTATAGCCAAGTCTCAGATGGTCGATAAAGACACTACCATTGGTTTCTACGGGAACACCGGCGGCAAAAGCTTTGGCGCCCATCTACACATTGAATTTGATACGGACCTAATTTGTTACGCCTATTCGCCCACATTCCGCAGCGGAACCAACGGTGGAATTATTCGCGGGGGTACTGATTCCAGTGTTTCGCCAGGAGCCCTTATCAGCACTAAAACATCTCCCCCAGACAGTCAATCCAGTTTTGACAGCAATAATGGATACTGCTCCCGTTTTGATTGGAATTTTGTAGAAGTAAAGTGATGGCAAACATTTTTTATACCGTATTCAAGTAAGCTGATAAATTAGTAGAATATCAAGATTTCTCATTTCGACCGCGGAAGCAATATAGTTCTGGACAACAGATTCTTACAAAAACAGTCACCGAAACCACTAAAGCATAGAAAATACGATAACTGGAGATGCTACTAGTAATCTGCACTTTGGCAACTCTAAATAATCACACCTGTGTACGCGAGCGCCCTAAAAAAAAGTGTAAAAACCGCCCAATTATATTTCCGCATTCCCTCAGCGCCAACGAAACAAAATAATTATTACCTCGTACTATCAACACCATTTATAAGAATTGTCTGCGAGCTACCATTGCTTTATTCAAGCCAAAATTTAATCGAAATCAAATTTTTTGGTGCGCCACGTACAAGGCCCAAACTTTCAACTTTTACTTTCTACGGCGGCTAGATTAGGCTCCCGCAACAGCTGTACTAGCTTCACTTTTTTGAAAAACATCATCACCTCAATAATAAATGCTGCGATACACCTGCTGGTAACGAGTTGCTTTTCGCGAATATAACGGAGGAGACTATGTCTCGTTTAAAAAAAACAATCACCCCACTGACTATGGCCGCTTTTGCACTTATCACCGTATCCACCAACGCCGCAGAGTACAACTATGTAGAAGCGCTACAAAAATCAATTTACTTCTACGAAGCTCAGCGATCTGGTGCGCTACCGGATGAAGAAAACGACTTCCTTGCAACAGATCTTCACGCAGGTTTTCTACCTAACAGAGTAGAGTGGCGCGGCGATTCTTACTTGGACGATGGTCAGTACAACCAATTTGGTGAGTTTATCAACCTGGATTTAACTGGAGGCTGGCACGACGCCGGTGATCATGTAAAGTTCGGCCTGCCGATGGCTTTTTCCAGCAGCATTATGGGCTGGGGTGTCCTTGAATTTTGGGACGCCTATGAAGCAAGTGGCCAATTACCCTATGTTCTGGACAACATACGTTGGGTGAGTGACTATTTTCTAAAAGCTCATGTAGCAGAAAATGAATTTTACGGGCAAGTGGGGGACGGCGTAATTGATCACTCCCTTTGGGCTGCACCTGAGACCCAAGCGCTCGAACTGAAAAAACTCCACGGCGCGGACACCTATCGCCCAGCGATAAAACTCACAATCGAAAATCCCGGAGCGGATTTAGTTGGCCAGACAGCCGCGGCACTTACCATTGCATCCCTTATTTTTGACAAGAATAGCGTTAATAACCCTCAGGATGCTATTTACGCAAAAGAACTATTGAGGCATGCCGAACAACTTTTTGATTTTGCTTATCAAACAAAAGATTTCGACCACGGAGGCAAAGACCCTAACCCCGGTACTTACACCAACTCTATGATTGATAACGAAGGCTACAACTATGCCATGAGCTACTACAACTCCAGCTCTGGAGCCAAAGACGAAATCCCTTGGGCGGCAGGCTGGCTGTATATTGCCACCAAAAACCCTGAGTATTTACACAAGGCCGAAGAGGACTACACTCTAATTGCCGAGAATACCGGTCACTTCGCCTGGTATCCCGCCTGGGATGATATTCGCAATGCCGTGTACTACTTGATGGAAGATATTGCCGCGCTGCCCGAATACGCAAACGATACAATGATCACCGACGCAGAGCGCTACGATGGTTTTTATGACTACGAGTTACATTGCACCAATTACCTGAACGAGCTTCTCAACAATAAGCGCTACACGCCGGGAGGCATGATCTACTTGGACGGCTTCGCTTCGGCGCGCGCTGCGGCAATGGCCTCCATGGTAGCACTGGTACATCGCAACTACCTCGCTGACCACACAAAAAATCCAGCTTTTCAGAGTCAATTAGCGAGCTTTGCTACCCGCCAATTGAATTATATTATGGGTGATAACCCTCACAATTTGAGCTACCTTGTGGGCTATGGTGAACAATGGCAGTTGGCCGCGCACCACAGGGCCTCTCATGGCAGTAACCGCAATGATATAAACGACCCAGAAAAGCCTCGCCATATTCTTTATGGTGCAATAGCAGGCGGTCCCGGCGACGACGATAGTTTTTCAACAGATCGTGCGGACTTTCCCATGACAGAAGTTGCAACCGATATGAATGCAGGTCTCACCGGCGCCTTAGCCGGCTTGGTAGGCATACACGGCGGCACCGCTCTGGCCGACTTTCCACAACCAGAAGATCGTTCCACACCAGAGGCCTATGTGACGGCAAAAGTTGGCTACCCTAATGGTGACGATCGTCAATCTGGTTCACTGCTGAATATTAAAATGAACAACGCAACAGCCTACCCCCCAAGAGAAGTGGTTAACGCAAGCTTCCGTTACTTTATGGATTTAAGTGATGAGGAAACGGCTGGCTACGATATTAATAACTTAGTGCTTTCCGCGTACTATGACTCTTCGAATAAAAACCAAATTTCACTACAAAAGTGGGGAACTGTACCAGGCTTATATTTTATTGAGGGTGTTGCCGGAACGCTCTCGCCAGTCGGTGATTCAGAGAGAACCGCCACAATGGAAATTTTTGTTGGTGACTACGTAAAGGGCGGATGGGACTACACCAATGACCCATCGTTCACGGGGTTAAACAGCGATTCATTTGAACTCGCACACAACATTACGCTATATAACGAAAGTGGTGATTTGGTGTGGGGCGAAGAGCCTTCGAGCTTTTCAAGCAGTTCCACTTCTAGCAGCAGTGTGCCCAACTCAAGCTCCCTTTCCTCAAGCTCAAGTTCCATTCCACCCAGCAGTTCTAGTAGCTCTAGTAGCTCTAGTAGCTCTAGTAGCTCTAGTAGCTCTAGTAGCTCTTCCAGCACCTCGCTTTCTTCGAGCAGCACTTCTAGCTCACCTGCTGAAGCCGGCAAGCTACTGGCAACGGTAGATGTGAACAATGATTGGGGAGCAGGTTACTGCGGCACTTTAAGACTGGCCAATACTGATTCAGCCGTAATGACCTGGGATGTAACAGTAACAATTGAAGGCACCCTAACCAATCTTTGGAATGGTGAATGGGGCCAAACCGGTAATTTGCTGAATGTTAGGGGCGTGAGCTGGAATTCGCAACTACAACCGGGAGAAATCGATACATCTGTCGGTTTCTGTGCTGAACGTTAGCCAATAAAAGTAAACTTCGTTAGTCACAACCCCGCTTTTATGGCGGGATTTTTTTATGTAACTACCGCTTCCACCCGGCTATTCCGCGATATGGTATTCGTTACATTACCGTAACGGGTAAAGGTATTGCTAAACGCGAAAGATAGTTTGGGGGGGGAGCACTTCTGCGGATGTGCCCGATTAGGGTCCGTTTTAATAGCGGCCCTTTACTAGGGCCGCCGTAGGACTATGCCATAATCGCTTACTGATTCAGTTTTTCAAGTACCGCTAGAATAGATCGAGAAATTTCTTCCAGCTCCTTCCGAACCTTAACCACTTCCTCGCACTGTAATTTGCCACTCTGCAGCACCTCATAAAGCTTACTTTGATGCTCATAAAGGCGCATCAATTCATCGGCTGCGTCGCCACTGATCTCAATCAACTCTTTTAAGGTTGTAATTGATTGCTCCACCTGCTGAATCGCCAATTTAAATTGCTTATCGCAAACACTGTCTAATGCGCGCGATTCTAAAAGGAAGAGTAGTTTCAGCTGTTGAATAAGATCATCGTATTTGCCTTTCTCGTTATCACACGAATCGGGAATACCATTCTTATTCTTGTCCCATAAAAGCTCTACACTGTCGGGTATTTCGTCGTTATCAGAATCTGTATCCCAAACATTAGGCACGCCGTCTTTATCCATATCAAACCCACACTCACGCTTATTTGGAATACCATCGCCATCACAGTCATCATTTTTACACTCGGGATATGAGCCCTTAATAACATGAAAGCTGAGCGTTTTACTGCGAACAAAGGGTACAACATCAATTGGCATGCGTTCCGGACCATCAAATATTGATTCTCCAAGCATGGTTTTCGCACCAGCATTTACATTTAGGTCGAGGGTAACTTCATAAACGCCATTGCCAACATAATCGTTGAAGTCCGCCGTCCATGTACCACCCATTTTGTCATGAACCAAGGAGATTGATTTCACACTGCCGTCTGGCCGGGTTACCTTACCCTTCAGGCTAATGCCGCCTTCAATATCGATAGCATAAATAGGTGACGCTGAAATACTAACCGGTGTTGAAGGGTCCACTATTCGAGGCCGTACGTCAGCCAATAGCTTTGGCTTTGGGTTTTCAACAAAGCTCAGCACAATGGACTCCTGCACGCTTGCACTAGACGCTTCAGCGATCAACTTCCAGCTACCAGCCGCTGGGTTAGGTATACGAAAGAAAATATAATAGGGATCGTATACAAATTCTGGCGAACCGTTTTTGAATACAGACCCATCTGGACTGTGTAGCTCTAAATTAAGGCTCCAGGTATTCATATGTTGGTTGCGACCAGAAATAAACGCCACTAGGGCATCGGCATTTTTTTCCACTATTAGCTCGAACGCTTGCTGAGCATCGGCCTTGCCACCTCTGGCTATTGCCGAGCCCAACCTTGCTTTTTCCTGTTCCTGGAAGTTTTCCCTGTCACAGTATTGGGTTTTCTTACAGTCTTCCTCCCAGTACTTGTCGTTACCCAACAGCGTAAAAGGCGTACGCGGTAGAATTAGCCCTGCCCCCGAATACTGGCCAGCAAGTTCTGCATAAATAGCCGTTAGCTCATCTATCGGATCTGCGGCAATCATATATGCGCCGGTACCAGCGGCCAATTCAGATAAACCTTCAACGTCTGCTGCACTGCCAGCGGGTATTGTAAACATGCGAATGTCGGCATCTTTCAGGTCCTGAACTTTACTTTCTGGATCTGGCCCACTATTACTGTAACCATCTGTGAGTAAGAAAGCGGTTTGCGAACGACCAGCTGCGGCAACAGAATTGAAATGTACGAGAGAATCTTCTAGCGCGCTACCAATCGCCGTTGTTCCGGATGGATTCAAGTTGTCTATATCCGTCTTGAACGCATTGGAATTACTGCTATCCAGAGCTGCGATAGACCGAACAATATTGTTGTTTGAGTTAAATTGCTGCAAGCCTACTTCGATACCTGCGTTACGCTGTAAATCGATAAACGCACGGCCAGCACCAGCCACAAAGCTAATACGGGATTCAGCACATTCAGCCTCATCAACATCGCCGTCACCGTCATCATCTGAACCGTTATCACACACTTCGACAATATCATCACGGCTAGACCAAGACATACTGTCGGACCGATCGATAACCAGTAACACTTGATCACTACCGCTGATATCCTCATCAAAGGTTGGGGCAATAAAACAGTTTGCCTGAGGAGCCTCTATTGGTTTTCCGGCGGGCGCCGTAATAAAGGAATAATTCTCTACCAACGTTTCCCAGTCCGAATCGCCTCCGTGCCACAAGGTTTGCATAGTGGATTCCCAACGGCTGGTGATCGTGTTATAGCCGCCGGTATAAAAACTATCGGTGCACGATGCTTCAGTACTATTTCCCTGTAACAAGTCATGATTAGACACCACGCTAAATTCACTCATGAGTTCGGGCTGGCAATTGTTGCTGCCACACTCGGAATCCCAACGACAAAAGTCGCCATCATCCGCGCCCCCCACACAGACTGCCGAGCCAGATTGCTGCATTAAGGAATGATCCCTCTCCCCTAGATTCGCCGCCTCGAAGCCTCTGCCAATGCCACAGGGCCCCCCAAAGCGACTCTGCTCGTCGTATTGCTCCCCCAAACCAAAGGCATGATGGCCCATTTCATGGGCAAGTACATCGGCTCTAAATTGCGCACTATCCGAAAGCGACAAATGGCTCCCCAGACGCGTCAAACTGCTACCATCAGAAAATATGCTCCCTCCCGAACGAAAGGGGCCGGAGTAATACCAAAAAGCGGCTTTATCTTCTTCTACCGCTCCGCCCGTAAGGCGAATATCCGTGACTTGAACTTGCCCGTCGGTGGCATCACAGATCATTTGACTCATTAGCGTCAATGATTTTTTTGCATCGGTTATTTGAGACGTACTAGGCGGATAACGAAAATTGACTTCAAATTCCATATTTCCCGTTGATGAATCAATACTGCCGTCACCAGCGTTGGCGCTTAACGGCGCAAAAATACTGAGAAAGACGACCGAGGCTAAACTTAAAAAATGACATCTTCGGTTCTTCATAATTAATATCCTTATTAATTCCATGAATAAAAGCATTCCTAGCAAGCTTATGGCTTAACAAATTAGCCACACCAGAGGCTGTATGGACTCTATTGTGAATCATGATTAAACGCACATCGCTTACGACGCAAGAGCCTATAGTTATGGCGTTATTTTAAACGTAAACATAAAAGGTCAACTCCAGCTCCGCGCACCATACACCAGCAGCGCCATTGAACTAAGGTAATAATCACAATGAACAAGCCTACTTTAATACTGAATAAACGCGTTGTTACCGATGCTAGAAAAAACCAAACCGAATGAATTTCAACGAGGATACGGTCAAACTAAACTCTGCGCGCCAAGA
Source organism: Teredinibacter franksiae (assembly GCF_014218805.1). Lineage (NCBI taxonomy): Bacteria > Pseudomonadati > Pseudomonadota > Gammaproteobacteria > Cellvibrionales > Cellvibrionaceae > Teredinibacter > Teredinibacter franksiae. The sequence goes on along the minus strand of NZ_JACJUV010000001.1, from coordinate 3,523,987 downwards.
TCAAGCGCCCACTTGTTTGCGCCTATAAAGTGTGCAATTACAAGCGATAGCGCTCAGGCGTTATAGACCGCTCCAAGCTTTCCTGTGTAGGAAAAGAAAAACCGCTTAGAAAACCAGAATGTGGCATGAGCGCCTCTAGCCAGCCCAGCAAGAGAGTCATGTACTCTGATGAAAGTTTCGAAAGGGGCAGCGCGTCACAATAAACAACGGCTTGCAAAGAAGGTAATACTCTAGGCATATACCAGGCTTATCGGTCAGTTGGTACAGTCCAAACGTTTAAAAACAGCGCGAACAATAGGGGCACCTCTAAACATTACTTTTGGACTCTGCGCGGCCTGGAAAGCCCAAAATCAACTAATAGAGGTGACCATGGTGTTAGCGCAATAACAAAGTTCATCCTATTTCGCCAGTTGCGTCATTTTGGGCGCCGTAATAACTGAAATCTGACTATTTTGAGATTCCTTTACATAGGTTTCTCCACCAATAAAGGCGTTTCCATTTTCATCTATATTCGCTGGCTTTTCGTTGGTAATGAAAAGGTTGTCCATATAAGCGTGTTGATCTGACCTTGCTGTGCCGTTCCAATAGGTGAAGAGATAGAGCCCAGTCATTCTACCGGTTTCATCTACAGCGGTTATTTGATTGGCCAAATTAGCGATTAAAGTATTATTTTTCCAAACCCGAACAATAGACTGCCCGCCATCAGCCTCACCGCTCACGCCTATCTTTGCATACACCTCATAGGTTTCCCACACGCCTGTTTTCACGTCGTTTCTCGGCCTTGAGCCAACCATTTTTAATTTTGGCGCACCCTCAAAACTCGCAACAAACGGCGGCTTCACATCCCTTTCTAAATCCGCGCTCCAAAGAGACGCTGATGGAACTCCCATCAAAATATCCATTGCACCCGTGGACCGCGTATCGATTCGCGTTCCTAATCGAATAAATTTTAGCATTCCAGTATTCGTCCAAATATCAAACCCGGCTGGAATAAAAAGGTCGAAGCGAAGCCACACTTCTTGCCCAACGTTTACATCCTCCAAAAATGAAAATATTGCCCCCCACTCTAAAGGCCCACCCTCGGATGGCCAACCTTCTGAACCCGCAGCAATTTCAAACTTACAGCTTTGTGCGCCCGTACTGACTTGCTCGTTGCTAAGGGTCGTTTCTGCACCCCAGAAAACCCCCTCTATGTCCGCGGGGCGCCCGCCTAACGTCTCGCCTTCACAATCATTGGCAATATGCCACCCAAATACAGGCCCCGCCAACATCATTGTGAATGTAGCTCCAAGCATTACCACCAATCGCTTATCCATAACTCGCCTCACGTAAAAAATCCTTAAAGGGCAATAATGTCCATTCGTTAATTTCCATTCGTTTTGTCTTGCAAAACCCCCGCTCATCCTCTACTGAGCGCGCAGCCGAAGCCATCAGCACGGTCTATTTTTGAGCCACCAACTGTAAATATACGGGCTCATTCCGATCTGTAACCAACCAATCATTTACAAATTTCAACTCACTCAATTGAATAGAGCTTCTACGCGTTTCACTATTGTCTAAATGCCCGTTTTCCTTGGTACGGCCTGGGTGGGTAAAATAAAATAGATAAGCCCGACCGTTACTCACATACACATCGGGGTGCCCGCCCTTCACACCATCGTCAATGCCAGTACCGGGAGCTTCTAACAACCGGTCTGGTTGAATTTGCCAACGCTCCATGTCTTCTGAGCGGAATACCGCTAAGCCCTTCCAAGCATCGACGATCATCCACCAATAACCCTGCCACTGGAACACCACCGGCCCTTCCCCACGGCTATCGACGTTTACCTTGCCTTTATCTTGCCATGAATACAGGTCCAAACTTTCGGCGTAGTAAATGGACTTACCGTCGGGCTCATAGCTGTAATACAGACGATGCTTACCTCCGGAGACTTTAACGACATCGGCATCAATGACTTTCTCTGTATTGAGCGATAATCTGCTCTGATACTGCCAGTCCAACAGGTTTTGGCTGGTCAGATGAATTATGTAACGCGGGTGTTTCCAGTTATCGAATATGCCTGGTACCACCGTTCAATACATAAGGTATTCACCGCGGCCGTAAAAAACATCCGGTGCCCACCAGATAGGTTTATCTACAGCATAATCAATGTTGGCATCCGCCCGGAATTGCCGGGTAACACCATTTTCTGATTCAGTAATGCCAATGGGCGTTCCGTGCACCCAATCAACACCGGTTAAACCGGGCACGTTGGCACGGCGGTTGGTGTAAAACATAAACCATTTATTTTCAACGCTGTTCCAGATAACCACCGGATCTGCTGCGCCATCATATTTGTGATCGCGGTATAGTGGCTGGGGAGCCACTTTCAAGGATTGCTCAGTAACCGAATCCCCCTCACAGGCACATACCCCACAACAAAAACGGCTAACAACACCCTATATCGCATATAGAATCGCCCTATTTAACTAGAATTTCTATGACTTATTACCATTTATTAATGCTTATTATCTATTGCGATACACGCTATGCTCACCCAACTTTCAAGTTTGCATAGAAAGATTGCGATTTTCCAGGGGGGGCAACGCAGAATGGCTGAAAAACGCCCGCACTATCATCTCGAGGCCCGCGAGTAGCTCACCGCATCCGGTGTCCGCTTAAACCTTAGGCTGCTGGCGTAGTGGATAGGCGTCACCCAAAAAGCGAGGTGCTATAAGCTATACAGGATTGACATATCAGGTAATGAAATTTGGCCGATTACTAAAAGCGTTCTTTTTTCAGCGCTGTACCGAAATAATTCGAAGGAGATTATAGATCGAGGTCGTTTAGTCGGCCTTTAATAGCGATTGTAACGCCTCCTTATCTATATAGCTCCGGCATTAGCCATTTGCGCCTAAGGCGAAAGCCCTCTAATAAATAGTCCACACCAGGATGTGTGCATCTAGTCAAAACCTAACGAGCATCAAATAAAAAAAAGACGCTTCCAATACCTATTGAAAGCGTCCAAAGATACTCTTTAAAGCACGCGACCCAACATAGCGGATATACAACGCCTAGTGACTAATCATCCACGGCCGTGCAGAGGGAAACATTTTCTCTCCATTTGCGGTGTACATTAATTTTGATTTCCCTGGCTTGCGTTTATCGCAACCACAGCCATTTTTATGGTGATGATCTTGCTGCCGCCGATCTACCGTTGAAAATTCCGGCTGATGCTGTGATTTTTCATTAGTGCTTTCGGCCTTTCGTTTATGCGGATCCATACCCAAAAATTCGGGGGCTACCATAATAACCCGGCCTGATAGCCCCTTGCAGGTGGGGCATGCCGCCGGCTTTGCTGCATCGTTGAGTGTTGCGAGTTCGTGGAAGACTCCGTGCTCAGCACACTTGTAATCATAAACAGGCATAGAAACTACCTCACTAATTATTCATTACGGTTCGATTACACCCGCCCTAGTACGTCCCTGTGCATAGAACGCGGGTTTCGATTAGTCCAAATCAGGCGCGAGAGGAACATCAACGGAGCCATCCAGCTCTTTGGTTGGCCCATCAGCCCCGGGCTGAATATCGAAGTCAAATATTTCTGTGGGCACCCATACTGTGGCGCAGGCATTGGGTATATCTACCACCCCGCTGATATGCCCTTGCACCGGCGCGGTCCCCAATATAGTGTAGGCCTGCGCTTTTGAGTAACCGAATTTACTCATGTATTCAATTGCATTCAGGCAGGCCTGACGATACGCAATGTGTACATCCAGATAGTGCTGTTTGCCCTGCTCATCAACAGAAATACCCTCGAAGATAAGGTAGTCATTGTAGGTTGGGGTAATAGGGCTTGGTTTAAAAATGGGGTTCTTGACTCCGTATTTGGCGATACCGTCTTTTATCAGATTCACGCGCATGTGAATCCACCCGGCCATTTCGATAGCACCACAGAAAGTGATTTCCCCGTCACCCTGGCTGAAGTGCAGGTCGCCCACACTTAGGCCACCGTCTTTAACGTACACAGGGAAATAGACCTTCGACCCCCGCGACAAATCTTTGATATCGCAGTTGCCCCCGTGCTCCCGAGGGGGTACGGTTCGCGCAGCTTCCGCTGCGGCTTCTTTGGCTTCCTCCGACTTCATAGTGCCCATGTGTGCGGTGTCCGCATAGGGCAGCGTAGCGAGTGCCGGCATACGGTCTGGCTCGGTATCGTAGAGTTCTTTTTCGCGGGTGTTCCATTCCTCTAACATTTCTTTTGAAGGGAGACAGCCAATTAAACCCGGATGAACCAATCCGGCGAACTCAACACTCGGTATGTGCCGAGAGCTAGTGAACATTCCGCTTATGTCCCAAATAGATTTTTGCGCTTCGGGGAAGTGTTCGGTTAAAAACCCACCACCATTCTTTTTCGAGAAAAATCCGTTAAATCCCCATTCGCTTTCGCGAAATGTGCCAATATCAAGAATATCCACTACAAGTAAATCGCCTGGCTCTGCGCCTTCCACACCCACAGGCCCAGAAAGAAAATGTACCTGGGTTAAATCCACATCACGCACATCGGAAGCATCGTCATTATCTTTAATCTGGCCTCCTGTCCAATCGTGGCACTCCACAATAAAGTCATCCCCAGGTTTAACCATCGCACACATCGGTATATCCGGATGCCAACGGTTGTGGATCTTCTCGTTGTCGTAAGGGGAAGAATTCAAATCAATTTTGATTATCGTTTCGGTCATGGTGTACTCCAGTTATCGATTGATAAAAATGCAATATTATTAACGCCGCTTAGAGGCCCATTTACACAGACAAATAGGCCGCTATTTTTTTTTCGTCGACCGAAGCTCGGTCTTCTTCACGAACAATTTCCCCTTTCTCAATTACAAATATTCGATCAGCAATATCCAAAGCAAAACTAAGCACCTGTTCGGAAACAATAATCGACAAGCCAATTTCATCACGAATACGTTTCAGGTTTCTGGCCATATCGTGAATAATTGAAGGCTGAATACCTTCTGTTGGCTCATCCAAAAGCAATAAATCTGGCTTACTTGCTAGAGCCCTAGCAATGGCCAACTGCTGCTGCTGTCCGCCCGACAAGTTGCCGCCACGACGAAACTTCATCTCTTTTAGAACCGGAAATAATTCGTACAAATACTCTGGAATATCTTTGTCTTTTACGCTTGTAAGGCCGGTTTTAATATTTTCGCTGACCGTCATCGTAGAAAAAATCATTCGCCCCTGTGGAACAAAAGCAACTCCTGAGGCTACCCGTTCATAGCTTTTCAAGCCTTCCAAGTTTTTCCCTCCAAGCTTAATCTCACCCGAAACACTTGGAATCATGCCTATAAGCGATTTCATTAATGTTGTCTTTCCCATGCCATTGCGACCCACTATGGCGACAATTTCGTTTTTCTTTATATCGAAATTCATCTTGCTAATAACTTCACTCTGCCCGTAACCAACCGTATGATCTAAAACTTCAAACATGTGCTCATCCTCGCTGCTGTCTCACTACATTAATGTCCGAGATACACTTCAATAACCTTTGGATCTTTTTTAACACGATCCATAGAACCTTCTGACAACACTTTACCTTGATGCATTACCGTTACTCGGTGAGCGATATCTTCAACAAATTGCATATCGTGCTCGATTACTATCACTGAGCGGTCCTTGATGATACGGTTAAGTAGATCGGCCGTTTGCTTTCGCTCAGCCACAGACATACCAGCTACAGGCTCGTCCAGCATTAGCAGGTCAGGTTTCTGGATCAACAACATACCAATTTCTAACCACTGTTTTTGCCCATGGCTTAAAAGTCCCGCTGTGTTGTTTAGATGTTCAGACAAAAATATAGTTTCGGCCACTTCCTCTACAGAGGCCGTCACTTCGGCATCGCGTTTGAAAGCTAGAGCACCAAAAACGGTGTGTCCACGAGGGAAAGAGATTTCTAAGTTTTCAAATACCGTGAGATCTTCATAAATCGACGGGTTCTGGAATTTACGCCCAATGCCAGCATGAACAATGGCATGTTCTGACATTTTCGTAAGCTCTTTCCCTCGGAACTTAATAGACCCGTCTGTAGCTTTCGTTTTCCCGCAAATCAAATCTAAAACCGTAGTTTTTCCCGCACCGTTGGGCCCAATAATAACTCGAATTTCGTTTTCCTCAACGTAGAAGGAGAGATCATTTACGGCTTTAAATCCATCAAAAGAAACGGTTAAATCCTCCACAGACAAGACAAAATCATTTTCTTTTTTCATTTTACCCTCCTACTCTATTGCGCCTAACTGCTCAGACTTTACAGCACGTGAATTTTCATAATCATCACGTATCTTTTTCATGGCTTTCTGTATGCGAGGCTCTATATGCATTTTGTAAACACCTGCTAGGCCCGATGGAAATGCCATCACCACTCCAATAAACAATGCTCCCATTGCGAACAACCAAAGTTCTGGTAAAGATTCAGAGAAAGTTGTCTTCGCCCAGTTAACCAGCAGAGTTCCATAGACCGCCCCAATAATTGAATGGCGGCCACCCACCGCACAGAAAATCACCATCTCGATGGACGGTACTATGCCGACAAATGATGGCGACATGAAACCCACCTGTAGTGTGAACATAGCGCCGCCAATAGCCGAAAACGCCGCGCCTAAACAAAAAACAAATATTTTGAAATCGGAAACATCGTAACCGGTAAACCGCACGCGATCTTCGCGCTCACGCATCGCCAGCAAAATACGGCCCAATTTGCTCTTGCGCACAAACTGCGCGCACAGCAAGCAGGCAAACAGCAAAATCCCATTAACAAAATAGAGAATATATTTCGCCGAATCACTGCGAATATCCCACTCGAGTAAGGTGCGCAAATCCGTGATGCCATTAACACCACCCGTGTAACCTTGTTGACCAATAATCAGAATGGTTAGAATTGAAGCCACTGCCTGAGTAATAATTGCAAAATAGACACCTCCCACACGGCGCTTAAACATGGCCACACCAACGATATAGGCAAAAATAGACGGCACTACTATCACTGCAATTACTGCAAAAGAGAAACTGTGGAAGGGTTCCCAGAACCAAGGCAACTCTGTTAGTTGATTCCAGTCCATGAAATCTGGAATACCTGGTGTAGATTGGATAGCCGTAGCCTCGGGCGTCGAGGCTTCTAGCTTTAAAAACATCGCCATACAATATCCACCAAGACCGAAAAAAATACCCTGTCCCAGACTGAGAATACCCCCGTAACCCCAGCATAAAACTAGGCCCACTGCGACAAATGCATAGGTCAAATATTTTCCTACAAGATTTAATCGAAAAATATCCATTGCCAGAGGCATTACGACGAAAATAATGACTGCCAAAACTATAAAACCCACCAAATCCTGTTTTGGCATAAAGGCCGTTACTGCTTTAATCGACATAGTCCAGCTCTCCGTTCAGTGGCGAATTTTCAATGCAAACAAACCTTGGGGGCGCAACATCAGAATGCCAACCACCACCAACAGCGTTAATACTTTCGCCATTGATCCACTCAGAAAGAATTCCATACTAGACTGCGCCTGAGAAATGGTGAATGCCGAAGCAATTGTGCCCAGCAAACTCTGTGCGCCACCAAAAACTACAACCAAAAAAGTATCAACAATATAGAGCTGACCGGCTGTTGGCCCTGTAGAGCCGATCATAGTAAAGGCAGAGCCTGCGACCCCAGCGATACCGCAACCAAGTGCAAAGGTTACTCGATCAGATTTTTCGGTATTGATGCCCACTGCGCCGGCCATAGGCCGGTTTTGCACTACAGCACGAACCTGCACCCCCCAATTCGATTTAAACATCAACAAATACACGCTCACGGAAATGACCAGCGTTAAAGCCATTACAAACAAACCGTTTATGGGTATGTCGATGACATCAGTAAGGGGGATGGATCCCATTAGCCAATCTGGCAGACTAACCCCCACCTCCCGCGCGCCAAATACCGTACGATAAAATTGCTGTAATATCAGGCTTAAACCCCAGGTTGCCAATAAGGTATCGAGAGGTCTTTTGTATAGGTGTCGAATCATCGCCCACTCTACAAATGCACCTAGCCCTCCGGCGACAAAAAAGGCCACAATCATTGCCAAGAAAAAGTACATGCTGAACAGAGCCGGCATGTATTCAGAAAACAAATTGGAAATTAGGTAAGTAACATATGCACCGAGAATCATAAACTCTCCATGCGCCATATTGATAACACCCATCTGTCCAAAGATAATGGCTAAGCCAAGTGCCATTAATACGAATACCGAAAACAAGATAAGGCCGGCAAACCCTTGCATGGCAAATATCGACATCAATTCTGCCGTAGAATACTCAGAGAACATGCGCTGCTCCTCTCGCTAGCTTCCGGTTTTACACCCTAATACATGTATAAAATCGATTGTGATTACAGGTATTTCAAACGAGTGGAGCCCTCTACAAACCCCACGCGCTTTTAAGATTTTCCGGCTTATTGATAACCTTTTGGAAAGGGGTCTGGTTCCATTAGTTCGTCGGTTTCATATACCACCTTGTATTGACCATCGGGTTGCGCAAGACCTACACGAGTTTTGGACCAGAGGTGGTGATTGGGGTGAATTTTCACGTAACCCTCTGGTGCGGTTGTTAGCTCAATACCCGGAGATGCGGCCCGAATTTTGTCAATATCAAATGAACCCGCTTTTTCAACTGCGGCCTTCCACAACCATGGTCCCAGGTAGGCGGCTTGGGTTACATCACCAATAACAATATCTTCTCCCCACATTTCTTTAAACGCCTTTACAAACGCCTTATTGTTTGGGTTATCTAGGCTCTGAAAATATTTCATCGCCGCATAAGCACCTTCAATATTTTCCCCACCTATACCTCTAATCTCGTCTTCGGTAACAGAGATAGTAAGTAGTGCGGGCTTCTCTTTTGTCATATCAATTCCCGCCGCCTTTAACTGCTTGTAAAAAGCGACATTTGAACCACCAACGACAATTGCGTATATAACATCCGGCTTTTTCAATTTCATTTTATTGATTACAGAATTGAATTGCGTGTGACCTAGAGGGTAGTATTCCTCCCCCACCACCTTTAATCCAATCTTCTCGATATGCTTTCGAGCAATCTTGTTAGATGTTCTCGGCCATATATAGTCGGAACCCAGCAAAAAGAATTTCTTCGCACCTTTTTCTTTTACAACCCAGTCGATACCCGCAATAATTTGCTGTGTAGCTTCCTGGCCTGTGTAAATCACATTGGGCGATTGCTCCAACCCCTCATAAAAAGTCGGGTAATACAGCATGCCGTTGTACTGCTCGAATACGGGTAGTACCGCTTTACGCGAGGCCGATGTCCAACACCCAAATACGGCGGCCACCCTATCTTTTACTAAAAGCTTTTTCGATTTCTCGGCAAAGGTTGGCCAGTCACTTGCGCCATCCTCCTGAATAAACTTAATTTTTCGACCGAGTACGCCGCCCGTGGCATTGATTTGCTCAATGGCCAACTTTTCTGCCTGTACCGATCCGGTTTCACTGATAGACATGGTGCCGGTAACTGAGTGCAATATACCAACCGTCACTTCAGTATCGGTTACCGCTAAACCCGTGGTATTGACTGCAGCCACCGATGGGTTTGTCGCTAGTAATAACGCAACAGCGCCCACACCCAACGCGGCCGAGAAATTTCGACGCAGCATACGCGCGACTCTGTTTTTGGAAAGATAGTGAGTACTCATAGTGTCTTCTCGCTTTTAGGGGGTGATCCACACTTGGATCGCAGATGAATGTCTTACAGCACGAATTATCTGGGAAATCCACCACGAACCCTATTCGCCAACCTACGCACACACCTACGTCATTTAACGCATATCAGCGCTATTCATCAGGGTGTTACGGTCACCCGTATGCAACAAACGATATGAATAAGTGTGCGGCTCGATGTTTGCAGCCCGACAGGCACGACGGTTTCTTTTCTTGCTACAAGGGCGATTGGGGGTGCCTTTCCAGAAAAATTGGCGTCAACATGGTGCATGCGCACTAAATTGGTATTTAAATGTGAGCAGTAAGAAATGAATCCCACCCAAGAAATATTTCGCGTTCGAAGAAAATACAATCAGTGGGTGAACAACCAAACATTGGAAGACTATGCTTTGCGCTTTACAGCAAAGAGCGCACGACGCTGGAGCGCTTCACGCGTAGCCGTTACTGCGCTGGGTGCAATTTCGTTTCTTGCACTGGAGGCTATTGGTGGGGCCATAACTCTTAGCTATGGTTTTAACAACGCTGCGGTTGCTATTCTTGTGGTTGGCTTTCTTATTCTTCTTGCGGGCATCCCCATTTGCTATTACGCCGCCCGTTATGGGGTGGATATTGACTTACTCACCCGCGGCGCAGGTTTCGGCTATATCGGTTCAACCGCCACCTCGTTAATTTACGCCTCTTTTACTTTTATTTTTTTTGCGCTTGAAGCCGCAATTATGGCAATGGCGCTAGAGCTGCTGTTTTCCATACCTCTGGCGATAGGGTATATATTGTGCTCACTAGTGGCCTTGCCTCTTGTTATCCATGGCATTACACTTATCAGCCGTTTCCAGGTTTGGACACAGCCTTTGTGGGTAGTTCTTCAACTGACCCCGTTTGTTTTTCTATTTATTCAAGAAACTTCAATTATTAACCGTTGGACAGAATTTCCAGGCCTAGATCAGCACGCGGTAAACAACAGCAATAATGTGAATATTATTTACTTTGGCGCAGCCTCAGCGGTAATGTTTTCACTCATAGCTCAAATTGGCGAACAGGTAGACTACCTTCGCTTTCTGCCACCAAAAACAAAGAAAAACCGTGTCCGCTGGTGGGTCGCGCTCCTATCGGCGGGCCCCGCATGGATTATCGTTGGAATATTGAAAATATTCGCCGGATCGCTGTTAGCTGTTCTTGCACTGGAATACGGTGCAAGTCCGCAGCATGCGTCTGACCCCACACGTATGTATATAATGGCATTCAGCTACGTTGTTAAAAACCCCGACACGGCTTTGCTACTAGCTGGCATTTTTGTTATTTTGTCTCAACTAAAAATTAATGTCACAAATGCCTACGCAGGCTCTATTGCTTGGTCCAACTTCTTCTCACGATTAACTCACAGTCATCCCGGTCGCGTTGTGTGGCTTTTTTTTAATGTGACCATCGCATTACTACTAATGGAATTGGGCGTTTATCACGCGTTCGAAAATACTTTAGGTGTATATGCGATCGTCGCCGTTGCCTGGGTAGGTGCACTGGTAGCCGATTTAATCGTAAATAAACCTCTGGGTTTAAGTCCACGCTCCATAGAATTTAGGCGAGCTTATCTTCACGACATTAACCCGGTCGGCGTTGGTTCAATGTTTGTCGCATCATTGGTGGGCATATTGTGCTACCTTGATTTATTCGGCGAATCTGCCAAGGCCCTAGCCCACTTTATTTCGCTGGGTACTGCCTTTTTTCTTGCGCCCGCTATTGCCGTCATTACACGTAGTAAATTCTATATTGCCCGCGATCATATAGAACTCATCGACACGATAGATTCCGCGCAGCAATCCTCCAGCTGCTGTATTTGTCAGAACAGTTATGAACTGGAAGACATTGCCCAATGTCCTGCCTACTCTGGCCCTATCTGTTCACTTTGTTGCTCACTTGATTCACGTTGTAATGACTTATGTAAGCCAGTGAAAAAACTGCCCGACATGATTGTTGAATTCTTCAATAGTTTCCTCCCCAAAAAATTGACCGCATACCTCAGTTCACGACTGGTACATTTCGGGCTTCTGCTTATGCTAATTGCAGGGATAACGGGCATTCTACTTACGCTCGTTTACAGTAATAGCATCGTCGGCATCGCCGAAACCGATCAGCTGATGGAAACCATGCTATGGAAAGTATTTTTTATTCTGATGATAGTCGCCGGCGTAATTACTTGGCTATACGTATTGGCCCACGAAAGTCGATTGGTCGCCCAAGACGAATCTCAACGTCAGAATCGGCTGCTTCGCGACGAAATCGTAGCACACGAAAAAACCGACCTCGAATTACAAGCGGCTAAAGAAAAGGCCGAAGCGGCGAACAGCGCCAAGAGCCGCTATCTTAGTGGTATAAGCCACGAACTACGTTCCCCGCTAAACTCCATTCTGGGCTATGCGCAACTTTTGGAAAATGACCAAACCGTAAGCGAAGAAAAACGCTATCAGTTGTCGGTTATTCGGCGTAGCGGCGAACACCTGTCCGATTTAATTGAGGGCCTGCTGGATATTTCTAAAATAGAAGCAGGAAGGCTAGATATCCATCGTGACCAAGTGCGCATAGCAGACCTGATGGACCAAGTCGTTTATATGTTTCAACTACAAGCCGAAAAAAAGGGGCTTTCGTTTAAATACAATCAAATCACACCATTACCAGAATACGTTACCACCGACGAAAAACGCTTACGCCAGATTCTTATCAACCTAATATCCAATGCTATCAAATTTACGCAGCATGGCCATGTACACGTCTCATTGAAGTACCGCACCCAGGTTGCCGAGTTTACGATTAGCGATTCTGGTGTTGGTATTCCGGAAGAGGAACTTGAACGCATTTTCAAGCCCTTTGAACGCGTGCGTCGACCAGGAGTACCGATAGTGCCGGGCACCGGTTTAGGTCTAACAATTTCACGCTTGCTTGTTGATATTATGGGCGGAGATATTGAGGTTAAGAACAATCCTGAAGGTGGGTGTACTTTTAAAGTCTGGCTTATGCTTTCTCAAGTAGTCAAAGCCCATAGCGCACAACTGGCCAATCATCGGGTTTACGGATACAAGGGCGCCCGAAAGACTATCCTAGTAGTCGATGACGATGCCTCTCATCGCGGGCTGCTCAGTGACATGCTGTCACCCCTCGGGTTTATTGTTCTAGAATCACCCAGCGCCGAAGCCTGCCTAAAAACGTGTAACGATTCCCTGCCCGATATCTTCCTGCTAGATATTTCTATGCCCACAATCAGTGGTTTGGAACTCGCCGAACAACTGCGTGCGCGTCAATACAATGTGCCCATCGTAATGATATCTGCCGTTGTACGCGAAAATAACGATAAGAAACCGAGCGCCGATGCCCCTAAAGTGCCATACAGCGATTACCTAGTAAAACCTATAAAAATGCAGGGCCTGCTTGACAAACTCTGCTTGCATTTAAAGTTGCAATGGGACTATCAGCCACTAGTTTCCACCCCAAATTTTCAACATCAATCTTTAGCACTGAGGTGCAGCGCAGATCAGCTACCCGATAACGAAATTGTTGAGAAATTTTCTAGACTTGCCGAAATAGGTAACTTGTCAGGGCTAAAAAAATTGATTGGCGACATTGAGGAGAAACAACTGGCAAGTAAGGCATTCATCCAGCATCTTAAACAACTTATTTACGGTGTTCAATTTGACGCAATTATAGCGCTGAAGTATCAGCCAAACACTCTAAAAGAAGTTCCACAGGTCTTAGGTCAATGAACGTCACAAAGGACAGTCCACTGGTATTGGTTGTTGATGATTCACCGGAAACCGTCGGCATGCTAAACGATACACTTGAACGTGCTGGCATGTCGACACTGGTAGCACTGGAAGGTGACCAGGCAATTAGAATTGCACGGCGCATGAACCCCGACATTATTTTACTTGATGCGGTAATGCCAGAAATAGATGGCTTTGAGGTCTGCCGCACGCTAAAAGCGGACAGAGAACTACAAGCCATTCCGGTTATATTTATGACTGGTCTGAAAGAATCAGAAAACGTCCTAAAAGGTTTCGAATGTGGAGGTACGGATTATATAACCAAACCCATCGTTACCAACGAACTAATTGCGCGAATTCGCGTACATCTAGCGAATTCGCGCCTAACCCGCAGTGCACAAACCGCATTAGACACTGCGGGCCAATGCGTGTTCGCCGTAAACAATCGCGGCCAACTCCTATGGACCACACCTCAGGTTCATAAAATTTTCGACGCTGCCGACAACAATAACTGGCTCAAGCAAGAACTTGAGCATGAATTGGTAGTTTGGCTACAGCATAATCCCAATATTGGTATGGGCATAGACCTAGAGTTTCCAAACAGATCAATAAGATTAGTATACGTTGGCAATAGCGGCCCCGATGAAGTCTTGCTGCGTATCATCGACAAAAGTAAACCGAACGAAATCCTGATGTTGTGCGAAAATTTCAACCTCACGGCTCGCGAATCGGAGGTTCTCCGCTGGCTCACTCACGGTAAAACTAACCGCGACATAGGGCTGATACTAGGCACTAGCCCACGCACGGTAAACAAGCACCTAGAGCAGGTATACAAAAAATTAGAAGTGGACAATAGAACCGCTGCGGCAGCTAAAGTCTTGCATTCATTGGAGCGGTAGCCGTTAGGTTTGGAAAGCTCGGCAAATATCAAATAATGTAACGGGCAAAAAATAGAATAGCCTCCCTCTATTACCGGTAGATTCAGCGAACAACGCAGCGTCAAAAACAATTATTTACTCAGCTTTTTTACCCAACGCCCACTTATACAATTTGTTCTTTTTTATCCCTGTTAATTTAGAGGCAAGCGCGGCAGCCTGCTTAACCGGTAATTCTGCCATTAATACCTGCATGGTATGTTGCACCTCGGGTTCTAGTGCCTCGTCATTTTGTTCCGGCGCCACATAACCCTGAACCATTACCACCATTTCTCCACGCAGCTGGTTTGCATCGGCTGCCATCATCCCTTGTAATTCCGAGAAGGTAGCCGAGAGGAAGGTCTCGTAGGCTTTGGTAATTTCACGTGCAAGCACTACCTGACGGTCGCACCCAAATACCTGTGCCATGGCTTGCAGAGACTCGACAATACGGTGAGGTGATTCATAGAACACTAGCGTGCGGGTATCGGTCGCCAGCGCTTCTAGGCGCGTGTTACGCCCGACATTTTTTGCAGGTAGAAATCCTTCAAAGGAAAAGCGGTCTGAGGGTAAGCCCGCTGCACTTAAAGCCGCAACAAGTGCACAGGCACCCGGAATGGGCACGACTGCGATACCTTTTTCACGCGCCAGCTTCACCAACCGGTATCCGGGGTCGGAGATTAGAGGTGTACCCGCATCAGAAATCAGCGCTATGCTCTCACCCTTGCTCAACCTGTCTAGCAAGCGTAATGTCTGGCTCTCGTTACTGTGGTCGTGATAGGCGATCAGGGGTGTAGTAATACCAAAATGCTGAGTAAGCTTGGCGCTGTGTCTAGTATCTTCTGCCGCTATAATGTCTGCCTTTTGTAAGGTAGCCAGGGCCCGCTGGGTGATATCATCAAGATTGCCTATGGGAGTTGCGACTATGTATAGCGCGTTCATGCTGCTCATTTGTTATATTTCGGCCTTTAGGCTAATGCGTTGGGGGAATCTGTGTTCAGGCTTTTTGTTTTGAGATCTATATTGTCTGTCAAATTAATGGGCCTAGGCCTAGTACTGTGTGGCGCACTCACACTTAGCGGCTGCGGCCCGGCCTCGGTGAAGGAGGATACGGCAGAAACAACTACAGCACTCTCAACCGAAGATATTAGCAAGCTTCTGACCGAAGCCGAGAGCACAGTGGGGGAAGAACGCGCAGCGCTACTACTGGAGGCATCGGCCTCCATGTACCTAACGGACGAACTCGACTGGGCACGCAATACGCTTGCTACACTTTTCGCCAGCGGCCTAAACGATAGACATTATTTCACATACTCGCTGCTGTCGGCACAGGTTGCTTTAGCCGAGGGCGAACACTTTGTCTCCAAACGCTACCTGTGGCAACCCCGTTTTATCGACATTCTTGCCACTATTGAACCTGAGCGACAAATTATTGCACGGGAGCTACGTGCAAATCTCCTCTGTGACTTGGCCGAATTTCGCGATTGTGTAGCAGAACGACTCGCAATCGACGCTGTGTTCGAACGCCATAACCTCGCTCAGCAGGAAGCACGAGACTTGAATCAGGACTTAATCTGGCTGGCACTTATGGAGCTACCCCACCAAGATCTGCAGATGGAAGCACAAATGCAGAGCAACCCATTGGAGCAGGGTTGGTACACCCTAGCGGCACTCAGTAAAAACAACCAAACCAATATGCGTCTGCAATTGCAAAGCGTGGAAGACTGGGCCCTGCGCTGGCCAGAACACCCCGCGAGCTTGCGCTTGCCGGCCGATTTACAACTGCTTAAACAGCTCGTAGAAGAGCAAGCTACTCAAGTCGCCGTACTTCTACCCACCAGCGGAAAGCTGGCCAAGCCATCACAAGCCATACGCGATGGTTTAATGGCCGCGTTTTACCGCCTATCCGAAAGTGACGATCAAGTACCCAACCTGCGCTTTTACGACACCAATGACCGTGATATCAACATCCTTTACGATCAGGCAATACTGGAAGGCGCCCAGGCTGTAATAGGCCCCTTAGATAAAGCCCAAATCGACGAACTGGCGCTGCGCGAGCAATTACCTGTGCCCACTCTGGCTCTCAACTACGCTGAAAATCCAGTGGGAATTACTGCCCAATTGTTTCAGTTTGGTCTAGGTGTGGAGGATGAAGCCTCTCAAGTCGCCGAACGCGCTTGGCGCGACGGTCACCGCAGGGCGATGATCCTGGCCCCCGCCAGTAGCTGGGGCGATCGTGCAGCGGCTACATTTACCGCTAGCTGGGAAGCAAACGGCGGGCGATTAGTCGGTGATTTCCGTTTTAAAGGTATAGGAAACTATTCCAACCTTGTTCGCGATGCCATGAGTGTGGAGGCTAGCCAACAACGCGCGCGCCGTATACGACAAATTCTTGGGCAAAAAGTCGAATCCGAACCCCGTCCCCGCAAAGACGTAGACCTTATATTTTTAGTTGCTCACCCTACCCAAGCACGGCAGATAAAACCCATTCTCGCCTTTCACTACGCCGGTCAGATTCCTGTATATTCCACCAGCCACATTTATAACGGTGAAATAGACAGCAACGCCGACCGAGACATGAACGGCATTCGCTTTGCCACTCTGCCTTGGTTTTTTAACGCGCAGCTACCCGAAAAACAGTCTATCGAT
This sequence comes from Teredinibacter franksiae, assembly GCF_014218805.1. Classification (NCBI taxonomy): domain Bacteria; kingdom Pseudomonadati; phylum Pseudomonadota; class Gammaproteobacteria; order Cellvibrionales; family Cellvibrionaceae; genus Teredinibacter; species Teredinibacter franksiae. The sequence goes on along the minus strand of NZ_JACJUV010000001.1, from coordinate 3,506,919 downwards.
AGTTTTGCCAACGGCGCGTCATCTTATCAACCCCTATACGCCCTCGGCGTTGATGCCTTTCAACTGTACCCTCGTCTACGCCAATTGGTGCAAGTCCGCAACGCTCATTACTACGGCAACACCGGCAAACTCAGCTTAGACGACCAACAGCGCGTTATTCGCGAACAAACCTGGGCACAATTTATACGCGGCAGAGCCTACCCCATGCCCACCGTTCTCAGTGCTGATGACACTTAAGCTTTTTACCCGAAAGCAAAAGTCATCTGGTGACGCTGCCGAGGATGCGGCGCTCACCTACCTGAAAAAGCAGGGATTGACACTGGTTTGTCGCAACTATCGCTGTAAAACCGGCGAAATCGACCTTATTCTTAAGCACGCTGAAACATTGGTTTTTGTCGAGGTGCGCATGCGCAAGTCCGATGCTTTTGGTAGCGCCGTCGAAACAGTAACAAAGAGCAAACAGAAAAAAGTGGTAAGTGCTGCGCAAACCTATCTACTAGAAAAAGGTCATTCTGCTAATATGCCGTTGCGCTTTGATGTTGTAGGGATAGACGGCCACGAAATGTCCTGGATTCAAGACGCATTCTAATCTCACTCCCAGTAGCGCAACTTAATGAACCAACGTATATATAATTTATTCCAGAGCAGTGTCGAAGCCAAAATGCAGGTGGGAGAAGAGCTCGCCCCCATGATCGAGCAGGCCAGCGACATTATGGTAAACGCCCTTCTCAACGATAAAAAAATTATGATATGCGGCAATGGCACCTCGTCTGCGCTCGCCCAAATTTTCACCTCTTCACTACTCGACCGTTACGAGAAAGAGCGCCCCAGCTTACCGGCCATATGGCTAGGCAGCGCGGTTTCCACTTATACCGCCATTGCCGCCGACTACAATTACGCCGAAATTTACGCCAAACCTATTCGTGCCCTCGGCCACGAGGGTGACATTCTGGTTAGTCTGAGCACCAGCGGTAATTCGAGCAACCTGATTGCAGCCGTTTCCGCTGCCCACGATCGAAATATGCAGGTTGTCGCGCTTACTGGGCGCGACGGTGGGGATATTTCTGCACTACTTGATGTCAACGATATAGAGATTTGTGCCGCAATAAATTCCCGTGGTCGTATACACGAAATTCACTTGCTCACTATCTTTTGCCTTTGCGACTTAATTGATAACAAGCTGTTCGGGATTGAATAAATGAAAAAGCTGTTGGTATTACTTACCCTTGCCACGCTGCCGGCAATTATCTCTGGGTGCGTTTCCATTGTAGATGCTACCACCAACGGGCCAATTAACACTGACCCAGGGAAGCGCTCTATGGGAGACAAAATTGACGACTCCAGCTTGAGCACCATTGTCGCGGTTAATATTCGTAAAGCCAGCCCAGAGCTCGATAAAGCCCACATAAATGTGTACAGCTTTAACCAGATAGTTTTGCTAACAGGAGAAGTACCCACAAAAGAGGGCTACGAACTGGCAGGGAAAACAGCGCGCAAAGTAGCGCGAGTACGACAGGTTTACAACGAACTGCAGGCGCGGGAAAAATCCGATTTTTTCTCCCGCACCAACGACGAATACCTAGAACTGAAGATCAACAGTAAACTTATGTCCCACCGCGATATTGACGCGAGTAGAGTCAAGGTGATTGTAGAAGATGAAATTGTGTTTCTAATGGGGATAATGACACTGGTACAAGCGGACAAAATGACAGATGTTGTTGCCAGCACCAGCGGCATTAAAAAAGTTATACGCGCCATTGAGTACATCGAGTAAGCAGTCCGGTTTAGATCATTTCTACACCAACCGCTATTCCTTCACCTCCACCAATACACAAAGTGGCAACACCGCGTTTTTTTCCGTAGGTCTGCAGTGCGCCTAGCAGAGTAACCAATACTCGCGCGCCCGAAGCGCCTAATGGGTGCCCCAAAGCGCAGGCACCGCCGTGAACATTAACCTTGCGGCTATCCAGCCCCAACTCTTCCATCGCAGCCATTGTTACAACCGCAAAGGCTTCATTAACTTCAAACAAGTCGATATCGGCAACCGACCAATTATTTTTCTCCAACAGTTTTTTCACCGCCCCAACCGGTGCTGTGGTGAACCACTCGGGATCTTGCGCATGCTCACTGCAACCCACAATACGCGCAATGGGTTGAAGCTTTTTCGCCAGCGCGTCGGATTCACGCATTAACACCAGCGCCGCTGCACCGTCGGAAATAGAACTAGAGTTAGCCGCCGTAACCGTTCCATCTTTTTTAAATGCCGGCCGCAGGCTAGGGATTTTGTCCGGCCGCGCATTGCCGGGCTGCTCGTCAACGGTAATAATGGTTTCGCCCCTGCGAGTTTTTACCGTAACCGGTGTTATTTCCCGCTCAAACTTACCTTCAGCAATGGCCTTACTTGCACGAGTGAGCGACTCAATGGCAAAAGCATCTTGCGCCTCTCGGGTAAAACCGTATTTTTCAGCTGTTGCTTCAGCGTAGTTGCCCATTAAGTCATTACTGTAGGCATCCTGTAACCCGTCTAGGAACATATGGTCGTATATCTCGCCGTGCCCAAGCCGATAACCTCCGCGGGCTCTGTCGAGCATATAGGGTGCACGCGTCATATTTTCCATTCCGCCGGCAACAATCACATTAACATACCCCGACTGCAGCGCATTGTGCGCCATAATCACGGTTTTCAGCCCCGACCCACACACTTTATTCAAAGTGGTAGTGGGAGTTTTACGCGCAACCCCCGCGGCAAGCGATGCCTGCCTTGCGGGAGCCTGCCCCAATCCTGCTGAGAGCACGCACCCCATTAGCACCTCATCAACTTGGTCGGCCTGCATCCCCGCGTTTTGGATAGCGCCAGCAATGGCTGAACCACCCAGTTCGGGAGCCGAAACGTCTGAAAATGCTCCCTGCATACCACCCATTGCCGTTCTTGCGAAACCAACAACTACGATAGCCTCACTCATGGTAAAGCCTCCCTATGAGTATTTAGTCAACGTAAACCGAAAAACTACAAAACACAGCAGTTCCAAACACGGTTTATAACCCCTCGGAACCTCTAGCATACACCCAAGGTTTACCAAGTTATTTGTCAAATGAAGTACAACCATAAATATTGGCATACAATGCAACTTAATGGTGTAATCGGGCCGGTCAACCCTAAAGCCGATAACCCGCACGCAGCGTGAGAAGCCTAGCATTCGTATAATGTATTCTGCGACACAGCCAAATGTATGACGTTACTTGGCATTCACTCGTGTGCTCGCTAGACTGGGGCCAACTAAAATGCAGGAGCGCTATTTATGTCCGTATCCACCATTGTCACACTGGTAATTCTCGCTGGTATTGTTTTTTACGTTATTTCGATTTACAACAAACTGGTGAGCTTTAAAAATCGATATCAAAACGCTTTTGCACAGATCGAAACGCAGTTAAAACGTCGCTACGACCTTATCCCCAATCTCGTTGAGGTCGCTAAAGGCTACCTTTCTCACGAGCGGGAAACGCTGGAAGCGGTTATTTCTGCTCGCAATACAGCTCTCGCTGGCCTAAAAGCTGCTTCCCAAAACCCCGGTGACGCCGCCGCCATGCAAGAGCTCGCCGGTGCAGAGGGTATGCTCAGCAGCGCCATGGGACGCCTGAATGTGGTTATGGAGGCCTACCCCGATTTAAAAGCCAGCGCCAACATGGCACAACTGACAGAGGAACTAACCTCTACCGAAAATCGTGTAGCTTTCGCTCGCCAGGCCTTCAACGATTCTGTGACCGAATACAACACCTTTCGACAGAGCTTTCCGCCGGTGTTTTTCGCCAACATGTTTGGCCACCCAAAAGATGCTGAGCTATTGGAATTTGAAGACAGCGCAGCGATTCAAGCTGCCCCAAAAGTTTCATTTTAAGTATTATTAGCCTGTGAACTTTTTCAAGCATCAAGATACCGCCAAGCATAAAACAACACTGCTGGTGGTATTACTCAGCCTCGCTGTACTCAGCCTTGTCGCCATCACCATTGCAGCCATAGGCCTATTTCTCTATTACGTTGGTCTCCACAGCACCAGTGTATCGGCGGTTCAAGCCCAACAGCTGTCACTGCCGGAACATATGCTTCAATTTGTACAAACCAAGCTAGCCCTCTGGGTCTCGCTTGGTGTGGTGTTCGTCGTAGGCATGGGAACGGTTTTCAAATATGTCCAACTTAGCGGCGGTGGCCGCAAAGTTGCCGAAGCTTTGGGTGGAAAACTGCTTAACTACGATGGCGCAGAGGGCGAAGAAGCCAAGGTACTGAATATTGTAGAAGAAATGGCTATCGCTTCCGGGAACCCGGTGCCGCCGGTTTACATTATAGAAGACAACGGTATCAATGCATTCGCCGCCGGTTTATCCCGGCGTGACGCGGTGATTGGCGTAACACGTGGTTGTGTCAATTTATTGAACCGCGACGAACTGCAAGGCGTCATAGCTCACGAGTTTAGCCACATCCATAACGGTGATATGCGCCTGAATATGCGCCTGATCGCAATACTACACGGCATATTGGTAATAGGCTTACTTGGCTATTTTATTCTGCGTGGGTCCGGCGGTTATCACTATGGCTACGGATATAGACGACGTTATTCCGGCGGCTCAAACTCTAAAAGTCGCGGCGCGCAAATGGGGCTGGGTTTCGCCCTTGTCGCCATCGGTTTTGGCGGCACTTTTTTCGGCAATATTATAAAGGCGGCCGTTAGCCGACAACGTGAATTCTTAGCCGATGCGTCTGCCGTGCAATTCACACGAAACCCCGAAGGCATTGGCAATGCCCTGAAAAAAATTGGCGGCTTTGACCAGGGCTCTCTCATTTCCAACGGAGCGGCGTCACAGTTCAGCCATATGTTTTTTGGCCAGGGTATCAAAACATCGTTTAACGCGCTGATGGCCACCCACCCGCCGTTGCACGAACGCATAAGAAAAGTCCTACCCAACTGGAACGGTGGCTATATTCACGCTGAGCAGGCCCTCCCCTCTAGCCTTAAAACACACTCCACAAACGCAACAAACATCCCTGGCGCGTCAGCATTTGCCGCCGCAGGCTCTGTCAGCCTCAACGCTAGCAGTATCGAAACCATTGGCGAACCACAACAGAACCACCTTGAACATGCTCACGCGCTGCTCGCATCAATTCCCCAAACCCTGCGCGATGCCGCACACCAACCCTTTAGCGCACGCGCGCTCATATACTGCTTACTTTTAGATTCGCAAAAAGAAATACGCACAATTCAAGCGCGCGCGCTAAAAGATGCGGCACACCCCGCAACATTTAAGGTGATGCAGAACTTATATCGCGACGTAAACCAACTTCCACGTGAGCACCACATTGCGTTAATCGAAATGAGCATTCCCGCGCTAAAATTATTATCGGCAGGCCAATATCAAGTGTTTAAAAACAACTTGTCAGCGCTAATCAAAGCCGATAATCAGGTCAGCCTTTTCGAGTGGTGTGTATACCGTATTGTTACGCAAAATTCAGAAGCCAGGGTTACCGAATCTAAATACCGCTTACGCGACTTACCCCAAGAAATAAGCTTGCTGTTTAGCTTGGTAGTACAGGCAGGGAAAAGCCGTTCGCCCGGCGGCGCCTTTCAAAAGGGCATTGAAAACCTCGGTTTTAAAGGTGTGAAATTTACGCTTTCCGCCAGCGGTTTTGCGTTCCCAGAAATTGATACAGCCATTGAAAAGCTATCAAACCTGAAAGTGCTGCAAAAGCCAGTGTTGCTCAAGGCGTTGGTAGAAGTGATTAATGCCGATAGCGTTGTAACACCGGTAGAAGCCGAACTGTTCAGGGCAATAGCCGATTCTCTCGACTGCCCGGTACCGCCATTGAACTTAAGCTGAGGGGATTTAAACTGAGCTGCGTAACGGGCCTAGGCTACTAGCGGCCTCGGCTGCGATTGACTCAGCCTCTCGGCGTGATTCAATAAATGTTTGCTGGATAATCAGTGCGTCGCTACTGGCTCTATGACGAAGCACACCCATATTCCTTTGTACTTGCTGTTTTGTGTCGTCCCAGCACATTAGCTGCTGCTCCGTTGCAATCCCTTCAATGGGGCTAAGCCTAAACGTCGGTACCATCGCCGCGGCATGGTACAAGGTAATCAACCAAGGTTGATCTTGGGTCCATCCGTCACTATAAACCGTACTCTCTTTCAATAATGCATTGAGGTCGGTACAGACCTGCGCCACCGGTTTCCCTAATTCCACCAATGTACTGCGGTCTATCCCATGTAACTGATGCGCGTCTTTACTCCAGTGGTGCCATTCGCGATGGGGGCAAATCAGCGCGCAATAGCGTTCGCCGGAGCTAACAACAACTCCCACTTCAATGGGGTAGCTTTCGACACCAAAGCCAGATGCTTCAAAATCTAGGATCGAGGGAAACCCTAGGGATCTACGTTTTGCATCCGACATAATCAATTCATCCAAAACTTTAAACTCACCCATTTCCATAAAAAATATACGGGAACTCACATGGCAAGTATAGGTAAAGACAAACAAAAAACGGCGCTACTGCGCCGTTTTCAGATTTAATTGCGGGGAAAAAGCCGTTTAGTCAATATACACGGGGCCAATACCCATTCCCCAAACCAAAACCGTACCAATCATGGCTGATACCATTAACACCAAACCCACCGTGATAACGGATGAGGAATACATGAAAGCCCGGTTTTTATCAATATTCATGAGAATTGGCATACCTTCATAAATCAAATATACCGCATAGCTGCCAGCGGCAATCATTGCCAGCGTATTCACCCAAATAGAAGGGACAACTAGAAACAGTCCCGCTAGAAACATTGGCGTTGTGGCACATACAGCCAGTGCCGTACCCGCGTGGTGACGACGCTCTTCTGACTCCGCGACACCGTAGGTTCGGGACATCCAGTTTGCGAACTCACCAAGAACAAACACCCCAACCAATAGCGCCACATAGGTGAGTGCGCATAAAGACAGTGCCGAATTTGTAGACAGACGAGTAACATTATCGCCAACGACCCAACCAACCTGTGTAACACCGTAAAAGGCAGATAGCGAAGGAATAAGAGCCAGAAACGGTACGTGACTCAGGAAGACCTGCTTGAATGAACTTTTATCGTCTCTAACCGAAACCCATTCAGCCGACGGGTTTGTCATTATGCCAAAGGCGTGCTGCAAAAGTGCCATGAGACCTCCTCTCAATCATTATAATTTTTTATGGGCGCACCCTAATTGTATGGGAAGCACCCGAGGAGTGAAGACCCTTTACAGACCATATTAAGAATTATTCGAAATATGAAAGTTAAAAGTCCATCGCTTTTGAAATCAATCGCCGTGTTTCCGTGGAGTTTTAGGGAAACTGCGGAGGCCTACTTAACCACTCTAAGGCTTGGGCGGCGCTGACTGGTACCGTTATCTTCGCCATCGGGCGATTTAGGGTCTGGCTCTTCGGGTGTAGTCTCGCTATCGAACATCATGCCCTGTCCGTTTTCACGGGCATATATACCCAAAACAGCATGGCAAGGTACGTAGATATCGGTAGGAATGCCGCCAAAGCGCGCATTAAAGACCACAGCCTTGTTCCCAACCTCCAGGCTAGCAACGGCTCTGGGGGCAATGTTCAACACAATTTGACCTTCTTTGTTCACGTACTTTTGAGGTACTTCAACTCCGCCAGCAAGAGCGTTTACAACAACATGAGGTGTGTAATCGTTATCTACGATCCACTCATATAACGCGCGTATAAGATAGGGCCTACTCGAAGTCATCGCCATTGGCGTAGCTCTGTATATTATTTCGCTGATGAGACTCCAAGGCGGAGCATCTTAAGTGTAGGGAGGCATCGCCTCCCTGTTCAGAAACGCAGTTATATTAACCAAATTCCGGGCGCATTTCGCGCTCATATTCAGTCAAACTTTCCTGGAAAGATTCTCTGCGGAACATGCGATCCATGTATTCCAGTAAAGGCACGACCTGACGCGTTTTGGGCAATTGAACACCGTAGGCGTCCAAACGCCAAAGGATTGGAGCCAGGCAGCAATCGACGAGAGTGAATTCCTCGCTCATAAAAAAGGGCTTTTCACCAAAAATGGGGGCAATCGCCACCAAGCTGTCTTTAAGCTCCTTGGCTGCAGTAGCACTGGCCTCTTTACTGGAGGGTTTAGCTAAAGTTGCAACAAGCGGGCACCAATCATTCTCTATGCGATGAATAAACTGACGACTTTCGGCCCTGGCTACCGGGTACACAGGCAGCAGCGGAGGGTGAGGAAAACGCTCATCTAAATATTCCATCATCACACTGGTTTCGTAGAGCGTTAACTCACGATCGACCAGTGTTGGTAAAGAATTGTAGGGATTAATCTCACTGAGTTCCGTGGGAATATCGGCTGGATCGACTTCGACAACATCAACCGTAACCCCCTTCTCAGCCAGCACAATACGTACTCGATGGCTGTAGTGATCTTTACCGTCAGAAAAGTAGGTCATGGATGAGCGCTTGGTTACAACTCCCATTTTTTATCCCCGAAATCTATTAACTCAAAAATTAACCCCGAAGCAAACAAACCCCCGAGGTACAAAAACAGCTTATTTAATGCACATCTTTCCAGTATTCACGGTTCAGTAGCAACGTAAACACTAGCAGTACAGCAAGGAAAAGAAAGACATAAATACCCACTCGCTTACGCGAGTCGGCCACAGGCTCAGACATGTAAGTCATGAAGTTCACAAGATCATGCACAGCCGTGTCGTACTCTGCGGGTGTCATACGGCCTTTCACGTCACCTATTTTGAGTCTGCCGCAAGAGGTCATCAGCGGCTCACCCATCGCGTTGCGCTCGACATGGCCATGGCTATCTAACTTTTCGCCAGCAGCGCACTCAGGCAAACCCTGAAGCTCTAGCAGTACGTGAGGCATGCCCACGCTCTCGAAGACCTTGTTGTTCACACCGGTTGGACGGCTATCGTCTTGGTAGAAACTGCGCAAAAAAGTATGCACCCACTCAGGTGAACGCGCTCGCGTTACCAGCGTGAGGTCTGGCGGTGTAGCGCCCAGCCACTCTTTCGATTTTGCCTGCGCCATGGAAATACTCATTAGCTCACCAATCTTTTGATCGGTAAGCACTAAATTTTCAAGCATCAAATCATGTGGAATTTCCAGATCATCGGCTACCCGCTCATAGCGCGAGTAGGATGCGGAGTGACAGCCCATGCAGTAGTTCACAAACAGCTTGGCTCCGCTCTGCAGCGACTCTTTGTCGCTCAGATCTGCCTCAAAATGGTCGCAAGGTACTGCTCCACATGCACCGCCAGTAGCACCAACGGCCTTAATGGGAACAACAACCAACACAAGGAAAAGTGCCAGGCCGCCTAAAACTAGGGGCATCCCCAAACCTTTCTTCTGAACGCGCTCGGGCTCTGGAAGAGTTTTCTCCATTTTGGTCCAAAACGGCAATCCGATGAAATACAAGAAGTAAACAACGGTACAAATTTGAGCCAAAGCCGTTCGAGCGGGTGAAGGTGAATTAAGCCCAAGATAGCCAAGCACAACAAACGCTGCAGCAAACACTATCAATGCAACACGACTGAAATTGCCTTTGTAGCGGATAGATTTAACCGGACTGCGATCCAACCAAGGAAGGAAGAACAGCACAACAATAGCCAGCGCCATGGTAATAAAGCCGAGAAGCTTGGCGGTAAAAACCCCACCCAAATCAAAGGTAACGGCTCGCAAAATGGCATAGAACGGCGTGAAGTACCATACAGGTGCAATATGCTCTGGCGTTTTCAGGGAGTTAGCCTGTTCAAAGTTAGCGTGCTCAAGAAAGAAACCATTCAACTCGGGAGCAAAGAAAAGAATGCCACAGAAAGCAAACAGGAAGACGGTAATACCCACCAGATCGTGAACGGTATAGTAAGGGTGGAAAGGTACACCATCTAAGGGAACACCGTTTTCGTCTTTGTGCTTTTTAATTTCAACGCCGTCTGGATTGTTGGAACCTACTTCGTGTAGAGCTAGAAGGTGCAACACCACCAGCGCCAGCAGCACAATAGGAACAGCCACAACATGCAAAGCAAAGAAGCGGTTAAGGGTAGCACCAGAAATAAGGTAGTCCCCTCGAATCCACTGAACAAGGTCTTCACCAACCCAAGGAATGGCACCAAACAGGTTCACAATAACCTGCGCACCCCAGTAGGACATTTGTCCCCAAGGCAGTACATAACCAAGGAACGCTTCGGCCATAAGGGCAACGTAAATCACCATACCGAAGATCCACACCAGTTCGCGTGGATTTTTATAGGACCCATACATGAGGCCACGAAACATATGCAGGTATACAACCAAGAAGAACGCAGAGGCACCCGTTGAATGCATATAGCGGATTAACCAACCGTAGGGCACATCGCGCATAATGTACTCAACCGAGGCGAATGCACCTTCAGCTGTTGGTGTGTAGCTCATAGTAAGCCACACCCCCGTAAGTAGCTGGTTCACCAGAATCAGCAGAGAAATTACACCAAAGAAATACCAGAAGTTGAAGTTCTTGGGTGCATAGTATTTACCCATATGGGTATCCCATGCGCGCTGCACGGGTAAGCGAGCATCAATCCAGTTCCACAAGCCAGTCAGCCAGTTAATCATCTTTACGCCTCCTGGTCTTCGCCGATAAGCAACTGTGTGTCGCTTAAGTATTTATAGGGGGGAATTTCCAAATTGATGGGCGCGGGCACACCTGAAAAAACGCGGCCAGCAAGATCAAATTTGGAACCATGGCAACGGCAGAAAAAGCCGCCAATCCACTCGGCGCCACCGAGGTCTTCCGCACCAACTTCTGGTCGGTAGGTTGGCGCGCAGCCGAGGTGTGTACACAACCCCAGCAATACGGCGATCTCTTCCTTACCTTCAACAGAGCGAACCCGGTTTTTTACATATTCAGGCTGAGTAGAATCTTCTGAGCTGGGGTCACGTAAGCGTGACTCTACAGTCTCTAGGCTCGCCAAAGCCTCAGGAGTACGGCGCAAAACATATACGGGTTTGCCCCTCCACTCTACTGTCATCATTTGGCCTGGCTCCAACTTGGAGATATTGACTTCCACTGGTGCGCCGGCAGCTTTCGCCTTAGCGCTGGGGTTCCAAGAACCCACAAATGGAACAGCTACACCCACAACACCGGCAGCGCCCACAACAGACGTCAGGGCGGTCAACACGCGGCGGCGCCCTTCGTTCACACCGTCATTACTCACGACGTTTTTCTCCCCTACAAATGAGGCTTATTAAGGCCAAAATTTTAATTTAGCTAATGAATTCTCGAATGTATTTCAATAAGACCTTTCCCCTGTGGCGGGCGAGTCGTATTGAGTAAACATCTAAACAGCCGGCAACACGCCAACTTCACACTGATTATTATAGTTGGGGAGCTGCACCAAACCCTGGTTAATCCCCGTCGAACAGTTAGGAACGATAAACACCTTTAAGCTCAAACACACCGTCGACAGAAGCATCGCCCCCACAAAATGTGGCGTTATGGTAAAGAAATTCGCTAGAAGAGACAAGGTAAGGCGACGCTTAAGCCCACAGAACACGGGGAGTACACTTCTAACTCTGTGTGCCCCGCACCCGCCGGATACCGTACATCCGACCCCGGCTCCTGTGCGTCCGGCACCCGCCGGATACCGTACATCCTGTACATAAAAAACGCCCAAACCGATAGGGTATGGGCGCTCTTCCAACCAACCACTGTAGCCAAATAGGCCGACAGATTAACGTTTGGAGAATTGTGGCTTCTTACGCGCTTTACGCAGACCAACCTTCTTACGTTCAACCTCACGAGCATCGCGGGTAACATAACCGGCGGCGCGGAGTGTTGGGCGCAGGGCTTCGTCGTAAGCCATTAATGCACGGGTTAAGCCGTGTCGAATAGCGCCAGCCTGACCGAAGCTACCGCCGCCTTTGACGGTTACTTTCACATCAAACCTTTCAGCGTTATCCGTGGCTTCCAGAGGCTGACGCACAATCATGCGAGCCACTTCACGGCCAAAGTACTGATCCACAGGTTGATCATTAACAGTAATGATACCGCTGCCGCTTGTAATGAAAACGCGCGCAGTCGAAGTTTTGCGTCGACCCGTACCGTAATATTGTTCAGCTGCCATTGTAAGCTCCTAGTTATATGTTGAGTTCTTGAGGCTGCTGGGCGGCATGAGGATGCGTTTCGCCGGCGTAAACCTTCAGTTTTTTAAACATTGCACGACCGAGGGGGCCTTTCGGCAGCATGCCTTTTACGGCAGACTCGATGGTACGCTCTGGAGCTTTGGCAATCAGCTTTTCAAAGCTGATAGATTTCAGGCCACCGATATAACCGGTGTGGTGTTGGTACATCTTGTCCGATGCCTTCTTACCGGTAACATGAACTTTTTCGGCATTGACTACAACTATGTAATCACCGGTGTCCACGTGCGGCGTATACTCGGGCTTATGCTTACCGCGCAAGCGGTGAGCAATCTCTGCAGCCATGCGGCCGAGAGTTTTGCCGTCAGCATCTACGATGTACCAGTCGCGTTGAACTGTTTCAGGTTTGGCACTAATAGTCTTCATGTTATCTGCCCTGCGAAGGTACGGGTTTTAAAAGAAAATACTCTGAGCCGAAACTACACTACCCAATACAGGCAGGGCCCCGGCGAAAGGAGCGCGGATTCTACAGAAAGGCTGCACAATATTCAAGCAGCGAATTGAGGCTGGCAAGGTTCAAGGTTTGTGGGGGCTCGCCAGATACTCGTGGCTTTGCATTTCCTGTACTCGGCTCACCGTTCGCTCGAACTCGAATGCCAGCTGAGTGCCTTGATACAATTGATGAATCGCCGCCTCGGCGGAGAGGATAAGCTTAACGTTGCGGTCGTAGAATTCATCAACCAAATAGATGAAACGCCTAGCCTGATCATCGTTCTGACCCGTAAACTTCGGTACCCCCTGAACAATGACCGCATGATATTCACGGGCCAGCTCAATGTAGTCGTTCTGCGACCTAGGCCCGTCACATAGTGCAGCAAAGCTAAACCAGGCTACGTCCTCGGCCACATGAGTTGCCTGAATAATGCGACCCTCTATTTCCAGATCAACCCGCTCATCAACCGCACTCTGGTCGGGCAGCAAACTGTGAAAGCACTCATTAAGTTGACGCTCTACTGCCTCGCTGCTGCCAACATAGTAAAGCGCCGCCTGCTCTAGCGCTCGCAACCGATAATCAACGCCGCCATCAACATTCAGAATATCGCAGTGCTTATTTAAAAGCGCAATCGCGGGCAAAAACCTCACACGCTGTAAGCCATTGCCGTAAAGTCCGTCGGGCTCACTATTGGAGGTTGTCACCAGCACCACGCCGCGGGCGAACAAACCTTCGAGTAAATTAGCGAGAATCATCGCGTCGGTAATGTCGACCACAAAGAATTCATCGAAACAAATAACGCGAGCTTCTTTGGCCAGCCTTTCGGCAACAACATCTAGTGGGTTTTGTTGATCTTGCAGAGAGGTAAGCTCGCTATGCACCCGCCGCATAAAGCGATGGAAATGGGTTCGCATCTTGGCATCAAAGGGCAGGCAATCGAAAAAAACATCCATGAGGTAGGTCTTCCCTCGACCAACACCCCCCCAAATATAAAGGCCTTTGACCCTCGACCGCGAACCGCCCAACACCCTCTTTAGCTTTTTATACCAACTGCGCGCCCCCCAGGGTGAATCACCATGGGTTTCCAGCAGGCTCTCATACAAAGCCTGCAAATGGTCAACCGCCCGCTCTTGGGCCGCGTCTACTACGAATCCATCTTTCGCTAAGTCCGACTCATAGCGGCTTTTTGGTGAAACATTCATGGCTAAAGACAATCGATAGGCTACTCAAATTAGGGCGCACACTTTACCTGAATTTTAGCGACAATGAAGCCGAACCAACGTTTGTGCGTCTTGTTCGGACCACGCGACACATTCTGGTGTATTATTCACGATTACAGGGATCAGCATTTTAATTGGAGGTAAACCTTGTTTTCGCTTGAAATCCTTTCAATGGTTGGCGCAATACTATTTGTCCTTGGCGGGCTGGTAGGCGCAATTCTTACACGCTCATTCGCTCCTGCGGGGCAACAGAAAGAGCTGGAACAAAGCCTGCAGCTAACACGGCAGGAGCTCAATCAATATCAACAAGAAGTTGCGCAGCATTTTGCCGAAACATCCAAACTTGTTAACAGTCTTACGCAAAACTACAAAGACGTGCACGAACACCTTGCTCGAGGCGCCATCAAGCTCACTAACCCCGACATTAGCAAACAAATTCTCGAGGCGGGGGAAGGCACACTAGGCATTGAGGGCGGCGAAGCCATTAGTGACTTACAGCCAGAGCCACCTCGCGACTGGGCACCCAAAACCCCTGGGCAAACCGGCACCCTAAGTGAGGAGTATGGCCTAGACGACGATAAATCGGACGAAGACGCACCTCCCGAGAACTACCAACCAAGTAAAACCGGCAGCTAGTACTGGTAACAATTTCAGGCTGCCGGGGCCAACTGTAGATATTTTGGGCAGCCTACACTGTGCTGCCTTTTTTCAGCGCCCACAACTGACGCGTTAACCCCGTAGCGGACCACTGCGAATAACAACGACAGGAACGCAGAATGGATACCATCTACAAAATCATCACTTATACCCGCTGGCCGGTTGTCATTGGGCTACTGGTGGCACTCGTAGGTTTGGTAGCATTTCCCCAGCTAAAAAATGCCTCAATGATGGTTGCACCAGCAGGGAATGCTCCCCTTCGCGGCCTTTCCCCCTATGAAGGGGAGAGTTGGGGTGGGCCAGTATCCTATGCTCGGGCGGTTGCACGAGCAGCTCCTGCAGTTGTTAACATCTACACACTTAAGCAGGTGAATATTCGCCGCCACCCTTTATTTGATGACCCTTTGTTCCGCCATTACTTTAATAACTCAGACATCCCCCGGCAAAAACGTATGCAGTCGGCGCGAGGATCTGGCGTTATCGTCAGTAAAGAGGGCTATATACTCACCAACAACCACGTAATTAAAGGCGTAGATGAAATTGTGGTTGCGCTGTCTGATGGCCGTGAAGCAAGAGCCGAGCTAAAAGGCGCAAACAGTAAAAGCGACCTCGCGGTTCTCAAAATAGAACTCGACAACCTTACCCCCATCCCAATTGGCTCACCCGATACCACCATGGTGGGCGACGTTGTTTTAGCTATAGGTAACGCTTTTGGTATGGGGCAAACCGTTACCCAAGGGATCGTCAGTGCAACCCGACGGCGCGGCTTTAACATTGCCGACTTTGAAAATTTTATTCAGACCGATGCAGCCATTAACCCAGGAAATTCTGGCGGAGCCTTAATAGACGTCCACGGCAACCTGCTGGGTATAAACACCGCTAACCTCGACCAGAACGGATATGCCGGAGGCATTGGCTTCGCCATTCCCGCCGATACCGCCATCCAAACACTAAACGATATTGTTGAATTCGGCCGTGTTGTAAGAGGCTGGCTGGGAGTCGAAGCCCAATCTTTGTCGCCTCAGCTGGCGCAATCCTTCAAGCTCCGCTCCACCAATGGCGTTCTGATTACCCATGTGTACAGCGGTGGGCCAGCCGACAAAGCGGGCCTTCGGCCTGGTGATGTTATTACTCGCATCAACAATCAGATGGTGGGCGATGGCCGCTGGGGACAGCAGGAAATTGGAGAGTCTCGCCCTGGAGACAAAGTTTCAATTGAAATTGTTCGGCAAGGAAAGCTCCAAGTAATGGAAGCGGTTTTGGGTTCCGAACCCATCGCCAGTTAACCTTCGGACTATTTGATGTAGACGTCAAAGGGCTCGCCACAAAAAACGTTCAATAAGGTTCGCACTTATCTATGCATGCCCTAAGCCCTCTCCTGAAACACTGGCTTCAACTACAGTGCCAAATGATCCACAACTGCAACTATGGCTTGCTGGCACAGCAGGAATCAGACACCAATAACACCGTGCTTGCCGTATGGCCCGACTCCTGCGAAACCGAAAACCACGCTATTGATACCGCTAAAAAAGTTATCAGCCAACAACGCTTACATATATCCAAACCCCACAACGGTGAGGTTTTTCTTGGCTACCCGGTAAAAGTGAAAAATCAGTTTTGGGGAACGCTGGTTGTTCGTTTAAATCGCCACGACAGCACAACCATGAAAGCCGTCATTCGACTACTCGACTGGGGTTTAAACTGGCTGCAATTTATTCTTTTCGAATACGATACCTATATTGCTCGCGCACTTACCGACAGCGCGCCAAACCTTGCGCTCAATACCCCCGAGAGCAGCAGCAACCCCAGCCAGGCACTGAACCTGCTCAGTATTGCCCTGCGAGAACCCTCACCAGAGGAAACGGCTATTTCCATCGCCAACTTCCTGGCATCTCACTTTGATCTGGAGCGCGTAAGTATTGGTCTTAAACGCGGAAACAAAATTAAATTGGCTGCGGTGTCCTTCTCGGCGAATTTCGACCCACGAACACTGGCCATGCAAAATATTTTGGGAGCAATGCAGGAGTCTTGGGAGCAACGTCAAGCCATTAACTTTCCACAGCGCTCCGAAGAGCAAACAGCCACCTCCATTATTCGGCTGAACCACCAGCGCCTGCTTAAGAGTCACAAACTCCAGTCCTGCCATACTTTTTTGCTACGCACAGAAAACGCTATCACCGGCGCAATCACCATAGAGCACACCAAAGCTCAAGCGCTAAACGAAAACATACATGCATTCATCGAAAATAGCGCTCGCTCGCTCGCAACCATTTTCCATATAAAACAAAAGGCACACCTGAGTCTCGCACAGTTTATTCGCACACGATTCCTCAACGGTATAAGTCGTATTTTTGGCGCCCAACACCCTGTTGAGCGGCTGTTGCTGGCAAGCAGTCTGATATTTATAGTCGCATTATTTCTACCGAGCGATTTCAATATCTCCAATAAAGCCACTGTTGAAAGCACCAATAGGCATTTACTGGTTTCACCCTACGAAGGCTTTTTGGGGAACATCTACGCTCGCCCTGGAGAGCTGGTAAAAGAAGGTCAGCTGCTTGCGAGCCTGCGCGATGAAGAACTCAACTTGGAACGCCGAAAACTGTCCAGCCAACTACAACAATTTCGACTTGAATACGACAACGCGCTCGCGAACGGCAATCGAGCACAGGCTGCCATTGTCAACGCACAAGTTGAACAAAGCCGTATCGAGCTAAGACTTATTGAGCAAAAGCTGGAGCGTATACAGCTTAAGTCACCCATTAGCGGTATTGTAGTTTCGGAAGACATCAGTCAGTCACTCGGTGCGCCTCTGGAGCAAGGCGAAGTACTGTTTGAAATTGCCGACAGCAACAGCTACAGGGTTACCCTCTATGTTGACGAAAAAGATATCCGTTTTATTCAACCCCTGCAGCAAGGCAAGCTCACACTAAAAAGCCTACCAGGAAAGCCGTTTGAAATTGAAGTAGAACAAATGACTCCACTCAGCGAAGGTAGCGAGGGCAGAAATTTTTTTCGAGTAGAGGCTAATTTTTCTGTATCCGAGAAACGAGTGGAACAATCGTCTACACAACCCAGCAGTAATTCAACCGAACTGTCACAACAATTACGCCCCGGAATGACCGGGTCGGCAAAAATCTTTATTGAACGACGCGCACTCGGTTGGATTTGGTTCCACGACATATGGAACTGGTTGCGACTGGCCTTTTGGTTTTAGCCTATGTCCAGTCCCTCTTTATGGCAACGCCTGAACAAATTAAAACCGTCTTTACCTTATCATGTTCGTATTCAGCCACGACAGTACGGAAAGGAAGCTTGGTACGTACTCGAAGACACCGCCAACGGAAAATTTCACCGTTTTAATCGGCTAGCGTACCAACTGCTCGGCTTCATGAACGGGCGCAATACGCTCGAACAAATACTACAAAACGCCTCGCAATCGAGCCTGCGCCAAACACTAGACGACATCCCAACGCAGGAAGATCTCGTCGATTTACTCCAATATCTTTACGTTGCCGATTTACTGATATGCGATTTTCCACCACAAACTGCGCATCTCTTTGACCGCAGCCAAAAGCGTAAACAGCGTTTTTGGCATCAAATCATTAAAAGCCCCTACGCCTGGCGTATTCCGCTACTGAAACCTGGCAATTTCCTGGAAACCATTGCCCCCGCATTCAGGTGGATAACATCCCCTCTTGCCGGAATTCTGTGGCTGGCAACAATCATCTACGCACTCGTACTTGCAGCGAGTAACTGGTCGCAAATATCAGCAACCCAATTAACCAGCATACTCGCACCCGAAAATTTATTACTACTGTGGCTCACCTACCCACTGCTTAAAGCGCTGCACGAACTCGGCCATGGTTTATTCACCACCGTATGGGGGGGGCATGTTACAGAATTCGGCATTGTTTTTATTTTGGCGACACCTTTTCCTTATGTCGATGCTACGGCAGCAACCGGTTTCCCCAGCAAATCTCAACGACTCATGGTCAGCGCCGCAGGTATGGCAGTTGAATTACTACTGGCCGCCATCGCCTTAATTTTTTGGCTACATATTGAAGAAGGGTTACTCAGTAATATTCTTTTCAACATTGTCTTAATCGGTAGTGTATCCACCCTATTTTTCAACGGCAATCCACTTATGCGTTTTGATGGCTACCACATATTGTGTGATGCAGCCGATCAACCCAACCTTGCAACGCGCGCACTATTACAATTGCGCTATCTCATAAAACGCTATGGTTATGGACTACACGAACAACAGTCTATTGCCGTCACCAAAAAAGAAAGCCTGGGCCTTACGCTATACGGCGTCGCCGCCTTTTTGTATCGTTTAGTGGTTCTCACAACTATCGTACTGGTTGTCGCCCAGCACTTCCCTTCTTTTGGTTTGTTTTTAGCCGCTTGGCTACTAATTTTTCAGCTGTTACTACCACTATTAAAATACGCGGCCTATCTAGCGTCTAGTAAAGAACTGCAACAGGGTAGAACTCGGGCGTTAACACTATCGTTTGCTAGCGTAGCACTGGTTTCTGCGTCGATATTTTTTATCCCTACGGCCCACAACACTGCCGCAGAAGGAATTGTCTGGCTACCCGAGAAGGCGCGAATACGCGCCGAGAGTTCGGGTGAGGTTGTGTATGCCAATATAGCAGATGGAGAAAACGTTCAAGCAGGCGACACTTTATTGCACCTGTCAAACATCGACACCACAGCCGAGCTTTTACTACAGCAGGCTACATTAAAAGAGTACCAGTCCCGCTACGAGCAAGCCTGGTCGCTGGATCGCTCGCAAATTCAGTTATTCGAACAGGACATTAAATCGATTAAGCTAGAGATTGCGTATCTACAGGAGCGGGTTAACAACCTAATGGTTCGCAGTCCTAGCGACGGTGTTTTCAGAATGATTGGGCAGCATCAATTACTGGGAAGCTTTATTCGTGAAGGCGATATCATTGGCCTAGTGCTAAGTAAACAACGACCCAAAATTCGTGCTGTATTGAAGCAAGAAGAAGTGGAATACGTGCGCGCAGACACGCGCAACGTATGGGTACGGTTGAGTAGCAATCCCGGAACAAAACTCGCAGGCACCATTACCACTCAAGTTCCTGCTGGCACCTACGCATTGCCGAGCGCCGCATTGGGCACTTCAGCTGGAGGTCGTATTGTTGTAAAAAGTTCCGATACAGACCAGCTGCACACCAACGAACAGGTGTTTTTATTGGATATCGATGTACCCGCTGTGGGTAACCTGCAACATTTTGGCGAGAAAGTCTTCGTACAGTTTGCTCACAAACCAGAAACACTAGCCGAAAAAATAACGCGTACACTCCAACAGACGCTTGTTTCAATTCTTCGCAGTGAAGCACAATAATCGCCCATTACGATTCTAGATACACAACACAAATTCACCAGTACGTTTGAATTCGCGCCAAAAAGTAGAGTACTCTAGGGAATCTCTTAACAACACCTTGTCGATAGAAAGATTAATTTTCGCTAATCGGCACTGATATCGCGTACTAAGCTAAAGTTATTTGAACAGTATTTGATTTCACAAGTCAAAATAGAGCATATGAAAAAACTTCACACAGCCGTCCTCTTGGCGCTAGTACTGCAGACACCTTCTGCAATGCCTAACGAACCAGTGGCATTCAATTGCCGAATCGAACCCCATGTACGGGTGGATGTCAGCAGTTCAGCGGAAGGCGTGGTCAGCGAAGTACTGGTATCTAAAAACGATAGTGTTTCCGAGGGCGATGTACTAGCAAGACTAGAGGCATCTCTGGAATCAGCTACTGTCGATCTGCGCCGCTTACAGACGGAGCTTACGAGTGATGTTGATGCACAGAAGCTTACGCACAAATTTGCGCAAAGAAACCTTAAACGCGTACAAGATCTTTACGATAAAAAAGCGGCCTCCTACGCCGAGCTGGATAAGGTTAAAACCGAATATGAACTCGCCGCCCAGCAACTACAGCAAGCAAAGGATAGAAAACGGCAAGCCGAAATGGAATATAAGCGTGCTTTGGCAGACCTCTCGCAAAAAACCATTACCAGCCCAATTGAAGGTGTGGTTGTAGAACGCTACAAGGAACCTGGAGAACACATTTACTTTGAGCCTATCCTGCAAATTGCACAACTCAACCCACTAAAGGTTGAGGTGTTCGTGCCTGCTCACTTCTACGGCAAAATCAAGCTTGGCATGAATGCGGTGGTGACCCCGGAGCTAAACATTGCCCGCAGCTTTTACAATGCCAAAGTGGATCAAGTAGATAAAGTGATAGACGCCCCCAGTAATACCTTTGGCGTGAGCCTTAGCATCCCCAACCCTTTACTCGACCTGCCGAGCGGCCTCAAGTGCAAGGTATCCTTTCCCGACGTTCGCAACCAATCGGCGCTTTTAGGCAGCTAAGAAATCTCAGGTTAAGCCATGGCATCAGCGCATGCGGAAGTTCAAACGTTTAAACAGTACTTTGTGTGAGCAACTAAAAAAGCAATTAAAAATAACAATTCGCTATATTACCTATAAAAACATAGTGTTATGTGGATTTGTGCGCAACAATGACATGTTAGATTGTTTTTCGCACAGGTGTAAGGGAGATTACGCGCCCTATTCGGGAGTGGGAAGCCAGAACAGATATCCAACAAAGGAGATGTTTTCTATATCGGTTCTGCGTCCGGCGAGCAGTATTTTCACGTTTTACCTATGAAAATGACCACCAATTATGCGCGAGCACAAAAATAGACATCGAAGACGAGTAATCGCGGAACCGCTGGAAGACCGGCTAATGTTCTCCGCGACTGCCGATATGGTGTTGCTTGACGACGACCTACTGGCCGCCAGCGACCTCAATAGCGAAGCCGCCGAGGTGGACCTCCTCTCCGTTCTAGAACTACCAGAAGCTGTCGACATTGAGGCTGACAGCAAAGCAGAAGATACGCTAATTACAGAGAGCACAGAACTCGACGAGCGTGAGCATTACCCCGGCCACATTATTTTTACCGACCCCTCCGTTGAGAAGTCCGACTCACTAATAGACGACCTTACCGCCTCATATGGCGATAACGACTACAAAGTATTCACTCTAGAGCAAGACAGCGATGGCATAGAGCAGATGTCGCTGATCCTCGCACAATATGCTGGCGTGAAAAGCGTACATGTACTCAGCCACGGTAACGAAAGCCAACTGAATATTGGTTCTACCCGCCTCGACAGCCAAACCGTACTGCAATACCAAGAGCCTCTTCAAGCTTGGAACAATGCACTAGACGAAAGCGCCGATATCCTACTTTACGGATGCGACCTAGCTGCAAATAACAACGGCCAGCTATTGGTCCAAACCATTGCCACCTTCACCCAAGCAGATGTTGCCGCTTCCAATGATCCAACCGGCAACACAGAGCTGGGCGGCGATTGGCACCTAGAAAATACCACCGGAACTATTGAAACAGCCGCTATTTTTGCCCCCAGCTGGCAGGGCTTGCTGGGAACAATAACGGCTAACGATGACAGCGCCAATTACTGGCATGGTGAAATCATCACCGGCAACGTTATCACCGGTACTGGCGGCATTAGCGTTATTGCAGACACCATTGTGTCGGCACCCGGTGAGATTGTGTCCGTTGAATACGATAGCACCGTTTATAGCAGCTTCGTTGACGATGAGATAACCATCAACGCCTATAACGGCACGCTGGTAATGGATCGAGACGGTACTTACACCTTTACCTCCAATGGTGCCAGCGCAAGTGCAGAGTACCAAAACTGGGAGGCCTCCTATGTATTGTATGGTTATGTAGACGGTGCCGACCACACAGGATTTCTTAGTAGCGACTTGGACCTAGGTTCTGCAAGCGTAACGGTCGACCTGGGTATTACCGGTTTAGGAAACCCGGATTCCGGGAGCGATGAACTCGATAACGCCGAAGTTCTAGTGATTGACCTGGGAGCAGATTACACGCGAGCAGAGCTCGTCCTTAACTCCTTAGGCAGCAGCGAAGATGTGGACTATACCCTTTTCGCCTCCAATTTCAGTGAAGTAGATAGTGGCAGCTTTAGTGGCGATGCCGACGGTGTTGTAAGCGTTGACTTATTCGACAACCCTTTATTGGGCTACGATAGTTTTCGCTATATAGCCCTTGAACCCGAAGACATACTTCCCTTGTTACCCGATGGTGATTCCTTCCGTATCCAGGAAGTTACCGCTTATCAATACGATCCAAATGATGGCAATTTTACAACAAACGAAGTATTCACCTATACCGTCGATGACAATGATGCTGACAACGGCGACCTTCAGGCTGCAACCCTCACTTTCGTCAATACCAATAATAGTAACAACGTACCAACGCTGAGCTTCTCTGGAACCGAGTCCGAGGGTGACACCCTTACAGCCGCACAACCGACCGACGCAGATGGCACCACCGGCAGCAGTTTCAGCTACCAGTGGCAACAGAGTGACAACGGCAATGACACCTGGAGTAATATTTCAGGCGCAACCAGTGCAAACCATATACTAACCGCTGGTGATGCGAGTAAATATGTACGAGTGAACGCAACATTCACCGATGATGCCGGGCACACAGAAAACATCTACTCAGCGCCATCTGATGCTATCAACAGCCTCGCAAGCATATCTATAGGTGGCACGGTAACCATCGACCAAACCATCTCAGGGAATGTAACGGACGCAGACGGTACAAGCGGAGCCATCACTTACCAATGGCAACGCAGCGACGACGGCGTAAGCAGCTGGACAAATATCGGCTCAAACCAAAATTACACGCTCACCTCAGCAGATGTGGGCAAATTTGTTCGGGTTTCTGCGAGCTTTACCGATGATACCGGCACTTCAGAGGCGCCAGTTTCTGTAGTAAGCGCCCAAATAGCAGAAATTCCAATCGCCACCGATGACACAGCCAGTTTCTTTGTAGGAGAAACCTTATCGGGTAACGTGATTACAGGCGAGGGCGGATCAGGTATTAGCGCAGATACGCCAGGTACGGGACCAGCAACACTTTCGCAGGTTGAGTATGACAGTACCACCTACAGCTCTTGGGATGGAGACGGCAATCTTGATATCACGACAACAAACGGTGTAATTACCTTTAATCAGGACGGCTCCTATACATACTCCCCCACAATGGTGGGCGTAGGTGGTGATTTCGAGTGGGAAGATGTCCACTATACAATCTATGGTTATAGCATGGGGGTCGACTATGACACAGGCTCCCTAAATCTCGGAAATGCAGACGCCCTCCCATTTGGAGACCCTAATGACACTTTACCAGAACTCTACGACAGCTCTGCAGGCCTAGGGATACGCTATTCGGATGGCGATGACCATATTAGTGATAACGGCATCGATAGCGATGTAGACCCAATCAATGCCGAAACCGAAGCGCTCGCTATCGATTTCGGCGCTGACGCACGAATTTTTCAGGCGACATTCTCAAACTTCGGCGACTCGGAATCTCTTATTTGGACAGCTTACGACTCATTGGGAGCCTCAGTTCAATCGGGTACGCTTATCGGCTCACCTGATGGAAGTGGCTCTACGATATATTCTAACCGCACCGTTTCTGTAAGCGGGGATTTTCAATATCTAGTATTTACTGGGGATACAACTAACGCAAATGCTGATGCGTTTCGCATCTACTCAATTAGCGTCTTAGATAATAGCCCTGCCAATCTCGATTTTGACTACACACTAACGGATTCAGACGGTGATTCGGATATTGGTCTTTTAAGCTTCACCTATACCGATGATAACAATATTCCTACGCTCACAATTTCCGGTACTACCAACGAGGGAGACACACTAACGGCTGCAGGCCCAACAGACACTGATGGTGTTTCTGGCGCGGTAACCTACCAATGGCAACGTAGTGGCGACGGCGTTAAAAACTGGTCAGATATTGGCAATTCGAATAGCGCTACCTACATGGTCGCCGGATCAGATGATGGTGAGTACCTTCGAGTTCTTGCTACCTACGTAGATGATGAAGGAACCCACGAAACAATAGCCTCTGATGTTTCAACGCAGATTACAGCCAGTAATAACTCACCAAGCCTTGGGAACTCGAGCCTGACCGTTGATGAAGGCAATCTCCTGGTTATCACCAGTGCCCAAATTTCTGCCACAGATCCAGATGACAACGATGACAATCTACTATTTACCGTATCCAATATTACCAACGGTGAATTTCAGCTTATCAGTAACGACACAACCGCTGGTGAATTTACTCTTAGCCAAATCAACGCGGGGGAAATCAAGTTTGTTCATGACGGTTCAGAAACGGCATCAGGAACATTCGATATTACTGTTGAAGATGAGGCAGGCCTGAATGATTCGCTTACCAGCCAGGTTATCACCGTTAACGCAACCAACGATGCACCCGTGGCCACCGACGACGTGGTTGGCACCGACCAGGACACTGCTTTAACTTCTCAATCGGTACCAACACCAACCGATGTCGACGGCACTATTAATGCAACATCCTATGCGTTAGTGGCCGATGTCGCTGAAGGCGCGCTTACATTTAATAATGACGGCACCTATGCATTTAATCCCAACGGCGATTTTGATGATTTAGCCAACGCCGCTACACGTGATGTCACCTTTACCTACACGGTTGATGATAACAACGGCACAACCAGCAATACCGCTACGATCACCATTACTGTTACCGGTACTAACGACGCACCGGTCGCTGGCAACGAGTCAGTCGGCACAGACCAAGACACAACATTAAACGATGCCGTTCCAACACCAACCGATATCGACGGCACTATTAACGCAACCTCTTACGCGCTAGTCGCGGATGTTGCTGAAGGTAATTTGACCTTTAACAACGACGGCACTTATTCGTTTAATCCCAACGGCGATTTTGACGATTTAGCCAACGCCGCAACACGCGATGTGACGTTTATCTACACGGTTGACGATAACAACGGAGCCACCAGTAATACCGCTACCGTTACGATCACCGTTACCGGCACAAACGACGCACCGGTTGCGGGCAACGAAAGTGTTGGTACGGATCAAGACACAACTTTAAATGACGCGGCTCCTGTTCCTACCGATGTGGACGGCACAATTAATGCCACATCCTATGCATTAGTGGCGGATGTTGCTGAAGGGAATTTAACCTTTAACAACGACGGCACCTATTCGTTTAATCCCAACGGCGACTTCGACGACCTCGCCAATGCCGCAACACGTGACGTCACCTTCACCTACACGGTTGATGATAACGACGGCACAACCAGTAATACCGCCACCGTTACGATCACCGTTACGGGTACTAACGACGCACCGGTCGCTGGCAACGAGTCAGTCGGCACAGACCAAGACACAACATTAAACGATGCCGTTCCAACACCAACCGATATCGACGGCACTATTAACGCAACCTCTTACGCGCTAGTCGCGGATGTTGCTGAAGGTAATTTGACCTTTAACAACGACGGCACTTACTCGTTTAATCCCAACGGCGACTTTGACGACCTCGCCAATGCCGCTACACGTGACGTAACCTTTACCTACACGGTTGATGATAACGACGGCACGACCAGTAATACCGCGACCGTTACTATCACCGTTACCGGCGCAAACGACGCTCCGATTGCTGGCAACGAGTCAGTCGGAACCGATCAAGATACAATTTTAAATGATGCCGTACCTGTTCCAACGGATATCGACGGCACTATTAACGCAACGTCCTATGCATTGGTTTCCGATGTTGCTGAAGGTAATTTAACCTTTAACAACGACGGCACTTACTCGTTTAATCCCAACGGCGACTTCGACGACCTCGCCAATGCCGCCACGCGAGACGTCACCTTTACCTACACCGTTGACGATAACGATGGAACCACCAGTAATACCGCAACGATCACCATTACTGTTACAGGTACTAACGATGCTCCGGTTGCGGGCAATGAGTCAGTCGGAACCGATCAAGATACAATTTTAAATGATGCCGTACCTGTTCCAACGGATATCGACGGCACTATTAATGCAACATCCTATGCGTTAGTGGCCGATGTCGCTGAAGGCGCGCTTACATTTAATAATGACGGCACCTATGCATTTAATCCCAACGGCGATTTTGATGATTTAGCCAACGCGGCAACACGCGATGTCACCTTTACCTACACGGTTGATGATAACAACGGCACCACCAGCAATACCGCTACCGTTACGATCACCGTTACCGGCACAAACGACGCACCGGTCGCTGGCAACGAGTCAGTCGGCACAGACCAAGACACAACATTAAATGATGCCGTACCCGTTCCAACGGATATCGACGGCACCATTAACGCCACATCCTATGCATTAGTGGCCGATGTCGCTGAAGGTAATTTAACTTTCAACAACGACGGTACTTATTCGTTTAATCCCAACGGCGATTTTGACGATTTAGCCAACGCCGCAACACGCGACGTGACGTTTATCTACACGGTTGACGATAACAACGGAGCCACCAGTAATACCGCTACCGTTACGATCACCGTTACCGGCACAAACGACGCACCGGTTGCGGGCAACGAAAGTGTTGGTACGGATCAAGACACAACTTTAAATGACGCGGCTCCTGTTCCTACCGATGTGGACGGCACAATTAATGCCACATCCTATGCATTAGTGGCGGATGTTGCTGAAGGGAATTTAACCTTTAACAACGACGGCACCTATTCGTTTAATCCCAACGGCGACTTCGACGACCTCGCCAATGCCGCAACACGTGACGTCACCTTCACCTACACGGTTGACGATAACAACGGCACCACCAGCAATACCGCTACCGTTACGATCACCGTTACCGGCACAAACGACGCACCGGTCGCTGGCAACGAGTCAGTCGGCACAGACCAAGACACAACATTAAATGATGCCGTACCCGTTCCAACGGATATCGACGGCACCATTAACGCCACATCCTATGCATTAGTGGCCGATGTCGCTGAAGGTAATTTAACTTTCAACAACGACGGTACTTATTCGTTTAATCCCAACGGCGATTTTGACGATTTAGCCAACGCCGCAACACGCGACGTGACGTTTATCTACACGGTTGACGATAACAACGGAGCCACCAGTAATACCGCTACCGTTACGATCACCGTTACCGGCACAAACGACGCACCGGTTGCGGGCAACGAAAGTGTTGGTACGGATCAAGACACAACTTTAAATGACGCGGCTCCTGTTCCTACCGATGTGGACGGCACAATTAATGCCACATCCTATGCATTAGTGGCGGATGTTGCTGAAGGGAATTTAACCTTTAACAACGACGGCACCTATGCATTTAACCCCAACGGTGACTTCGACGATTTAGCTAGCGCCGCAACACGCGATGTGACGTTTACCTACACGGTTGACGATAACAACGGCACCACCAGCAATACCGCTACGATCACCATTACTGTTACCGGCACAAACGACGCTCCTGTTGCGGGCAATGAGAGTGTTGGCACCGATCAAGATACCGTTTTAAATGACGCGGCTCCCGTTCCTACCGATGTGGACGGCACTATTAACGCAACGTCTTACGCGCTAGTCGCAGACGTTGCTGAAGGTAATTTAACCTTTAACAACGACGGTACTTACTCATTTAATCCCAACGGTGACTTTGACGATCTCGCCAATACCGCCACGCGCGATGTCACCTTTACCTACACCGTTGATGATAACGATGGAACCACCAGTAATACCGCCACCGTTACTATCACCGTTACCGGTACTAACGATGCTCCTGTTGCGGGCAACGATAGTGTTGGCACCGACCAAGATACCGTTTTAAATGACGCGGCTCCCGTTCCTACCGATGTGGACGGCACCATTAACGCCACATCCTATGCATTAGTAGCCGATGTCAGCGAAGGTTCATTAACGTTTAATAATGACGGAACCTATGCATTTAATCCCAACGGGGACTTCGACGATCTCGCCAACGCCGCAACACGCGACGTCACCTTTACCTACACCGTTGATGATAACAACGGCACAACCAGTAATACCGCTACGATCACCATTACTGTTACGGGCACCAATGACGCACCGGTTGCGGGCAACGAGTCAGTCGGTACAGGCCAAGATACAATTTTAAATGATGCCGCTCCCGTCCCTACCGATGTAGACGGCACCATCAACGCCACATCCTATGCATTAGTGGCCGATGTCGCTGAAGGTAATTTAACTTTCAACAACGACGGTACTTATTCGTTTAATCCCAACGGCGATTTTGACGATTTAGCCAACGCGGCAACACGCGATGTGACGTTTACCTACACGGTTGATGATAACAACGGCACCACCAGCAATACCGCTACGATCACCATTACTGTTACCGGCACAAACGACGCTCCTGTTGCGGGCAACGAGAGTGTTGGTACGAATCAAGACACAACTTTAAATGATGCCGTACCTGTTCCAACGGATATCGACGGCACTATTAATGCAACATCTTACGCGCTAGTCGCGGATGTTGCTGAAGGGAATTTAACCTTCAACAATGACGGCACCTATTCGTTTAACCCCAACGGTGACTTCGACGATTTAGCTAGCGCCGCAACACGCGATGTGACGTTTACCTACACGGTTGACGACAACGATGGAACGACCAGCAATACCGCCACCATCACCATAACGGTGAGCGGTAATAACGACGCACCGGTCGCTGGCAATGAGTCAGTCGGAACCGATCAAAATACACTTTTAAATGATGCCGCGCCCGTTCCAACCGACATTGACGGCACCATTAACGCCACATCCTATGCATTAGTGGCTGATGTCGCTGAAGGCGCGCTTACATTTAATAATGACGGCACCTATGCATTTAATCCCAACGGGGACTTCGACGACCTCGCCAATGCCGCTACACGTGATGTAACCTTTACGTACACCGTTGATGACAACGACGGCACGACCAGCAATACCGCGACCGTTACTATCACCGTTACCGGCGCAAACGACGCACCGGTTGCGGGCAACGAGAGTGTTGGTACGGATCAAGACACAACTTTAAATGACGCGGCTCCTGTTCCTACCGATGTAGACGGCACTATTAATGCAACATCCTATGCATTAGTGGCTGATGTCGCTGAAGGCGCGCTTACATTTAATAATGACGGCACCTATGCATTTAATCCCAACGGCGACTTCGACGACCTCGCCAATGCCGCCACGCGAGACGTAACCTTTACCTACACGGTTGATGACAACGACGGCACAACCAGCAATACCGCAACGATCACCATCACCGTTACCGGTACCAATGACGCACCGGTCGCTGGCAACGAGTCAGTCGGCACCGATCAAGATACAATTTTAAATGATGCCGCGCCCGTTCCAACCGACATTGACGGCACTATTAACGCAACGTCTTACGCGCTAGTCGCGGATGTTGCTGAAGGGAATTTAACCTTCAACAATGACGGCACATACTCGTTTAATCCCAACGGCGACTTTGACGACCTCGCCAACGCCGCTACACGTGATGTAACCTTTACCTACACGGTTGATGATAACGACGGCACGACCAGTAATACCGCGACCGTTACTATCACCGTTACCGGTACCAATGACGCACCGGTCGCTGGCAACGAGTCAGTCGGCACAGACCAAGACACAACATTAAACGATGCCGTTCCAACACCAAGCGATATCGACGGCACTATTAATGCGACGTCTTACGCGCTAGTCGCGGATGTTGCTGAAGGTAATTTAACCTTTAACAACGACGGTACTTACTCGTTTAATCCCAACGGCGACTTTGATGATTTAGCTAGCGCCGCAACACGCGATGTGACGTTTACCTACACGGTTGATGATAACAACGGCACCACCAGTAATACCGCCACCGTTACCATCACCGTTACCGGTACTAACGACGCACCGGTTGCGGGCAACGAAAGTGTTGGTACGGATCAAGACACAACATTAAACGATGCCGCTCCCGTTCCAACCGATGTCGACGGAACGATTAATGCAACATCCTATGCATTGGTTTCCGATGTCGCTGAAGGGAATTTAACCTTTAACAACGACGGCACCTATGCATTTAACCCCAACGGTGACTTTAACGATTTAGCTAACGCCGCTACACGCGACGTCACCTTTACCTACACCGTTGACGACAACAATGGAACGACCAGTAATACCGCTACCGTTACGATCACCGTTACCGGCACAAACGACGCACCGGTTGCGGGCAACGAAAGTGTTGGTACGGATCAAGACACAACATTAAACGATGCCGCTCCAACACCAACCGATATCGACGGCACTATTAACGCAACCTCTTACGCGCTAGTCGCGGATGTTGCTGAAGGTAATTTGACCTTTAACAACGACGGCACTTACTCGTTTAATCCCAACGGCGATTTTGACGATTTAGCCAACGCGGCAACACGCGATGTCACCTTTACCTACACGGTTGATGATAACAACGGAGCCACCAGTAATACCGCCACGATCACCATCACCGTTACCGGCACGAACGACGCACCGGTTGCGGGCAATGAGAGTGTTGGTACGGATCAAGACACAACTTTAAATGATGCCGTACCTGTTCCAACGGATATCGACGGCAC
Source organism: Teredinibacter franksiae (assembly GCF_014218805.1). NCBI lineage: Bacteria > Pseudomonadati > Pseudomonadota > Gammaproteobacteria > Cellvibrionales > Cellvibrionaceae > Teredinibacter > Teredinibacter franksiae. Next base: position 3,475,765 of record NZ_JACJUV010000001.1, on the reverse strand, counting down.
CATTAATGCCACCTCCTATGCATTAGTCGCTGATGTAGCTGAAGGCGCGCTTACATTTAATAATGACGGCACCTATGCATTTAACCCCAACGGTGACTTCGACGATTTAGCTAGCGCCGCAACACGCGATGTGACGTTTACCTACACGGTTGACGACAACGATGGAACGACCAGCAATACCGCCACGATCACCATCACCGTTACCGGCACGAACGACGCACCGGTTGCTGGCAACGAGTCAGTCGGAACCGATCAAGATACAATTTTAAATGATGCCGTACCTGTTCCAACGGATATCGACGGCACTATTAATGCAACATCCTATGCGTTAGTGGCGGATGTCGCTGAAGGGAATTTAACCTTTAACAACGACGGCACTTACTCGTTTAACCCCAACGGCGATTTTGACGATCTCGCCAGCGCCGCCACGCGAGACGTCACCTTTACGTACACGGTTGATGACAACAATGGAACGACCAGTAATACCGCAACGATCACCATCACCGTTACCGGTACTAACGACGCACCGGTTGCGGGCAATGAGAGTGTTGGTACGGACCAAGACACAACTTTAAATGATGCCGTACCTGTTCCAACGGATATCGACGGCACCATTAATGCAACATCCTATGCGTTAGTGGCCGATGTCGCTGAAGGTAATTTAACTTTCAACAACGACGGTACTTATTCGTTTAATCCCAACGGCGATTTTGACGATTTAGCCAACGCGGCAACACGCGATGTCACCTTTACCTACACGGTTGATGACAACGACGGCACGACCAGCAATACCGCAACCGTTACTATCACCGTTACCGGCGCAAACGACGCTCCGATTGCTGGCAATGAAAGTGTTGGTACGGATCAAGACACAACATTAAACGATGCCGCTCCTGTTCCAACCGATGTCGACGGAACGATTAACGCAACGTCCTATGCATTGGTTTCCGATGTCGCTGAAGGGAATTTAACCTTTAACAACGACGGCACTTACTCGTTTAATCCCAACGGCGACTTCGACGACCTCGCCAATGCCGCAACACGTGACGTCACCTTCACCTACACGGTTGATGATAACGACGGCACAACCAGTAATACCGCCACCGTTACGATCACCGTTACCGGTACCAATGACGCACCGGTCGCTGGCAACGAGTCAGTCGGCACAGACCAAGACACAACATTAAACGATGCCGTTCCAACACCAACCGATATCGACGGCACTATTAATGCGACGTCTTACGCGCTAGTCGCGGATGTTGCTGAAGGTAATTTAACCTTTAACAACGACGGTACTTACTCGTTTAATCCCAACGGTGACTTTGACGATTTAGCCAGCGCCGCAACACGCGATGTCACCTTTACCTACACCGTTGACGACGACAATGGCACAACCAGTAATACCGCTACGATCACCATCACTGTTACCGGTACTAACGACGCGCCTACACTCACAAGCAACAATCTAAGTGTGGATGAGGGCGAAACGGTTGTTATTAACAATACGAGTTTTGCAGCCACCGATTTTGATACCGCTGACAACACGCTAATATTTAGCGTCGCCGATATAAATAACGGCACATTCCAATTAGTGGCTGATGATTCTGTCGTTACCAGCTTTAGCCAGCAACAAATCGTCAACGGTGAAATCAAATTCGTTCATAACGGCAGCAATAATGCACCCGCTTATACCGTAACTGTGAGTGATGGTAATTCCACTAGCTTACCAACAGCGGCAACCATTATATTTAATACCGTTAATGATTCTTCAACAATCTCCATTGCCGGCACGCCAACCGAAAACCAAACATTATCGGCCAACATCATCGACGACGACGGGTTTACCGGCGAAAGCTATCAATGGCAACGCAGTGTCGATGGTACCAACTGGACCAATATCAGCGGTGCAACAAACACCACCTACACCTTGGTTAACACAGATGTTAACCAGCTTGTTCGCGTAACGGCTTCTTATACCGACGGTCAAGGCACCTTAGAACAACCGGTATCCTCAGCATCTACAGCCATTACCAATGTCAACCAAGCAGGTACTGTGACCCTTACGGGTAGCGCTACAGAAAACCAAGTACTCACCGCTAACTTAACAGACGACGACGGTTTATCTGGCAGCGTTAATTACCAGTGGCAACGCAGTATAAACGGCATAACTGGCTGGAATACTATCACCGGCGCTACGAGCGAGAACTACACGCTGGCAGATGACGACGTAAACCAGTACTTGCGCGTGGTAGTTAGCTATGTAGATGACTATGGCACGGCAGAAAATATTACATCAGCGGCTAGCACTCAGGTTGTAAACCTCAATGATGCACCGATTACGGCTGAACCCATTAGTGATCAAGTCGCAACAGAAGATACACCCTTTATATTTACCTTCTCGGATACTGCCTTCTATGACGCAGATGGAGACAACCTGATATACGCAGCGCAATTGTCGGATACCAACCCGCTGCCAAGCTGGCTAAGTTTCGACACTAATACACGTACCTTTAGCGGAACGCCTACAACAAACGCAGACGGCGGCAACTATAGTGTGCAACTCTTGGCCGACGACGGCAGCGGCAACCCGGCCACTATCGATTTTAATGTGCAAGTCAACGTCGTTAACGATGCACCGACAACGAGCGGTATAACAGACATCTCCGCACTCGAAGACCAGCAGGCTTCGATCGTTGACTTGTTAGCCGCGTTTCAGGATGAAGAAACCGCTGACGCTAACTTAACCCTACAAATTGTTTCAAACTCCAACCTACAGCTGTTTGAAGCGGCCACCATCGACACAGCCAGCGGGCAACTTCAACTCACCTACGCCAACAACCAGTATGGCGACAGTACCATCACCGTGCGCGCAGAAGATGCGCAGGGTGTTACCGTGGAGGCATCGCTTACGATAACGGTGGCCCCGATGAACGACGCACCTCAAGCAAGTGAGCTGAGTGGTATATCACTGGTCAGTGGCACTACAACCGAAAATCAAGTCGACCTTAGCGGTGTTTTTTCAGACATAGATGAAAATGATGTCTTGACCTATAGCGTAGCGAGTAACTCCAACACTGAACTAGTACAAGTTACCGCCATAGATAGTGAAACCCAGCAGATAATACTGGGGCTCTCACCCCAATTGTCCGGGGATTCTATTCTTGTTATACGGGCAACCGATTCCCAGGGAGCCTTTGCCGAAACCACACTGGTCGTCAGTATTGATCCCGCGCCGGTTATTGAACTGCCTATTGACGACGTTCTGCCAGAAACGCCCGATACCAGCCTGCCAGAAACACCCATTGATCAACCTGAAGATGATCAGCCAGAAGAGGACATTACCGACCCGATCGTTGATGACATGCCCACAACCGAAAACAATGGCTACAATGATTTCGTTCAACTAGCCAACACCACTAATGGCAACCAAACTGTTTTTGTAGCAGAAGGCCAAGCTGACTACAGTCAACAGAGGGATGACAGTCCCAAGGTTCGCAGTAGCCAGCAAATCAGCGAGTCAGTGGAATTCAACTCCAGCCTTGCCAGCCCTAGCAGCTTTAACAGCTTTAACAGCGGGTATCTCAGCGACCAGGATGTTGCTGACTTCAATAACGAACTGCGCAAGCTTAAACAAGATATGCAGGAAATTATTGACGATGAAGCCGAGCAAAGTGCTATTTACAAAGGTATTAGCCTTTCCGTTACCACCGGCATCATTATCTGGGCTTTGCGCGCCGGCAGTTTGTTCCTCACACTTTTCTCTATGATCCCCATCTGGAAAGGCATGGATCCACTACCCGTGATCACCAACCTACAAAGACGATTAGATACAGAAAAGCAAAAACGCGACCAGCAAGAAGAAGATAAACAGCGCAAAGAAGTTGGTTATATGTTCGACCGCGGATCAGAGAATTAGAGGCTGCCGTTATGCTAAAAATATCTCCAACCGTACAGCTGAGCACAGGGCTCGTTTTTTTAACGATTTCTCTGCTATTGCTAGCCCAGGTAATTGGACTAGCACCAAAGTCCGGCGGTGAAAATCAATTGTTAACACGGCAAAAACTAGCCGAGACCATTGCCCTGCAAACCACACTCGCGCTAAAACGAGACGACCGTTTTTTTCTAGAGTCTATGCTCAATCAAATCGTGGAAGAGACACCTTCGGTGCAATCTGTTGGCCTTCGACGCTCCAACACTAGTATTATATTCCAAACACCTACACACGAAAAAACTTGGACACTGGGCTATTCTGCGCCATCCACTATCAACCAAGTTAAAATACCCCTCGTTATCAACGGCGCGAATAAAGCCATGCTAGAAATGGCTTTTAATGAACTGGAAAAAGGTGGCGAAAAATTATTTGGCGTGCCAAAGGGGTTTTGGTTGTTTATTTTTATTTGTATCAGCGGCTTCACCACCTACTCCATATTTTTGAAGCGCGTACTTCGTCACTTAGATCCAAACTCAGTCGTACCTGGCCGTGTCAGAAATGCACTCAACACTATGGCCGAAGGCGTAATCATTCTCGACAAACGCGGTCAAATCGTTTTAGTTAATGACGCCATGCTCGACAAATTCAGCACAGACGAAGAAAAATTAATAGGCAGAAGAGCCAGCGAACTAGGTTGGACACCGATAAAAAATGAGTTGCCAACAACGGAATCCAGCATCGAACTCCCTTGGCATATTGCTCAGGAAAAATCAGAAAAACAGGTAAATTTTCGCCTTTCACTGGAACTTACCAGCGAAAGTTCATTACTGTTCAGCGTTAACTCTGTACCCATTATTGACGAAAAAGGAAAGAATCAAGGTACAATCAATAGTTTTGACGACATCACCGAGCTTGAAGAAAAAAACAATCTACTCGCTCAAATGCTCGGTGACCTTATGGACAAACAAAAAGATATTGAAGACAAAAACCGTGAACTCGAACACTTAGCAACGCGAGATCCGCTTACAGGCTGCTACAACCGCCGGTTTCTGTTTAAAGCGCTAAATACACACTTTGCCCGCGAAACAGCTCTTCAAAAAGAGTATTGCGTAATTATGGTCGATATCGACCATTTTAAACGTATTAACGACACCTATGGCCACGGGGTGGGCGACGATGTTATTAGGGCTGTATGTGAAAAATCGCAAACAGTACTGCGTAGCGAAGATGTTCTCGCCCGATTTGGCGGTGAAGAGTTTTGTATTTTGCTACCAGAAATGACACCCGAAAGAGCCATGAAAATAGCCGAATCGTGTAGGGAGCTTATCGCCAGCACTCCTATAGAAGGCGTATCCGTCACCTCTAGCTTTGGCGTAGCCTCTTTGACATTCGGTGCAGGTACGCCAAATGAGCTGGTACTACAGGCCGACCAAGCCCTCTATGCATCGAAAAATGCAGGTCGTAACAAAAGTACGCTCTGGTCAAAAAGTCTCACCAAAGGCACTACCACGGAATTTCAATTACTCTCCGCAAGTCGCAGCAGACCGGCCGATATGAACAAAACCTAATCACGCTGAAGCCTGCGAAAATATAACCGCCAGCAAACAATCTAAAAAGTGTCTCTATTCCACCGATTTTGCCTAACTGAAACCAAGAGTCCAGTTCAAGGTTCACCCACCCGCAATGAACATATCATTGTCGAACCCGCTCCAGTACCTGCACCTTCGGCACCGTAATTTCTCCATCGACTTAAAACTCAAGCACCGCTGTATTCTGCAGCGGTGCTTGGCGAAAAAAAACCTCTAAGCGAGGAATATAAAGAAATTACCTCGCTAACGCCATCTTCCTGCGCATATACGCAATTTGCTGGGCAAGCGGCAATTCTTTCGGGCACATATCTTCACAACCCAACAGCGTCATACAACCAAACACGCCATCCTCAGTGCCAAGCACTTCATAGTAATCCGCATCGGTACGGTCATCACGCGGGTCAATTTTAAACCGAGCAAGCTGGTTAATACCCACAGCGCCAACAAAGCTTTTGCGCATCTGCGCGGTACCGCAGGCAGCTACGCAACACCCACACTCAACACAACGCTCTAGCTCGTAAATTTTTTCGGCAACCTCTGGCTCCATTTTTTCTTCTATTTCACAGAAATCCCGCTCTTTTTCTTTACTGTGAATCCAGGTTTGCAGATGCTCACTCATATTACGCATCCACTTGCCCGTGTTCACCGAAAGATCACCAATCAATTCGAAACCGGGCAGTGGTGCAAGGGTTAATTCCTGCGGCAAATCTTTGGTTAACGTTCGACACGCTAGTTTGGGCCTACCATTGACCACCATGGCACAGCTACCGCAAATGCCTGCACGACAAACAAAATCAAACTGTACGCTTGGGTCTTGGTTTTCGCGAATATCGTTCAGCAAAATAAACAGCGTCATCGAATCGGCTTCTTCTACCTCGAAGGTATCGAAATGCGGCGCACTGTTCTCATCTACGGGATTATGGCGAAAGATATTCACTTTTAATTTCCGGTATTCGCCAGCGTCGCTTTCTACTTGTTTTACGGGGATAGTATTCACAATTTCAATCCTCTATTTGCCAGCGTTGGCCGACTGGCCGTTTTCATCTTCTCCAAGCCGCCCATTGCGACCGCGTAAACTGTCCGGTAATTTTTCATCGTATGCCATTAACTCTTCCTGGCAAGCAAAACGATTTCCGCCTTCGTGTTTATTTTTTATTGCATCCACTTCAGCTTGGCGCTTTTCCGTATCTGGGTGGTCGACACGATCTTTAGCACCGTAGCCACGCCAGCCAGGCGGCATTTCCATTTTCATTACATCTAGCGGCTCGTATTTAAGTGTTGGCATAGCGTCCTCTTCCATATTCCAAGTTGCCAAGGTTCTGGAAAGCCAATTTTTATCGTCGCGTAATTTAAAGTCTTCGCGAAAGTGGGCGCCACGGCTTTCTTCGCGGGCAAGTGCTCCCTGAGCCACACACAAACTTAATCGCAACATACTTTCCACACGATAGGCTGCCACCAACTCCGGATTACCGCCAGCAGCCGAACTATTAACTCTAATGTTGCGGGCCCTCTGCGCCAATTCTCTCAGCCCGCTAACGGCGCCCTCAAGTTTGCTGGCATTGCGAAAGATGGCCACATTCGTTGTCATTAATTCCTGCATGGAACGCATGATATGAAAAGGGTTTTCATTACCGCTACTATTGCAATAGCCGGCGAGGCGATTTGCCTGCTTGTTGTAGGCATCCCGTATAAGCGCTGTCGAAACGTTCATGTCGTTGGCTTCGCTGCTTATATACTCCCCCATATACTCGCCCACTATCATGCCTGCCACCGCTGTTTCGGCAACGGAGTTGCCACCCAACCGATTGAAACCGTGCATATCCCAGCAAGCCGCTTCACCGGCAGCAAACAAACCTTTCAGATGAGGCGATTCACCTTTGTAATTGGTGCGTACACCGCCCATAGAGTAATGTTGACAGGGACGAACTGGAATCAACTCTTTTATCGGGTCAACGCCGAGGAAATATTCGCAAATTTCTTTTACTTCGCGCAACTTACCTTCAATGTGTTTTTTACCGAGTAACCGAATATCCAGCCACAGATGCTCACCAAAACGGCTTTGCACACCTTTACCCGAAAGAATGTGATGCTCCATCCAACGAGAGACTACATCGCGCGAAGCCAACTCTTTCTTCTCGGGCTCGTAATCGGGTATAAAACGATGATGATCGCGGTCCAGTAGTAAGCCACCATCTCCACGACACCCTTCGGTAACCAAAATACCGGCAGGGAAGATTCCGGTTGGGTGGAACTGTACCGCTTCCATATTGCCTAGCGCAGCAACGCCGGTTTCTAACGCAATGGCCGTACCCATACCTTCATTGATCACGGCATTCGTTGTTGCCCGATAAATACGCCCGTAACCCCCAGTAGCAATACAAGTAGATTTGGCAATATAAGTAACAAGTTCACCGGTCATCAAATTGCGCACCACGGCGCCATAACATCGCTCGCCATCGTGAATGAGCGAGATCGCTTCCATACGCTCATGGACAGCAATATTTTCGGAGACAGCCTGATTACTCATGGTGTAGAGCATGGAGTGGCCGGTACCGTCGGATACATAACAGGTTCGCCATTTTTGCGTACCACCAAAGTTACGTGCCGCAATTAGCCCATGCGCTTCTTCCCGCTCCTCCAAGGGAACGTTTTTACCATCGATCACATGGTCGTGACTGCCGCGCGTAACACGGTCCCAAGGCACGCCCCAGGCTGCCAGTTCTCGTACCGCTTTTGGTGCGGTGTTAACAAATAGTCGCGCCACATCTTGGTCACACCCCCAGTCGCTACCCTTCACCGTATCGGCAAAATGAATATCTTCGTTATCTCCCTGCCCTTTATTGGTATTACCTAGGCTGGCCTGCATGCCACCTTGGGCTGCTGCAGAGTGAGAGCGTTTGGGTGGCACAAGGCTGAGTACAATTACTTCATGGCCCTGGCGGCGAACGCCGATTGCAGCGCGCAAGCCCGCCAGACCACCACCTATTACCAAGGCATCGGTATATATCGTTTTCATCATCAAATCCTGATTAATAAAATATTGTGGGCTTTAATGGATTGCTGGCGCGCCTTCTTGCCAGCTGGGCACATAGCGCTCACCAGCATTGTCGGCGTGCTCCATACCAATTTTCATGTAGGCAGCAAGTGTGGCAACACCCAGCACCAGAAAGAAAACCGTCAGCATCCATTTGAGCACATGCAAACGGCGTCGATTGCGCTTGGGGTTATCACCAAGGAAGAGCCCCCATTTAATCACCAGACGATAAATACCAATACCCGCGTGCAACTCAACAACAAATAACATAACGAGATACAACGGCCACATCATGCCACTCCACACGCGGTCCGAAGAGGCGTAAGGGCCTATGTCTGCCGGGTGCGTCATAAGTTGGTACAGATGTACCGAAGCCATAAAGAAAAGGGCGAAGCCGGTCACTACCTGTACATACCACAGGGTGGTATCGCTATGCTTAAGCTTGCCAATATGGGTATGGATAGCGTGATATTGCCCAGCACTATTGGGAAAACGTCGCAACGCCAAAAAGGCGTGAATAATGATGAGTGAAAGAATAAAAACAGCAAAAGCACTGACCAGTACCGGGTAGGGCTTTCCGAAAAGCGGCTCCCCTTCAAACATTCGCGCCACCCAGAACATGGCGTCCTTACCAAGCAAAATACTGGACACCATCAACATATGGGCCCACATAAACAACACTAAAAACAGTCCTGTCGCGCCCTGCGCAATATCCATAAACGCCGGCCAGCGATTTGGTTTTGCGGCACGTTCTACAGCTAGAGACATCTGCAAATACCTCCTGAGAGAGATTAAAGGGGATAAAAGGTATTAGATCACCTAAGGCTTATAGCCATTATGCTTTACATCAAGCCTACTAGGGTCGCCTATCACCTAAATTTATTTTGGTCAAGTGACTTGACCTTTATAGCAGCAGACGCTTCCCTGATAGCGCTCACTCAAATTGGTATACATCTTTCCAGCAGACTCGGGTTACAATGGCTCCAACGTCTTTTGTCGTACTATTTAAATCCCCGAGCTTCTAGATTGCCTGCGTCCAAGTCACACAACCCAGTTTCTTCTAACTCAGTTGAAACCACTCCGAGATCCAGCCTGGCATTGCTGTATATCTCCGTGGTGTTATTGAGCATGAACGGCTTGTTCGCCAAATCTATCGCGCTAGACGCCATGTCGATTACCCAGTTGCGCAGCCTTATCGCCGCCCTAGGCCTTGCCGCAATACTCTCCCTCAGGCGCACAACGCTAGGCCTGCCAGACTGGAAAACCACGTTTCTCGTCTATGGCCTTGGCATTGTAATGGGCCTGCACTGGATCACTTTTTTTCATTCTATGCAGGTATCCAGCGTAGCAGTGGGCATCATTTCACTTTTTTGCTACCCGGTCATTACCGTTATTATCGAGCCGCTGTTTTATCGCGGCTCGCCCAAACTGGTGGACTTCGTCGCCGCTATGGTGGTACTTGTCGGTGTTAGTGTAATGGTGTCTGGCGAAACCCTTGGCGGGAATGTTCGCGAAGGCGTGTTTTGGGGTATTTGCTCTGCGTTTATGTTCTCGCTGCGTAATACCAGCCAGAAATACCTTATCCCACACGTTCCCAGCGGTGCCATAATGCTGCACCAAACCATCGCTATCGCCGTGGTACTGGCGGTATTCACCGACTGGCCCTCCGTCGTGTATGCCTCCACCCACGACTGGTTTTTACTCGTCTTGCTAGGCCTATTTGGCACAGCTGGCGCTCACACCTTATTCAGCATGACACTAAAACGGCTTTCGGCTAAATCTGTTGCCTTAATCGGCTGTCTTCAACCGTTTTTCGGCTCTATATTTGCCTGGCTAATCCTAACCGAAGTTCCTACCGTTCAGGTCATTATTGGCGGGCTGATAGTTGTCAGTGTAGCTGCCTATGAGTCACTGCGAAAAAATCTTATTGATAATTAATACGCTCGCTGCACCTCTTTCCTCTTGTTGAATTACACGCAACTTTGACGTTCCTCCGCTACAATTATTAATTCAAGCCACCCAACCCGCTGTACCATATGAAGCCGTTCAACACCCCTCTTAGAACTTTAGTGCTTGCCTACCTATGTTTATTCACGTCAAACGTACAAGCCTCTAAGGGCTACACACTGAAACATATTCCACAGACTCCCAACCTTGACGGCATCATTGACGAAGGCGTATGGCAGCAGGCCAATCAGTTTGAGCTTGACTACGAATATTCTCCTGGGCCCGGAAACCCGGCCAAAGCCAAAACTACCGCTTATATCTACGAAGACGGCGAGCGTCTTCATATAGCCTTCTACGCTTTTGATCCAAACCCCCAAGACATTCGCGCGCACTTAGCCGACCGAGACGAGTTCTCGGGCGACGATAGGCTCGGCGTTACACTCGACACCTTTAACGGAGAGCGCGAAGCCTACGAATTTTATGTGAACCCCTATGGCGCGCAGATGGAAGGCCGCATGGAGGATTACGACGGTTGGCGCGGCAGCAACTCATGGAACGGTATTTGGTACAGCGCGGCAAAAATTCATGCCGATGGCTGGAGTGTGGAAATGAGCATTCCATTCAAAGCCCTGCGGTTTCCAAATTCAGACCAAGCCCTTACTTGGGGAATTGCTTTTTTTCGCGCCTACCCACGAGAGCTGGAATACTGGCTATCGGATGTTCCCGCTAAACGCAGTATTCGCTGCAACCTCTGCCAATTTAACAAGGCCGTGGGTTTTGAATCGGTAAAGCCCGGCCAGAATTTTCAGCTTACACCCACCGTTACCCTCGGTAAAACAGAGTCTCGAGAAGACATTCCCGGCGAGTGGGAATCAGACGGGGTTGAACAATCTGCGGGTTTGGACTTGCGTTGGGGCGTTACCCAAAACTCGGTACTCAATGCCACAATCAATCCCGACTTTTCTCAAGTTGAAGCCGACGCGGCACAGCTAGATGTTAATAATACCTACTCGCTGTTTCTAGAGGAGCGCCGTCCCTTCTTCCTAGACGGCGCAGACTACTTCACAACAAACCGATTTCGTTTCGTGCACACCCGCAATATTGCCGATCCCGACATCGGCGTTAAACACACAGGAAAAACAGGCGATCATTCCTACGGGCTTATACTCGCAAACGATAATTCCACTAATTTTATACTGCCGGGAAATCAAGGCTCCGACATTGTCGAACTCACGGAAGAAACGCCAACCGATGATGAGGCACCCATTGGCAGTAACATCGCTATCGCGCGATACAAAAAAGATGTTGGCGAGCGCAGCGCTATCGGCGGGCTATTCACCCATCGAACCGCCGATAACTACAACAACACCATGGCAACAGTAGATGGCATCACATGGCTTTCCGAGTACGATGCACTCTCGTACCAACTGGCTTACGCCGAAAGCAGCAACCCACAAGCAGTGCAGGCAGAGTACGACCTAGCCGCCGAACAAAGTGATCACGCCTTTGCCGTGGAATATATTCACGACACCCCTGATTATAAAATTGAAGCCGACTACCGCAATATAGGAAAAGACTTTCGTGCCGACATGGGCTTTGTCACCAAAGCCGATATTATTGAGAGTTCCATAGAGGGTGTACTGAAATATTATGGCGAGCCTGCAGATTTCGTTTCTGAACGCTACTATATCGCCAAATATAAAACAATCGACGACCAAAACGATCAACGCATCATGACCGAAAGCAAACTGATTGGCGAAGTTAATGCGGGCTGGCAGTCGAATTCAGCTATAGGCATAACTGTACGCGATCAATACTACGAAAACGACTTCAACCCTACGGGCGAACACTTTGACGAACAACTACTATTTGCCAAAATCAAGGTAAAACCCTCATCCAGTATTCGATTAAAAGTCTCCTCCGACTACGGCGACAGAATCGACTATGCGAACGCTCAGATTGGTCGCGTATTAAATGTCCACACAGAAGTAGGCATGAATTTTGGCAAGCATTTAAAAATTGATCTGACCCATAATTTCAATACACTCGACGTCGATGAAGGCATTTCCGATATCGAGGGTATACCCACGCATTTCGAGGGAGGCATACTTTACACCGCCAACCAAACAGATCTTCGACTGAATTATCAATTCAGTATTCGCAGTAGATTAAAATTTGTGGTGCAGTATACCGATGTAGAGCGCGATGCTACCTTATATCGAGCCAACTACGACCTAGACGAAGACAATGATATAGATGCGGTAAACAAATCATTATCCTCACAGCTTATATACTCCTACAAGCTTAACTCACAAAGCCTATTTTACTTTGGCTATTCCGACGGAGGCTATCAAGATGACGACCTCCCCGCAATCGAAAAAGATTACCGCTCAGTCTTTGCCAAGTTTAGTTATGCTTGGCAAAATTAAGCGCGCCTACGCGAAACCAAAAGTAGGCTTACGGCTATAACGCCTGCAAGAATCAATACACCAGCAATAAAAGCAATCGTAAGCCGGTACAAGGCCGTTGGTCGGTCCAGCTTCGCCTCCAAACCAATTGATTTATCCACTTTAATAGCCAATTTCTCTCCCGGCTGAAATTCTTGCCAAAATGCGGCCTTCACCTGAACGCTAGCGGATTGCCCCTGCGACTCTTGGTAGGTAAAGCTCAACAATTTACTCCGAGGCTTATGGTTTATGGCTACAAGCTCTGCTTGAACTGAAACAGCAGTATTATCAAACTGATATTCAACCCAATACAGCAAACTCCCCATACCCATAATTACAATAACAATCACTGCCATGAACGTTTTACTCACCATCTACTAGCCCCCCTTCTGCGATATTGATACTCTTCTGGTTAATTAGGCCTTACAACAGGAACGTATATTTCGAATGTAATGCACTTCTAAAATTATAATAACTTTTGCATTTGAAAACGACGACCGACTGCGAAGAGGATAACCGTTATATGGCACCAACTAAAAACCCAAAATACGTTAGTGGATTTTTTTTCGCCTGTCTGGTCACAGTACTCATTAATGGCTGCGGTAACAGTGACGACAACTCCTCGCCGACCAACACAACCCCCACAATACTGCCAACCGCCGCGCCTACCAGCGAACCGTCCGTATTACCAACAGCCGAACCAACCGTAACACCCTCACTAACGCCAACACCTTCGGCTGAGCCGCTAAAGCCCGATAACAGCGCGGATCCAACGCTACCCGCGCCAAGCGACGCCAATTACCACGCGGCGAAATCAACAGCACGCTTTTTAACTCAGGCCACCTTCGGGCCAACAGCAAAATCTATTCACGCTAATTTAAATAGAACCCGCGAACAATGGATACATGAGCAATTTTCACTGCCACAAACACGACACCTTCAACGGCTTGATCAACGTTTAGAAGAAATTGGCCTGGTACCAGCACCAGACCCAGAACTGGATGAAGAAGGTTGGATAAGAGACTTACAACGCAGTGATATTTGGTGGGAATCAGCCATTTGGGGTAAAGACCAGTTGCGCCAAAAAATGGCCTACACACTCAGTCAAATATTGGTTATTTCCACTATTTCCGACGTGCTCTTTAATGATTCCAGAGGCGTTGCCAACTACCACGACATACTGGCAACGCACGCCTTCGGTAATTATCGCGACTTACTGGAAGAAGTAACACTAAGCCCCATGATGGGTGAATACCTAAGCATGATTCGGAACGAAAAGGCTAACCAAGAACGCAATATTCGCCCCGACGAAAATTACGCGCGGGAAATAATGCAACTATTCAGTATTGGCTTGGTGGAACTAAACATAGATGCCACCCCCAAGCTAGACAATAACAACAACGCTATTGCAACCTACGGCCAAGATGACATTAAGGCACTTGCCCGTGTTTTTACCGGCTGGAATCACGGTACGATTAATCAATGGTGGGAATGGACGAGCGCGGGTGACAGTGAAGTAGTGCCAATGAAATCCTTTGATAACTATCATGATAACGAACAAAAAGTCATTTTCGGCAATCAAACAATTACAGCGAATCAAACACCCCAACAGGATATAAGCCGTGCACTCGATATTTTATTTTTACACCCCAACATTGGCCCTTTTGTCAGCAAGCAACTAATTCAACGCTTGATCACCAGCAACCCATCACCCGAGTATGTCAGTCGTGTGGCAACGATATTCAACAACAACGGCAACGGTGTTAAAGGCGATATGAAGGCTGTTATAAAAGCCATATTGTTGGACACCGAAGCGGTGAATGGCCACACACTTCACCCCTCCACCTTCGGTAAGCTGCGCGAACCTATTTTAAAAATCAGCGCTCTTTGGCGCGCCTTCAAGGCCCAAGGAGTGCCGGTGTCGAACCTCGAAGACGACAACAGCCCGATATACCCGAACCGTTTACGTTATCGCGGTACCGATCGTGAATTTGGTCAGCGCCCTTACGGTTCTTTTTCAGTATTCAATTTTTATCGGCCCGATTTTCAGCAGCCAGGAGCTATTAAAGATGCCGACCTCAATTCACCCGAATTTCAAATCATGACCGATAGCCAACTTATTAGCGCAACTAGCGCTATGAGCTTTACGATCTTCTGGCGCGATACCCAGGGAGACTGGCCCCAGTCGGAAATTATTGGCGAGGGCTGGGATATCTACCCCACACAATTGTACCTAGAAGAAGAGAAGGCCATAGCCAACAACCCGGCTAAGCTATTGGACCGCATTAATCTTTTATTAATGGCCGGGCAAATGTCACCAGCCATGTACAACGAAATTCTTACTCATTTAAACGCTTACAGTGGCGGCTTTGGCAACCTACAAATATACGATGCCCTATTGCTGGTAACCGCTTCCCCCGAATTTGCTGTGCAGAGGTAAGAGCAGAATGAACAAACACTTTACCCGTCGCCAGTTTTTATCTCGCTGCCAATCACTGGCTCTGGGCAGCAGCAGCGCTTTAGCTGCACTAACCAGCCTGCGATTGGCCCACGCCCAAACCCCACCGGCGGAAGATTATAAAGCACTGGTGTGTGTATTTTTATTTGGCGGCAACGACGCCTTTAATATGGTGGTACCCCGCAGCACCAGCGCATACGCCGATTATTCAGCAACACGCCAAGGCTTGGCCGTTGCGCAAAACAACTTAATCGCGGTTAATTCTTCGCAGGCAAATGGAGTGGACTACGGATTACACCCGGCCCTAACCGACATAGGCAATCTTTACGGCCAGGAAAAACTGGCGGTAGTGGGCAATGTGGGGGCCTTAGTAGAGCCCACCAGTAAAGCCGCGTATCAAAGTAAATCGGCGGAGTTGCCGCCGCAACTATTCTCCCACAATGACCAGCAAAATTTTATGCAAAGCCTGCAATCCACACAGCGCCGCAATGGCTGGGCCGGCAGAGCAGCAGACGCGCTGGCCAGCATGAATAGCAATACTCGCCTGTCGATGAATATTTCTCTTAGCGGCAGTAACCTATGGCAATCGGCTGGCAGCGTCATCCCCTATGCGGTGAATCCTCAAGGGCTGCAGAATATTCGCAATCTAGATCGCGCGCTAGCGCCAGAGGACAATGCCAATACACGCGAGCTAGCACGTGTACGCGTACTGGAAAATATTCTCGCGATACCGCAGGAACATATTCTCACCAGCGCTTATGCGGCATCGTTAACTAAGGCATGGGACCTTTCCGATGAAGTAGGCGTAGCTCTGGAAAATATTGCCGATATTCAAACCCCGTACCCCGAAGACAACCGCCTCGCCAGCGGGTTAAAAATGACCGCTAACCTGATGGCGGCACGTCAAACACTGGGCGCTTCACGACAGACATTTTTTATCGGTGTAGGAGATTTCGATACGCATGGCGACCAGGTACGTCGCCACGACTTGTTGATGGCGCAGCTTAATGCCGCGCTAAAAGCCTTTTACGACACAACCGTTGAACTGGGTATTGCTGATAAAGTGACAACATTTACCCTATCCGATTTTGGTCGTACCCTCACCAGTAATGGCGATGGTACCGATCACGGCTGGGGCAGCCACCAGCTAATAATGGGCGACGCCATAAGCGGTGGTAATATTTATGGCACCATGCCAGATCTGGCAATAGGCAGCAACGACGACATGGGCGAAGGCCGTATCATTCCCACAACCGCCGCAGACCAATACAGCGCTACCCTCGCCAACTGGTTTGGCTTGCCGGCGGGTTCATTTGGCGATGTATTTCCAAATTTAGGTAATTTTGATACAAAAGACTTGGGGTTTATGAAAAGTTAATCACGACAGCTCTTATAGGGTTTTGCCAAGCCCCATCCAACCTGCAACGGTATTGTGTAGGCTCCCCCCTAGAAAAGAACCTCAACGCTCGCCGTTCAGAAAGGCTTTTCGCAATTGTTCGGGAAATTTTTCGATGGCGTAGCGCAGCATAGTACGCGGCATAGTGCGGTAATGCTTATCAAGAAACGTCAGTTCCACAGATGGGTCTCGCTTGCCCACTTCACGCAACATCCAGCCAACGGCCTTGTGTATCAAGTCTTCTTTGTCCTTCAATAAGGTTTCAGCAAAATTGAGAAAATCGTCGAAATCGGTATTGCGGATAAAATGAAAACACGCCAACACTGCAATTCTACGCTCCCATAAGCTTTCCGATGCTACGAGTGAATACAAGCATTTGCGACTTTTATTGTCGAGATAGGCGCCCACCACCTGAGGTGCTGAGCAGTCCACCAGATCCCAATTGTTGATCCATTGAGTGTTGGCCAAGTACAAATCAAAAATTCGTTTTTGCTCAGCTTCCGCCACACGCGCCATTTGCAAAACCAGTAGCAAGAGCGCGAATAGACGCTCTTCGTGGAATTTAGAGTGCAGAAGGTTTTCTATTTCGAGAAGAGGGGTATCGCCAAAAGTCTTTAACTGCCCGCGCAGTACCGGCATACGAATCCCGAGGAACATATCGCCCTCACCATATTCACCTTTGCCGGTTTTAAAATATCGCAGAGAGTGTTCAGCAATGTCGGGGCTAGCCAAAGACCGCAGCCACTTTTGAATAGCCTGAGCTTTCATCACTTACGCTTGAAGCTGTAACTCAATGTCAGCGACAATACCGCGATAAACCCAACCGAAATTCCCGCTAAACCATCGGCCATCGATAGCGGCCCCAACACTAAAGGTGTTTTCCCACAGGAATCCTGTACCAAGAACAGCGTAGGCAGCCATTCATCCAACCGCGCCCAGGATGGAAAGTTTGCCACTAAATTACAAGCGCCATTGGTATTTAAACCATACTCAATCGCCAGCAACTCCCACACGACAGCGGCTAGGCCAACGGCCAAGCACAGCTCAACCGCAACAAAAAAGCGCATAGGCCAGAGCTTTTTCCTAAAAGCCAATGCCAGCAGCGCCACAAGCACCATGGCACTCATCCATACGCGGGTATAAATACACAACTCACAAGGGTAGTACATGAGCACTTCTTGAAAAAAAACAGCTCCCGCTTCAAGCCCTATACAAATGAATATAATGGCAGCCCAGCTTTGCCATTTTTCGCCCAGAGTTGAAAAAAAATCAGCCAGTTTTTCCACGGCTATGCATTATCCTCGAATTTACTTTTTTATGCGGTATTCCGCCGAGCGCGCATGCGCCTCTAACGACTCGCCGCGAGCCAGAACAGAGGCCAACTTGCCCAATTCTGAAGCCCCTGCTGGCGAACAATGAATGATGGAGGATCGCTTAACATAGTCATAAACCCCCAGCGGCGAAGAAAAACGTGCGGTTCCAGAAGTAGGCAGAACGTGATTCGGCCCCGCGCAATAGTCACCCAAAGATTCCGAGGTGTGCCGCCCCATAAATATGGCCCCGGCATGGCGAATACCGCCAACCAATTCACCTGGATTTTCTACAGAAAGCTCCAGGTGTTCTGGCGCAATATAATTGGCAAGATCTATGGCGTCTTTCATATCTTTTACTGCAATTAACGCACCGCGTGTTTTCAGCGAGATACCCGCCATTTCAGCACGCTCAAGTGTAGGCAATAATTTCTCAATGCTTTGATAAACAAGATCGAGGTAATTCGCATTGGGGCTAATAAGAATCGCCTGGGCATTTTCGTCGTGCTCGGCCTGCGAGAATAAATCCATCGCTACCCAATCCGGGTCGGTTTTTCCATCGCAGATAATAAGAATTTCCGAAGGGCCCGCAATCATATCAATATCCACAACACCAAATACCTGGCGTTTAGCGGTAGCGACATAGATATTGCCGGGGCCGACAATTTTATCCACTTTGGGAATGGTAGCAGTACCATAGGCCAGCGCACCAACGGCTTGGGCACCACCAATGGTTGCCACACGAGACACCCCCGCAACAGCCGCAGCAGCCAACACAATATCGTTACACACGCCGTTGGGCGTTGGCGTAACCAGCACCACTTCGGGTACGCCAGCCACCTTCGCAGGGATGGAGGCCATTAATATTGAAGAAGGGTAAGCCGCTTTTCCACCCGGCGCGTACAAACCAACACGGTCTAAGGGTGTGACTTTCTGTCCTAATACAGTGCCGTCGGCTTCGGTATAGGTCCAGGAATCCTGCTTCTGGTGTAAATGATATTTTTCAATACGTTCAGCTGCCTGCCACAAGGCATTGGCCTGAGCTTTTGGAATACGCGCGAGCGCACTTTTCAGTCGTGGGCTTTCAACAATAAGTTCTGAAGCAGACTTAACATTGCGATGGTCAAATTTGTTGGTAAATTCAACCAGAGCGGCATCACCATCACGGCGAATACGCGCCAGCACATCACTAACAACAGTGTTCACATCGCTATTAAGGGAATCTTCCCAGTGCAACAACTTGCGCAGCGTTTCACCAAACCCTGCATCGCTGGAATTTAATCGGTTTATCAACATGATCCCATTCCGAATTAAGCGGCTAACCGTTCATTAACAGCAGCGCTGACCGCATCGATCAACGCTTCAATTTGTTTGTGCTTCATTTTCATCGAAGCTTTATTCACAATCAGGCGAGAACTGATATCGCAGATATCGTCACGAGCCTCCAAACCATTTGCACGCAGTGTATTGCCGGTATCAACGATATCGACAATTTCATCACACAAATTCATTATCGGTGCCAGCTCCATCGCCCCATAGAGTTTAATAATATCGGCCTGACGGCCCTGCTCCGCATAATAGCGTTTGGCTACATTAACGTACTTGGTTGCCACCCGAATTCGGCCCGACTTTAAGCTTTGCCCTTTAATTCCCGCGGTCATTAATTTACATTTGGCAATGTGTAAATCTAATGGCTCATAATAACTTTTACTATTGTGTTCAATAAGCGTGTCCTTGCCCGAGACGCCAACATCAGCCGCACCGAACTCCACGTAGGTAGGTACATCGATTCCGCGTAAAATAAGCAATCGCACATTTTGCGAGGTTGTTTCAAAAGTCAGCTTTCGGCTTTTACTAATATCCTCGAGCGGCTCAATACCTGCCGCCGCAAAAAGCGGCAGGGTTTCTTCCAGAATTCGACCTTTTGTTAACGCAATTGTTAATTGAGACATATTTCTTCCTATGCTTTACAGGACCTAGCCCGGAACCCGGCGAATATCGACGCCCAGTTGCTGTAATTTTTCTTCGATACACTCGTAACCGCGATCGATATGGTAAATACGATCTACCACCGTTTCACCTTCCGCCGTCATCGCGGCAATAACGAGGCTTGCCGATGCGCGTAAATCCGATGCCATAACCGGTGCCGCTTTCAGTTGCTCCACGCCGGTAATAACCGCCGTGTTGCCTTCGAGCGTGATGTTGGCACCCATACGATTCAACTCATGGACCTGAATCAAACGATTCTCAAAAATGGTTTCGGTAACCGTAGACGTTCCCTCTGCAACGGCATTCATGGCGGTGAACTGCGCCTGCATATCGGTAGGGAATGCAGGGTACGGCGCCGTGCGTAAACTCACCGCCTTCGGGCGCTTGCCGTGCATATCCAGCGAAATCGTGCCGTCACCAACCTCGACATCGGCACCCGCCTCTTCGAGCTTTTGTATTACGGCCGTAAGAATATCGGCGCGAGTATCGCGTAACTTTATCGAACCGCCCGTCGCGGCGGCGGCAACCAAGTATGTACCGGTTTCTATGCGGTCAGGCATGACCGTATAAGTACACCCCTGTAGCTCTTTTACACCTTCGATTTCCAAACGATTTGAACCAATACCCGAAATTTTTGCACCCATAGCAACCAAACATTCCGCCAAATCAACCACTTCGGGTTCTCGCGCAGCGTTTTCCAGTATAGTAACGCCGTCGGCAAGCGCTGCAGCCATGACTAAGTTCTCGGTCGCACCAACGGAAACTTTCTCCATCACAAAATGAGCACCTTTCAAGCCGTTAGGTGCTTTTGCACGAATGTACCCACCATCCACCTCTATCTCGGCTCCCATGGCTTCCAGGCCGCGCAGATGAATATCCACAGGACGGCTGCCAATGGCACAGCCACCGGGAAAAGAAACATCGGCACGGCCGAATTTCGCCAGCGTTGGGCCAAGCACCAAAATCGAAGCGCGCATGGTTTTCACCAGCTCATATGGCGCCTCGTAATCAGTCAGCGTGGTGGGGTCCACTTCCACACACATTTTTTCGTTAATGGTTATACCCACACCCATGCAGCGCAATAAAGCCAGCATGGTGGTGATATCGTTCAAGTGCGGCAGGTTACCGAGATTCATCGGGCTACTGGCCAATAAGGTCGCGGCCAATATAGGCAGACCCGAGTTTTTGGAGCCGGAAATGCGAATCTCACCCGAGATGCGCGCTCCGCCTTTAATAATCAGTTTATCCATGAGATGTCTTTGCTACCGGCTTAAGCGTTCTGCTCTGCCCATTCGGCAGGTGAATAGGTTTTCATTTGCAGTGCGTGCAAGCGGTCACTGGCGATTGCCGATTCCAGCGCAGGTACGGAATAAACCAGCTGGTGACGCTTTACTCGATTGAGGTTTTCAAAGGCCGGGCTAACAATAATGACACTTACGTGACGGCCATCGCTGGAAATTTGCTCGACGCTAGCACCGTCAATAGAGGATTCGAGAATGGCTTTTAGTTCTTCTGGCTGCATGAAATGAGGCCTTTCGGTTGTAGTGAGTACTCGCTAACTTACAGGTAGCGAGCACGAAAAGGCCGCCATTTTAATAAAAAAGCAGGTATAAGGCACCCGCTTTAACCGACTGATTAGCTCTTACCCGACCAACCGGCGATTGTCGCGTCGATATCACCCTTGTTTTCCTTAACACCTTGGGCGAATTGACTGCGAAATGTTTTACCCAAATTTACCCCATCGAGCACCACATTGAGCACCTTCCAATTGCCCGACTTGCCTTGCCCCAAGGTATACACCACCAAATTGGAGCTGTCTGGGCCAACAATTTTTTGCACAATACTCGCTTTAGTTTTCAAAACCTTACTTTCATCATCGACTAACTTAAGATCATAATCGAGGTTTTGCGACATACCTTTTACGTAGGTTTCAACCAAGCTGCGCTTAAACACGATAAGAAATGCCTCACGCTGCGGCGTTGTCGCCTGGCCCCAGTAGACCTCCCCCATAACGTTTTTAGCAATAAACTCGAAACTCACCATGGGTTCCAACACTGTTTCAATGTCGGCATAAAAGCTTTCGGGGTCATCCTTCAACTGTTGCTGACCCTTGCGAGCCAAATCCAGCAATTGCGCGGTAAGTGATTCAACAACTTCGCCTGGTGCAGACGTCTCGGGCTCAACGTCAGCCGCGAATGACCCAACAGCAAACAAAAAACCAGCGCAAAAAACCCATGCACCCAGTGGGGAGCAAACAGAACGCAAACTCACAACTCATCTCCTTAATTGACAACGTAACGAATAATAATTAACGCAATTCTAATACCGGCTAGATGAACGGCCGCTGAGTGAAAAGCGCAACGTGTTCATATAGCATCAAAACTATAGACCCATACGGTTTGGACTTGTTCAGAAGTTCACTATAAGATTGCGGCCGATCTTTGGAACCTCTATTAATACGGCTCCTAAGCCTCAAGCCCACTGTAGGCAAAACCTGTAAAATCCTTTTACTTGGCGAGCCCCATGCCGCCATATGCTGTTATAAACCGAGATATTGCCTCATGCTGGACTCCCTCCACCCGCTCGTATTGGTTATTGCCGCAATTCTGATTGGGCTAGCTGGCCTAGTATGGAGTGCGGACCGCTTCGTGGCGGGTGCAGCCTCACTGGCAAAATCCTTTGGTGTCGCCCCTTTAATTATTGGCCTCACCATCGTATCTTTTGGGACCTCGGCTCCAGAGATTATGGTAGCGATCAGCGCTTCCCTTAAAGGCACCGGTGCCTTAGGCGTTGGCAACGCCATCGGTTCTAACATCGCCAATATAGGTCTTGTGCTCGGCGTTACAACACTGGTGGCCGCTATTCCGGTGCAAAATCACATTTTGCGGCACGAAATACCCGTCCTTTTAGGTGTTACGCTTGTTTCTGGCTACTTCCTGCTCGACGCCACACTCACCTTCACGGAAGGTCTTATCCTAGCGGGCTGCCTAGTGCCCGCCATTCTATACCTTGTTAAGGTTAAACAGCGTGAACTTTCGGTAACAGAAATCGCTGAAGAAGAGGAAATTCAAGAGATGCCGCGTAGCCGCGCCATTCTATGGTTTGTTATTGGCCTATCACTGCTAATGGTTTCATCAGAGCTTTTAGTCTGGGGTTCAAAGTCTGCCGCCGAGATGGCCGGCGTAAGCCCATTAATCATCGGCCTCACCGTTGTCGCCGTTGGCACCAGCCTTCCGGAGCTTGCCGCATCCATGATGAGCGCAGTGCGCGGCCATCACGACATTGCCTTGGGCAATATCGTTGGCTCCAATATGTTTAACCTCATGGCCGTAATGTCAGTACCCGGTATTATCGCGACCACCGCCATGGAGCCTCAAGTGTTCAGCCGTGATTACCTCGCAATGCTAGGCCTTACGGTATTATTGGCACTGCTAGTCGCGAAAACACTGTGGCTCAATAGAACAACCGGCAATGCAAAGCTGGGCGCCGTTACCGGTATTATTCTGTTGTGCAGCTATGTCGCATACTACGCTCTACTCTTTACCACCCCTTAGAGATCACGAGGACACCGACTTCCACCATGACTGATTTCGATTTCGTTCAATCGGCACGTCGCACCATCCAAATGGAGCAAGATGCCGTTGCCCTTTTAAAAGGTCGGATCGGCCAAAGTTTCACCGAGTGCTGTAAACTTTTACTCAACGTTAGCGGCCGAGTTGTTGTCTCTGGCATGGGTAAATCGGGCCATATCGCCCGAAAAATCGCAGCAACGCTGGCCAGCACAGGAACCCCTGCCCTGTTTGTGCACCCTGGTGAAGCTAGTCATGGTGACTTAGGCATGATTACCCGCGACGATGTGTTTATCGCCATATCCAGCTCAGGCTCTTCACCAGAGCTCATTACGCTACTGCCACTCATCAAACGCATGGGCATTCCGCTGGTAGCGATGACCGGTAGTCACTCGAGCCAGCTTGCCGATGCCGCCGATGTCACCCTCGATATCAGTATCGAAACAGAAGCCTGCCCGCTGGACCTAGCGCCAACATCGAGCACCACCGTCACCCTGGTTATGGGCGACGCCCTAGCGGTGGCCCTACTCGAAGCGCGCGGCTTTACCGCCGAGGATTTTGCCTTCTCCCACCCCGGCGGGGCATTGGGCAAAAAATTACTGCTGCACGTAAGCGATGTGATGCACCGCGACAACCAGCTACCTTGCGTATACGCGGGTACCGGTTTGATCGAAGCGCTATCGGAAATGAGTAAAAAGGGGTTTGGCATCACCACCGTTGTGAATACAGAAAACCAACTTCTAGGCGTATTCACCGACGGCGACCTTCGCCGCTGCCTGGATAACAATATCGATATAAAAGCCTCCACCATCGAACAAGTCATGAGCGCCAACCCACGCACAGTAGAACCCAACGCGTTGGCCGCAGAGGCTTTTAACATTATGGAAACCCATAAAATTACCGCGCTGGTAGTAGCCCAAAACAACCAACCCATCGGCATCCTGCATATGCACGACATGCTGCAGGCAGGACTGTTATGAAGCATTTATCTCTCGATGAAATACAACAAAAAGCCCGCGCGATTAAGTACCTCCTGCTCGATGTAGACGGTGTACTCACCGACGGTAAACTCTACTTCAGCGGTGAAGGCTACGAAATGAAAGCCTTCCATACACTCGATGGTCACGGCATAAAAATGCTTCGCCGCAGCGGTGTAGAAGTGGGCATTATTACCGGTCGCAACAGCTCTATTGTCGCCAAGCGCGCTGCCGACCTAGGTATAAAATTGCTCATACAGGGCCGGGAAGACAAATTCGCCGCCATGCAGGAATTACTCGACGGCCACTCGGTCGAACTAAACGAAATAGCCTTTATGGGTGACGACTACCCCGATTTGACCGTTATGTGTAAAGTCGGCTTGGCGCTTACCGTTGCCAACGCACACCATGCCGTTGTTGAACTAGCGCACTGGCAAAGCACCAACAAAGGTGGAGAAGGTGCCGTTCGCGATGCTTGCGATCTCATTATGAAAGCCCAAGGCACCTTTGACGCAGCACTGCAGGCCTACACTCGCTAATGAACAAAAACCGCCTGTACATTCTATTCACATGCCTCGCAATCTCCGCGATCGTTATGTTTTGGGATTCTTCCGAAGAAATTCTCACCCCGCCGCGTGCGTCGGCCCTCGACGGTTCGCAGTTCCCCTACGCCGTCGCCCGAGACGCATCAACTAGCCATTACGACGATAAGGGGAGGCTTGACTATGCATTTACGGCGGAAATACTCGAACACTTCCGCATTGAACAAATGCAAAAGCCAGTGGAAGAATACACGCTGATGCACGCCCCAAGCTTTACCCTCTATGACCAACAAAACCCCTGGCACATCGAGGCAAACCAAGGACGACTGCAGCGAGTCCCGGAAGAAATTACACTTTGGGATACGGTTCGCATCTGGCAAACACCGTTAGCCGACGCCAACGATGGCAGCAGCCAAGCGAGAACCCTAGCAACAGAATTAACAACCGAGTCTTTAGTAATTAATCCCACAGAAAAGCTCGCGCACACCCAAGAGCCTGTTAAAATACTGTCCGCTTACGGCACCATAGACGCAGTGGGTATGACAGCAGATTTTCAAAATCGAAAAATTCGCTTACACCACCGCGTAAAAGCCATTCATAAAATCCCGGCGCAAGTAAAGTGAAGCAGCAACTATCTAAATCATTTTTTCATTTAAGTCATTTTGCGCTCGCACTGTTTTGCGTTTTGGCCCTTGTCAGTTTTGCTTTCACCTCGGCGGCTGTTCACGCACTCCCCGACGATCGTTTTCAAGACCTGAGCATTCAAGCCGACAGCGCAGAGCTCGACGACCAGTCTGGCACCACTACTTACGCCGGCAAGGTTATCGTTGAGCAGGGCAGCCTGAAGATTACCGCCGAAAAAGTTGTCATTTTTGGTAGCAACGACACCTATTCAAAAGTTGTCGCCACCGGCAAACCCGCCCGCCTTAGCCAAGTGCCCAATATGGGTGACAACCCGGTTACCGCGCAGGCTAACCGACTTGAATACCGCATCACCGACGAAACCCTGTTTCTGATTGATAATGCTGCGTTCAAGCAAGAAGGCACCAGCCTCAGCGGTAATCGAATTGAATACGACGTAAAAAAAGCCGTCGTTAAAGCTGGCGGAGAAGCCACCGCCTCCGGTGACGATCGCCGAGTAAAAATGATTATCCCGCCTAAAGCGCTCTCGTCAGAAAACGAAACTGAAGAATAGAGCCCAAAACAAACAAAACAAAGGACAACCAACTGCACCATGCCTACCCTAAGCGCCCAGCATCTGGCGAAAAGTTATAAAGGCCGAAAAGTTGTTATAGACGTATCCATCACCGTAGAAGATGGTCAAATCGTCGGCCTTTTGGGCCCGAACGGCGCCGGAAAAACCACCTGCTTTTACATGATTGCAGGCATCGTAAAAGCTGACAGAGGTGCAATATCAATAGCCGATAAAGATGTCACCCAAATGTCCATGCACGAGCGCGCTCGAGAAGGTCTTGGCTATCTACCTCAAGAGGCCTCGGTATTCCGCAAGCTGACAGTGGCCGACAACATTATGGCTATTCTAGAAACCCGTTCAGAGCTTAACCGCAAACAGCGTATTGCCGCCATGGAGCAATTACTTAACGAATTCCACATTCAACACATTCGTGACAGCCTGGGCATGGCGCTTTCTGGCGGTGAACGCAGGCGCGTTGAAATCGCCAGAGCCCTAGCCACAGAACCACAGTTCATCCTGCTTGACGAACCTTTTGCCGGCGTAGACCCCATCTCTGTCAGCGACATTAAGCAAATTGTTCAACACCTAAAAGGGCGCGGCATTGGCGTACTCATTACCGATCATAATGTACGAGAAACACTGGATATCTGTGAGAAGGCGTATATCGTTTCTGAGGGCCACATTATTGCCGAAGGTGCAGCAGCGGAAGTACTCAACAACCAGAAAGTACGAGAAGTGTACCTAGGTAAACATTTCACCCTATAATCCCCGAGATTTCCTTGACAACCCCCTTAAAATGGTCTTCAAACCGGCATATTCCTTGCTTTTAAAAACCATTGCGCGTCTCGAATACGAAGACTAAACTACGACTTGTAACCCTTTACTCACTACACGTTCGCAGTTCATCCTATGAAGCAATCTCTCCAGCTAAAACTGGGACAACAACTTACGATGACACCACAGTTGCAACAGGCCATTCGCCTACTGCAACTTTCGACGCTGGACCTGCAAGTCGAAATTCAAGAGGCGCTGGACTCCAATCCAATGCTCGAAACGTCGGACGATATAGAAGAGGCGCCAGCGACAAACGACGCGAACGAACAAGCACCGCCGGCAACAGACAACCAAAACACCTCGCAGGACACCGAAGCAGCTAATACCACGGCGAGCGCCGATGACACCAGCAGCGCGGAGGAATTTGCCGACAAGCCTGACGGTGACTGGAATGAAGACAGCATTCCAACAGACCTCGCGGTAGACACCAGCTGGGACGACATTTACGAACCTACGCCATCAGGTTCCGGCCTAGCTAAACCCGACAGCGAAGATTACGATTTTGAGTCCCGCCGGGGCACGTCCGAAACCTTGCAGGATCACCTGCACTGGCAACTCAACCTCACCCCCATGTCGGACCTCGACCGAGAAATTGCCGAAACCCTCATCGATGCCGTGCAGCCCAACGGTATTCTCGGGCAACCGCTTGAAGAGCTGTTCACCAGCCTGATGACACAGTATGAAGAACTCGAAGAAGATGAGATTCTCGCCGTACTTCATCGCGTGCAGCAGTTCGATCCTCCGGGCGTACTCAGCCAAGATATCCGCGAGTGCCTGCTTATCCAGCTGAACCAGCTAGGCGTTGAAGGCCCCGATATCAGCCATGCACGCGCACTGGTAAAAGACTACCTGAACCTGCTCGCAAGCCGCGACTTTAAGCAACTTATGCGCAAGCTTCGGCTCAAAGAGCCCGAACTGCAAGCGGCCATTAGTATCATCCAAGGGCTAAATCCACGCCCCGGAGAATCCATTGGCAGCGACGATACCGAATATGTAGTACCCGATGTATTTGTCAGCAAGGTCAATAATCGTTGGGTTGTGCAGCTTAACCCCGACATCGCCCCCAAGCTTCGCATTAACTCCGGCTATGCATCGATGGTAAAGCGTGCGGACTCCAGTGCCGACAACACTTTCCTGCGCGACAACCTACAGGAAGCTCGCTGGTTCTTAAAGAGCCTGCAAAGCCGTAACGAAACCCTGCTAAAAGTCTCCACCTGCATTGTCGAAAAACAACAGGGCTTTCTCGACTACGGCCCAGAAGCCATGAAGCCCATGGTGCTGCACGATGTTGCCGAAATAGTGGAAATGCACGAATCCACCATTTCTCGGGTAACCACACAAAAATACATGCACACCCCCCAGGGTATTTTCGAGCTGAAATACTTCTTTTCAAGTCATGTTGCCACCGATACCGGCGGAGAGTGTTCATCTACAGCCATTCGCGCCATCATTAAAAAATTGGTGGCCGCAGAGAATGCACGCAAACCCCTAAGCGACTCAAAAATCACAGGGCTACTGGGCGAGCAGGGAATCAAGGTGGCCCGACGCACAATTGCCAAGTACCGTGAATCGCTACACATACCACCTTCCAACGAACGAAAGCGGCTGGTGTAAAGCCATTTACCACACCTTGAATAAGTGATTAAATTTTTATTTACTCTTTTTTTGATTTCCCCAGCTCCCAACTCTTGGAAGATCACGGATTATTGGTAGAATGCGCGCCAATTCGATGAGTTGCTCAACAAAGCAATCGCTTTGCACAAAAGACTTAAACCTCATCTAATATTAATACGGACATCACCGGCAATCGAATCACCATGCAGATTTCGTCACTCCTTTCCGAAGATCGCTGCAAAGCCGCCACAAGCGACAGCAGCAAAAAACGCCTGCTAGAAAATCTCGCTGGCATTTTTGCCCACGCCATTGAAGGTACCAACGAGACAGCGCTTTTTCAGAGCCTCGTTTCAAGGGAACGCTTGGGTTCAACCGGTATCGGCCAGGGTATTGCTATACCCCACTGCCGATTTGCCACCGGGGGTGAAACCCTATGCGCCTGTATTACCCTCGAGCAGCCCATCGACTTCGACGCCGTAGACGGTGAGCCCGTGGACCTAGTATTTGCCATGCTGGTGCCCGAGAACGCTGAAGACGCCCACCTGCAAACCCTCTCGAGCCTTGCCGAAAACCTGCAAGACCCAAGCTACGCAAAGCGCCTGAGGGCCTGTCACAACAATCAAGAATTGTTTCGTATCGCTTCTGGTGTAAACTAAAAACTGAGCCCAAGCCTATGGCTCAGCCCGTCGGGTCTAAGCGCTCCGAAGAGCGCACCAGTATTACACTTACCCAGCGAACAACTTTCCCGGAAGAATTTTATGCGCCTGCTTATCATCAGTGGAAGATCTGGATCCGGTAAAACGTCGGCCCTACACCTGCTTGAAGACGAAGGCTACACCTGTATCGACAACCTACCGGTTAACTTGTTACCGGCCCTTATCGAGCAAATAGCCGCCGCACCCAACGCCGATAGCCAGCGCTTTGCCATCGGCATTGACGCACGCAATATCTATAGCGACCTCGGCAAGCTCGGCGAACTTATTGCCAGCGCCCCTATCGACCGCAAACAGTACCAGATCGTATTTCTCGATAGCTCGCGTGAAATGCTGCTTAAACGCTTTTCCGAAACACGGCGTCGCCACCCTCTTTCCGACGAGTTTATTGGCCTTAACGAAGCTATCGAGAAAGAGAAAGCTATACTTCAACCCATGGCCGCAGCGGCAGACTTTACCATTGACACCTCTCACCTCAGCCTGCACGAACTGCGCAGTTCCATCAAACATCTGGTGGTAGGTAAAAACGGTAAAGGCGTAGCACTCATGTTTAAATCCTTCGGTTATAAATACGGTGTGCCCGTAGATGTTGACTTTATCTTCGATGTTCGCTGCCTGCCCAACCCCTTCTGGAGCACCCAACTGCGCGACCACACTGGGCTTGAACCTCAGGTTATTGAGTTTCTCGGCGGCCAGCAGGAGGTCGAAGAGATGTTTGCCGACATTCTTGGTTTTATTAAAAAATGGATTCCAAAGTTCGAAAGCAATAACCGCAGCTATCTCAGTATTGGCATCGGTTGTACCGGCGGCTGGCACCGCTCCGTGTATATGTGCGAACGCCTCGCAGAAGCATTAAAGGACGACTATAAAAACGTACAAACCAGGCACCGCCAACTGGAAAATAAACCAGGGCACTAGCGGCTTGCGCCGAGATCAGCGAAGAGAATAAAAACACTGCCATGCAGGAACAACACATCCAAATCATAAACAAGCTTGGCCTGCACGCACGAGCGGCAACAAAATTGGCAAATGTCGCCATGCGCTTCTCCTCTCGCATACACGTGATAGCCAAAGGAAAAACGACCGATGCCAAAAGTATAATGTCGCTAATGCTACTTGCCGCCTCAAAAGGTACCGACATAACCTTGCGTACCGAAGGCACAGACGAAGCGGCTGCAATGGACGCCTTAACAACCCTAATCCACAACCGTTTCGACGAGGCGGAATAAACACCAAACTAATTGCAAGATTAGCTCTAAGAAGATTTCCGGAAGCCGTTGAAAAGGCTACAATTTCCACATTCCAAATTTAGCCACTGCAACCGGACCACCACATGCCGCAAGCTGCCGAACAAGCCGATTATCAGCCGCATGCTCACCTGAGCAAAATGCAGGCAATGCTCGACAGCGGTACCTTTCGCCAAGTAAGGCAAATGCTGAATGGCCTACGGCCGGTTGAAATTGCACATTTAATAGAATCCTCCCCTCCCCCCTCTCGCACCCTACTGTGGGATCTGGTAGACAAAGAAGTCTCCGGTGAGGTACTCGAAGAGCTCGGGGACGATGTCAAAATACTCTTCCTCGAAGGCATGGGCACCGAAGAGCTGGTAGAAATTACCGAAGGCTTAGAAACCGACGATGCTGTTGACATTCTGCAACAGCTGCCCGAGCAGGTTATCCAAGAAGTATTGGAAGCCATGTCCGATCAGGACAGAGCGCGCGTTGAGGAAGTTATTGCCTACGACGAAGAAACCGCCGGGGGCCTAACCAATACCGATACCATCACCGTGCGTCCGCGCTTCACCCTAGACGTGGTGCTGCGTTACCTACGTCGCCACCCCGAGCTACCTCCGTCCACCGACAGCTTAATTGTCGTTAACCGTAAAGACGATTATTTGGGTGTACTGCCGCTAAGCAAACTACTCACCACGGACCCTAGCGTTACCGTGCGCGAAGTAATGGTCACCGACACCAACGCCATCCCCGCCAGCATGGCCGACAAAGATGTAGCCAAATTGTTCGAGCAGCACGACTGGGTATCGGCACCCGTGGTAAACGACCAGGGTAAGCTGCTCGGCCGAATCACCATCGATGATGTGGTAGACGTTATTCGTGAAGAAGCCGATCACTCGTTAATGAGCATGGCAGGCCTCGACGAAGACGAAGACACCTTTTCCACCGCTCGCCGCTCAATTCCCCGTCGCGCTACTTGGCTGGGCATCAACCTGCTCACTGCCATTCTGGCCTCCAGCGTCATCAGCCTGTTCGATGCCACTATCGAAAAACTGGTTGCCCTTGCCATACTTATGCCCATTGTCGCCAGCATGGGCGGCGTTGCCGGCTCACAAACCCTTACGGTGGTTATTCGCGGTATGGCCCTGGGGCACATTGGCTCGAGCAACCTCGGCTGGCTGCTATCCCGAGAAGTGCGCGTAGGCCTATTCAACGGGCTGCTATGGGCGATTGTAATGGCGGGCATCGCCGCCTGGTGGTTTAACGATGTTAACATCGCCATGATCCTCGGCGCCGCCATGGTGATTAACCTGCTAACGGCCGCAGTGGCCGGTGCGCTGTTACCGGTTGCGCTTAAGTCTATGAAAATCGATCCGGCACTGGCCGGAGGGGTTACCCTCACCACCATTACCGACGTGGTGGGCTTCTTTTCTTTTCTGGGATTAGCCGCCTTTTTTTACGGATAACCCCATAACCTCCAGCAACACAACAGAGCCCCCAGAGATACAGTAAAATGCAAGACCAACACGAAGATGACTGGCCAGAAGAAGACGACCAAAAAAGTAAAACCAGGCTTAAACAGGAAATGCATGCACTTCAGCAACTGGGCGAAAAAATCACCGAGCTTCCGCCCGCGCAACAAGCCAAAATCCCCATGGACGAAAAGCTGCGCAATGCTATAGAAGAAGCACCCAGAATTTCCGAAAAAAGTGGCCGCAAACGCCATATGCAGTTTATCGGTAAGCTAATGCGTAAAGCCGACGGTGAAGCCATTACAGCGGCTTATGAAGCCTTAATGGAAAAAACCCACCAATCAGTACGCCAACACCACCAGATGGAACAATGGCGAGATCGACTACTAAAAGATGGCAAAGCGCTTGCGGAATTTATCGACCAATTTCCACAATGTGAGCGCCAACAACTACGCCAGCTTATTCGCAGCGCGCAGAAGGAACAATCCCAAAACAAGCCGCCCGCTAGCGCGCGTAAATTGTTTAAGTTTATTCGGGAATGTTTTGAGACAGAGTAATACCGGCCTTACTTAAACCAAAGTACTTAAATCAAAGCACTTTGGGTCCGGTGTCTACGGAATTTCCCGTTAAACAACCACCATTAAACACAGTGACAATTACCATAATTACCTTACCACCTCACTTCAAAAATTTACCCAATTTATGCTAAGAATGGCAGGACCTGTTATGACACCCGCATTAAAACGACTACTGATCTCATCTTTATTCCTTTTAATTGTTGGCTGTACCTCACTCACGGTCTCCAAGTTCACACAACAATTCGGTGAAGCCACACCTAAATCCCGAGCGGTAGAACAACTACCCGAGAATGGCATTGATTATTGGACCGAGGTAAAACCGATACTGGAAAAGCGATGTGTCGTCTGCCATGCCTGCTATGATGCGCCCTGCCAATTAAAACTAACAGCTCCGGAGGGCGCAGAACGCGGCGCAAGCAAAGCGCGCGTATACCATCCAGAACGCATAACGGCCGCCCCCCTCACCCGCCTATTTGAGGATGCAACCACTGTGGAAGGCTGGCGAGAAAATGGCTTTTATCCGGTATTGAATGAACATCAAAACACGCTAGCCGCAAATCAACAGGCCAGTGTATTACACCAGATACTTACCTTGAAAAAGCGTCAACCTCTTCCTGAAGGTGACATACTGCCACAAGCGTTCACACTCGGCATCAACCGACAGCAAAGCTGTCCCAACGCCGAAGAGTTCGAAAAATTTTCCGCCAACCAACCCTATTGGGGAATGCCTTACGCACTTCCAGCGCTGAACGATCAAGAACAACAAGTACTACTCGAATGGGTTGAACAAGGCGCGACCTATACCGTAACAGCGGATCTAGAAATAATATTTCTAGATGAAATAAAAAAATGGGAAAACTTTTTAAATAAAAATTCCCTAGAGCGCCAGCTTTCGGCTCGCTATATTTATGAACATCTATTCTTAGCCCACATCTATTTTGATGAATTAGACCAAAGACGCTTTTTTAAACTCGTTCGCTCACGCACACCAAGCGGTCAACCGGTAGAGCGTATTAACACACGCCGCCCTTTTGATGATCCCGGTACGGCAAGAGTTTATTACCGCATTATTCCCGAACAAGAAACCATCGTAGCCAAAACCCACATGCCCTATGCGCTGCACGAAGATCGGCTTACACGGTGGTCCGAATACTTTGATGAAACAGCATTTGAAGTGCAAGCATTACCAGACTATTCAAGGAAACATGCATCCAACCCCTTTCTAGCCTTTCACTCGCTGCCGATGAAATCGCGATATAAATTCATGCTGGATGAAGCACAATTTTCGATTATGAATTTTATTAAGGGCCCCGTCTGCCGAGGGCAATCTGCGCTGAACGTTATCAACGATCATTTCTGGGTATTTTTTATCGACCCAGAACATTCAGCCGACGAGGCGACCGCTGAATTCATGCACACCTATGCCGAAGACTTCGAACTGCCCAGCGCTCGCGGTGACATTAATATGCCGTTGACTAACTGGCTACGATACTCCCGAAAACAGCGTCGACTGCTGGCGGCAAGAGACGCCTACCTCGAAGAGTTCCTCCAAAAAAATCCCGATAAAATTGGCCTAGACATTGTATGGGACGGTAACAATAGCAATAAAAATGCTGCGCTCACCATTTTTCGAAATTTTGACAGTGCCACCGTAGAAAAAGGGCTTATAGGCGCGCCCCCCAAAAGTGCTTGGATCATCGGCTACCCATTGCTCGAACGAATCCACTATTTACTGGTTGCCGGTTACGATGTGTATGGCAACGTCGGCCACCAATTACTTTCTCGCCTGTATATGGACTTTTTGAGAATGGAGGGGGAGTCTAATTTTCTTATGCTATTGCCTTCAGAAACGCGGCAGCAAGAAAGAGAGAACTGGTACAAAGATGCATCGCCAAAAGTATTTGAATATCTCACACACCCGAGTATAGACAAAAAGGTCGAGCCCAACATTCTATACCAAACAGACAACCACAAGCTTGAGCTTTATAGGCTACTGCAATCCCATCTAACAGGAGCGCTTTCACAGCAGCGTTTACTCAGTACACTAAAGGACGAAAACGTTCGCGTTCAGCTAGAAAAATTAGCGACATTCAAAGGCGCTATGACCACACTATTATCCGAGCACTCTCACCTATTGATTACAGACAGAAACACCGGCGCTAATACTCATATTTCTCTTATTAAAAACAATGCACACAAGAACATTACATCTATGTTTGGTGAAGGCCGTAATCTTGACCCGCAAGAAAATACTGTTTCTGTAACCAACGGGTTTATTGGCGCTTACCCCCTTACCTTTTTTCAGCTAAGCAAAACTGACTTACCCGAATTTGTACAGCGCGTACTCGCACTTGAGAGCGAGCAACAATATACCAAGCTAATGGCCGACTTCGGTATTCGTAGAACCGACCCGGAATTCTGGCAGCACAGCGACAACATTCACAACGCACTGCTTGAAAGTGCAGGCGCAGAGTTCGGGGTTTTGGACTACAACCGCCTGGAAAATAGATGAGCCTATAGAACAACAAAAGTCACAAAACCCTAAAACCTACCTCACAACGACCCGACAGATTAAACCCGTTAACTATTTCTCTGAAAACGCAGAGGTATCCAACACACCACTTTTTTACCCTCTAATGGCATAACCACCGCTAACGTCTAGAATTAGCAGTATCGCTATTCCCCTTTTTTGAGGTTGAACTATGTGTCAAGACGAGCCAAAACCTAGCCCCCAACCCAGCCGTTCTACACTTAGCCGCCGCAGCATAATCAAAGGCCTAGTAACAACCCTTGCTGCGTCAAAAGCACCCTACATCATCGCAAAACCCGCTATAACTCTGCGCGTTCTCGGCACACACGTAACACTTCAAGAGGAGTTACGGATAAAGGCAATGGCAGACCTAGGCTTCAATATAACTTTTGAACCTAAAGGAAGTGCGGCGGTATTACAAAAAGCATCCCTGCTTCCCCAATCGTTCGATCTTTATGAACAATGGTCGAACAGCATTAATATTCTCTGGCAGTCTGGCGCGATTCAACCTATCGACAAAAAACGTATCCGCTATTGGGACGAAATAAATGCGCTAACCAAAACCGGGAAGCTCACCCCAGAAGCCCAATACGGCGCTGGTGATACACCCTATTCGATTCTAAATGTACAGAACGACGGTTCGTTGGGTTCTAAACATACAAACCATATTAGCTATTTACCCTATGTGCACAATGTCGATTCATTCGGCTACAACACCGCCAGCATTCCAAAAGGCATTCCCTATCAAACAGAAAGCTGGGGCTGGCTACTAGACGATAAATATCGAGGTAAAGTTGGGGTGGTAAACGCACCAACAATCGGCCTTTTTGACATGGCTCTTGCAGCACAGGCACGCGGGCTCATGCAATTTGAAAACATTGGCGCCATAACACGCAATGAACTGGACACCCTATTTACAATTTTAGCGAAGAAAAAACAGCAGGGGCATTTCAGTGGTTTTTGGACTTCCGTGCCTGAATCCGTGAATTTCATGAAAAGTGGGCGCGTGATTATCGAAAGCATGTTTTCACCCGCCGTTTCCGCCCTTAACGGATTAAAAGTACCCGTAACCTACGCCGCACCTAAAGAGGGGTATCGTGGCTGGCACGGTGTTATGTGTCTCTCTTCCGCAACCTCAGGTTACACCGCTGATGCAGCCTATGAGTATATGAATTGGTGGCTGTCGGGTTGGCCCGGCGCGTTTATCGCCAGGCAAGGCTATTATATATCCAACCCTGAACGATCAAAGGCGTTATTAACGCAAGACGAATGGAACTACTGGTACATGGGAGAAAAGGCTGAATCAAATTTAAAAGGCACCAATGGTCAAATTTCTGTATATGCTGGAGAAGCACGCACTGGAGGCGCCTACAAAAAACGCTTTAGCAATGTTGCTGTTTGGAACACTGTGATGCCCACCTATGACTACAGCCTGCAAAAATGGTATGAGTTCATTAGCCTATAGAATGGTTATTTAGAATGCGTTCAAATAAAATATTTAATACCATAAAATTTCAAATTATATCAGCTTTCGCCGTGCTCATTATACCACTGGCCTCCCTCAGCTATTTTTACACTCTCTCTTACAAAATATTCAACCAGTCATTTAATAATTTTTTGGAAGCGGAAGATGCATCCTCTCTGTTAAGTAAAGTAGAAATCAATATTATTGATCTACAAAGAAATGTGCTCATATTTAAAGAAACCGCCAGCGAAAACTCAGCAATTCAATCTTCAAAAAAATATCAAGATATATCGATTTTAATCGACCAACTAAACACACTATCAATTATAAACGAAAATGTGGAAACACTCGAAAATATTCGAACACACCTAGATAGCTACAAGTCCAATTTTGATACTGTTGTAGGCATGCGCAATCAACAAGTATCCTTGATCAACAACCACCACAACGCTAAGATCTTGAATTTAAAAAATATTTCAGATAGAACACTTGAAAATCACATTATAAAAGCACATTCCGAATCACTACTTTATCTTTCGTCCTACGACTCGTCGCACATAACTCTATTCAAAAAACATCTATCAAAAGCAAAATTTCAACTAGGCCGTAAAAGCGCTAGCACTACCAAAACCCCCTACCCACTAGAGCAGTCGTTAGAGGACTACAGCAAAAACTTTTCCACTATAGTCTCCATTACCCGGCACTACATTTATCTCATCAATGTAGTGATGACAGGCTCAGCCAATGAAATATTTTACCATGCCGCAAAGCTACAAGAGCAATATCATACAAATGCTACCACCACTCGCCAACTGGCAAAATTAACACTGGAAAAGCAGCAACTACTTGGGCGAGCGCTCCTGTTGATCGGCAGTGCACTAACACTAGTTATCGCATTCGCACTGAATTTTCGCATTACCCGCCCTATCGAAGCCATCACATCGGTATTTCTTAAGTTATCCGAAGGTGACCAAGTAAGCGCTCTCCCTGGCCTGAAACGGAAAGACGAAATCGGCTTACTAGCCGCTGCAGCTAATGTTTTCAAAAGGCGGAATGCAGAAACGCAGGAGTTGTTAATGCAAGCAGAAAAACTAAATCTTATTCAAACAGAACTGAATGAAGCTTTATCGCTAGAAAAATCAAAAGTTGAAAGGGCTTTATCGATAAAAACAGATTTTTTAGCCAACATGTCGCATGAGCTACGAACCCCTTTAAACTCGGTAATTGGCTATACCGTAAGACTACTTAAACGTGAAAAATACGATGACCGAACCACATCGGCATTAACGGCCATCGAGCGAAGCGGACGCCACCTTCTATTCATGATTAACGACATTTTGGATTTAAGTAAAATCGATGCAAACAAACTTGAACTCAACATAATTTCCGTGAACATTGAACAGCTGTGTAAAGATTGTATTAATCAAGTTAACACAGCGGCCGAAGACAAAAGTTTATTGCTTAAATTTGAAAGCCCACACGACCAAACCATCCACACAGACCCTGGAAGGCTAACCCAAATACTACTTAATTTATTGTCGAATTCAATTAAATACACCGACAGCGGTTCCGTCACTCTAAAAATAACGCCTGAAGAAACGCTAGGTAGAACACAAATAAGCGTCATAGACACCGGGGTCGGAATCAAGGAAAGTGACCAAATCAAATTATTTACCCGCTTTAATCAATTCGATGAGTATACCCGCTTTAAAGTAGGCCAAGGTACCGGGCTAGGCCTCGCCATTGTTTCAAATTTGTCGCGG
Source organism: Teredinibacter franksiae (assembly GCF_014218805.1). Lineage (NCBI taxonomy): Bacteria > Pseudomonadati > Pseudomonadota > Gammaproteobacteria > Cellvibrionales > Cellvibrionaceae > Teredinibacter > Teredinibacter franksiae. The sequence continues at coordinate 3,437,180 of NZ_JACJUV010000001.1, read as the reverse complement.
ATCATGGGCATTGCATTGGAGGTTAGCAGTGAATACGGCAAGGGCAGCAACTTCACTATTTTTGTGCCTTACGAATACACTGGGCCATTACCCTCCGCCCCTGATTAATCCGTAGCCTTACAGCAAAACGACCTTCAAATGGTATTGCCTAAAAACACAAAAGCTTTACCCAAAAATGGTATACAAAAAGCGCTTCTGAACAATTTGTAAGTAATATAGGCGCCACTAAAAAGCATTACCGAATTGCACGTAAAACCCGTTATTGTCGCTTTTACCAACGGCTATTTCAGCCCGAACGATCATTCTTTCTTGTTTTTTTATCATATAGGTAATGCCTGCACCCATCGCCGGATACCAGTTTTCTTCCTTGTTACAGCTTGCTCCGTCACCGTAAAGACATGCGGCGCCGGCAAAAGCCGTTGCTCCCCACTTTTCGCCAAAAGCGTAGCGTTCCTCTACTTCCATTGTTACGGAGTGCGGCGATAAGTATTCACCGCGAGTATACCCACGTAAATCAACAGAGCTGTACCCACTTACAGGGGCATCTTTAGACCAGCTACCTTTAACAATTGCAGCCAAAACAATATCCCCGCCATGCCCCATAAACTTACTGTACTTCGCTGAATATCGATCGAAACTTACATCCCCGCCGAGCCCCTCACGAAATGCCGTATTACTGAGGTTAAGAAAAGAGCCAGATTGAGGCGAATTGTTTGTGTCCCGCGTATCGCGCTCTATTACTACACCAACCCCGTTACTACTAAAGCCTTCAATTCCGGCTAACTTTAAGATTATTTGAGTTCGCTCATCACGACCGGTAATGTCGTAGTTCATCGAAATTAACTGCGCGCCAAAAAACCAATTATTTCGGCCACGCTTCAAATAGCGAATAAAGCCTATATTCAAATCGTCTGTGGTCAACATCCGCACGCCGGACCCAAGAAAATCCTCATAGTCATTTTCGATATTTCCATTCACAACACCGGCCATTAACCGGTGAGAGTCACCAGAGAAATATGTGCGCGCAAAAAGACCGTAAATATCGGAATTCGTATCACTAAAGGAGGCCATAGCACCAAACATAGACGTTGGCGAATCCTCATCAAACTTCACCAAATACCCACCCATTGCACCAATTGTATTACCCAATTTTGGGTCGCTACTAAGGGTGGGCGTAACCAACCAAGGCGATTCGTTTTCTTCCTGCGCACCCACGACTACAGACACAAAAATGTTAAGAAACACAAAAAAATGCAATACTAACCGACGATTCATTGGTGAAGCCCTATTAGACAACGAGAAAGAGATTTTCGAGCAAACTGATATGCGTGCCCCTTATCCATGGGTCACCAAGCTCAACAGGCGCCATCATAACACTAGTACCTTGTGTGCAGAGCGCTTAAGCCAAATCTTCATACAGCCAATAGGCTTAACCCCACAGATAGCGTGCCACACAAAAGTAACATTGCCTTCACCTCCAACCAAAAACATCAAGATATTCAAGCGTGGTTTTGGCGCTATAACCCGACCCCAAGCATTCCCCGCAATACCACTTGCCATCACCAGCCATAAACCGAAATTCCGACAGTCATAAGTCGAAACAGAACAACGGAATTACACCCTTTAACCTAACACACAAGCCACCTATTTGGGGCCTCGCAGTGGTCACCAAAACTGGCCATACCCCAGACCTCGAAAGACATTGGTGTTTACTAGTTATACGCCTAGCTTTTATCACTCGCTCGATTAAAAAAGGCGGGTATGGCGAAAGGTCGAACGTTTTAACTATGGACGTTCATTATCGAATATTTTTAAACAATGCTGATGCAGTCAATGGGTTTTATATTAGTGGTTTTGCTCGGCTAGCTTGTATTAGCGGAATCTTGAAAAACAGCGGCTATGATGATAGGGAGTTTCGCACGGAAGGTAAATTTGGCCTTGTCGTTGGCATTGGGTATCGTGTTTTCGCGAAAAATAATCAGCACATTTACCGGAGAACCTCACAACTGCCGCATATTTTCCTTTTACTAATGTGGAGGAGTATTTATTGTGCTTGCATAGTGCAAATCAAACCAAATATCGGCACGAGGGCCCCGCACGCAAACATGGCTAGTTACTCATCGGCTGATGAAATTCAATAACATTTCTATCCGGATCTCTTATAAAAAAGAATTTTGCACCATCAAATTCAACCTCTCCAGTTATTGTAATACCTAGCTCTCTAACAGATTTTAATGCTGATTCGGCGCTAGTTACTTCTAATGCCACATGAGTATAACCAGTATTTTTTTTGGGAGTATCCATAAGAACATTTTCTGTACACTCAGCATCCCCGTTGAGAATAAAATTTATATTGATCCCAGACGGGTGCTCCATGATTGCAACTGGTTCCGTCCCAACAGGCCCAGCTATAAATATGAACCCTAGTTTCTCGTAAAAAAATCTGGACGTTTTTAGATCCTTAACTCTTAAACCAAGGTGATTAATTTTTGTAATTTCCTTCATTTTAAATTCCCTTATGCATAGTCAGTTAACTTTCTTAATAGCGTAGCGTGCAAACGAAAAAAACGATTCAGCGGAGGCAGAACGCCGAAGCGGTGAAAATTAGTAAAATAGTGATTGATTTGCGGCATATAACGTTGCAAATCCTACTAAAAGAAAAACCACCCAAGAAAAATGCTTTCCTTTGGATCCAGAAATTGCAACTAAAAAATGTAACAAAAATGTGGCTGCAATAATATCTAGAATTGCCAAACGATCCAGTCCTGATTTTGACAAAGAGATAAGAATTGCTGCGAAACCAAACCAACAAACAGTTGTAAGATGCCAAGCAAATCGTAGCGTTCTTCTCGTAAACTCTGAACTACCCATAGTTTTTGGGATATTATCTCGACGAAATAACCGGATTAATATATAGCGTTCGCCTAAATAGGAATGAACAAGTCCAATTGCGACTAATAGCGAAGCCGAAAATAACAACATCACTGTACCCTCACATGTTTATACCCACCACCTGTCTCACCTGCGACCCTTGTGTACTGAGCCAGTGTAATATGAACTAATACGACATACTCAAACGAATGTAGTGATGCTTACATTTATACAGCGGTTTACAATGTGTGCCTTATTCATGGTACTTCCGTATCATGCCAACTTTGCCATTCTCAATTTCAAGAATCTCCATCATCACGTAGGACCAAGGCGATTTCGTACCCTTTTCCACGTCTACATAGACAGCTGAATGACTATATCTAAGTGCAATGGCGGTTTCATTAAAAATACGAATTTCTATTAGTTCAGCCTTAAACCCGGTATTTTTTTTTAAGTACGGTAGCATCGCCTGCCTAAGTCTATCTTTTCCGTCTTTGTACCTTTTTTCATCCGAAAAAAATGGACTATGCGTATGCCCTACATCATCCGTCATGAAATCCAGATACGTTTCTAGATCTGCCTTTGTAGCATCATCCTGCTGAGTGGCAATAAATGTGGCAAAATACTCTTCTGCAAATTTTTCTAGCTGCGGTTCTTTTCCAAATGCGCTTACTGAAACCAAAACAAAAAACGCAGAGGCAATCAAATTCTTCATAGTATCCCCTTTAGTAAAAATAACTTAAACGCCCGAAGAAAGCGCCTACAGTAAGCCGAGATAAGGTTTCCCCGGAACTAGGCTGGCATTGATAGGCTATAGATCCTCTATACGCTTAATCAATAGAGTATTGTCAGGTAACTCAGATGTTCGATATATTTCGGCTCCATTTTTTAATAGAATCAAGGTTGGAAAATCTTTAATGCTATATTTTGCAAATGTCTTATTGCTTTTATCTATTAAACCTTGCAATGGAGTTCTAAATTTATTGTGGTAATCTTCCAGATCAGATTCACCAGTCCACAAGCTTGAAACAATCAAAACCCAATTAATCCTAGGGTATTTATTAACCATTTTATTGAATTCACGCTGTGAATTGGAGCAATTTATAGCCATCGCAGGTTTGGTATCTTTTAGATACCAATCACACCATGTAGCAGTAAAGAACAAGGCAGTAGGCCTATCCTCTACACCAGCAATCACCAACTCAGGTTCATTTTTCAAAAACACAGCATTTGATAGATGCCCAACATCTTTATCTGTAGAAACTAGGGCCAGCTTGTTGTCGAGCGATTCGTTTGCTTTATGCCCCCGATGTACCAAATTCATATTCTTATCAAAAATTAGGTGATACGGGGTCCCAATAAATTTAAATGTCTGTGCCAATTTTCCGTCATCGTCTAAAGTAGTAGGCATTGTTAACCCGAACGCCTCAACAACGCTTTTTACATCATCCGGGCTATCATTAATGCCTAAATTTATACTTATAAACTCGATAGAGCTTCCGAACTTCTCATGCGCTCCTTGAAAGTGAGGCATCTCTTTCATACAGGGACCACACCAAGACGCCCAAAACTTCAGGTATACCGGCTTTTTTCCTTTGTAGTCGGATAAAGTAATACGCTCGCCCGAGGTAATATGTATAGGAACATTCAAAATATCGGTACTGGCGTCTGTGAATGAAACTAGAGACGATAAAATCACAGCAATAACGCAAACTTTCAAATTTTTCACTACCTACTCCTTTGATCATATACATGGGCTTCGTTAGCGAGTGATATTTGTACTACAGTACGCTAGACAACTTATTGATCATATTATGCCTAAACAGGAAGAAGCAAACCTGGAAGATACATTGGCCGCTAATGACCATACCAATGCCCCTACACCTGCCAACTCCAACTCCAACTCCAACTCCAACTCCAACTAAAAGATAGTAAATCTATCAAACATACCATCATAACTATATCAGACGCCACTGAAGCGCCTTGATGACTGCCTGCGTTCTATCACGGCAGTCCAGTTTTCCAAGTATATTTGATATATGATTTTTTACTGTACCTTCGGCTAAAAAAACCGAACTAGCAATCTCCTTGTTGCTGAAGCCTGCTGCCAGATAACGCAGAATTTGTTTCTCTTTTTCGGAAAAATCCTCGAAATTAAAATTCTTTGGTATTGTGGCTATCCCATTATCAGGAAGCAATTCGCGGTTAAGTAGTTGTGGCTCGGCCAAAAAACCGCCTTCGGATATTGTGTGTATCGCTAAGCATAACTTTTCGAAGTTTATATCTTTTAGTAGAAATCCATTCGCGCCAGCGTTTAACGCACTTACGAAGAGTTCATGCTCATCGAAGGTTGTAAGCATTAATACCGGAATTATACAAGCTTGCGCACGCAAGGCTTTGACAAGCTGTATACCATCCAGCACCGGCATACGAATATCGGAAATTATTATATTGGGCACGCCGAAACCGGCCAATTTATCTAGTGCTTCCTGGCCATTACTCGCCTGCCAAATGACATCAAAGGTTTCTTCTAATTCGATAAGCCTAGCTATACCTTCTCGAATCAGTACCTGGTCGTCCACTAAGGCTATTCTAGTCATTTTTAATCTACTGTATTGGGCACACTCAGCGTTAACTGAGTGCCTTTGTCGTGGGGTGCGGGACTGAGTGTTACCTGCCCGCCAAATGGCTTCAGCCTTTCTTTCATACCCTTTATACCGCTGCCTTCCTCGCCATGGTGACCTCCGTTACCATTGTCGATCATCTGTAAAACCAAAGGCGATGTTGATTCACAAAAAACCGCTATAGAAGTCGCTCGCCCGTGGCGTAACGCGTTGCTAATGCCCTCCTGTATGCAAAAAGCCAATTGATCACGAACGACTACTGAATTTACCTCAAGGTTTTCGGGATAATGTACTTGCACCCCTTCAGGTAGGGCTTTGGTTAGCGCATTGAGAACGTCATTGAGGGAGCTACTTTTTATTTCACGCACCTCTCGAACAATTTGACGAAGCTCTTCTAGCGTTTCGTTAACGGACTCTTTTAGGCTACGATGAAAAGCTATTGTATCCTCTGGTGTACGGTGGATGGCGTGTTCTATGTTGAGGCTGAGTACAGTCAGCTTATGTCCGATACTATCATGTAAATCTCTCGCGATGCTTAACCGCGCCTGCCCTTGGGATTGCTCAGTCAGCAGCGATTGAGTGGCGATTAAGGCTAAGTGAGTCTGTTCCAGTTGCTCTTTGTTCTGCCGTGCCGCTATCCTTATCTGACTCGAACCTGCGGCAAACAATTGAAACGCCATAAAGACAAAAATCGTCACTACCGAGCTTGTATTAGCACCATCAATAAAATCGTAACCGATAAGAAATCCATTTAGCAGCAACCAAACCAATAACCACCGGCGGGTAGGCATTGTTTCGGGTAGTAACGACACCCATATCACAAACAAAATCGGTATCACTGAATTGGGGTCTAACACATACAGGGCAAGAGCGACAAACAATTGGGCCACTAAGGCGTAGGCATAGCTAGGGCTTCGCATTACCCCCATGGAGGGGATGCTGGTTAGGAGAAAACACAACAAATACGCCAGATACAGACCAACCCGCAATAACTGATACTGGTGAAGCATGAGGGCATCCATGACGAATATCACCAACCACGTCGCTAAGCCACTGACCTTCATGATGTTTTCGTTATTGTTCATTATCGTGCTTACCTTATTCTAATCAGCTTACTCTATCGCATTGCCTCCAACCCTCAAGGTGCCAAAAGTCATAATCTGAATTATTCAGGTTGTGACCTTTGGCACCTGCTCCGCTTACTGCTGGAGCGCTACTCTACTTACAACTTATTCGCACCACTTAACTATCAAGGGAAATAACCATGAAGCATTTAAACAATACGAACATTTTCACAACCATAGCCGCTGTTGGTTTTTTTGCCGCTAGCCTAACAGTTAATGCCGGCACTCTTAAGGTTGTAGTGGACGGCTACGATAGCACCGAAGGGTCGACCCTTCTTAACATATTTTCTTCCCAAGCAACTTATGAAGCTAATCAAGCTGCAGCCTCTGGCATGGCTAGTTCTAGTGAAGGCAGGGCAACAATTACCCTCAATGGCCTACCCGATGGCCTCTATGCCATAAAGCTGTTTCACGACGAAAACGGAAACGAAAAATTGGACACAAACATGCTGGGTATCCCCAAAGAACAATATGGTTTTTCTAACAACGGTGGCCATTTTGGGCCAGCAAGCTTCAGCGATGCTAAGTTCGAAATAAAGGGTGACACCCAGATTGGAATTACGCTGCGCTAGATTCACACGCCTTAAGACAAAATCAACAGACGAGAACACAACCCATGGACCGCAGAGATTTTATCAAATCGGCCACTGCTTTAGCTGTCGCTAGCAGCACTGGTGGATTTTCAGGCTGTACAATTACCGCCGGTGACACTCCTATGAGCACACAACTTCGCTCACTAGTGCTAAGCCCAATCGCCGAGGACCCGGGTTCCGAACTTAGCGCTCAGGGGCACTGGCCCGCAGATTTACACGGCACTCTATTTCGAAATGGACCGACCTTATTTAGCCGCAACGGTGATAGCCAAGACCATTTGTTTGATGGCGACGGCATGGTTCACGCCTATCGTATCAATGGTGGCAAGATCCGCCATCGCTCACGCTATGTTCAAACAGAAAAATTCGTTCAGGAGCAGCAAGCTAACAAGTTTTTATACAGTGGCTCAGCCTCTGCGCGAACGGCCTCATTGCCCATGCGAACCAACGACACCATCAACATGGCGAACATTAGCGTACGCAAAGTGGGTAAGAGGTACTACGCATTATGGGAAGGAGGCTCGGCCTATGAGATAGACCCAAACACCCTCGCAACGCGCTCACGCATTACATTGTCCCCAGAGTTAGAGCATGCACCCTTCTCCGCGCATCCACTGCAAGATACCAATGGTGATACCTGGAATTTTGGGTCGCTGGTAAACATTGGCCAGGCTAAAACACTACTCTACCAATTGGGGCCAAACGGGGATCTAAAGCGGAAACAACTGATTGATATGGATTTTCCAGGCTATATGCATGCCTTTGCCCTTTCGCAAAATTACATCATACTGTTAAATACCGCTTGCATTCATCAACCGGCAGAAACCTTTGTAGGTGGGTACACATTCCACCAAGATAAACCGAGCCAATTTATTTTTATCGACAAAAACAATCTTGAGGTGAAGCGCACGATAGAAGTACCCGCCAATTTCGTTTTTCATTTTGGCAATGCCTTCGAAGAAGGCGGTAAACTATTGTTGACCGCTTCGGAATACAATAACGCTAACATTATGCTTAAAGGAATGGCGCTGAACACTCACGACGGACTCGGCGCAGGCTACTCAGCAGGCAACATGGTGCAATACGAATTTGAGCTAACCACAGGCCACTACAAAAAATCGAGCACATTCGTCGACCTAGAATTCCCACAGTATGATTTAACCAAGCCCTACCTCGCTCAAACACTATTCGGTGCAGGGGAAACCGGTAATAAGAAGAACAATATTGCTAATGCCTTGGTCGCCATTAACCCCACAACCCTACACCATCAAACGTTTAGCTACGCTAAAAGCATTATTGCCGAAGAACCTTTGTTAGTGCGCTCAAAAACAAATCAGCAATACATAATACAAACCTTTATCGACGTTAAGAATCGCAACGGCGGCATCGCATTATTTGAACCAGCGCGTATAGCCAACGGTCCCATCGCCTTGGCCACAACACAGGCACCAATACCGCTAGGGTTTCACGGTTGCTTTGTGGCAAGCTAATACTTACACAAAAGCAGAAAGGATACCGTTATAGCAATGCACCTACCACCAAGCCCACGTACCCAATAATCAATACAACTCATTTGAGACCTGTAAAATTAAGCTCATGAAAAATGGCGCAAGGAAGCTTAGTGCAGAAGAACAGCATCCAATTCGTAAGATAGCCGTGCAGCGAGTCCATGATGGTGGAAGTGCGGCCGAAGTTACACGCAGTTTCGGCCTTGGAAGCCGAAGAGTTTTCACCTAGTTGCGTTTCGCGCGTAAAAAATATACTGAAGCTCAGGCACCCAAAGTACGAACTGGACGCAATGGATAAGTGTATTGAATGCTTAAAAAGCTTCCAAAAAGGCCGCAGCTACCCTTCCATGCTCATCGTTGATGGGTATCCTGCACGTATATCAAAGAAGGTAACGGACTATCTTGATTTACTCAAAGAAGAAGTTGAAATGGTATTTCTACCATCGTATGCACCCGATTTAAGTCCCGATGAGCTAGTATGGAATCAGATGAGAATTATCGGACCATAAAATAGCCACTGAAGAAGCGAAATTATTAATGAATCGTGGCGTTTTAGATCTAGAAAGCATCAAACGGGATAAGGCTCCGATTAAATCAATCTTTCAAACGGCAACTGTAGTGTTCGCTACCGCCTAGGTAGTAGCTCCGTCAAACCCTTCCCCGTATAGCTAGCTCTCCCCCCTCAAAGTACTATGTTTTACCCAACTTCCATTTAACCATCGGTCAATACCCCGTTAAAGGACCCTCGACTTTCCTTATGCACAATGATTAGCCCTGAACACCAGCACAGTCCCATCTCCACAGTGTTTCGTTAAGAGGCCAATTTTGGACACGTCATTTTGATCAACCCGCTAAGGGTACCTTTGGATGGTGTCACGCCTCGCAAAACAAAACCTTCTATTTCTTTTTGGACATTTTGTGCACAAGCCACCACTTGCCTTCAATTTTCATCATATTGAAGTAATCGATGTAGCCAAATTTCTGATTTCCAATATTTACTTTCACTGAAGCTAATGGAGCAGACACATCGATATAGAGTATCTCCGTCTTCCAATTCAGCGACACATCATTTTTAGAGGGATCATACCAAGACAGGTATGTGCTTTTATCAACCTGAAAGAGTCCGCCATCATCTCCTACAGAAAACATTTTCCAATCGTCATGTAGAATCTGCCGATAGTATTTCGGATCCGAAGTTACATGGCCCTCATGATAAAACTCCATAATCACTTCTTTGATTAAAAGCTTATCCACGTCATCATCTATAGTCTTGATGCGATTACATGCGATCATCAAAAATCCAATAAGGGCTAGTAGTACGATATTCCCTATTATCTTCATCATTTTTTCCCGCAATTAGATAATGTATAGAGGACCTCAACTTTAGGTGGAAGTACCATCAGAGATCAGACAGCAGTAATTGATGCGGACCAATGCAAGGTTCTCACTTACCAAAAAAAAAATTAGGCAACCAGCAGCTCGCCACTTAGAATGTATATTTGTCGCTACAAAACTCATTACTCGACCGTCAGGTAGAAGGAAGACGCTCAGTACAAAAGCTAAACGCCCTGAACGTATCCGCGCACAGGGTATTACGGAAAGGTAGGTCTAGACACTCTTCCTTGCCCGACTTATGTATCAGGTAACCAGCAGTTGGCAACCACATTAAAGAGTTGGCGACAATAGCATCCATATTTCCAAATGGACTCCGACTAATGAAAAGCTTCTGAAGCTGTAGCGTAAAAAACTCAGTTAATCGGTAGCCACATCGAAAATATGTTTTCGTAATATAGTTTTTGCGATTATTAATTCTTCCTATATTACGTGAAAGCACTATTTTAATTTTGGCAAGAGAGCTTTAAACTTAACCTGAGCATATCTTTAAGTTGTACACCCTGTTCGTAGATGGGTTCAGAATAATTATCGATAAAGAAATTCGCCCAAATACTCGTAACCCTAAAACCAAATCGCTGATAAAATAGCAATTGATAACCAAATGTTCCAGTCCCCAACTCAAGCTGCTTATCGCCACTTTCCGTAAAGCACTTTATAACATATTCCAGCAGCTTGGTACCAACCCCCTGTTTTTGTTTATCTGGACTCACCACGAGATTAAATATCTCCCAAACGCCTGCTTTATTCAAATTTGTTACGCATACACCGACCAACGAATTTTCAACAAAAGCACCAAAGCATTTCGCTCCAGGAAGATACCTTTCAATACTCATCTCTTCCGGGTCTGCATGTAGCATTAGGCTCAGCGGTATTGCATTTTGCGAAATATTTCTTATGGCAGTCATTTTATTTTAACTTTTTTGTTCCAAAAATATTCCCGATTTTGACGTCTGAGTACATCAGGAAATATTAGTAAGCACCAAAGAGAACGCAGACAGTTTCAGGTTGCTCACAAATTAATGGCTAGGTGTATACCCCGTTAACAGTAGAGGAGCCTTAAAGTACTGCTATATTCTTGCCAAGAAGGCAAGATTTAGTCTAGCACCTTTCCGTAATGGGAAGGTGAGGAATTGGGCAGGCTTACCAATGAACGACCAGAAAACAATTCTACTCGTGTAGTAATCGAAAGGGCAGAAACACAGAAAAAATCGACGGAACCATATTTCGCACCTACCAGCTAGCTTAGCCGGCAGTCACATTTATGGCTAGCGCGCCTTGCATAAACGTAAGTTATTCTAGTAGCATTTCTGCCTATGCAAATGTTATTTTGAAATATCCAAAATTTACTGGCGAAGTGTTTTCTCTATGAGTCTCGAATTATAAATGCGATCGTCTTCAGGTGTTCATCCTCAAGCTCAAATTGGATACCTCTAAATAATTCAAGATTTAAGTTTGGAAGATGTCGCGCAAAAGGAGTAGAGCGCGACATTTAGGCTATACACTCTTCTACCTAAATAGATTCACGGAGCTACTGGTTAACCCGATGATGCTGATCTGATGGCCTGCATGTAAATATCACTAATTCGACACTCCTGCACCCTCAGCTCCTATCGGTGATTTTTACCCTTTACATAATTTTACTTGTATTTTCCCACCAACATACCCCTGCCAAGAATTTTCATTTACAAAATATTATATTTTTTTCCTACGAAAACTTCCTGAATTGACCAATTCCCCCTATAGAATATTAGTAAACGTCTATTACACACTTAGTTGACTGTAGCTTGCCTCATCTAAAATTTTGGTCCAGAAAAATAAATACGCACTGAATTCATTCAACTTCGTAAACTCTAGTTACTTTGTGGGCAGCAACACAAAAATGCTTACGCACTGTATATGGAAATAATTTACTTCGGCGCAGATATCCTTTTTTTATTTATTCTTGGGCGACGTAAATGCTACGCGAGAGTTTTTTCCTACTAGGAGGCGGCCCAGTTCTCACAATATGCATGAGCCTTATCACGTAACTAAGTATTAGTGCTCATAACGCGTTGTGGCGGTGCTTGGTTTTCATTATGGTTCGCGCAACATTTACCTTTGTTGTTATCACGTGATCGTTGGCGTTAGCCTCGCGCCACAGCTTCTCAAACGTAAAACCTACTATATTGCAGTGTCATACGCTTGTTTAACTTGTTTATCTAATCGATATTTCTAATGAAAATGGAAGATAAAAATTGTGACTAACCATAAATATCCAATCAGCTCTATTATTCCAGTTGTGCTTTTAAGTGTTGCTATAACCAGCTGCGGTGGTGAAAGCCTAGACGAAGAGGGATCGCAACCACTTTCCAATGACAATTCATCCTTAAGTACAAGCTCGTCCTCTAGCAGCGGATCACTCTCGGACGGCGATTCACCGACGAGTAGCAGCTCGTCCTCTAGCAGCGGATCACCTTCTGACGGCGATTCACCAACGAGTAGCAGCTCGTCCTCTAGCAGCGGATCACCTTCTGACGGCGATTCACCAACGAGTAGCAGCTCGTCCTCTAGCAGCGGATCACCTTCTGACGGCGATTCACCAACGAGTAGTAGCTCATCTTCTAGCAGTAGCTCATCTTCTAGCAGTAGCTCATCATCCAGCAGTAGCTCATCATCCAGCAGTAGCTCATCATCCAGCAGTTCGCCCTCATCTGGAGGTTCAGATGAGCTAGTGTCTTTCCCTGGTGCGGAAGGCTACGGGAAGTACACCACGGGTGGGCGCGGTGGCGAGGTTTATATTGTTACCAACCTTAATTCTTCTGGGCAAGGCAGCTTAAAAGATGCGCTTTCTAAATCTGGCCGCACAGTGGTTTTTGAAGTATCTGGTACCATCGTAGGGCGCTTTAAAGTACCCAGCAATACAACTATTGCCGGTCAAACTGCGCCTGGAGACGGTATTACCATTTATGGCGAGATGCAGCACGGTAGCAATGTCATCGTGCGTTATATTCGCGTACGTTTCGACGGTAACGGCGACAGGGATGCATTTGGTACACGATACCAAGAAAATGTAATGATAGACCACGTTACAGCCAGTTGGAGTCGCGATGAAGTTATGTCCATCTACCACGGTAAGAACGTCACCATTCAGTGGTCATTGATATCTGAAGCTTGCCCGAACGAAGGTACAGACTCCCACCGCTTTGGTGGAATCTGGGGGAATGACTACTCAACGTACCATCACAATTTGATTGCCCACAATGAAAATCGAACGCCGCGCTGGGCTTCAGGAGCGGGGCACAACGACTACCGCAACAACGTTACCTATAACTGGGGTTATGGCGGTTCTTATGGCGGAGAGCGTGTACAAAGTGGCACCGACCATATCGGTAGTTGGGTTAACTTGGTTGCCAACTACTACAAACCTGGACCAGGCTCAGAATCCGACGACCGCATTGTTTCACCGTCTTCACGTGGAACTGGTGATGAGGGAAATTGGTATGTTTCCGATAACTACGTAGAAGGTAGTGCTGATGTCACAAGCGATAACTGGAAGGGCGTTAAAAGTAGTAAATATATCAAAATGTCGGCCCCATGGGAGGCCATGCCGATAAATCAGGAAACAGCAGAGCAAGCCTATGAAAGTGTTCTAGCTGATGTGGGTGCCTCAATGCCTAAGCGTGACTCCGTTGATGAACGAATTATTTCCGAAGTTAGAAATGGTACTTACTCACTAGGGCAAAATGGTTTTATCTCATGCCCGGCGGAAGCTCAGCTACCAACACTTAACAGTACTCCCGCCCCAGCAGACAGCGACCGTGACGGTATGGCAGACAGTTGGGAGCAGGCAAATGGCCTTAATCCAAACGATGCCAGCGACAGAAACGACAAGGATGCTATCGGCTACACTATGTTAGAGAACTATCTAAATACAATCGATAGCCTTTAATAGTAAACAGCGCCAGGGGGGGTTAGCTACCTCCTGGCGTTTGATGTACTTCCACTAAATCTTGTATTTATTTACAGTAAGCGCCCATTAACTAGGGTGTCTTGACATCCTTACATTTAAAATTCCACGGCAATAATTTTTCAAGATCCTCCATCGTCTCTGCGTAAGGCAATTTTTTCAACATATCCTTAAAATAACCATAAGGCTCAAGCCCATTCGCTTTTGCCGTTTCAATTAAACTGTAGTAAATCGCGCTGGCATTTGCCCCTTTCGGAGTATCACTAAAAAGCCAATTACGTCGACCAACACAAAAAGGTCGTATGGCGTTTTCCGCTAGAATATTGCTGATGGGGATTTCCCCCTGCTCGCAGTATAAGGTCAGCTTTTCCCACTGGTTTAAGGTGTAGCTAATAGCTTTCCACGTTAATCCTTCTTTTGATACCCGGCTTTCATTTTTTTCTAGCCAAGTTTTTAGTGTGTTGAGTAAACCCTGTGAATGCATAAACAGTAAGAAAACCCACGCCCAACACCTATAAATGGAGCTTGAAAGGCTGGTTTCGTGATGTATTCTGGATTTCACTCTGAGTGAGTTCCAGAGCACATAAAATCCATAAATAAATAAAAAAACGGCTCAAGTTTTTGTTACTATTTTTTCACCACAAAAAAAAGAATAAAAACAAGAGCCGTTTCGATATGAAGTATAGCAAGACCGAGATTAACAGTAAAACCCACGCCGTCCCTGACGTCCGTTTTGACGACCAGAAACTCACGTCGTTTGGGGGTTTGGTCATATTTCAGTTGATGCTAAAATCGCTTAACTTAAAACATCGCTTAAGGCAATGCTTAGAGCGCGGCCAACCGAATCAGACATACGGGCAAGCGACATTAGTTATACTCCTTATTGTCCATATCACCCTAGGTTATCGTAAGTTAAGTGATATAAAGTTCTACCAGCATGATCCTATAGTAAAACACCTGCATGGGCTCAACAGTCTGCCTAATGACTCAACGCTTAGCCGTCGACTGAACGCCGTTACAGGTCAGCATATTGAAAAAGTCTCACTTTTATCTCAGCAATTGGTCGTGGATCGCTGCGTCGAAGAAAAATTATCTCGCATTACCCTGGACTTTGATGGATCTGTAATATCAAGTAAACGCTACGCAGAAGGCACCGCCGTTGGGTACAACAAAAAACACAGGGGTGAGCGAAGCTACTATCCTTTATTCTGTACAATCGCACAAACAGGACAAGTCTTTGACGTATTACACCGCTCTGAAAATGTTCATGATTCAAATGGCGCCCATAAATTCATTCTTGCCAATATCCGTAGAATAAGGCATTTTATGCCCAAAATTGCGATTGAAGTGAGAATGGATAGCGCCTTCTTTAGCGATGAAATCATTAGCTTACTGAGTCAGCAGAAAGTTGAATTTACCATCAGCGTACCCTTTGAGCGGCACCTAAAGCTTAAAAACATTTTAGAGAAAGAAGAGGGTTGGTCCAAAATAGACAGTACGTATAGCACGACGGAAATTGACTGGAAACCCAAATCCTGGTCTAAGTCATTTCGCATGATTGGCGTTCAAAGAAAAGTCTTTATTCAACACAAAGGTGTTGTTCAGCTCGATCTATTTATACCCTATAAAACTGGGGTTGATTATACCGTCATTGTCACTAACGCCAAGAGAAGTGCTAAAAAGGTGATGGAATGTCATCAAGGGCGCGGTTCTCAGGAAGGTTTGTTTGCGGAATTAAAGTCGCAGGCTCAAATGGACTACATTCCCGTTAAAACAAAATTCGGAAATAATATGTATTTGCTTTGTGCCGTCATGGCACATAACCTGAATCGTGAGCTGCAAATGAAAACCCATGATAAATCGCGTAAGGCGAACGCAAAACGCGCGGCTTTCTGGGTATTCGAATCTTTGAGCCGAGTAAGAAATACCCTTTTTATTCACGCGGGAAGATTGATTCGCCCAAATGGCCAGTTAGTGCTGAGCATGAACTCAAATGACACACTAAAAAATGATATGGATAAGTATTTCGCGTGCCTAAGTTAGCCAGATTTATGCATAATTAGGGTAAAGGGACGCTTTCCTGCTGTCGGGTTTGGATTTTTTCTTCGGCTGTTTTGCCTTGTATCTGGCGCTCAACCAGGTAAAGCTTGTTGATAAGCGATAATCCCATGCGGGCCTTGCTGGGAGCTCTCGATTTTGCGTTAGCTTTTAAATCTTTGCTTGCTGCTTTTTCGGCTTCGTCAAACTTGCGGCGTGCATGATCCCAGCACCCAGCATGTTGGAGTTTCTGCTTTTTCACCACAGCATTGTAGCCAGCATAACCATCAGTTTGCAGAGCGCCATTAAACCCTTCTAACAGGCGCAACGGCACCTCCTTACTTCGAGATGGATCATACTCAAACAAAACACTGGGTTGATCTGGAGGCCCTCCACGGGTTAACCACATCCACTTGTCACTGGTTGCGCTCCGACCGGGTTCTTTGAGCACCTGAACGCGGGTCTCATCGGCTTGTATAAGATCACCATTCCATTGATGCTCTCGCATTAGCTTGATTAGCGGAGCAAGCTGTAACGATAAACGTATTAGCCAATTGGCCAGTGTAGTGCGTGTAACACTGCCACCATAGCGCCCCAAAATGCCTTCTAAACGATAGAGTGGCAACGCATCCATGTATTTAGCAGTAATGATGTAGGCCAATGTGTTGGTGCTGGCAACAGCTTTCGGTAGCGGGTGTTTAGGTAAGGGGGCAGAAACAATTCTACGCTTATTTTCTCCGCCAATATTTTTATCTTCGTCGTCGATAAAAATCGCTTTTTCTTGCATCAGTTCAATCACTTGAACCTGTGCCGGGATAATATCCAGCTCTTCTTTAACTTTGACAAAGTAGGTGTCGATAGCGCCGTCTTTTGCCTCATCACTGAGTTCAATGCGGTGCTGAACACGCGGTATAGTGGGATTTAGCCCTTTGCGGCCCGAGGGCTTTTTCTTCTTGGGCTCATCATCGGCTTCCTGCTCAACCTCTATGGCTTCTGCTTCATCAAACATCCCCAGCTGATTAGGCTGTTGCTCGCTACTGCGGCCATACAGTTTTTGTTTTTGTTGCCGAAGCAGCTCTTCCAGTACGGCAATTCGAGCTTTTTGCGACTGTATGACTTGAGTTTTTTTGCCAATGACCTGATCTTTTTCGTCAAGTAGATTTTCTTTTTGTTCGAGCTGCGTATTTTCTTCCAGCAGCAGATCGCGCCACGAACCTTCATCAAAAGTGGAGTCGCTATCGCTTACATTCTGAGTATTTGGAGGTGAAGTCATGGCGTGGATTATACCAAATTATCCCCCGCTATTTTTAAAATACTGTTTCGTAATGCAGTTTTTTATGGGGTTTCATCGCGCTCAGATCATAGCCATCCAGTAGCCAATTTAATTGTTGTCCGCTGAGGGTGATAATGTCATCCCCCTGCCTAGGCCACTTGAATTTTTCTTCGGCTAAGCTCTTGTAATACAGGACAAAACCGTTTCTTTCCCAAAATAGGCATTTGATTTTGTTGCGGCGCTTGTTGGTAAGTAAGCGCCAAACGAACTACACCCTTCAGTCAGCTTGAATCACTCACTACTCTACAGCCTCACTTATCAAGGAGGCTGTATGGCTTACCAAAAATACAATTGGCCCGAGATTTTCGAAAAATTCGATTCGTCAGGGCTCTCGCAGACAGAGTTCTGCAAACAACACAATCTCAATACCAAATATTTCAACTTAAAGCTCTCCAAGCGCAAAGCTCAAGACGGTGGTGCTTTTGCGAAAGCTATTGTGCAGTTGGAGCCAGCCTCACCTGAAGGCCTGACTGTAGAGGTGGGCCATTGTAAAATCCATTGCCCTGCGACCATGTCCATACCGTCCTTCGTCTCATTGGTGCGCTCTCTGGCATGATCCAGTGGCGAGATTCAATTCCAATCTACTTACACCGTGACCCTGTAGATTTCCGCAAAGCCATTAATGGATTGGCCGTCATCGTCAGCGAAGAGATGGCGCTGGATGTTTACGATAGTGCCTTGTTTGTCTTCTGCAATAAGAACCGTAGCCAGCTTAAAGTCCTGTACTGGGATAGCACCGGTTTTTCCCTCTGGCAGAAGCGTTTAGAAAAAGCTAAATTCAAATGGCCTAGGAAAGCGCCGCTGGCGACGGTTTCAATAACCTACGAGCAATGGTGTTGGTTGTTACGCGGCTTCGACTTTGCCAAATTTATGCCCCATCAGCAATTAAAGTATACCGAAGTCGTTTAAATATTTTGTATAATAGCCGCTATGAACGATGCAGCGGCCTTACAAAAAGAAAATGATTTATTGCGTGAGCAGCTCGCCGCTGAAAAAGTAAAAAGTGGAGAAAGAATAGCCGCGCGTGATGCACAAATATCGGCTCTTCACGAACAAATAAAACATCTTCTCAGTAAGCGCTTCGGCACCTCTAGTGAAAAATCATCGCCAGATCAGATGGGCTTATTTAATGAAGTAGAAGAATGCCTGGTTGATGAAGCTTTAATCTCAGAATCTGAAACTACGGTTGTTAAAAGCCATACACGTAAAAGTAAACCTCGGATCACCCTTCCAGACAACCTCCCACGTGAAGACATTATCCACGACCTGCCGGAAGAGGAGAAAGTATGCCCGCACGATGGCTCCGAGCTTAAAAACATTGGCAGTGACGATCATGAGCAATTAGAGATCATTCCAGCCAAGATCAAAGTGATACGGCATAAGCGGCTCAAATATGCTTGCCCCTGCTGTGACAATCATATTGTTACTGCGAGCAAGCCAAAACAACCCATCGAAAAAAGCATTGCTAGTCCTAGCTTACTTTCCTACATCGCCACTCAAAAATATGCTGACGCCTTACCGCTGTACCGCCAAAGCGAGATGTTCAAGCGCATAGGCATTAAGCTGGATAGAACGAATATGGCCAACTGGATGGTCAAATGCGGTGAGCGAGTACAACCACTTATTAACTTACTGATCGATCATCTCCATAGTCAACCGTGCTTGCATGTAGATGAAACCACGCTGCAGGTATTAGATGAGCCCGGAAAGGCAGCGCAAAGTAAAAGCTACATGTGGGTAATGACCAACACCGGCCACCAGCCCGCATGCGTGTTCCATTATGCTGATACGCGTAGCCAGCAAGTACCACTAAACCTGCTCAGTCAAGATAACGCTGCGATTATGGTGGATGGCTATGAGGGTTACCAAAGAGCGTGCACTGAGTACGGCATTACTCGTATAGGTTGTTGGGCGCACGCCAGAAGAAAGTTTAAAGATGCACAAGCATTACAAAAGAAAGGAAAAACGGGCAAAGCCGATCAAGCTTTAGCCTATATCCAAAAGCTCTACGTCATTGAGAAGAAAATCAAAGGCGAACCGCCGGATAAACGCTACCAAATTCGTCAAAGCGACGCCTTGCCGATCCTCGAAAAACTAAAAACATGGATGGAGAAAAGCCTTGTTACTGTGCCACCACAAACGGCAATCGGTAAAGCCTTGGTGTACCTGAATAATCAATGGGGTCGCTTGGTTGGCTATGTCGACGATGGTCGATACCCAATTGATAACAACGCGGCGGAGAGATCAATAGTAAGCGCCCATTAACCCGGGTAATACCCAGCCAACAATCATCAGCTCATAATGGCCCCCCCTAACCAAGGAGTCCATTATGGAAAAACAAACGCGTACCCCCCCAATTGACTGGCGGGTCGAACTCAAAGCATGGCGAGAATCTGGTTTACCACTTTCTCAATTTTGCCGAGAGCAAGGCTTGGTCGCTCACCAGCTGTCATACTACAAACGCAAGTATGAACCCCAAGCACTTAGCCCAGATGCGCAATCAACAGGCTTTAGCCAAGTTAGTGTTTTGAGCACCAATGCCATCGGCGCTGAATGTTTAAGTTTACGCCTGGCCAGCGGACATACAATCGAAGGGATAAGCACACAAACCTTACCGCTAGTGAGCGCATTAATGTGCACGCTACAATGAACGAAGTAATGCGACCCTCGCGGTCGCTACCCGTTATCTACCTTTATCGAAAGCCTGTAGACTTCAGGAAATCGTTTAATGGACTCAGTGCCATTGTTGAGCGGGAGCTGGGGCATAACGTATTTGAAGGGCGCCTTTATGGCTTTACCAACAAGCGCCGCAACAAAATCAAATGCCTATTTTGGGAAAGAAACGGTTTTGTCCTGTATTACAAGAGCTTAGCCGAAGAAAAATTCAAGTGGCCTAGGCAGGGGGATGACATTATCACCCTCAGCGGACAACAATTAAATTGGCTGCTGGATGGCTATGATCTGAGCGCGATGAAACCCCATAAAAAACTGCATTACGAAACAGTATTTTAAAAATAGCGGGGGATAATTTGGTATAATCCACGCCATGACTTCACCTCCAAATACTCAGAATGTAAGCGATAGCGACTCCACTTTTGATGAAGGTTCGTGGCGCGATCTGCTGCTGGAAAAAAATACGCAGCTCGAACAAAAAGAAAATCTACTTGACGAAAAAGATCAGGTCATTGGCAAAAAAACTCAAGTCATACAGTCGCAAAAAGCTCGAATTGCCGTACTGGAAGAGCTGCTTCGGCAACAAAAACAAAAACTGTATGGCCGCAGTAGCGAGCAACAGCCTAATCAGCTGGGGATGTTTGATGAAGCAGAAGCCATAGAGGTTGAGCAGGAAGCCGATGATGAGCCCAAGAAGAAAAAGCCCTCGGGCCGCAAAGGGCTAAATCCCACTATACCGCGTGTTCAGCACCGCATTGAACTCAGTGATGAGGCAAAAGACGGCGCTATCGACACCTACTTTGTCAAAGTTAAAGAAGAGCTGGATATTATCCCGGCACAGGTTCAAGTGATTGAACTGATGCAAGAAAAAGCGATTTTTATCGACGACGAAGATAAAAATATTGGCGGAGAAAATAAGCGTAGAATTGTTTCTGCCCCCTTACCTAAACACCCGCTACCGAAAGCTGTTGCCAGCACCAACACATTGGCCTACATCATTACTGCTAAATACATGGATGCGTTGCCACTCTATCGTTTAGAAGGCATTTTGGGGCGCTATGGTGGCAGTGTTACACGCACTACACTGGCCAATTGGCTAATACGTTTATCGTTACAGCTTGCTCCGCTAATCAAGCTAATGCGAGAGCATCAATGGAATGGTGATCTTATACAAGCCGATGAGACCCGCGTTCAGGTGCTCAAAGAACCCGGTCGGAGCGCAACCAGTGACAAGTGGATGTGGTTAACCCGTGGAGGGCCTCCAGATCATCCCAGTGTTTTGTTTGAGTATGATCCATCTCGAAGTAAGGATGTGCCGTTGCGCCTGTTAGAAGGGTTTAATGGCGCTCTGCAAACTGATGGTTATGCTGGCTACAATGCTGTGGTGAAAAAGCAGAAACTCCAACATGCTGGGTGCTGGGATCATGCACGCCGCAAGTTTGACGAAGCCGAAAAAGCAGCAAGCAAAGATTTAAAAGCTAACGCAAAATCGAGAGCTCCCAGCAAGGCCCGCATGGGATTATCGCTTATCAACAAGCTTTATCTGGTTGAGCGCCAGATACAAGGCAAAACAGCCGAAGAAAAAATCCAAACCCGACAGCAGGAAAGCGTCCCTTTACTCAACACACTAAAAACTTGGCTAGAAAAAAATGAAAGTCGGGTATCAAAAGAAGGATTAACGTGGAAAGCTATTAGCTACACCTTAAACCAGTGGGAAAAGCTGACCTTATACTGCGAGCAGGGGGAAATCCCCATCAGCAATATTCTAGCGGAAAACGCCATACGACCTTTTTGTGTTGGTCGACGTAATTGGCTTTTTAGTGATACTCCGAAAGGGGCAAATGCCAGCGCGATTTACTACAGTTTAATTGAAACGGCAAAAGCGAATGGGCTTGAGCCTTATGGTTATTTTAAGGATATGTTGAAAAAATTGCCTTACGCAGAGACGATGGAGGATCTTGAAAAATTATTGCCGTGGAATTTTAAATGTAAGGATGTCAAGACACCCTAGTTAATGGGCGCTTACGATCAATACGTCCGTTTACAATTGGTCGAAAGAATTGGATGTTCAGCAAAAGCCAAGCGGGCGCCAAAGCTAGCGCCAACCTTTATAGTTTGATCGAAACCGCCAAGGCGAATGAGCTAAATGTGTATGACTACCTCGTACAGGTTTTTAGAGAGCTTCCAAACGCTCAAAGTGTCGAACAGGTTGAGGCCTTACTGCCTTGGAATACAAGCCTGTAGTCGGATTGGCGCTTACGTTGGTAAAGCCATAAAGGCGCCCTTCAAATACGTTATGCCCCAGCTCCCGCTCAACAATGGCACTGAGTCCATTAAACGATTTCCTGAAGTCTACAGGCTTTCGATAAAGGTAGATAACGGGTAGCGACCGCGAGGGTCGCATTACTTCGTTCATTGTAGCGTGCACATTAATGCGCTCACTAGCGGTAAGGTTTGTGTGCTTATCCCTTCGATTGTATGTCCGCTGGCCAGGCGTAAACTTAAACATTCAGCGCCGATGGCATTGGTGCTCAAAACACTAACTTGGCTAAAGCCTGTTGATTGCGCATCTGGGCTAAGTGCTTGGGGTTCATACTTGCGTTTGTAGTATGACAGCTGGTGAGCGACCAAGCCTTGCTCTCGGCAAAATTGAGAAAGTGGTAAACCAGATTCTCGCCATGCTTTGAGTTCGACCCGCCAGTCAATTGGGGGGGTACGCGTTTGTTTTTCCATAATGGACTCCTTGGTTAGGGGGGGCCATTATGAGCTGATGATTGTTGGCTGGGTATTACCCGGGTTAATGGGCGCTTACGTTTGTTTTTCCATAATGGACTCCTTGGTTAGGGGGGGCCATTATGAGCTGATGATTGTTGGCTGGGTATTACCCGGGTTAACGGGCGCTTACTATTTACATACCCGGGTTCCAGAATTGAGTGCACCACGATTAAGCCGTGGTACCTTTTTTTGTAACCCAGAGCTTCTCACTCGCCTCAAGAAAATTCATTCCTGATTTTTCATTACACGAGTTCAATCTCTACCGAATGTTATTTAGGCGTAAAAGGCACGGCGCAGTCTCGCATTGCTCCGTCATCAACGCGAAGGAGAAGCTCAGGAGGGTAGGCCTTGCGGCCAACATTACTATTTTTATATCGACTGAGGAAATCATCAATAATTTTGTCTGTATTCAGAAGAGTATACATATAGAAATCAAAATTATCTGTACCGTGCTGGTCAAGGAAATTGATATCCAGAAAAACGGTTTGATTTATATTTGTATCGATGAAGTTGGCCATATCCGCCTCAGTAAACTGCTGAAGTGACATTTTACTATGAAAGTCGGCCTAAATCCCGAAGGAGATCTATTTTTCTACAGCCTGAACGCCGCCATCAGCGGCAGACTAGTTGTTGATTGTTTTGTGTAAAGATGGCGTAGCCATGCACAAAGCGAGCGACGGCTAGGCTGTCCAAGCCACGCAGTGGCTGATGCTGCATGGCCTTGTTAGAAAGCGCCCTACTCACCCGAACAAAAAAATGCGTTAGTCTAAGAGGACAGCCTCTAAATGATCGAAAACTTTCGATTCATCTAAGTGTTTTGAATTTTCAATATTCTCCAACACATACATAAATACGACATTCTTCTCGGAGGACGGCAGCATGTATATCTTTACAGTTTTATTAACTCCAATCTTATTTACACCATTATCAGAAAATATGAACCCCTGCCTTTCAAAATGCTTAGCAAACATGTTTGACCACTCACTCGGACTGCCAGTACCTGAATCAGGATATAAAACGGATATATAGTCATTATTTGAAACACTGCGGCTGAAGTATTTATATATCTTGCTATTGCTATCATTTGAGCGGTCAAGCTGTCTTGAACCGTATTCATTTCCGTTAAAGTATATTACTTCTGGTAATGACTCCCGAAAAAACAAAAGATAGCCAACAACCAACAAGACTACAATTCCAACAATTTTATACATACGTTTAATATCTCCAGGTAATTATTTTCTAACGAGGCTGTAGAAAATTTCGGGTTTGACCGTCACTTTTTTGCGCCTCTGAATTGTTTTCTGAGGCGTTCATTATATGACCACAATTATGAATCTAGCTAATCTTTACATTGCCTGATCGACAAATGATCGAACATTGCCATATAGGGCGCCATTTGGCCCTTTCTACCCCTCTATGAGGCATACCTCCATAACTTCTCGGCATTATGTACCATACAATACAACTGCCATTGCGCCGTCACCTTGCTTTCCCCTCGCAAGCTCAATTTGTCTAAACCTTTGTTGCTACAAATATTTCCAAATACCGGTTCGATTGTATACATTCGCTTGCTATACATTTTTTTACCATCATCACTATCGATGATCTTTTTCATTTTATCTAACTGTGTCACTCTTCTTTTCGATTCGATTAAAACTGATATTTGTCGCCCCTAACTTTTGACTTCTTTCTGCATACATTGCTCTTGCAATGGGCATTCTCGGCAGTCTTTCAAATAACCTCGGAATCGAATGTGGGGTCCACTTTTAGTTTCGAAATCATCACCCAAATAGATCATCTCTTTACCATTAGGACACACAGCTTCCTTCTTAACAAAATCAATTACAAACTCGCTACCCGGAAAGACGTCTCTTGTTTTTTTGTTATCTGTTCTGGTTTCCTGCCGTTTTTTCTTGTGCGCTTTAAACGTTTCTGAGTCGGAATAAACCGGGTCTCTCATTCTAAATTGATTGTCTGGTATGACAGATTTAATATTCTCATCGTGTAAAAACTGTAGGTTACCTTCACTACAATATCCTGTATCAGCTGTTAATACACATCCAGCGGAAAATACATCTTCTTCAAATTTGTCTTTAATACTCTCGACCATCGGTTTCAACGTAATCTGTTCTTGACCGACACCAAAGGCTCTTGCTTCAATAATAATCTGATGCTTCTCGTCCGCAGCAGTCACACAAGCCATTCCTTGAATTGTGCCTTTACTAGTGGTCATTATACACGACTCATTATCCGTGATGTTACTCTGTACCTCTTTCTTACTTTTTGAATGCCCTATACGAGGTTCATTCTCAGCCAGAAAACCATCAATTTTATCGGCTGCCTTTAGCAAGGTTTCTACAGTTTGCATATCCTTTTTATAATGGCCGCTTTGATCACTCTTTGTAGAGTCCGATTCCAGGTGCTTATCCACGATTCTTTCGGCTCTAGCACGCATCTTGGTGGACTTCTTTTCCAGCTCAGGATGGGTTCCACTCCATTGCTTGGAAGCATCGGTAGGAAGCTTACATCCGTCAATAGCAAAATGCTCCTTACCAATTAAACCACTCTCATCGCAAATGAGTAGAATCTTGTGAAACAACTCCTTAATTGCCTCACAGTTACCTGAGACGAAATTTGCAATAGTTGTAAAGTGTGGCGTGGTACCAACAGCCAGGGCCATGAAGGTCAAATCAGTTGTGCATAGCTTAGCAATCACTCGACTGGAGGTGATTCCTCGATAATAGGCACTAAAGATAACGCGAAGGAGAAGCTCAGGAGGGTAGGCCTTGCGGCCAACATTACTATTTTTATATCGACTGAGGAAACCATCAATAATTTTGTCTGTATTCAGAAGAGTATACATATAGAAATCAAAATTATCTGTACCGAGCTGGTCAAGGAAATTGATATCCAGAAAAACGGTTTGATTTATATTTGTATCGATGAAGTTGGCCATATCCGCCTCAGTAAACTGCTGAAGTGACATTTTACTATGAAAATCGGCCTAGATCCCGAAAGAGATCTATTTTTCTACAGCCTGAACGCCCGCATAAGGGGCCGTAACGTAGTTGATTGTTTTGTGGTAGCGTAAGCGTTAAACCACAAAACAATCAACGCAGTGGAGGTCCAGCCACGAAGTGGCGAGCCTTGATGCGCTTGTTAGCTAATATTAATAGAACTGACAATTAAACGCCCATTCACCCGCATCAGTTTTATTAAAATATGCAATTCCATTATCAGCCCACATCCAGTTGGGTTTTTCTTCACTACCTATTTGAAACACAAAACCTTCTAAATCATGACCATGCTGAATGCAATTTGGAAACCCTCCAAATTTTGTACCTGAATAACGATTATATTCATAGAAAAATCTTTCATCATCGGCTTCATTGATAGGAGTCATATCAACTAGGTCCCATGAATTTTCCCAATCAGGTGAGTCATCCATAACTTTCTTCCATCTTATGGGAAAGGCCTTGACGACCTCCTTCTCGCTTGATTTGGGAAACATTTTTAGCTCCTCTAAAGAAGAGTATTCTCTGATTTCCCAGCCATCACCATGTTTTTTGTCAAAAGGGAATTCTTCACGATTTGTAAATACGATAAGAAATTCTGTTCCTTCTAATTCTGGAGGAATAACAGGCAATTCTGATACCTTAACCTGGAGCAAGCAAAACATATCCCCACCATTGTAAGTAGGTAGTGTTTCACCATCCAACCCAAAACCAGGGCCTCCGAACCAGGAAGTCAATTTGTCTTCTGGCGGACGAAAACCGCCTATTTCTGCAACGGAAGCTTCTCTTAAATGTTTCTCTAACTCTATATATGTTTCTTCAATTGACTTCATAATTTCGTCCATGGATAGCTAACGCTGCTATAAGCAGCCGTAATGGAGGTCTGCTTGATAGCCTGGTTATATTTTCCCCCGAATAATACTTTCCACATCTCGGCGGTCAATATTCTTTCGTTTTAACTGGCCTATTACTCCTAGTGAATCTAAACCTGCAAACTTGGAAGGTCTCTCCACCGCAGTTCTAGGATTTGCTCCTAAGCCAATAACAAGTCTCACCAAGTCCGGCTGATTAAATAGCACTCCGGCGATTAATGCAGATATCCCAGCCTTATCGACAGCGTTAATATCACAACTTCGCGATACGGCTGAACGAATACCTTTCTCTATTTTCTCGGTATTGAAACCTTTCTGGTTGTATGCGGCGGCATAGAACGGAATTAAGGGACCCACCTCTCCTTGTATCGAAACAAAACAACCATTTTCACCGGTAATAAATACTTTCTTATTAAAGCCTTCTTTCCAGTCACTAAAAGCGAGTGGACTGAAAAGCAGAACACATAATATTATTTTTTTCACCTTTAATACCTGAACAAATATAACGCCCTGCAGCAGCGGCCGTAGTGGAGGTGATTGGGTTTGTGCAAGCGTAGCGACCAGCACAAAAACAAACACCGGAACGTAGGTCCCGCTGGCTGAGTTTGTTATACGCTTAATTCGTTATTGTATTAAAAACTGAGAGATCAATAATTGCGCCTTTCTCAACCGATACTTCCAATATAGTTTGATCATAGAAAGCCTGATTGTTTATTGGCCTCTGATAGAGCCAAACGATCTCATTTTTCCCCTCATTCAGCTCTACTCCCAGCAAGGAAGATGCTTTAGCTACATTTAGCCCTATACGCAACCCCATGGAGTTACTTGTACTTACTTTACTCGATGCGGTCCTACAATTTAACTCCGGCGATATAGAATGGAAAGAATACCCTTCTCCCACAACATTTTCAGAAAAAACCACAAAAACGCCACCTACGTTGTAACAATATTTCTTGCTTCTATGATGCCCAGTAGTCGGCTGCCCTTCATAAACCTTCGATTCTGGCAAAAGTAAAAGATTCACTGGTGGAGGGGATTCTATCTCGGCACCAACGACCATGCCCGACAACATAAAAATTGAAAAAATAATGTGCTTCATACTTGTTTCCGTATAACGCCAAGCTCACCTGCAGTTTTTGCGGAGAGCAATTGTGTAAAATGGAGCTACGCGACATACACAATTGAGCGCAGCAAAAAATGTCAGGTGCAGCTTCTTGTTATGTGGGCGATCTACTTCACGGAACAACACTACGTTGCGAAACGCGAGTGAAGCCTTTGCCGACGACTGGCGATAGAAAACCACCCTACACACTCACTTCCATTTTAGTTTAAAACATGAAGAACGAACGGGGAAAACTTGATAGCGACTCCCTGCTACGGACTCCATATTTGCGATAGCTAAAACTACCACGACACTCTCAAACGAACAAGATGCCAAGACAAACCACTC
Organism: Teredinibacter franksiae; assembly: GCF_014218805.1. Classification (NCBI taxonomy): domain Bacteria; kingdom Pseudomonadati; phylum Pseudomonadota; class Gammaproteobacteria; order Cellvibrionales; family Cellvibrionaceae; genus Teredinibacter; species Teredinibacter franksiae. The sequence goes on along the minus strand of NZ_JACJUV010000001.1, from coordinate 3,408,965 downwards.
GCTATTTTATTACATTCAGACTTGCAGAATACTCAGCGGTGCTCAATGCTAGATAGCCAATTTAGATTACCGAACCACCTAAACCTACAAACTAAAATTACTCCACAAACCAAATAAACTTACCTACGAAGTAAAAAAACTAAAAATAATCACAAAATTAATGGCAGAGCCATATAACGCCCTGCAGCAGCGGCCGAAGTGGAGGTGATTGATTTTGTGCAAGCGTAGCGACCAGCACAAAAACAAACACCGGAACGTAGGTCCGACTGGCTGAGTTTGTTATACAAATGTTGTGAAAGCTGAATACGCACAATACATACCCCATACAAAGAAAACGTACGACAAAAGCCCCAAAATTATGCATAGTATATTAAGGCCAAAACCCCAGGATTGTGCTTTTGGCTTAGCACTGTCATATAGCCATTGACTTATGTATGTGCAACCGGACGTCAAGGTCATAGCTAGCACACCCAAAACAAATGGAAGCAAAACATTTGCAAAAGCGACGACACTGCTGGGCTTTATTTCTGCAAGATGCCCTATAAACGCGAGTAAAGCTACAGACGCCCCTCCATTCATTAGAAAAGATGTACGGATAGCATTTTGACCGGCAGATATTACTGACCTAAACATCTCAATCTTAGAATTGTGTATGTTTTTATTTTGCTCAATCTGCAACTGTAACTCAGCTTTGTATTTTTCAAGCTCAACTTCTGTTGGTGCGTGAGAAGAATCTCCTTCCACGTCCTCTAAATATGCAATCAAATTTTCACATAAAATAGCTTCTGTACCGCTCTCTTTTATACCTTGAATAGTCTCTTTTAGTTGTGAAGCGAATTTTTGAACGCTCATGACTTTCTCTGTTGTGTATAACGCTAAGGTAGCCTGCGTTGCATATGGAGCTGTTTTTTGTGCAAGAATGAAGCGAAGCGTAATGCACAAAAAACGGCGGAGTATGCAGCGTCAGGTTGACCGACTGGTTATGCGGCGGCGGTAAGCACCACAACAAAACCACGTTTTATTTTAGCTTGCCAATGGCAGCAGGAACGAACACACCACCCCACCAACAAACCCCATACTATAAAAGCGGTGACCAAATGCGAAGTGCTATTTACCACCACCTATCAAACTACTATTTGGCACCAAGAAAGAAACTGGTGAGATACAAAGAGCCTACTTACTTTAACGCAGAGAGACCCGCTACAACGTGCCGTAAATTAAGCACATGACTCGTTTCATTTATTTTTGAACCGCGCTCATAACGCTAAGGTAGCCTGCGTTGCATATGGAGCTGCTTTTTGTGCAAGAATGAAGCGAAGCGGAATGCACAAAAAGCGGCGGAGTATGCAGCGTCAGGTTGACCGACTGGTTATGCGACGGCGGTAAGCACCACAACCAAACCACGTTTTATTTTGGCTTGCCAATGGCTGCAGGAACGAACACACCACCCCACCAACAAACCCCATATTGTAAAAGCGGTGGCTAAATGCGAAGTACTATTTTCCACCACCCATAAAACTACTATTTGGCACCAGGAACAAAGCTGGTGAGATACAAATAAACTACTTACTTTAACGCCGAGAGACGTTCTACAACGTGCCGTAAATCGAGCACATGACTCGTTCTATTTATTTTCGAACCGCGCTCATAACGCCGTTGTATGGGGCTGGAGTGCAGTTGTTGATTTTTGTGGTATCCACCACAAAAAGCGGCAACGAAACGGAAGTCCCGCATGACAACCTTGTTAGGGCTACGCCCCACTGTACTTTAATGTAGACCACGAGTTTAGCAATGCTGCCCATAAATACCACCTAAATGATGGATAGAACGACATGCTTTAACTTGCTAGTGACTACCTTAGCTTGAACAACCGCAATGGGTTGACGTTGTTTAATTCGAAATATTTACGTGCTGCCAATATGCCCTACACGAACACATTACTCTTTGTACATTGTGAAGCTTACTGGTGTAACTTATACCGATAATACTACGACTATTTTCTGCAACACACTGACGCCAACTTTTAGAATACTTGAAAATAAAATTACGTAAATACCAAAAATATTTAAACCGCCCTAACGCTAAGCTCATAAGCGCCTACTGTGTAGTTTGTTTTACGCTAAAATGTAGCGAAGCGGAATGCGTAAAACGAACTGCGCAGTAGGCGTCTTATGGAGCGACTGGTTATGCGGCGGCGGTTGGCGCTACAACAAAACCACGTTTTTAATTTAGTTTGCCGATGGCAGCAGGAACGAACACACCACCCCACCAACAAACCCCATACTATAAAAGTGGTGGCTAAATGCGAAGTGCTATTTACCACCACCCATAAAACTTACATTTGGCACCAGAAAAGAAACTGGTGAGATACAAAGAACCGACTTACTTAAACGCCGCGAGACCCACTACAACGTGCCGTAAATCAAGCACATGACTCGTTTTATTTATTTTCGAACCGCGCTCATAACGCTAAGCTCATAAGCGCCTACTGTGCAGTTTGTTTTACGCTAAAATGTAGCGAAGCGGAATGCGTAAAACGAACTGCGCAGTTGGCGTCTTATGGAGCAACTGGTTATGCGGCGGCAGTAAGCGCCACAACAAAACCACGTTTTATTTTAGCTTGCCAATGGCAGCAGGAAGGAACACACCGCCCCACCAACAAACCCCATATTACAAAAACCGATGGCCAAATGCGAAGCGCTATTTACCACCACCTATAAAACTACTATTTGGCACCAGGAACAAAGCTGGTGAGATACAAAGAACCGACTTACTTTAACGCCGAGAGACGCTCTACAACGCGCCGTAAATCAAGCACATGACTCATTTTATTTATTTTCGAACCGCGCTCATAACGCTAAGCTCATAAGCGCCTACTGTGTAGTTTGTTTTACGCTAAAATGTAGCGAAGCGGAATGCGTAAAACAAACTACACAGTAGGCGTCTTATGGAGCGACTGGTTATGCGGCGGCGGTTGGCGCTACAACAAAACCACGTTTTTAATTTAGTTTGCCGATGGCAGCAGGAAAGAACACAACACCCCACCAACAAACCCCATATTATGAAAGTGGTGGCTAAATGCGAAGCGCTATTTACCACCACCTATAAAACTACTATTTGGCACCAGGAATGAAACTGGCGAGATACAAATAACCGACTTACTTTAACGCCGAGAGGCCCGCTACAACGTGCCGTAAATCAAGCACATGACTCGTTTTATTTATTTTCGAACCGCGCTCATAACGCCCAGCTAAGCCGCCGGAACGGAGTTGATTATTTTGTGCCAGCGTAGCTGAAAAGCACAAAATGAGCAACGCAGTGGAGGTCGGTTTGAGCTGTTTGTTATAAGCCATACTCGGCAACTGGAACCCCTACTCTTTTAGATATTGGGAATACAATTACACGATGCACCTCGTAGTGAGTTTGATGTGTATATGATTTGCAAGGCATAGCTCTAAACTTACTATATTCAATTTCAGCTACAAGCAGTCTATTGTAATTCCACCCGTCTAATGGACTCAATTTCTGTGGCAACAATTCCGCGCACGAAGAAAACCTATACTCCTTAAATAAACTATCTACATACTTCTTAACATCTAGCAACTCGAGATCTTCCCAGTGTGTTGCAACATGAGATTTAAAAGGAGCGCTATAACTGTATAAGACGCGCTCTTTACTCATGAGCTTGATGTTCAGCGCCGTTTCGTAGCATTTACGACCTTTTACAGAAGCGCGAAGGATTACGTCATCATCTCCGAAAATAGAAACATACCCTTCATGAGAATAATCACACGAAAGTTCTTCATCGCCCCAAGACTCTGCTGTTACCAAACTAATAATTAAGAATAAATATTTCATCGTTTCGAAAGCTTATAACGCCAAGCTCACCTGCAGTTTTTGCGGAGAGCAATTGTGTAAAATGGAGCACCGCGACATACACAATTGAGCGTAGCAAAAAATGTCAGGTGCAGCTTTTTGTTATGCATTTTTCTGCCACCATACGGAATTTTCTGATTCTGCGATAAATGTATTTTTTACCGTAGTAATTATACATTTTGTGTTTAGCTTGAATAGAGCTGTTTTATCTCTATTTGTTTTTACACTAGATGAATCATATTTTAGCTCTACATCTATTTCCTTGATATCGGAACCTCTATACTTAGACATAGATGTGGACCACCAAGATCTTAGCTTTGCACCCACTACTTCATCACCTTTAACATTTAATAGGCTAAATGTAATTGTACCCTTTTCATCTTCGAGCAATTGATTCAACTCGATTGATGATGAAGCAGCCATATCTGCTAATGATTTAGCAGCAGACTTAAGTTCTTTTTCCTTCATAGCGACTCTAAATGCATAACGCCTTGCTCTGCTGAATTTGTGGAGTGGATGCTTTTGTGCTATTAAGCACAAAAGAAGCAACGGAAAAAATGTCAGCAGGAGCAATTTGTTAAGTGTTTTATACACCGCCATTTAGTGCCACCCAAAAAGCAAACCCTAAGAACGCCAAAGGAACAATACTTGCAACTAGACCACCAAGTGATGCTGCTATATTGTTGGATTTAAGTAATCCACTGGCTCCAAAAGTAAGGGCAGCAACCCAAAATACAAATCCTAGTACTCCAGCTGGAGCTGCAATCAAAAAGGATGTTTCTACAGAAGCGCCAAGAGCAGTGAAAACACCGACCAAAAGATACATACCCGGAAATAGCAGCCAACCAAGGCCACTAAGCAGTAGAGGCTTATCTTTTAACTTCGAAAAACTCTCAATCATACTTCGTACACTTAACGCTAAGCTCATAAGCGACTGGTTATGCGGCGGCGGTTGGCGCTACAACAAAACCACGTTTTTAATTTAGTTTGCCGATAGCAGCAGGAAAGAACACACCACCCCACCAACAAACCCCATATTATGAAAGTGGTGGCTAAATGCGAAGTACTATTTACCACCACCTATAAAACGACTATTTGGCACCAGGAAAGAAACTGGTGAGATACAAATAACCGACTTACTTTAACGCCGAGAGACCTGCTACAACGCGCCATAAATCAAACACATGACTCGTTTTATTTATTTTCGAACCGCGCTCATAACGCCTACAATAACGGGCCGCAGTGTAGGCGCGAAGCGCCGAAACGAAGGTCCGAGCCAGCTTGCTGGCGGTCGTTGATTGTTTTGTTGAACGAAGCCGCTTTGCGGCAAGTATCAAAATTCTGATTTCTCATAAACAATCCCCCTACGTACTCACATCCGAGTACGACAACTTGAGGCATTATTTATGAGAAAGGCACAACAAGCACGATTTGGTTCGCTGTACCAACGTCATATTAACGCATTGCGCCGTCAAGGCAAGGCTGACAATACCATTGACGGATACAGTCGAGCACTGCGGCGCATCACCGAATTCTTTGATCGCGTTCCCGACCGATTGACACAAGATGACCTCAAAGACTACTTCTCTTCGCTCACAAAAACCCACTCCTGGAGCACGGTCAAGGTGGACCGTAATGGCCTGCAGTTTTTCTATAAACACGTACTCAACAAGCACTGGCAATGGGTCGACATTGTTAAACCCCCTCAGAAGAAAGTTCTGCCGGATATATTAACCCTCAAAGAAATTGAGCGGATGATCAATGGCACGCATGAACGCCGCTATCAGGCATTTATACTAACGGCATTCAGCATGGGACTCCGTATTCACGAAACACTAAACCTACGCATTGGTGATATTGATGCGCAGCGCATGAAGGTCCATATCCGCCTAGGAAAGGGTAAAAAAGACCGGTTCGTCACCTTACCGCAAGCAACACTGATTCACCTCAGGCAATATTGGGCCACACATCGACACCCTGATATGATTTTCCCCGCCGGGCGCAATCACCAAGAACGCCAAAGCGCTACCAAAATCATGGACCGCGGGGGGCTACAAAAATCATTTAAAGCCATCCTAGCTTCTGTTGGTATACACAAACACGCAACACCACACACACTGCGCCATTGCTACGGCGCTTTATTGGTGGAAAATGGCGTAACCCAGCGCGCCATTCAAACGGAGATGGGACACGATTGTCCAAAAACAACGGCCCTCTATACCCAGCTAACCGACGTAACGCAAAAAGATACTGACAAGATTATTAACCGCATGGTAAATCGGCTCAATATCGTCCCTACGACGGAGGCTGAATAGTATGCTTGCCTCAATCGAACTGTCTTCCATCATCACCCAATACCTCGATCGTTTCAAACACCAATACGGGGCGCAAACCCGTGACGATCAGTGGTCTGCCATTAATGCCATCACCGGTTGCCGTACGCAACAATATGCGCAAATGACGTTTGCCTGTGATGCATGCCCCTATACCACCCAAAAACACCGCTCCTGCGGTCACCGCGCGTGTAATCAGTGCCAACACAGCGCCACATCTGACTGGCTTGAGCGTCAAGAACAGAAGCTGTTACCGGTGAATTATTTTATGGCCACGTTTACCTTACCCGAGCAATTAAGAGCGCTGGCCAAAGCAAACCCCAAAGTCGTTTACAGCTTGCTATTCAAATGCGCCGTCGAAACACTCAAGACGTTCGCGCGCAATAAAAAAGGCTTTCACGCTGAGTTGGCGATGACAGCTGTATTGCACACGCATACCCGTCGGCTCGACTACCACCCTCACGTGCATATTGTAGTGCCTGCAGGTGGTGTGCACCGTGCTCGTCGTGAATGGCGTACGCTGAAGGGGAAATACCTGTTTAATGGACGCGCCCTTGCCGCCAAATTTCGAGGCGCATTATTACGCGCCCTATCGGAAGCAGGATTTACCGTACCGATAACACCGAAAAAATGGGTGACGCAATGCCAGCGTGTTGGCCGTGGTTTACCTGCACTTCAATATCTTTCACGATATTTGTATCGTGGAGTAATCAGCAATAAAAACATTATTAAGAATGATGGGAATGAAGTGACACTCCGCTATACCGAAAGCAACACAGGGGATGTCAAAACGCGCACATTGCAGGGTGAGGAATTTGTGGCGCTGGTGCTACAACATACGTTACCCAAAGGCTTTAGGCGCGCACGCGATTACGGTTTTTTACACGGCAATGCCAAACGCCTACTGAAGACGATACAGTACATTTTATGCGTTGAAACACCCATACCGAACACCCGAAAAAAACCAGTCTTCAAGTGTAAAAAGTGCAAAGGCACCATGCGAGTGATTGCGGTAATCACGCCAAGGAAATCAATAAAAGCAGAAATTGACCCGAATTTTAGTTTGTTTCCAGACTAAAAAGATTAAAAGGGAAGACACCAAAGGGAATCAATTCATTCAAACTGGAGAAGCATCCATGAAATAAAATCAGTATTTTTTTATCGTCTAACAGGCGAGGCTTGCACTCGCCTTCCATAAAGACATAACGTCGACACACCCTTCCGGTTAACAAAACCCATTTTACTTATTTACTATAGAGAGAGCCTGCAGCACGGGCTCGTTCAACAATAGGATAGGTCGCGGCTTCGCGCGACATATCCTTATTTGTTAGGTTTGGATACTTGATACATTATGAAACTGCTAACCAAACCAAAAAAGCAGTTAAAATAAATGCAACGCCTATTAAGACGAAAGCGATCTTTGATCCGAAAGTATTTACGTTTCCTTGTTTTTCGAAATACTTAGAATCTAGGCACCGTATGGCTAGAAATTCTCCGATTTCCGTTTTTGACTCACCTTTTTCTATAGCCTCATCAATTGCAAAGCGTAGAGCTTCTAGTCCCTCTTTATTTCCAATGAGAACATCTTCGTGCTCCGCCCAGTCACTTCCATGATATAAATGCTTATTGTCTGAATTCATAGAAAACCTAACGCCTGTATAAATTGCGCTATTTATGTAGTGTAGTTTGCGGTAAAGTGGCGAAGCCACCGCAAAACGAAACGAAGTAAATGGCGTCAATTTGATACATTTGTTAGATTTTTCTTTGATAGCTAGGCTTAAGTGTAATTTTTTCACAGTTTAAAAAATACTCATTCACATTGAAGTCAAAATCAACTTGATCGACAAACATGGCGTAATTATCTTCAGTTATTTGAAAGTGATGATTGCATGGATGCTCATTAGAGAAGTCCAATGCTATTCTAATATTATCTCGTGTAATATTAACAAGATAAACTGTATTATCTACACACTCCTCGCCTTTACCTGCGACATCTACAGAAAATTCATAACTATACCCTGACACATCTTGATCAATATTTTCAAAATACAGCCCCAGCCCTTCTATGTATTCAATTGTATCTTTGTCAAAACCTGGAATACTGGCGTACATATAAAAGTCATAACCGAAGTGTAAGCTAAACTTACCATCCACCTCTAATCTACAGCCTATATAATTTCGAAGTATCATTTTTATTATTGTTTTAATATCTGATATATCAACTGATTTGTCTTCGAATAATTCAATTTCTGAAAACTGACTTTCAAAGAGCCACTGGTCATTTTGGTCAGATAGATACTCACTAATAAAGTTCGTGTTTAAGCCTACAATTCTTAGATAATTCAAACCCGTCGATTCAATCAGCTTTATAGCTGCATCTACATATTTTGATTCGATTTCAAAGTATTCAGATTCTTTAAACTTCACCCCATTAAATGTTTTTCCAACTTCAGATGGGCAAGTCCATTCGTCCAGCAAGTAATGCCCTTCGGAATTTCGGTTTTCAGGGTTGTATTTAGTGATTCTTATAGAATTCATAACTTATAATCTTGGAATGGGCCTAAATGAAATCTAACGCCGCAAACAGCTGCGGCTTTGTAGTGGATTGTTTTGTGGCAGCGTAGCGTAAAGCCACAAAACAAGTAACGGAAAAGCCGTCAGACTGATTTTCCTTGTTAGCTCCCACGCACCGGATAATTTTCTAGGGCCAATTTTATGCCTCCACGTATATTGGCAAAGTCATTAGCGCGTAGTTCGACCACCACATTCCAATCTTCACTTTTAGCCCTAAACTGCTCAATTTTAAATGGAGGCTTAAGCTCGTGACTTAGATTAATGGCTATTCTTACTACACCATCATTAAACGCCAAAAAATCGAAACTAAGACATGGCTCAGTAAATGTTAGGCAAGAGTAGCGCGGCAACCGCCCATCTGCCAGACTCGAAAACCAGCGTAATAGTTGCACCAATTCTGTAGTTTCCACAGCCGGATCGACAAGCTCGCATCTATCGTCACCCTGAGCAATTTTTACCTTTAGTAAGCACCAGTCATCTTTCTTGCTATCTGGGAATTGGTATCCAATTACCTCCAAAGAAAAATCAATATTGCCTTCTACATTTTTTAGCTTGATCATATCGATTGCTTATTTTGCGAGCTAACGCTAAGGTAGCCTGCGATGCATATGGAGCTGCTTTTTGTGCAAGAATGAAGCGAAGCGTAATGCACAAAAAACGGCGGAGTATGCAGCGTCAGGTTGACCGACTGGTTATGCGGCGGCGGTTGGCGCCACAACAAAACCACGTTTTTAATTTAGTTTGCCAATGGCAGCAGGAACGAACACACCACCCCACCAACAAGCCCCATATTAAAAAAGCGGTGGCTAAATGCGAAGTGCTATTTACCACCACCTGTAAAACTACTATTTGGCACCAGGAACAAAGCTGGTGAGATACAAAGAGCCGACTTACTTTAACGCCGAGAGACGCTCTACAACGTGCCGTAAATCAAGCACATGACTCGTTTTATTTATTTTCGAACCGCGCTCATAACGTCGCTAGAACCTGCACTGCGTGCGGAGCAGCTTTTTGGTGTATTGTGGCGCAGCCACACCGAAAAGAAGCGTAGCATGCAGTGTCAGGTTGCTAGCTTGGTTAGGCATTTTACCCCCGTATTCGATAGCTATATACCAACCCTGAAATATTCTTGTAACTAGGATCTGTACTGCTTGATTCCACAACTGAAATCCCTTTTCCCGGCATATACAAACCATATTCTTCTACAAAAACACCACCATACTTAATGTAAGCGCCGGATTGGTTACAATAAGACAACCTTTTGCCAATTGGCTGTTCATAACTCATCTCGCCAAAAAAAATACCACCATCCGCGACACATTTTGACAGTAGATATTGCAGAGACTTCGTTGCCACCACTACATCGATATCGCTCTCGCTCATCCTTTCAGAACAAGAACATAAAAACAAAACAGTAATCACAAATGCATATTTCATATCTAAATCTTGCCCGCGCCTAACGCTGCTAGAACCTGCACTGTGTGCGTAGCAGCTTTTTGGTGTATTGTGGCGCAGCCACACCAAAAAGAAGCGTAGCATGCAGTGTCAGGTTGCTAGCTTGGTTAGACCGGCGACAATTACACCCTAATTTATACTACGTTGTGGAGCGCTAGCGGAACCACACCCGAAAATTGTGACCGCAAGAATACCAAACCAGCCGAAACCACAACACCCTGCTACCCCGTGAAGAACGAACGGTAATTTACCGAACAACACACAAAGGCTTAATACCGAGATAGCTCAAAAACGGAAATCACTTTGAGCTACCACGTATTACTTTAAAGCTACCCAGCACCACTCACTTCCTACGAAGCGCCTTACTCCAAACTAAAAGCAGACCATATTTTTAGCAGAGCTTTCTAACGCCCTGCAGCAGCGGCCGTAGTGGAGGTGATTTTTTTGTGCAAGCGTAGCGACCAGCACAAAAACAAGCGCCGGAACGGAGGTCCTGCTGGCTGAGTTTGTTATGCATAAGCCACTTGAACACATAATTGGTACGTTCCAGCTATAAAAAATGCTATTGCTATTAGCTCCATAAAAATAATGGAAGACCAAAACCGAATTGGCATACTTTCTCGCGCTATTGCAGATGTTCGTACGCCGGTAGCTTTACCCGGCATAATTCCACCAACAAGACTTTCGAGATTAATATACGTTATGAGCATAGCAAAACATAATCGCCCTATAGGCACGGCTATACGCTCTCCGTAAATCACCGCTGAGCATAATCCTAGACTCGCCAATAGAACAGTAATCCACCCGCTAATATATTTGGCCCTGTCATATTTATTGAGAAACAACCTTCCATTCATATAGATATTTTATTCGCAATACTCTGTGCATAACGCCCATAGCAGGCGCATTGATGGAGACGTTTAATTTTGTGCTAGCGTAGCGGCCAGCATAAAATCAAACGCCGGAATTAATGTCGGCCTGGCTATGCTTGTTAGAGCCTTGATAAAACAAGCCAAAAGGCCACCTGTTTAATGCCCATGCCCAAGCCAACAGGCACAGTTTTTTAACCAACTTATAGCACACTACAAAGAAAAAAATTGCGGCTAAAGACACCAGAATGACATTAACAGGATATGCTGCCTCTACAAGATACTGCTCTGATAGATATACGCCAGCTATAGACAGGAGGAAGGCAGGCAATGCCACTAAGCATGCAATAGCGATTGATATTGGGAATGCAAAATACACAGCCAATACGGGCATTGAGTACTTACTGTACTTGCCAGTAAAATGCATACAGACGCAAACAAGTAAAACCAGAAAAAAGAGAGGCGCATACATTACAAATGCTAAAAATACTAGAAATGTTGGTGGCACTGATACTCCTTGTGAGTTCTAACGCCTTGCTCACCTGAAAATATTGTGGAGAGCGTTTTGTGTAGAATGGAGCTGCGCGACATACACAAAACGAGCGCAGCAATATTTGTCAGGTGCAGCTACTTGTTAAGTGCGGATTTCAGGCGATGCTGTAACCCACCAACATAGGCACTCCATTCCTTCGACTCATTCCACAATTGTTTTAATTCTGATCCCGACTCACCACTACATATTGCCACAGCTTTTTCTGCTCTCGGGACTGCTTCTTTACTCAACTGCGGTTTTAGCGATTTTGCAAGCTTCAATATTACTTTGCTATATTCCCCACTCGATGCATTGAACACAATTGCTACAATTTCTGATGCAGCAATGGCATTGGAACAAATGTCAGCATCAATATAACCACCTATAGATGGGGCATCGATTGCACTTTTAAAAAGCACTAACGGATTATCTGAGTCGGATAATTCACTCACCCAATCTAGAGCAGTATCGTTATCAAATGCACCGACTCCCCATGCGCCAGCGATAGCTTGAAATGGAAACAATATCAGACCTATTAGGGATACTAATTTATACATACATTTCTCTATTCACGGGGGCACTTAACGCCGCGCTAAACGGCCGCAGTGAAGGCGCGAAGCGCCGTAACGGAGGTCCAAGCCCAGCTCGCTGGGCTGATGTTTGAGCGCCTTGTTATGAGCCACACTCGTTAACCTCTTAGAACGCATAAACCAACCTTTTTAACTAACCTGGACTTCCTGTGGCAACACACTGTCCGACTACCACTTAAAAGGAACGAACAACTCCTACCGTCAATTCTACTACTGTAAAAAGCTCAATTAATTTGCGCTTTTTGTAATTTAATTGAGCGACTAACTAGCACCCGTTTTCTACGAAGTGCTTAGTTGTGGCCTACGGCTGCAACTGCCACACTACGATAAAGCTCCTACCGATTTAGCACCCCACTACAAAAGTGGAAGTTAAAATACTTTAATTCGCCCTAGCCTCATAACGCCGCTATAAATTGCGGCTTTGGAGTTGATTGTTTTGTGGTAGCGTAGCGTTAAGCCACAAAACAAGCGACGGAAAAGCCGTCAATTTGATAGCTTTGTTAGGAGAGTACATATCTATTAAGTAAAACAGCTTCGCAATAATTTCTTAATTTGGAATTCGATTCTCTGTCGAATACATAGAACTTAAAAAACCTTGTATATTCTGAACCAGATGGCGTATATGCTTGAATATTTACACTACAAAGTGATTCAACAACCTTACTAGACATGGCAGCCATCGCCGTTGCTATAAAGATAATATTAGATATTTCTTTATACCATGACTCCTCATCACAAGACAAATCACCTTCAACTAGGCTACTTACGTAGGTTGAGAGCGATTTACATGCCGGTAGACTTTTACTACCATCAAAATATAAATCTAAATCAGCGCATTCAGCTACTTCAGTTTCGCTTACACCTGCTGGGATAAGTGAAATACTAATACCGCCATGCTGGCCAGGAAAAACATCTACCGCCAGCCCGGAGACGCTTATAAATACTTCGGTAGGTGATTTTTTCTTATACGAAACAATTTTTTCGGAATTATTATCGATAATCTCAATGATCGCTGACTGAATTAATATTTTTAACCTTTCTTGAATTTCTTTCATGATTTTTCTCGCGTGAACATGGACTCCTAACGTCGCCAGAAACTGCTGGAGTGAGATGGCTGCTTTTTTGCGTGTTTTTGCAAAAAAGAAGACAGCTCACGGAAGTCAGATTTGCTGGCTTTGTTAGGCAAGTTCGGATTCCTTAGTGCCCAACATTATTAATATTTCCCTTTCATCATCAAACTCCGAAATACCGACACCGGGAAACGGACCATTTGATTTAATTATACGTGTACTAAAGCTGATAGAAGTACCTTTTTCTAAACCATCCAGATCGTCGACGTTTACTGCAGAAAAATTCAATGCTAGAAAATTCGCAGTTATGACTTTGTCATGATGTGACACTTCAATCCGCGGCATATTCAGCTGAATAAATGGTGATGCAATTGTGGAGTCAATTTCTACACGCTCAATTTCCCCGCACCCACTCAGAGAAGCTTCGGCAAGCTTAGATGAAATTTCAGACTCGCCTAGGCCTGAAATATGCATCCTAGCTATTTCATTTATAAGCTCAGCCCAGCTAAATTTCATGATGCTCATTTAATGCCTAACGCCCGTAACAGGCGAATTTATGGAGGTGATTTTTTTGTGGCAGTCTTTTCCGCCACAAAACAAGCGCCGGAATAAATTTCGCACTGATTACGCTTGTTATGCTATTTGCCCTTCTTCATTTAGCACCACCTTGCCCATTGACTTTAGATTTGCATGACCGGAAATATAAATCAAAAGTTGATGCTCTCCGTTCATGTACTTTACTGTCAATTTTATTGGTGGGTACTCTGGAGAATAGCCTTCAGGCTCATCTACTTCGGTTATGCTAGAGCCCCCGCAAACCAGACACTTTGCTTCTGACTTCCTAGCTTTTCTGAGATTTCGGAGCAACTCCATTTCAGAAATTTCCGAATTTCGCTTTACGCCGTCTAGCCCAAGAACCTCATCCAAAGCGCCGGAGCGAAACCTTTCCATTCTGTCATTAATGGCAGCAAGGCTAGGTAATAACTCGCCATCACATAGTTTTTGACAGTCGTTGCACCAAACTATAGTTGAAGGAGCTTTTATCTCTTTCCCGCTAACGGAGTAGAAATACTCTGTATTCGGTACGTAGTCCTGCTCAAAGCCTTGTTCGGATATTTTACCCGTTAAAATCATTGCCATGAATTAGAAATTCCTTGAGAGCATAACGCCAGTAGCAATTGCCGGAGCAGGCTGGCTGTTTTTTTGCTCCGCAAAAAAGAAGACAGTTTGCGGAGGTCAATTGGCTACTTTTGTTAAGCATTTGCGTGATTACTTAAATAGTTATTCATACCTGAGGTTGCGATTTGTAAACGTCTTTTGCTTTCATTCTCTCGGTCTGAAGCAATGTCCCAATACCCCATAACAAAGTGTGACATAGATCGAATACCGTCCCTTCTAATATCCCCATCAGGATAGTTGCTTCGACCTACCTCCTTGTATAGTCCTGTACCCAGCTCTTTTAGTCCTTCCAACCCCTTTAGCTCTCCATTTAAAAAACGATCCACCTCATGAATAATTTCATAGGAGAATTCGCAGTCTTTTTTCACATTTTCCCAGAGAATCTTTACGCAATTTACAATTTCTACTTTATCCATAATAGTGCTTAACGCCGCCAGAAACTGCCGGAGTGAATTGGCTGCTTTTTTGCGTGTTTTTGCAAAAAAGAAGACAGTTTACGGAGGTCAGATTTGCTGGCTTTGTTAAGCGCGGTAATCTTCATCCCAATATTCTTCTGTAAGCACATCTGATACTTTCATACCATTTAGGTAAAACTCATGGTATCCACAGTGCTCGGTAAAAACTGCCACTTTACCAGCCTCTGCATTAACGACTGAAAATGCATGACTAAAAGTACATTCCAGCTCACCTGGATTGCTTAGAACCACCTTTGACGAGCTATTAAAATCAGATGCAGATAAGCCTCTTTCTGAAAGCTCCTCTACTGACTTACCTAACTTCTCCGAAAGTTTGTCCTTCCAGGTTTCTAATATTTCTTGCCCGATTCGTTGCATATCAATTACTGCTTAACGCCTTACTCTGCTGCATTTTTTCCGTTGCTTCTTTTGTGCTATTAAGCACAAAAGAAGCAACGGAAAAAATGTCAGCAGGAGTAATTTGTTAGGGATGTCAATTCTCATTATTTATATGAATAACCACAACATTTACATTTAGCATGTTTCATGAAAAACATACAGTGCTCAAATGCTCTCTCGTTACACTTGGGACATTTCAATTTTCGAATTCTTAGTGAAATATAGAACCAAAGCACACCCCAGAGTATTAAGGGGGTAAAAAATGGTAATGGTGATTCTTCACTAAATAAATAGCTATCAAAAGCTGTATACATCACTCCAAACGGAATCCAGCATAACCACCAAATGAAGAATAAGTTTCTTCTTTTTCTGGCTTGATTCCAAAATTCTCTACTCATCCGAAGGCCCTAACGCTAAGGTAGCCTGCGTTGCATATGGAGCTGCTTTTTGTGCAAGAATGAAGCGAAGCGGAATGCACAAAAAAGCGGCGGAGTATGCAGCGTCAGGGTGACCGACTGGTTATGCGACGGCAGTAAGTACCACAACAAAACCACGTTTTATTTTAGCTTGCCAATGGCAGCAGGAAAGAACACACAACCCCACCAACAAACTCCATATTACGAAAGTGGTGGCTAAATGCGAAGTGCTATTTACCACCACCTATTAAACTACTATTTGGCACCAGGAACAAAGCTGGTGAGACACAAAGAACCTACGTACTTTAACGCCGAGAGACTCTCTACAACGTGCCGTAAATCAAGCACATGACTCATTTTATTTATTTTCGAACCGCGCTCATAACGCTAAGGTAGCCTGCGTTGCATATGGAGCTGCTTTTTGTGCAAGAATGAAGCGAAGCGGAATGCACAAAAAAGCGGCGGAGTATGCAGCGTCAGGGTGACCGACTGGTTATGCGACGGCAGTAAGTACCACAACAAAACCACGTTTTATTTTAGCTTGTCAATGGCAGCAGGAAAGAACACACCATCCCACCAACAAACCCCATATTATAAAAGCGGTGGCTAAATGCGAAGCGCTATTTACCACCACCTATAAAACTACAATTTGGCACCAGGAACAAAGCTGGTGAGATACAAAGAACCGACTTACTTAAACGCCGCGAGACCCGCTACAACGTGCCGTAAATCAAGCACATGACTCGTTTTATTTATTTTCGAACCGCGCTCATAACGCCGCTATCAATTGCGGCTAAAAGTGTAGAGAGTGAAACGAACGAAGCTTTTTGACGTCAATTGCATAGCTTTGTTAGGGCTTCAACTGAACATACTTTTTAAATATGCTTTGTATTGAAACTAGAGGGTTACCGTACCCGTATAGTTTACCCTCTTGCTTTCCACCACTTAAATTTATACCTACTACTTGGCCGCGAGAATTCAAAATAGCCGCACCGCTAGTACCGTTCAAAGTTAACCCGGAATCCGCAAACTGATACGAGATCCAATTTTTGTCGTATTCTACAACTACCGCTTTATGTAGAAGTAATTCAGGTGATCGATTATAAACTAATCCATACAGCCAGACAGTTTCTCCGACTTTTGGAGGTGATTCGGCCAGTGCCAGATAGTTAGCAGGCTTCTGATTAAGCATAAAAATAGCTATGTCATTTTTGCCCGTCCAATTTGATACAGACTTAGCTCCCTTGATCTTAATAGCCTTATCAGTTGAATACTTGGTTTCCTCATCACTTAAGCTTTGAAGTGAAACCTCGCTAACTAAACTCTGCAATTCTTTCCAATTATATTCTCGACTAAACCCTCCAGCTTCACTAAATAGGTGATGCGCTGTTACCGCATAAAAGTGTTCCTTATATTTGACAACAAATGCAGTACCGGCTTTTTGCTCACCTTCAGTTGATGCAAAAGATGGTTTGAACACAGACTTTAGAGCTTCTTCTTTAAGCTCTGAGGCATCTGCAAAAAAGGCCGAGACCGATAAGCAAACAACAAATAATATTTTTCTAAACACTTTTACTCCAATTTCAGCGCATTCTTTAATGAGCCCTAACGCTAAGCTCATAAGCGCCTACTGTGTAGTTTGTTTTACGCTAAAATGTAGCGAAGCGGAATGCGTAAAACAAACTGCGCAGTTGGCGTCTTATGGAGCGACTGGTTATGCGGCGGCAGTAAGTACCACAACAAAACCACGTTTTATTTTAGCTTGCCAATGGCAGCAGGAAAGAACAAACCGCCCCACCAACAAACCCCATACTATAAAAGCGGTGGCCAAATGCGAAGTGCTATTTGCCACCACCTATAAAACGACTATTTGGCACCAGGAACAAAGCTAGCGAGACACAAAGAACCTACGTACGTTAACGCCGAGAGACCCGCTACAACGTGCCGTAAATCAAGCACATGACTCGTTTTATTTATTTTCGAACCGCGCTCATAACGCCCTGCAGCAGCGGCTGGAGTGTAGGATTTTATTTTTGCGGTAGCGTAGCGTTTTACCGTAAAAATAAAATCCGGAACGTAAGTCCGCTGGCTGAGATGGTTATGTTTTGATGCCATAGCTCAAATACCCAACGATAGCCATAATTTCAATAGCCCTAAATAACCAAACCCAACGCAAATATGTGCTATGGCCCCGAATACGGGTATTGCTATTTTCTTTTGCCTCACCAAACACATACACAAAAAGCCTAAAAGAAACCCTTCTCGAAAAGTATGAAACATCAGGATTTCCCAGATCGCTATATATTTCGGGAAAATGCGATCGTAGCTCTCTAGCCAAGTCTCTACTTACGACGAAAGCGTATCCCTCCTGCAGCACTATTATGACCAGCAAAACTATAACCATAATTAAACATAACTATAAGGTAAGTTGCCGGAACGAAGTTGGTTTTTTTGTGCTATTTAAGCACAAAAATAAGCAACGCAGTGGAGGTCAACTTGACCGCTTTGTTATAAGAGCGAACCACCGAACCAAACACTGCTTCGTTGCGTAACGCAAGTGGAGCTTAAACCAAAGCGAAGCTACCACTTAGAAGTACAACCTTCCAAAAACTATTATTTTCTCTTAGTGGCACCAAGATGCTCGGGCAAAACCACCAAAATCTCAAAGAACAAACCTACCACAATGGAGAAAAAAAAGAACACCCCACCAAAACATATAAACGACAAATTCACAGCGCTATACGTTTAAAACAACCAACTCGCAGAACGGATTAAATGAACTCACTCCAATGCAAATTTTTAGCACTGACTTGATGCCAAGACGAAAAATGCAGAGCACTTATAACGCCAACATTTGGCGCCTATTTTGTGTTGCTTGGTCTTTTTCAAGCGACGCAAAATAGGTCGCTCAAGATGTTTTTGTTATGATATTTTTCTACTTTCCCAATCATCCCAGTAATTATTACATGCCTCTGTTAGTTCCTGAAATGTCACTGGTGCGCCAGAATCTAGTTGAAACTCTATTTTTTTGTAAAGAACGTCAAGTTCACCCGTTGAGCATATAATATGGGCAGTATCATCTTGCTGCTCAATGCTAAGTATTTCTGGTTCTTCTTTCTGAATTTCTGCCAGTTCATTTGTGCGAGTTTCATTTTCCCAATTGTAGAATACAATAGACTCACATTCTGATACGTGAGCAAGAAATGAATCACCTTTTGATGGGAACATATTTCGGAGATACTCTATTTCAATGCGAAAAGATATTTTCGGAAGCGCGCCAAGAATCTCAACGATGCTTCCGTCGTGAAATACTCCAAGTATGTCAACGTTCTCTCTCATACGCGTAACTCATAACGCCTTGCACACTTGCGCTGTGGTTGGAGCCGCTTGCCGTGCAATAATGAGCGTAGCGAATGCACGGCAAGCTGCGGATACCACGGCGTCGAGTGGTGCAACTTGTTAAGTGTTGACACGCCCATACAAATACTTAACTCCACTTATAATTAGTAAGACCAACATTCCACTTGTACCCACATCGATGATAAAAACAACGCCAAAAAAGCCTATGCCAGATTTTATAACTTCTATTGGGCTGGTAGCCGTTGCTATTAGCGCGAACACGGCCGCAACAAACGGAATATATGAAACGTGCCTATCAATACCTGCCTTCTTATTTCTGTAATTTTCAAAGATGCAGAAATAATTGAGCACCAACGTATACAAAGATACGGCGCAGCAAAAAACAAATACTATCCATTGGATTATGTTCATACCTGCTTTCTTACACTTAACGCCAAGCTCACCTGCAGTTTTTGCGGAGAGCAATTGTGTAAAATGGAGCTACGCGACATACACAATTGAGCGTAGCAAAAAATGTCAGGTGCAGCTTCTTGTTATGTGGGCGATCTACTTCACGGAAAAACACTACGTTGCGAAACGCGAGTGAAGCTTTTGCCGACGACTGGCGATAGAAAACTGCCCTACACACTCACTACCATTTTAGTTTAAAACATGAAGAACGAACGGGGAAAACTTGATAGCGACTCCCTGCTACGGACTCCTTAATTGCGATGGTTAAACCTACCACGACATTCTAAAACGAACAAGATGCCAAAACAAACCACTCGCTATTTGATCACATTCAGACTTGCAGAATACTCAGCGGTGCTCAATGCTAGATAGCCAATTTAGATTATCGAACCACCTAAACCTACAAACTAAAATTCCGCCACAAACCAAATAAACTTACCTACGAAGTAAAAAAACTAAAATTAATTACAAAATTAAAGGCAGAGCCATATAACGCCGTTATAACCGGCCGGAGCTGGGTTGATTGTTTTGCGGTAGCGTAGCGTGAAACCGCAAAACGA
This sequence comes from Teredinibacter franksiae, assembly GCF_014218805.1. NCBI lineage: Bacteria > Pseudomonadati > Pseudomonadota > Gammaproteobacteria > Cellvibrionales > Cellvibrionaceae > Teredinibacter > Teredinibacter franksiae. The sequence goes on along the minus strand of NZ_JACJUV010000001.1, from coordinate 3,388,847 downwards.
GCAACGCAGCGGAGGTCCAGCCAGCTTGCTGGCGATGGTTAATAACCTTGTTAGGGTACTATGGCACAATAACCTTTTGATTTTCTTGGATTACACCATATAAACATGCAAAATAGTAATTTAGTAACTCTTTAACTTTTGCATTATTTTTATTAATCCTTTCGCCCCATTCTTCTTTGAGTAACTCAAGGCTTACTTTTGATACAGGTGAAAATTTGGGATCTGACTTAGCAGTTGAAGAGAATAAGCTTGCGTCATCTAGAATATCGTCTGTATACCTTCGTTGATGCACATGACCGCCTCGAGTATCTACAATACCTTGAAAGCTTGATTTAATGACATCAAAAACTGGTTCAACAAGTAAATCCACAATTTGATTGCGACCTAAATTATTATGTATGCGCTTAATTTTTGTAGCGTAAGAGTTTAACCTTTCTTTTAATATGTACATGTCCTGAAGGTATGTATTGATCACATATCTACAATATTTATCTTCAGAAACTTTATTACTTCTAGGCCCCTTTACTGAAAGCAACACTCCAGAGAGTTCGAGTGCTTCATAAGTTTCCATGATGTCGTAGAAATTATGGTGGAGGATATCGATAAATTCTCTTTCCGGTAGGTCTACTTCTTTACCGTTAGTTATTTCGTCCATGTGCGGTATCAATATTTCGCTACACCAATCGAACATTAACTTTCTATATTGCTCAATATTATCCATGACTACCTAACCCGAGAGTACCCTAACATTTGTATATCGCGCCCCAGGCGTCATATTTCGGGGCGCGCATATTTTTTATTTGGAAACCCGGAAACTACGCTGAAACCCCCGCCACGTCAAGCTTTCCGCCAAGTGGCGCCTAAATCCCAAAAGGGCAAATGGTCCCAATGGCCTCATATCACCGAATTCCATCAACCCGTGTAACCCTTTGAATTCATTATAAAAACAGGCCATTTTTACAACAGCGTCAGATATATGAGGAAAAAATCGACTATTTTTTTGCCCGCCGCGATTTATCCTGTATTTTCAACACTTTTGAACGACAAAGCACTCAATTCATCTAGGAAGTACACCCGTACGCTATTCATCAAAAACACTTAACCGTAAAACGACGCCATTTCGCCAACAGCCAGAAAACAGTATTGAAGGCTCTTGCCTTTATTTTGAAAAGCGTTTGAATGTTCAGCTGGGAGTTTTATGCTTATACCAAGTTCGACCTCAGAACAATTTCATTGGTATTTAAACTCGAAGTAAAAAGGGGTTTTAAAACAATAGGAGTGGGTTGATAAAAACGGATACCGGCCAAATAGATACCCACACCCGCTAAAAATTCAGACGAACACCACTACCACCTCCAAACAGAAACCTTTTACGGCAGAGGTGCCACCAACGGCATACTCTCCCGAATCGCGCGCTGCCCAGCCAACTTCAACTCTGCCAGTACTATACTCTCTCCCAATTGCGAATCGTCGGCGGTGAGTGCGTTACCTACACGCGCCAACACACTGCCCCAGGCATCCACAATCATGGAGTCACCCCAGGTTTTACGTTTGCTATCGTGGTCACCCCCCTGGTTTACGCCCACCATCGCCGTTTGATTCTCTATCGCTCGTGCGCGTAGTAAAATCTCCCAGTGTGCCTTGCCGGTTGTGTAGGTAAACGCCGAAGGCAGTACTATAAAATCCGTGCCTAGCGCACGTAATTGCTGAAAATACTGAGGGAAGCGCAGGTCGAAACAGATGGCGATGCCCATTTTTCCCCAGGGAGTTTCTACAACGGCCGGGTGCCTGCCCCTTTGAAAAATATCTGATTCTCGATACTGCCCCGTTGCGTCGGCAATATTGGCATCAAACAAATTATTTTTTTGGTACACACCACGTAGCTTACCTTTTTTGTCGAATACTACGGTTGTAGCGTATGGAAGACCTGCGGCTTGAGACCATTCCAGGTCTTTACAGTTATCTCCAATCTGCCACTGAAAATTGGAAAGCGGCAGGCTACCGGCTACTAGCCAAATTCCTTTATGTTGCGCCAATACGCTAAACGCGGCCAACCACTGTTGTTGGGCTTCTAGGGTGAAGGGCTTACGGCTACCAAAAGTGAGTACATTTTCTGGCAGCACCACCAGCTCGGCACCGCTTTTTGCAGCCTCGGCAACCAGGCGCTCTACGGTTTGCATATTGTCTATAATGGCTGATTCGGTTTCCTCTATACACGAGGGAACATTACTCACTATTTGAATAGCGGCAACGATGAAGGACTCAGCATTTAACACGGGGGCCACCTTCTAGTCGGGAATGGGGGTGGGTTCTGGTGGCTCATGGTAGGGGTCTACGGTTTCTGTTTTGGCTGATTCTTTACGTAAAGACTCAACTTCTTTGGCTTTGGATTTTGCCGCGCTATCGTCAAATATTTTGCGAAATTTTATTTTTGGGTCGTCCCAGTTTCCAGTAACACGGTAGTTAATGCTGGAAGCTCTATCTAATTGCTCTTCAAACATGTGGCTAATCATAAAAACCCCAATGGCTGCAGGCAACCCGGCAATCAACGCAGCGGCCACGGTAATATCACCGGCAACCGGCAGGGTAGCCACTAGCTCTGCATCCACTTTTTCTTCGACCAAATCCAGCGTGCCTGCCATCTGTAATTTTGATGAGGTGGAATCCACCACGAGGGGCTCATGAATATAAACCCAACCATTCTCAAATAGAAATTCACCGTGAACCGATTCAAAGCCAAAACCGGATTTTGCCATGTCACTAAAATCCAACTGCAGCCGCCTAGCAATGGTATCGAAATTAAATAAGGCAATTAAACGCAGCAGGCCGTTGTCGGCCTCTTTTGCGCCGCGAATAAAACTGCCGTCTTCAATGTCGAACACCACTTTACCGCTAACGGCTTGCATGTTTATTTCATCTGGCGCACCAGGCCAGCTCATCCGTGCGGATACCGCTGTCTGTTCACTGTCTAGAATTTTCTCAAAGCCCCAGGCTTCGAGCAGGCTCCCTGTTCCCACAGCCATTAGCGTGCCGTTAAACGAACTAAAATTTCCTCGTTCTGTTTGTCGCCATATAAACTCGGCGTGGGGTTGCTCTACCACGCTTTTTGTAAACGCCAAGCGTTTATCTATTTTTCTATTCCGCCCGGCTGTCGACGTTTTCTTTGTATTTGTTCTTGTCTTACTCGCCGTGACCTCCTTAGGTGCAGGCGGCTGCACCGCTTCACCTATGCCCATACCGCGCACGTTAGCTTTTAAGTTTGTTAGTGCAATACCATCTTCAAGCGGTTTTAGGTCGAACGCCCAACGCCCATAGGGTTTGCCTGCAAGCGTCAGTTCTTTTACTGAAAACTGTATGGGGAAAGTAAAGCGACTTAAATCCATTTCTTTTAACGCCCACGCTTCCTGCTCTTCGCCTTCGCCTTCGCCTTCGCCAGACGCTTCCTCGCCAATACGAAAGTAATCCAGCTCTACGGCCAATTCTATTTTGTTTTCTTCACCGGTCACTAATAGGTTGCCCGCAGCGATCTCACTGTCGATATACAGCGCCCACTCGTTTTCAGTGCCAATACCAGACACTCGCACATCGTCCACTACCACATCACCAAAGTTGGTTTGCCCTATATCCAAATTTAGGCGTATGGGCAGGTCTGTTTCCTCTTGCCCAATCTGCTCTTCGGTTTGGCCCGCACGTAAATATTTAAAATATTGCTCACGCACGCCGTCCCACTCTTCGATATCAAACGTCTCTACTTGGCCTATAACATCGAAAAAACCGTGCTGCAAGGGCAATGGCTCCGCATCAATATTCAACTGGGCGGCACTTTCAATGGCGTCCCCAGTTTGTAGACGCAATACCACCGATTCGTCGTAGGAAAATCGGTAGTGCTGAAAACCTTCGTGCAGGCGTAAATTTACGTTAAAGGGCTTTTCCTCTGCGGTCGTTTTTACCATGGGTTCTGGCATTTGAAAGCTAACGCCCTTTAACTGGGAGGAAAGGTCTACCTCTAGGAAGTGGTCGACGGTATTGCGCGCGGGTATGGTGATACTGCCCTGCACAGCGGTAACACCCTCAACAAAGCCCAACTCTGGGCGATGCGTCCATTTGCGTACATCCGCGACGTTCACCGGGCCTGTAAAATGGATAACGGTGTTGCGCTTGCCTTCGCTTTTAGTGCCTTCTATATTCTGTACTAATGGGCTTTCGATGCGGGCCGACAAGGCTTTACCCCAAACAGAACCTTTCAGTTTAGGCGCACTTAGCCCCTTGTCTGAATCGAACTGCAGGCGACCCGACACTTTATCTATGGCCAAGTTGATATCGGCCATATTTACTCGCGCCTGATTGAAGTCGACCTGCACACTCTGACGGGTACCTTCGGCGCCGGGTTTTAATGGAATTTGCAACGCGATGGCCGCAGACACATTACCGCCAAAACTCCACGAATCGAATGTTGAACCGAACACACTGCGTACCGGGCTGTTTTGCAATAGCTCCATTGCAACGGCGGCGTTACTTTTTAAATCGCCACGAATCGACAGCGCCATGCCATCGTCATTGGGGTTTTCTATTAGGCGCACCTGGGCATCGGATACCTGGTTGCCCAATAAAGTGGCCTGTTTCACTTGTGCATCTAAGCGATTGTTAGCGAGCTCTAGGCGTCCATTTACATGTTTTAGCTCGGGCCAGTTTTTGTCAAAGGCCAAGTTGGCGTCGTGAATATCCGCCGAAAATTGAATGGAGGGTTTGATTTTAGGGTTTTTTTTGATCGACCCGTGAAATGTAAAGGCCATGTTTGTTGCCGTGCCTTCGCCAATACTTTCCCCCAACCACTTGTGAAGATTTTTAGGAATAGTCTGAGGCACAAATTTTCGGTGCACACTTAAAGGCGCTTTTTCAACGCCAATGGCTAAAGTCATGTGTGGCTCACGGCCATCGCGCACAGTGGGTAAGCGAAGGTGCATATAACCATTCGCCACTTCGTCACCGTTTGCAAACTGTAATCGATTAGAGTTCACATAGGCGGTTTTAGTTTTAGTATCGATTTGCCAGCCAACGCGGCCGCTAGCGGTTTCAAATTCAAGTGGCTGTGCATACACCTTCGGGAAAGCAATACTGAAACCCTCATGATTGTGAATATCAACGAAACCACCTAATGCGTTGGCTGAAACAAATCCATTCAGCTTTTTTACAACCGGGGAACCACGAAAACTGTGCACGTTCACGCGGTCTAACTGCGCCTTTAGGTCAAAGTATCCGGCGTCTTTTCCCGTTAGGCGAATATCAATATTATGTAACCGCCCCTCTGGCGCTAGGGCGTTTATAATACCTGCAGGCTTTTCACCCATAATGCCTATTTTTTTTGTGAGGTCATGCCAGGGTTTTAGGTCTAGCTCCTCTACGGCTATGGCCAGCGGTCGCTTAAGCCCACCACGCAATTCCACATCGAGCGGCGGTGATTGAAACTCGGGCCAATTAACCACCATTTGCTGTAATACAAAATTCCAACCATGGTTTGGGTGCCAACGCCCGGAGATATCGGCGGCCATGCCTTCAGGCAAAATCACATTTTCTGGTACATCCAGTGGCAAGCCATCGGAACGCAGCTGGCCACGCAGGGTCATTCCGCTGTAGGTGGTGCCACGAAACCAAAGCTCTAGGTCGAGCCGATGACCCTCTCCCCAAACCTGGTCGTCCTGCATTTCCCAGTGGCTGCCGGCAAATGCCGCGACCACCGTTTCCATGGGAAATTGCTTAAGTGCTAGGTAGCCAACAGAATCAAAATTATCGGGGTCTCGCGGGTCGCCGGTGGCTTCCACTACCATCTGGAAGTGCCGATCTAGCTCACCGGCTTCATTAACAACACCCACCGCCGCAACAGCTCGGTGGAAGTCTCGGTCGTTTTCGAGGGTAATACTGGGGATGTTTACGACAGACGCATGCCCCGTACGGTACTCAAGATTGAAGGTTACATCGTTGAGCTGAATACGGCGGCCAAAAAGGAAGATGTCGAGCGGGTCATCAATAGTGAACTTGGACTCACCAGTTTTTTTCATGGCCAGGTTTTTAATTTTCCACTGGCCACTTTCCGCTTGCTTGAAGGTTGTCTGGAAACGTTCAAACGCCAAATGATGCCAGCGTAATTCAAAATCCAGTAGGCTATCGATAAGCCCCAGCTCCGCTGTCACCGTCGCCATGTTGAAGATGGGTTCTTTCTGCAAGGTGGCAACGTAAACATCGGTAAGGATGATTTTTGGCTTAAGGCCAGACCAGTCTGCCACCAGCCCACCTACTTGAATATCAACACCCAGGCGCTTACCTAATATCTCGCTGATATCATTGCGATAATCATCGAGTAGCGGAAATGCCTCCCGCCCCAACTGCACCAGAACAGCAATAGCGATAATTAGGGTGAACAAAGTCCCCCACACCCGTCGGGCGAGTCGCCGTATCGTTCGTTGGCTGATTAATCTCATAGCCGCTACCAGAGCCCGTCAGTACGCATAGGGTGGCTCCGCCCCTATCCTAAAATGATATCGTATTGTTCCTGATTGTAGAGCGATTCCACCTGAAACTTAATGGGCCTACCAATGAAGGCTTCTAAATCTGCGACGCTGTCTGACTCTTCATCCAATAATCGGTCGATTACCGCCTGGGAAACCAACACTAAAAAACGTTCGTTGTCGTAGGTTCTGGACTCACGCAGAATTTCGCGGAATATTTCATAGCAAATGGTTTCCGCCGACTTTAGTGAACCTCGGCCGCTGCAAACCGGACAGGGCTCACACAATACCCGCCCCAAAGATTCCCGCGTTCGTTTGCGCGTCATTTCCACCAATCCAAGTTCGGAAACACCCGTAATGCTGGTTTTAGCGCGGTCTTTTTCCAGGTACTTTTCCAGCGTGCGCAACACCTGGCGCTGATGCTCGGCATCTTTCATGTCGATAAAATCGATGATGATAATACCGCCCAAATTGCGCAGTCGCAGCTGACGGGCAATCGACGACGCCGCTTCAAGATTGGTTTTGAATATTGTTTCTTCTAAATTACGGTGGCCCACAAAAGCACCGGTATTCACGTCGACGGTGCTCATGGCCTCGGTTTGCTCGATGATCAAGTATCCACCCGATTTGAGTACCACTTTATTATCGAGCGCGCGCTGTAATTCATCTTCTACACCGTATAGGTCGAATAGCGGGCGTTCTCCGGGGTAGTGCTCAATACGCCCGCCAATCTCCGGCGCATAGTGTTTGGCAAAGGATTCCATTTTGGAAAAGCTTTCGCGTGAGTCGATACGCACACGCTCAATATTGGAACGCATTAAATCGCGAATGGTACGCAAGTAAAGCGGTAAGTCTTCGTAAACAATAGAGGGGGCCTTGGCCGACTTAATACGGTCCGCTAGGTCGTGCCATAGCTTAAACACAAACGGGATGTCGGCGCGCAAGTCCTCTTCCGTTGCCCCTTCGGCCACGGTGCGTACAATAAAACCACCACCTTTATAGGTATCGGCATATTCGGCCGCCAGCTTTTCTACGATAGCCTTTAGCCGCTCGCGTTCTTCGGCATCCTCAATTCGGTTGGACACACCAATATGATTACTATTGGGCATATACACCAAATACCGCGCCGAAACCGACAGTTGGGTTGCCAGCCTTGCCCCCTTGGTGCTAATGGGGTCTTTTATAACTTGCACGAGCAAGTCCTGCCCATCGCGCAGGTGCTCGCGAATATCGGCCTCAGCATTGCCGCGCTCTTCTACCCCGTCTTCGTTCAGTGGCGCAATATCCGAAACATGGATAAAACCGGCACGAGCCTGACCAATATCGATAAACGCCGCCTGCATACCCGGCAGCACTCGCACGACCTTGCCCTGATAAATATTACCCACAAAGCCTTTGGTTCGCGCACGCTCTACAAAAACCTCCTGCAACACACCGTTTTCTACCAGAGCGGCGCGGGTTTCTGTTGGACCAAAATTAACCAGTATTTCCTCACTCACGAGAGCTCTCCTCTTCCTGATTTATTGCCGACACCTGCCACACGGGCACATCGAACTCTCCCAATAACTGTGAAGTCTCATATAGCGGCAAACCCATAACGCCGCTGTAACTTCCCTTAATAGATTCTACGAAAATAGCACCTAAGCCCTGAATACCATAACCTCCCGCCTTGTCGCTAGGCTCTCCGCTGTGCCAGTAACGGCGTGCCTCGGCCTCACAGATAGCGCGAAACCTCACCGTAGTAGTACTAAGTCTAGTCTGGCAACGGTCGCCCATACACAGGGCTACTGCCGTTAACACTAGGTGTTCACTGCCGCTCATCCTCAGTAACATATTAACCGCTTGCTGCTCATCACCCGGTTTTTCCAGTACTTCGCCCGCACACACCACAATAGTGTCAGAACCCAGCACCGGTACAGACTTATTCTTGACCTGTAGCCAGCCCGCCGCCGCCTTCGCTTTTGCTAGCCGCACCACATAATCCTGCGCGGCTTCTGCGGGTAAGCGTTGCTCGGGCACGCCTAGGCTAACACACCGGTATCGAACGCCAATCTGGTCCAGCAGTTCACGCCGGCGAGGCGACTGGGATGCAAGGTATAAATTGGGAGTTTGCTGCTGATCCACGATGAATACTGACTTATATAAGAGCGTTAAGGTGCTATGAGCACGGGGGCGAGAGTTTAAGTTACCTCAGCCAGTTGCGATAGTGGGGCATTCTACCTTAGCAGGGGCAGTTCAGCTTATGCGATAACGCAGCCGAACCCGGCGAAACAGCAAGATCATCAGCGGCCAGCACAAAGCGCTCATTACCGTAGGTAATATCAACAGCTTCGCGGGTGCGTGATAACCCGCCATGCCCTGTATCCAGTTAACGACCACCTGATGAGTACCCACCAGCACAAATATCCACAGTGATTGATGCCATACAGAATAATTACGAATGCGTTGGTACGACATCAAGCAAATATAGGCGAGCAACGTTAGGGCCATGGCGTGAGCCCCCCAAACCGTCATTTCTACAATGTCTTGAGCTAGACCAACCAAAAATGCGAACAGCATTCCAAGGTGCTGAGGCGACTGCATAACCCAGTAGGCCACCAACATACACACCAGCTCTGGCCGCAGGTAGGCTACCTCCTCTGACACGGGAAACACGGCAATGATCAGCCCCAACAGAATACTAACCACCAACACCACCAGCGGGCGTTGCCGTTCATTGACCATTTTCAGGCTCCGCTGCCGTCACTTCGGCGGGAGGCTGGTCGAACACCAGCAAAACATGGCGACTGCGATTCATTTCCGCCATCGGTCGAGCAACCACGTAGGCGAAGGGCTTCCCTGGGTTTACCCGTACCTCCGTTACTTCAGCCACAGGGTAACCAATAGGAAAACGCTGACCTAAGCCCGAACTGACGAGCATATCGCCAACTTTAACATCAACTGTACTTGCCACATGGCGCACCGCCAGCTGATAAAGGCTGCCTATGCCTTCGGCCACAAGGCGCACGCCATTGCGGTTTATCTGCACGGGTAAGGCGTGAGTTGTATCGGTTATTAACAACACTTGGCTGCTGTAGCTACCGACATGCACCACCTGCCCCATTAATCCATGGGCATCAACCATGGCCTGCCCCACGTAAACACCGTCGGCACTGCCCTTGTTTAGAATCACTTTATGAATACTCGGGTCTGGCGCAACACCAATCAGCTCGGCAATAATCACCCTATCTTCCAGCAGCTCCGCTGAATTCAGTAATTGGCGTAAACGAACATTTTCGGCCACCAGCGATGCCATTTTCTGCAACTTACGTTTGTGCACCAACAGCTCGGTACGCAACGCCTCATTTTCCTGAAGCAACTTAGCCCGTGGCATCATTCCGTTATCGGCCCAATCACCGGCGCGGGCCGGTATATCCGATACCCAGTAGAACGGCGCAGAAAAGTCCGCCGCTTTGCTTTTGAGGGAATCGAACCAGTCGGTATAAAGGTAGGTAGTAGCGATGGCGAGGGACGCCAGTGTCAGTACAAATACCCGTACTGACAGCGAAGGACCTTGTCGAAACAGCGGTTTAATGAGCGACTCCCGGTTGTTTTAGTGACGAAAAAACCAGCAAGGCAAAGCCCCTGCGCCCAACTTACAAGCCGACTGCTGGGCTTTTTCGAGAGGAACACAGGGTTCGGCAGCGAAAAAACCCAACAGCCGACATATTAATACACCAAGTCAATTGTATGCTGGTCCATCAACTCCATAGCACGACCACCACCCCGAGCCACGCAGGTTAACGGGTCTTCCGCAACGACCACTGGCAAGCCCGTTTCTTCGGTGAGCAGCCGGTCCAAATCGCGCAGCAGCGCACCACCACCGGTTAACACCAAACCGCTTTCAGCAATATCGGAAGCCAGCTCAGGAGGCGCGAGTTCCAGCGCACTCTTAATGGATTGGACTATACCCGAAAGTGGCTCCTGCAGGGCTTCCAGCACTTCATCGCTATTCAGCGTAAAGCTCTTGGGTACACCTTCGGCCAAGTTGCGACCACGCACATCAATTTCGAGTACTTCACTGCCCGCATAGGCACAACCAATTTCTTTTTTGATGCGTTCAGCGGTTGCGTCACCAATGACACTGCCGTACTTGCGACGCACATAGTTCACAATAGCCTCATCAAAACGGTCGCCACCAATACGCACAGAATCGGAAAGCACCACACCGTTAAGCGAGATAATGGCAATTTCGGTAGTGCCACCACCGATATCCACCACCATGGAACCGGTGGCTTCATCAACGTTCAGGCCAGCGCCAATCGCCGCCGCCATAGGCTCCTCGATCAAGCGTACCTCACGCGCACCGGCGCCTAAGGCCGATTCACGTATTGCGCGCTTCTCTACTTCAGTAGACAAACAAGGCACGCACACCAGCACCCGAGGGCTGGGTTGAAACCAGCTGTTCTCGTGAACTTTCTTTATAAAGTGCTGCAACATTTTTTCGGTTACCTGAAAATCGGCGATTACACCATCTTTCAGAGGCCGAATGGCGGTGATATTACCCGGCGTACGCCCCAGCATACGCTTGGCGGCCATACCAACCGCTTCCACGGACTTTTGGCCATTCTGGTTTCGTATTGCGACCACAGAGGGTTCGTCTAAGACAATGCCGCGTTCACGGACATAAATAAGAGTGTTGGCTGTACCTAAATCAATAGATAAATCGTTGGAAAAAATACCGCGTAAACGCTTGAACATATATGTTTAAACCTTACCTTGTCGACCTAGCGAATTCACTCAAAATGTAAATTCTGTTTTCCTAAGAGCCCGTTAACAAATCACATCTCTGCCTTCAGACTGCAGAACCGCGCCCAAGCTCAATATTTGAAGGCACTCTATCAACGCCGGGGATTTTGGGCAAGGCGCAAATATGGTAACGTAGCGCGTTTATTGTAATCCTCTCAAAAGAGATGCCCTCAATGCTTTTAGGAGCCCGGCGTGAACCCCTCGGAAATCGAAAAGCTGGCCAATTTGGCTCGGCTAAAAATCAGTGACGAAACCATAGAAGAAACCGCAAAAAGTATTACCGAAGTACTGGCTCTGGTAGACCAGTTACAAGCGGCGGATACCCAAGGCGCAACACCTATGGCACACCCTCTCGACGCCATTCAGCGTTTGCGCGCCGATAATATAACCGAACCCAATCAGCGCGAAAAGTTTCAACAAATTGCACCCGCAACGGAAGATGGCTTGTACTTGGTGCCTAAGGTCATCGAGTGATACTCAGGCAACCCGTGACCATAACAAGAACAAACTCTTCAGCCCATTTCAGATATTTCAGGACCACGCAATGCACAACCTGACTATTGCAGAGATTAGTCGCAAACTACAGGCAAAGGAATTTTCCAGCGAAGAAATCACTCGCTACTTACTCCAGCGCATAGGCGACCTAGACGGCGACTACAACAGTTTCATCACCGTTACCGAAGAACAAGCTATCAAACAAGCGCAAGCCGCCGATAGCCGAATCGCCGGTGGCGACACAGCACCCATGTGCGGCGTACCCTTTGCCCATAAAGATATTTTTTGTACCGCCGACGTTAAAACCAGCTGCGGCTCTAAAATGCTCGACAACTTTGTGCCGCCCTATAATGCAACCGTAGTACAAAACTACCTAGATGCTGGCGCGGTAATGCTGGGCAAAACCAATATGGATGAGTTCGCCATGGGCTCCTCCAACGAAACCAGCTACTACGGGCCGGTAAAAAACCCCTGGGCGACCAATTGCGTGCCCGGTGGGTCATCCGGTGGCTCCGCAGCCGCTGTTGCAGCCCGCATGGCGCCTGGCGCGACCGCAACAGACACCGGCGGCTCCATTCGCCAACCCGCTGCACTGTGTGGCATTACCGGCATTAAGCCCACCTACGGAAGGGTATCCCGCTGGGGCATGATTGCCTTCGCCTCCAGCCTCGATCAGGGTGGCGTAATGGCCCGCAGCGCTGAAGATGCCGCCATGATGCTGAATGTTATGGCCAGCTTCGACAGCAAAGATTCCACCTGCGTCGATGAACCCCTAAGCGACTACACCGCCTCTCTGGCAGACCCCATTGCCGGCATAACCATTGGCGTACCCGAGGAATATTTTGGCGAGGGCCTCGACCCGGATACTCAAACGCAGGTAGAGGCCGCAATCAAAGAATATGAAAAGGCGGGTGCGACCATTAAATCCATCTCGCTGCCTCACTCCAGCCTCGCGGTTCCCGCTTACTATGTCATTGCCCCGGCTGAATGTTCGGCCAATTTGTCCCGTTTTGACGGTGTACGCTACGGTTATCGCTGCGAAAACCCGAAAGACCTAGAAGATCTTTACAAGCGCTCCCGCGGCGAAGCCTTTGGCGATGAAGTGAAGCGTCGTATCCTCGTAGGCACCTACTGCCTGTCGGCCGGATACTACGACGCTTACTACGGCAAAGCACAGCAAGTACGCCGGTTGATCAAACAAGACTTTGTTGATGCCTTTAAAGACGTGGATGTCATTATTGGGCCGACCTCGCCCTCACCCGCGTTTGAATTCGGCTCCAAAGGTGATGACCCGGTAGCCATGTACCTAGAAGACATCTACACCATCGCCACCAACCTCGCCGGTTTGCCCGGTATGTCTATCCCCTGTGGCCTGGTTAATGGCAAGCCCATTGGTTTACAGCTAATTGGCAACTATTTTGCCGAAGGCAAGCTGCTCAATCTCGCCCATCAATTCCAGCAAGCAACGGATTTCCACACCGCTGCTCCGGCTTCCATTGCGTAAGGAGTAAAGATTATGGAATGGGAAACAGTTATCGGGCTGGAAGTTCATGTACAACTGGCCACCAACACCAAGATTTTCTCGGGTTCCAGCATCGCTTTTGGTGCCGAACCTAACACCCAAGCCTGCGCTATCGACTTGGCTATGCCCGGCACACTGCCGGTCGCCAATGAGCAAGCCTTCCGCTTTGCCACCATGTTTGGCTTGGCGGTGAATGCTGAAATAGGCAAGCGCTCAGTTTTTGAGCGTAAAAATTACTTTTACCCGGATCTACCCAAGGGCTACCAAACGACCCAGCTGGAAGAACCCATTGTTGGCCCCGGCCACATGGACATTCAGCTTGCCGACGGCAGTGAAAAGCGGGTGCGTATTCATCACGCCCATCTGGAAGAAGACGCAGGCAAATCTCTACACGAAGACTACCACGGCATGAGCGGCATCGACCTGAACCGCGCAGGCACACCGCTGATTGAAGTGGTTACCGAACCCGATATGCGCACCTCCGAGGAGGCTGTAGCCTTAGCCCGCAAGCTACACTCGCTGGTAATTTCACTGGGCATATGTGACGGCGAAATGAGCCAAGGCTCCATGCGTTTCGACGTAAACATTTCTGTTCGCCCCAAGGGCCAAAAAGAGCTGGGCACGCGCACCGAAACCAAAAACCTCAACTCCTTCCGCTTTATGGAACGCTGTATTCATCAGGAAGTGGAGCGGCAAATCGAGGTATTGGAAGACGGTGGCAGCATTACCCAGGAAACCCGCCTCTACGATGGCGATACCCATACCGCTCGGGCTATGCGCTCCAAGGAAGAAGCTAACGACTACCGCTACTTCCCCTGCCCTGACCTTCTGCCCGTTATTATCGATGACGACTACATTGAAGCTATTCGCCTGCAGTTACCCGAACTGCCCGACACTCGCCAGAAGCGTTTTGAGGACAGCTACAGCCTGTCTCATTACGACGCAGGCACACTAAGTGCCAACGCCGATACGGCCGCCTTTTTTGAGCAGGCGGCGGCCAAATGTGACGATGCCAAACTGGCGGCCAACTGGGTGATGGGCGAAGTTTCAGCGCGCCTGAATGCCGATGAAACCAGCATCAAAGACTGCACCGTTACCGGTGAACAACTGGGCGGCCTGATAGTGCGCATTAAAGACCAGACTATTTCCAACAAAATCGCCAAGCAGGTTTTTGAAGCCATGTGGAAAGGCGAGGGTGATGCCGACACGATTATTGAAAGCAAGGGACTGAAACAGGTTTCAGATTCCGGCGCGCTGGAAAAAATGGTGGACGAGGTTATGGACAATAGTCCACAACAGGTAGAAAACTACCGCAAAGCGGATGACAGCAAACGACCGAAGATGATGGGCTTTTTTGTTGGGCAGGTAATGAAGGCATCTAAAGGCCAAGCCAACCCTCAGCAATTAAACGCCATCTTAAAACAAAAACTGGAAGGCTAACGGCTCGCCAAATTGAGCAGACTGTTTACCCAACAAGGTGGGCTTTTGAACACGCGCATAACACCCTCCCTTGAGGGCTGCCTCGCATCTTCTGGGCGCGAGGCATTCAAAAGCTTACCCTTTACACCAAACACTAAAGTGCTGACCGGTTTGAACAGCACGCCGAAAATATATACAGGTAAAAGCATGTCACTAAAAAAAGACAAACAAAAAGTACTGGGCGAAGTATTTGATGACGACCGCGTACGCAGTTTTCTGGATGTAGAAGACAATGGCGAAGCGGACACCAACTACATTGCGTTGGAACGCGCTTATCGCGGCATGAAAGCCATAAACTTCAAAACGTTTTTGACGTTCTTTGTGGCGGAGGGGCGAGACATTAACGCCAAAAACCCACAGGGTAAAACATTACTTCAAGTGGCTAGTGATCACCGCTTGAGCAACGACTACATCAAAGCGCTGGAGGCGGCGGGAGCCAAATTTTAATGTTGGATGCTCTGCCTAAAAACAGCTTTTTCTCCGGGGCCCAATACTTCATTCAGGGCGTTAAACTATTGTGGCACCCCCAGTTGCGGCCCTACATTCTGGTGCCGCTGGTGGTTAACATCTTCTTATTTGTTGCCCTCACCAGTATTCTTATCTCCTACCTAGGCATGTTTACTGGCGGTATTTCGTTTGATGTCGCCGACTGGCTAAAACCCGTTGTCGATTTTTTTCTAGCGCTATTGGGGTTTGTTCTGATAGTGCTCGTCCTCATAATTTACGGCTACAGCTTTAACATTATTACCAATATTATCGCCGCCCCCTTTTACGGGCTACTAGCCGAAAAGGCCGAACACCTGCTGAGTGGCAAACGCCCCGCGCCCGAGTCGTTATCTAGCATGATTCCAAGGGTGTTCAAACGCGAAATCAAAAAACTACTGTACTTTATTTTTCGCGGGATGCTGGTGATATTGATTATGTTGCTGGTAGGCTTTGCTATTCCTGGCGTTGGAGGCCTTTTGGCCCCCTTAATCGGGCTTGCTTGGAGCGCTTGGTGTATGACTATTCAGTATGCCGACTACCCCGCCGACAATCATCGCTGCTCGTTCACCCGCGTACGGAACAAGCTCTGGAATTCTCTGTACAGTAGCTTTGGGTTTGGCGGCATGATTACCGCTTGCAGTGTAATACCTATCGTCAACATTGTTGCAATGCCTGCAGCCGTAACAGGCGGCACGTTATTCTGGCTCAACGAACTTTGCCAAGAGCCTTGCGAATAGAAAAACGGCGTTTTACACAACTCCACCCGTGTAGGCATACATGAATGTATTAAACATATCGCTTAAGACATTCATGTACAGCCACCCCATCATAAGAGAGCAATTCTTATGCCGTTACTCCCACGCACCGTCTCACGTGCATCAGCCCTTCTCAATACGCTGAACTGTCCTCAACGCGTATTTCTTCAATTGGCTAATGTCATTCTGCTGTGTTCTTGCACACACCTTGCCGTGGCTGCAGACAATGAATGGGAAAACCCAGAACAGGTTGAGCGTAATAAGCTAGCACCCCACACCTATTTCATTCCTTATGACAAAGTCCGAAACGCGCGACAGTATAAGCGAGAAAAGTCCCCCTATTTTCAATCGCTAAACGGTCAATGGAAATTCAACCTGGTACAAAAGCCAGCGCTTAGGCCCGGTGATTTTTACTCCCCTAGCTTTGATGATAAGAGCTGGGGGGAAATACCCGTTCCGTCGAACTGGGAGATAGAAGGCCACGACACCCCTATTTACAGCAACATCCAATACCCCTTCCCTGCACAACCACCTCTAGTCGATAACAAATACAACCCGGTTGGTAGTTATCGTCAGCACTTTACCGTTCCAGAGAACTGGAATAACCGCCAGGTACTGCTCCATTTTGGCTCGATTTCGGGCTACGCCCGCGTTTTTATAAACGGTAATGAAGTGGGCATGAGTAAAGTGGCAAAGTCGCCTGCCGAATTCGATATCACTGAGCACCTGATTCCAGGCAAAAACTTACTCGCGGTTCAAGTAACCCGCTGGCACGATGGCAGCTACTTAGAAGATCAGGATTTTTGGCGACTGAGCGGCATTGAACAGGATGTTTTTCTGTACAGCCTTCCTAAACTGGCCGTATGGGATTACTTCTTACGCGCAGGATTAAACGACACTTACCAATCCGGCACGCTTACAGCCGATTTCTCACTAAAAGACTTTGACCAAACCGGGCTCGCTGGCCGACTAGAGTTAAGCCTGTTCCCGCGCGGGAAAAACACACGGCTTTGGCACAGCGGCAAAAACATTCCTGCGGGAACGTCCCAGCTCAGCTTCAACGCCGAGCTTGCCAACATTCAACCCTGGAGTGCAGAAAACCCGCGACTATATGACGCCGTATTTACGCTAAAAGACGCCAGTGGCAAAATTACCATGCAGGTTAACCAAGCCATCGGGTTTAGAACCGTTGAACTGAAAAATGCGCAGCTGCTGGTCAATGGCCGTGCCATCGTTTTACGCGGTGTTAATTTACACCTTCATCACGACGAACTTGGCCATGTACCCTCTAGGCAAACCATGTTGCGTGATATCGAACTGATGAAGCAGCACAATATTAATGCCGTGCGAACCAGCCATTACCCACACCCCCCCGAGTTTTATCGTCTGGCCGACGAATATGGGCTGTACCTCGTCAATGAAGCCAATATTGAAACCCACGGCATGGGCGCCACCAAGCAAGGTCCGTTTGATAAAACAGTGCACCCCGCCTACTTGCCACAATGGCATACCGCACACATAGACCGAATTAAACGCCTAGTGGAGCGTGATAAAAACCACGCCTCCGTGATCATCTGGTCACTCGGTAACGAAGCTGGAAATGGGCAGACTTTTTTTAGCGCCTACGACTGGATAAAAACCAGAGACACTTCCCGCCTGGTGCAATTCGAACAAGCTGATGAGGAACGAAATACCGACATTGTTGCGCCTATGTACCCAGGCCTAGATTATTTGCAGCAGTACGCCGAAAGTACAGACAAAACGCGGCCACTGATCATGTGTGAATACGCCCACTCCATGGGTAACAGCACCGGCAACCTCTATAAATTTTGGGATATTATTAATAGCAGCCCGCACATGCAAGGCGGGTTTATTTGGGACTGGGTAGACCAGGGCCTAAAAACGCAAGACAAAAATGGCAACACCTTCTGGGCCTACGGCGGTGACCTCGGTTCTTCGCACCTGCACCACGACGAAAACTTTAACGCCAACGGTCTTGTCGCCTCCAATCGAAAACCCCACCCGGCATTACACGAAGTTAAGCACGTATACCAACCCCTTCACTTTTCCAACTTCGATTTCGACACCGGAACGATAAACATTGAGAACCGCTTCAGCTTCACCAATTTAGATCAGTATACATTTCGCTGGGCACTGCTACACAATGGTAAAACAGTCAAAAAAGGCACGCTTAACGTTGACATTGCGGCGGGTCACAACAACAAAACACCACTATTTGACCCTAAAAAAATAGCGTCAACTATAACCACAAAAACTGGCGGCGAATGGCTGCTGAATGTGTATGCGCTTGTGCAAAACGGCTCCCCAATGCTTGCCCGCGGCCACGAAATAGCCCGTGAACAATTCCACATTCAACCCTGGAAGCCATCCCCGACCGCTTCAAAAGGCACGCTGAATGTTACCGACGAAAAGGGCGTGCTGCATTTTTCTTCGGGGAAAACCTCTGGGCAGTTTGACACCCGCACAGGCCGCTTTCTTTCATACAGCTCGAAGAACATAACGCTAGGCAGTTTTCCTGAACCTTACTTTTGGCGAGCGCCCACCGACAATGATTTTGGCAATGGCATGCCTGAGCATCTAAGGTTTTGGCGAGATGCCCACCAAAGCATGGTGTTGTCTAAAGTAGAGGTTGGGAAGCTGGATTCAAATGGCTTACAAATATCCGTAACCAGCTCTTGGCCAAACCTGCCAGCCGAGTACCGTACCAATTATCACATTCACCCAGACGCCTCCATTCAAGTACAAGCCACCTTGAAACTTAACGATGCAGATCTCCCCGAGCGGCCACGCATGGGGATGCGACTCACGGTTCCCAAAGCATTCGATACCCTGCATTACTACGGTCGAGGCCCCTTCGAAAACTATTCAGACAGAAAAATGGCCGCATTTTTGGGGCGCTATACATTTAAGGTAAGCGAGCAATATATGCCTTATATTCGCCCACAGGAATTTGGCTATCGCACGGAAACGCGCTGGTTAACACTGGCAAAGCCTAATGGTAAAGGCTTAACCATTACCGGGTTACAACCCATAAGCTTCAGTGCCTTAACGCTTAAAACAGAAGACCTCGACCCCGGAGACAAAAAAGCACAGCGCCACCCCCATGAACTACAGTATCGCGACAGCATTACCCTGCATATCGACCTTGCACAACGCGGTGTTGGCGGTGATACCAGCTGGGGAGCTTTGCCACACACGGAATTTCGGCTAGAAAAACCGGTTTATACCTATGGCTTCGAAATTTCACCCACCAACGGCCGAAATTAAGCGGCCAGAAAATGGTTTTTGTAAACAGCGGGTGCATCTTTCTTAGAGCACTCTCTGTTACCCACAAGGCAGGAATAAAACCGCACCGGCCGTATTACTTTGAGCCCGGCAACCAAGCTTTAAACTCACCGCTACAATGTAAAAAGGCCATTAAATACAACATACCATCGTAGTAGCGGTAATGGCCGGTTGGCGGCTGACGCGCCCAAAGCGCGCGGGTAAAATCGTGTTTGCGCGGATGGTCGGCGGCAAGGCCTGCGGTGGCATTCATTGCAACAAGGGCCGCTGTTTGACCGCCTCCCAGTTTTTCTCCCTCCAGCGTGTATAGGCTTTCATAGGTTGTCATGCCTTCAGCCGCAAAAAATGCCTGCAGGCGATTACTAAGCCCAACCTGCCGTGTATCCTTCCCCCACCACGCCCAGTCCATCGACCAGTTCATCGCCGTCCGCCAAGCATCGTAGCGAAAATCTACAGAGTCTTTACGCCAGGGTGCCGCCCAAGGTGAGCCATCGAAATTCCCATAGTCGGGCGTTAATGATGTTTTCGGGTGGGCAGTTTGAACAAAATAATCGCGACTGACCTGCGCCGCTTTGCGCCAAAAGTCACGATCTTGCTCTGGCCCCACCCTCGCCCAAACGTCATAGAAAGCGGGCAAATGGTAGGAGGCGTCAGTGTAGCTAGCGTTTACGGCGTCTGGAGTAAAACGCACCATTTTATGGCTTTTATCGAAAAGATTACCCGCGGTCATCTCACCCCGGTTAGTGGTGCCTGTTACTATTTCCCGGTGTAAGGCATCACTTAGTATGCGATCAGCCCAACGGGAATATTGATATATTCCCTCACCATTACCCCAGCGCTCGGCGGCAAAGTACAGTGCCGTTATAAAATATTCCTCTCCATCTGGCGCCGGCATATCGTCAATATTTTCACCGGTACTTTTTACCGACCAAGCAAAATACCCGTTGGCCGGATGGGCGGTATTGTGATGATACATATGCGTGAGCGACCAATTCCATATTGCGTCGAACTCCGCCTTTTTATCCATCTGCACCGCAATCATCATGCCGTAGGACATACCCTCCGAACGCACATCATTACTGTTTATATCGAAAATGTAAGCCAATGGGCCGCTGCTATTGTGGCCCGCCGGAAAGTAAACTGCCTGATTTTCTGGCTCGCCATAAAATAATTGCTGAAAGTTCTGCTCTAAGCGTTTGGCTACCTGATCAGCCGAATAACCCGCCTCCACAAACAAATTTTGGTAAGCGCCGGTATCCACGCTATTGCTGCTGGCAGAGCTCGCTTTCGGCGATGAATGGTCAGTACTGCAAGAAAAAAGAACAAAGAACAAAGGAAGAAGTAAAAGTAAGCGCATAGTGATCATTATTTAAACAGGAAGATTTAACAATTTAGAGGTCGTAGATTGGCCCGAGAGCACAACAGCTTGGCATCCACACATTTATTGTATAATTCTACTGGGAAAAGGGGGGTGGCAGGGTCAACTAAAGAGCTCCCTTAAAGGTCAGAGTCATCATCGCCAAATACCAGGTCACCGCCCGCGTCCTTGGCCCTATGTAAGCACAATCCCGCCGAATACAGCATATCGTCGATGCTTTCACCCAACAAGCTGGTAACGCCGGCACTAAAACTGATGCTGGTTTCATCTTGACCCACAATCTGTCTATCGGCGGCTATAAGCTCACGTACTCGATCAACAAACTCCACCGCCTTTTCATTGGGTAAACCCGGCAGCAACGCAAAAAATTCGGCGCCGCCCGCCCGAGCCAGTAGGAAGCGATCAAACGTTTTTCTTAAGCCCTCAGCCACCCGTTGCATAACAAAATTACCAATTTCATGGCCATATTTGTCATTAATCTGCTTAAAGCGATCAAGGTCAATAACCACCACCGATAAAGGGCCACCCTTTTGTACTGCCCTATCACGAAAATTAGCGCCCTGTTCGAAGAAGTATTTTCGGTTATAACACCCCGTAAGTTCGTCGCGATTCGCAGTATCCCGCACCTGCTCGATTAACTCCACAAACTCTACGTTGTGGGAAATACGGCAGAAAAACTCCTCGTGGTTAAAGGGTTTACGTAAAAAATCATTAGCGCCGTTTTTAATGAAGCGTGCAGAGAGCGCACTTTCGCTATCCGAAGACAAACCAATAATAATTAGGTCGGTTTTTTCATATTTTGCACGTATTGTTTTTACCAGTTCACAACCGTCCATGCGCGGCATGTTGTAATCGGTAATCAATACTTTGATATCGGGGTGGGCAAGTAGTGCTTTAATGGCGTCTACGCCATCAGAGGCCTCAACAACCTGATAGAGATGAAGGCGCAGTAAATTGACAATAAAATTTCGCTGCGTACTGGAGTCATCAACGATTAAAACCTTAATCGTCTGATTTTTAATGAGCCGGTGGAGTACACCCAAAGCATACTGGTAAGAAAACCGGCCCTCTTTGGTCACATAATCGACTATGCCCTTGGCAAGTAGCACTTCGCGACGCTCCGCATCGAAACTACCGGTAAGTACCACGGTAGGCAGTTTTAACGCCAAAGTGTAATCAACAACTTCACCGTTGGGGGCATCGGGAAGGGTAAGATCGACCAGCGCAGCAAAGAAAGCGTAGTCACCGCTTTCCACCAAGGCTTTTGCCTCATGCAGGCTACTGGCATAAACAGGGTGTATAAGGCTGCTACGCGCCAAAACGTGGCGCAACACCTTCATCACAATTGCACTGTCTTCAACTACAAGAATGCTTTTCATAGAAGCTCTTTTCGCAGTGTTTCCATGAAGAGCATAGCGGTAAACAGATCAGCGCGCCATAATTGAACAGAATTGTCAGGCCCTAGCCAAGCAGGTGCTCCGGGGGTTGCTCACAGACAAGCTTACGCCCCAGTAACTCTTCAATAGCGGGCAAGCGAAAGGCATCGTTTTCACAGGCAAAGCTGATGGACTTGCCGCTATTACCTGCACGCCCGGTGCGCCCAATGCGGTGAACATAATCTTCAGGCTCTTCCGGTAGCATGTAATTCACCACGTGGCTAACACCGTCGATATGAATACCTCGGCCGGCCACGTCGGTTGCGATTAGCGCTTGCAGCCTACCGGCTTTGAAATCTTCTAGGGTTTTCAAGCGTTTCCCCTGGGGTATCTCACCCGATAACAAGCCAACCCTAAACCCCTTGTTGCGCAGTTTTTCGTGTAACCGGCGACACTCATCGCGACGGTTAGCAAATACCATAAGGTTTTTTACATCCGGCTGATGGATGAGGTTAACTAACAACGGCAGCTTTTCGTCACTGGAGACAAGATAGACAAGCTGCTCCACGGTGTCGGTTGCTACTGATTCTGGCTCGATTTCTACGGTTACCGGCTCGTGCATCCACTGCTCAGACAAGCGTAAAACATCGTTCGAGAAGGTGGCCGAAAACAGCATCGTTTGCCGATGCGTCTTTTGCGGCGTCATACGCACAATGCGTTTAACCTGAGGAATGAAGCCCATATCCAGCATGCGATCGGCCTCGTCAATAACCAACACTTCGGCTTGATCAAGATATACCTCCCGCCGTTCACACATGTCCAACAAGCGCCCCGGTGTCGCCACGAGAATGTCGACATGCTGAGAATGCAAGGCATTGAGCTGTTTATTAAAGTCCATGCCGCCCACCAAGGTATGGACTTTAAGATCGGTATATTTACCAATGGCTTTGGCGTCTTTGGCAATTTGCATGACGAGTTCACGAGTGGGCGCGATTATCAGTGCCCGCGCCTCCCCAGCGAAACGCTCCTCTGGTGGTGGCTGACGCAACAGGTCTTCGAATGCAGCAACAAGAAAGGCTGCGGTTTTGCCGGTTCCGGTTTGCGCTTTACCCAGCACATCGTGCCCGCTCAAACTATAAGGTAAAGATTTTGCCTGAATCGGCGAGCAGTAACTAAAGCCCATGTCTTTCAGCGCTTTGGCCACCGGCTCGGTGAGTTCCAGCGCTTCGAAAGGTAGTTTTTCTTCGGTATTATCTATGGGTTTACTCCCGGTGATGTCGCGCTCTTCCTGTATAGCAGAAGACTTTGGGTCAAGGGTTTGAGGGTTGCTATTCGGTGCGTCTGTCATTGGGCAGGAATTATCCAGTTTTTCGAAGGGAGGTAGGCTTTGTACACAGTCGAGCCAGCATCTGCAAGTTATTTGGTTTATGCCGTTGGACTGCCCACTTGCGACTGTTATTATGCGCCACAGATTTAAGTGCCGATAAAAGGCCCCTATCAGTCAAATAATTACAACTCAGGTAAGAGAACCCCTCCATGCATGATCGTAAAATTTCTGTCATCGGCTTGGGCTACGTAGGCCTCCCCGTTGCCGTTGCTTTCGGCAAACAACAACAAACCATTGGTTTTGATATTAACGTCGAGCGCATAGCGGAGTTAAAAAACGGCGAAGACCGTACGCTGGAAGTGGAGCCAGAAGATCTGGGCAACGCCGATATTTACTTTACCGCCACCCCCAGCGACCTTGCCAAAGCCGACTTTCATATCATTGCGGTGCCCACACCCATTAACGACTCTCGCCAGCCCGACCTGAGCCCACTGATCGGCGCCTCCAAAACCGTTGGCCCACACCTGAAAAAAGGCGACATCGTCGTCTACGAGTCCACGGTGTACCCCGGTGCCACCGAGGAAGATTGCGTGCCCATTCTTGAAGGCCTCTCAGGCTTAACCTGCGGCCAAGACTTCTTTGTTGGCTACTCGCCCGAACGCATTAACCCCGGCGATAAAGAACATACCTTTACCAATATCACCAAAATCGTGTCTGGGCAGACACCTGAGGTTCTGGATATTGTCGCGGCAGTCTATTCCAGTGTCGTCACCGCCGGTGTATTCAAAGCGTCGTCCATTAAGGTGGCCGAGGCCGCAAAGGTGATAGAGAACACCCAGCGCGACCTTAATATTGCACTAATGAATGAATTGGCGCTGATTTTTAACCGCCTAGATATCGACACTCTAGACGTACTCGAAGCCGCCGGTACCAAGTGGAATTTCCTCCCCTTTCGCCCCGGCCTCGTCGGCGGCCACTGTATTGGTGTTGACCCCTACTACCTCACCCATAAAGCCGAAAAAATGGGTTACCACCCCGATGTGATACTTGCCGGCCGTATGATTAACGATGGCATGGGCGAATTTATTGCCTCACAGGCCATTAAGCACCTAATTAAAGCCGGTAAAGTAGTCAAGGGCGCACGCGTTGCCATTATGGGGCTGACATTCAAAGAAGATTGCCCCGACCTGCGCAACTCCAAAGTTATTGATGTGATTAAAGCCTTTCAGGACTACGGCGTTGAGCTGCTAGTACACGACCCTATGGCCGACGGTACAGAAGCGCATCACGAATACGGTGTAACCCTGGTAAACGATGACGCCATAACTAATATTGATGCTTTGCTGTTTACCGTTGCCCACAGCCAGTATAAAAGCCTTTCACTCGACACCATACGCTCCTACCTGAATGAGGATGCTGGTGTATTTGATGTGAAATGCATGCTGGACCGAGAAGCATTCGCGGATGCGGGTATTCCTTTGTGGCGGCTTTAATAGCGCCCCGTTTACACGGCAACAAACAAAACTCATCACTCAAACAAGCGTCTGAAAAAACCCTATGAAAATTTTAGTTACCGGTGCTGCCGGCTTTATTGGTCAGGCACTAAGCGAGGCCTTTTTAAAACGCGGCGATCATGTTGTTGGTATAGACAACATGAACGACTACTACGCCGTTACACTGAAAGAATCGCGCCTTGAACGGCTAAAGAAGTACGACCAATTTGAATTTCACAAACTGGACCTAGCGGATCGCGCAGGCATGGAAGCGCTGTTTCAAAACAATCAGTTCGATCGCGTTGTTAACCTCGCCGCTCAAGCCGGTGTGCGCTATTCCATCGAAAATCCGCACGCTTATATCGATTCTAACATCGTGGGCTTTCTGAATATTCTTGAAGGCTGTCGCCACAGTAAAGTACCGCATTTAGTGTACGCTTCGTCGAGCTCTGTATTCGGTGCCAATAAAGAGCAACCTTTTTCTGAAACCCATAATGTAGACCACCCCGTTTCACTTTATGCCGCCAGTAAAAAATCTAACGAATTAATGGCGCATGCCTACAGCAGCCTCTACAAGCTACCCACCACAGGCCTGCGATTCTTTACGGTGTACGGTCCCTGGGGTCGCCCAGATATGGCGCCCATACTGTTTACCAAGGGCATTGTTGAAGGCCAACCGATTAACATCTTCAATAATGGTGATATGGAGCGCGACTTCACTTATATCGACGATATTGTTGAGGGTGTAATACGCGTTACCGATAAAATTCCAGCCGCCAGTGAGCAATGGGATGGCCACCAGCCAGACCCATCCTCCAGCTACTGCCCATACAAGGTATACAACATTGGCAACAACACACCCGTGCGGTTAATGGACTTTGTACAGGCCATCGAAAACGCATTGGGCAAAACGGCCGAGAAAAACATGATGCCCATGCAGCCTGGCGATGTACCCTCGACATGCGCTGATGTCAGCTCACTTGAGCGCGATGTTGGCTTCAAACCTGCTACCAGCATTGAAGACGGCATCAATAAATTTGTCGCTTGGTATCGCGATTACTACAAGGTATAAACCTTCCGCGGGGCAATGTCGCCCCGCACTTTGCCCCCTTTTGTCAACCGACCAGAGCCAAATTGTCAGGATTGCACATTAAGTGCATTTATGGGGTACATTTTAGGTATCGGTTTACCCTATACTCCAAAGATTACTCAAAACGATAATAATATTTCGGAGGCAACATGCGCCACTCACCTCGCCGAAACAAAGGTTTCACTCGTCAACCACTAGCCGTTGCTCTCGGCCTCATTGCAACGTCCATCGCCTTCTCTACTTCTGCGCAGGATTCACCGCGCCTTGAGGAGCTGATCGTAACCTCGCAGAAACGCACTGAAAGCTTGCAAGAAGTGCCCCTATCGGTCGCCACCATCAGTGGCGAGAAACTGGAGTCTGCCGGCATTGAAAACCTAGGCGATCTCACGGTGCACCTGCCCAACCTTCATTTTACTGAAACTGGTTTCAGTACTCAGGTGCGAGTGCGCGGTATCGGCTCCGATAACAGCCAGGGCTTTGAGCAGTCGGTCGGCATGTATATCGACGGCATATACTACGGCCGCGCGCAGCTGTTCCGTGCTCCGCTTATGGATATGCAGCGGGCCGAATTACTTCGAGGCCCACAAAGTACGCTCTTTGGAAAAAACAGCATCGCCGGCGCGCTTAACCTAACTACGGCAGCGCCTACCGACGAACTGGAAGGTAAAGTGTCCATTTCTCAGGAAACCGAGTTCAATACCACCGAAATTAACGGTGTGATTTCTGGGCCGCTGACAGAAACCCTGCAAGCCCGGCTGGCCGTGCGCCAGCTAACCGACGACGGCTATTCCTACAACTCATATCTAAACGTTGATCACCCTCAACGCGAGGAAACAGGCGCCCGCCTCAGCTTAACCTGGCAGGCAACCGACAACCTCGATTTATACCTGAAAGCCGAGCAAAGTAAATTCGATACCATTGGTCGCGCAATAGAAATCACCCACGATGTTGCGCTCAACGAGGGTGCCCCAACCTACAACCAGTTCTTGAACATTCTCAACCAACCCGGCTTCGAAGCCGAGCTAAACAATGTGCGCCAAACCGACCAAGAAGAGTTCAGTCAAAACGAAATCAACAATTTAACCTTTAAGGCCGATTACGCACTGGGGGACAACACGCTCACCGCCATTACCGGCTGGCTTGAATTCAATTATGACGAGCTGTGTGACTGTGATTTTGTCGCCGCTGAAATTCTTAACCTCGACTTAGCCGAAGATTACCAACAATTCAGCCAAGAATTTCGCCTCGCCTCACCACAGGGCGAGACCTTCGAATGGCTGGCGGGCGCCTTTTATCAAAGTTACGAGCAGACCTTCAGCGATCAAATTAATATTTCTGAAACCAACCTGCTGACAAACTTTTACCCGGTGATGGCCGGTACAGGCCTACGCCGAGACTTCGACCAAACATCCAGCTCCTGGGCTGCATTCGGCCGCGTGACTTGGAATGCCTCCGACGCTTGGCACATAACGCTGGGAGCGCGCTATACCGAAGAAACCAAAGACGCCAGCAAGATTTTGGACCTGCTCACTCTCGAAACCGGCCAGCCGCTGGTTGACCCACTGGTGGGTATTACCTATATGGGCGCCTTCCTGGCAGAGAATCAGCAGGGGACCATTTTCCCCGACAGCGGCGACCCCATACTGCACAGCGGCTATAACGTGGAAGGCAGCCGTAGTGAATCCGCCTTTACACCATTGCTAAACGTAGAATTCGATATTAATGGCGACATGATGGCCTACGCGGCTTTCACCACCGGATTCAAAGCGGGCGGTTTCGACCCGCGCTCAAATAATGTCGGCTCGTTTGATTACCGTGCGGTAGATTATGTCCGCGGAACAGATGATTTCCCGCCACCTGCGGAGACCGAAAGCAACCCATTGCTACATTATGAATTTGAAGAAGAAACAGCCACCGCCATGGAAATAGGCATGAAAAACACCCTATGGGATGGCCGGGCAGAATTAAATTTCTCTCTTTACCGCACACTCTATGACGACTTACAAATAAGTCAGTTCGATGGTGGTGTAGGGTTTAATGTGGGTAACGCCAAAGAAACTATTGTGCAGGGGCTGGAAGTCGATGGCCGTATACTGCTACTAGACGAACTGACAGTTCAATACGGTATGTCGTACCTCGATTTTGAATACAAAGACTTCAAAAACGGCAACTGTTATGCGGGCCAAGAGAAAGATGGTGTAGATCTAGACGGCAATGGCACTATTGATACCTGTGATTACACCGGTAAGCGCGGTGTTTATACGCCGAAACTCACACTCAACCTGTCACTGGATTACTACCGGCCGCTCACCAACCAACTGAACTGGGTGTCTATTCTAGATTGGCAGTATGTTGACGGCCAACAGGTTCATGTAAACCTAGACCCAATGGGTGAAATTGAAGGCTACAACATGCTTGGCCTGCGCTTGGGAATAGATGCCGCCAACTGGAGTGTGGCGGTACTGGGCAAAAACCTGTTGAATGAAACAATTGTCAGCTATACCGGTAATGCGCCGCTATCCGACTCTCAGTTTAACACCAACACGCATTACAGTTTTGTTAGGCGACCAAGGACAATTGCGCTGGAAGCCGCTTACCGTTTTTAATTAGAGCGCACCGGTAATAAGCACTTAAAGAAAAAGCCCAGACTGAATTCAGTCTGGGCTTTTTCTTATTGGCCAGCCATTATTTTTTAATTAGGCGCCCACATAAACGTTCACATAAAACAGCGGTGTAAACCCTCCACAAAAAAACCTACGAACCACAACAAGCACACCCTAAATCTTTAGCAAAATTCAAATATCGCCACTCGCCGTTCACCCCGTCAAAAATCCCTAACCGCCCTCGGGCAAAAGCACTCACTCCGGAAATAATCTTTAACGCCTCTAATGCTTGATGTGTACCCACAATACCGACCACCGGCCCTAGAATGCCACTTTGAGAACAACTTAACGGCTCTTCTCCGGTTACGGCATATAAACACTGATAACAGGGGGTTGTATCATCACGAAAATCAAACACCACCAACTGCCCTTCCATTCGAATAGCCGCACCACTTACCAGCGGTTTTTTTCTTTCAAAACAAATGCGATTTACCCGCTGACGGGTTTCGAGATTATCCGAGCAATCCAACACAACGTCGGCCTGCGCAACCTGCTCAGCCATAGTCTCGACATCTAAACGCTGTGCAAAAGTAACAATTTTTATGGCGGTGTTTATTGACTGCAACGTTTGCTTTGCAGACTCTACCTTTAATTCCCCCACATGCTTTTCCGTGTAAACGATTTGTCGCTGCAGGTTTGTTTCATCAACACAGTCATCATCGACCAGCACCAACTCGCCTACCCCAGCCGCCGCCAGATACATGGCCGCAGGCGAGCCAAGGCCACCCATACCAATGAGCAGCACCCGTGCAGCCAGTATTTTTTCCTGCCCCTGCACATCAATTTGTGGCAATAAAATTTGGCGGCTATAGCGCAGCAGTTGCTCGTCGTTCATTGTGGCTTCCAACCCAAGGTTACGCGGTCATTACCGCCTATATCTTTTCGTGTTTCAATCTTTGTGTAGCCATTTTGTTCAAACAGACGCTGCACCGCTT
The DNA here is from genome assembly GCF_014218805.1 of Teredinibacter franksiae. Taxonomy (NCBI): domain Bacteria; kingdom Pseudomonadati; phylum Pseudomonadota; class Gammaproteobacteria; order Cellvibrionales; family Cellvibrionaceae; genus Teredinibacter; species Teredinibacter franksiae. The sequence continues at coordinate 3,359,251 of NZ_JACJUV010000001.1, read as the reverse complement.
GCGCCTGCCGCCAACCATGCTCCAACAAAAGCACACCGCCTAGGGAAAGGTGTTTTTGTGCCGACTCAATAATGAAGCGAATATCCGCCAGCCCCGCTTCACCGGCAATCAACGCACTGACCGGCTCAAAACGAACATCACCCTGTGCTAGGTGTGGGTCATGCTCGTCAATATAGGGTGGGTTACTCACAATAACGTCGAACCGCTGTTTTTTCAGCGCTGCAAACCAGTCACTCTCCAAAATAGTGACATGATTAAACTGCAGGCGCTGCAGGTTTCGTTGCGCAAGCGCGACAGCCTGTGGTGATTTATCCACAGCCACAACGTTGGCGTTCGGAAATTCACTCGCTAAGGCCAAAGCGATAGCACCGGTACCGGTACCCAAATCAAGAATGTTATCAGGTGAAGTTGTTAGCGCTATGGCCGTTTCTACTAGCGCTTCGGTATCGGGCCGGGGAATAAGCGTTGAGGAATCCACATACAGAGGGAGCGACCAGAATTCTCGCTCGCCAAGAATATGCGCAATGGGCTCGCCCTGCACTCTTCGCTTCAATAATGTTAAAAATGTTGAGTGGGCATCCTCGGCAACAAGTTTTTCCGGCCAGGTAAAAAGCCATGTTCGATTTTTTTCGAGAACATGCCCCAACAGTAATTCGACATCTAAACGAGCACTGTCACTGATCGACTCCAATTCGCTCGCGCGCCTAAGACAATCAGCAACGGTTATTCGCATAGGCCTGTTATAATCAGTTACTCAAAGCCGCCAACTGGTCGGCCTGATGCTCGTTAACCAATGGCTGTACCACATCGCCCAAACCACCTTCCATAATTTCATCGAGTTTATAAAGGGTAAGATTAATGCGGTGATCCGTTACGCGTCCCTGAGGGTAATTATAGGTGCGAATACGCTCCGAACGATCACCACTGCCCACTAAACTTTTGCGCTCACTGGCTTGCTCCGCCGCCGCCTGCTCCTGCTGAGCATTGTTTAAACGTGCGGCTAATAACGACATGGCCTTGGCTTTGTTCTTGTGCTGGGATCTTTCGTCTTGGCATTCAACCACAACACCGGTAGGAATATGCGTAATACGAATAGCTGAATCAGTTTTGTTAACGTGTTGCCCGCCCGCGCCGGATGCGCGAAAGGTATCGATACGTAAATCGCCTTTGTTGATATCCACTTCGTCCGCTTCGTCGGCCTCAGGCATAATCGCAACCGTACAAGCTGAAGTATGAATACGCCCCTGAGATTCAGTTTCGGGCACTCGCTGAACGCGATGAGCACCAGATTCAAACTTCATCTGGGAATAAACACCCTGCCCCACTACACGGGTAATAATTTCTTTATAGCCGCCATGGTCACCGGTGTTTTCACTCACAATTTCAATTCGCCAACCGCGGTTTTCAGCAAAGCGTGAGTACATGCGAAACAGGTCACCGGAGAAAATAGCAGCTTCGTCTCCACCGGTTCCTGCACGTATTTCAAGAAACACATTTTTTCCGTCGTTGGGGTCTTTTGGCAATAATAATTTTTGCAGCGCCAGCTCCAACGGCTCAATTTGCGACTGATTAGCTTTGAACTCTTCCTCAGCCATTTCGCGCATATCAGCATCGCCGTCTGCCATCAACAGCCGCGCTTCCTCCACGTTATCGCGTACCGTGCAATACGCCTGAAAACACTGCACCACCGGTTCTAGTTCGGCATACTCTCTTCCCAGATCCCGGAATTTATCCTGGTTTGAAATAATCTCGGCGTCGCCCAACAGCACGCCAACTTCATCGTAACGCTCTACTAGGTGTTCCAGTTTTTCTTTTATTGAATCTTTCATGTATTGCTTAATTCACTAGTGCTTGTTCACTCAATCTAACTATCAGTCATCCAGTAAACCGAATAACTGCTCGAAATCAGACAACAACTGCTGTTTGCCATTGGCACTCGCGCGCTTTAGCTCAGAAGTGGGCTGATGTAAAAATTTGTTGGTGAGATTACGGGCCAGATTATTCATGACTTCGGCGGGGTCTGCACCGGCCTCAAGAGCCTTGAGGCTTTTCTGTAATTCCTGTTCACGCAACGCATCGGTTTGCTGCCGAAAGCGCTTAACAACGTTCACTGCCGACTGCGCCCGTTGGTCGTGCCCGAAACGGTCAACACCTTCCTGAATAATATCCCGGGCGATTTCCGCTGCTTGTTCTCGGGATTTTCGGTTTTCGTCAATAACCTCTTTTAGGTCGTCAACGGTATAAAGGTATACGTCGGCTAGCTCGCCAACCTGGGTCTCAATATCACGAGGAACAGCGATATCGACCATAAACATCGGCTTGTGCTTACGTGCGCGCAACGCCGCTTCGACCGCCCCCTTACCCAAAAGCGGCAATTGACTGGCGGTGGATGATATCACGATGTCAGCCCGGGGCAGGTACTCGGGGATGTCGGCCAGTAAAATGGCCTCTGCACCTAACTCTTCAGCGACGTGACGGGCATTTTCGAGTGTTCGGTTGGCAATAATCAGCTGATGAATATTCTGGTTTTTAAGATGCCTTGCCACCAGTTCAATGGTTTCACCGGCGCCAATAAGTAAAGCCGTATCCTGCTTCAGGTCAGAAAAAATTTGCTGCGCCAGCGTTACCGCTGCATAGGCCACAGATACGGGGTTTTCGCCAATGGCAGTGTCTGAACGCACGCGCTTGGCAATCGCAAATACGCGCTGAAAAACATCGTGTAAACAACTGCCCAGCACCCCAGCTTCGCGGGATACTGCATAGCAGGATTTCATTTGCCCCAATATTTGCGGCTCCCCAAGCACCAAAGAGTCGAGCCCGGCGGCAACGCTCATCATATGACGCGCCGCTTCCTGGCCTGCATAAACGTAATGACAGCCCTTCAAAGCCTGAGTATCAGCGTTTTTGATTTCCGCTAGCCAGGCTAGAATCGCGTCGACATCACCGTTCGTTTGGCAGTATATTTCTGTGCGATTACACGTCGATAGTATAGCCACCTCACTGGCTAAGTCGCAGGCGAGGGCGCCCTTCAGCGCCTCTTCCGCCTGAGCGGGGGTAAAGGCCACTTTCTCACGAATATCAAGACTCGCGGTATTGTGATTAATGCCCAGTGCAAGAAGCGTCATACGGAATTAAGGAATGAGAAAAGCCGACCATTTTCTGTGTTGCGATCCGATAAGGCAAGGAATAAGCAGAATCGCTTAAAATCGAGTTACGCCATAACCCCTTCAGGCTTGTTATACTGACCGGTACGTCCCGGCGAAACCTAACTGCAAACGGGGAGTCTATTTGAAAAGACTGGTTGAAACCAGGCCCCGCAAACGGACCAAATCCAGGAAGCTCAGCAGTACATATATTATGATAATTCCAGTATTACGCACCACATTCACACCAGCGCCGCTGGGACGACTTCTCGGCAGCCTGCTTGTTATTGGCCTTGCCCTACAGGGTTGCGCTACCACAGGCACTAGCGAACAAACTGCCGCGCCAACGCCGGAAACTTTGGTAGAACCGACAAAAGTGGCGGATCGCAGCTTTGAAACCGATACGCTTTATGCCCTGCTAGTTGCGGAAATGGCGATCGACCGCAAACGCTACGACATTGCCCTGAGCAACTACGTCCAGCAGTCGATCTCCACTCGAGACCCCGATGTTACCGCTCGCGCCACTCAAATAGCACGCATACTCCAGGCCCATCAGCCGGCTCTGGAGATGTCCGAATTATGGGTCGACTTAGAACCAAAAAACAGTGACGCACTGCTTATTGCCACCGCCGAACTCATTGAGGCGAATCGCCTAGAAGAGGCATTTAAACTCTCATCACGCGTACTTACGCTGGGCGGCACCGGCGCCTTCGATGCCATTGCCCTGAAAGCCTCCGAAGGCGACATTCAAGCGAGCCAAACCCTAAGCGCAAGCTACCAACAACTTTTAGAGCAACACCCAGAGAACCAGCAATTGCTGCTTGGCTATAGCGTATTACTGCAACAGGCCGACCGCAAAGAAGAAGCCCTAGCGATCGTAAATCGCGTGCTAGAGCAAGACCCTGCCAATATTCGTGCAGCGTTTCAGGAGACCAGCATTCTCCAACAAATGGGCAAGCAGGACCTAGCGTTGCAAAAACTGGGTAAGTTAGTCGCTGATAATCCCGATAACTATACCCTGCGCGCGCGTTATGCCCGCGTCATTTCAGCCTCAGACCTTAACGAGAGCCGCCGACAGTTTCAAACCCTGCACAACCAATCACCCAACGATACAGAAGTTCTATTCTCATTGGCTCTTGTCGAAAAAGAACTGGGCCACTTAGAAAGCTCGGCTACGCATTTTCGCAGCCTGGTGGAAAAAGGCTTTTATCTCTCATCAGCCAACTACCACCTAGGAGAGATCCACGAGAAAAACAACCAGAACGAAGCCGCGCTAACGCACTACACGCAGGTAAAGGAGGGGCGCAGCTATCTCGCGGCCATGTCCCACGCAACCGCCATTTTAGGTAACAGCGGTCGAGAACTAGAAGCGCTGAACCTAATACGCGAACAGCGCGAACAGGTTCAAGGCAGCTATCGCGAAGGCTTGTACATGCTTGAATCCGATGTCATGGCCACCGCCGGGCAGATGAAAGCAGCCGGACACGTGCTCAGCGATGGGCTCGAGGAATTTCCCGACAGCACGCGCCTACTCTACTCCCGCGCCATGCTCTACACCCGTATAGACTACATTACTGGCGCCGAACAGGACCTAAAACTCATTCTAACCCTGGCGCCCAATAACGCCGCCGCCCTGAACGCCCTGGGATACACGCTTGCCGACCGCACAGAGCGCTTAGATGAAGCCTACATTTATATAAGCAAAGCTTTTAAGCTTACCCCCGACGATCCCGCCGTCATCGATAGCATGGGCTGGATTGAATTCCGCAGGGGCAACTACAACCAAGCACTTGAACACCTGCGCCAGGCTATGATAGCTATGCCCGACCACGAAATCGCCGCACACCTGGGGGAGGTTCTCTGGGTAACCGGTGGCGAGGCCGAAGCCCGGAAAATATGGCAACAAGGGCTAAAGCTAACCCCTCAAAGCAGTGTTATCCGTGAAACCTTGGACCGCCTGAAGGTAGAGCTGAATTAATGCGCCCACTCCTGCTCACAGCCCTAGTACTGCTGCTGAGCAGCTGCGCAAGCACGCCTCCCCAGCGCCTGCTGCCAAACGATATAGCCGCTATGGAATATTGGCTGCTGGAAGGCAAAATCGCCATCAAGCACCACCGTGAATCCCACAGTGGTTATTTTAGCTGGCAGCAAAACCTTGAAGACTACACCATTCGCATTCATGGCCCCCTTGGTCAGGGTAGCGCCAGACTGGTAAGCAATCACCGAGGCATTACCCTGCACGCCGATGGCCGCGAGCAATCCGCCTCTACAGCGGAAGAATTAATGACCATGAACCTCGGCTGGTCATTCCCGGTTAAGGATATGACTTGGTGGGTGCGCGGGCTTGCCTCCCCCCACAGCCCCATCGACCATGAAGAACGTAACGAAAACGGTTTATTACTAAGCTTGGAACAACAGGGTTGGACGCTAAATTACCTGCGCCACCAACAATTGGACCAACTAACCCTACCCTACAAACTAATAGCGGTGCGTAACAACACCCAAATTACGCTACTGCTCAAGAAGTGGGAGCTCTAAGCCTTGCCCAGCATTACCCTCCCCTGCCCAGCAAAGTTGAATTTATTTCTGCATATCACCGGTAAGCGCACAGACGGTTACCACGACCTGCAAACCCTTTTCCAGCTACTCACCGTAGGCGATGAACTGAGACTTAGCTGCCGAAAGGATGGTCAGATTCATCTCAGCCCCGAGATCCCAAACCTGCCCACCCACTGCAATCTAGTGTACAAGGCCGCAAAACTGCTTCAATGCGCAACTGGCTCCCCCCTTGGCGCAGACCTGCACCTACATAAAGAACTGCCGATGGGCGGCGGTATAGGCGGCGGCAGCAGTAATGCAGCCACAACGCTGCTGGGCCTGAACCATTTATGGCAATGCCAACTCACGATAAACCAACTGGCAGAGCTAGGTCGTCAACTGGGAGCCGATGTTCCCGTATTTGTTCGCGGCAAAACAGCCTGGGCAGAAGGGGTGGGCGAGCGCCTCCTACCGGTGCAAATGCCCTCGCTCTGGTACCTAGTACTGGCGCCAGACTGCCACGTCAGCACCGCCACAATTTTTTCACATAAAGATTTGACAAGAGATACCCTCGCCATTACAGTAGCCGCCTTCCTCGAGAAGGGTGGGAAAAACGACTGTCAACCATTGGTTGAAAAGATGTTCCCGCAGGTGAGAGATGCGGTTGATTGGCTAGATCAATATGGCCTAGCGCAACTGACCGGAACGGGAGCTTGTGTATTCGCAGCCTTCCAAACGGAACAGAAAGCACTGGATGTTTACGCCAAACTACCAAGGCATTTACATGGCTTTGTAGCCCAAGGCGTGAATGATTCGCCACTGCATCAATGCCTCCCCTGATACCAGTTCCACTGGGGTGTAGCCAAGCGGTAAGGCAGCGGGTTTTGATCCCGTCATGCGAAGGTTCGAATCCTTCCACCCCAGCCAATTTTATTCTTCCAACCGCGCCCTCCCTACACTATCCTTCGCGTATCGCAACAGAACCTGTAGAAGGAGCGGAAAAGTGCCTGATTTGATGGTATTTAGTGGCAATGCAAACCCCGAATTAGCTGAAAAGGTTGTTGCCAACCTAGGAATACCACTCGGGGACGCAACCGTCGACAAGTTTTCAGACGGCGAAATTATGGTGGAATTGAATGAAAACGTTCGCGGTCGCGATGTCTTCGTTATTCAACCCACCTGCAACCCCACCAACGACAACATAATGGAATTGATCGTGATGGTGGACGCGTTGCGCCGAGCCTCGGCTGGCCGCATTACCGCCGTGGTTCCCTACTTTGGTTACGCCCGCCAAGATCGACGCGTTCGGTCGGCCCGCGTGCCCATCACCGCAAAAGTGGTTGCCGACATGATGGTAACCGTCGGTGTAGACAGAGTACTAACCGTGGATTTGCACGCAGAGCAAATCCAGGGCTTTTTTGATGTCCCGGTGGATAACGTATACGGCTCGCCCGTATTGCTAACCGACATCGAAAAGCAAAATTTTGAAAACCTGGTGGTTGTATCACCCGATATCGGTGGCGTTGTTCGCGCCCGCGCTGTTGCCAAGCAACTGGGCATCGAACTAGCGATTATCGACAAACGCCGTCCGGCGGCCAACGTGGCCGAAGTGATGAATATTATTGGTGAGATTGAAGGCCGCACCTGTTTGCTAGTCGATGACATGGTAGACACCGCCGGCACCCTGTGTAACGCAGCAACAGCGTTGAAAAAACACGGCGCCAATAAAGTCGTTGCTTATGCTACCCACCCGGTACTGTCCGGGCCGGCAATAGAACGGCTGAACAACTCACAAATGGATGAACTTGTCGTTACCGACTCCATCCCTCTATCGGACGAAGGCAAGGCCTGCAAGCGCATTCGTACCCTGAGCCTGTCGCACATGCTCGCAGAAGCGATGCGCCGTATCAGCAACGAAGAGTCGCTGAGCGCCATGTTTGGCGAGCCGGCCGGGTAAGTATTTTTCCCACCTGGGAAAATAAAAGCGCGAGCGCACCTTAAAGCTCTCGCGTTTCATAAACCCCCACTCTGTTCCTGGTCGCGGGATAGCGTGGTTTTTTATTTTTTGGAGCACATTATGTCTACTGAAGACTTCAAACTCGACGCAACGCTGCGCGATGACACAGGAAAAGGTGCGAGCCGCCGCCTGCGTCGCGAAGCCGGTTTAGTACCCGCTATTGTATATGGCGGTCGCAAAAACCCCGTTAATATCTCTCTTTCGCACAACGAGCTGTCCAAGCACCTTGAGAACGAAGCATTTTACTCTCACATCATCACCCTGAACGTTGCGGGCAAAGACGAAGATGTGATCCTCAAGGATTTGCAGCGTCACCCTGCAAAACCCCAAATTTTGCACGTAGACTTCTTGCGCGTATCCAAAACTAAGAAGTTCACTACCCGGGTACCTCTGCACTTCATAAACGAAGACACCTCTACAGGCGTTAAGGTTCAGGGCGGCACGGCCTCCCACAGCATGACCGAACTTGAAATCAGCTGTTTGCCTGGCGATCTACCTGAATTTATCGAAGTGGATCTAGCCGAGGTTGAAGTGGGTCAAATCGTACATATCTCTGACCTACAATTGCCGAAGGGTGTAGAATCTGTAGCCTTGGCACACGGTACTGATCACGATCTCCCCGTTGCCACCATCGGCAAGCCTCGCGGTAGTGCTACCGAAGGCGAGGAAGGCGAAGCAAGCGAAGAAAGTGGTGAAGGCGGAGAAGCGTAACCGCTTCAAAACCTTCAAAGGGCAGCCAAAGGCTGCCCTTTTTGTATCTATGCACCCAGCGATAAACCTCGCAGCATAAATAGCAACGATTTACCGACACCATGAACGCACCCGTAAAAATGATTGTAGGCCTGGGTAACCCCGGTGCTGAATACGCCAATACCCGTCACAATGCCGGCCAGGATTTTGCCGAAGAACTGGCACGTGCTCACGGACAAACACTAAGCAATACGCCGAAGCATTTTGGCTATTCCGGCCGTATTACCGTTAGCGGTAAAGATGTTCGCCTATTGGTACCCACCACTTTTATGAACCGAAGCGGCCAAGCGGTAGCCTCGCTGGCAAATTTCTTTAAAATAGCGCCAGAAAATATTCTAGTGGTTCACGACGAACTGGACCTCGACCCCGGTGTGGCCAAATTAAAGGTTGGCGGAGGCCATGGCGGCCACAATGGCCTGCGCGATATCATCAGCGCACTGGGTAACAACAAAAATTTTGGCCGCCTGCGCATTGGCATTGGCCACCCTGGCAACGCCAAAATGGTGAGTAACTTTGTACTGAAAAAAGCGCCTGCTAGCGAACAAACATTAATTGAAGACGCCATTCGCGACAGCGAAAAAGCTATTTTCGACCTCGTAGCTGGCAACTGGGAAAAGGCCATGCTGCAACTACATACCCGCGCGTAATGCGGCCCGGCTGGACTCTGTAGCACGGCTACGCGGCTTTTGGAAACGACCGCTCTCGTTATTAACGTATTTGAACACTTTTAGAAAGGTAAAAACTTATGGGCTTTAACTGCGGCATTGTTGGCCTGCCTAACGTTGGCAAATCCACTTTATTTAATGCGCTCACCCAAGCCGGTATCGACGCGGGAAATTTTCCCTTCTGCACCATCGAGCCCAACGCTGGTGTGGTTGCCGTTCCCGATCCCCGCCAAGATAAATTGGCGGAAATCGTAAAGCCCGAGCGCGTTGTCCCCACCACCATGGAGTTTGTCGATATTGCAGGCCTTGTGGCAGGCGCGTCCAAGGGTGAAGGCCTAGGCAACAAGTTTCTCGCAACTATCCGTGAAACCGACGCCATTGCCCATGTGGTACGCTGCTTCGAGGATCCTAACGTCATCCATGTAGACGGCCACATTAATCCCGCTTCGGATATTGAGGTGATCAATACCGAACTCGCCCTAGCAGACCTAGACACCGTAGAAAAAGCACTGTTCCGCGTCGGTAAAATGGCAAAGGGGCAGGACAAAGATGCTATGCGCATGAAAACCCTGCTGGAAGAAATACTACCGCACTTGAACGAGGCCAAGCCCTTGCGTTCATTCGGCTTAGATGAAGATCGTACTAAGCAGCTAAAAGAGCTCAGCCTACTGACCCTCAAGCCAACCATGTACATCGCCAACGTTGAAGAAAACGGTTTCACCAACAACCCGCTACTCGACATAGTGCAAGGTATTGCAAAAAGTGAGGGTGCTATTGTGGTTCCCATCTGCAATAAAATGGAAGCCGAGATTGCTGAACTCGACGAGGAAGAAAAAACCGAATTTCTTGAAGAGATGGGCATGGCAGAACCAGGCCTGAACCGTGTTATTCGTGCCGGTTATGACCTGTTAGATCTACACACCTACTTTACCGCAGGAGTAAAAGAAGTACGCGCTTGGACCATTCCAGTGGGCGCCACAGCACCTCAAGCGGCGGGCAAAATTCATACGGACTTTGAGAAAGGCTTTATCCGTGCGGAAGTCGTTGCCTATGACCATTTTGTTAGCAACAAAGGCGAAGCCGGAGCTAAAGAAGCCGGTAAATGGCGACTTGAGGGCAAAGACTATATCGTGAAGGATGGCGACGTCGTACATTTCCGCTTCAACGTTTAAATCACCCTTGACTTTAAAGGGACGACTAGTGAAAATAGCCGCCCTCTCGAACCCGGCCAGATTTTTAACATAAAAATTAACCGGGTAAGCCGCTCGAAGAGACGGTGAGGGTATTAGCTCAACACATTGCCGCTAGGTAATATGGGCAAAGCAAAGGTAAGCAAACCCTCGCGTTTGCGCGACCAAAGCGATGCAAATTAAAATCAACACGATATTTTTATTTGCAGCAGATGATTACAGAAGGTCATCGCACTCGGTAGAAAATGGCTAGGTAGCTCAGCTGGTTAGAGCGCAGCACTCATAATGCTGAGGTCGGGAGTTCAAGTCTCCCCCTAGCTACCATTTCCTACCAGACGCTAGCAAAACCACTCCGACACAATAGACTCAAGCTGTTCATTATCAAACGGTTTGTGAAGTGTCGCGTCCGCACCGTGAGCCAAAGCTAAGCTCAAAGTATCTTCAGCCATCCCCGAAATAACCAATATTTTTCCGTATTTTTCACCTCCAATATCCTTAAGCACATCGATTCCATTCAACTTAGGCATCTGTAGATCCAAGGTCATCAGCAGTGGTTTCTCTTTGGCGTACAGCATTCCCGCTGTGAAACCATCGGTGGCAATGGCCGTCTGAAACCCATTCACCCTCAATACCCGCTGTATGGATTTTGCCATGGCCAGCTCATCGTCAACAATAAGCGCAAACCGTCGCTGAGGCTCCAACGCTGCTGGCAAAGGCAGATTGCTGGCGCGCATAAATACGACAAGATCCTCAACCAGTACTCGATTATCCCCCCGAGCACCCGGTAATTGGTGAGCCTTAAGCAACCCTTTAGCAATCCAGTTGAGCACCGTACGAAGACTAACCCCGCACAACTTAGCGACCTCTCCCGAGGTGTAGTGTGTTTTATTCATTACAGATATACCCAAGCACCCCGTATATAACTCGAAGATGGAACCCGCGTTAGCGCCATAACAAAGCAGTCTTTATTGGTTCATGTTATTCATGTTATAACTGATATTCAAGCATTAAAGGCTGTTTTTTAATCTGCTTTGAGGCATTCGGAGGTTTTTATGATCAACATCACACCAGTGCGAACGCCATCCATACTTTTCGTGGACGATGAACTTCCTGTACTAAAATCCTTGAAAAGACTTGCATTAGACGAATCATGGTCGGTTTTTTGCGCAAATTCGGCGGAAGAAGGCTTAGCCGTACTAAAGCAACAACCGGTGAACGTAGTCGTTTCAGACATGCGTATGCCAGGCATGGACGGAGCCGAGTTCCTGACGCGTGTGCGCAACGAACAACCGGATACGGAGCGTATCCTCATCACCGGTTATGCCGATGTTCACGCGCTGGAAAAGGTTGTAAACGATGCCAAAATTTTTAACTACATATCAAAACCCTGGGATGATCAGGTACTTACCCGTGTAATCCAAGGCGCACTAGATTTTCAGTCTGCACAAAAAGAACAAAAACGCTTAGAGAAACTCACCGCTGCGCAAAACAAAAAACTCGGCCGCCTCGCCCTCTGCCTTGACGGTAAGGTAAAGGAGAAAACGATTGAAGTTGCGCAAGCCCTATCTCTACTCAGCATCGAACATCAGCAGGCCCAATCGCGCGCTAAAGGCTTGCTAAGTGCGGTATCCAGCCTTATTGAACTCAGCGGTAAAGGCGACGGACATAGCCATTTTGTGGAAAATATTGCCGTCGCCACCGGTGAGCGACTATGCCTACCACCCACAGAAACCGAGAATCTGCAGTTGGCGAGTCAACTACACAATATTGGCAGCCTCGCTATCGCCGACTACTGGGCTTACCGCGTTGTATCCGAGATGGATACAAATGAGCTCAAACGCTACCGCGCTCAGGTCGAAATTGGCGAAACCGTACTCAGCGGTTTACCCGAACTGGCTCCCGTTGCGGACATTGTAGGCAAACACAAAGAGCACCTTGACGGCAGCGGCTACCCACGAGGTCTAACCGCTCAAGATATCCCTCTGGCGGCACGCATCATGTGCGTGGTAACCGAATATGTGCTCCTGTATGAGGGTCGCCTAGAGGAGGGAATAATTGGACACAGAGCCGCCCGCGCTTACATGCAAAACCTCTCGGGAGAAACCTACGACTCCCAAGTTCTAACTGAATTTTTTAATCTGGTTCATGCAGATTCACTTAAACGAGACTCAACTATACTGTCTAAAGATCAGTTTCAGCTGGTTCCTGGAACGGTGTTAGCTGCCGACATTTTTTCTTTGCACAACGCTCTGCTGTTGAAAGCCGGAACCACGTTGACGGCAACCCATATTGAAAAATTGCGTGTGTACGAAAAAAGCACCGGTGACAAACTTGAAATCCGGATCAATAGACCCCTCAACTGAGAACGAATATGAAAGGCGCGGTATTTATTGCTCTCAATGATATGGTAGAAGAAGCCTACGGCATAAAAGCCTGGGAAGAGATTCTCGCACAAGCGAAACCTGAATCAGAAGGCATATACGCTTCCGCCGGCAGCTATAAAGACGAAGAAATCATAGCCTTACTGGTTGCATTAGCCGATGTTACCGATATCGACATCAATGAAATAACGCGAAGTTTTGGCAACTACCTGTTTAAAGGTCTAAATTCAAAATTTCCAATTTTCGCCAACATGTACGACAATTTTTTTGACTTTTTATGTAGCATTGAGGGCGTCATTCACAAAGAAGTAGAAAAACTATACCCTAATGCTTCACTACCTAAAATTCAGTGTGTGCGCGCAAGCGAGCGCCATATACAAATGCTATATTCATCACCACGAAAAATGTGTTTCCTTGCTGAAGGTCTTATTTCTGGCGCAGCAGAGCACTTCAAAGTTCACGCAACAATAAATCAGAGTAAATGCTGCCACCGCAATGATGATTTCTGCGTTATCGATATAGAACTAACATGAGTAACATCGATTACAAAGCGGCTTACGCACGACAAAAAAAAGCCCGCGAGCAAGCCGACAAACTCCTGGAAGATAAGTCCCGCGAACTCTACGAGGCTAATACAACACTAACCTCCGCCTACAATCGACTTAAGCAGCAAAAAACACAGCTCTTACACCAGGAGAAGCTGGCCTCTATCGGCCAGCTCGCGGCAGGGGTTGCCCATGAAATCAACAACCCATCTGCCTATGTGAAAAGTAACCTTACCTCTCTAAATCGGTACCGAACTAAATTTATAGCCTTCCTTTCTGAGCTACAGGAAGAGCTTAATCAAGGCAAAACCATAAGCTATACCGAGCTAAGTGAGAAGCATACCCTAGACTTTTTAATGGAAGATTTTGAAGACATTATCAACGACTCCATTATGGGCATGGATAAAATTGCTAGTATCGTACGCAGCCTAAGAGATTTTTCTCGACCAGATAGCGACAAAAAAAAATTATTTAACCCAAACGATGCTGTAAAAAATACCCTCAAGCTCGTGTGGAACGAATTAAAATACAAAGCTGAAATAGTTGAGGAGTACAACGATCTCCCCGATATTTATGGTTTTGCAGGAGGCTTCTCGCAGGTCATTCTAAACCTCCTTATTAACGCATCACATGCCATTCCTGAAAAGGGTACTATCGCCATTTCCACCTCAACGATAGAAGGCGGGATTAAAGTGATTGTGAGTGACACGGGGCATGGGATTGCCCCCAAAGACCTATTGAAAATATTCGACCCATTTTTCACAACTAAAGATCCCGGCAAGGGCACAGGTTTAGGCCTGTCTATTTCACAAAACATCATTGAAAAGCACGGCGGCAGGCTGCTAGCATCAAGCGAAATCGGCAAGGGTACTACCTTCACGATTGAACTCCCCAATGGCGCCTAGCCCCTTACCGCACGGTTAACTACCATCAGCCCCAAAACTAGCATCACACCAAAACTCTATATAGTCAGCCTCAAAACTATACTCTGCTGAAACTCTCACTGAAAAACCACAACGCCTCTAGCGTATCTTTGGGCAACTTAAATAATTGATGGTAGCCTCAGCGCGACAATTAGATGTGCACCACAATAAAAAACCAACATTGCATCAGTAACGTTGGCGTTATTCGGCATTCGTCCTGAGTTAAAGCAGCTGCTCCTCAAGCAATTGGTGCACCATTCAGGTTTTCTTTTTCTCTACGCAACCACTGAAATAGTTTCATCGCAGAAGATTCTACTTTACCGTATACACTTGCGGGGAAAACACTAAGGAACGCACAAGCAAAGGTTACAAAAGTACGAGCAGGTTCCTTAATAACGATACGCCAATTAGACAACATAGCCGAGAAACACAAATTAATCGCCTTAAGACTATTACGCGACTGCACCGCTCGGCGAGCAAGATAGCGTAACTGGTAGGCCCTGGCTAAGCCCTCCCACTCTTTAAAAAAACCTGGATTCAGACTTCGGTTTTTTTCGATCATCCGTTCCCAAGCACAAAGCTGATTGTCCAGATTAGCCGACAGTCCGCTGGAATTCACTCTATACCGCGTTAACGCCTTATCTATTCCTGCAAAATCCCACTTTGTTCGCAATGCCGTACGCAGCCAAAACTCGATATCTTCAGATTGTCGGAAAGACTCATCAAAATAGGTCGCCCGGTAACCACCCGCAACCTCCCTTATTTCCATCATCTGCGTTAGCAGGCTGTGGCGAATGACCGCTGCAGAACCATTACCAATTGGGTTTCTACAAAAAATATCGGCAACACTCACATTTTTCGTTTTCGGATACTGTCCAACGCCCATATCGCGCCCCTTTTCGTCCATAAACGCCGAAGCCGAATAGCTTACACCCACCGAAGGGTTGTTTCTAAAATGTTGTAGATGCATTTTTAATTTTTCGGGGTGCCACGCATCATCGGAATCTAACAACGCAATATAAACCCCCCGTGCATCACCAATTCCGGTATTTCTCGCAGCTGCGAGCCCCATATTTTTCTGCTGCACAAGCCGCACTCGAGAATCCGTAACTTTCGCCAGTATCTCAAGCGTACCATCGGTACAACCATCATCTACGCAAATAAGCTCGAAATGTTCATACGTCTGCTTTAATACCGATTCAATCGCTTCCGCAACAAACTTTTCAACGTTATACATCGGCATAACAACAGAAAATATTGGTTTACTTACAGTCTTCATGTCACCACCTTTGGCTGAATAAACATCATCGGGATTTTCTTCACGTAGAGCATGGGTAGCAGCCAGAATACACTGGCAACGGTCGTAACTGACGCGAGAGCAATCCCATTATTGGGTTGGAAAATTAAAATTGTGAATACAAAACAAGCAACGCTGGCGGCCATGAGTATCATTTCAGGTTTCGCTTGCTGCTTCGCCCTTATGAAGCTTGAAAAAGTATCCGCGAGAATCGCTGTAATTCCGGTAAGGCATAGAATGGAAACGATAGGTATAGCAGCGTCCCACTTACTGTTAAATAGTATGGGTATATAGATTGGCGCAGCCAGTGATTGCAACACAAACACCAACGCAATTGTACCGGCGAACAACGTTGCCTTCCTCAGCGCAGGCTGTTCTCGTCCAGCTCTCAGTTGCTCACAAATATAAGGGTACAAGCTTGATAGAAAAGCCTGAGTTAACGATTGACTTAAACCTACACCAGCGCTTTTTGCGAAGCTGTAATAACCGAAATACAGTGGATCTAACAGCCGCGCAGCGATAAATACATCCACTTGAAATCGCAAAGCCCTCAAACTATCGGCTAGAAATAATTGCACAGAAACTATAGTTAGGCGAACAAAGGTCGCCCTATGAAAACTCGGCCGCAACGTTTCTACTTTTGCAAACCCAAAGACCAATATCCATACCAAAGCCGCGAGAATCTTAGCGTAAGCCACGGCCATAATACCTTCACCCATAAAGAGCAAAGCGGCGATGGCCAAATTGTCGGTTATAACCGTTGCGGCATTCGCAAGGGAGAAATATCGAAATCGATTTTGTCGCTGTAGCATAAATACTTTCACCGCCACTAAGGGGTAGCAAAGATACGTCCAGGCCAGTGTTTTAAGTAACACCTCCAATTGTGGCTCCTGGTAAAATAATGCAATGCGCTCCGCTATCGACCACTGTAAACCCGTCAGCACCACACAAGTGATCCACTGAAGCAATGAGGCATTTGCGGCGGTTCGTTTCAGCCGCTCTTCACTGCATCCAATAACGACAGCACCTGCCCCCGCTCGGCTAAAAATACGGATCAATTCATGACAGGCTAGGGCCAGCGCGGCTATACCGAAAGCTTCAGGACTAAGATAAGCGGCCATTACCACCACTGTGAGTAACCGGCTAATTTTTGAAACCGCTTCGGTCAACATCATCCAACTGGTATTCCTAAATAATTTGTCGGTGACAATTTTTTGCAAAAGCAGGGCCATGGATTTATCTCGCGGGAATGAGTAAGCAGGAGCCGAGTTGCAATCGTCTTGCCAGAATTGGCATTGCTCGCCAAAAAGCATGTTTAGAGCCAGTGGCAGGCGCAGGAAAGCGGAATTTGGACTGAGGGGGAGAAACGGTCTTAGGTGCTTAGCAAATTGCGAAAGCCTATTCGCAATTTGCTAAGCACTTTTCACAGACGACCAACTTTGCATTTTACGGTAGAGAGTAGAGGGACTAACTTGTAGAACAGCCGCTGCCTGCACCACATTGCCTTCGCATTGGGCTATGGCGAACTCTATGTACTCTTTTTCAACATCGGCCAAGGGCCTGAGAGCGGCGTCACTTTGCCCTGAAGCTGGGGTCAAAGGCAATACTGGGGACATAGCGCTTATCGGGTTGGCCCTAGGTGCCTGTAAATCATCAACTTCGGTCAACCGTTCTCGCACCTCACTGCTTAGCTGTAACGCCTCCGCTAGGTCCGAGCTGGTGATTAGCGGCCCAGGGCTCATGACCACAGCAGAATGCAGGCAGTTTTCAAGCTGACGAACATTGCCCGGCCAATCATAGCGCAGTACCAGACGCTCGGCATCCTGGCTTAACCCAGCAAGCTCTTTATTTTCACGCTCGGCATACAACCCTAAGAAATAGTTGGCTAACAGCGTTGAGTCACCCTCCCTTTCAGCCAAAGGCGCCAGATGAAGCGCTACTACATTCAACCGGTAGTATAAGTCTTCGCGTAACAAGCCTTTCTCAATGGCTTCATGCGGATTACGGTTGGTAGCACACACGAACCGAATATCAACTTGTTCCAAACGTGAAGCGCCAATTTTCTGGAAACTACCGGTTTGAATAAACCGCAGTAATTTAGCTTGTAAGGCTATATCCATCTCACCTAATTCATCGAGAAACAAGGTGCCACCGTGCGCTTGACTCGCAGCACCATCGCGATTGGATACCGCCCCCGAAAAAGCACCCTTCACATGCCCGAATATCTCAGACTCCATTAGATCCGCTGGGATAGCCGCGCAATTAAGCGCAATAAAAGGGCCGTTAGCACGCGGGCTCATCTGATGGACGGCCGCTGCCGCTAACTCCTTCCCGGTGCCACTCGGGCCAGTGATAAATACAGACGCCCTACTGGGCGCGGCACGCTCTATCTGACTGTATAGCGCCTGCATCGGGGTCGACCGACCAATAAACTGACAAAAGCTTTCTTTATGATCGCGCGTAAATCGCTCAACGGTGTGGCGAAGCAAAGCCCTCTCTACCATCATTTGCTGTGCCGCTATCGCCTGACTTAGCGTCACTAACAGCTGATTATCTTCCCAGGGCTTATGCACAAAACCCCAAATTCGGCCCTCGTTAATAGCCGCCATTATCAGATCGTCGTCGGAATAGCCCGATAAAACGAGGCGCATAGATTCCGGATACATGCGCGCCACTTCCGCTAGGAAGGTAGCGCCATCCATCTCCGGCATACGCATATCCGACACAATGACATCAAAGGGTTTCTGCTCCAGCAGCTCCAACCCTTTTGCTCCACTGTCGACAAACACACACTCCGCATGCATTGGCTGCGTGGTGCGGCGCAAACTTTTGAGAATAGCGGTTTCATCATCCACAAATAATATGCGGGCCAAAACGGATGATTCATTCGTCATTCAATACGGCTCCCAATTATTTTGGCACCATAAGTGCAGGTTCCATACGGTAAGCCACACAGCTCAGCTGGCAGCCCTTTTAAATATTAGCTCAACGAATAGAAATATAGAGGTTTTCATGCCCAAGGTCCTAATCTTCACCCTGGCCGCCCGCGGATATCACTGGCTGTATCGAGATAATCTCGAAAGTCAGCGTGAGTATGCACAAAGACACGGGTACACCTACAGTGTAGTTGACCGCCCGCAGCTGACCACCCTTGGGTTAGATGTCGCTTGGCTAAAAATTCATTTAATTAAAAAAGCCCTTTCAATGGACTTTGACTGGGTATTTTTTATTGATGCCGATGCCAAAATCCAATCTAACTGCCCTCCCATAATCGATTTGCAACAGCAAGAAAAATCAATTTATGTCGCCAACGGCTATAGTGGTCGAATCAACTCAGGCGTACTCATAATTAAAAACGATGTCGCCAGCCGTAATTTTTTCAATACCGTTTTATCTCATCGTGACCATAGCCTACCCCCGGAAGACGATGTGGGCTGGGGTGAAAACGGACACATCATTCATTTTGCCAAAGCCAACGCGAGTATCGCCATTCTCAGCAAACACTGGAATAACAATTCCGACGCAAACCTCAATGATTATATCCGTCATTACAGCGCAGGCCCCCTGCGAAAACTGTACAAACCACGAGCAGCCGATTTCATTCGACACAAGGCGCTCAACTACTTTCTCGCGGTGCTTACGCGAACACACAAGCTTTTTAACTCCACAGAAAAAATCGACAACAAACAACTGCACAATATTTGCCATAGCGTTAATTTTATGTAGCCCGATCAGTAGAACGCCAACTACTTCTCGCCAACAGTTTTTCAACTTTCGTTACCTTGCAAACCTCCTGCACACGCCTCCGACCTAAATATTTCCTAATAATTTAACCAACCTCTATTAGCAAATTTCAATTTATTAAAAAATATATACTTTTCTCACATACCGGCTCACATACCGGTTTGCAAATTGATTTGCAATCTGCAAATCGCCAACAACAAAAAACCAGAAATATCCATTTTACTTATTAAAAACAATGATTTAAAAAACTTATTTAGGATGGCACGGCTACTGCAATAGACCCTTTACAAATCAAAACGAGGGTAGCGCCATGCACCAATTAAGCAGACCAGCCAGACGAAGAATAAACAGTTTTGAAATGTTTGAAGCATGCGTAGCCTGTTCGATCATCATAATTGTTTCACCCATATTTGTGATTAACGGCATACTCGCCGCTATCAATGGATCCCCCTACCTCAGGCAGTCCATTATTCAGGATGCCGTGGGTCGACAAATTGTTTTTTTACAGTGGCCGTATGGCATTCTCAAAAACACCCTACTTTTATTGAATGTTATTCGCGGCGATATCAGCTTATGCGGCGTAAGCCTTAAACATGCCTGCCACGATGATGCACTAGCGCCATTAACATCACTAAAGCCTGGTTTATTCAGCCTGCACGGTCAACGCCAGCTAATTGGTAATATTGAAATGACTCATGGTGAAACGATCCGCTTTCACGAGAGCCACAACAGCTTCCATTTTAATTTATCCATTATGGCTAAAACATTGCTTTGCCATGCGATCTACCAAGGTAACGCTTTACCCACACCATCAACGTTCAACCTGTTTGGCATAAAAATCCATAACGCCACAGCCAAGAGTGCTGTAGACACTATTCTTTCTGCGCCGAAAGAAACTTGCCGATCAGTATTTTTCGTTAACGTAAATTCAGTAAATATAGCCGTAAGGAATAATGCCTTTACTTCAGCATTGAACAATGCCGACATGGTATTGGCAGACGGATCCGGTGTTCGCTTGGGTGCCCGCCGAATGGGTGTAAAACTGCGTGAAAATGTAAATGGTACGGATCTTTTACCCCATATTTGTAAAGGCGCTTCAAAAAGAAAACTGTCGATATTCATGCTCGGATCAGCACCTGGAGTAGCCGAAAAAGCCGCAAAAAATCTTCAACAACAGTGGCCCCAGCTAGATATCGCCGGTATTCATCACGGGTATTTCGACAAAAATCATTCTGATGAAGTCATCGACATGATAAATGCCTCCGGTGCCGATATTTGCCTAGTGGCAATGGGCTCCCCCGTTCAGGAGCAGTGGGTGGAAAGTCATCAACATCAACTCAACATCCGAACCATTATCGCGGTGGGCGGATTGTTCGATTTCTACTCTGGCAATATTCGCAGAGCACCACCGTGGATGCGCGAGATAGGTATGGAATGGATTTTTCGCCTACTGATGGAACCACGAGCAAAGTTTAACCGCTACGTAATGGGCAACCCCCTTTACCTACTGCGTTTGGCTTTTTATAACCGCCCAACTAGCCACTAGCAAGATCAACAACCCCATATTTTTTAGACTTAAGTCGAAAGCCTTTATTGGAGTTACAGCCATGTTAAATTATCAGCCATCTGCGTTCTCAAAATTTATTTCTTCATTCTCTCAGCACCCTTGGTTTGCCCCCGGTCAGCCCGGTTTATCTCCAAGTATTCAGCGTACTGCCGCCGCCGCAGGGCTTGTTGTGCTTTCCCCCATATTACTGCTCGTGTGCTTGGCGATACGTTTGGAAAGTAAAGGTTCGGCAATTTTCTGCCAACAAAGAGTGGGTAAAAATGGTGAGGAATTTAAGTTATATAAATTTCGCTCTATGTATGGTGCAGATCATCCCAGTCATATCGAAGTACAGAATAAGCAGAGTGATCGTGAGGGTGTGTGCAAAAAACATTTTAGCGATCCCCGTGTTACTCCCATTGGTCAAATTATTCGCAAACTGTCCATAGACGAACTACCGCAATTATTGAATGTAGTGAAAGGTGAGATGGCCTTGGTTGGTCCTCGTCCCGCACTGCCACAGGAAGTTGCGGTATACGATTATAAAGCTCGACGGCGATTGCAGGTAACGCCGGGCTTGACCGGTTTATGGCAGGTATCTGGCCGGGCCGACACTACATTCGAACAGCAGATTGATCTGGACCTCCGTTACGTAACCAGTAAAAGCCTTTTACTGGATATTAATATTTTGTTGAAAACCTTGCCCGCGGTGATAAGTGGTCGCGGTGCGTACTAAGAGTACCCTAAAGATCCTTAAAAAAATCAAACAGGTGTTGATCTGGGAACAGATCAACACCTAAAATACTTTTTATACCATATACAATTATTAACAATATCGGCACGGCCGCCGCCAGCATAAAGTACGCAAATACAAAAGTGCTGAGCCCCTGCATGTGCACCATCCTTTTTTGTTCCTTTGCTCGGGTGTCCAACCTGCGGTCTTTGCCCATCAAAATAACAAAATAGAGTTTTAGAAAATACAGCGGTAACACTCCTCGAATATCGATGGCATGCTGACGAAAAGGCGCATTTGCACTAACCGCCGTGCGAATTGCGCGCAACTGAACAAGATTTAAAGTTTTAGTAACCTCAGGGTCAATAGCGCTCATAACATGGTGCGTATAGACGTCTATATTTCGCTTACTATTACGGGTCATGGTGATCTCTCATCTAAAAAATGCAGGCTTCTGTGAATGCGCCACACCAACAGTGCAACGTCATTTTCGCCGCCAACACTAAAAAAGCCACTACACATCAGCCTCTCACGTTTTTGCAAAGTGCAAATTGCGCAATTTAGCTATTTGCAGATTACGAATATGCATCTTCAAATTTTCGCTCGACATACATTTTACTATGTAAATCAATAACTTAAGATATGGCACGACCCATGCAATATTAAAGAAAATGTTGCGAGGTCACTATGCTATCTTCATCTATTCTAAAGTCAGTCTTCTTGGTTAGCTGCCTGTTTACCACCGCGTGTACGCAGCACCACGCCTTAAGATCCCCCGTAGATGCCGATGGTGAATTTTATGGCCAGTCGGGCGATAGCGGTCACCATGTTGCCCATGACGGAAGTCAACGCCACGTGTTCGCCTCTAACCTGAATTGCGAAGATTCAGGCGATAACTATAGAACAGCACATTTTCGAGCAGACCACGCGTTAGATCCGTCTCAGAAATCCAAATTCGCCACGCCTCCCAGCTATGCTTTTAATCGTGGTATACCCCTCAGCCCCGGGGACATGCTGGAAGTACAAATCGAAAACGGTGAGGGCTTTAATAACGAATATGTTTTAAACCCCGATGGCTCCCTGCATATACCCCTGCTTTTACCCATTGCCTCCGCCGGCCTTACCGTTCAACAGCTCGCTGAAAAAATTGAGATGGCACTGGTTCGCGCAGAAATTTTTCGGCCCACTGCAGCCCGAGCCAGCGTTCGAGTAAAACACTGGGCACCGGTGAACATTGGTGTGAGCGGTGCGGTATTTAACCCTGGCCGAGTCACCATTAACGAGAATAGCCAAGAAAGCATTGTCAGTGAACGCCTCAGCGCTATTGGCGATTTTGCCGCTAAGCGTTCGATTGTAGAAGCTATTCGTGCGGCTTCCGGTATTCGTCCGGATGCCAAACTAGATCAAGTGATCTTGTTACGCCGTGGCTGGCAGGTTGAGCTGGACCTCTCCGGTGTTATGCAGGGCAAACCCGTGCAAGACGTAGCGCTAGTAGACGGCGATCAAATCATTGTGCCCACCACCGGTTGCTTTCAATCCAGTCTCGCACGCCCCTCGCAGGTTACACCACGTGGCTTTCGCGTATTTATGTCTAACTTAACCCAACCCGCGAACGATAATTCAGGCGCAGCGATTGGTCGCTACAGCAGTAACTTGCCCTACGGCTCAACCCTTCTTCAAGCCGCCGTTTCTGCAAACTGCGTGGGCGGCACCCAGTTTGTTAACGCGCCACGTAAAATAGTGCTCTCCAGTAAAAACCCCATCACCGATCAAATGCAGGTCATTGAACGTTCGGTCGAATCTCTTCTGCGATTTCCTCACCGCGAGGACATTAATCCTCATCTGATGCCCAATGACGCCATCGCCTGTTATGACTCGGACGCTTCAAACCTACGGGATATTGCCCGCAGTGTCAGCGAGATCATCTCCCCGATCCTACTGATGTTTTAGAGGGCTAAACGATGAATACGCTTCCCGTACTAGCAACACACCAAGGCCGATTTAGCCGCCGCTTTCGTCAATACAAATACCTATGGGTATCCCTGCTTGCGACCCTCATCGTGGCTGGGCTAGTGGTCGCCTATCTCAGTAAATCCCCCGTTTACGCAAGCGCCTTAAGTGTGGTTCTGCCCGGGTCTGGCAGTTCCAGTAACTTTGCTATCGACGACGTTGGATCAGCCTCACAGTCTACCCGCACGCCATTTTCAAGTATCGCCTTCAACCCGCTGGTGAACTATAAAGAGATTTTCAAAAGCCGGGGCGTAATACAAAGTGCAGCCGCACGCTTGGGGGTTCACCCCACAGCATTAACACCACCTCGTATCGAGCTGCGCGAGCGTACTTCCATTATTTACATCCACGCCGATGGTGGCTCCGCTGAATCGGCACAGCGATATGCCTGGGCTTTATTTGACTCTTTTCAGGAGGAACTCGAACGCCTGCGTCAGGATGAAATGTTGCGAAGAGACAACAGTATTTCCTCGGTAATGGAGCAATACCGCTTGCGGCTTATGCAAACCCGACAGGCCATCGTTGATTTTCAACAACGTTCACTGCTGGTCTCTGGCGAACAAGTTACACAACTCATGCACACGCTTACCAATATCAATGAGCGGCGTATATCTGTTCAATCTAGCGTCCGCAACGCCCATGATTTTGTTCGCCAGCTAGGGATTGATTTAGGGGTATCCCCCGCTCTGGCTGGGCAAGCGTTTCGCCTGCAAAGTGATCCCGAATTCCGAGGCTACCTGAAAGAACTGGACACCAGCGCCATGAAAGTAGCCGAGTATTCCAGCCTATGGGGCAGTAAACACCCCAAGGTGGTGGCACAAAACCTACGCTACGATACAGCACAGCAATCGCTGAAGTTTAGGAGTACCAAGTTGGTTGGCACTCAATCGGCCGAAATTCTGCACAACATCGATCTAGCCTCAAGTATCCATCGGGCAGAGCTGTTCGCTTCACTAATGGAGAATTACGCAAAACTTCAGGGCCTTCAAGCAGAGAGCACTCAGCTAGATATTACTGAAACTAAACTCGAAGACCGACTTAAAGTGTTTACCCGTGAGTCGGCTGAATTAGAGCGGCTAGAACGTGAACACGCACTTGCCGAAGCCGTATTTACCTCGGCTGCGGTCAAACTGGAAGCGGGTAAATCGGACATTTTTGCTTCTTACCCAGCCTTACAGATGCTGGGTTTACCGTCATTACCCTATGCCCCCAAAAGCCCTAACACCACTATCGCTATCGCCATTGGCGCAATGGCGATTCTCTTTATTCTGTTTGGATTATTCACCGCATGGCACCGTCAATATTTAATCAGCTTACTGCTGAAGAACAGCTAGTTTATTCTGCACTGATATTCAGCTACCCCATTTATGTAGTCGGGGGGCTCTATGTACTGGGATCTGTACTTGGCTGGGCACTGCTGGGGGTTTTCTTGCTGCGCGTTTACCTGCTGGGTAAAGCCAAATTCCCTGTGCCCATTCTGGCCTTAGTCTCACCCATAGTGTGGTTCTGGATATTAGCCATGCTAGTAATGCTAGCTGCCCTACTCATTGCCCATATCGACCGACAACTCGGTACGGGTGCCACAATTAAATCGACAATCGGTTGGGCCAAAGGCTGGGCACTGCTCGCACTTTTCCCGCTACTCGGTTGCATCACCACTATACGTCCACAGGTCGTCACCCGAGGTGTATGCGTCGCCGCGGCCAGTGCTATTCCCTTCGCCCTTCTGGGCATAGCAGCCTACGTAATTGGCCTGTCGGGGGAATTGTATATGTCCCCCTTCAAAGTCATCGGCGGCCCAGAAGAAGCCTTTCGAGTCAGGCTATTTGGCATAAACCCTGAAACCGGTATGGCCCGCTGGCAATTTACTGGCCCCTGGGCTCCGGCGGCAGGACTATTGAGCTGCTTTCAACTGGTGATATGTCTACAGGAATCTAATCGAAGATGGCGTTTACTGGGTATTGCCGGCGCACTCACTATGTGCCTGCTGTGCCAGTCGCGGGCCGGCTGGGCTATATTCATTGCGATTGTGCCCATTATGATTTTACTCAGCACGCTCAAACATCCCCTCAGCTGGATAGCCGCCGCCATTATTCTGCCCGCCCTCGTGTTACTAGGTGAACCCATTTACCAGTGGGTTTTGGAGTCTTATACCCAGGTTAAAGAAAGTCGCCCCGGCTCTACCCGTGTGCGCGGCACTCTCGCGAGGCTGGCATTACAACGCTGGGAAAATGAAGCGCCCATATGGGGCCACGGTACCGTCGAACGCGGGCCGAAGATTGTTGAGTATATGCCAATCGGCACTCACCACTCCTGGTACGGGTTGCTCTTTGTCAAAGGCATTGTGGGTCTATTTGCCCTAGCATTACCGCTGGCACTCACGTCTATTTACATGCTTATCGCCGCACAAAAATCAAAAACGGCACGAACGGCGCTAGGTATTTGCGTAATCATGCTGAGCTACAGTTTTTTCGAAAACCTAGAAATACTCGCTTACATCTACTGGCCAGCACTGCTTTGGCTGGGTATCAGCTTACGCCCACAAATCAACCACACTGGCACTACTCTTGCTCCAGGTAGAGTATAAATAATCATTCGACTAAGAGGTAAAATATGAGTCATAAAGCTTATTTGTGCGGTTATTACGGCATGCAGAATTCAGGAGACGACGCACTCCTGGCAAGCACCGTTTGGGGCGCACAGAAATTCTATCGTTATAGCGATTTCGTTGTCAGCACACCACAACCACTTCATATTGATGGTGCCGGGAGCTTCTCCGCCACCTTAAAAGCCCAGCAAAGGTTCCGTGGTCAAAACAGGCTTTTGCAATATGGAAAATCTGTGGGCTGTAATCGCGTTTTCTTTGGTGGAGGCTCAGTACTGCACAACGAACACGACATTGGTATTAAACGCGACCTAATCAAACTCAGCGCTCGAAGAAAAGCCATAGGCGTAGGTATTGGCATAGGCCCGTTTAAAAACAATAAAGCCGAAATTGCCTGTGCAAAACTGTTAAACGAATGTGCCTTTGTTGGCGTTCGCGATTGGCATAGTTATGACATCGCAAGCACCATCGCCCCCAGCGCTAATGTGAAGCTCACATTCGATCTTGCGCCGCTATTAAAAATGTCTAAGAAAATACAGCCTGCCCAACGCGCAAGAGAAGGTATTGCCATATCGCTATGTCCCAAAGAGCGCCTTAGTGGACTCAACGAGGAGCGTGAAACCCAACGTCTGAAATCGCTGGCAGCCGCCCTCAGTAAAGTGTACAGACAAACCGGCAAGCGCTTCACCTTCCTGGATTTTAATGGCCACGAAACCCTCGGTGACAAGGCTATACATAAAGAACTCATTGCGCTTCTGCCCAAAAACGCCGTGGCTGAACATATTAGCTACAACCCGAACCCACATAACGTTCTTGCAAATTTAGGCCGTTTTGAGCTGGTGCTGGGGATGCGTTTACATGCGGCTATTCTTGCATTTTTAGCCGAGTCACCGGTTTTTTCGCTGAATTACCACAGTAAATGTAACGGCTGGTGCGAACAAGTTGGTATTCCCAAAGCGTATCAATTTGATGCGGAAAACATAGACCCCGAATGTTTATCTGAAACAATGTTGCACGCTCTCGATCAAGGGTTCGAAACACCAGAGTTAACAGTTCCTCAAGCCGTGAGTATGGCCATGTCCAACTGGAGTAACGTAAATGAAAGCTAAATGCCCCACAATTTCAGTGGTCATCCCCCTTTACAACAAAGAGCTACATATCGTGAAAACGCTCATATCCGTAGCCGCTCAAACATATTCGGCACATGAAATACTGGTAATAGACGATGGCTCAACAGATAAAAGCGCAGCCGCCGTTGCCGAAGCAATAGCGCATAACCCCGCCCTGTACAAAACACGGTTAATCCACCAAACCAATGGCGGCGTATCCTCGGCACGCAACACGGGCATTAAAGAAGCAACGGGCAGCCATATTGCTTTTTTAGATGCAGACGACCACTGGCTACCAGGCTTTATAGAGAAATTAGTGGTGTTAATCCGGCAGTTCCCGCGCGCGCGCGCGCAGGCCACCAACTACTACAAACAACAAGCCGGAAAAAGAATACAACCGAAAATCCGAATGAATAGTAGAACCGATAAAAACTCTATTTTAAATAACTATTTTTCAATATCTGCTCGTGGCGATTTACCCTTTATGACATCATCAGTTTGTATAGAGAAAACCCTGCTAAACGAAATAGGAGGGTTCCCACTGAACGAACCCATGGGTGAGGATCAAGACGTTTGGTCAAAAGTGGCTTTAAAAACCGATATCGCGTACAGCCCAGTTCAACTTTCAGTTTATCAACTTGATGCCAACAACAGAGCCTGCAACGCCATTATCAGTTATCAGGAATGCCCTTTCAGTCGACGCCTACTAAAGGGCGTGACCCTCAATCAAATACCCAGAGAGTTACACACAGCAGTACTGGCTTACACCGCCACACATTTAATTCACATTGCTGAAACACTGATAGCAAACGGCGAATTAAAAGCAGCCCATACCATTATGGCCGACCCAAGATTAAAGCTTCTACCCCTCAAGTCATTACGCTTGAGAACAAAATACAGGCTTTCCACCCTCAAACACTATGCAAGGCTTAACCCACTAACAACAAATCGCAGCCATTGCTGAATACTTACTCAAGCGAACAAAACCAAACAAGGCGCCAATGGCGCCTTGTTTGGTTTTGCATACTGACAGAACACTAACGGCAAGCTCTTTCGGTATTTTCATTATGCAAATCAATATGGGAAAAAATGCTCTAACTTCGATAAATATTAGGAAAAATCGTCATTTTCACCCACTAATTTAATTTTTCAACATTGGCACAGTTTTCGTAATACCTAGTTTATAGCTTAAACCCTTAAGGCAGGTATTACGATGATCTCCAACGAAATGAAAGCGCTAATTCTGGTGGCAGGCTGCATACTTGCCTCGCACAAATCCAACGCTACAGAAATGGTTGATGGACAATACATTTGGAATTTCTTATCGGGACAATCTTGGCCGTATGGCTACAATCAAAGTACCGGAAAGCCGGACCAATTAGCGTATGCCCGCAACGAGTATCCTACCGATTTTTTTAATCGCATTGCTAACGCACTGCCAGAAGCAAAAGTAAATGAAGCTTTTCTTACCGGTGACCAAGGCTCTAACATTACCTTACAGGAAGACGGCGAAGTTTCCGTTACCTTCTTACATGAAGGCGCAGGCTACCGGAATTCTTTCGGGTTTTTTACGTTTGATAAAAACAACCCGCCAACCACCCGTGAAGAAATAGATGAAACCGTTATTTTCCCCAACCTTTCATACCCTCACTTAACCAATGGCCACCGGGTAAACCTAGGGTACTTTGAAGCAGGAACCAGCATTGGTTTTTTTATTGCAGCTAACGGTTTTTGGTACGATACAGGTGTTAAGCCCTTTGCCGTACCTTACTACTACTCGCTCAAACACCTGAACCCAGACCCTACCAATGAGTTGAGACAGCACAACGTACTGCTGTTTGATGAAGACGTTGCCGAAGTGATTATTGGATTTGAAGATTTACCAAGGAGCTGGGGTGACAACGACTTTAATGACGCCGTCTTTTCTGTCAAAGCCTCACCTTCGACAGCCATTCAAACCGCTTCTCTAGTAAAGATCCCTGAAGCCAACGATAGCGATGCCGACGGTATCGCCGACAGTGAGGACGAGTTCCCAAACGACTACAGCCGCGCATTCAGTAGCTTTTTTCCCTCACAAACTGATTGGGTCACACTTGCCTATGAGGATAACTGGCCAGACATGGGCGACTACGATATGAACGACCTAGTCGTGCGTGAACGCATGCAAACCACCTACGATGCCAACGGCCATATTAGTGGTGTAATTATCCATGGCTATATAGATGCCCGAGGTGCCAGTCATCATAACGGCTTTGCCCTTCGACTGATGTCCGTCGCACCATCACAACTCGCCAACGCTAGCCTTAACATCGCAGGAAAAGTCTACGAAAAAAACGCCGAAGCAGGGCAGTCCGATTTGGTAATTGCCCTATGGCAAGATAGCCATACTTATACCAACACCGGGGAATCCGGAAGCTGCTCGCACTTCAATACAAAAACAGACTGCGCCACTTTCGACCCAGTAGCCTTCACCCTCGACATCAGTTTCAGCAACGCGCCACTGCAACTAAACCACTCAGATCTCGACTTCTTTATTTTTCGCACCGATTTTCGTAGCCGTGAGATTCACTTTGCGAATTATCCGCCCACCGACCTGTTTGATTCTAGCCAGCTGGGAAAAAACGATGA
This sequence comes from Teredinibacter franksiae, assembly GCF_014218805.1. Classification (NCBI taxonomy): domain Bacteria; kingdom Pseudomonadati; phylum Pseudomonadota; class Gammaproteobacteria; order Cellvibrionales; family Cellvibrionaceae; genus Teredinibacter; species Teredinibacter franksiae. The sequence goes on along the minus strand of NZ_JACJUV010000001.1, from coordinate 3,329,427 downwards.
CACTTCCAACCCCGAAACTAATCGCTATTTCAAGAACGCTACCAACCTGCCATGGGCGCTTAAAGTTACAACTAACTGGTGTTACCCCAAAGAGTATATCGATGTACTCTGGGCATTCCCTGAGTACGAAACCTGGGTAGAAAGCTCCGGACAGACCGCTCAGAACTGGTTTCACTCCTCGGCCCGCAATACCCACTACTTTTGCCGTGATGACAACCGCTTTGAACCCGTGTTACCGCCACAAAGTGCCAGCGCAGCCAGTGCGATTGATTGTAATATCATCGGTTTTTCACAGCTCGATGGGCAAATTCAAGTAGACGCTGAAATAGTAAACAACGGAGAAATCGACCTTCACAGCTGGAGCATAACCTTCGACTTAAGCCAAGCTGTCACCATTACTGACAGCTGGGGTGTTATCACTTCCTATAGTGAGGCGGGCGTACTGGTCGCAGAAAATTTGGGTTGGAACAGCCTACTGATACCAGGCAACACCCGTTCGATAGGCTTCCAAGCAACAAGCGACTTGGAGCTTAGCCGACCCACTTGCAGTGCACATTAATCACCAATTGAAATTGAGGGTAAATCGATGAAACTTTATATTCCAGCCATACTGACTCTGTATTGTTGTCTCTCCATCGGCTGCGGCGGCGGTAGCAGCACATCGGCCAGCTCTGCGCCAACCGGCGCAAGCACAGCTGCAAATATTACTGCGCCATTAGAGCCAACACCAACACCAACAAGCGCAGTAAAGGCCCCAAGCTACACACCAAGCCAAGAGCGTCTAACTGGCGAGGCCACTGATTCAACCGAACTGTATATCGAAGAAAGCTTTAACTTCGATTCAACCAAAACCCTTGTGTTGCGCATTACCGGTACCGACCTTTCCGGCTCGCCGGCTGCGGGCACACGGATAAAGGTGAAACAAGTAGACGCCCTCGTCTCCAGCTGGGATAACCCACAACTCAGCGAGGCCGCATTACTCACCACAGGCACCACAAACGATTCGGGCGAGTTTATTAGAACGCTGGAGGTGGCGGGCGATGTGGAAAAACTACTGCTCGAAATATCGCTGCTTGGCGTAGAAAATAGAGCGCTAGTAGCGCTTACAAACAGTAGCCCGCAACCAATAACCTACCATTTTCAATAATACCTATACACCGCTGTAGATATACCCACGGGATTGGCGCACAAGCCCGTGGGCTACTGTGCCCCCTACCCACCATAAAAAGCGTCGGCTTGTATTCCCCCAAAATTTACTGACCCGAGCCGTTATGCCGAATTGTTCTTCACCTTCAATAACCCGGCACCTATACTTTTCCTACAAAAGCCTTTAAAGAACTGTTTATGAAGTGGGCTTCACTCATGTATCCACACTTATACAGGAGTCGGTTTAACGCTTGTTTATGGCTCATGGCCAGCATAGTTACACCCCTTGCGTCTGCCACTGGAATAACCGCTGAACGTACGGTATTCACCTATAGAAATTCCGAAAGCGCATCGGATCAGCGCTTTGATTATGACACAGCTGCCCTCAGGCTAGCGCTGGAAAAACCAGCCATGTCTATGGTCCCTACTTACTCATCCCCAGCCCGGTAATGAATGTTCCCAGAGCAACGCTCTCTGCCAAGCGGGATCAATTCCCAAACTTTATGCTAAAGCTGAGTTACAGCGCTTCACCGGATCACCAAGGTTTAGCCAATGCTCCCTTTCCAGTAGACCTTGGAGTTGTTGGTTACAGAGTCTGTTTTACCAACCCAAAACACAAAACCCGTTTGCTGCGAGTAAAGAATTTACGCGACTTACAGGCCTATAACTTCGGCGTGGGCAGTGGCTGGGCAGAAATCGATATTTACAAAGCCAATCAGCTCAAGCATGTGGAATCACCCCTCTACACGAGCTTATTCACTATGCTGGCCAACGACCGCTTTTCATTATTTTGTCGCGGGGCCAATGAAGTACTCAGCGAGTTCAACAACAACCGTAATGTTGCCAACTTTTCCTTTAATAAATCCTTTGCACTGCACTATACCTTGCCGCGTTTTTTTTATTCTAGTGCGGCAAACACCGCTGCGTTAGAACGAGTGAATATTGGTTTAAGGAGGGCTTACAAAGATGGGTCGCTAATTGCCTTATGGCAAGAGCATTATCAGGAAAGCCTAGACTTTGCCAACCTCCCGGCCAGAAGAATCATCAAAATTAAGAACCCAGCACTTAAAAATTTCAATACAGATTTAGAACAATTTTTTTACGACCCGTTTTCGACGAGCTTAAATTCAATTAATGCGACAAGTAATAACACTAAAGAAAACCGCTATTAACTGATTTTAGCCTCTGCGCGATCTGGCAAGCCTCAGTGTAAGGCGGACTGCGCAGAGGAAGGCGGACTGCGCAGAGGAAGGCGGACTGCGCAGAGGAAGGCGGACTGCGCAGAGGAAGGCTGATTGCCTTTCCAAGCAGGCCAACGCTGCAATAGGGTTTGCCAGGCCGCGCCCTAAACCCGACGACGTTATTGGTAGATAGGCCGAGGAAAAAACTCTGTAATTTGAATAAAGGGCTGGTGCTCCATCACAATACGATAGGTTCGCCAAATCGATTCATCATCCGCCAGCGGCTCAGCAGCTCCGCCTTCACCTATCGCCACGATTTCCCTGTAGGTCTCCAGGCCACACTCTCGCAATAGCTCCCCTACTCCCACTCGCCCACCCTCAAGACTGGCTCTAAGTCCATCGGTAAGAAGTTCGGCGCATATAAGCGAAACCGCCGTGGCATAACATGTACCACTCTTTTCGCCAACAAGCTGCACGGTTCGCCTAAGTACCCTGTCGCCAACCTGGCGATTGATCACCGGCGCGGCTGTCGCAAGCGTTAAGTATTGCTGACCACAATTTTTAACTTTGACCGGCTCCCAAAAATAAGATTCCAGGCTTTTTGTAACCGTGCCATCGGTAGTCAGTAGCACACGCAAGAAAGCCGGCAGCCGCTGAAGTGACAGAGTGGTAGATTGATCATCTGCTTCGAGATAACCCGTAGATGTGAATAGCCTTGTCATTACCTTTCCTACTGTGACAGCTGTATTGCCCTAAACAGGGTGATCAACCCCAAAGCAAGAAAGCCAATGCCTGAGATCCAGGCCAGCATCTTCTCGTTCACCCAATGGCCAAACAAGCTTCCAGCAAAAACCCCAATACCGGTTGCGAGTACCAGCGCTAAGGAAACACCTATAAAAATAACCACCGGGCTGGCCGACTTGTTGGACGCAAAGAGCAAGGTCAATACTTGAGATTTATCTCCCAGCTCAGCTACAAAAGCGGTAAAAAACACCAACCCGAGAATTTTCACATCCATAAACAATCACCTAAATCAAATGACAAACGAGCATTCTACCACCGCACTGCGGAATTGACTGATTTACCCCAGCCTTCGCCTGTATAATCTTTCATCGATATGGGTTTGTTGCCGCCCAGGATTCAGGCAGCCGTTCACTCACTCTAAGGAGATAACATTGAATCTTAACAACGCCTCCGCCGAACAGCTCGCCGAGCTGGAAGAGCAACTTGCCGGCGAGTACGATGCTATCAAAACTCAGCAGCTTAATCTGGACTTAACCCGAGGAAAGCCTTCCTCCGAGCAACTCACACTTTCTAACGCTCTCGACGGTATTCTAAAAGGCGAGTACACCACAAGTAGCGGCGTGGATTGCCGCAACTATGGCGGGCTCGACGGTATTCCCGAGACCCAAACCATCGGTGCCAGCATTCTCGGCCTACCTCAGGAAAACGTATTGACCGGCGGCAATAGCAGCCTCACCCTTATGCATCAGGCCATGTCCGTGGCTCACTTCTTCGGTTTGCAAGGCCCTGGTTCAGCGTGGAGTAAAGAAGAGACAGTAAAGTTTATTTGCCCGGTTCCCGGCTATGACCGCCATTACTCGGTATGTGAACACTTAGGTATTGAAATGATCACCGTACCTATGACAGCTCAGGGCCCACACATGGATGAAGTGGAACGCCTAGTCGCCACCGACAGCGCCATCAAAGGCATGTGGTGCGTACCCAAATATTCCAATCCAACCGGCGTAATTTACAGCGAAGATACCGTCAAACGTATTGCCGCACTGGGCAACACCTCCGCCGCGAAAAACTTCCGCATATTTTGGGACAATGCCTACGGCGTGCACGACCTATCCGATCAACCCGTGCAGCTAACCAGTATTTGGGATGCCTGTGTAGCCGCCGGCACCGAAAACAGCGTTTTACAATTTGCTTCCACCTCAAAAATCACGTTCGCCGGTGCCGGTGTTGCTTTTTTGGGCGCAAGTGAAACGAACCTTAGTGGCTTCAAGCAATCACTAGGCTTTATGACTATTGGCCCCGACAAAATCAACCAGCTTCGTCACGCAAAATTTTTCGAGGAAGAGGGTTCTCTGCGCAGGCACATGAAAAAACACGCCGACATTATCAAACCTCGTTTTGCCTGCGTGCTCAAGCATCTAGAAACGGCCTTTACGGATAACGACCTAGGCGCGTGGGAATCAGCCAACGGCGGCTACTTTATTTCGTTTGATACCAAACCCGGGTTAGCGAAAGAAGTCGTAAAATTGGCGGGCGAAGCAGGTGTGAAGCTTACGCCTGCTGGTGCAACATTTCCCTATGGCAAAGACCCCAGCGATTGCAATATTCGTATTGCGCCCACCGTGCCTAGCGTTGAACAGGTAGATGCTGCGATGGAAGTGTTTGTGATTTGTGTAAAATTAGCGTCGGTTAGGCAAGCGCTTAACGGCTAACGTGATGCATGTTTGTTCCCATGCTCTTGCGTGGGAACACATTTTTTTATTTTTTTGCGGGGGGTTAATTTTTTATTCTGTTTTTCATTTTTTTATTCAACTATTGGTTCAACTCTAAACCTACTCCGCCACCAATTCCACGCACCGACACCTACCCACCCCATCCTCACTTAAGGATTTTGAAAGTTCCGGCACAACGCTGTTGAACGTATCGGCCAATGTCCAAGGCGGGTTCACAACAATCATTCCCGATGCCTGCATACCCTTTTGCTCATCCTCACCCACGCCCATTTCAAACAACTGTACATTGCGAAGACTGGAATTTTTCACTTTCCTTTCCAATTGCTCCACCTGCTGCCGCTCCACAACGGGGTACCACAGTAACATTACGGTTTGGGGCATTTTGTTGTAGGCTTTCTCCATTACCTGTACAACCCTCTGATAATCAGATTTTATTTCATAAGAAGGATCTATCAATACAAGTGCCCGCCGACTTTTATTGGGTAACAAACGCAGGAGGCCCGCAAAACCATCAGCCTGCTCGACAAAGCTTTTTCGTTTAGAGGCACAATGCTTTTCAAGTTCAACAATGGTTTGAGGGTGAAGCTCAAACAACCAGGCTTGGTCTCCCGCGCGCAGCAATTTATTCAAGATGGCCGGCGAACCGAGATAACAGTGGCTTTTCAGGCTATCTTCAACCAGCGCATGATATTCGCTTAACCCGGGGTGAGCGGCCCAATCGATTTTGAGTACCCCACCTTCGTATTCAGCCGTTTTCTTGGCAAGAGTAGAATTCAGCTGATATAGGCCAGCGCCTGCGTGAGTATCAATATAATCGAAGGGGTTGTCTTTTTTTTGTAGATATTTCACACACTCAATCAGTAGCCAATGCTTAAGCACATCAGCGTGATTACCTGCGTGGTAGTGGTGTTGATAACTTAACATGGTGCAAACATCCAATAACTAATCGAGCAATTTTACCCGATTTCCCTCCTCTACTGAATGTTTTTGAATTACCTTGAATCAGCGCCAGCGTATGTGATTTGAGCATAATTCAGGCTAAACATGCAGGGTAACACCTAGTCATCCGCTTTAAGATACACCTTATAATTTTCGCCATAGTCAGCCATATTTTCTTCCAGTAACTTCTGGAATTCTGACGTCAGGTGGAGAATCGAATCCTCACTGTCTTCGAGAAAATCCTTACGCGATTCAGACATACTGGCGATATTAAAGGCGCAATATCTAGCGGCTGCATACATGGCCGCAGAACGGATAACGCCAGGATCACCGTCTTCCACAGCCTTGTTAGCGGCATCGATAAAGGTATCGACGGCATTCCAAAATTGCTGTTCCTCGGCACTCAGGTTGCCGCCTTGTTTTTCACTCATGATAACCTCCCATTTTTAGACCACTGAATTAACTCGATTTCTGGCATAGGCCTACCAAATAGATAGCCCTAGAAGATTTTACACCCCATTTGCTTGAGATTTTCAAATTGTTGCTGAGTTTCAACACCGTCGACCACTAGCTCTAGGCCCATATGACGACCAATCACTATCATCGAGCTGACCAGAGCCGAGGTTTGCTGACTTTCCATACTGCCTACAAATGCCTGGTCAATTTTAGACGTATTCAATGGGGAATCTTTTAAATACGTCAGCAGCGAATAACCTGTACCGAAATCATCCAGCGATATTTTTTTACAGCTATACCTCAACCAAAAAAGTTTGTTTTTGATGAGCGTAAAATTCTGCAAATTGGCCGACGCGTAACCTCCAGTGAAATTCTAGCGATGGCGATTTGTGCATTTCCAACCGATTTACGCAGCTTTTCTTCAACGTCTGGTCGAGCAAATTGCCACGCGGCAATAAAGTGATCAAGGCCGAGAAAAAATACGCTAATGCAGCGCGCCACGGAGGTTGCAGGAGCCGCAGAAAAAGCGTAGGCGCCAGCACTAAAGTAAAAAAAGACGACCCAGATTAACCCGTAACCGGGAGGCGTTCTTATAAGCCAGTAGAGCCGCCTGAAAACCCAGAAGGCCCATTACAGCGGAAATAAAAAATACAGGGATAACGGGCGACATTGGTAGCTTAAACAGTAGGGAGACTAGATGAGGGGCAATCCACCCCCCTAGTACTTTTAAGTGCAGCAGCTCTCTGTAAACTTGCGCGCCGGCATAAAAGAGGCCTTAGAGTAAAAATTTTAACAGTAGACGAGTAACCAAATCGGGCTTATCGGCATGCAGCCAATGGCCTGTATCAGCCACAATTTTGACCTTCGCCAATGGAAAGCGAGTGAGAATTTCGTCTTTGTGGTGAGGCTCTATATAGTTCGAGCGCCCCCCCTTCAGAAAGAGGGTCTGCCCGCGGAAACAGCTGCCACTGCGGTTACCGCCCACCAGCTTAGGGTAATGGTGATGCAGTGCTGTCAAGTTCATACGCCAGCTAAAGCGGCCTTCTTTTCGCACTAAATTTTTCAACAGAAAACTGCGCACCGCAGGCTCTTGTACATACTGGCGCAGCTGATCGTCTGCTTCGCTACGGCTTTTCAACTCATCCATATTCAGGGCGAGCAAACCGGAAAACACATCGTTATGGCGCGGCGCATAATGTACCGGCGCTATATCCAATACGGCCAGCCGGTCAACCACCTCTGGGTGAGTGAGCGCTAACTCCATAACTACTTTACCGCCCAAAGAATGACCAACAAAGCTAGCATGGCAAAAAGATTGCTTCTGTAGCCAGCGGTAAACGGTATCAGCCATTTCAGCCAAACTGGTTTGATCGGTATGGTCAGAGCGACCATGATTGGGGAGGTCGAGAGAATATATATGGTGGTGCTCTGCCAATTTGCGGGCAATACCCCCAAGGTTCTCCAAAGAGCCGAACAAGCCGTGAATCAGTACTACCGGCTTACCTGACCCGGCTTCTTTAGCATGGAGAGGCACTAGTAACGGCCCATGCTAATCGTTGCTTGGCTTGGGGGCTGGGCTAGGAAAAGGAAATTGAGCTATTTTATCGCCTGCCTTCACTTCGCTTACTTTCCCGGCACCTTCTTTTTCCACCTCATCGATGCGAATAATACTGTGCATAGGGATGTACGAACGCTTCACTCCGTTGAACTCATTTTTGAGTTTTTCCTCGCCTGGGTCTACTACCAGCTGAGTACGCTCGCCAAATACGAGTTCTTCCACTTCGATAAAACCATACATTTCACTTTGGTAAATCGCGCGTGCGTAAATTTCGTACACTTCGCTGCGGTTATAGAAAACCACTTTAAAGACAGGGTTGGATGACATGAAACTAAGACCTCAGAGCGCTGCAGCTTTTACCGGTGGTTCACCGATTTGCCGCACCGTGTAATACGTTTGAAGATTAGTACAATATGGGCACACATCGCCGTAATTCAAGCTGGGAATGCCTTCGCGCTGCCGCTATAATGCGCGCTCGATTTTTGACCAGTTTTTTTACAGAGAAATCCATGTCCAACACTAGCGCCCCTACCAAGAAACTCTTCATCCAGACACACGGCTGTCAGATGAACGAATACGATTCTGCCCGCATGCAGGATTTGCTGGGGGTCTCCCACCAGATGGAGCCAACAGACAACCCGGAAGAAGCCGATGTACTGCTGGTGAATACCTGCTCCATCCGCGAGAAAGCACAGGAAAAACTATTCCACCAGCTGGGTCGCTGGAAGCACTTAAAAGCGAAAAACCCAGACTTAGTTATTGGTGTGGGAGGTTGCGTTGCCAGCCAGGAGGGCGAAGCCATTGCCAAGCGAGCGCCGTTTGTCGACCTCATTTTCGGCCCACAAACCTTGCACCGTCTACCCGAGATGATGGAAACCCGCCAGGGTGATGGCGCAGTGATTGTCGATATCAGCTTCCCTGAAATTGAAAAATTCGACAACCTACCGGCACCGGAAGCCGATGGTGCAACCGCCTTTTTATCGATTATGGAGGGCTGCTCAAAATACTGTACCTTCTGTGTGGTGCCCTACACCCGTGGCGAAGAGGTGAGTCGTCCACTAAAAGACGTACTCCAAGAAGCGGCCCACCTAGCAGGCCAAGGCGTTCGCGAGATAAATTTATTAGGCCAGAATGTGAATGCCTATCGCGGCGAAGGCCCCGAGGGCATTGTCGACCTAGCTGAGCTGATTACTTTGGTCGCCAAAATTGAGGGGGTGGATCGCATTCGTTTCACTACCTCACACCCGGTGGAATTTACGGACAGTCTCATTAACGTCTACGCCGAAGTACCCGAGCTGGTCAGCCACCTGCACTTGCCGGTACAAAGCGGTTCCGACCGCATTTTAATGGCGATGAAGCGTGGCCACACGGCACTGGAATATAAATCCAAAATGCGCCGCATTCGCGCATTGCGCCCCGACATCAGCTTCTCGTCTGATTTCATCATCGGTTTCCCAGGTGAAACCGATGCCGATTTTGAAGCCACCATGAAGCTCATTGCCGATATTGGCTTCGATATGTCATTCAGCTTTATCTATAGCCCCCGTCCCGGCACACCGGCTGCTGATTTACCCGACGGCACCCCCGATTCCGTTAAGAAAGAACGGCTCTCTCTGCTGCAACAACGAATTAATCAGCAATCTCAGGAAATCAGCCGTAAGATGGTCGGCAATACCGAGCGAGTCTTGGTGACCGGTTACAGTAAAAAAGATCCAGGACAACTTTCTGGCCGTACAGAAAATAACCGTGTAGTGAACTTCCGCTGTGACCAACCGCAGCTAATTAACAAATTCGCCGACATTCTGATTGAAGAAGCCCTACCCAATTCACTGCGTGGCATTTTATTAGGCTCAGAACTGGATGACTGACACGGAGTTGCGGTAGGCTAAACCTTAACAATACGTTGCTGGCGCTATTCTCACCTAGTACCTGAGTACAGACAGAATATTGCACACAGGCGCGGGGGTAAAAAGCATCACTCACCCGTGCGTCTAATCATGTGCCATCCCCGAAAGCATTCAGTCGATTCCCAAAATAAGCAGGAATGACAAAAAAGAGAGACTAGATAACCCCCTTGAATACACCTTACAACCCATCCAGCTTAAGCTTTTCGCTGGAACCCACAGACTCACGCCGACTGGCCATCCTCAGCGGCCAATTTGGCGCTCACCTCAAACAAATCGAAAAACGCATGGAGGTCGAAGTCATCCATCGCGGTAGCAATTTTGCGGTGAATGGCTCCAAAGCCGAAAACGCCACTAAAATCATTCAGCAGCTCTATAAACAAACCACTAATGGTCAGGAATTAACGCCTGACGAAGTGCATCTGGCGATACAGGAATCACTAATGGAATCAGTTGCAGTAGAAGACGCCAAGCAAGCCCTCGACACCGCCAGTATTATTCGCACCAAAAAATGCACCATCAAACCCCGTGGTGGCAACCAAAAAGGCTATGTGGCCGCGGTGCGCACCAACGACATCAATTTCGGCATAGGCCCAGCGGGCACCGGTAAAACCTACTTAGCCGTGGCTTGTGCAGTTGAGGCACTACTGAAAGATGAAGTTGAACGCATACTACTGGTTCGCCCTGCGGTAGAAGCGGGTGAGAAACTTGGCTTCCTACCGGGTGACCTCGCACAAAAAGTCGACCCCTACCTGCGCCCGCTTTACGATGCACTCTACGAAATGCTCGGCTTCGAAACCGTAGCCAAATTTATCGAGCGCAATGTTATCGAAGTAGCTCCGCTGGCCTATATGCGCGGCCGCACGCTCAACAACTCTTTCATCATTCTCGACGAAAGCCAAAACACCACACGCGAACAAATGAAAATGTTCCTTACCCGCATTGGTTTTGGCTCTACCGCGGTTATTACCGGTGATCCGTCGCAGATAGACCTACCACGCGGCATAGCCTCTGGCCTCAAGCATGCAATCGAAGTATTGGATAACGTAGAAGGCGTAAGTTTCACGCTTTTTACGGCTAAAGACGTCGTTCGCCACCCTATAGTGCAACGCATAGTAGAAGCGTACGAAGCCGCTGAAAAGCGTGCAGAAAAAAACAACTAAGCGGCTGTGGAACGCGTATCGCTAGATCTCGATAATGCATCCTCTATTGCCGACAAAGACCTGCCCTCGCCCGAAGATTTCGAGCGCTGGCTTATACCCTGCCTAGCACCCGAGCGCTTTAGCTCAACGCTAGCCCCAGTCGAAAAAAATAACCCGAGCCTCAGTATTCGCATTGTTAACGAAACCGAGAGCCAAACCCTGAACAACCAGTATCGCGGTAAGAACAGCGCTACCAACGTACTATCCTTCCCCTGCGATCTCCCTCCTGAAGTGGAACTGGAGTTGCTGGGTGATTTAGTAATCTGCGCACAGGTTGTTGCCCGAGAGGCGCAGGAACAGGGTAAATCCATAACGGCCCATTGGGCCCATATGACAGTTCACGGCTGTCTGCACCTGTTAGGTTTTGACCATATTGAAGATTCAGACGCCGAAATAATGGAAACACTCGAAACTGCCATCCTAAAGGCGCTGGACTTCCCCGCGCCCTATGAACAATAATCCCAGAAAGTCGGATGAGCCCACTGCGGGCTCAACTGATATTGCCGGGACAATTCTTTCCCCGTATTAGGAGATAAAAAACATAATGTCGGAAGACCCGTCGAGTAGTCACTCGTCCAATGACGAACCCTCGCGCCACCGGACCTGGTTACAACGCCTGCTTGCCAACTTCGCCAGCGAACCTAAATCCCGCGCCGAATTATTGGATATTATTAAAGGTGCCGCCAACAATAAGGTGGTAGACCAGGAAGCCTTGAATATAATCGAAGGCGCTCTGGACGTAGCCCAGCTGCAGGTTCGCGAAATAATGATCCCCCGCTCGCAGATGGTGGTCATCAAAGACGATGAGTCCCCCGCTGAGTTTTTACCCAAGGTTATTGAAAGCGGGCACTCACGCTTCCCGGTTATAGGTGAGTCCAGCGACGACATTAAGGGCATCCTTCTCGCAAAAGACCTATTGCCGCTCATTCTGAAAGGTCACGAAGGTTTTAACATTACCTCCGAATTACGTATTGCGAATATTATTCCCGAAAGTAAACGCCTAAACGTATTGCTTAAAGAGTTTCGCGAAAACCGCTATCACATGGCGTTGGTTATCGATGAATACGGAGGCATTTCCGGATTGGTAACCATTGAGGACATTCTGGAAGAGATCGTGGGTGAAATTGAAGACGAAACCGACGAAGAAACCGACGACTTTATTCGCCAAGTATCCGATTCCGACTACCTGTTAAAAGCTCTCACCCCCATCGAAGAATTCAACACCTATTTCAAAACCAAGTTCAGCGACGAAGAATTCGATACCATTGGCGGCATAATCACACGGGCATTTGGCCATTTACCCAGCCGTAACGAAACCGTCTTTGTCGGCGAATTTAAATTCCGCGTGCTCTATTCAGATAACCGCCAGGTTCACTTGTTGCGCGCCACGCGCACCAAGGAAACGGAAAAAAATGGCGACGGCAACTAACCCCACCACCAGAGAAATACTGCATCGATGGCCCGGAGATCTACTAGCCCTTATCTCCGGCGCCCTCATAACGCTGTCTCTGGCCCCCTACAACCTGTGGTTTTTCTCGCTGCTGGCAATAACGGTTTTTTGTTGGACCTTGCGTGGTCTGAGCAACCGTAGCGCTTGGTGCCGTAGTTTTTTCTTTGGCCTGGGCATGTACGGCAGCGGCGTATCCTGGGTGTATGTGAGCATTCACGATTTTGGCTATACCGGTATACCGCTGGCCATTGTAATGACCTTTTTATTCGTCAGCTTTCTCGCCTTGGTATTCTCCCTACCCTTTTATTTTTTCCAGCGATTTATGTCGCGCTCCCGGTTTGGGTTTTTATTGGGTTTCCCCGCCATATGGGTATTGGGCGAATGGCTGCGCAGCTGGTTTTTAACCGGCTTTCCCTGGCTCTATCTGGGTTATGGCCATATCGATAGCTGGCTTGCGGGCTGGGCACCGGTTACCGGCGTATTCGGACTTTCATTTATTGTGGTAATAACCTCAGCGGCTGTCGCCAGCGTACAGCAGGATTTTGAAAACTTGAATAAACGCCGGTACCTGTTCAGCGCTATATCGCTGTGCACCGTAGCAAGTCTGTGGCTTGCTGGCCTGCAACTCCAAAACCATGAATGGACCCACCATACCGAAGCCGACAAGCGTACGGTCACACTGGTGCAACCCAATATTCCGCTGGAGATCAAATGGAACTCCATGTATCGCCCCGCCATTTTGCGACAACTGCGAGAGTTAACCGACCCTCACTGGCAATCTGACATTATTGTGTGGCCTGAAGCGGCTATCCCACTGATGTACCACGAGGCCACCGATGTTATCGAAGAGCTAGAGCAGGATTCCAAGGAGAACAACACCGCAATTATCAGCGGTATTCTTTACGATGACACCCAACTAATGGCCTATTACAACGGTATAGTGGGTATGGGCGCGGCAGATAATATTTATTTTAAGCAGAGGTTGGTGCCCTTTGGTGAATACGTGCCGCTGGAAAAATACTTGCGCGGACTCATCGCCTTTTTTGATTTACCCAACTCAATTATTCATGCTGGCCCGAATAACCAACAGGGGATAACAGTCGGTGACTATTCTATAGCGCCTTACATTTGTTACGAGATTGTCTACCCCGATCTGGTAGCGAGTAATCTTGGCGATGCACAATTAATGGTCACTATCAGTAACGATGCATGGTTTGGCAAATCTATTGGGCCGCTGCAACACTTTGAGATGGCTCGCATGCGGGCGTTGGAAAACGGCCGCTACCTTATTCGCGGTACTAACACCGGCCTCAGCGGTATCTTTTCTCACAAGGGCGAAATTATGCTCCAAGGCACCCCGTTTGTTGCAGAGAGTATTACCGGTAACATTTACCTCACCCGAGGCGTAACACCCTTCACTTTAACCGGCTCCAAACCCACTATAGCTCTTTGCATTCTCATGCTTTTACTCGCCATATTTTTTCAACGACGCCAGTTAAGAGTTGCGCACTTGCCGCTTTAAAGCTTTACTTAGCAGTTGAAAAAACGCCACGGCCAAAACATGTAGTTTTATGTCATGGTTGTACCGTATTAGCCAAACGCTCAATTCAAACAATAAAATTCAGGGCCCTTACCATGGCAAAACTATTTAAACCGCGCACATTTCTGACCGTTTTTATCGCTATTTTCCTTGTTTCGTCTGCCGTTTATTTATTTCGATGGGTGACAGCACCACAAGACCGCGGCGCGAAACCCGCCGAAGCCGATTTTTTTGGTGACAGTGTGAACACCATTGCCTACCTAGACCAAAACTGGGGCCCGCTAGACAGCCTGTGGTTCTACAACACCACTCAAGGCTCAGACTTAATACCCTACGACCTTTTTATCCACCTGGAGCAGGCGAACAGCGAAGAACTGTTTCGCGCCGATGAGAACATTCTGCGTTACCGCTACCTAACGCAAAAACCTAGCTGGAATAACCCCGACGGCCTACCAATCGGCATCGTAAAAGACAGCTATCGCGGCAATGACTATATCGGCTTCACCTGTGCGGCCTGCCATACTGCACAAATTAACTACCAAGGCTTGGGGATACGCATCGACGGCGGGCCGGCGATGTCAGACATGGAAGGCTTTTTGATTGCATTGGAAGCCACGCTAACCGCCACCCTTAACAACAGCGCCAAACTGGAACGCCTAAACCGCAATATGTTTGGCGACGCCCAGGAAGAAACGCTGGAGAAAACCCGTGAAATGGTGGTTGCTGCACGCCTGAAACAACAAGCCTACAATCGCGTAAACCAACCTACCCACGGCGACCAAACCGTGCACTACGGCTACGCCCGCCTAGACGCCTTCGGCCGTATTTATAACCGCATACTCGGCCACCTAGCCGGCAGTACTAACTTCAATCCCGCCAGTGCACCGGTGAGCTATCCGTTTCTATGGGATACACCACAACACGATTTTGTGCAGTGGAATGGCGTAAGCGAGAACGCCAAAACCGGCGCACTCGGTCGCAATGTAGGCGAGGTTATGGGCGTTTTCGGCACGATGAACCTGGAAAAACAAACCAAAGATAACGGCTACCCATCATCGGTGGACGTCAGAAATATCATCCGCTTGGAACGCCATCTTACCAAGCTCGAATCTCCCCTATGGCCGCAACAGCTCCCCTCCATCGACCAAACCAAAGCCAAGCAAGGGCGCCAGGTTTATGATCAATACCGCTGTCAGGAATGTCATCAAGAGATAGACCGCACCGATCCCAAGCGCACAGTACAAGCGCAAATGGCATCACTACCGCTCATTGGTACCGACCCGCAAATGGTGATGAACGCCGTCAGTTACGGCGGTAAATCCGGCTATTTTGAAGGATTACCAGTAGACCACGATAAACCCGAAGGCCCCAAATTCGGCACCGATAGCAAAGCGCTGCCGCTAGTCGCAGAAGCGGGTCGCGGTGTTGTAACACAACCCGATCTCGACAAGCCCGCTATCTACCGAGGCCTGCTGCGCATGATCGACGTGCTGGGCTCTATCATGGACAACCCCGCACAGACCGGTGACCGCCAACTAAACTTTGAAAGTAACACCAACCCGGCGGAGTACCTTCTCGCCTACAAAGGTCGCCCGTTAAACGGCATTTGGGCTACTGCACCCTATCTTCACAATGGATCCGTACAAAACCTGTATGAACTTTTCCTGCCTCAATGCAGCTCAGAGCAAATAACCGCAGAGCTTTCAGGCCGCGAATGTCGATCTACGCGCTTTACTGTGGGCAGCCGTGAATTCGACCCCGTAAAAGTAGGCTTTGCCAGTAAATCGGCCGAACGTTACCCGGATTTATTCGTGTTTGACACCAGCCTGCCCAGTAATAGTAACGCTGGTCACGAATATGCCGCCGGTAAAACACCGATGATCAAGCGTGACACCAACGGTAAGCCGCTGCGTGATGCCGATGGCCAATATCAAACTGAGTGGTTGCCACCGATTAGCGAAGAGGACCGTTGGGCGCTAGTAGAGTACCTAAAGACATTATGATACTCCGCTGATGAAAGCCGGCCGCTTCGCTTATGGAGTGGCCGGCAACCTTCTAAAACGCCGTAAACCAAACACCAGCCTCAGACATCCAGTCAATTATTTACAATTAGCCCAAAGCATTTCACCCATCCTCGTTTATAATCGCGGCTCTTATCCACGCTTCCAAACAGACAACTTCATGCTTACCTCTTGGCGCCAGATTCTCAAACGTATCACCCTTGTAACCGCATGCCTATTCCTGCTCAACGGCTGCACCACTAAGCTCGCCTACAATTTTCTAGACTGGGGTATTCTTTGGTATCTCGAAACCTATGTCGACCTAAACAAAGAGCAAAAAAACTACGCTAAAAAGCAGCTGGCCGAATTTCACCACTGGCACCGCACCACCCAACTCACCCGCTACGCGCTCTATCTGGAAGGCCTGCAAATGCGCCTGATCGCACGCAATATGACCGGGGAGATGATGCACGGTGAAATTGACGAGCTACAGGTGTACCTAGACGAATGCATCGTCAAGCTCACCCCCATGTTTGTTCAGCTAGCCTCAACACTAAGCGATGAGCAGGTTAAGGAGCTAATGAACAGCCTGCAAAAAGAACGCGACCAGTACCAGAAAGAATATGTCGATATCAGCGAGAAAAAATTACATAAGACGCGCACAACGGATTTAAGGGATCACCTCAATATCGCCATTAGCGGCTTCAATGCGGCGCAAAAAACCAAAATGCTGGAATGGAGTCAATCGCTACAACCGTTTGAAGAATTAACGTTAAAGCAACAGCAAATATGGGCCGATGAATTACAGGTGGCACTCAACCAAAGACAACAACGCCAACAGCTCGACAAAACCATTCGCAAGCTGCTATTCGTTCATACCGATCACTGGAATGAAGAACTGGAAAAGCGCATGGGTTACAACCAAGCATTAACCTACACCATGCTAGCAAACCTGCTCAATGAATTAACCACTGAGCAAAGTAAAAAAATGAACAAAAAGCTAACCGGCTATATCAGCGATTTTCGTGAACTGGCCATTGCCAAAGAAAAAAACAAATAGAAATGCACTGTGCTCGCTAAATAGGTAGTACGCCCACTACCTATATTACAAGCGCAATCAATAATTATTGCCGCAACCAATCATCAAGATCTTCTTGCTGCCACTGACGCACCTGTAACAAACCGTCGCTAACCACTTTCCAATACACGTCAATAATCTCAGTGGCCAGAGTGAAATACTGCTGGCTGCCGGTGGAAATATCCAACCCTGAAAGCACATCCTGCTCTACGGTATTTAGAAGATAGAGCAATTTTAATTCAATATTTTTGAATGCCTGCAAAGCACTAAAACCACCGGCAAGCTGCTCGTTTATACGCTCTGCCTGCCCGCGGAGTTTATCGCTTTGCTCGCGCGTGCACTGCAATAAAAAACGCAACTTGCGGTCGTTATAGAAATCGACACTGCCAATCGAAGCGGCATACACCGAAAGCCCGCGCACTTTGGCCAACTGCTCAATCATGTCAGGTAACTGGCGGGCGATAAAGTTCAGCATTTCAATTTTCTTGAAGTGCCTCGGGTATGCCGTGTCGCCCCCGGCTAGAGCCTCCCCAGCCTCCGGATCAGCACTAAACGGTTGCTCCAATTTTTTAGCCAATGAGACCAACATGACCTGCAACTGCTCAATCAAGTGCGTATGTAGTTCAAAATTATCGCTAACATTATCGTCTTGCCAATCGTGGCGAATGGTGGCCCATGCGAGATGCAGGTTTTGTTTATCGCGATCTGAGAGCAAGCCCCCGGTAGAGCGGGCAAAGCATTCCAGCATCGCCAAGCGCCTTGCCATATGCTGCTGAAGAGTGTCTAGGTCCTTAGTGAAGCTTTCATCACCGGCTAACACGCCCATGCTCGCGCCCCTGTGCTTCTGAACCACCTTGATCAACTGGTTAATTTGGATAATCAACGAAAGTAAGTCGTCGCCTTGGCGATAAAGGCAGCAGGTCACCTGGTATTCAGTGGTTTCGGCATCCTGCATACCAGCGGCGGATGGGGCAATCTCTAACGAAGACCGGGCTTCTAGCATTGGCTATCTCAACAGTTCTCAGTTCTTTTTCCGACCAATACATAAGGGCCAGTAAAGAGTGGGTCGATCATTACTTTCAACATTTCTGCAAAGGCCGTACCACCCTTAAACTATTCAACTCAGTAGCGGCAATAGCACTAAGATACCGCCAACCTTGCGTCAAAATCACAGGCCTAGGGCTATAAAAGTGAAAACACCCATACTGAGCGCCCTGTTTTAGAGCCGATATTGACAAACATGCCCCGTTTTAGCACTACACAGAGGTTTCAAGCACACAAGCACCCCTAACTTGACTTACTTTCACCCTCTGCAAACCCTATAATGTCGACCTTCTTTTTATCATCCAAACAAACTTCCTAAGCAGACAGCCAACCCACCCATGAAAGACCTCTACCAACCGTCGGAAATCGAACAGTCCGCCCAGCAATTTTGGGAATCCAGTAAGTGTTTTGAAGTAACCGAAGACCGGAGTAAAGACAAATTTTACTGCCTGGCTATGTTTCCCTACCCAAGCGGCCGGTTACACATGGGGCATGTGCGGAATTACACGATTACCGATGTGATCGCCCGCTTCCAAAGAATGCAGGGTAAAAACGTACTGCACCCCATGGGTTGGGATGCCTTCGGCCTGCCCGCCGAAAATGCCGCCATAAAAAACAACACCGCACCAGCGGCCTGGACCTACGACAACACCGACTACATGCGCAAGCAGTTGAAAGAGCTTGGTTTCGGCTTCGACTGGACCCGTGAAGTCACCACCTGTAAACCCGACTACTACCGCTGGGAGCAGTGGTTTTTCACCCGTTTGTATGAAAAAGGTCTGGCCTACAAAAAAGTATCGGCGGTTAACTGGTGCCCCAACGACCAAACCGTACTCGCCAATGAGCAGGTCATTGATGGCTGCTGCTGGCGCTGCGACACCGCGGTAGAACGCAAAGAAATTCCCCAGTGGTTTATTCGTATTACCGACTACGCAGATCAACTACTGGCCGACCTCGACAAACTGCCCAACTGGCCAGAACAAGTTAAAACCATGCAGCGCAACTGGATCGGTAAAAGTCGTGGTGTAGAAATGCGCTTCGACCTACTCGCACCGGTTGCCGGCATCGACAATTTCGAGGTGTACACCACCCGCCCCGATACCACCATGGGCATCACCTATGTCAGCCTCGCAGCCGAACACCCCATCGCCCTAGCCGCGGCCGAAACCAACACAGACCTGGATGCCTTTATAAAAGAGTGCAAAGTACAGTCGGTTGCCGAAGCTGATATGGCGAGCATGGAAAAGAAAGGCATGAACACCGGCCTGAAAGCCCTTCACCCCATTACCGGCGAAGAGGTGGACGTGTGGGTGGGTAACTACGTGCTAATGGATTACGGCTCCGGCGCGGTAATGGCCGTGCCCGCACACGACCAGCGAGACTGGGAATTTGCCAAAAAGTACGGTCTAGAGATTAAACAAGTCATCGCTCCAGCGGGCGATGAGCCCATCGATATAGACAAAGAAGCCTTCACCGAAAAAGGTATTCTGGTGCATTCCGGCGAATACGAAGGTCTAGATTTTAATGCCGCTTTTGAAGCCATTTCACAAACCCTTATCGCCGCAAAAAAAGGGCGTGTGACCACCAACTACCGCCTGCGTGACTGGGGTGTTTCTCGTCAGCGTTACTGGGGCGCACCTATTCCCATTTTCAATTTACCCGACGGTGGTGAAATTCCAGTACCGGCCGACAAGTTGCCCATGTTGCTGCCAGAAGACGTAATAATGGACGGCGTACAGTCGCCCATTAAGGCCGACCCAGAATGGAAAAAAGACGAAATAAACGGCCAGCCAGTTGAGCGAGAAACCGATACTTTCGATACTTTTATGGAGTCTTCCTGGTATTACGCCCGCTATGCCGCCCCCAGCGACAGCGGCATGCTTGATGCCGACATGGCCAATTACTGGCTGCCCGTAGACCAATATGTGGGCGGTATCGAGCACGCAATTCTACACCTGCTTTACGCGCGGTTTTTCCACAAATTAATGCGCGACGAGGGCTTAGTCGAATGCGACGAGCCATTTGAACGCTTGTTGTGCCAAGGCATGGTATTAAAAGACGGCACCAAAATGTCCAAATCCAAGGGCAATACCGTTGACCCCGCCGACCTAATTGAACAGTACGGTGCTGATACTGTTCGCCTGTTCACCATGTTCGCCGCACCTCCCGAACAGTCCCTTGAATGGACTGATACCGGCGTTGAAGGCGGTTTCCGCTTTTTGAAGAAACTCTGGAAAACCGTTGCCTCTCACATAAAAGCGGGCGAACCGGGCGAATTAAACCCAGCGGCTATCGAAGGCGCGCAAAAAGATTTGCGCCGTAAAACCCACGAAACCATTAAGAAAGTGTCCGATGACTACGGCCGCCGCCAAACCTTCAATACCGCTATTGCTGCTGTAATGGAGCTATTAAACGAAGTAAGCCGTCACGCCGACCGCAGCACGCCATTAGGCTTGGCCGTTGAGCGCGAAGCGCTGCAATCTGCGGTGTTGGTATTAGCCCCAATTGTTCCTCATATCTGTCACCAGTTATGGCGAGAATTGGGTAACGAAACATCGATTATTGACCAACAATGGCCAGGATTCGACGAAGCTGCACTCGCAAAAAGTTCCATAACCCTGATTGTTCAGGTTAATGGTAAATTACGTGCAAAACTCGATGCGCCAGCCGATGCTGACAAGGAAGCACTCGAAAAAATGGCGCTGTCCGACGAAAACGTAGCGAAATTTATCGAAGGAAAAATGATTCGCAAGGTCATTGTGGTACCCGGGAAACTAGTTAATATTGTGGCCAATTAGAGTAAAACGGGTTACGCGCACGGGTACTCCCATTCGTCACTCCCGCAGCTCGCTAGAGCGCGGGAGCCTACTTTATTTATGTAGTTATTATCAGGTTTTATGACAAGCCTATAGGTAGATACCCACGTAAGCGGGCATTACGAATAAAACAATGGTCTATGTTAATCGGGCACCGATGAAAGCCGCCTCACCGAGCGTGTTCACACCGACTCGGTGCATCGAATAAGCAGGTTAAAAAACACATGAAAAAAATACTAGCAACCATACTAATCCTAAGTATTACCGCCTGCGGTTGGCAGCTTCGCGGCCTGGAAAACGGTGTAAAAAATTTAGCGCCCCTTCCCTCCCAGCTAGACTTACAGCTTTATCAACGCAACAGCAAAATGGGCCAGTCACTCAAAAAACTTCTACGCGAAAAAAACATCGAGATCAGCTCGCAGGCGCCACTATCATTAATTATTGAGGTGGAAGACTTCGACAAACGCCCACTCGCCGTAACCGACACAGGCGTAACCGCCCAATACCAACTCACGCTGAGCGTACTTTATCGCTATCAAGCGAACCTCGGCAACACCTCAGACGAAGACATTACTCCCTCAAAGAAAATTCTCAGTTGGCGCAATTACGATTTCGACGCGAAATTAGTTGTTGCTAAAAACCAGGAAGAAAAAGCACTACTTGAGGAAATGCGCGAAGAACTCAGCCTGCGTATACTTGACACCTTACCCAGATAACAAACCATGCCAAAAATTCGCCCTGAACAAGTTGCCGCCACTGTAAAAAAATCACTGGCACCGGTGTATTTTGTTTTCGGCGATGAACCACTTATTGTTCAAGAAAGCTGCGATGCTATACGCACGGCGGCGCGTGAACAAGCCTTCATCGAGCGCGAACTTTATCATACCGATGCGGGTTTCAGTTGGGACGAGCTTTACAACAGTGCTAACGCCATGTCGCTTTTTGCCGACAAAAAAATTATTGAAATTCGTGTCCACAATGGTAAACCTGGAGATGCCGGAGGTAAAGCCATTGCCGAATACTGTGCATCCCCAAACGAAGAAACGCTGTTGCTAATCGTCAGCCCTAAGATCGATGCCCGCAGCCAAAAAAGTAAATGGTTTACTGCTATCGAAAACTGTGGCGCAACCATTCAAGTTTGGCCGATTGGTCCTCAGCAAATGGCGCGCTGGGTCGATCAACGCATGAAGCGTGCGGGCCTCAATGCCGACAGCGAAGCCATCGATATTCTCTGTGCGAAAACGGAAGGTAATCTATTGGCGGCCGTCCAGGAAATCGAAAAATTAAAATTAGTAGCCGAAGGCACTCTGATAGACGCCCACACCATGACCACGGCAGTAACCGATTCAGCACGCTTTGATGTTTTCGGCTTGGTCGACAAAGCCATGCACGGCGACAGCCGCGCTGCCGCCCACAGCTTACAAGGCTTGCGCGGCGAGGGCAGCGAGCCCCTAAGCTTGCTATGGGCTCTTGCACGCGAAATTCGCGCCCTGAATAGCATACGCGAAGCTATAGATAGCGGCGAACACTTCGACCGCGCCGCGCAGCGTAACGGCGTATGGGAAAAGCGCAAACCACTTTTTAAAGGCGCCCTTAGTCGTTTAAAAACCAGACAGTTACACGACTTGATTCGTAAAGCGGCTCTAGCAGACCGAGCAGCAAAAGGCATGGCCAACGGCGATGTATGGAATATACTTCTGGACATTGTGCTGGGGCTAGCCGGCACTCGCGTACTATCGGCTAAAAATCAAAAACTAGAATTTCGTAGTTAGTCGGCAAAGGATTATTGGGATAAAATAATGAAAGGGCCTAGTGTTAATAAAGTCTACCCAAAACTTAGCTATCTTCTCGGCTTGTTATTAATTCTATTAATCGTAACCAGCTGTACACAGCCACCCGAATTTTCTGCCTTAGCCGATTCTGAACCAGAAGTAAAGGAGGCATTTACTGTATTAAAGGGGTACCTCAAACGCAGAAATATGGAAGTGTCAGATACCGACGTAACCTCAAAATTAGTCGGAGACACGCTTATATTTCGCTGCGTAATTGCCGACGGCGAAAAATATTTCTCTATGCTAGCAAAAAAAAATGCTTGGCAGATTAAAGAAATTCCTCAATATGAACATGAACCGCAATAGCCACTATTTTTTCCCGCGATTACTTCAAATCCTATACATCTAAGAACGCTAGCAAAAGATTACCCCTTGCGCTGAAAATCCTCGCGCATTCGCAACAGCAGCTTTTCATAGGTAAGCGATAAAAGTCTAAATTTCGTGTCAGCCAAAATTTCAAGCCTCATAAACCCACTAAGCCATTTGCTCCTGAATACATTCCAGTAACTCGTCCTCCGACCAGGGCTTACTCAAATAGTTATTTACCCCGGCATTTTCAGCCATAATACGGTGCTTACTCGCCGTTCTTGAGGTGATCATGATAACCGGAATATCACGGGTATCTTCTCGTGAACGAAGGTGAGCCGTTAGCTCCAAGCCATTCATACGGGGCATCTCCAAGTCCACTAACATCAACGCCGGCTTTTTATCTGCGAGAACACTAATGGCCTCAAAGCCGTCTTTCGCTGTACGCACTTCCATACCTATATCCGACACAAATTGAGCAAGTGAACGGCGCGCACTCAAAGAGTCATCCACGATTAGTGCAATAGGTGATTCTTGATCGTAGTGCTGTTCACTTCGTGCAACCTTTTCGCGCTGTTCCCGCAGGCGGGAAAATTCTACCCCACTCATGCTCATGCCCGGTAACTCCTGTAAATCTACCACCGCTGCCACTGCGCCATCGCCCAATATAGTGGCGCCCACCACACCCTGCGGGTGATAAGTAAACTCATTGAGTGGCTTAATCACCATTTCCTGGCTCGCAATCACCGTTTGTACCGCCACCGCCACACGTTCACCGTCGGCCCGACGGATAATAAGCAACGCCGAAAGCGCTTTATCGGCAGAACGACGCATACCGGTTAGGTGGCTAAATTCAACTAACGCTATCGGCTCGCCGTCCAATGTAAAAACGGGGTTATCGGTATCGAGTTGTAACTCTTTGCGCTGAACATAAACAATTTGCTCGATATTACGCGTCACAACGCCAACAAACTGCCCTTCGCTCGAAGAAGAAACCGGCACCAAAATCGCGTGGCCGCTAATAATACTGGTGGGTACTGTAATACTAAAACAACTGCCTTTATCCACGCTTGAACTCACCGACAACTTGCCTTTCAATCGCCTCACTTCATTTACAACCGCATCCAAACCAATCCCACGACCAGAGGTTTGGCTGGCGCTAACGCATGTCGAGAACCCCGGCATAGTAATTAACTGATTCAGGTAAGACTCGTCAACCTGGTCACTGGGACTTATCAACCCCTTGTCTATCGCCAATTTTTTTATGGCCTCATAATTCAAACCACGGCCATCATCGCGACACTCAATGGTGACAGTTTCGCCGGTATGACGAAAACTCAAGGTAATTAGACCTTCTTCCACTTTTTCCTTTTGCGTTCGATCGGCAGCGCTGGCCTCAAGGCCGTGGTCAACAGCATTGCGCAACAAATGCATTATGGGGTCGGCAATAGTATTGAGAACACGGCTGTCGAGCAAAGTACTACTACCTTCTATTTCCAAGCGCGCTACTTTTTTGGTCATACGGCTAGCTTGTCGCACGCAACGATTAAAACGTGACACCATGGTGCTGACGGGAACCAGTCGCATCTGCAGCATAAGTGTCTGACTTTCACGATTTAACAATGTTTGCTGGTAAGTTAAGTCCTGCAACGTTGTTATCTGATCATCAATTTGGATAACAGCCTCATGGGAGTCGGTGGTAAGTTCTAATAGCTGATGCGAAAAACTGTGCAGTTCCGAATAGCGCTCCATCTCCAGTGGGTCCATTTCATCTTCACCCCACTTTTTTGATGCAGCCCGCAGCGCACTCTGGGTTTGCACCAACATTTCCAGCTCTGCTGCCATGATGTTAATTTTACCGTGATAGCCCTCGGCCAATTGAATACTGCTTTGTAAAGAATCGATTTGAGCCACCACCTGGGTATTGGTGATTTGCGATTCACCCGCAAGGCGTAACAACTCATGCGCTGTATTTTCGGCAAGGTGAAGAAAGTGCTTCTCACCCAGCTCTTCCTGCTGGACGGATTCGACAGGCATGCTTATTTGTTCCAATACAGGTTCAGAATTGGCTATGATCGGCTTCGCTTCGACTTCCACCTCAATCTCAACCTCAGCTGCAGCCTCAGCTTTTATCTCATCTATCACCTCGGGAATATCTTCTGCAATATCGTCATCCAGCGCCTGCAAATCAAACAAACTACTCTCGTCTTCGTCAGTCAGCACTTGAAAATCAAGATCATCATCGCAAAGGCCGTCGATTGGATCGTACTCCAACGCCTCGACACGGCTTTCTAACTGGCTTTCACTGTGCTCTTTTTGCCCATTCCCATCCAGCATTAATGCCGAAAGTTCAGCATCAAGCACGTCCAACGGTAGATCGATTTTCTGATCGTCGGGCTCCAGATAAAAACCTTCATCATTAACCGTGTCGATATGAATACCCAAAGTTTCACTAGGGATATCAACAACTGGCGGATTCGCAACCGATGCATTAACAACGGTTTCATCGACAACGGGTTTAACCGTAACCGCTTCAGCTACAATCGCTTCAACAGTAGCCGACAGGTTCACCTGCGCAGGAATTTTCGCTACATCATTGCTGTGATGCGGCGCAGCAGTATTTTTTTCTTGCTTTAAACCTCGCAGCCAATCGAGTACCTGCGCCATCACATCCTCAACATCTTCCGGCGCGGGGCCAATACCGCACACGTACTCGCCCATTGCAGCCAGGCAGTCCGAGGCATTGAGTAAAAGCTCGTCAAAACCTTCGGGTGCTTGCTGCCACTGCTTAACACCAAGCTCCAGTAAGTCTTCGGTAAAATGCATTAGGTTTGCAATAGCGGCAATACCGACAATATTAGCGGCACCCTTTAGGGTATGCGCCATGCGCTGAGCCTGATTTAGCTCTTCAAATTTATGTGAAGCCAGATAATCGCTAATAGACACTTCAAACTGCTCAACCTGCCGAGGCAACTCAATAATCAGGCCATCAACAAGCTCCTGGCGAACATCCGCTGGGAGTTGCAACGATGTCATTTCAGCCGTTATTTCCGTAGGGAAAGTTGCATCGTCTTCTAGCTCTTCCAGTTGGTTGTCTAGTAATCGGACCTGTAGGTTTTGGCGATCAGTATTTTGTAAATATTTAGGCCAAACGTTATCACCTACGGCATCCAAAAGATGATGGGTTGCCGTCAGAAGGTCCTGCGGGTTGCCAACCTGCTGCAAATAGCCTATCAATAATTTCGGCCAAGCTTTCAGCTGACCTCTAAGACCACTATCAATAGGTACCGGTGTATTTACTTGTAGGTCTTTAAAGTTTTCCACGAGGCAGCTACAAGTTTCCGCCAGCGCATCCAACCCGGCCAAGTCCAAAGCGTTAGCCAAGTGTTCCAAATGAACGGAAAATGTCTCCAGTAGCACCTGCTGACCAGCATGGTCATCGCCATCGAAAACATCTTTATCCATCTGATCAAGATCCAACAGCTCGTGCTGTAATAGATCGATAATTTCCTGCTGTTCGGTACTTAAAAAACTACTCATATTAGCGTACCAGTGAAATTAGCCAACCGACAGCAATTCAGGTTTAGTCTTTTTAATTACCGTCTCCTCTGCCTTTTGCGATTCAGGCAGAACAAACACATTAACGCGATCCACGAGTGTCGCCGCGTAGGTCGTCAGCATTTCGGTATAACCTTTCTGCTCGTCCAACTGTTTCGCTGTTTTTTCAGTAAAGTTACGGATAATTATCGAACGGTCTCGTACTCGACCCGCTACCTCCGCTTGTTTACTGGCCTGCTCGGCAATAATTTTTACCGTTTCCACCAAGGCCTGGGTGGCGGTTTCGGTTTCACTCATCTGTTCACCTGCTTTTTCTGCCATACGGCTACCATCTGCCACTTGGGAAATAAGCGTATTCATAATGGTTACCGTATCGGATGTTTCCACACGAATATTATTCACCATAGAAGAAATTTCATCGGTAGATTGTCGAGCACTCTCTGCCAGGCGCTGTACTTCGTCAGCAACAACCGCGAAGCCTTTACCGGCTTCGCCAGCAGAAGCGGCGTGCATGCTCGCGTTAAGTGCAAGAATATGTGTACGCTCAGCAATAGTGTTAATCAAATTCACAATACCGGAGATTTCTTGGGAGCGGTCCCCCAGACGTTTCATACGTTTTTCTGTTTCGGATATCGTTTCGCGAATGGTGCGAATGCCACTTACTGTTTCAACTACCGACTCGCGTGCAGCGCGCGTATTCTCAATCGCACGGCCAGCTGATTGGTTGGCTTTACCTGAGTTTTTCGCAACTTCATTCATCGCCTTGGCCAACACATCGAGCGCTTTACTGGTTGCGATTACTTGCCGACGCTCGCTTTCCGCCACCTGCGTTACGTTTCGTGATTGCAGATCAATTTTTTCTGATACGGTATTAACATCATCTGAAATGTCCTTTACCTGCTGTAACGTCTTCGCCGTTTCTGTTGTTAGCAGGTTAACCGCATCGGAAACGGTACCCGTAATATCCTCTGAAACCGGCACTTTTATCGTAAGGTCTTTATTCGCAATCATGCCCAACGCACGAATAAGCGATATAATGGAGTTATTCAACCGATCATTTTCATGGGATTGATCTTCGAGCTGCTGAATTCTTTCGTCAAACAGCTTATTAAAGGCCCTGCCTAAATCACCCAATTCGTCGTTGGCGAGAAGCTTTACTCGGGCCTGGGTTTTACCCCGATTGATTCGCGCGATCACATTCTGCATATGGGCCATAGGGAAGATAATGGACCGATAAATAAAGTAGATGCCCACCGCCGTAGAAATAGCAACCAAAAAGATAATGGCCGTTACAACGGCCTGGATAACCTGGCTCTTGTCGCGAGCTTGTACCAGCGTTGCCTCAGACATTGCTTTTGCTGTATTGGATATTTTACCAAGCAGAGACGACACTTCCGCAGCGGTGGCAGACATATCGGCAGTTAGGTCAGTAAAGGATTGCAGGGCCTGCTCTTGACGAGAGATTTGCTGTCGATAACCAGTGAGTAGTGCGGCGGCCTCCGCCAGCCCGTCCTGCTGACTCCAACGCTCGTTTATCGCTGCAGCTTGCACACCAACGTCCACAATACCGATTAGCGCTTGGCTTTTAACACCCCTACTCACACGATCGTCAAATTGCTTGAAACTGTTTAGCTCTTCATTGGCGCCGGCTGCCGTTAGCTCCTGTTCAATAGATTCCGAACTTTTACTCAATAAGTTGAGTACACTTAACTCGCCCGTTACCACGCCACCTAGCTCTACAGCCTCGGCAAACAGATTTTCGTGATAATTCAGTAACTCATTGGCCTGCCCTAACGCCTGCGCACCATCACCGCTGCCCATATCTTTAGCGATTGCAATATTGCCCCGAATACTAATAAGCAGGTCACCATACTCCGCTGCGAGTTCGCTTGATGGCGTGTTCATATAGGCGCTGGCGGTTGCTTGCAGCTTGAAATCCTGCAGACTAATTTCCGTAAGTTGACTCTGGAAGTTCATCGCCTTCAATTCCTGTTGCCGCTGCGCTTTATCCATGCCAACCTGAATATAGTAGGTTACACCGATGGCGATAAACCCGATAACCAGGCCGATCATTAAGGCACTGATCTTGTGGGATATACGCAAATTACCTAAAAAACTCATAACGGGAACTCCTGCCTGTGCACGATTAAGCGCTTATTAATTGGCTAAAAAGACGAACATGATCCAACGCTAGCCATACGGGGCTTTCTGCGCTCTCTTTACTTCGATAGCAGCCGATAACAGCGGGTTGCAATACATCGGGTATGGCACTCGTAGGCAACGGGGTCTCTTCCAGCTGGGTAAAGTCCTGCATCACAGGTTTTTGTGAAATAAGAAGTGCGCCACAACGCTGGCCACTACCTAGGACAAATACGTAGGGCCTGCGTGGTATAGGCATCCCCATTAAGGGTTGCAGTTGATACACCGGCACTAGGTTACCCCGCACCGGCACCAAGCCGGCAAAATGCCGAGGGACATTAGGTAGTATCGACAGCCGAAATTCGTTCAGCAGTTCGCAATACAACCCTTGAGGTAATAGTAAATTTAGCGGGCCTAATTGAAAGCCGTAAACTCTAACCCGCGACCATTTGCGTTCGGTTTCAGATTCGGCTATTTCGACATCTACATCCTCGACTCGCAACGTGCTCTGAGGTTCAGTGCCGGCATTTTCGGTTACCGACTGGGTGTGCATGGCTTCCATCATTGTTTACTCAATATCAATCACACGGCGGCAATGGTCTCGATAATTTGTTGCGGGGTAAATGGCTTGGATATCATGCCCTTGCCCCCTTGTAACTCACCCCAAACCTTGTCCGCCCGCTGGTTTTTACTGGTAACAAAAAATACGGGTATTTTTGCAGTTGCGGCATCCTTGGTAATATTACGGCAGGCTTCAAAGCCGTCAACACCGTCCATCACTACGTCCATCAAGATCAGATCGGGATGGCAAACTTTCGCTTTATCTTGCGCATCTTTTCCGTTTGTTGCCGTAACGACCTGATAGCCAGCACCTTCTACAATTGATTTAAGGTGTGCCAGATCGACGGGGGAATCATCTACAACGAGAACTTTACTTACAGACATTATTTAACTCCTTGGACTGAATTACACACATATTTATTGTAAACATCTTCAAATTCATTGTGATTAATAGGCTTGACTAGATACGCAGCGCAGCCGGCCAGTGCTCCCTTTATCTTGTCGAAAGATGACGATCGACTTGTCAGCATAATCACTGGGGTATCTTTATTAAGGGCATCTTTTTTAATCTTTTTACAGGCAGAATAGCCGTCAATACCAGGCATCACTACATCCATAAAAATGGCATCGTATTTTTTACCTTGCATAATGCTAAGCGCCTCTTCTGCATTCGACGCTACATCTAACTGGTTATCGCGTAAAGAAAATTCAATTTCCATCTGCTTGCGCACGGCTAAACTGTCATCTACAACCAACACCCTGGTCTGAACTTCGCTACTAGCCAGCCTTTTTTCTTTATTGGCACGTAGAATACGTAGACCTGAAATCGCGTCGTTTTCTATAGGGGTATCTTCAGCGCCTATCTCGAATTCCGGCAGGAAGTTCAACTCACGAATAGTGTATTGATCTAACAGCTTGATAAATTTACTGGGGTTAACTGGCGACACCAACTGATAACGCCCCAACTCCGCTGTTTCAAATTTCGTTAAATAGACAAATGGGACACTGAGCGCACCCGACCTATTGTTAGTTCGGTAGTTTATCCAAGCATGAATAACGTTAGGGTTTTGAGAACAAATAAGAACAAAGTCGATGGCTATATCGAGTTTTGACGGGGCCAATGACACCTCAACAGGCTCATAACTACGTGTACGGTAGTTTGTTACCGTAAATATCCGGCTTATTGCATCTAACTCGCCTTTACCCGCACCGACGATTGCAATTTTGAATCTACGCAAGCTTCTCGCTTGTTTTTTTTCTGCCAATTGCATGTAACCACCCTTGCCGGCAAGCAACCTAATAAAAATAGTATTTTCGCGACTTAGTTTTTTATTTTCATAAAATATTGAAACCTCTCACAACCAAAACAAAACTAATTGTCGCTTCTAAAAGCCTAGTCACGCAGGGGAATTAAACAATCAAACCCAGCCAACAATTTATTTATATATTTACTTATTTTTGGCCAAATAACCTCTATCGATAAGAAAACCGGTTCTATATATCTTAAAACCACATACAAATGTGCCACTCCGTCACACTTTATTGCTCGAGGTCGCCATTTTTATCTTTGCTTTTAAGGCAATTCGAATTACTTATTCCAATAAAATTTTTTGCATGGCTAGGAGTAAATAGGTATATGGCACCACTTTGGTTATTCATGCGCCAGTCGGCGTGTAAATCATCACCCAAGGCCCATAGCGCGAACCCCCGAAAAAACGTTAGCCTGTAAATTCAGCTATGTTTTAGTGGCCAGATTTAAAAATTTGGAAATCCAAAGTTCTGCCTCTTAATAGTTGTGATACATCGCACAGGGCAGCACAACAAAGGGCTATGAAAGAGGTATTTAATTGTGGAAACAACGATGATCTTGGAAACATCTCACAACCTATTACTGGTTGCTTTATCTTTTTTTGTAGCTGTTTTCGGTTCTTACACCTCACTGCAGTTAATGCGAGGTATTAGAACCGATGATGGAAAATCTAAAATCGGCTGGATAATCGGCGCTGCGTTTGCACTCGGCGGTGGCGCCATTTGGACCATGCATTTTATTGGCATGATTGCCTATGAAACGTCCATGGAGGTTGGCTACGACCCCTTACTTACTTTTGCATCACTGTTAATTGCTGTGGTCGTTGTCGGCCTCGGTATTTTTATGTTGAGTAAAAACCCAAAGTCAGTGCTGGTGCTACTAGTTGCAGGCGTCGTTACCGGCCTTGGTGTAGCAAGCATGCATTACGCAGGGATGGAAGCCATGATTATGGCCGCCGACATGAGCTACGAACCCACACTATTTACCATTTCTATCGTTATTGCCGTAGTGGCAGCCACCGCCGCATTGTGGCTAGCCTTTAACTTGGACGGCGGATGGCAAATGTTTCTCGCCTCCATTGTTATGGGTATTGCCGTGTGTGGCATGCACTACACCGGAATGGCCTCCATGACCATGACCATGAACCATCAGGAGGTCGCCATTGAATCAACCATAGAACCTCTCACGCTCGGCCTGTTTATTTTCTGTTTTAGCATGATGCTACTGGTGCTTTCATTAATCGTAACATTGAGTCAATTGCAGAAGCGTATGTACGAGCAGCTCGAAGACGAGGATGAGGACGATGCCATGGACGACGCTAAACCACATCCAGTTTAGCGCATAGCTCAAGGGCAGCCGCAGCTGCCTCAATTTCAATTCGTATACATTCAATCAGCGGCCTAAAGCCACCGTGTGGTGGCCGTTTGCGCCAAAAAGGAGCCGCACAACACGTAATTCGGAGTAGATGTAATGAAAGTCTTTATTCTTGCCACGGCTTTTAGTGGCCTATGTCAGCGTATACAACGAGAACTCATTTTATTAGGGCACGAAATTCAGGAACACTACGACTTAGAGCCAGACAGCCTGCGCTTGCAACTAAATGCCTTCGGCCCGGACGTAGTTCTTTGCCCCTTTCTTACGCAGCGCATACCCGATGACGTATGGAAAACTTACCTTTGCTTAGTTGTACACCCCGGAATTGAAGGGGATCGCGGACCATCATCATTAGACTGGGCGATAAGTCAGAACTGCTCAGAGTGGGGCGTTACATTACTGCAAGCCAATGCCGAAATGGATATGGGTGATATATGGCAGACAAAAAACTTTTCCATGCGAAACGCGTCGAAGATCAGCATTTACAAACGCGAAGTTAGCACCAGCGCTATCAACCATATTAAAAAGGCGCTTATCGCAATCGAATCCGATCGGAAAATGTCCCGCCCCCTTAATTACGAAAATGTAAATGTAGTTGGACAGTTACAACCGTATATGCGTCAGAGTTATCGCAAGATTAACTGGGACAATGAAACCACCGGTGACATTCTGCAAAAAATTCACGCTGCCGATACTAACCCAGGCGTACTTGATTCTATAAATGGCTATGAAGTTTACCTTTACGGTGCACGAGCCGAACATACGCTTACAGGAAAGGCTGGCGAAATTATTGCCATCCATCAGGGTTCCTGCTGCCGCGCTACACGCGACGGCGCGATTTGGATACGTCAACTGAAATGTCGAACCCATAATAAACTGCCCGCGGTAAAACTGCCTGCTAGCATGATACTAAACGAACTACTAACTGATCGCCAAAAAAACGCGTTACTCGACGCCAGCGTGTTTGTTCCTCACGACGACATTCGTGTAGAAAAAAAAGGTGGAACAGCCTTTGTAACCTTTGATTTTTACAATGGTGCAGCCAATACCCAACAGTGTATCGAACTCAAAAATCGATTGATTGCACTCAAACAAAGCGATGTTAAATGTATTGTTTTTATGGGGGGAGAGGACTTCTGGAGCAATGGCATTCATCTAAATTGTATAGAGGCGAATCAGAACGTAGCTCAGGAATCTTGGCTAAATATTAACGCCATAAATGACGTTGTATACGAAATGATAAATTGCCCAAAGCAAATGACCATTGCCGCACTGCGTAACAACGCAGGAGCTGGCGGTGCCATTATGGCGCTCGCCTGCGACAAGGTGTTAGTAAGAGACGGTGTGGTACTAAACCCACACTATGCATCTATGGGGTTATTTGGTTCGGAATACTGGACCTACCTGCTACCTAAACGTATCGGTATTTCTGACGCAAAACGTATAATGCGCCAATGTAAGCCAATGCTCGCTAGCGAAGCTATGGACAAGCGTATAGCCGATGAATTACTTCCCGAAGACTGGCAGTCCTACCATGACGCTCTGCACAAACGCTGCGAACAGATAGTCACACGAACCAGCTGGCCTGAATTTTTTGCACAAAAGTTCAAGCAGCGCGAACGTGATGAAAAACGAAAGCCTCTGAACGCTTACAGGCGCGAAGAGCTCGCAGAGATGAAAAAAACATTCGACAACCCTTACGCCGAATACCATCAGCTTCGACACAATTTTGTGCACAAGATAAAGGCCGAAAAGCAAGTCGAAAGAGAGACTAAAAGTATGGCGGCCGTTGCTTGGGAGGCATTAGGCGGGAGCTTGAGATCGGCCTAAAGGCCAACCTCAAGTCGAGGTTTATCTGAATGCTAGCGCCACTCTAAAATTCTTGAAAAGTCGAATCGTTCTGGGTTTTCAACGTATTCCCTAGCGGCAATAAAGTCTTTCGGTTTAAGGTAGTGCAAGTTCTGGAAACCCAATTTCGATATTTCTGAATTCATATCAACTAAACGCGGCGGAATATTGCCGTCCTCGTTCTGTAGGCCGTCGAGAAATAACGGCACAATGTCGCCATTGGAGTTTGCGCTAACAATGCAGCCAGTAAGACCTTGCTCGTAGACTTTTTTAACCCCGTAACCCAACAACGTACACAGCGTTAGGTCAAATCCAATGGGGCGACAGCAGCGCAATTCGTACCCCAGTTCAACAGGCCGACTGCGCAATTCAACACCCACTTCTCGTAAGCGTTCCTGCAGCAACACATTAAATATATGTGCTTTGCTAACGTTGCCAAGCTCTGGATGACCATGAGCATCGTAAGTAAACCGCACACCTGATTTTTGAATCTCATCGTCACCAAGGATATGAAAAACGCCTTCACTAATAATGGCGACACCATAGTCGTAACCTATAACACGCCGCTTAAGAATGGAAGAGATAATCAAATCTAAAATCTTCTGGAATGTCGGCTTAGTGTTATTAAACATCTCCGGAATTATTATTATCGGCAAGTGGCAACTGGTGCCTATACCAAAAGCCAAATGACCGGCCGACCGTCCCATAACTGAAAGAACAAACCAGCTGCCTGTTGTTCGCGCATCCTCATAGAGCGTATTGCCAATACGCACACCTTCATCTTTCGCCGAGTGAAATCCAAACGTGGGATTTCGATCCGGCAATGGCAGGTCATTATCAATGGTTTTCGGAACGTGTACATTCGCAATGCTTACGTTGTGACTTTTTAGGTATTTAGTTAAACGGTTCGCCGTTGAGGCGGTATCATCACCGCCAATGGTTACAAGCAAAGCGATATTTTGCTCAACAAAAAACCGAGGGGAAAAGTCGCTATCTTTTGGCTTAAACCGGCTCATTCTAAGCGTTGAACCACCACGACTAAATATTCGATCGGCATGCTCAAAATCAAATTCTATAAAGTCTGAATTACTCTGAAATAACCCCGCATAGCCTCGATGAACACCAAGTACACGGTAGCCGTCACTGAGAAACGTTTTTGCCACGGTACTTATTACCGTATTAATTCCGGGCGCAGGGCCACCGCCACATATAATCGCTACTGTCTTTTGCATAGAAGTAAATCGTTCAATTAATAAAATCGCGGCATTGTGACAGAACGAAGTGAAAACAGTAAAGCCATTATGAAGCATGCGCGCATCAAACAACCGTGAATAAACATTTTCGAATCAATATCGAACAAAATAAAAATGTATTCTGGTATACGTACTATAGTATACAAATGTAACCGGCTACATTTTACGGGTTTTTATTTCGTGAATAACGCCCTCGATACATGTGCGCTTTTTTAAGAAAAAAAGTATTACCTTCTAAAAAAACAAGCCATCACTGTAACCAAACGCCATTAGTCAGCTGGCAATCAATAGCGTCTAACGCCATATGGAGTAACAACCCAAGCCCAACTAACCGAGTTTTGGCGGGGAATACTAAGCCAGCATAAAGAACAACCAGCCACAACTGATGTAACGGATGAAAACCAATACTACAGCGCTGCGGATCATAAATAGGGCTAGCCAAAAGGTGGTCAATATCCACTAGCATGGTAGCCACCATTAACAGATAAGCCCACTTCCAATTTTTACGGAAAAATACGCTAACAACTATGGCAGGTACTAAAAAGTGTAAAACTATATGGAACATCTGCTTTTTTTCATATAAATAGAATGATAACCAACCAACGGACCCGGTTTTTAATGTGACCAAATGCTAATGCGGTCACGCCTCTAATTGTAGTTTTAATTCTCGGAACTGATCGGTTCCCGACGCCAGACTCAGATGACGAGCCTTTCACTCGGGATGTTTTCTGCGAGCCCACCGCACACATAAACGATTTAGTCACGACATGGCACTCAATAACAACGAGGCATTGCTATTGCGGCACACAAAAAACCTCCCAAAGGAGGCTCGTTAACCAAACACCAGCGTACAGCGTACCTTAGTTTACAGCTATTCCCACGCAACCCAAATCAAGTCAAGCAGATGGGCGGTTATAGCGCACCCAATTCCAAATATTACCACCACAATCCGCGTTAATTGTATTGCCGGATCCACCTCGAATTCGACAATTGAGGTTAGCCCTTACCTTGCCGCTATTCACTCGGGTATCGCTGTAGCCTTGAATATAGATACCTTCCTTAATAGATCTTGCGATATCAACATAATTCAAGGTTGTGCCTCGTGAACCGCTTACACTGAAAAAACCACACCCGGAATTTCGAGAAACAATGCTATTCACCGTTACATTAGGGCCATTATTGTTTGCAACGCGGAACGTATTGCCTCTTATCATTATTAATTCCCCCTGCGAACTTGGTACTTCCAGTAGAGGCTACTCAACGCAAGCAACGGTCGCAAGGCCCCCTGAAGACGACAAGCTTCCAGGCTTCGACACATATTGCGCCAACATTAAAGGCAATTATGTGACCAATAATGAACAACCTAAAGCCTTATAACGACAATAGTGCCACAATAGGTAATATGGATACGTTTCTCGACGACTGTTTCGAAGCGTTTGGCGATAGAATAGTGGCTGTGCATGCGAAAGATTACCGCATGCTACCTAGCGCATCGGGGGCAATATAATCAGGCCCCATGCCAGCAAGCGAAGGCGAAATGGACTGGCATGGGGTATTCAAGCGATTGCTACAGGCGGGTAAACAGCATGTCCCCATCCTGCTGGAAGAAACCGGACCAGACAAAGCAAGCGAAACATTTACTCGACTTAATTCAATTGCCACGCAAGCCTGGGGCAATTCAAATCTTCAACAAAAATCGCTACAAACTGAAAACGCACAATAAAGTATTACTCACATGCGAAAAATTTGATGCGATATTATTTGTGTTGTTTTAACGTAAAACCTAACCACTCACAACCTATCGATAAGGTTTTTACCATAAGGTTTCCTGTTAACCCCACGACAGGTACCCTAGACGATCACCAGCACCAAAAGAGCTAACTAGCCAAAACAAACGTTTTGCGTTTTGCGTTTTGCGTTTTGCGTTTTGCACTGTAGTGCCCTGTAGCCACCGCGAATACGACCGATGATGTAAATATCCAATAATTTGTAAACCAATGACCGCTAATGTGTAGCGGCTAAACCTGAGTCTCACGCAACAAGATGACGCTATGAAACATTTGGGCATATCAGAGCGCATGCCATACAACCCAGAGGTTTAACAACATCACGCCAGCTAGGGTTTGCTTTAATGGCGCTAACAATATATCCGCCACCAATATTTTGCTAACCGTCATGTATCGCCAAACATCCTCATCATCGCCCTCTGGCGCAGCCAGCAGCTACACCTCTTACTACACCTCGCACTTTAGACCTCGTACTGCGCCGCTAAAACAGCGCATACCCAACACCAAATATAGGGTTATTCAAAATCTGTCCACGCAACTACGTTAAAATGGCTTCGATTAAGTTACAGTTACCCTCAATATACAGATGAACACACTCAGGCGAACCCACTTGAGCAAAAAGCTTCGAATCCCCAAGACCCATCAACACGGAAATAGAAACCTGACTATGAATATGGTTTTATCAAATAGTTACCCATCGTTGGGTGAAGAATTTTATGAGCATGCCTCCCCCAGCCCCGTTAGTGCGCCGAAGCTGCTGCTCTGGAATCCAACATTGGCGAATGAATTGGGAATACCGCACGCATTACAAAACGACGTCTCCGCTTTAAGCCAGTTCTTTTCCGGCAATCAACTCTTTGCAAATACTACACCCATGGCTTTGGCCTATTCAGGTCATCAATTCGGGCAGTTTAATCCGCGCTTGGGCGACGGACGCGCGCACCTACTCGGCGAAATCACCGATCAACAAAACCGCACATTCGATATTCAATTAAAAGGTTCCGGGCGCACACCCTTCTCTCGCAGCGGCGATGGTCGCTGTGCTGTAGGCCCAGCCGTTCGTGAATTCATAATGAGTGAAGCCATGTATGCCTTGGGTGTACCTACGTCCCGCGCGTTAGCCGTCGTCACCACTGGAGAAACAGTCTTTAGGGAAGCGGCAATGCCTGGCGCCGTCGTTACGCGCGTCGCCGCCAGTCATCTGCGGGTTGGAACCTTCGAATACTTTTATTCCCAAGGCAATATTTCAGCCATAAAAACATTGTGTCGCTACGCGGCAAACCGCCATTACCCAGAGATAGAAAAAGAAACGGGTGGGCGTTTTTACAGCGCATTTTTACAGGCCGTTTTCAACAAACAAATAGAACTTGTTTGCCAGTGGATGCGTGTTGGTTTTATTCACGGCGTAATGAATACCGATAACACAACCATCAGCGGTGAAACGATCGACTATGGTCCCTGCGCAATGATGAATGTCTACGACCAAAATACAGTTTTTAGCTCTATCGACTCTATGGGCCGTTACCGCTTTGGTTACCAACCGAATATTGCGCAGTGGAATATGGCGCGCCTCGCGGAATGCTTGTTGCCTTTGATAGATGAAAACGCGAGTACCGCGCAAAAAATTGCTGAAGACTTATTAGAAAAATTTTCTAGCGATTTCAAACAACGCTATTTGTCGATGCTGGGCAAAAAAATAGGCTTAGCCAATATCGACTCCAACGACGAACCGCTTATAAATGAATTGCTTGAATTTTTACGCGTAAACGCGCTAGATTACACCCAAACATTTGATGCGCTCACACGCAGCGTTATATCAACCGACAGTACGAACGAAGTAAGGTCGGTGTTAGGCCCTTGGTTTGCGAAGTGGCAAACACGATTGTCTATTCAAGATAATGGCGACCAAACCGTTTACGCTCTTATGCGCGCCCAAAACCCCGTGGTGATTCCGAGAAACCACCATATGGAAGCCGTTATTACCCACTGTATAGAAACGGGAAAAGCCGATGCCGCCGAAAAATTCCTCCAAGTATTACAATCGCCTTACCAAGACATAGACACAACCACACGCTATCAAGATGCGCCGGAAGATGGGGGTAGAAGCTACCAAACGTTTTGCGGTACTTAAGAGTACCGCTATTAATTAATTTTAGCCTCTGCGCAATCTGGCAAGCCATAGTGTAAGGCGGACTGCGCAGCGGAAGGCTGGTTGCCTTTACAAGCAAGCCAACACCGTAATACGGCTTGCTAGGCCGGGCCTTTTGTGTGCGGTTCGTACTCAAAGCAGTAGTCAAAAGTAATTATTAAATGTGCCCTTAAAACCCCAAAAGCCTACAGCCCTCGAAAAACCACCTACTGCCGGGCGAGAAAAAAAGCAAATTATTGAAGCTATATTTCTCCGGTTTAGAAAGTAGGCTGCGCTGGACCTAAAGTATAACGGGGTTTAAATCTGGCCGTTTCGCCAGAGTTTCGATGTAATCTTTTCAAGTTTTCGCCGACAATTATTTACTTCAAATGCTTCGCTACCTCCCTTTAAGGTATTGAATATTCCCTCACTCAATAACGCCGCAACAGCATATATCGCCTCATGCCGATCTTCACCTTGGCACATTAGCCTCGCAACGATTTCAATCACATAATCTTCGCCGAGCGCTAGTTTATTCTCGACGACCACATGCAATGATGAATGTAAATTTAGCGCACCTTCTTCAAGTTTCTCCTCGAGCGACTCATGGTAATTTTTCACTAATGCGATTCGCTGAATTTCATCCAACGCCAGCCATTCGCTATACGGTACTTAAGCCAATGGATCGTAACTTTTTAAATAATAATCACTCCTATTGATGATGGCGTCCCGGCCTCTTCGCTCCATGTATGGTTGAATCATAAAGGTTTGCCAGGCCGCGTCCTTCGGAGGTTAGTGCTCCCCCAGAAATCCGCCAGACTGTCGCGCCCACAACTGGGCATACAGGCCCTTTTTTGCAAGTAACTGCTGATGACTACCCTCTTCTATTACACGGCCTTCGTCGAGCACTATAAGACGATCGAGTGCGGCGATGGTTGAAAGGCGGTGAGCGATAGCGATAACGGTTTTACCTTCCATCAACCTGTTGAGATTTTCTTGGATGGCGGCTTCCACTTCAGAATCCAGCGCCGATGTGGCTTCATCCAATATTAAAATGGGTGCATCTTTAAGCAGTACACGGGCAATAGCCACCCGTTGACGCTGGCCACCCGATAGTTTTACACCGCGCTCACCCACATGTGCATCGTAACCAGTGCGACCTTTTAGGTCTGATAGGTCGGCAATAAATTCTTCTGCTTTTGCCTGGCGTGCGGCTTCTTCCATGTCGGCCTCGCTGGCATCGGGGCGCCCATAAACTAAGTTGTCACGCACCGAACGGTGCAGCAGGGAGGTGTCCTGGGTGACTACACCAATTTGCGCACGTAGGCTTTCTTGAGTCACTTTACTAACATTTTGGTCGTC
This sequence comes from Teredinibacter franksiae, assembly GCF_014218805.1. NCBI lineage: Bacteria > Pseudomonadati > Pseudomonadota > Gammaproteobacteria > Cellvibrionales > Cellvibrionaceae > Teredinibacter > Teredinibacter franksiae. The sequence goes on along the minus strand of NZ_JACJUV010000001.1, from coordinate 3,289,179 downwards.
TATCGCTATGTCACCAGCTTCCGTATCGTAAAAACGCAGCAACAGGTTTACGAGAGTCGATTTGCCCGCGCCGGAACGGCCAACAAAGCCCACTTTTTCACCGGGTTTTATTTCCAGTGTTAGCTGCTCTATTACACCACTACCTTTACCATAGTGAAAACTGACATCGCGAAAGTTTATTTTTCCTTTTTCTACCCTTAGCGGTTTTGCCTGGCCTACGTCTTGAATTTCTTGAGGCTGGGCGACGGTGTTCATTCCATCGCGCGCGGTGCCTATATTTTCAAACAAACTGTATATCTCCCACATTATCCATTGCGACATACCATGTACACGCAATACCAGCGCCACGGCCGCAGCAATTGCGCCAACGCTTATCTCGCTTTGCAACCACAAGACTATACATAGGCTTACGACCGAAAATATAACCGCAATGTTCAGTATCCACAACGCAATGCCAAGGGAGGTTGCCATGCGCATTTGCGGGTATACCGTTTGCAAAAAATCACCCATACCTTCACGTGCGTAATCAGCTTCGCGCTGGGAGTGGGAAAAGAGCTTTACCGTGGATATATTGGTATAGGTATCGACTATGCGCCCGGTCATTTCTGAACGCGCATCGGCTTGACGAGTAGAAATTTTTTCCAAACGCGGCAAAAAATAACGGAGTATGGCGAAATACAATGCCAGCCACACCACAAAGGGCACCGCCAAACGAAGATCCAACACGGCAACCAATACCACTACGCTGGTAAAGTACACGCCCACGTACACCATCATATCGAGCACTTTCATTACAGTTTCGCGCACGGCCAATGCCGTTTGCATCACTTTCGTCGCTACACGCCCGGCAAATTCATTTTGGTAAAAAGCGTAACTCTGCCCCAGTAGATAGCGGTGCGCTAACCAACGAATAGTCATGGGGTAATTACCCAACAGGGTTTGGTGCATAACGGTAGAGTGCACCAATACCGTTATGGGCAGTACACCCACTAGCACCACCCCCATCCAGAACAGGCTATCGCCTTTTTCAGCTAGAAAACTATCGGGTGTGTAAATTGAAAGCCAATCCACCATTTCACCCATAAAGCCCACCAACACCACTTCTAATGCGGCGATAATGGCAGAGGCGATGGCCATTATCAGCAGGTAGGGCCCGCAGCCACGGGTATAGTGCAGCAGAAAAGCAAACAAGTTTGCAGGCGGCTGCTTGGGATACCCAGCTGGAAATGGTTTAATCAGTCTTTCGAAAAACGCGTACATACAACACTCTTTGTTTATATCCGGTTGTTTATATCCGGCGGCAGGGCACCCTATAATAAGCTGCCCGCATTAAGAACCCGGTAAAGGGCCCCCTATTAATTGCTTTTGGCCTCTAGCTTTGCGTGCGGCTTGTGCGCAAGGCAAGATATCCAAGCGTACTGCCTGCCTGCGGGGAAAGTTTACCGCCGTGCATGAACGGCACCCAAAGCCCCGAGGACCTAGCCTGGCAAGCCCTATTACGGCGTTCATCTACTGCAAAGGCAACAATTAGCCCAGCGCTGTACAGCCCGCCTTGCACTAACGCTTACTAGGCCGCGTAGGGGATAATATAAATTAGTAGAGGTGCCCAAAGTTTCATGATTGCGACACTACCTATCTCAGTCCCCGGTCAAGGACTGCACAGTTTCACACCTAAAGTACATGCCCTGGTTACTCAGTCTGGCATACACGAGGGGCTCTGCACCCTGTTCGTTCAGCATACGTCGGCGAGCTTATTAATTCAGGAAAATTACGACTCTTCAGCCCAACACGACCTAGAAAACTGGCTAAACCGTTTAGTGCCAGAACGCGACCCTCTATATACCCATACGCTGGAAGGCGACGACGATATGCCCGCCCACATTAAGGCCACACTCACCGCCACCAGCCTATCGATTCCGATTGTCGATAGCACCCTAGCGTTGGGCGCTTGGCAGGGTATTTACCTGTGGGAGCATCGCCACATGGCCTGTAGCCGTAAAGTTATTGTACATATTGCATGAGCTATTTTCGCCGCAGCACACGGCCTCGGCCACAAAAAAAAAGCGCACTCGAAGTAGCAGGCGTTGCCGTCGAGGTTACCCGCAAACGAATGAAATATATTCGCCTAAAGGTTAGCCCACCCAATGGGACCGTGAGTGTCTCAGCCCCCCATGCCGCCACTAATCGCGAAATAGAGGCCATGGTACAGGAGCGCCTAAGCTGGATTCACAAGCAGCAGGCTTACTTTCGCGCGCAGCCGGAAATACCCATTGCGCAATTCACCCAGGGCGAGCAGCATCTTCTTTGGGGGCAAAAACTGCCACTTGAGCTGGTAACCGCCAGAGGCCGTAGCCGAGTGTTTAAGTCAAGCAGCTCCCTCATGCTCATTAATAGCCACAATAAGAGCCAGGAGCAACGCGCAGACCTGCTCGACACCTTTTACCGTCAGCAGCTTCAACAGCAACTACCAGCGCTGATAAAAAAATGGCAGGTACACACCCAGCGCGAGGCGCTTTTCTGGGGTATAAAAAAAATGAAGACCCGCTGGGGAAGCTGTAATACTGTAAATAGCCGAATTTGGCTTAACTTGGAACTGGTAAAATACCCGGTGGGTTGCCTTGAATATGTGATGGTGCATGAGCTTACCCACCTCTACGAAGGCAGCCACAACCAGCGTTTTTATGACCTACTCGAAAGCTTTATGCCAAGCTGGCAGCAATGGGAACATATCTTAAAAACCGACGGCGAGGACTGAAAATCAGTATCACAGGCCCCATAGACTAGAAACCTATGTATGCGTAACTCGCCACAAAACAGTATACTGATACGCGGTTTCTTCACTGGGGTGCCCGTATATACCTAATGTGTGACCGGTCGCCTTATGCTTTCTGGGTCGGCGTGGTATAAATATTGACTTTTTCGCGCCAAAGAAATCGTCAAACCTTGGCAACACGCCTTCGGCGCGGTTACTGCATTTTTAGAGCTAACAGCTCCTCCCCTGCAGAATTTTCCACACGTACTGTTGAGTTGAAACATGTCGTCAAAGCAGCCTCCAAAAACAGAGAATCTATATAACGCTTTTATCACCGGTGAAGTACTGGATGGATTTGGCTCGGCTCAGGTGCAATCCTGGTTGGCCAGCACGCTAAAACTCACCCCAACAAAAGCCGGCATCCTGCTTACTGGCACGAGCAAATGCATTAAACAGGGGCTCGACAAAAGCGCTGCCGCTAAATTCCGCACCCTATTTGAATCTAACGGCGTTGCGGTGCGCCTACAACTACAGAAAGTAAAAAATACGGCCAAGCCATCGGCGACTCATCGCACTGCCACATCGCCTGGCAAAACCCAAGCAATGCACACTCAATACTTTCAGGGCGCTCTCACCTCTCACCCAGCCAAGTGGAAAGAAACGGCCAGTGTTACCGGTATTTTCGCTTCACTTGTATTGGTTATGGCCGCTTACGCAGGCGTGGTGGGTCTTTTGCTGGTTATTTTAGTGCGCGCCTTAGTGCAAAGTGTTTTCCCCAGTGGCGAGGCCTCGCCATTAGAATTTACTTTTTTTACGCTTCTGCCTGCGCTGTTAGCCGTGTTCTTTTTTGGTTTGATTCTACGGCCTTTTCTCGGTCGCGATGCCATTACCGAAGACACTCTAGAGGCCAGCGCCAACAAGCAAGTAAAGCTATTTCAGTACGTGAAAGAAATATACGAACAGGTCGGTGCTACGCCGCCCAACAGTATACGTTTCAGCAACGAATTACACTGCCACGCCAATTACGTATACCATTTCCCCAAACTGCTTTCCGGGGAACGACACCTAACCATTAGTCTCCCGCTTATAGCCGCCCTTAATAGTCGGCAGCTTTCCGTTTTAATTGCCCACGAAGCAGCGCGCCTGCAACACCCTGCAAATGCTCTAGCACAATCGCTCTTGCAAAAAATTCAACAACGGTTCGAAGCGGCTTCGAGCAATACCGACACCTGGGCAACGAATGCAGAAGCCCGAGAACAAAGCGCCGAAAGCTTTATTAAGCATTTTTTTGCGGCTGGAGCTCATCGACTGATTATTTTCAGCTCGCTACTGGTTAAGCCCTTTTCTCGGGTTCTCGCACTGCTAAGTAACCGAGCATCACACGCACTGGTTTTTACCGCCGATCACTACAGCGCCGCACTGGCAGGCTCACGACGACTAAGCGACACTTTTGTACAAATGCACTGTGCCACTCACGCTTTACATCAAGCCAACGAGAAAATTTTCAGCCGTATTGGCGAACGCAAATTGCCCGACAATTTTCCAGCTTTGGTACAGCATTTCTATGTTGCCATCGAAAACAAACAGGTAAAAAGCCTTGCCGATGAAGTAAACCGAGGCGAAACCCGCCGTCACCACGACTCTCCCACAGACCGCGAGCGCATTATTCGCGTCGAGGATTTAGAGCTGTCTGCAATAGAGTCGCAATTACTGCCAGCTTCAGCGCTACTCGAAAACGCGAATGCCGTCTATCTAAAAGCCACACATATGTACTACCAGAATCAGGAATTGGATTTTTCTGATGCAGAACTGGTTGATGTACGTGAACTCACCAGTCTTGCGCAAAAAGATCAATTGCGCGATCAGCTCAGCTCCGATTATTTTAACCGATGGTTTACGCCCCAGGTATTCTGGCGATTGCCGACACCATCCACGATTAAACCGCTAAATCACAGTGAGCGCATAGCACTGCTTAACGAAAACATTGCCCGAATTCGCCACGCCACTCCCGATTTTATGCGGCTGATCAATTCCGAATTAGCACTTGTCGAACAACGGGTACATTTTTCGGCTGCAAACGAGGTACGCAAAGCGGGATATAAAATTGTTGCACAGGATTTTGGCTTAACCGAACAGCAGGTGGAGCTTTTTCAGCAATTTAACGAAAAAACAAAAATTAGCCATCAGGGCTTTAAAAGTCGATTTATGAAACTTAATGAACTGATGGGCACACGACTTTTTCTCGCCACGGCTCTGCACCCAGATGCCAACCGTAGGAAAGTAGGTCTGATGTTGTTACAGGCCTTAGCCGGCCTAACCAGCCAGAACACAAAACTGCAAACACTGCGTATTCGTGTGGGCTACCTTCCGCTGCTTATGGCGAGGGTATCCGAGCGCAAGGAAGAAAATCTGGAACCAAGAGTTCTACGAGTAACCAAAGATATCAATGAATTTTGCCAGTCAGTGCTGCATACTTTGGAGTCTCATACCTGTGGATTTCACCAAGACTACGACACCATTGCAGCCTTTATTCGCGCCCATGTGAAGCAAGAGTTTAACCACCAAGAAGCGCAACCGCTCGAATCCATTGGTTATTATTATGAAATATGCCACGGCCTAAGTGAAGCCAACCGTATGGTGAATAGCCAGCTTGCCTTAATCGCCAGAGATTCGGAGCAAGCCAATAAAATTACGCCCGTAAAGCTCACAGCTTAGGAAAGGCATTTACCGCCTCCTCTGCGTAAAAAATCACGATAAAGATCGCACCAGACGGTGGCATCTTCAATGCTGGCAAATATCTCCACCTGCCAGCTCAAATCGTCGGCAAGGTATTTATACCAGGCCACCAAGGCATTGCCTTGCGGATCTGGTTTTACAATGGAGGCGCTTTTTGCGTCGGGGCAAATCTGGCTTATGGGTCGTAGGCAGGCCACAAGTGCTTTAATATCTTCAGTACTAGCCTGTACACGACCAACCTCAGTCCAGTCAGTAAGAATGTAGCGAACGTTGTCGAAGCGCATATCACCGCTTTTCCGCAATGCGCTTTGAATCAGTTCTTCACCCGTCACAAATTCTGTGTAACGGGTTAGCAGCAGTTGGCCGTCATTTATCCAGTAATCTGTAATCACATTTGATCTGTATATATCTTCTCGGGATACCGAGGTTAAATTCACTATCGATTGATGACATTACAAGCTTAGGCGATGCATGCATTGCTTGCATTTGGATTTAGCCGTTAAATGACGTAACTTTTACCCTAAACTTTGGGAGTAACCGGTTACCAAACAACCCCCCGAGCAGGCAAATACTGTCTTTCCCTTTTTATTCACCCCAAGAGCCATTTATTTATGCGCGGGCAAAAAACCGATGTAGCTTTTTCCGATGTTGATTGGCGGGCACTAAAATCCCTTATTCCGTACTTATTTGAATTTCGCGGCCGTTTACTACTGGCGCTACTGTGCCTAGTAGGGGCAAAACTCGCCTCTGTAGGCTTGCCCTTTGTGTTGAAACACATTGTTGACCACCTAGATATCCCTAGCTCCGCCAGCCCGCTAGCCACCTTGCCACTAGGGCTGTTGGTGGCCTATGGGGTAGTACGTTTTGCCAATGTGCTTTTTGGTGAGCTACGCGACACGCTGTTCGGTCGTATAACCGAGCGCTCCATGCGCCGTATTGGCCTGCGCGTTTTTCGCCACCTACATGCACTGGATCTGGAGTTTCACCTTAATCGCGCCACCGGGGGCTTATCTCGAGACATTGAGCGCGGGGTAAACGGCATAAGTTTTATTATGCGTTTTATGGTTTTCAACATTGGCCCTACTCTGTTGGAAATTGCCTTAGTCGCTGTCCTGTTGTTGGTTAACTACCACGCCGGGTTTGCCTTAATTGTGTTGCTAGCGGTTGTCGCCTACATAACCTTTTCGGTGGTGGCCACAGAATGGCGCACGCGCTTTATTCGACAGGCGAATACAGCCGAGTCGGAAACCAGTACCCGTGCCGTTGACAGCCTGATCAATTACGAAACAGTGAAATATTTTACCAACGAAGAACATGAGGCACGCCAATACGACACCGATCTTGCACGCTGGGAGCAGGCCCGCCGTAAAAACCGTTTAACCCTGTTTGCACTTAATAGCGGGCAAGCGGCGATTATCGCCACGGCCATGTGCGCCGCGATGACTCTGGCTGCCCACGACGTAACCCGCGGCGTAATGACACTTGGTGACTTCGTGCTCATTAACGCCTTTATGATGCAAATATTTATGCCCTTGAATCTTTTGGGGTTTGTCTACCGCGAAATGAAAGGCTCCATGGCCAATATTGAAAAAATGTTCAGCTTACTCGCCAGCGCCCCTAAGGTCAGCGACAGCGAAAATGCATCTGAATTACACATTTCCAATGCCGAGATTGAGTTTCGCAACGTTAGCTTTTCTTACGATGCCGAGCGCCCCATTCTAAAAAATGTAAGCTTTAAAGTAGGCGCCCATGAAAAAGTCGCGGTGGTTGGCAGCAGCGGCGCAGGCAAATCCACGCTACTGAAATTGCTGTTTCGTTTTTACGATGTAACCGAAGGCGAGATCCTTATTGATGGCCAACCTATTCGAGATTGCAGCCAGCACTCTTTGCGCCGCCAGATTGGCGTAGTACCGCAGGACACCGTGCTCTTTAACACCACCATAAAAGAAAACATTCGCTACGGCCGCATAGACGCCTCAGACGACGATGTGCGCGAGGCCATTCGTTTGGCGCACCTCGATACGTTTATCGAGACCCTGCCCAACGGGGTAGACACGCTGGTGGGCGAGCGCGGACTAAAACTTTCTGGTGGCGAAAAGCAGCGTGTAGCCATTGCCCGCACCATACTTAAGCGCCCCCCCATTCTAGTGTTCGACGAGGCTACATCGTCACTGGATAGTAAATCGGAAAAGGGCATACTGAAGGCGCTGGAAGAAATTTCTCAACATCAAACCAGCTTGGCCATTGCTCACCGCTTGTCCACCATCGTAAATGCTGACAGAATCCTAGTACTCGACAACGGTACAATTGTTGAGCAAGGTAGCCACATGCAGCTACTGAAAAAGCAAGAGCGATATGCTCAGCTCTGGCAACTGCAGCAGCAAACCCAATAGACAAACTAAAAGCTCAACCCCTACAGCAGCCCTGCGCGGGCTGACTTAACCAAAAGGCGCAAGGAAGCGAATCTATGCAAAAAACTAAAACCCTCTACCTGGTTAGGCACGCAAAGTCTTCTTGGCGCTCGCCGCAGTTAAACGACAGGGAGCGCCCACTGAACGAGCGCGGTAAACGCAATATGCCGGTAATGGCCAACCGCTTAGCCGACCACGTGAGCCAGCCGGACGACCAGTTTCCCGCGCCACAGCGCATCCTTACCAGCCCGGCCATACGGGCCCATACGACGGCCGTGGGTATCGCCACAGCTCTTAACCACCCGATGGATCATTTCCACCTCGACGAGCGCCTCTACTTTCAAGGTGTAAAAACCCTGCTGAACCTCATTCGCAGTCAAAACTCTAGCTGTGATGCACTCATGCTCGTTGGCCACAACCCAGACCTAACCGACCTGCACAACACCCTCTGCTCAGTAGACATAGATACCTTACCCACCTGCGCCATCATTACCCTGTTGTTCAAGTTGGACAACTGGCAGGATTTACAGCCCGATTCCGCGAACCTGGTAGATTTCGACTTTCCCAAAAAAGAGCTTAGGAGCTAATATTAAAAGGCTCCCTAGGCTTCACAAATTTTCAGCCAACGCTGAATACCCGCACTGCGATATTTGTGCCGGTGTAACACAATAAACAGCATGCGCTGTAGATTCAGATCTGGCGTTTTAAGCGCCACCAGCGAACCTCTGGCAAACGCCTCCACCAATGCAATACGCGACAGACACGATACCCCCAAACCCGATTCTACCGCGCGCTTGATGGCTTCTGTGTGTTGCAATTCTAACAGCACATCTAGTGCGTGCAGGTGTTCATAGAGCGCTCGATCAAAGGTTTGTCGGGTGCCGGAACCGGGCTCACGCAAAATCCATTTCAGCCCAAGTAACCGCTCTAACGATAGCTCACCAACACTGGCTAGCGGGTGCTCCGGCGAGCAAAAGCACACCAGTTCATCCTGCCGCCAAGGTTGAATTAACAAGTCTGGGTGCTGTAGCTCACCCTCAATCATGCCAATATCAATTTTGAAATCTAAAATTTCGCGGGCAATAGTTTCCGTATTCGCCACATCCAGCTTCACACGGCTCTCAGGAAACGAGGCCATAAAGCGATCCATTAGCCCAACACACAGGTAATTACCGATGGTGAGCGTGGCGCCCACTTTAATTTCACCGCCGGCTTGGTGTTGAAAAAAATCCTGTTCCAGTTCAAGTGCTTGAGCAACAAGCGCCTCCGACTTCGAACGCAGAATACGACCCAACTCGTTAATTTGTAAGCGCTTACCAACACGGTCGAACAACTGGATATCAAACTGCGACTCCAACTCCTTCAAAGCCCCACTTACCGCCGACTGCGACATCGCCATCTCTCGCGCAGCTCGGGAAACGTTTTGGTGGTGAGCAACCGCCAGAAAGACGCGTAACTGTTTCAGGGTGAATTTCATCGTTACCTCGCTGCGCTCTACCCAGGCTATTGGGTCAGTGAACATTTTTAAGCATTGGGCAGCGTGAAACGGAACCCAAGAATATCTATCGACAAAAGCCTACTTATCGATTTTTACGATATCGTTTTGCGAAAAAAACCATTTTACCGAATTAAAGCAGGTGGTTATTCTATATTCAACCGAATATTGGAGAATACAATGAGTAAGCTGTTGCGAGAAAAAGTACTGGAAGTACACCACTGGACCGATTCGTTGTTTAGTTTTAAAACCACCCGTAGCCCTGGGTTTCGCTTTCGCAACGGTCACTTCACCATGATGGGGCTAGAGCAGAACGATGGCAGGCCACTGCTGCGTGCCTACTCCATTACCAGCGCCAACTATGAAGAACATCTGGAATTCTTCAGCATTAAGGTGCCCAACGGGCCACTAACGTCCCAGTTACAGCACATCAAACCGGGGGATGAGGTTCTTATCAACCGTAAATCTACGGGGACTCTGGTGAGCGACAGCCTACTACCGGGTAAACACCTATGGCTTGTCAGTACCGGCACAGGGCTAGCACCGTTTATGAGCATCATCAAAGATCCGGAGGTTTATGAGCAATACGATAAAATTATTCTCACCCATGGCGTGCGCACCCGCGACGAACTGGCCTATCAGGAATTTATCATTAGCGAACTGCCTCAAAATGAGTACTTCGGAGAGGACATTCGTGCAAAGCTGCTTTACTACCCTACCGTTACTCGTGAGCCCTTCGAAAACAATGGCCGTATCACCGACGCCCTGTCTTCTGGCGAGCTAGCCGAAAAGCTGGGGTTACCTCCAGCTTCGGTTGAGCGTGACCGTTTCATGATTTGTGGGAGCCCAAGCATGCTCAAAGATACCTGTGCAATCCTTGACCGTCTGGGCTTTACAGAAGCGCGCAACGGCAAGCTGGGGCATTACGTGATCGAGCGGGCTTTTGTCGAGCAATAATCCCTGCTAACATCGGCAGCTCTTCGGGTTTTGGCGGCGTGAATCCCCGCTTCTTCCCCCCATTAAAGACGAAGTAACAGAAGAAAAGATAATATTATGGCTGCCCTCATGTTCTACCAAGAGCCAACGGCTCTGGACAAGAAAAAACACATTGACCTAAAACTAAACCGCACTAGCGACTACAGCTTCGCCAGCGGCGTAAACTCCGTGCCTCTGGGCGGCGTTGAATTTTTCCACGCCAGCCGCGACTTCCCCATTCTGTTCATCAAGAACGAGAAGGGTGAGTACCTACCTATGGCCATTCTTTCGCTGAAGTCTGATTCTCACGATCTCGGCGACGACTGGAAAGAAGCGTACATTCCCGCTTTTATCCGTCGCTACCCGTTCGCCATGACCTCTGAACGCGTGATTATGTTCGATGCCAAAGCACCTCACTTTGAAAGCGACGAAGGCGAAGCCCTGTTTGAAGGCGAAGACAAGCCCACCGAAACGCTGAAGCAAATAGTCGGCTTCCTCGAGCAAATCGACCTTGGCTTTCGACGTACAGAAGACTTTTCTAAAGCCCTAGGCGAAAAAGAACTGTTCGAACCCTACAACGCCACGGTTAAGTTCAAAAATGGCGAAGTAAAAATGAACGACCTGTTCTGCATAAACGAGAAAAAGCTGCACGAAGCTTTAGACAAAGACGAACTGCAAGAGTGGTTCAATAAAGGCTGGATAGCTTGGTGCCACGCTCATCTGCATTCTTTAAGTTCTATGCCTGAAATCATCAAACGTCAGCGTAAGACGCTTGAAGAGCCTGGCCAGCCAGAAGAAGCCCCAGCGGAAGAAACTAAGGCCGAAGAAACTAAAGCGTAACTACCAACCGCTTTACATTTAGTTGCCCTTCATAAAAAACCCGGCTTTCATTACCGGGTTTTTTATTGCCTACGCAAAACAGCCGAAACGCTATCAATAATTCGGGTCGTACTGTTCGGCCCGAACGTACTCGGCAAAATCCTCTCGTAACTCGCCGTCGATCAAACCGCTACGCAACGCAGATTCTGCCACCGCCTCCGCTATGTTAGCCGACACTTCGCGGATATCTCGCAGTGGCGGGTACAAACAACCGCTGTCAATTTGCTGCTGCGACACTGAAAGCGCCAAACGCTCCGCCGCACTTATTAACATGTCGTCGTTAATACGCCTGGCCCCGGAGAGCAACGCACCCAAACCCAAACCGGGGAAAATGTAGGCATTGTTACCCTGCCCGGGAACGCGAATTTCACCGTTTACATGCACAACACCAAAGGGGCTACCACTGGCGAATATGGCTTTACCCATACTCCAGTCGTAGGCCTGCTCTGCGGTACATTCGGCATTTGCAGTAGGATTAGAAAGCGCAAATACAATAGGATGCTCATTGAGTTCACACATTAAGGCCACCGACTCCTCGGTAATTAACCCCGGTCGTCCGGTTGCACCAATAATGGCGTGTGGCTTAAAGGCTTTAATCGCGTCGATGAAGTTCATCGCTGGCATATCGGCCGCAAACGGGCGCACATGGTCGGTCAATAGCTCACGGCTTTTTACCACCAAACCTTTACTGTCTAAAAACACCAGTTGCTCACGGGCCTGCTCTTGCGTAATACCCTCCCTAGCCATTGCCTTAGCCAGTAAATCACCAATCCCCGTTGCCGCAGAGCCGGCGCCTAAAAACATAAAGCGCATTTCACTTAGGCGAGTGTTCGTAATCCGTGTTGCAGCAATTAACCCTGCCAGCGCCACTGAAGCCGTACCCTGAATGTCGTCGTTAAAACACAGTAATTGATCGCGGTAGCGCTCCAACAGAGCCACCGCATTAGGCGTGGCAAAATCTTCAAATTGTAACAGCGCACGAGGAAACTGCTGTTTAACAGCCGCCACAAATTCATCAACAAACGTTTGATAATCTTCACCGCGAATACGTGACTGACGCAAACCCAAATAATGCGGAGCCTCCCGAAAACGCTCATTTTCGGTACCCACGTCGAGCATGATAGGTAAACAGTGCGCCGGGTCTATTCCGGCGCAGGCACAGTAAAGAGCCAGCTTGCCAATGGGGATGCCCATGCCATTACTACCGAGATCTCCCAGCCCAAGTATGCGCTCGCCGTCAGTCACCACAATCAGGCGTACATCCGGTTCCGGCCAGTTGGCCAATAACTCGGCAATATTGCCCCGGTCCTGCCACGCGATGTAGCAGCCGTGACTTTCACGAAAATTAGTAGCAAATTCCTGACAAGCTTGGCCAACCGTGGGTGTATAGACCACGGGCATCACTTCTTCGATATGATCCACCAATATTTTGTAATACACCCGCTCATTGCGCTTTTGGAGTGCCGAAAGAAACATGTATTTATCGATACCTTTCGATTTACTACGCAGATTCTCCAAAGAACGCTCCACCTGCTGCGCCTGAGTACTGACCATGGGCGGTAACAAACCCGTTAATTTTAACTGCTCGCGCTCCCCCAGCGTGAAGGCGGTACCTTTATTGGTGCGAGGGTTTCTGAGGATATCGATACCGGTTTTATTCATAAGAACCACTTAACCTTTATGAAGTTGGGAATAACACTGTGTAAAAATAAGGCGCACAAGAACACATTTTTAGTGCTGAGGCCAATGACTTTGCAGAAGAGCACTATAATCAGAAATGGATCAATAGGAGTTTCACGCTTACCCGAGGAAAAACCTTGAACATTGGACTGGTTGACCAAGAAATATCTGTGCTCATAGTAGATGACTCCAAAGCTATCTGTGAGGTTCTCAAGGCCATGCTCGAGGATTTTGGTATTAGGCACGTACACTGCTGCTACAACGGCGAAGATGCCTATCACCGAATAGAAGCAGACCCCGCCGCCTTCGACGCCATCTTTCTCGATTTACACATGGAAGGCATGGACGGCCTTGAACTCATGAATAAGCTGAACGGGCTAAGATACCGCGGCGGCATTGTGGTGATGTCCGGCTTGGAGAAAAAAATACTCGACTTCACCTTGGAAGTTATCAGTAACTATAACCTGCGTATACTTGGCTCTGCGGAAAAACCGCTGGAAAAAACACTTATTGCATTTATGGTAAAACGCATCAAGAATTACCGCCCACAAATTTCCCGCCACGAAAAAGTGCTAAAGCGCCGTGAAGTATACGAGGCCATAAAAAGTAATCGCGTTGTCACTTATTTTCAGCCCAAAATATCAGCCATCGACAATTCTCTCGTTGGTCTAGAGGCTTTGGTTCGCCTCGACATCGATAAAATTGGCATTATCCCCCCCAATGCTTTTCTACCCGTAGCGGAAAAATTTGAACTCATAGAAGCCCTAACCGACGCCACTTTAAACAGCGCACTGCCACAATTTAAAAAATTCCGCGACCAGCTTAACCTCGATTGTCACTTAGCCCTAAATCTTTCCCCACTGCAACTGCACAACAATTTTCTACCGGAAAATCTAAGTGAATATTTGTCTCGCTATCAGGTGGCGCAAGAAAATATCATTCTCGAAATCACTGAAAATCACGCCATACGTGAAGACAATCAGCTTAAGAATTTGAATCGCTTGCGTATTCACGGTTACCGCTTATCACTAGACGATTACGGCGCTGGATTCACCAATTTACGCCAGCTGAAAAACCTGCCCTTTAACGAAATAAAACTGGATGCTCAACTGGTAGAAGGCATTCACACCGATAAAGTTTTGCAAATCATCGTGAAATCGATTCGCGAAATGACCAAAGCGATGGGCCTGAAACTGGTGGCCGAAGGCCTATCCGACTCACGAGACCTAGTAACCATTGCCGATATCGGAGTGGACATTTACCAAGGCTATCTATTCTGTCGCCCCAAACCCATGGACGAACTGCTGCGCTGGTACCCCGTTTGGGAGAAAACGATAAACAGTGACAAGATGGTTAATAGCCGAGGCGAGTGAGTGTAGCCATTTCACGCCAGGCCTACTTAGATATTTCGCAGCTTCCTGATTTGCGTCAACCACAGCGAATCAAGCTCGCCGGGTAACTCGGGGATGCCCTGCTTACTAAAAGTTTGCAACGACACGCGAGTCGTTTCACGATTGCCGGCCACCTGCTGAGTTTCTATTAACGAAATGGATTTTTCTGGCGCCCAGATGGGCGTAAGTTGCGTAACCTGGTTCTCGCCACTTTCGAGTAGGTCGACCATCCGCAGGACAAATCGCTGAATGTGATACAGCACTTCCTGCATCATTAAAAACACATCTTCCACCTCGCGATACGCATGGCAGAGCTGCTCTTTTTCTACCTGCTCCAGCCAGCGGATATAGGCTTCGTTAATGAGGCCCGATTGGTTCATGGCTTTTACAATATGCTCCAATAAGCGCCCGAGTGAAAACAAACGCGCATTGGCGATAGAGGCCTGATTTTGTTCCACGTAAATTTCAGCTTGATCCACAAATTGCTTAATGTACAAATGCCGGTTTTTCACCTGCTTAATAAACAGTGGCATCAGTTCTTCCGGCACACTGCACGAGGTGGTCTCTATACCCATCCGCAGCAGAACAATTAAGTCAGCGCCGGGCTGGCCGGGGCTAGACAATTGATTCATTTGAATAATAGGAATCATATCGGCCAGAGTGCGCCCACGCGGTTGAAAATATTTAGTGTAGATTGCGTGAATACTGTCGAGCAGATGAATTAAACGCCCCAATGGCCCCAATTGCTTACCCACCTTACCGGCAGGGTAACCGGAACCGTCCATTTCCTCGTGATGCTCCATCACTGCCCGAGATACCGGGTTAGGCATACTAGGCATAAAACTCAACAGATCGTACCCAATTTCAGGGTGGCGCTGTATCAGATCCCAAGCTTCAGGGTTTAACTCTTGGTTGTCAGCACTGGAAACAGGCGGAATAAAGAGAAGACCGATGTCGTGACTTAAGCCGGCGATAAACGCATCGCAAATCTGCTCATCGGACTTGCTTTTTCGCTTGCTCAAAACCGCTGCCGCCCAAGCGCAAAAAAGCGCTCGATTGAACCCCTTTAGCATATGTCGAGACATAACCCACAGGTACTGCAACAGGCTAGGTTGCTGGGCGATTCTTTTACAGGCAAACGCTACATGGCGACTAACATCAATTTTGCGATAAATATCAGCTATTGCCGTATCGTTAGCGCAATAGCTCTCCAGCGCATGCCGCAATTGCTCGGCATTGAAACTACCTTCAATCTCAAGGTTATGCGCCAACGGCTGCAACAGGTTACGACCCACCAGTTTTTTCAGCTCAACCTCGTCCAGAACTGTACCCGCTGATAGCAGGCAAACTCGCTCTGTGCTCCAGACATCACCCGTTACCGTAATCGAAGTAGCGCTAACCAACTCGATTAGGTGGTTAATGTAGTGGTCGTTCAGGCAGTCTTTATCTTTGACCATTAAGCCCTGGGCCCCAATGTAGTTCGTATCCTAAGAAGTATAGCCAGACTCTCGCATCCCGCGCAGCCACTTACCACAAATCAATACCAACTTTACGGGCAGAGCATATACTTACGATAAGGTTCCTTACGCTAGGGAGGCTTTATGGCGACAACAGCCGAACAAACATCCACTTTTTCTGCCCGCCACTGGCATAACCAAGACAGCCAGGCAGCTCTCGACCAACTAAAATCCGGGCGCGAAGGCCTTTCCCGCGAACAAGCTAAAAAGCGGCTAGTCGAATACGGTGCCAATCAACTACCCGAAGTAAACACCAAAAGCCCATGGATACGTTTTCTCCAACAATTCAATAATGTACTGATATACGTGCTGCTGGTAGCGGGCGCAGGTACCCTGCTACTGAATCACCTAGTTGATGCCAGTGTCATTTTCACCGTGGTACTGCTTAATGCCCTCATCGGTTTTATTCAGGAAGGCAAAGCCGAAGACGCCCTACGCAAAATTCGTCAAATGCTTTCGCCAAGCGCCGAAGTGGTTCGCGATGGCCACCACCACGCCATCGATGCGCGCGAGCTTGTTCCCGGTGATATCGTGCAATTGCATGCCGGCGACAAGGTGCCCGCAGACCTGCGCCTGATAGCCGTTAAAGGCCTGCAAATACAGGAAGCTACGCTCACTGGTGAATCAGTAGCGGTAGAAAAAAACACGGCCAGCGTATCGAGTAATGCAGTACTCGGGGACCGCCGCTGCATGTGTTTTTCCAGCACGCTTGTAACCCATGGCCAGGGTCTTGGAGTAGTGGTTTGCACCGGTGCCCATACCGAAATTGGCCGCATTAGCCATCTGGTATCTCAGGTACATACCACCACCACGCCGCTACTGCGGCAAATGGCGCAGTTTGGTCGCTGGCTTTCCATGGCTATTCTGGTAATCGCGGTCATCAATTTTATCTTTGGGCTATGGATTCACCAATACACCGCCGCCGATATGTTTCTGGCCTCTGTCAGTTTGGCGGTTGCGGCCATACCCGAAGGCCTGCCCGCGATCATGACCATAACCCTCGCCATTGGCGTGCAACGAATGGCTAAGCGAAACGCCATACTGCGAAAGCTACCCGCCGTTGAAACCCTTGGGGCGGTGAGCGTCATCTGCTCCGACAAAACCGGCACCCTAACTCGCAACGAAATGACCGTTCACTCGGCTGCAACAGCAGAACACGTATTTGAATTTGAAGGTACCGGTTACAATTCGCGCGGCGGCATTTTGTATGAAGGAAGAGAAACCGACGCAGAGCAACGCCCGGTACTGTGGAAAATGTTGCATGCCGGCGTACTATGCAGCGAATCAGCACTGGAGCAAGGCGAAAACATACACCAGCTGCAGGTAGTGGGCGACCCGATGGAAGGTGCGCTGCTGGTTGCTGGCCTTAAAGCCGGGCTGGAGGCCGACACGCTAAACGGCCAATATCCACGCTCAGACTTAATACCCTTTGATTCCGAACACCGCTTTATGGCCACCCTTAACCATGGCCACCACAGCGAAGCCAGCATACTGCTCAAGGGCGCTCCAGAAAATGTGCTACGCATGTGCAGTTGGCAAAAAACCGCAAGCGGCGATTTGCACAAAATTGAACCCGACTATTGGCTGAAAAAACTGGAGGAATTCGCTGCGCAAGGTCAGCGAGTACTCGCTATCGCAATGAAGCCCGTGCATAAAAACCAACGCACGCTTAATTTTTCCGACGTAGAAACCGGCATGATAATGCTCGGCCTGTTTGGCCTAATTGACCCGCCAAGAGAAGAAGCCATTCGCGCAGTGAGCCGCTGCCACCAAGCCGGAATTAGCGTAAAAATGATAACCGGCGATCACGCCGCCACCGCCAAAGCGATTGCTCGACAATTAAAGCTAACAAACCCCGAGCAAGCACTCACCGGTGAACAATTGATGGCAATGGATATCGACGAACTGCGAAGCCTTGTAGACAGTATTGACGTTTATGCGCGCGTTGACCCGGAACACAAACTACAGCTGGTGCAATTACTACAGGAACGCGGCTATATCGCCGCCATGACCGGTGATGGCGTAAACGATGCTCCCGCGCTAAAGCGTGCTGACGTTGGCATTGCCATGGGTATGAATGGAACAGAGGCCGCAAAAGAAGCCGCCGAAATGGTATTGGCCGACGATAACTTTGCCTCCATCAGCCATGCTGTAGAAGAAGGCCGTACGGTTTACGACAACTTAAAAAAAGCCATACTGTTTATATTGCCCACCAATGGCGGAGAAGCCCTAATCGTACTCGCAGCGGTGTTACTGGGTTTTAACCAGCTACCGCTCACGCCCGTTCAGATTCTCTGGGTAAACATGATTACCGCCGTAACCTTGGCCCTCTCACTTGCGTTTGAACCCCCGGAAGCCAACGTAATGCGTCGGGCGCCAAGAGACTCTCAACAACCCCTGCTTTCACCACTACTGATATGGCGTATTGCCTTCGTATCCGTGATTCTTGCCACCGGTACTATTAGCCTGTATTTGTGGGAATTACGCGCGGGACAATCCATTGAGGTAGCCCGAACCGTAGCGGTAAATACACTGGTTATGTTCGAAATTTTTTACCTGTTTAATGCCCGCTACATACTCGCCTCGGTACTGAACATTCAAGGCCTGCTGGGAAACCGATTTGTACTCTATGCCATTGCCCTGCTTGTAGTATTTCAAATCGCCTTCACCTACCTACCACCACTGAACGCACTGTTTGGCACCGCAGCAATCAACTTCGCACAATGGCTGTCTATAATCCTGGTCTCCAGTTCGGTGTTTATTTTGGTAGAATTTGAAAAGTTCATTCTTCGCAGGCTAAATAACATTTAGAGAACCCGTTATCTAAATGTACGTATTTTATTTTAAATAACCAATCACGACAAAACCGGAGCCAATAGATGAAGCTTGATGAAATATGGCCCTCTTATCGAAGTAGTATAAAAGCGCTTTTGCACTCAAAGGTTTCAGATCCAGACGATGTTGACGACCTGCTGCAAGAGGTGCTCATTAAAACCCACAGCAATATTGGCAACCTGAGAAAAGAAGAAAGTGTGAAATCTTGGTTGTTTCAAATTACAGCCAGGACAACTATTGATTATTACCGAAAGAAAAGCCGTATTCACGAAATTGAAGCCGAAAATCTGTGGTTTGGCGAGAGTGAGCGCAACATAAAGGCCGACATTTCACCCTGCGTTGAACCTTTCCTTAAAACCTTACCGGAAAAAACAGCAAATTTATTGCGTGCTATCGACCTCCAGGGCATACCGCAAAAATCATATGCGCAGGAATTGGGCATCAGCTATTCCACCCTCAAGTCTCAGGTACAAAAAGCCAGATCAGAATTAAAAGACCTGTATGAAGATTGCTGTGATTACAGTGTGGATACTCAGGGTAACCTAATCGATTTCGAGCAAAAATCAAAAAAATGTCCAAAATGCTAAATATTTTTCGTCTTTTTCGGGCGAGCCTCGTCTTATAGGTACACCCATTAGAAAGGAATGAAAAAAGATGAAAGTAGTAAGCGCTAAAATTTGCCCATTTGTACAACGTGTTACCGCGCTGCTGGAAGCAAAGCGTATAACTTATGAGATTGAGTATATTAGCTTAAACAACAAGCCCCAGTGGTTTTTGGATATCTCACCCAATGCGCAAGTACCCGTTCTAGTAACCGACACCGGAATCGCATTATTTGAATCCGATGCGATTTGTGAATATTTAGATGAAATAAGCAAGCCAATTGAAGGCCATATTTCATCAGAACAACGAGCCCTCGACCGGGCCTGGAGTTACATGGCAACAAAAAACTACCTGACACAGTGCAGCGTTATGCGCAGCGCCACCAGTGAAACTCTCAATGAGCGCTTGGCTAATTTAAGCCAACTCTTTACAAAAGCCGAGGCCGTTTTGGCTGAAGGGCCATTTTTTAAAGGCGCGGCACTCAGCAATGTAGACATTGCTTGGCTACCACTGTTGCACCGTTCCGATATAATTTGTAAATATACAACCTATGATCTATTGGCTGGCAACCCAAAAGTTCAGGCATGGAGAAAAGCCCTAATGAATTCCGATATCGTCGAAAAATCGGTGTCCGACGATTTCGAAAAGGTATTCACCAATTTTTACCTGTCCAACAAAACCTACTTGGGAACGAAAAAATGTTGTGTGAATCCAGTAAAGGGCAGAGAGCAGAAAACAGACCATTACGAAACTAGCTCCTGCTAGATTCAGACCGAAGGACGAAGGGTTTGTAACATTTAAATTGTCAATATAGGGCACCGCTATTAATGGATTTTGGCCTCTTCGGGGCTTTGTGTATGGATCCTACACAGGACTACACGTTTTCGCCAAGCCAAAAGCAACTATTAGCAGTGTCCTTTAGTGGCCTCTGCGCAATAAAAACCTCTTACTGCGCCTAGGTTCCATAAAATATTGGCGTCATGCGCTTTTAGCTTTCTTATCTACCAGCCAAGCTAAAAGCGCGCGATTAACTCTGTTTCTATTTTTTTGCGAAACTAACGATGGCATTAGACGCCAAATTGGAATCTATCGGCTTGCCATCCAGCTGTTCCTTTGCATTCTCCTGTGTAATTTTGTCGAAAATCTCCTCTCGATGAACCGGAACATTACCAGGTGCCGCTATTCCGAGCCGAATCTGATTTCCGGCTGATTTCAGAACCGTTACGATTACGTCTTCACCAATAACAATGGACTCGCCTATTCGTCGGGATAAAATTAACATTCAAATCTCCTTATTACCTTAATGATTTTTCGCTTCCGCATACAAAGAAGCTTCAATTGCAGGATATAAAAAAGAGAGATGTTAGAATTGTCCGAACAAGACAATAACTTGTCAGTTTTAATAGCAGGCGCCATCTTCACTGTACATTTTTTTACGGAATTCACGTGGCGAAGTGTTTGTCCAACGTTTAAGAGCGCGAGTGAAACTTACTTGATCCGAAAAACCCAATAAATAGGCTATTTCAGTAAACGAAAGGTGGGGATTACGAATATATTCCTGTGCAACTCCTTCCCATGTTTGATTTAAAAGAGCCCGAAAACCATACCCTTCGTTGAGTAATTTTCGCTGTAGTGTGCGCAAATTAAGGTGCAACTCTATCGCCACTTTTTCTGGCGAATGACGTATTAATGGCCGAATGATAATTTAATCATAGTGCCCATTAGCCATGCAAAGGTAGACTAATGGGCACATCTATTCATTGTTTTAGTGTAACCCCGCGGTACAAGTCAGCTACACCGATGGACGCACCACAGGTAGGATGACAGAAAACCGACTGCCCTCACCGTGCCGACTAGTCGCTTCTACCTGCCCACCCAGCATTTCCACCAACTCTGCCGTAATCGCTAAGCCTAAACCCGTACCGGGCTTTTCACTTCTCACTCGGCTTCTTCCCCGACTAAAACGGTCGAAAAGGTATTCCATTTCACTTTCTTCTATGCCCGAACCCGTATCCACCACATCGATTTTAACCCTTTGATGTTTTTCGGATTCATCGTACAAAATGACGTTCACCTTTCCCTGTTCGGTATATTTAATAGCATTGGCAATAAGCTGCCGCAATATTTTTTTTACAATGTCAGCGTCGGTATTAAACGCACAAGTTACAGGGCTGCTGCCTTCATTGCACTGAAGAACAAGTTGTTTCGCGTCTGCATGCATTTCAAATTCGCTTAACACATGACGCACTAGCACCAACAAATCACAGTCACTAAGATGAACATGCACATTGCCATTTTCGATTCTCGCCATTTCCAATACATCATTCACCAATACCTGCATCATTTCCCCATTGCGTAGAATGGCCTCCAACCCAGTTTTATCTTTATTCGTTAATTCACCACCGAAACTACGCAATAAACGCCGGGAGAAACCGATGATTGCATTCAAAGGCGTACGGAATTCGTGCGACATGCTGGCCAGAAATTGGGATTTGTATTCGGCTATATTTGTCAATTCAAGATTCGATTCTTTCAGCGAAAAATAAAAGCGATCGTAAAGGCGCGAGTAATACCAGCCAATGGAGCTGATACCGCAAAGCACTAGAATAAAGGAGCCCATGCGCGCCAGAGTTTCTCTGATTTGGCCCATATCATTCTGGGGTAAAGTAACATTTAGCATGGGCGCCAAACCCAAAAAAACAAAATACAGGCATACCAATAGGGTGAATATCCAGCCCGCAGGGCGAGATACGAGCATAAAAGCAGCGACCGGTATAAAAATAATTAAAATAAGGAAAGGGCTGTGAATACCGCCGTAAAAATAGCTTAGCGCCAGTATCGGAATAGTAATACCCAGTAATAGCATGACCGCAAGTATGCGTGGCGGTACACCACGATGTATGGCAATTATTACGCCAGCCGTTACCGCAATACAAACATCCAGTAACAATGACCTGACAAAACCCGTTAGTATCAGGTCTACCACAAATATACTGACCAACAGGAATAACCACACCGCTGCCGTTCGCTCTAGCAGTCGCTTACGATTAACACCCACCACCTTGCTGTAGCGCCTGTTTTTCGCCGTATTAGCAATGGATAATTCGGGTTTGTGTCTTGCCACGCCTAATCACTATAGAAGGAGCCTTTATTGAGCATAGAGCATTGTCGCAATACGTGCAGTAAGCCTGTTGGGCACAGCTATTGGCGAGTATTAATCATTCGCTTGGTTATCTAACAGATGACCCAACTTACCGCGCTTCGTTTCCAGGTAGTGCGCATTATGTGGGTTGCGGCCGGTTTCGTGAGCCTGGCGTTCAGTCACTTCAATGCCCAGCTCTTCCAATGCCTTTATTTTGCGCGGGTTGTTAGTCATAAGCTTCACACGTTTAATACCCATTTTTTCAAACATAGGTTTAAGCATGGAATAATCGCGCATATCCGCTCCGAAACCCAGCTGTTCATTGGCTTCCACGGTATCAGCGCCCTTGTCCTGCAAATGATAAGCACGAATTTTATTAACCAGGCCTATGCCTCGCCCTTCCTGACGGAGGTAAAAAATCGCGCCACGCCCTTCTACGGCAATACGATGCATAGCCGCCTGTAGCTGTGCACCGCAATCACAACGCAACGAAAATAGCGCATCCCCGGTAAGACACTCGGAGTGAATACGCACTAAGGCCGGCTCGTCGGTAGTGAGATCTCCCATAGACAGCACTATATGCTCTTTTTCGGAGCTGTTATCGGCAAAGCCGTGCATTTCAAACATGCCTTGGGAGGTTGGCAGCTTGGAAGATTCTACGTATTTAACAGACACTCAATTACCTTTCATTAATATTTGGACTGCAACACCAGCACGCCCTGCTCTACGCGCATATCCACTCGCGATAGAAAGCTGTTGCCCAATAATATTTCGCGGGGTGAATTGCCCTCAATTATAACGGCGCGCACATTATTTAACGTTATGGCGCCCACTGTCACTTTCGTTAGGTTAATGCTGTAACCCGCTGCGACGCCATTTGCTGTACTAACGCGAGTAGGCGTGCCTTTTTTATACTGTATACCCAGCATATCGGCCTTACGGGAGCTGAGAGCAATGGTGCTTGCGCCCGTATCAACGAGGTATTGCGCCGAGCGGCCATTGATAAATCCGGACGCCATATAATGCCCGTTTCGGCCACTGGGCAATCGTACGATGGTTTTTTCCGGGACCTGATATTGCCCTCCCACAGCACGAGAAAGCGTTAATCTTTGTTGCTTACCGCCAATTTCCACTAATGCGAATTTGCTCGTGGCTTCAAGCAGTTTCACTCCCTGCGGAGAGGTTTTGCCCTGTTTCAACAGCATTTGCTGACCATCAATAATAAGAATGGCTCCGCCCTTAAACAGGCCTTTGACTTCAACGCTCGGCGCCGCTAATACAATACCGCTGAAAAGCAGTATCAGCCCGAATAGAGAAATAAACGAAAACTTGGCTCGACCGCTTGCTCGACACCTTTCTAACATAGGCACACCGTCCATGATTTAGAGCATACCGTAGGCCAGAAGTAGCCACAGCACAACAGCAGCGGCTATCCCCGCCAACACATCATCGACCATGATACCGAAGCCGCCGTGAACCTTGCGGTCTACCCAGCTTATGGGCCAAGGCTTAACCATATCGAACAGTCGAAACAACACAAAGCCCGCAAGTACGGTTTTCCATGTTACCGGTACCGCGACCATCGTTAACCAAAAGCCTACAAACTCATCCCAAACGATGCCTTTATGGTCGTGCACCCCAAGCTTTGCCGATGCATAGCCACACAGGTGTATACCAATTGCCGCCGCAATCGCGACAACAGCCAAATAAGCAGGCAAGGGTAAAAGTGTCATTAATAAGTAAATGGGCACAGCAATCAGTGTGCCCATAGTGCCCGGCACAACGGGAGACATACCGGAGCCAAAACCAAAAGCCAGTAGCAGGCGGGGGTCTCGAAGTAACTGTTTAGCGCTGGGGTCAGCCAAAATGGTTATATCCTTTTGATGCTATGGTGAAGGGTTCGCCTAGTAGCAGGCAAGTCACACGATTGCCGCTGGTAATTTTGCCGATATTACACGCTTTCAGGCCACTACCAATTAGTGCGTCTACAGCAGGTACATGCTCGCGCGGTACAGTGAAACAGAGCTGATAATCATCACCCCCGCTTAACGCCCATTCGCGCTGCTGCCGGTTACTCGAAAAATTTTCTACCGCCTCCGAGAGTGGCAGGTTTTCAACATACACTTCAGCGCCCACACCACTGGCCGTACAAATGTGGCCTAAGTCAGCCATTAAACCATCCGAAACATCAATGGCAGCACTAACGTGAGGGGCTAACCGACCGGCCTCGTTGAAGCGTGGTATCGGGTGATAATAGCGCTGGATCAAATAGTGAAAGGCATCGCTATTGGGCTTGATTTTGCGATTGAAGGCCGCCAACGCCGCAGCGCCGTCGCCTAATGTTCCAGTAACGTAAATTAAATCGTCCGGCTGTGCACCACTGCGAACAAAAGCCTTGCCGGGCTCAACTGAACCCATTACCTGCACGCTAATAGCCAGTGGGCCTTTTGTTGTATCGCCGCCTACGAGTTCGCAACCGTAATGACCAGCGACACGCAACAAGCCTTCACTGAAAGGTGCTACCCAGCGCTCATCTGCCTGAGGCAGGGTTAAGCATAGGGTAAACCACAAAGGCGATGCGCCCATGGCCGCCAGATCAGAAAGAGAAACGCATAGCGCGCGCTCGGCAATGGCTTGCGGGTCGCCATCGGCAGGGAAATGCACATCAGCAACTAGAGTGTCAACGGAAACAGCCAGTTGCCGCCCCGACGGCACATTTAACAGCGAGCAGTCATCCCCCACGCCCAAGGCAATGGTGTTGCTCATTGCGCTGCGCTTGAAGTAGCGGTTTATCAGCTCGAATTCATTCATACCAGTAATGCACGCCGGGTAGAGCTTATTTCTTTTTGGCTTTCACTTCAGCCGCGCGTAAATCAGTGGCCACTTTATCCAGAACACCGTTAACAAATTTGTGGCTGTCTTCAGCGCCAAATTTTTTTGCTAGATTAACCGCTTCGTTGATAACCACCCGATAGGGTACATCGAGTCGTTTTTTAAATTCGTAACTGGCTTGCCTTAACAAAGCCAAAGTAATGGGGTCTAGCTGCTCAACTGTCATAGCTTTCAAATGCGGCTGAAAGCTTTCATCGAGTTCGCCTTTTGTTGCCGCAACACCATGAAAAAGTTCGTGGAAATAGTCGGTATCCACTTTCGACATATCATTGTCGGCATGAAATTCCGCTTCAATCACATTAATAGGGTTGCCGGTCATTTGCCACTGATAGATGGCCTGCATAGAAAAATGTCGCGCACGGCTGCGAGTTGCGGCTGATACTTTCATTAAATTAAAACCTGATAACTTGAACTTACTATTCCCGCATGGACGAGAATCCAAATACTGAATAAACCCCGGAGCCTGCATACCCGCCTACGCAGGTATAACGGAGCCCTCAAGCGGCTAAGCTTTATTTAATTCTGGCCAACAAAGAAACCATTTCTAAGGCGGTTTCTGCAGCTTCTGCACCCTTGTTACCGGCTTTGGTGCCAGAACGCTCTATGGCTTGCTCAATAGAGTCTACGGTTAATACGCCAAAGCTAATAGGTACGCCGGTATTTAAAGAAACCTGAGCCAAGCCTTTAGTACACTCACCCGCCACATATTCAAAGTGTGGCGTACCACCACGAATCACGGCACCCAGAGCAATAATGGCATCGTATTTTTTACCCGCCGCCAGCTTTTGTGCGGCCAAAGGAAATTCAAATGCGCCGGGAGCATAAACAATTTCAATATCACTATCGGCAATGCCTTGACGGCGCAAGGTATCCAGCGCGCCTTCTTTTAGGTGTTCAACTACAAAACTGTTCCAGCGACTCACTAAGAGCGCGTACTTGCCCGCTACTGATTTAAAATCACCTTCGATTACGTTAATGGTCATTATCTGTTCCGCTTGTCTCTATGTTCGTGTTTTATTCGTTTCTGAGGTATTCAACCACTTCCAAGTTAAACCCGGATAGTGCTTTAAATTTGAGGGGCGCGCTCATTAAGCGCATTTTTTTAACGCCCAAATCCTGCAAAATTTGAGAACCGGTACCCACCTGCTTGTAACCAACATCTTGCTTGGGTCGCAATTGTTTGCCCGACAGCAACCAATCTATGCTTTCTTCAATTTCCAGGGTTGTTTCGTTGTGACAGATAAGCACCAAAATCCCCGAACCCTCTTCGGCCACTTTGCGCATGGCGGCCTGAAAATGCCAGGGAGAAACGTCACTATCGGCTTGCTGAATGGTGAGCACATCGCGCGCGGTATTACCAACATGTACACGAACCAGAATGGGTTCCTCCGCATCTAGTTCGCCCTTGATTAAAGCAAAATTCAATTCGTTTCGCGCAGAATCTTTGTAGGTTTTCAGTAAAAATTCGCCATACTCTGTTTGTACTTTACGCTCATTAATACAGGTAACCGTTTTTTCATGCGCCGAGCGATATTGAATTAAATCGGCAATAGTGCCAATTTTTATGTTGTGCTTTTGCGCAAATTTTTCCAAATCTGACCGCCGTGCCATTGAGCCGTCTTCATTCATGATTTCAACAATGACCGAAGACGGATCGCAGCCCGCCATGCGTGCAAGATCGCAGCCTGCTTCGGTATGACCCGCACGACTCAGTACACCACCGGCCTGCGCCATAATGGGAAACACATGCCCGGGCTGAACCAAATCCTTCGGCTTGGCATCCCGCGCAACCGCAGCACGCACTGTACGCGCCCTGTCTGCAGCAGAAATACCAGTAGTGACGCCTTCTGCCGCCTCAATGGATACAGTGAAATTGGTAGCAAGCTGCGCGCGGTTATCTCTTACCATAAGCGGCAGATCCAATTGATGACAGCGCGCTTCAGTCAAAGTCAGGCATATAAGCCCGCGCGCCTGACTGGCCATAAAGTTTATATCTTCGGCACGCACTTGGTCGGCCGCCATAATAAGGTCGCCTTCGTTCTCACGGTCTTCATCATCCATCAAGATAACCATTTTACCCTGGCGAATATCGTCAATAATATCTTCAGTCGTATTCAGTTCCATAACCTAACGTCAAAACCTATTTTAAATAGCCGTTTTCGGCAAGAAAGCTTTCGGTAAGCGACGTCTGGCCACTAACATCAGCCGCTTTGTCGCCCATTAACAGGCGCTCCAGATAGCGGGCAATTACATCCACCTCTAGATTCACCCTAGTGCCCGACTGATAATCACCGATAACGGTATTTTCCAGCGTATGGGGCACGATATTCAGTTCAAAATCACAGCCGTTTACGGCATTCACCGTGAGACTGATTCCATCGACGGTAATTGAGCCCTTATGAGCAATATATTTTGCCAGAGCTTTCGGCGCGCGCAGTGTAAAACGTTCAGAGCGGGCATCAGCCTCGCGTTTTATTACCTCACCAATACCATCCACATGGCCACTAACAATATGCCCCCCTAATCGCGACTGGGGCATAAGCGCCTTTTCCACATTTACGCGAGTGCCGGGCTTCCAGTTACCCAGCGAGGTCAAACTTAGGGTTTCCAGCGACACATCCGCCACGTATCCATCCCCGGGCAATGCCACCGCCGTAAGGCAAACGCCGCTGGTGGCAATTGAATCACCGAGGGCAACATCCGCCCAGGTCATATCGTTGCTGCGCACCTGTAAGCGCACATCACCGCCATGTTTTTCGATACTGACGACTTCACCAATCGCCTCAATTATTCCGGTAAACATTCGTTGTATAGGGCTCTAAGACTCAGGATCTGGTACAGCAGTAAATCGCCAATCAGGCCCCACCGCACGTACATCTTTAAGGGTTAATTCCAGTGACGCTCCCATAGTGCTAACCGGGAGGTTCAGCAGCGGCCGAGCACTGCTGCCCATAAGTTTAGCCGCCATGTACACAATAAGCTCATCCACTAAATTTGCGGACACAAAAGCCCCCGCTAGGGTTGCACCGGTTTCCAACAGAATTTCGTTACAACCTTCGTCAGCCAATTTACCGCACAGTGCACGGATATCTACACGACCGTTTTTTTCCGGTAACAGCCAGCACTCCAACTCACTACTAGCGGCAGCTTCAGCATTACAGGTGGCAACCACAGTGCGCCCTGGCTGCTGAAAAATTTCGGCCTGCGCCGGCGCCCTGAGCTGACTGTCGACGATTATCCGCAGGGGCTGACGCTCACACTCGGGCAAGCGAACCGTCAACATTGGATCGTCGAGTAAAACGGAATCCACACCCGTAACAATAGCGCAAGAACGAGCGCGAAGACGCTGAACATCCTGGCGGGCAGAAGGGCCGGTAATCCACTTACTGTTACCGTCGGCCATCGCGGTTCGACCATCAAGGCTCATCGCCAGCTTGGCGCGAATAAAAGGCCGCCCCGCTTGCATTCGTTTGATAAAACCAGGGTTAAGCTCACGCGCCTGCTCTTCCATAAGCGGCCCAGCAATTTCAATTCCGGCTTCCTTCAATTGCTGCAGACCTGCACCTGAGACCTGCCGGTTTGGGTCTTCCATTGCAAAAACCAGACGCCCTATGCCCGCGGCAATAAGCGCTTGCGTACAGGGGCCGGTTTTACCCTGATGACAACAGGGTTCGAGAGTTACATAGGCGGTGGAGCCGGCAAGCTCAGATGTATCGGTGACAGCGGCCAGCGCATTAACCTCCGCATGACCTTCTCCAGCGAGACGGTGAAAACCTTCACCCAGTACCTGACCATTTACAGACACCAGCACACAGCCCACACGCGGATTTGGCGTGGCGGTATTGAGGCCATTTTCGGCAAGACGCAGAGCGCGCTGCATGTATTGATGATCCGTAGCGGTAAAACTCATTCTTCGGTATTTTCCTGCAGTCGATTAATCTCTTGCTGAAACTCACTAAGATCCTGGAAGCTCCGGTATACAGACGCAAAGCGCACATAGGCAACCTCATCGAGATTGCGCAACTCTTCCATTACACGCTCACCAATCACCAGCGATTTCACCTCTCTCTCCCCCAGCGCCTGCAGGTAATGCCGCACATTCTCCAGCGACGACTCAATATCCTCTACGCTCACTGGGCGTTTTTCCAGCGCGCGCTGCAAACCATTGCGCAGCTTCTGCTCGTTGAAGGGTTCGCGGGTGCCGTCTTGCTTAATAACCTTGGGCATCAGCAGCTCGGCAATTTCAAAAGTGGTAAACCGTTCGCGACATTCCTGGCACTCACGGCGGCGTCGAACTTGGCCACCGTCGGCAACCAAACGGGAATCGATAACCTTGGTATCAGTTTCATGACAGAAGGGGCAATGCATGTTGATGAACCTGTTCAGGTAAGCAGGAAGGTGAAAATTGCGCGCATTTTAGCAGAAACGGCGCGAAAGTGCGGGCTGAGCTTAGCCCCCACTAATTACCACCATTTCGATTAAAATAGTGATTGACCCGTCTATAAGTTCAGGGTTGACACTCTTCTCTCGCTCAACAGAGAACGCACTATGCTCACGGTTACCCAGCTTGGGAATAAATTTGGCATATCCCGCACCACCCTCCTGTATTACGAACGTGCAGGCCTGCTAACGCCCGCCTGCCGCTCGCAAAATGGCTACAGAAAATGGCTACAGGTGGTACGGTGAAAGCCAAATCCAGCGACAGGCATCCATTGTTGCCTATCGCGCCTATGGACTTCCGGTGGCCCGAATAGTCGAACTGCTTAACCAAGCGAGCGAACAACCTCAACCGCAATTGCTGCGCGATCACTTCAAACAGCTGGAAAATGAGATATGTCAATTACGCCAACAGCAGAAAGCCATCGTGGCCGCACTGCGTGAACCTGAACTACTGGAGAACAATATGGTTAGCAAAGATCGCTGGGTAGAAATAATGAAAGCCGCCGGTTTCGATAAGACCGCCATGCGCTTGTGGCACCAGAAATTCGAAGAAATGGAGCCGCAAGAGCATCAACTGTTTCTAGAATCACTGGGCATCGGCGAAGAAGAAATCAAGCACATTCGCCAACTGTAGCCAGTCCTATAGCCCGAAAGAAGAGGCGGGCCAAACCAAACAGCTAGGCCCGCCAATCTTATTAAACGCACAAATAAAAAAACCTCGGTGCGAACACCGAGGTTTTTTAAATCCAACACTTAGTTTTGCCGGTATTTATACAAACTTGCGACGACGCAAAGCCGCTATGCCCAGCAGACCCAAACCTAACAGTGCCAGTGAACCAGGCTCTGGTACAGAGGCCGCCTGAATATTGAGGCGCGCAAGGGCGTAATCGCTGAAACCATCATCTTCCGCAAAAAGAATTAACTGAGTAACACCGCTGGCAGTAAAGCCTGTTGACCAATAACCACCGGCAACGCCATCGTTCCCAGAAGGCGGTGTAAAGCTGTTTTCGATACCGTCAACTTCCATCAACAAGGCCGTCTCACCATCACGCTCACTACCGAAAAGATCGAGCACGTCGACGTTAAGAATATCTACAGCAGAAGCAAAAGTAACAATAATTTTTTGAGAACGACCTTCGGTGATTTCGTCGTTATTAATACCAATGCCGTCGCCATCACAGGCCAAGCCATGAGAAGCTTGACCAGCAACACAGCCACCGCGATCTCCACTATTGAATGTGAGGTTACCCGCGATGGAAGTCAGGGTGATATCACCCAGAGTAGCACTATTGCCATTAATGGCGCTGGCCCACTCGCTGTCGGTAAAGTCGATAACAATCGCGTGACTGGCAGCCGCAAAGCCTAGGGCAATAACGGCAACAGTAGTACGGGCTAGAAATTTAAACATCATTGTCTTTCTCCATGAAACTCTTGGTACTCTGCCGGCGCTGACTTCAGCCCAACAGAAGGGTATTTCGGCTTACTTACCACGACCTAATACAAATATTATGCCAATATGGTAAGTACCTGTAATAGCTGGAAATTTTCAGCCTCACCTCCCTAGGCGTGTAAAA
Organism: Teredinibacter franksiae; assembly: GCF_014218805.1. Lineage (NCBI taxonomy): Bacteria > Pseudomonadati > Pseudomonadota > Gammaproteobacteria > Cellvibrionales > Cellvibrionaceae > Teredinibacter > Teredinibacter franksiae. The sequence continues at coordinate 3,257,857 of NZ_JACJUV010000001.1, read as the reverse complement.
TTACCCGTCGCTTTTGCCGACACCTTCACAAGCTTCCACCAAAAAAAAGCCCCGGCGATTACCAGGGCTTTGCGGTTGAACCTTAGGTTGTACCGTAGGGTTGTACCGTATTCAGCTGCCGTATACAGGGAAGCGTGAGCAAACATCCAACACTTTCGCTTTCACTTCGCTAATAACCTGCTCGGAATTACCATTTTCTAAACTTTCCAGCACATCACACATCCAGTTGGTAAGGTCGACACATTCTGTCTCGCCAAAACCGCGGGTTGTAATAGCCGGGGTGCCAACACGTAAACCACTGGTGACAAACGGTGACCGCGGGTCGTTCGGCACGGCATTCTTGTTTACGGTGATATTGGCACTGCCCAATGCAGCATCGGCATCTTTACCGGTATAGTCCTTACCAATCAAATCGACCAGCATCAGGTGATTTTCAGTTCCACCGGACACAATTTTAATACCTCGCTCGTTAAAGGTTTTAGCCATAGCCTTGGCGTTAACAACCACCTGCTTTTGGTACACCTTGTACTCTTCTTTCATGGCTTCTTTAAAGCAGATCGCCTTACCAGCGATAACGTGCATTAAAGGTCCGCCCTGACCACCGGGGAATACCGCAGAATTAAGTTTTTTCTCAAGGGCCTCATTGGCCTTAGCGAGAATAAGCCCACCGCGTGGGCCGCGCAGAGTTTTGTGCGTGGTGGTAGTGGTAACGTCCGCAATTTGCACAGGTGACGGATACTCACCCGCAGCAACCAACCCGGCAACATGCGCCATATCGACCAGCAAGTAGGCACCAACCTCATCGGCAATGGTACGAAATTTCTGCCAGTCCAGCACTTGGCTGTAGGCCGAAAAACCTGCAACGATCATTTTAGGCTTGTGCTCACGCGCCAGTGCCGCGACTTCCTCGTAGTCCACCATGCCGGTGTCCGGATTCAGACCATACTGAACAGCATTGTACATTTTGCCGGAAAAACTCACCTTGGCACCGTGAGTAAGGTGGCCACCGTGCGCTAGGCTCATACCAAGAACCGTATCGCCCGGAGAACAAAGTGCCGCATAAACGGCAGAGTTAGCCTGCGACCCCGAATGCGGCTGCACGTTGGCGTAGTCAGCACCAAAAAGCTCTTTGGCGCGATCAATGGCCAAGACTTCCACTTTATCGACATATTCACAGCCGCCGTAGTAACGCTTAGCGGGGTAGCCTTCTGCATACTTATTGGTTAGCTTGGTCCCCTGAGCAGCCATTACCAGTGGGCTGGTGTAATTTTCAGATGCAATCAGTTCGATATGCTCTTCTTGGCGAGTGCCTTCATCAACGATGGCGCTCCACACATCAGGGTCAAAATCGGCAATGGTCTGGGTTTTATCAAACATTGGCGGCTCCGCGGAAAAATAAGGTGGAAAGAAAATAGGGCAGAATTTGAAGGCCGGGAATTGTACACGAATGCACCAGTAAACTCATCTGCCGAATGCAATTTCGGCAGCAGATCTCATGGCACCCAATACACGATGTGCCCGCCCGCAAAGCTTTGCTATGATTCGAACGCCTTCCGTGGGGCAGCCCTCTCCCCGGCCAGAATAAAAACCAAGGAACCGCTTCTATGCCCAGCACTGCGATCATCGTTGATTCCGCCTGTAGCTTGCCGCGTAAAATTTGTGACAAATACGACATCAGCTTCGCACCACTCACTGCAAACATCGACGGCACCCCTATGCTCGACCCCTGCGACGAGAGCAAAGCACTGGCATTGTTCGCCTCCGGCAAGTTTGAGCACAAGCACAAAGTGTTTACCAAGCCACCGGCAGCCGACGCATTTGGCAAACTGATCATCGAAAAAGTTAAAGCGGGGTACGAGCAGATTATTATACAAACCGTAAATCGCACTCAAGGTGACACTTACCTTAACGCCAACACGGCTCTCGCAACACTGCAACCCAAATTAAAAGAACGCAGCATCAGCCTGCGCGTTATGGACAGCCGCACGGTATTCTCTGGTCAAGGATTAATGGCCATAGAAACTATTCGTCGGCTGCGACGAAACGCAGATTACGACCAGGTACGCCGTGAAATGAATGCCCTCTCTGGACATATTCTCACCTTCATCGTACCCCGCTCACCGCTAATAGCCTGGGAGCGATCGAAAGAACGCAATGAAAATAATGTCAGCTGGACACAAGCTCTGATTGCCAACACGCTAGGCATTCACCCCATTATCGTCAATGCCAACGACACCTCACAGCGACTGGATAAAATCCGTAAATTCGACAATGCCGCCGAAGCACTGTTTAAGCACGCTTGCCGACAAATAGAGCGCGGGCTTAAAAGCCCCTATATCACCGTTAGCTATGCGGGCTTGCTGTCTGAACTTAATGGCTTACCCGGTTACAACAATTTGCTGCATACGGCTGAGGCCCACAAGGTGAAAATCATACCCTCAGTTGCTAGCCTTGCTGCTGGCATTTACACCAGTGTTGGCTCACTATCCCTTTCTCTTGCGTCAAACGAAATGGAATGGAAAGGCTGACGCGCCAGCAACCCAAGAGCAATTGTATTTCAGCGCAGCTTCCGGTAAGTTGCGCCTGAAATCCTTCCCTTCCCCAACCCCCAAATAACTTCCGGAGCGAGTGCGTAATGGCGCAATACGTTTACACCATGAATCGCGTAGGCAAAATCGTGCCGCCCAAACGCGAAATTCTAAAAGATATCTCTCTATCCTTTTTTCCTGGCGCAAAAATTGGCGTACTAGGCTTGAACGGATCCGGTAAATCTAGCCTGTTAAAAATTATGGCGGGTATTGATACCGACTATATTGGTGAAGCACGCCCCATGCCCGACATTAAAGTCGGCTATTTAGCCCAGGAACCACAACTTAACGAAGAAAAAGATGTGCGCGGCAATGTGGAGGAAGGCATGCATGAGCTGATGACAGCTCTTGCCGACCTAGACAAAGTCTATGCCGCCTACGCCGAACCCGACGCCGACTTCGATGCGCTTGCTAAAACCCAAGCCCGGTGCGAAGACGTTATCCAAGCCTGGGACGGCCACAACCTGGAGCACACACTGGAAGTAGCTGCCGACGCCCTGCGCTTGCCACCCTGGGAGGCCGATGTAAATAAACTCTCGGGGGGTGAACGCCGCCGCGTAGCCTTGTGCCGCCTGCTACTGTCTCGCCCCGACATGCTTTTACTCGACGAACCCACCAACCACTTGGATGCTGAATCTGTATTCTGGCTGGAACAATTCCTAGTAAATTTCTCCGGCACCGTAGTCGCCATTACCCACGACCGCTACTTCCTCGATAATGCGGCCGGCTGGATTCTAGAACTGGATCGCGGTCGCGGCATCCCGTACGAAGGCAACTATTCCAATTGGCTGGAACAAAAACAAGCCCGCCTAGAGCTAGAAAAGCGCACCGAAGCGTCTCACCTGAAGACCATGAAAGCCGAACTGGAATGGGTACGCCAGAACCCCAAAGGCCGCCACGCCAAGAACAAGGCGCGCCTCTCCCGTTTTGACGAAATGCAAAGTCAGGAATTCCAAGAGCGCAACGAAACCAACGAAATCTATATCCCACCCGGCGAACGCTTGGGCGACAAGGTTATTGAGTTCCACAATGTGTGCAAAAGTTTTGGCGACGAGCTACTTATTGATAACCTCAGTTTTAGCATTCCCAAAGGTGCCATTATCGGTATTGTTGGTGGTAACGGCGCGGGTAAATCTACCCTGTTTCGCATGATTGCCGGCACCGAGCAGCCCGATTCCGGCGAAATTGTCGTCGGTGACACGGTAAAAACCGCTTACGTGGAGCAAGGGCGCGAAAACCTAAACAACGATAGTTCCGTGTGGGAGGCTATTTCCGGCGGTCAAGACACCCTTAAAATCGGTGGCTACGAAGTCAGCTCCCGTGCCTATGTAGGCCGATTCAACTTCAAAGGTACGGACCAACAGAAGCGCGTTGGCGACCTTTCCGGGGGCGAACGGGGGCGCCTGCACCTAGCCAACACCCTGAAGCAAGGGGCCAATTTACTACTCCTCGACGAACCCTCCAACGACCTTGACGTGGAAACCCTCCGCGCCCTAGAGGAGGCCATTCAAACCTTTCCCGGCAGCGCACTGGTTATTTCCCACGACCGCTGGTTTCTCGATCGAGTCGCTACCCATATTCTGGCCTATGAGGGCGAATCAGAAATCGTGTTCTTTGAGGGCGATTACACCGAATACCACGAAGACTTCATCGCCCGCAAAGGCGAAAACGCCCAACCCAAACGCGTTAAATACAAACCGCTAAAGGGTTAACCTCCGCTCCAACGACCAACGGTATTACTGAAAAGGAGTACCGTTGGAACGTGCATCTAAGACCCCGTCAACTACACTTAGAAAGAATCCAGACCTTCACCGGAGACTTTCATGTCGCAAGCCGCCGAGCGTCGCCGTTATTCGCGGGTAGACTTCAATACCCAGGTGACCATAACCCAACACGACAAAAGCTGCCAAGCCGACCTTTTGGATATTTCCCTGAATGGGTTGCTGGTGAAAACACCAGAACACTACGAAATTAACGCCTCCCACCCCCTCATAGCCACTATCCCTCTCAGCAACGATGCCCATATTCGTATGAACGTGTCGCTCGCCCACAGCAGCCACAACATCCTCGGTTTTCGAAACGAGAGCATCGATATCGACAGCATTGGCCACCTGCGCCGTTTGATTGAGCTGAACCTGGGTGAAGCAGACGCCGCTGAGCGCGTACTGTCAGAACTACTAGCTGATATTTAAGTTATGCAAAATATCAAAGAAGAAATCGAAAGAAGAGTAGGTGAGCGGATTGAATGCCGAGGCTACTGCACACTGACATCCGCCGCCGGAAGCTGGAGTGGCTCAGTCGTGAACATGTCCCAAACTGGCGCCCTTGTCGCCATACTCCAAGACTACAAACTTCAGATGAACGAAAACATCACCCTCAACATTGAGCTCAGCAGTGGCACTGCAGCCGCACTTCTTGGCCGAGTCGCCCACAAAAAAGAGCACCTCATAGGTCTCGAATTTAAACTTCCCACAGAAGATGACCGCCGTAAGCTAAACGAGTTTCTTTCCAGCACCGGCCTCCCCCGGCTCGACTAATCTTCACTCAGCAAAATCACTGACCTGTCAGCGCCTTGCCACAATTGCTCACAATTCCGGCATTCGAAAGCCTGCTTTCCTCTTTAGGCTACCGCTAATCTTTAATACCACAAAGAGGGAAAAGTAATGCAAAAACAGCTCGCCATCAAAATCGCACTCATTTTTCTAATCGCACTAATTTTACTCATTCCGCTAAACATGATTTCCGGAAAAATAGCTGAGCGCCAACAATTCAAACACGAAGCTGAACACAGCATTGCCAAAAGCTGGACGTCAGCCCAACAAATAATGACGCCCCTGCTAGTAGTGCCCTACGAAATTGAACGTGCGGTTGTGCGCAACCACCAGCCCGCCGAAATAATTGTCGAAACCCAGCAATTACTAGTACCGCTAGACACCATCGACATAGTCACCGATGTAAACACCAGCCTTCGACAAAAAGGGATTTACCGTGTGCCCGTATACGACGCCACCATCGCCATGAACGGCATGATATCGCAGTCTACAATGGACAGCCTGCTCACACCTGTTCGCGCCAGTAACGGTTTTCAAAAATTACTGCCTGCCTACATTGCACTGCACGTAGCCGACGGCCGTGGAATTACTGGCGCGCCCACCATTACCTGGCAGGGCGAGAGTGTTAAATTTAGATCTGGATCGGGCATATCCGACTTAACTGCCGGGCTACACGCGCCGGTTAAAATAAGTCAGGAACAACTCGATCTCAATATCGCATTTCAACTGCGCGGCATGTCATCGTTACAGTTTATTCCCGCCGCCGCCAATACCCGAATAACCCTACACTCCAACTGGCCACACCCAGAATTTATCGGTGCTTTTCTACCCTCAGAGCACAACATCACTGAAAACGGATTCTCCGCCAAATGGCAGGTAAACGAGTTCAGTAATAATATAGGGAGAAATATCGAGTTATGCGCACTGGGTACATGTAAAAAACTGCAACAGTTCAAGCTGGGCACCAACTTTTACCAAGCGGTAGATATTTACCTGCAAACCGAACGCGCAGTGAAATACGGTATTTTATTTATCGCCATCTCTTTCGCTACATTCTTTTTATTTGAAGTGCTACGCCGCGCGCCCATTCACCCCATTCAATACACCTTCGTTGGACTGGCCCTGGCTATATTCTATTTGCTATTAGTTTCGCTTTCAGAGCACATCAACTTTTTAGCTTCTTATACCCTGGCAACAATAACCTGCTTAATACTCCTTAACATTTACCTAGGGCACGTATTACGTGGCTATATTGCTAGCACCGTTTTCTGTTTAGCCCTGGGTGGTCTCTATACGCTTCTATATGTCATTATTTTGATGGAAGATTTCGCCCTACTCACCGGTAGCGCTATGTTGTTGGTAATATTATCGATAATTATGATTACAACGAGAAAGATCAATTGGTATCAAATAACACAAACAGTGTAAAACCGCCGGACAAACTTAGTAGGTTGGTATCGGCATAACAATACACCTAGCTAAATTTTGATTGTGAGCAGGCCACAAAGACGTTAACCCAACCGCTTACGACACCCCAAATATTACAAAGCACGTACAAAATCCATACTGGTGGCGCATAGCAAGACAGTCTTCGCAATACAATACCGGCATTTACAACAAAAATACCGGCAGTTGCACAATAGCTTTTCATCATCAACCATAAGGGAATAGGTAGCTAACTCTGAGGGGAGTAGAAGAAACCGCGTACAGATTAAAGAGCACCGCTATTAATGAGGCAAACCGTGGCTACGGAGCACCCCACTAATAATTTCAACCCCACTCAAACATGGGTATTTAGGGATGGTAAAATAATGCGATTCGTTACAAACTAATCAACATTATCTCACCAGTTCATGTGCTTGTGAGAATGCCGGCAACGTTGTGATATCACATCCAGCCCGAGCGGCATTTAACGGCCATACGCTACTGAACAGTATGACGCAACAATAAACAGCCGTCGTCTAGCGCTTTAATTCAGCCGCTGCATATAAATCTACCCTGGCAGCTAATCATCAAACACTATGGAGGCTTACAATTTATGAGGCTTGTTTATTTTTTATTAATGCTCACCTTCACATTCTCATCTCAAGCACTCCATGGCAAAGAAAGCCAGGAACATAGAGTCATAATATTAACCGATATTGAGGCCGACCCTGACGACACGCAATCATTGATTCGACTATTTCTATATGCCAACCAAATTGACATAAAAGGACTCATTGCCACGACCTCCTGTTGGCATAAAGCAGAAGTAAACCCTAATTCAATTATGAAAGTCATTAAGGCCTACGGCAAAGTTCAGCCCAATCTCACCAAGCATGAAAATGGCTTCCCTAAAGCTAAAACACTGCTGCAATTAGTAAAATCAGGCTTACCCAAATACGGAATGCTAGGCGTTGGAGACGGCAATGATTCTGAAGGTTCAAACTGGATTATTAAAGAGCTTGAGAAAAACGATGATCGTCCACTGTGGATATCTGTTTGGGGTGGGGTTAATACTCTGGCACAAGCACTGCGTACAATTGAAAGCACCAGAGACAAAGAAGAAGCCAAAAGACTGATTGCAAAACTCAGGGTTTATACTATATCTGACCAAGACGACAGCGGTATTTGGATCAGAAACAAATTCCCCGATTTATTCTATATTGTTAGCCCAAGCGATCATTACGGCAGCGCCACATGGATCGCCATCAATAGCGTTATAGACAACATCGACAATAAAACAATAAGTAATGCTTGGCTGGCACAAAACATTCAACAAGGGCACGGGCCTTTAGGTGCCGCCTATCCGGATGTTGCATGGGGAGTAGAAGGCGATACGCCAGCGTTCTTATCATTAATACCCAACGGCCTAAATGTGGCCGAAAATCCGGCATGGGGTGGCTGGGGTGGACGCTATGCATTATACAAACCTGACTTTATCGAAAACAAAGAAGGCAGTTCCGGGTCCGGCGTTCCCTATGAACCCGAAACGAGAGCAATCTGGACAGATACTGAAGATAGCTACACGCCCTACATCCCAAAACAATTTGGCCGTACAGTAAAAAGCCACGAAACAGCATTCAAAAGTAATAAAGCCACGTTATGGCGATGGCGAGACGACTTTCAAAATGATTTTGCCGCCCGCATAGATTGGAGCACACAACCGTATAAAAAGGCCAACCACCCGCCGGTTCCGATGTTAGACCATTCCGAACGTATAACGGTAAAATCAGCAGAAGGCTTTCAATTGAGCGCTAGCACTTCATACGATCCCGACGGGGACAACCTTAGTTTTCTTTGGTTTCAATACCCTGAGGTAGGCTCTTACAAGCAAGCGATAAAACTGGGCCCACCAGAAAATGCACATGCTATTTATGGGACGGCGCCAGAAGTAGAAAAAGAAGAAACCATTCACATTATCTTAAGGGTTACAGACAAAGGCAAACCCCAACTATCACGATATAAAAGAATCATTCTAACGGTGGAACCAAAATAACAGCGCTATCAAACACCCACAAAACACTACACAGGGCTCAAAAAACAACCATAAGGGCGCCGATTTACAGCCGACGCCCATAACATAAACACTGAAAACATAACCGTCAGAAAAAAATGGCTAAATATACTTTGAACGTATAATTTTGTAATGCATTTTTGTGTTCGGACAAGTCCGATTTTTTATATGGAACAATTAGAAGGCTGCACTTATGGGTTGGTTTTTGCACCGAAGGCGTCCAGACAATCGTCTGCCAACAAATATTTATGTCCATATGAAATGGGCTGATTACGGCTAGCACCGGACATTTATATACACTTTCATATACGCGCAATCTGCACCTCATCAACAGCCCGAAATACAGGCATCTACCGCCAAACCGACCCCACAATAGCCGATCCCCTAAAAACCTTAGAGTAAGGGCAAATAAATATCAGTAATCATTTCATAATCTGGCACGTTGGGGTAAAAATGTACACGCTCAAAAAACAAAGGGAAATCTCTAAGGCTCTCTCCACTTACTCGCAACCAGTTTTGGTACAAATAGCCGATCGGCATGTCAATAAATTCATCTGCGCCTACATAACGAAGCACCGCGCACCGCCCGGCGGGAATACATATTTCTATTACACCACAATCATTCTTCTGTACCGGAGCTTGTATCTGTGCGCACAAATCCAACCGAAAGTCTTGAGGTGGCGTAACTTCCGGGTTGCCGTATAGCAAATTAAACGTTCGGCTCACATCCGGCGTTAACCCATTCGCTTTTCGCCACGCTATAAATTTTTGAATGCTGCTACCGAGATTTTCCGGTGGGCCCAAGTGTGAGAGGCAAGCCGCTCTAACCTCCGAAAATTCAATACATTCCACCCGGTAATCTTGAGCAGCTTCTTCCGCAGATTTTCCTTTTCTCTTCATTCTATATCACCGAACATTACTCAATCAGAGACCCCTGACAAAACAGACAAGCGAACACACCGCTATAGGGCGCCTCTATTAAATCGCTTCCAACGCCTCACTCAACTTTTTGACGGCCACAATTTCCATACCCACTACCGGCTCTCTGGGTATATTGCCGTAAGGCACTATGGCTTTTTTAAAGCCGTGCTTGGCCGCTTCGCGAATGCGTTCTTGCCCACTGGGCACCGGTCGAATTTCTCCAGCCAAGCCCACTTCGCCAAACACCACTAACTCACGGGATAAAGGCCGATCGCGAAAACTGGAAACCAGCGCTAACAAAAGTGCAAGGTCTGCACTTGTTTCCACAATCTTTACACCGCCAACAACGTTTACAAACACATCCTGATCGCCCACCATTACACCACCATGACGGTGTAAAACAGCCAGCAACATCGACAGCCGATTTTGATCTAGTCCAACAGCCACACGGCGCGGGTTGCCGAGGCTGGAGGAATCTACCAACGCTTGAATCTCCACCAACAATGGACGCGTACCTTCCCATACAACCATCACCACAGAACCAGAAGCAATGTCTTCGGAACGCTGTAAAAAAATTGCCGATGGGTTAGACACTTCTTTCAAGCCTTGTTCGGTCATGGCAAAAACCCCCAGCTCATTTACAGCGCCGAAACGGTTTTTGGTTCCACGTAGCGTACGGAAGCGAGAATCGTGGGAACCTTCAAGCATGATGGAGCAATCGATAATATGCTCCAGTACCTTCGGCCCAGCCAGGGAACCATCTTTGGTGACATGGCCCACCAAAATTAGCACCGCACCGCTTTGTTTGGCATAGCGAGTAAGCTGAGCTGCGCATTCTCTCACCTGCGACACACTGCCGGGCGCAGAAGAAACATCGGCCTGATGCATAACTTGAATGGAATCTACTACCATCACCTTTGGATTAACCGTTTCCGCCGCATACACAATGGCATCCACATCCGTAGCCGAAAGCATTTGCAACCTATCGGTGGGCAACTCCAATCGCTTTGCGCGCATCGCCACCTGTTGTAGCGATTCTTCACCTGTAACGTATAGCGCTTCATGGCTTTGCGCCAACCTGCAGAGAGTTTGCAATAAAACAGTCGATTTACCCGCGCCCGGGTGACCGCCAATCAGCACCACCGAACCCGGTACAAAGCCGCCGCCGAGCACACGATCAAACTCTTCCATACTAGAAGAAAAGCGTGGCAACTCTGCAAGATCTATATCCGCCAGCGGTGTAACTTTAGATTGTAAAGCCCCGGCAAAACCCGAACGGTTAGTGGTCGGCGAAGAGGCTTTGGAACTGCTACCTAGGCGCACTTCTTTTAAGGTGTTCCAAACACCACATTCCGTACACTGCCCTTGCCATTTAGTGAAATCTGCACCACAATCGTTGCAAACGAAGGCGGTTTTGTTTTTTGCCAAAAAAACCTCTCCAAATAAAATTAGTTCACATCCACTTTGGAAGCTTCTGTACCAGCGACAAGATTTTCCGCTTCGAAATATTCTAACTTACAATTATCATCAACAATTTCTAGATCACTGTTTCTTAAAGAGGAATACGGCAATGAGAGTAGCCACCCCCGCAATGTTCGAACAACAACACGGCCACATTCTTGCTTTACTAGCTGCCCTCGCTCAAACAGTTTTTCGCCGCCTTGAAAATATCGAAATGTAGATTCGACCTCAGATTCGTTTTTGTGCCGCGAGAGCACATCATCAATAAACAAATTTAGCGAAAGCGCATATAGATTTGCTGCTTTCGACATCATCAAATCATCGGAAACCCACTTAGAATAAGGCTCTTGTTCTGATAATTTTTTAGAGGCGACCTCAATAATATTTCTGCCCATAATTTTTTCAGGGTCCTCAGTTGAATGAAAATAAATCAAATTCTTTACCACCAACTCCCTTTCATCTTGAGTCAAATAAAACACAGGTGTTGCATGTAACACCCAACCATCCATATCCTCAATATTCTCCTCACTACTATACTTAACTATTTGGAAGCTATATTGATCATCAAGATTTGAAACTATACTGTGAAAGATAGTCTCAGCACTGAAAGTGTCTATATAATTTTGATATTTTTCGACCACCAAATTTGCTTGGTCAATTACTTTTTTCTCAACTGAATTTTGCACCGAGCCCGATGCTGCAGCATGTACAGCTATCGCGGCCAGAAAAGTAGCGCCATTGTACGCTGGATAGGCCATACTGCCCGACGTTGCATTAATCGCGTCAAAATCATACGCTCCCTGAAATGACAAAGGCTCATCAAACTCCATTTTTACGTACACTGTTTTGTCCGCAGGCACAGCTATAACATCACTTTGATATTTCATCACGGTTTTAGCGCCCGGACTGGAACAACCCACTACAAACAAAACCAATATTATTGTTAATATGTTTTTCATCCCCCCCCCTTATACCTTACAAAAAAAAGCCGGAGCAAGCTCCGACTTTTAAATTCACTTAAAACTCAGAAAGCACCGCCTCTCGGCCAACCTCTATTACATGATAAAATGCATTTGTTAAGCCTGGATAATTCGGTGGCTCCTTCCATTCACCATCAGCAGCTTTGTAAAGGCTTATAGGCTTGTACCACTTGTAGGTATTATCTGTAAGGTCAACAAGGTAGGCAACGCCCTTAAGTATTGCTTTAGGATCTCCAGCTGGAATATAACTTGAATACGGTCTCTCAATACCGATCATATCAATATCAATTACCAACAACTGATCAATTCCATACTGATTTTTAAAGCCACGTAGATCTTTTTTGGCTGAATTTGGTACGTCAGACTGAAATTTCGGTAATTTACGGAAATTGATCTGATCGTCGATTGCCACAACATCTACGCCGTTCTCTTCTAAGCGAGTCACAAGCTCAGACTCTACCAACGTAAACTCCTTAGGCGTCCAACTCTCCACATGGCTACTCAAATTGGAATTCGCAGCTTCTGCAGCTGCCAAACAGAGTAGGCAGCTTGCCCCGGGAAGATAAACATTAGCGGCAGGAATTTCATCCATCACTACACCTACTTTCATCTTAGGTTGCAAATAGTTATCGTCTAGGGCTACGGGCAGCTGAGGGTTAGACGCACAACCGTACATCAACCCGATGGTTAAGAATAATAGTATTTTTTTCATTTTCGAACACTCCTAATGATTCATTCTTTTTATGGTCTAACGCAAGATGCATTCGCAGTGAAATATACCTTCGGTAGATTTCCACTCACCCAAAATGCCGTCCCTCCTTGCCATGTGGATATTAACGCCACCCTTCCCATCAATCTAGTTGTTTTTTTAGAAACTTACGTCGTATATCCATCCATACTTTACCCAGCATATTATCTCCCCGTTGATCTCGACCAATTCCCCAATAGTGGTCGTACGCCGACGCCTCTATAATCAGCTGGTCTCCGGTAGACACCAACTCCTCCTGTATCGCTGGATACATTTGCACTTTGGTATAAAGTGCTCGGCTCATCATCACCCGGCGCAACGTCTTCCAGTTCTTGTGTTTACGACGATACCAAGGCGAACCAAGCTTAAACGCGAACTCAGGTGTTTTGGCACTTTTGATTTTCCCCACAATGGACGGGTTCGCGACCATTTGAGCTTGGAAATAATGCTCTGCGCTGGCCCAAGTTTCACCTTCCAGCTCTATCGGGTGGGGTGACATTGGCGATAACAAATGTGAGGTATCATGACGAGAGAAGCGGTAAGCCTTTTCTTTTTCGGTATCGTGGGTGAACATTGCTTTATCCGGCAGCTAGTACAAGCCGAGTAGTTTAACACCAACTTAACGAACGACCACTTAACTAACGTCCACTTACTAAGGCCTGACTAATGGACTCAACCTGCCCCTGCGGCTCAGGTACGGCATACGCCGCGTGTTGTGCTCCTCTACACTTGGCGGAGGTACAGCCCACCGGTTGTACGCCTGAAGCGCTTATGCGCTCCCGCTTCTGTGCTTTCGTAAATGGCAATGTCGATTATTTAATCGCCACTCTACACCCGGATTTTCATACCGGGGATGAGCGCAAACAGGTTGATCACGCACTGAGCACCCATAACTGGCTTAGTTTACGCGTGCTAGAAGCTTCCCCTGCACAGGGAAACAGCGCTACAGTGGAATTTGTTGCGTTCTGCACAACCGATTCAGAGCAGCCGCAGCAACTGCATGAAAAATCTAACTTTATCTTTGAAGCCAGCCGCTGGTGGTACACCAACGGTGAAATGCTGCCCGCGATAAAATTGCAGCGCAACGACCTATGCTGGTGCGGCAAAGGTGCAAAACTTAAGAAGTGCCACGGCCTCTAATATGCCCTCAAAACACATTTTTATAATGGTAACCGCCGTCGCCAGCCTGCTCGCTATCATCATGTGGAATTTCCGCGCGCCAGAAACCCAACAGCCTATCGCGCCGGTCTCCGCCCCGAGCACAACCTCCGCGGTAACTGAAATGCCATTGCTGCCGTTATCTGAAGTTGCATCGAAATCCACGCCCACCCCTGCACCCGGCAAAAAAACAGTGGCGACACACACGAGCCAAGAGCTGGCGGCCCCCCCCGCCATACTTACTTTTCTAGAACTACCCGAAAAGTTTTATCACCCCCTGCCTGAATCCTGCGTTCCTCCGCTGGAAGCACTTGCCCAAGAGTACGACATCGACACTCTCGATATACACAAACTGACCCTTGAGTATGAAAATTGGAATCAAAGTAGAGGCGGTAGAGACTATGCCGAAGTAGGCAGCAGCTACGAAATAATCGCATCAGACTATGATGCTTACAGCGACGATACCCTGCATGAACTTGCCGAGCAGGGCGATATGCTGGCAAACCAGATAATCGGCCAAAAAATAATGACCCAATCTAGAGCCAGTCACGAATCACTCGAAAAAGCAGAACGCTATTTTACCCAAGCCGCCATTTACGGTTCTTCGCAATCGTTAATCAACCTTATTGCGCTAGAACAGCGCCGAAAAATTTTTGCCAAACAAGAAAAACAGAAAGGTAACGAGATACAAGCCAACATCAACGCCCGAGCTTGGAGCGAAGTGGCGCGCCTGCGAGGCGGCATTAACCTGCAAATCAAATTCTCGGCGTCTATAACCGGCCACCTTACCGAAGAACAAAAGCAACAGGCCCACAAAAAAGCCGATGCACTTTATCAGTCGCTTAACGGCATGCGTGAACACAAAGGGCTTTCACCTTTCGATAACAGCCTGCCACTGGCGGTGCATATGATAAACCGCACCACGGCCGTTCTTGAAGACTGTAATGAATTAAAATAATTAACTACCAAGGATTTTCGGCCACTACACGTCTAAGTAGTTGAAGCAAAATGAAATGAAATGAAAAATTCACCACACGATAAAGCTTTAATCCAAGCCGCCCAGGCCGGAGATAGCAAAGCCTTTGAAACGCTGTTGCAGTTGCACTACGACAGGATCTACCGCTTTGCCTGTAAATGGTGTGGCGACTCACACGATGCGCAAGACATTGCCCAACAAGCCTGTATAAAGCTGGCACGCGCGATTAAACAGTATCGCTTCGATGCCAGCTTTACCACTTGGCTGTATCGCATAGTGGTGACCTGCGCTGTGGACTGGCATCGCGGCGAAGCTCGTCACCAGCACGAACATAACGACGCGCCAGAAGCCGCTACCAGCGACAGCGGCAATGAAGCCGGTATTTACTTGCAACAGATTCTAAAAAGGCTCGAAAGCTGGGGTGAAGGCTTTAAAAGTACGCTACTACTGGTGCTGGGAGAGGGGCTTACTCACGCCGAAGCCGCCGAAGTATTAGACGTGAAGGAAAGCACCGTTTCTTGGCGAATCCACGAAATCCGCAAAAAACTCGGCCTTCTAACGAAGGAGGGCGTTAACCATGAATGACCACGACTTAAAAAACTTACTCGACCAAGCGGGCGATAGCCAACCTGACCCAAAAGCCAAACAACAGGCCATTCGCATGGCCCTAGACGCGTTTGAAACCGCCCACGCTAACGAAAAAGTGGGCGAAGAAAAACATTCTGAAATAAATTCCCAAGGATTTATACACTGGCTGCGTCACACCTTCAGTTCCAACAAAATGAACCGGAGAGATGACGTGAACAGAGAATCTGTATTTCAACAAAAATGGCTTTTCGGTGGTGTGGCCACCACCTGTGTAGTGTTGTTCGGTGTAATGATTACCACCTACAACCCCGGCATTATGACCAAAGACCCTTATGTGGAAACCTATCCGCTTAATCTACCCAACCCCTCAGCCAATGACAAAGACGACACCGCCGTTCTGGAAGAGATGGAGATAACCACGGAATACCGTACCATTTCAGCCGACACTAAAAAGCTCGATAAATCTGATGCTGGTGCGCTACCCGATATGGAAATTGCAGAGGCCCTGCAACGAGCCAAGGGCACAGCTATTCAAACCCAAACCGCAGCGAAGCCTATGGCTGATATGGCCTTAAGTAGCCCTGCCGTAGCCCCTATGGCAATGCGACAAGAACTGAAGTCAGCACCTGAGAAGATTCTTCAGCAAACGCACCAAGAAACCGGTCGCGACCGTTTCGAGTCCTTCGAAACCAACCCGATAAAACTTACCAGCGAAGAACCGGTTTCCACCTTTTCCATTGATGTAGACACCGCATCCTACAGCTTTACGCGCAAACAACTGAACAGTGGCGTACTGCCACAAAAAGATGCCGTGCGCTTGGAAGAAATGGTGAATTATTTTGATTACCAGTACCCCCAGGCCTCATCCAAAAGCGAGCCCTTTAGCCGCTCGGTAACGGTTATGGATTCTCCGTGGCACAAAGATAAAAAGCTCATCCACATCGGCATTAAAGGCTACGAAATAACCGAGCAACCGAAATCCAACATTGTATTTTTACTGGACGTAAGCGGCTCCATGAACGCACCCGACAAGCTGCCGCTAGTGAAGCAGTCAATGAACCTGCTGCTGAGTAAACTACGCCCCGACGATACCGTCTCCATTGCCGTGTATGCAGGCGCCGCAGGCACCATACTGGAACCTACTGCGGTATCGGAAAAGCAAAAAATCATCAGCGCCATCAATCAGCTGAGTGCAGGTGGCTCCACCGCCGGTGCGCAAGGTATAAAGCTGGCCTATCAGTTAGCCGAAAGCTCATTCAAAAAAGATGCGGTGAACCGTATATTCCTCGCTACCGATGGCGACTTTAACGTTGGTATTACCAACAACGAAGAGCTAAAAGGATTTGTTGAACGCAAGCGAGAAAAGGGTATTTATCTGTCCATACTCGGCTTCGGCGGCGGCAACTACAACGATGCGCTGATGCAAGACCTCGCCCAAAACGGTAACGGTGTAGCCGCCTATATCGACACCCTTAGCGAAGCGCAAAAAGTGCTGGTACACGAAGCCACATCTAGCCTATTTCCGATTGCCAAAGACGTAAAAATCCAGTTGGAATTCAACCCCACAACGGTTGCCGAATATCGCCTACTGGGCTACGAAACGCGCGCACTCAAGCGGGAAGATTTTAATAACGACGCCGTAGATGCCGGTGAAATTGGTGCAGGCCATAGCGTTACCGCTATATACGAAATCACCCCCGCGGGTTCAGCTGCGCAATTGATCGACAATAGCCGATACGCAAAAAAGGAAAAACTTGAAGCGGCCAGTAACGAATACGCCTTCCTGAAAATTCGCTACAAGCTGCCAGAAGAAAACACCTCTAAACTACTCACCACGGTTATCGACAAAGAAACCGAAAGCAGCAAATTGCTGCAACGAGAAGCGCGGTTTGCCTCAGCGGTTGCTGGGTTTGCTCAACTACTGAAAGATGCCAAATACACTGGCAACTGGGGGTATGAAGACGCCATTGCGCTAGCGCTGGCCAACAAAGGTGATGATGAGTTTGGTTACCGCAGCGAGTTTGTGCAGCTGGTAAGAAAAGCTCAGGTAGCAGCGGGTATGTAAGTAGCTTAGGGCACCTGCACTTTTTTTGCCAAATCAGGGTTCCCTAGCTTGATACTTAAATCGGCTTCGCCTACAGCGGGCCGATTTCCGAATTCCCGCCCACTTCGCAAGCGACCAAAACACACCCGGAATCTTTTAAATCAGCTGAATACGTCATGCCCGCGAAGGCGCACTAGCGGTGGAAAACACCCAAAAACACATACCCGCTCGTGCCGAGTAGCGCTAGTGAAGATTGAAGCCGAGCTCGCCCTCCCCTGAATGAGGTGGTTTCAACTCGGTCACACCCGCCTACAAGACGATAGACGCTAGCGCTATGGCGGTGGCGTCCGACCAAGGAATAGCGTTACCGGAGGAGCCGTCAGCCCCAGGGCAAGCGACAGAATCGAACGTTTACAGGCAAATCAGAGAACAAAATCGACCCACAGAATGTTAAAGTATGCCTCCTAAATGCGAGGTGCCATGAGCTCATCCCTAATCCCCGAACGCCCCATCCTCATCTACCCTGGCCTAGCAGCCACTTTGGGGCTGGAGGAATCTGTGCTGCTCTCCGTTCTCGCCGATATTGCCACCGGCAATAACCCTCACTCATCTCAGGGGTTCGACTGGTACACCACGGAGGTAGACCGGTTGCGCGCGCAACTACCTTTCTGGGACGACAGAGATCTTTTACGCGTGAGTAAAAACCTGCATGCCAAAGGTGTTCTACTACAGGGCCCCACCGACTTCGGCAGCAGCCCTCACTACCGCTTTGCCTTTAACGAGCGAGTAGCCGCAGTAACTACACAGCAGAGACCGGCGCCTCCCCCTCCCCAAGTTCAAACAGCACAACAGCAAGTGCCCTACGGTAAAAACTTCATCCCTAACAACTGGCAGCCCGAAGCCGATACGCTGGCGCAATTGGCCCAGCACAATATTCCCGACAGCTTTGCCTTCGAGCACCTACCGGAATTTGTAACCTACTGGCGCGACACCGGTGAGGCACACCGTTCCTGGGGCGCTAAGTTTATTTCTTGGGTTATTCGCAAGTGGCGGGATTTTGAGGCGCAGCGTAACCGTCAGGACCAGAATAGCCCCATGCACAGTAACTGGTACCCCAGCCCCGATGCTATGGATGTACTGACCGTTCATGCGGAAATCAAGAAAGAATTTGTAGAGGATGCTATTCCTGAATTTATTCTCTACTGGCAAGAACGGGGCGATTCGCTTAAAACCTGGAACAGCAAGTTTATTCAGCACGTGCGTATTCAATGGAAGAAGTTTAACTCCACCCTGGAACACAGCACCGACCCCAAGCCCATCGCTGGCAATTGGCATCCATCGGAAGACGTATTCGATGTGCTGCGCCTGGCCAATATTGATGTAAACTTTGCCAGCGCGTTAATACCAGAATTCGTACTCTACTGGCGCGACAGCAAACAGGTACATACCAGCTGGAACACACGATTTTTACAGCATGCCAAGCGTGAGTGGGCTAAACGCCACGCGCTGACAAACCAGCCAGGCAATACTGATGACCGATCCACACGAGATATAACACTTGAAGAAGAACTCACCGACAGAAGCTGGGCCTACTAACTCTCAAGCCCCCTCTCAAGCCTCCACTCAAGGGCAGGCCAGTGAGGAGCGTATTGATGCTCTTAACCAGATCTTCGCGCTGTTTAAGCGTAACTACCACAACCAGTTTTTTAAGGCCTACGGCAATGAAACTGATGTAAACGCTACCAAGCGCTTATGGTTTGAAGCCCTACAGCGATTCAACTGCAACGTGATTTTACGAGCAGCCCGCACGATCATTGAAAACAACGAATTCCTACCCACCCTAGCCACTATGATCAAAGCCTGCGAAACCAGCAGCGATCTCGGCCTGCCGGAGGTTCACGCCGCCTACCTAGAGGCCTGCAGGGCACCTTCGCCCAAAGCAAATTACAACTGGAGCCACCTTGCGGTGTATTACGCCGGTAAATCGGCAGACTGGTATTTTTTACAAAGTAACAGCGAGCAGTATGCCTACCCGGTATTTAAACAGCACTATCAGGATGTCTGTGACCGTGTGAAGCTCGGTGAAAAACTAATCACCCCCACACAACCCGCGCTACCAAGCAAGATTAAAACCCCCGTCGACAAACAAAAAGCACGCGCTGCATTTAGTGAAATGCGCAAATCTTTGGATTTGTAGTTTACAAAAAAGGAATTTAAATGCTGTTGAAAAAACTGACAGCGATTGTTTTGATCGCCTACCTTTTCCTACTGCTGGTTTTCACCCTGGTTGCCAGTCACTACCTTTCGATCCCGCCATCGATTGCAAATCTGCCCGATTTCTCTGCTATTGAAGATACAAAAGCGCGCAAATCAACCTTTTTCAGCTATTTCGGCGCCATCATTGAAGCCAAGAACAGTCAGCTCTCGACTAAGCGAGAAGCGCTGTTACTTATACAAGAACAATGGCAAGAGCACGGTCAACTCAACGGAAAAAACAGAAAGCGCCTTAGGCAATTAAGCGCAAGTTTTGGTGTTGAAGCAACTGACCCAGCACAGGCAATTAAAGAACTATTGCTGCGGGTAGACATCATTCCTGCTTCTATGGTTTTGGCCCAAGCCGCAAACGAATCCGGTTGGGGCCGCTCCCGATTTGCACAGCAGGGCTATAACTACTTTGGCCAATGGTGCTTCACAAAAGGTTGCGGCATTGTGCCCAACAAACGCGCCGCTCACGCCGGGCACGAAGTAAGAGTGTTTCGCTCGCCCGCGGAGTCGGTGGCAGCCTACTTTAAAAACATCAACACCCACAGAGCCTACCGTGAGGTTCGGCAAATACGCGAGAGCTTACGCACACAACAGCAACCACTCAGAGGCTCTGCTTTAGTCGCGGGCTTAGGGCAGTATTCAGAAAGGGGGAAGGCGTATATTGAAGAACTAAGAGCTATGATTCGTGCAAATAAGCTCGAATAAAAGCCAACACAACGTTTTTGGGGGAGCTTTTTTTTTAACCGTGCCTAGGCGAAGGCTAACCCAACACCGTCGTCGGTAAGGCGTACAACCTTCATACTGGTTTCCGAAACATTGCGACACTCGGAATAGAGTTTTGCATGCAGTTCGTCGCCAATGGATATAAATCGAACAATATCTCGACAGCTGACAAATACGCCCGACTCGGAAATATCACGGGTTTCAACTACAACTTCGCCGAAATCGGCATGATTTAAACGAACAAGACACTTTTCAAGTGTTCGCCCGTGCTTACGGAATCCAGACATATCTCACACTGTTTCGCGGGGTTATACAGTTGCGGGAACAGAAAAACAGAGCCGAGTCTGTCACCACAATCCACATCACTCAACCCATTTCCGGTTTTAAATGTGACTCGGTTCTCGCAGTCGCCGAATGTAACCGTTTTCTCTGGTTTAGCGTAAATACTGAACACTATGCGTAGCGCTGCCAGAAATGGTTTACTCGGCCTTACAAACCCCTTACTTCACAAACTTGGAAAATTCTAATTAATGACCCATTTTGGCTGATTAACACAATGGCTAGCGTTCAACACAAAACGTATTTTGCGCGCACAAACCGAACGCTAACAAACCGGCAACCAGCCCGGCGGCTATTCTACCTCAACCGAGTCAACTTTTTGGAAACCTCGAGGTAATTTATTTCCTCTTCGTCCCCTTTCTCCACAATAATGCTCTAGATCCTTAAACTTAAGTGTTAAGTGGCGTTTACCCGAATTAACTTTCAAGCATTGGCTTTGATCCAACACAACTAATGCGATAACAAACTCCTCTCTCGACAGCACTCGGGCAGCGGGAATGTTGATAATTTTATTACCTTTTCCGCGGGCAAGTTGTGGTAATTCTGTAATCGGAAAGACCAGCAGTCGTCCTTCATTGCTAATGGCCGCCAACCAGCTGCTATCGATGGCGTTTATAAGTTGTGGTTGTATAACACGACCACCTTTTGGCAGGGTTAACAGGGCTTTGCCCGATCGATTTTTGGTATACATATCAGCAAGGTTGGCAACAAAACCGTAACCGGCATCAGAAGCCAATAACACCTGCTGTTTTTCATCACCCATTAACATGCCTTCTATGGTGGCACCACTGGGCGGGTTTAATTTGCCGGTTATAGGCTCACCTTGCCCGCGAGCAGAGGGCATCGTATGCGCAGCAATGGCGTAACTCCTGCCGGTAGAGTCGAGCAGCAAGGTATTTTGGTTGCTCTTGCCAAGAGCCGCTACCTGAAAGCTATCTCCAGCTTTGTAGCTAAGCGCGGTAGGGTCAATGTCGTGGCCTTTGGCGGCTCGAATCCAGCCTTTTTCCGACAGTACAACCGTTACCGGCTCGCTGGTCATGAGTTCCGTTTCGCTGAAGGCCTGAGCTTCACCACGCACAACAATGGGCGAGCGGCGGTCATCACCAAACTCATCGGCCGCTTCTTGCAGCTCTTTGCGAATCAGCGTTTTTAAGCGACGCGCAGAATCCAGTAATTTTGCTAGATTGTCGCGCTCTTTCCCCAGCTCCGATTGCTCGCCGCGAATTTTCATTTCTTCCAGTCGCGCCAATTGGCGTAAACGGGTGTCAAGAATGTAGTTCGCCTGATCTTCAGAGAGCTCGAAGCGCTGCATTAACTTTTGTTTGGGGTGATCCTCAGTACGAATAATATGGATGACTTCATCTAGGTTGAGGAATGCAACCAATAAACCATCCAACATATGCAACCGACGTTCAACCCAGTCCAACCGGTGCTGCAGGCGGCGTCGCACTGTAACCATGCGGAAGCTGAGCCAGTCACTCAAAATTTTATCCAGCGACTTCACACCCGGCCGACCATCGATGCCAATCATATTCATGTTAATGCGGTAGCTGCGTTCCAGGTCGGTGGAAGCAAACAGGTGATTCATCACCGGTTCCAGTTCAACCCGATTCGAACGCGGCACCACAATCAGCCGAGTAGGGTTTTCGTGGTCAGACTCATCACGCAAGTCAGCCACCATCGGCAATTTTTTCGCCTGCATTTGCGCGGCTATCTGCTCCAGCAGTTTGGCGCCACTGACCTGATGAGGAAGTGCTGTGATGACAATATCACCGTCTTCCTCCGTCCAGATCGCGCGCATTTTCATGCTGCCGCGACCGGTTTCATACATTTTCCGTAAATCTTCGCGCGGCGTAATAATCTCGGCATCGGTGGGCATATCGGGGCCCAAAATAAACTCACAAAGATCCTCTGTGGTTGCATTTGGGTTTTCCAATAGGTGGATCGTAGCGCTCACTACTTCGCGTAGATTATGTGGCGGAATATCGGTCGCCATACCTACGGCAATACCGGTTGTACCATTAAGCAGTACATTCGGTACCCTTGCGGGTAAAACCTTAGGCTCTTCCAACGTGCCGTCGAAGTTGGGTAGCCATTCAACGGTACCCTGGGTCAATTCGCTCAGCAGCACTTCGGTATATTTCGACAAACGCGACTCGGTATAACGCATGGCCGCGAATGATTTGGGATCATCGGGCGACCCCCAGTTCCCCTGCCCCTCTACCAGCGGGTAACGATAGGAGAATGGCTGAGCCATAAGCACCATGGCTTCGTAAGCGGCACTGTCACCGTGGGGATGAAATTTACCAATAACATCACCCACCGTACGTGCCGACTTTTTAAATTTGGCACTCGCCTTTAAACCCAGTTCGCTCATGGCGTATACAATGCGCCGCTGTACGGGTTTTAAACCATCCCCTACGTGCGGCAATGCACGGTCGAGAATCACGTACATGGAATAGTCGAGATAGGCTTTTTCAGTGAATGTTTTCAGCGGAAGCTGTTCGTCTGCGAAGGGGATAACGTTAGAGTCAGACATAAATTTTTTTTGCTAGGAATAAATTATTGCGCTGGATTCTAGCAGTTTTCGACGAATAAATGTCATGATTAACGCGGTTAGAAAAAGGACATAATATGAATAAAACCCACCCGAGGAAACACCACCCCCTGCATTGGCAGCGCAACTCTCTGCAACAACCCGTAGGCAATGACCTCAACTGGAGTAGCGCAAAGGCGCCCGACGGTGAGCCTATTAAAGGGAGCTTTGCCAACCTTGAGCCCATTTCAAGCCAGCAGCATGGCCTAGCGCTATACAACCAGTGGAAGCTCGATAGTCAAGGGGCAATCTGGACCTATATGCCCTACGGCCCCTTTGTTACCGCCGAACACTACTGTATGTGGTTGCGCGAACAGGAATCCATTGAGGCGCCCTGCTTTTACTGCATAACCGATGCCCAAGGTGAACCACGGGGTATTTTTGCTCTGGATGCAATCAAACCCGACAAAGGCTCCCTAGAGCTGGCTCATGTCATGTTCAGCCCGGTAATCCAGCACACGCCCACCGCGACGGAGGCGGTGTACCTAATACTGAACTATGCGTTTGAAATGGGCTATCGACGCTGCGAATGGAAGTGCAACGCACTGAACGAAAAATCAAAAAAGGCGGCGCAACGCTTCGGATTTTCCTATGAAGGCTTATTTCGTCATCACATGGTGGTTAAAAACCGCAATCGCGACACGGCGTGGTTTGCAATGACCGCAGAAGACTGGCAACAGCTCCAGCCTGCCTATAGGCAATGGCTAGACCCCAGTAATTTCACCCATGACGGCAAGCAAAAATGTGCCCTCTCAACAACAACCCAATGTGTACTGCGCGAACTGATTGTCGATCCACTTGGAACCAATAACGTCGAGCCTGATCTATAGAAAACCCGTACAAAAAGGTTTAAATTCACCCGATGCTTCGCTTTGTTGTTCAATTTTTAGTCGCACTAACCCTAGTGGCAAGCCTGCAAACACAGGCTAGTGGCCCTTCGTCGACGCTCAAACAGGGCATGACGGCACCTAACTGGATGCTAAGCGATATTGAAGGCGACGTGCATTCACTCTACAGCGAACTCGATTCGGGCAACGAAGTGATAATGGTGTTCTGGGCCAGTTGGTGCCAGTTTTGTCGCGAATTACTGCCCGAGCTCAACCTGTTTAAAACATCTCTATCCAAAGAGCCCGTGAAGATATTTGCCATGAACATATGGGAAGATGGCGACCCAGTAGGATACTTCGATAGCCGCAATATCGACCTCTCTCTGCTACTAAAAGCCGAAGCGGTTGCCAAGCGCTACGGCATTGCAGGTACGCCAGGGGTTGTCTTTGTAGGTAAGAACAAAACTATTCGCTACCTGCGCGACAATGGCGAAGACACCAGTGCGGTGATGAAACAACTGCAGTCATTGATATTGGAAAAACACTTAAAAAAATAGTCAGGCCGAATCGGCAGCCGAGCGATCAACGTCTTCAAGCAGATCCAGCGGTTCCACTTCTAGCCCTTCCAACTCGGTATTCCAGTTGGGGCCAATTAACAGCAAGTCCTCATGCATACCCGGTAGCCAGTCATCCAGCAGCTCTTCCACAGCGATAGGTACAGGCTTGTAATCTTTCCACTCCTGGCGACAGTGAAACTCAGCATATTCCGGTTGTGACCACATGGGCATCACATCTAGCGTTTCATTCTTATTCGAGGGGCAAATAGCCCAGCCTTCACTGTGCTCCAACCCCCATACGCAACCGGTTTCAAGCGCGTCTTCTATGAATATATCGTAATTTTCGTCGTGGTCTTCGCCGAGCATTTCAGGGGTATCCGTCATATTAGTCACCAGCTGTGTGCAGTGGAAGAGAGAAAGCCATATGGGAAGAGCAAAAGCAGTGTAAATGTAGGCCAATGATTATCCAAGCAACAGGCCTTATTTTGCCCATCAACGGCCAATCCTTGCTCCCCTTTTACAACCTGCAGCGCCCGCCATACGGATAGCATCAAGGGCCTAATCCCCCACAAAGGGATTACTGGCTCGCTCAGCACCAAAAGTAGAGAGCGGCCCATGGCCGGGCACGAAAGTGACATCGTTCCCCAATGGCCAAAGGCGTGTTTTGATCGCGTTTACTAGGGTAGCTTGGTCCCCCTTGGGGAAATCCGTTCGCCCTATAGAACCGTGAAAGAGCACATCCCCCACGAACGCCATTTTGCTTTGCGGCTCAAACAACACAATATGCCCCGGTGTGTGCCCTGGACAGTGCAATACCTGGATCACCAAATTACCCAACGCAATGGTATCCCCGTGCTCCAACCACTGCTCAGGCTCAAAGCCCTCCACCTTGGAAAACCCCATCATTTGAGCCTGCTGGTCTAAAGCGGCAATCCAGAACAAGTCCTCTTTGTGAGGCCCAACAACCGGTACCTCAAGCAAACCTTTAAGCTCTGCCGTACCGCCAACATGGTCCATATGCCCATGGGTAAGTAGAATTTTTACCACTTTAACGCCACGGCGCTCGATCAACGTCTGAATTTGCGCCACATCCCCGCCCGGATCGACTACAGCGGCTTGCAGCGTTTCATCGCACCAGATCAGTGAACAATTCTGCTGAAATGCTGTGACCGGCAGTATTTCGTACTTCAACATCTGTATACCTATTTGTTAGCGTGTTAGCCGGGAACCCGTACCGCCAATACCCACCTTCCCTAAGGCCAGGTTCAACAGGTCCCTTAGAAATTTTCCGGCATTTTAGCGGCACACGACTAGAATAGATATTACGACTCTTGTTTACGCCGAAATCAGTATGAGCTCTATTCTCAACCTTACAGAAGACCACCGCGACTGCCTCCAGGAGATCACTAATGTGGCCATGGGGCAGGCAGGTGATCGTCTGGCGCGGCTGCTGGGCACATTTGTAGTACTTTCTATTCCTCACATCGAGGTTATGGCCCCTTCCGATATAGCCATGGCGCTAAACTCCATTGACGGCAACGACTCGGTATCCGGCGTTTGCCAAGGCTTCATCGGCGGCGGTATCTCCGGTGAAGCGATGATTATCTTTAACGATACCAGCTTTTCCGACCTCGCAAAGTTAATGAAGTACGACGATGAGCTCGACGAGCATGCCGAACGCGAGCTGCTAATGGACACCACCAATGTGCTGTTTGGCGCCTGCCTAAAAGGTATTGCCGAGCAAATTGACCTAGAGTTCAGCTACGGCCCCCCCATGGTGCTGGGCCAACATATGCATTTAACAGAAATCATCCAGCAAAATAATAACCGCTGGGATCATGCGCTAGTAACAGAGATCAACTATCAGCTAGAAGGCTATAATGTTAACTGTGACCTATTGATCGTTTTAACAGATTCTTCATTGGATATATTATTGAAAAAACTTGACTACCTGCTGTATTAACAAGGGCCCCGAAAAGCAACCAAACTCCATGACAGATTCAGCACAAGATTTTTTGAGCGATTTTCACTGGCTGATGGATGTCCTGCAGGATATCGATGTGGGTCTAGTTATCCTCAACAAGGAATTTGAGATAAACCTGTGGAACGGCTTTATGCAGAACCACAGCGCTCGCATGCCCGACGAAGTCCTTCATAAAAATATCTTTCAATTATTCCCTGAGTTACCCGAAGCTTGGTTTCGCCGTAAGGCGGAAGCCGTGTTTGTACTGGAAAACTCCGCCTTCACCACATGGGAGCAGCGGCCGTATTTATTTCGTTTCGAAAGCTACCGGCCCATTACCAGTATCGCGGATTTCATGTACCAAAATAGCACCATTATTCCGCTCACCAACACCCGCGGTGAAGTCGAGCAAATATGCCTCATTGTTTACGATGTAACCGAAGTTGCCGTAAACCGCCTGCAACTGCAGGAGGCAAACGCCCAATTGCACACACTCAGCCGCACCGACGGTTTAACCCGCTTGCTAAACCGCAAGGCCTGGCAGCAGGAACTGGAGTTAGAGTTCGCACGCTACAAAAGGCATAAGCATCCAAGTAGTTTGGTGATGTTCGATATCGACCATTTTAAACGTGTTAACGACTCTTACGGCCACCCAGCGGGCGATGAAGTGATACGTCAAACTGCCGACGCCCTGCGTGATAATCAGCGTGAAATCGATGTTTCAGGCCGTTATGGCGGTGAAGAGTTTGTGATAATTTTACCCAACACCGATGCCGAAGGAGCCAAAATCATGTGTGAACGGCTGCGTAAGGCAATAGAGTCGCTCACCATTCAATACGAAGAACACACCATTCACTACACCGTAAGCCTGGGTATCGCCGTGCTAAATCCATCTGTGTCCTCTGCAGATGAATGGCTAGAACAAACCGACAAGGGCCTCTATCAGGCCAAGGATGGCGGTAGGAATCAAACGGTGATATTTACCTAGCAAGGTCGACCACACTCTGGCTAGCCCCCCTTTAGCGCTTAACCTCGGTCAGAAAACTTACACAAAAAACGCCACCCCCTGCCCGGCAAGATGGACTCCCTAAGCAAAAGTTGTTAGCGTCCAATCACAAAAGACAATAAAACAAGAATCCCCGGGGGGGCTAACAATGAGAAAACTGATTGTAGCGGTCGGGCTGCTGAGCCTAGCTCTCGCCTTTCCAGCAAACGCAAGCATTAAGCTTGATAAATTAGCTAAACAGGACTGGCTTCGGGTCACCTCACCCCACGTCGATATTGTGACCGATGCAAAACCGGCGGTCGCAAAAAAAATGGCTCAAGATCTAGAACAATTTCGCCATTTCATTTCTCTTCAAATAGGCGAAACCCTGTATGAGAGTGTACCCCCATTAACCATTCTTGCCCTATCTAAGAAAAAAAACTTCAAGTCTCTGGATTTGGGTGAAGGCATCGGAGGCATATTTTACCATCATATTGACGGCTCATTTTTTATCGCCAATGCCACCGGATACTCCACCAGTGACACCCATAAAGGCTGGGGCAACCATATCGTGATGCACGAATTTGTGCACTATGCCGCACAGTCCAAGTTTGGGCGCCACATCTACCCGCTCTGGTTCAGTGA
The DNA here is from genome assembly GCF_014218805.1 of Teredinibacter franksiae. NCBI lineage: Bacteria > Pseudomonadati > Pseudomonadota > Gammaproteobacteria > Cellvibrionales > Cellvibrionaceae > Teredinibacter > Teredinibacter franksiae. The sequence goes on along the minus strand of NZ_JACJUV010000001.1, from coordinate 3,229,445 downwards.
AGCCACCGCCGAATATATGGCCACCTTTCGCTTCATTGAGAAAGGCAACTTAGTCTCCGTTGGGGATACTGGTATTATTCGACTAAGAAGCTATAGCCTTATGAACCGCAGCTATACAAAATATCAGAAAATTGATATTGAAGACCTGCTAAAAACACGTAATAGCCGCAAGTCCTGGCGCGACGAAAACAGTGGCAAAACCAATCAGGATAAAAAGCGTACCTTCTCAAAATTTTATGCCCGCTCGGTATGGGCCTACCACTACCTCCACTCATCTATGGAGCTTGCCAACCAAACGGCACACTATATTGATTGGCTAAACGAAGGCAAAAGCGTCGACTCAGCATTCAAGCTTGCCTATAACGGTATTAGCTATGCGGATATGGACCAAGCCATGTATAAATACATCACTGGCCCCACACATATGCGCTGGAAATACCCTGTTGGCGAAGGTGGAATCCAATTCCCTGAGACTGACATCACGCTGGTGAAACTCGACAAAGCCGCAGCCGCAAAAGCGATTGCAAAAACCGTATCTCGGCTCAATTATAAAAAAACAGACGAAAAACATCTGTTGCTCGATGAGGCACTGCAGTTAAACCCTGGTGATATCGAGCTGCTATACGCAAAACTACTATTGCGGCCAGCGAAAAACGAAACCAATACCCAAGTAAATCTAGACCAAATTCTGGCCGAACATCCAGACAACCCGTCACTGCAAGTATTGAAAGGCGCGAACTTGCTGAAAGAAGCGTACCGACAGTTTTTAGTTGGCGCCCCAAATACGCAAGAAACCATTCGCAGCGGGCGCAAAACCTTGCGCAAAGTACTGAAGCAAGATAGGTACAATGCTCGCGCCTACTACGCCCTGGCAAACCTTGCCGAAAACATCGCTGAAAACAACCCAACCTACCTCAAGGAAGCCTGCATAGCCGCCGAATCTGTCCGCCTACTCCACGGAGATAAATCTAAACACATTTTGAACGAACTGGATTGCAGCGTAAAACTAAAGCAACCAGAAACCGTGACTATGCTTCTGCGGAAGTACGCCACCGTAGCCCCCAACAAATGGATCGATAGCGGCTATGGCCGTTTTGTGCTCGAGGCCTTTAACCTGCGCGCCCAAGCACTGGCAAAACCGGTTTCCAGCGAAAAACAAAAGCTCACCTATGACGACGGCTCCTATTACAAAGGGAGCGTTCACAACAACCTGCCCCACGGCCAAGGCGCATTGGCCATGCAAAGCGGCAGTGTTGCAGAGGGCAACTGGGTTTCAGGGAAGCTTGAAGGCCCCGCCACGTTTACTGCCAGTAATGCATATAAATATACGGGTGAATTCAGTGACGGCACCATCAGCGGAAAAGGCCGAATAGACTATCCGAAAGATCAAAATTTCAAGTCATCTGAAGGCGAGTTTTTATATGCTTTCGAGCACGGTCAGCACCGATTCGAATACGCCAAAGGGATGATTATTGAAGGTGAAACCCATATGGGTACTAGCCACGGAGAGCAGCAGGTCACACTCCCCAACGGCAGTCGCTCCACTGAAATTTTTGTGAATAACCGGATTCGCTTGACACGCGAAGATGGCAGCATATATGTGGCCTACCTAAAAAGCAGCGGTGAATTAAAAAACAAAGGTCTGTGCTATTCGCCGAAGGTCGGCACTATTGAAAACTGCACGCTGTCTGAACCACCGCTACTGGTAAGCCAACCGTAAATACCGCACATAGATAAGCCGCACACGGCGGCTTATTTATTCTTGAGTCTCCGTAATACTTTACAGCGTAATCCCCTGTACTTTTACCAAGCGCTCCGGCCACTGCGGTCATAGGGGGCAAATGGAGAAGTAAAAAGAAAGCAATGTCAGCGATCAGCCACGAAATCTCTTCGGGCTGGTGTTCTTTTACCTTTACAATTAACGTCAGTTGAAAAACGTCTTCTATCGACCCTCGTGTGGCACCAACAGTCAAATAGGCCTTGTCGGAGCCCTACTAGGTAAACCAACACCCGTGCCACGCTAGATAAGAACGCCGTGCCCTTACGCCGTAAAGCTGGAGACTGGCGCTGGGGCAACCCGCTTTTCCTGCTTTTTGATCGCCTTCAGGATGAAGGTGCACACTGGGTGTTTCTTTCAACAACAAACATCATCTACCCTTAAAATAGTTATACATTCACAAACCGTCAGCCCGAGAACATTAATAATGCTGAGCTCCCTAATACCGCTACTGGAAGATCTTGGCTATAGCCAAGCCCGCTGTGAACACTTCAACCGTTTTATTGAACGACTGAAGGATGCCACCATTCGCTTCGAACAAACGGCTTTACTGGGAAGGTTGAGCTCAACAACCTCGATTCACCCGGCCTTTCTCCGCGCTGTTAGCAATAGCGAGTTTGTTCAGCAGCAGCTCGAAAAGAACCCCGAGCTGATGGCGTGCATGATAGACGGCACTATTAACGCACCTCGAAATTTCGAACACTACCTCAGCGACTGTACCAAGCGACTGCAGAATTGTGACTCCCCAGATGAATTAAACCAAGCCTTACGCCAGCTTCGTAATACCGCAATGACAGGCATTATCTGGCGAGATTTCAATCGCCTCGTAGACACCCTGCAAACCACTCAGGAACTCAGCTGGCTGGCGGAAATTTGTATTCAGCAGGCAATGGACTTTCACTACAAACTGTTGGTAGGAAAACACGGCGAACCGAAAAACCGCGAGAGTGAGGTGCAACCTATGTTAGTCATTGGCATGGGTAAACTTGGTGCAGGCGAATTGAATTTATCGTCGGATATCGACTTGATTTTCGCCTACCCCGACACCGGCGAAACCGATGGACAGCGCCCGCTCAGTAATCAAGAGTTTTTTATTCATCTCGGCAAGGCACTGATTCAGAGCTTGGATAACACCACCGCCGATGGCTTTGTGTTTCGTGTGGATATGCGCCTGCGCCCCTTCGGCCAGAGCGGTGCGCTCGTCAGCCACTTCAGCGCCTTAGAAGACTACTACCAAACCCAGGGCCGCGAGTGGGAACGCTACGCCATGATCAAGGCAAAAGTTGTGGCCAGCACCCACAAAAACACCGATATCAGCGATGGCGCAATCACTGTACTGAAACAACTTATCACTAGCTTCACCTACCGCCGCTATGTAGATTTTTCAGTTATAGAAGCCCTGCGCGACCTAAAGCAAAAAATCAATCAAGAAGTGGCTAGGCGCAAACTCACCCACGACGTAAAACTCGGCGCCGGCGGTATTCGTGAAATTGAATTTATTGCCCAAGCCTTTCAGCTAATTCGGGGCGGCCGTGATACCCAGCTGCAAGACAATCGTCTGATGTTGATTCTACCGCTGCTAGAAGAACTGAACTGCCTGCCTAAGGGCAAAGCCGCCGAGTTAATCGAAGCCTACAAATTTTTACGCAATACCGAGCACGCGATACAGGGCTTTCAAGACAAACAAACCCAAAAGCTGCCCGACGACCCCGACCAACAGCGGGGCATTGCTCAGGTGCTAGGCTTTGACGACTGGCCAAGCTTCAGCCACAAACTCGGGCAATTTCAACAAACCGTGAAAACCGAATTTGCCGAAGTTATTGCCTCACCCGATGATAAGCCTGAAGCTGAGTTAAGTGGCGATTGTGACTGGAGCTGTATCTGGCAGGACGCCCTCGAGCCAGATAGCTATATCGCACTATTGCAGGAGCATAACCACGAAGACCCGGTGAAAAGTCTAGAAGAACTGGAATCCTTGCGCATGTGCTCCAACGTCGCAACCATGCAGCCGGCCAGTCGCCAGCGACTAGATGCCTTTATGCCACGGTTGCTGGCGGCACTTGCCAACACCACCACCCCCACCGCAACCCTTACCCGTATTGTGCAATTGGTAAAAGCCGTAGCCCGTCGCAGCGCCTATTTATTACTGCTCATCGAAAACCCCGGCGCCTTGAAACAGTTAGTAAAACTGACATCTGAAAGCGTGTGGTTTGCCGAAGAACTGGCTACACGCCCGGCGCTGCTTGATGAACTACTCGACTTACGCACGCTGTACCGGGCAACCGATAAAGCCGAACTCGTTGACGAGCTGCGCCGTACCATGCTGCGCATCAATGAAGACGACCTAGAGGAGCAGATGGAAGCTCTGCGTTATTTCCGCTCGGCCCATGCGTTACAGGTGGCCGCCTGCGAAATTAGCGGCGCACTGCCGTTGATGAAAGTAAGTGACTACCTGACATGGCTGGCAGAAGCCCTGCTCAACTACACACTCAATGCCGCCTGGCAGCAAATGACTGACAAACATGGCTATCCCGACGGTGACGAGCGCAGTACCCCCAACTTTATAGTATTGGGTTACGGCAAACTGGGAGGCATCGAACTGGGCCACGGTTCAGACCTAGACCTGGTGTTTATCCACAACGCCAACCCCATGGGCGCCACCGACGGCGACGCACGCGACAAAAAACCACTCGACAACCAAACCTTCTACATGCGTTTGGGCCAAAAAATGATCCACATGCTCAACACCCGGATGTCTTCCGGCGAACTGTATGAGGTCGATATGCGCCTCAGGCCTTCGGGCAATTCAGGCATGCTCGTAAGTACGCTCAAAGCCTTCGAGAAATACCAGCAAACCGAAGCCTGGACCTGGGAGCACCAGGCGTTGGTGCGTGCACGCGTCGTCGCCGGAGACAGTGCGCTAGCCCAACAGTTTAATGACGTTCGCGCGCGTATCCTTTGCCAGGAACGCGAACTGGGTAAACTTAAAACCGATGTACGCGAGATGCGGGAGAAAATGCGCGCCCACCTTGGCAGCGACAAGCTTAATAGTGGTACACATGCATTCCACCTTAAGCAGGATCGAGGCGGTATCGTTGACATTGAATTTATGGTTCAATACGCCGTTCTCGCCTGGGCACACAAGGTACCGGCGTTAACGCAGTATACGGACAACATCCGAATTCTGGAGAGCCTTGCGCAATCCAACCTCATGTCGGCTCAAGAGGTCGACAAGCTAACAGAAGCCTATAAAGCTCACCGCTCCCTTGGTCATCGTTTAACCCTGCAGAAACAGCCTAGCCTGATTCAGGCTGGCAATCTGGATGAAGACGTTAAACTTGCACGAGAAGCCGTGGCGCAACTGTGGCAAAACACTATTGGTAGCTGAGACAAAAGAGGCTCAGTCATAAATTCGGTAGACCGACAAACGCAAAATTTTGGAGTACACAATGTCACTCGCTGACCGCGATGGAGTTATCTGGTTCGACGGAGAATTAATCCCTTGGCGCGAAGCCAAGGTTCACGTCCTCACCCACACCCTGCACTACGGCATGGGCGTATTTGAAGGTGTGCGCGCCTACAATGCCGGGAAACACGGAACCAGCATATTTCGTCTGAAAGAACACACCGACCGCCTGTTCCGCTCAGCCCATATCATGAATATGGAAATGCAGTGGAGTAAAGACGAACTCAACGAAGCGCAGAAAACCGTCATCCGCGAGAATAATCTCGAAGAGTGCTACCTGCGCCCCATGGTATTTTATGGCTCAGAAGGCATGGGCCTGCGTGCCGACAACCTGAAAACCCACTGCATTGTCGCAGCCTGGGACTGGCCTTCGTACATGGCACCCGAGCTAAAAGAAACCGGCATTAAGGTACGCGTCTCCAGCTACACTCGCCACCATGTGAATATTTCCATGTGTAAGGCAAAAGCTAACGGCCACTACATCAACTCCATGCTCGCACTAAAAGAAGCACTGGATTGCGGCTGCGACGAAGCCCTACTGCTGGACACCGAAGGCTATGTAGCCGAGGGTAGTGGTGAGAACGTCTTTATCGTACGCGACGGCATCATCTACACACCCGAGCTGACCTCCTGCCTAGACGGTATTACCCGCAACACTCTGTTCCAGCTGGCCCACGCCTGCGGCTATCAGATAATCGAAAAGCGTATAACCCGCGACGAAGTCTATGTGGCCGACGAAGCCTTCTTCACCGGCACGGCCGCTGAAGTTATGCCTATTCGCGAACTGGACGGCCGCATAATCGGCGCCGGGCATCGAGGCCCCATCACCGAAAAGCTGCAAACTATGTATTTTGACGCGGTGCGCGGTGGGCTAGACCAGTTCTCTGAGTGGTTAGATCCGGTTAAGTCATAACCAGCCCTCGCTCCTCCGATGGTGGGGGAGCGAGCAATCAAGCATAACTAAACGTCACCCCCGCACATCGTTACAAGAGGTAATGTAACGAATTAAAACAATACAGGCGCAATTGTTGAGGTTGGAGCCTACAAGGTTTTACCTTTGCAGCTTATTCACCGCTGCAAGTGCAGCAACTCCGAATATGCAAACCCTAGAGCGGGGCTTCAAAAAAACAGCTTTAGTGCTGACGGCCACGGAAGAAAGAAATGCAGTTATTACAGGAACAGAAAACAGCCACCTTTAGAGTACCCCAATTCATCTCGACAATTGTTCCTGCATTACTCTAACATCACGATCCATGGCGAAGCTTCAATTCAAAATTTTTGAAAGCTCAATGCTTTGCTCACTAAGGTGGTAAATTCGCCGCCGCGCGAGGAAAAATGACAGCAAACAACGCCACAGAGCCAACCGACGTGGAAAACCCAGGCGTTCAAACAGCCGACCAAACCGGCCTATACCGCCGCTTACTCGGCTACGCCTTTGAATATCGCCGCTACTTCATCATAAGCATTGTCGGCTTTGCACTATTTGCCGGTACCCAAGCGTTAATGGCGATGATTCTCGAGTTTTTTCTCAACAACCTCGAAAACCGCCCCACCAACACCTTTGGGTTTATCCCCCGCGAAATAACCAGCGCACTCTATTTTGTACCCGTGTCGATTATCATTCTCGCGGTGTTTCGTGGCATAGGCGGCTTTCTCGGCAATTTTTATATGAGCCGAGTCGGCCTCGGCGTTGTCAACGATTTACGTAAATCTGTTTTTAGCCACATGATGGGGCTTACCCAGCGGTACTACGACGAAAAAAATTCCGGCGAACTCGTCTCTTTAATTATTTACAACATAGAGCAAGTCACCGGCTCCGTAACCCGTGCCGCCAAAATATTATTTCAGGACGGTTTTCAAGTTATCGCGTTTCTCTCTGTACTGCTTTACCTTAACTGGCAGCTCACACTGGTCTTTATAGCGGTTATCCCCTTGCTTGGTGGTTTAATTTATCTGGCAAGTCGGTATTTTCGTCGCGTCAGTCGGAGCATTCAATTAGCCGTGGGTAAGGTCACCCACATTGCCACGGAGAGTTTTCAAGGAATAAAGCTGGTTAAAAGCTTTAACGGCGAACCGTTCGAGAAAAAACGTTTTAACAGTGCCACCGACGAGAACCTGCGCTTCGGCATCAAGTTTGAACGTGTACACGCGGCACAAACCCCCGTACTGCATTTCGTAATCGCCGGCGCACTAGCGGTACTGTTTTTATTAGTGCTCCTATTTTGGGACGATACCGCAGCCCGCGCCGTGATGTTTGTTTCGGTTGCCGGCGGCATTGCCAAACCCGCACGACAACTCACAAGTATCAATTCCGTCATACAGCGCGGATTAGCCGCAGCAGAAACCATTTTTGATACGCTCGATATGCCCTTGGCTGAAGACACAGGCCGCAAGCAACTCAATGCACCTAAAGGCGAAATCTCGTTCAACGCTGTTAGCTTCAGCTATCAGCCCGAACAACCGGCACTCAAAAGCCTAAACCTACAGATTCGACCTGGTGAAACAGTAGCGTTGGTGGGTGCCTCCGGTAGTGGTAAATCCACGATTGTGAATTTATTACTCCGCTTTTACGACCCGCAGCACGGCAGCATTACCATTGACGGTGTTGATATAAGAGAACTCTCGCTGCACAATTTACGCAACAATATTGCACTGGTTAATCAGCAAACCATTCTTTTTAACGACAGCGTTGTTGCCAACATAGCCTACGGCTGTGAAGACCAAACGGTGTGCCGTGAAACAGCCATCGACGCAGCAAAAAATGCTAACGCCGACCACTTTATTACCCAACTTGAACAGGGATACGACACCAAAGTTGGCGAGAGCGGCGATCGTCTGTCTGGCGGTCAACGTCAGCGACTTGCCATCGCCCGCGCACTATACAAAGACGCCCCCATACTGATTCTCGACGAAGCGACCTCGGCACTGGATAACGAGTCGGAAAAACAAATTCAAAAGGCGCTGGAAAATTTAACCCGAGGCCGAACAACGCTGGTTATTGCTCACCGCCTTACTACCATCGAAAACGCCGACAAAATTGTTGTGCTCGAACAAGGCGAGGTGCTCGAAGCGGGCACCCACGACGAACTGTTAAAAAACAACGGCCCCTACGCGCGACTCCACAGCAGCCAAGGCGCAATTTCGTAAAACACCATGCGCCTGCTCTATACCGCCATATTCACACTCTGCATCCCATTAATATTGGTAAGGCTCTGGTGGCGTGGTAAAAAAGTACCCGCCTATCGCCAGCGTTGGCGTGAGCGCTTTGGGCTTATTCCTCCACGGCAAAACGACAAGCCTACCCTATGGGTACATACGGTTTCCGTTGGTGAGTTTATCGCCGCGCGCCCGATGCTAGACAAATTGCTGCAACTCGAAAGCTATAACTTGGCCATAACCACCACAACCCCTACCGGCTCCGAACGCGTTACCGAAGCCTACGGCAATAAAGTTTACCATTGCTACCTGCCCTACGATTTACCCTTTTGCCTCGCACCATTTTTTAAAAGAATAAACCCCACGATAGCGATCTTTCTAGAAACAGAACTTTGGCCAAATACCCTCCACGGCTGCTATAAACGCAACATCCCCGCGCTTCTTGCCAACGGCAGACTTTCGAAAAAGTCAGCAAAGGGTTACCAAAAGTTTTCCTCGCTCACCACACCCATGCTCCAAAAACTAACCGCCGCCGCCATTCAAAATACCGACGACGCAGCCCGATTTGAAGCGCTTGGCCTTGCTCGCAAAAAAATCAGCATTACCGGCAGTATCAAATTTGATATCGCAATAACCGCAGCACAAGCACAAGCCGCGCAAACGTTAAAAAAAGCATTGGCGGGCGAAGACGAACCCCCTATATGGATAGCCGCCAGCACCCACAAAGGCGAAGACGAACTTGTCCTCGATGCTTATTCCCGTGCGCGTGAAAAAATCAAACACTTAAAGTTGATTTTAGTACCCCGCCACCCAGACAGATTCAATCAGGTATTCGAGCTTTGCCAAAATAGGGGCCATACAACTCTGCGCCGCAGCGAAACAAAAGACACTACGGAGAGTAAAGTATTTGCCAATTTTGATATTCTGCTAGGCGATACGATGGGTGAAATGATGCTACTTTACGGCTGCGCCGATGTTACCTTTGTGGGCGGTAGCTTTGTCGAAAATGGCGGTCACAACACCATCGAACCCGCGGTATGGCAACTACCCATTATCACAGGCCCAAGTCAGTTTAATTTTGCCGATGTTTCCCAGCAGCTAATTAACGCAGGCGGGCAAACCATAGTCCATACCGCTGCAGAACTTGCAGAACAACTGCACACACTTCTTACCACCAGCGAAGGCAGGCAAAGCGGAAAGGCTGCCGCAAACGTTGCTAAAAGTAATCAGGGCGCACTTTCTCGATTAATGGGCCTCATTAATCAAACCCTCCAACACGACACTAGCCGCCCGCAGAGAAATCACCAATAGCACGAAACCCAATCAAACAAAATATTGCAATTTTAAAACGCGATAATACTGTTAAAAAGATGCCACTCGCTGAATAAACCAAAAAGCGGCAACAGTGCCAATCGAATAGGCGGGCAACTGCAAACCCCATCGCCACTTAGCCAAACCTACACGTCGGAGAATCGCGCAGGCGATTAACACGCCAAAAATAAACACTAGCTGTCCAACTTCTACACCAAGGTTAAAAGCGACTAAAGAAAGGGCAATCTCATCTTGAGGCAAACCAATATCCGTTAATGCCCCCGCAAAACCAAAGCCATGTAACAGACCAAAAATAAACGCTACGAGCCATGGGAACCTAGCCGTTAAGCTCGGCTTGCCATGATTAACTTTTATTAACTCACTTGCCAAAAACAAAATTGATAACGCAATCACCGCTTCAACGGGCGGCCCCGGCACCCAAAATAGGCCCAACGATATAGCCGCCAAGGTGATACTGTGGGCCAACGTAAAAGACGTTACGGTAAACATCAACTTTCGCCAACCCACCACAATCAGTACCAGCGCCAACACAAATGTTAGGTGGTCAAAACCAGAAAGAATATGATCCACACCCAAAACAAAATAATCGCTGGCAACATCCAAAAACGAGCGCTTACCCTCAATCTTTATCCAAGGCTGGTTTGGGCGTGCAATGGCGGTAGACTGTCTACCATCTAACCAGAACACTCGCACAAAAACATCGGTAATAGTCGATTCGAGGCCAACAAAGCGAATAGTGCTGCCCTCAATTTTCTCATCACTAAGTTTTACCACTCGACTGTGGAGTTTTGAATCTGCAACGTCGCGAACAGTGGGCGTACCGATAGTTTCCCACGTGCTTGGAAGCTCCAATGTAGCGGGATGAGGTAGCTTATAATAGTTTGGGGCTTGCCAATTGATTTCGTACTGATCATTAGTTAATTGGCGAACTTCCAACAAACTGGGCTGCAATTCATGGGCAAAAACATTAACCGACAACCCCAGTAATACCAACCAAAGCCACATCATTTTGTAATGTGAATATACGTTTCTCATCGCAGGCTAGTAATCTCGTCAGCATTTGAAATCATAGGGTCAACAACGACTTTGTAGCGTTTTCGCATAACCTCATATGCTTGCTCTTTTTGTTCAACCCGGTGGTACGCTTCATAATCCCGCAACACTTTTTCTCTAATCGACGCGAAAGACGGTAGTTCGCCCGGCTGCCTTTCGGTAACCTTTACTATGTGCAACCCAAAACTGGACATAACGGGGCCTTGCCAACTATTAACCGCGAACTGCTCTAGTTGGCTAGCAACGCCACCACCCAAATAATTGTCGATTTCTCGCGAGCTCATTAACGTAAACTCAAAGGGCAGTAACGTGTGATCAAACCCATCAAATGCACCACGCTCATTTATACCCTGCAATAACACCAAAGCTTGCTTATTTGCGTCTGCATGATTTTTTGGGTTAATAAAGAACTGCTGAAATGAAAACTGAGTATCGTATTTAAACGTGTCCGCGTGCTGCGTATAGAACGCCTCTAATTCCTCTTCGTCGGGCTCAGCCACCAATAGGTCTTCTAGGAAAAATTCGAGTTTTCGGCGCATTCGACTTCGCACTTGAGGGTCACCTTGATCAAGCCCCATCGCTATAGCTTCACGATAAAAAACTTCATCTCGCACATACTCCTCAATCAACGCGTCCAATTCCGATTGAATGGGTGGGCGCAACTTAGTAAGGGTAAAACGAGAAGATATTTGACTAATTTGCTGACTAGAGACTTGAATGATGTTGGGGGCTTGAGTGTACTGTCCCTGACGGTAGTCATAAAACAAAAACAACAAAAACCCAAGAAACAGAAAATGTAAAAGCGGCTCTTTAAAGAGCCGCTTAATAGAAAAACCAAACATAGTTAGGTGTATTCCAATATTTTTAAGAAAGCAATGACGACCTAGGGCGTATACCAAATAGGAGAGGTATATGCTCGTTCTTGACCAATTGTAGTTGCGCCTTCAGGAAGCTCAATGTCAAAACGGAAGGCATCGTAAACAATCCAACGAGGGGTAGGAATCTCAAGCACTCGAGCATAATAAAAAGCGCTTTGCTCCGCATTAAACTCGGGATCAACCCAAACCGTCGCCAACTCCGAAGCGCCAATGGTATTTTCCCAACTGGCGTTTTCAATGTCTACGGTATTGCCTACGGCAGGAAGCTTACCTTTTCGATTAATTTTACGGTCACCGGACCAAGCCACATCGTAAACTTTTTCGTGCGCTTTACCTTTACCGTCTGACCAGCCTTTTACAATTTGAATGCGATCCAAATTAGCACTGAACTGATCTCGAATGGCATAAACCATAAATGACGGCGCTTTTTTGTCTTTCGCTTTGGTTAAATCGCCACCCATCGGCACGCCTTTTTCGTAGCCTAAAAACGAAGGCTGGCGAGTATTTAGATCGTCTTGCGAGAAATCCCAACCACCGAAAAAGCGTACGGAAATTCTTGGGCCGGTTGTCGCGTAGGTTTCTTTACGCTCCATGGCATCAAAGATTGCCTCTCGGGTATTCTCCTTCGCCCAAACCGCTTGTAGGCCCGAAGCCACTTGCTGCCAACTAAAACGCTCGCCTACATCGGTTTTTTGAAAAGGGTGTTCCAAACGCGTGGGTGACGCTTCATAACCCGCGTGCTTACCCATAAAGTTTTCTTCTTCAGCCGTTGGCATGCCGGTATGGCTATCGGTTGCACCGACAAAACCAAACTTATAAGGGTTAACGCCCAACTTTTCTTCTAACAGTAAACCATTTTTTAACGCTGAACGAGCGTACTCGTATTGCAGCATGTCATCGGTTTTGGCTTTACTTAAATCCAGATTACCTTCATCCCATGTTTCATAATCGGCAAATTCATCGTCTGGAGAAAGAAAAGGGTGGGCTTCGCCATCGCCTTTTATCTGGGTGATTTCATAGAGCACTTCCCACTTTGCTCGTGCCTCTACATATTTGCGGTCTATCTCTCGACCCGTATATTGCTTATCTACAGGAAACATTATGCCGTTAGAAAGGTTACCGTTATGGGCTAGCGTTAGCGCATTACCTCCCGTTTTTGCCTCATAGTTTTCTAACCATGCATAGAGGTCTAACGGGTCTACACTACCTAAAGGCTTCTGGGTGGTATAGGGTACAATCTGTGACACCTTGTCGGCATTATCGCGGAATACAACGTTGCGGTGCATATTTGCGCCCTCAACTAGAGACGTCCACTCAAAACCAAAAAGCGCCGTAAAGCGGCCGGGCTCATTATATTCGTCTGCCGTTTTGACCATGTAGCCCCATATAGAATCATATTTTTTAGAGCCGGGTGAATACATTTCAATCAAGTTCGGATCAAGCTTTCCCTGAGAGAAAGTTTCAATTAAATTGAGTGCCGTTTCAGCGGCAGCATTGCCACCTTTTTTAATACCTTCATGCCAACGTTTCGCCTGCTCAGACTTCATAACAGAAGCTTCGCCACTTACAACATCTTGAATCATACCCATCTGATCGGAGTGATCGGTAATAACTAACCAATCAAGTGGGCGAGAAAGCTTAACCTTCTGGCCATTAGACGTTTTAATTTGCTCACCCTTGGCAAGCTTATAAGCTTCTTCGTGACCCAATCGCGCACCAAAAAGCCCTGCATCCATGGAGTAGCCAGTGTGTAAATGCGTTTCACCCCACAACGGGAAAATGGGGTAGTCTCGCTCAGCATAAGGAGAGTACTCTTTCCCTGGGTACTTGTGGCTAAGCATATCTTTCGTAACAACCATGCCTTCTAATGATTCACTAGAGTAGGCAGACGAGGCTATTAAAGGTAAAGACAATGCGACTAGGCACGACAATCCTAACGTTAATTTCATAGTGATATCCTTTACAATACGTAGGGTACTTATTCGATACGAATTACTGAGGTGATCGGCAAGCGCGAAGGCATCCACCAAGTTAAACATTATTTTTTTTATGTTTAACCTTACTTTGGGCCACACGAACACTAGACCGTTCATTATGCCCACTTATTGACGATAAAACTAACTTCAGCACTGCCACTCCGACAAATGGCACCAAAATCACCCCCCTACAAAAAACCGCTACTTAACACCGCTTGTCCTAAATTTACGCCATAACTAAAAAGCGCCTGATCGCTACCCCCCCTCTTCGGCCGGTGAGACAATGCCTTCGCCCACAAACTAACAGCCCGAATACCTGATACAGCATTAATAAGGGGTATCACCGTCAACATCGTTGTAAAAAGCTTTGTATCAGGCAAACACCCATAGTCTTGAGGCTTTTCAGGTCAAGCCGTTACTACCGGGCGAAAAGCCATTGCCCAATTTTGAAAAAGGCACTTAAACACGTTTGCGAAGTAAAAAGCAGGTTAAGCGCACCACTATTAAAGACCAGCAGCAACGCGGTATAAACAAAAAAACTACCAGTTGCGCGGTAGTTTTTTCTTTAATTCGATACAGCCTGAATGCTGCTCAATATACTCACCAATAATTAACTGCTTCATTATGCGACTCACCATCTCTCTCGAAGAGCCGACCATATTGGCAATATCTTGATGCGTGACCTTGGGGTTATGAATTTGCTGTTTGTCATCCGCCAACTTTTCCAGCGTATGACTCACACGTCCGTACACATCGAGCAAAGCGAGATCTCGCACGCTTTCTGTAAGCTCTCTAACACGCCGAGTTAACTCGCGGTTCATTACCAAGGAAAAGTCATGGTTATTATTTAACAGTTCCTGAAAGCTGGAACGAGAGATAACGGTTAGCTCGCAGGGTGCCACCGTCATCACCGATGCTGAACGCACCTTGCCATCCATTAGCGAGAGTTCGCCAAAATACTCACCTTCCTGCATGTAATTAAGAATTACCTGCCGCCCTTCATTGTCACTTAAATATACGCTCACCGTACCCTGGCGAATAATGTATAAGTGATTGGATTCATCGCCTTCTGTCACCAAAATGGTATTTTTTGGGTATTTGCGTGTAGAACTGAGCTTTTCCAGCTCTGTGAGGTAATGAGGCGGTACCTCTTTAAACAGATTGACGGTTTCTAACATGGGCTCGTTTCGCTGAACAATTGGTAGGCGTGTATGATACCCACAACTATAGCGGCCTGACACCAAACATCACCATTATGCTTTTCTCGCCACATAAAGATTCGAATGGGCCATTTGGGGAATATTTCCAAGAGCTTAACTTACTCGGCCGAGGCGGCGCAGTAATCATCCTCATAATGATGTGCCTGCCGCTGCTAATGGCCACCACCACAGCACTGAATAATAGCGAGCAGGTTACCGGTTTGCAGTGGCTATTTAAGCTGAGAGGTGCCCAACCGGTATCAGAGCAAGTGGTGGTGGTTACCATCGACCGTGGATCTTCCCGCAACTTGGGCAACCCGGAACAACTTATTCGCTGGTCACGAGAAAGCTATGCCAAGCTACTCAATCGACTCGCGCAACTGGGCGCAAAAACGGTTGTATTCGACATTTCGTTTTTAGAACCAAGGCCCCAACAAGACAGCATGCTTGCCAAAGCCATAGAAAACCATGGCGAAGTCATTCTGTTCAAATATTTAAAACGCAGCCGAGTAAAAGGCGAACACAGCGCCCTGGATATTGAGCAAGAAATACAAGCACCCGAGCCACTACTGAAAGCCGCCGTGGGTGATGCCAGCTTCACCCTGCCTAAATTTCCAGCGCAGGTGGTCAAAACAGAACTGATCCGCGAAGCTAGCAATGGCGCCGAACTCACACAACCGCTACTCAGCCTATGGGTGTATCACTACCACCTGTTAAACGAGCTAGCCGGTAAAGTAAAGTCCGCTGGTGGCTCCCATACCCTGAGCCACGCGCCCCAAAAAGACAATATCAATGATTACGTACGGCTGCTACGTTGGGAGCTAGAGGCCAACCAAACCTTTCGAAAACAGCTGCTCGAGCAACTGGCAAAGCCAAAAAGTAGCGCCGAGTTAAGGGCGTTGGTACACCAAACCACCCAGAACCGTGCGCACTATATTAATTACTACGGGCCACCCAATAGCCTGCAAATCATTCCTATAGATACCCTACTCAATAACCAAGCCCACCCTCTGCAGGAAAAAATACGCAATGCGGTCGTGTATATTGGTTTTGCAGAATCCGGGCAAACAGAACAGTACGATTCATACCGCACAGTATTTACCAGCGCGGACGGACTAGAGATTAGCGGTGTGGAAATATCCGCCACCGTTTTTGCCAATTTATTACACAACAGCGGTATCCAGCCATTGCACCCCGCTGTTCAATTATTAGTTTTATGGCTATTTACACTCCTACCGCTTATTACCCTATGGAAGCTCAGCCTACGCTATACCGTATTGGCCAATTTTTCGGCCTACGCGCTGTATCTTTGCTTAGCGGTGGCGCTCTTTAAACATAACCTTTGGCTGCCACTATTAGCCCCCCTCCTGCTAACGGCAATGAGCTTTGGGGCAGGGCTGTATTTAAAACTGAACATCCAAAGGGTGCGTGAGAAGAACGTTGAATTAGCCCTAGCCAACTACCTACCAAAAGAAATCGCCGAAGCCCTAAGCTACAACGTAAGCTCACTGGAGTCGCGTCACCAGCTGGTACAGGGTGTGTGCCTCATGACCGACATTCATGGCTACACCTCCCTCTCCGAGCAATTCAGCCCCACTGAGCTGCACCAGCAACTCAATACTTACTACGGCAATATTATTGATATTGTTAACAAACACGGCGGTGCCATATCCAATATTGTGGGCGACAGCCTACTGGCCGTCTGGACCAGCGACACCCTCAGCGCAAAAATTTGCCAAACAGCACTAAAAACAGCCCAAGAAATTATCCAGGAATTGCAATCAGCAACGAACAATGACCCCGACGATAAAAGCACCATCAGCTTTCCCACATCCATTGCACTGCATTGCGGTGAATTTTCTATTGGGCATCTAGGCGGCAGAAATCATTTCGAATACTCTCCGGTAGGCGACATAGTTAACACCACCTCGCGAATTGAGCAGCTGAACCGCAAGCTAAACTCGCAAATTCTCTGCAGCGACGCTTTCGCAACACTGCTCGACAAAGATAAAATGCGCTACCATGGCTTATTTGAATTAAGGAACAAACAACAGCCCGTGGGCATATATGAAATTCCTTAACATTTAAATGGCTGCACGCCACGAATACCCTACTGCCGTTAAAACCAATAAAAAGGTCTAGGAACGCTAATGAAGCCGCTATCAACCGTCCAACTATTCATTGCAATGCTTATTGTGTTTTCGGCACATGCCAGCGCACAAACCGGAAACTGCAGCAGCTGGGCAGCAAAACTCGAAAGCCTAGAGGGCAACGGCAGCGTTAAACGCGGTGGCGAAAGCGAATGGGTAGGCGTAACCCCTGGCGCCACCTTCTGCTACGGCGACACCCTGCGTGTCACAGAATTCCGCGCAGCCTTAAGATTAGAAAATGACAGCCTGGTACGCATAAACGAAGGCTCTATTATTAAGTTTCTGCCCCCCAAGGAATCTTTCTGGGTTGAAGTGCTTAACGGAGCCGCACACTTTTTGTCGCGTACCCCCAAAAAATTTACGGTTAAAGCACCGTATATGAACGCGGCGGTAGAAGGCACAGAATTTATAGTGAGCCACAACGACAACGGCGATACCGTCACTGTTTTTGAAGGGCAGGTACTCGCCAGCAACGCGCAGGGCAAGATCCGCCTGCAAGCGCTGCAGCAAAGCTCTGCACTACCCAACGAGGCGCCAACGAAGGCCATTTCCATTAACCTGAGGGAAACGGCTGCATGGACTTTATATGCACCGCCCCTGTATGTACCCAGCGACCAACTCGCGCAAGACATTCAGCAAGCCATTAACACCGGGGCCATTGGCAAGGCTTTATCGCTGCTTGATGCGAGCGCGCTAAAAAGTGACCTAAATGCCTTAAACGCCTACACCACTCTGGCCCTGTTCCGTGGCCGCCTGACGGACGCGCGTATTAAAAACCAACAGGCACTCGCTCAAAACAAGGCATCGGCCGATGCCTTGGCCAATAGCGCTTTTATGTATTTATTAGATGGCAAAGCGGGCCTCGCCCTAGAAAAAACTCACAACCTAGTGAAGCAACACCCCGAAAGTATTAACGCTCAGCTAGTTCACAGCTATGCACTACAAGCAAATTTTCAACTTGAACAAGCGCTAGCGGCTGCGCAAATAGCACAGCGACTAAACGCCAATGTTGTCACCAATACCCGAATAGCGGAACTCGCCTTAAGCTTAGGTAAAAGTCGGCTGGCGTCCGACACTTTAGCCAAGACCAAAACCAACCCTCTCTACGCACCCTATGCCGATAGCCTACGCGCCCTAATAGCCCTGCAAAACAACAGCAATCGCAAAGCACGGGCAATATTACAAAAATCGGTAACCAACAACCCCAATGTTCCCCTTACGCACTTTGTGCTGGGCCTAACGCACATTCGTTTGAATAAACTTCAAGAAGGTAGAGCAGGCATTGAGCTAGCGGTAACCTTAGACCCGAGCAACAGCTTGTATCGCAGTTATTTGGGCAAAGCGTTTGCCGCGCAGAACAAGGGCGAAAAAGCCAAGGAACAATTTGAGCTGGCAAAAATACTAGACCCGAATGACCCTACGCCTTGGTTTTATCAAGCACTGGAACAACAAGCGAACAATCAACTCATTGAATCTCAACATAATTACAATAAGAGCCGAGCGTTAAATGATGGGCGGGCCGTGTATCGCTCAAGGCTGTTATTAGACAAAGACGATGCCGCTAGAACTTCCAGCCAGGGCCGCGCATTAAAGGCCCTTGGCTTTGAGCAACAGGCCATTCAGCTGGGGGCAGAGGCCGTGCAGCAAGCACCGGGCGAACACGCAGGCCACAGACTCTTGGCAGAAGTATACGCCAACGATTATCACCGCGAATTGTTGCGCTCCTCAGAGCGATTGCAGGCAACCATTCACCAGCCTTTGGGCGCGGTGCCGCTTCCGCTGGGCTTAAGCGAATCGGGAATGGTAATAACGGAAGGTGCAGGCCCAGCAGACTTGGGGGCCAACGAATACAACTCCATGTACCTAGATGAAGGTTTCGGCCTGCAGGCTAAAGTACTGGGCGGAACACAGGGAACAGGGGCGTACGATGTTGCGGTAAATGGCAACAGAGAGACGCTGGCTTTTTCGCTTGGGCAATACCGATATAAATCGGACGGTTATCGCGAAAATAACGATGTGGATTATAAAATATCCAATGCGTTTGTGCAGTGGCAACCAACACAAAACCTTGGCTTTCAAGCGGAACTGGGGCAGAGAGACGATAACATTGGTGATTTAACGACAGAATTTGGGGCTAACACCCACTCTACCACTAGCCGAGTAGTGGGTGAGAGCGAGACCCAACGTGTCAGTATGAAATACCAATCCGATTCAGGCACATATTTAGTTCTAAATGTTACCGACAAAGATGAATCTAACGTTGCGGAAGACACGCTTGCCCTTCCAGGTCTAACGATCGAAATTTCTAATGATGAGAAAATCAATTCTAGCCAGTATGAATTACAGCTGGTGCATGAATTCCGCCATACGACTTTATCGGGAGGGTTAAAAAGCTCAGAGTCTAAAAGTACAGGTGCCAGCTCCCTCTATTATGTAGAGTTCGATGCTCTTGATTCAGCTGAAACCAGCAGCAAAAACAGCCTTGAACAAGCCTACCTCTATTCAGATATTACAGCGCTAAACAATTCTCTTATTGTCACCCTAGGTGCAGAACACAATAGTGCCGAGCACGCTGTACAGGTTGGCGTAGATGGTCAACCAATCGAAAATAAAAATGACAAGACAATATACCCAAAAATGGGCGTGGCATGGGATATAACGCCTAAAATAAAATTACGAACGGCTTATTTTACAACCATTTCAATGGTCCCCAAAATTAGCGGAAGCCTAAATTCTACACATATCGCCGGCGCTGCACAGGTTTACGATCATTTTGACGTCGGCACAACATCGTCAAATAAAACCCTCGGCGTCAATATAGCCGCATCCGATAGAGCTAAAATTGGCCTAGACATTCTAAAGCAGAACATAACGCTACCCAATAATACTGGACTACAATTTGTAGATAGCGATATGCAATATGATCTAGTGAGCGCACATTTTGACTATCTACTTACAGAAAAGCTGAGCACGCATATCAAACTTTCAACGGAAGAAGTCGATAGAGATCAAATTTCAAATGAGCCACTTCCACTTTTCCCATTAACCCTTCAAAACAATTCACTTAATATCGGGTTAAGCTATCAGCTAACGAGACATTCATTTATAAAAATAGAGGGGAAACATATCAACCAGCAATATTCTACAGAATCCATTCCTGATCTATTCATTGACTCGGAGGATTTTAGTGAACGACTGAATATTATTGATGCTTCAATTCAAGCTAATCTACCCAATAGGCTCGGCAAGGTGACACTGTTAGCTAAAAACCTCTTAGATACAGAATTTACCTACGCAGATTTAGAGCTAATGTATTCAACGCCCTCCAGACAG
The DNA here is from genome assembly GCF_014218805.1 of Teredinibacter franksiae. Taxonomy (NCBI): domain Bacteria; kingdom Pseudomonadati; phylum Pseudomonadota; class Gammaproteobacteria; order Cellvibrionales; family Cellvibrionaceae; genus Teredinibacter; species Teredinibacter franksiae. The sequence continues at coordinate 3,209,125 of NZ_JACJUV010000001.1, read as the reverse complement.
GAATTGACACCGGAGCGAACACTTTTAGTAAAATTTGAGATTAACATATAAAAAAAGCCGAACTTACGTTCGGCTATTTTTTACGGACAACCCGGCTTATTATAGATAAAAGTGCGCGTGCCTCCTATTCGGTAAACCATAACCACATAACAACCCGAAGCAGCGGCATGCGCTTTTTCAACAAAAGGTACGCTGCTTTGCTTTTGGTCAATGCCACTCTTCTCCCCAGCCTCTACAACCAAATAAGCGTTTAAATCTAAGTTAGTACTCTGCTTAATATTTGAAAGTAATGCATCCACTTGCGCTCTATTCGCTTCCGAGAGTACATCTTCGTAACAATTCTCGATACAGGGTGTAAACGCTTTAGCAGTCGGAGCGTAGGGCGTTGGCTCACCGGCATCATTCACCGACAAGTAGTAATCCAACACACCCGATGCAGGTGGCAAGAAGTTGATATCTCGAGGTTTTGCGCCACTTTGCCCAATATACCAGCCCAAAACCACCGCCAGCAGCAGAAGCAAAGCCACCACGATGATATTGAGACCTCCAGACTGAGCCCCCGTTGTTGCTTTGGTCGAATTATCTTCACTCATTGATCTACTCCTATTAAGTTTAACTATTATTATGACGCGGCTATTATGGCGCGGCGCCCAAAACCACATGCGGGCTAACTTCAGCGCTTTCTGCGCCAACGAGCATATTACGCTGTTAACCTGTTAACCGAAGAGCTGATATCACACTATTGGCGCCCATTACCACGGAACTATGTCACAAAATGACCGGTAATCGCTCGTAGACCCGCCCCATGCAAGATCGTACTCTATTTCTACACAGGGCGTTAGACGGAGCGTTACCGAGAGAAGGAAAGCTCGAGGCAAGGGATAAGCAAGGACAATAGCTGCCAAGGATGGCAACATCAGCACCTCCCCAACCATCATGCAGGTGAATCGGAATCACCCGCTCCTCTAGCGGCCTGTTCTGCTCTCCTTTTTGAAAGGAGCAGACTAAATTAACTAAGGCTGCTGCAATGCAGACAGCCTGGCGAAATTAGCGCGGTGCCATTGCCGTAGTATAGGCAGCCCCAGTCAACTTGAATTTCGCCCACACAAGGTTATGTGTGTACTCATTGATATTGAAGGAAGGCAAAATGTTGCTGTGGAAATACACGTTTAAAGTTGTTGTTACGCTTTTTCTTATTCAGGGCGTGCTTTATTTCGTCCTAAATGGCGGTAAACAAATGCAGCCTGAAGAAGCAGTAGATAAACCCGCTTTAAAAGATAGCCAACTTTTCCAATCCGGCACATCAACAGTGGAGGGAGAAACGCCAGCCCTCATTGAGCTTATCGGTATAAACCCCCAAAATGACAACTCAAAAAATGAAATTAAGCGTGCTTAGGAACAATCAGCCAACAACGCTCACACCACATTTTTTCCAGCGATAGGCTGTTTTTGATTACCCGGTATATAGCGAAAAAATAAGCCGTTCGCGCTACACACACGACCAATACCGATCAAGTAATACCCCGTGCTGCGCCCAAGAAAGCAGCAAAATGCCTTAAAGCACCGATTACCCCCGGTACTTGTCACTGCGTTAGACGCGCTTTTCTCTGTGATTTAGATGTTTTTATTGTTCATGGCTATCAATAAGTAGGGGATCCAGGCTTGCCAATGATAAAGCCATTTTCAGTAGCCGGGCGGCCCCATGCATTGTGTATTCCGCTTATAAACGGTTGCGTATTTACATTCTCGCTAAATTTCCTGTGCGAGATACGTACCCCTGTGAAACTGAGCAATAACATTTTGTTTTATTTTTGTAGATGATGTTTTGGGGTTATAGCTAACCTGCACAATTTTACTATCCTTGGAATGTAAATACGTCTCCACATCAATATTATGCGGCTTATCGCCCCAATCCTCACCAATAACAAAAATATCAGGCTCCAACTCTTTACAGGCGGATACATATTCAAGCTCATTGTAAGACCGCACAATATCGACGCATCGTAAAGATTTTAGCATTTCCATTCGTTCTTCGAGTGGTATAACAGGTACGTTAGGTTTATATGAATTGACTACACTATCGGAGGCAACACCAACGGCGACCACATCGCCTAATGTTCTACAGTATTCCAATAAAGCAAGGTGTCCCACATGTAACAAATCAAATGTACCCACCGTATATACAACCATTGCGATAATTTAACTCCTATCATTTAATATAAAAAATATTTTCATTCGATTACTTATAAAAGCTTCCAGCCATAAATTCCCGTTATCACAAGAGTATAAGTAGCAAGCGCGTAGACATTAACCGGCTTCCCAGAGAATTTCGGCGTTTTAATTTGAGATACATTTAAAACCGCGAGCGCCAAAACAGTAATATAAAATACTGTAGAAAAACCGCTATGACTTAAAATGCTTTCAAAGATAAAAACGAAAACGATAACTAAGCTATTATTGTCGAGAGCCAACCCTGTATATTTCGAGTCATCCGACAGACCAAAAGTACTAAAATAACTTAATCTTATTGCACTTGCCGCCACCAAGAAAAAAGCACCGATTAAAAATACAGGCTCAAATCCACCATAGCTCATCAGCAGAATTGCGGGCGTAACACCGTAACTAACAATATCTATCAATACATCAAGCTGACCGCCAAATGCACGATCATTTCCCGTTCTCCCTTTCATTTTCCGTGCAACTAAGCCATCGGCCCAATCAAAAGCAACGGCCCAAACCATCCCAATCATAGCGGCGTAATAAACGCCTAAAATACTAAAATAAATAGCTAATATTGTGCAGGCTAATCCAGCAAGTGAGCACAGGTTAGGTAGATCCTTTACAAAAGAAATAATAGTGGGTTGCAACTCTTTACTATCTTTACTCATAGCGTGCCTAAATAATTATAATCTGCATTGACACCAAACATTTGCCGCGACCTATCGGACACCACCACAGGGTGTTAGATGAAGCCCAAGGATTGAATGGTTTGGGCGGTATACGAAGCTGACACAAGCTCTACCAGGGCACCCTATTTGCCTCAGAAGCTTACTAGGGGGGAGTACCACTGCTCGGCGCCACTTTTATGACACCCACACTAGGCACTTTTCGGACATACACACTAACACTGTAATGGTTAATCACCACCATGTGGTTTTGCATATCAATATGACCAAAAACCAAGATTTGAGTGATTTAGCGGCATGCGACGCAGATACCAGCACTACAATGGCACCCTTTTGCATTAGAACTTACGCAAGGAGAGCGGCCGAATGGCACTCTATGCGACTAAAAATGAAGAACAAGCGAGACAAATGGCGTCTAGAATTTCGCCCTATTAGCCGCTTTTAGAGAAGAAAAGATAAAATCCGACGCCCACGCTAACAACTGAACGCTAAAAATATGACGGTGCATTATTACAGTATGCTCGACTTCAAGGGGCAAGCGACTTGCGGACACCCACACTAACCCGCATTTAAGTAAAGCGCCTGCGAACACGCCACACCCTTGCCGCAATTACGCTCAAACACCTGGGCATAATCGACCATGCGCGCCACCGAACCGGCACTGGAACCGTAACGGCGGCCAAAATTTTGAACGTGGTCGATCCATTTATTTGGATTAATACCCAACCTCGACACTATGGCCGGAAGTTCGCTGACGATGGCTCCGCGTTTATCGTCTCGTAGAATACGGCCGGTGGTATCCACCAACTCAAAATAATCTTCACGGGTAAAGGGTAAGGCATGGTGAGTATCGGTATGGGAGGAACCATCAAAAGGCATTAACGGCGCTTCGGGTAAGGCATCCAAACCCATTTCCGCTTTAATCTCACGCTGCTTTTGAATACGAGCATTCAATTTCTGCTCGTCTTTAGATTTGGTATTTTTGTATTTTACGTAATCGAATAAACGCTGCTGTATGGAGGTGAAATCACTCTCCATAAGATCTTTTTCCATCGCCGCCCGAATGGGGTTGAGGTCGACATAGGCCATGCAGCTTAATAACGCGGCTTCATCCAATAGGGCCTGACTTTTAAAGCGCCCCTCCCAAAACCGGCCTTTACAGTTTTCTTCCTCGTTGGCCATACGGGCTATGGTTTCATTAACACCGCGCATAAACCAGCTGATATCGTATAAACGTTTACGCCACTTCTCGATAATTTCATCCACTGCGGCTTGCGTAGCCGCATCAATAGCCTCCGGGTTCTCCAGCCAGTGATCAACCAGCATATGGCCGCTATACAACTGCATCCAGCGCTCGGCCACTTCTTCATTACTCCATGCCTGCGCCCTAGCCTTATCCGCATGCAGCACAACATGGTAATGATTGCTCATTACCGCATAAGCACACACATCTACCGCATACACATACGACAAAAAACGCAAGCGAGATACGATCCACTGCTTACGGTGATCGTAATTCTCACCCGTCGAATGATCCTCACCACACAAATACGCACGCCGAACACAGCGTACATAACAATGGTAAAATGGCGTTGAATCCAGAGAGATTAATGTTTCACGGCTTTGGGTCATGGTTGCATAAACTACTAGAACCCGGAAGGCTTGTCAAGTTTTTGGATGTCCTTTGATTCTCACTTGTGCCGACAAGTAAATATCGCTTTCAAAGTTGCCCAATTGTAATTGCTACCATATTTTTTAAAAAGCGACTGTATGTTAAGTACTGCATTAAAAACTGCAGCTAAGAGAATTAACAACCAGATTAACAGCACAACAACAAACTTGACTGGGTACTCTTCAAATGAAGGGTCAATACCCCGACTTGGTAGAGTGCCCATCAATAATCCAACCATAGGAACAAGCGCTATCAACAGGACGCCTAATATTGATACCCCAATTTTACCGAGTGTGGGCTCCTTCATAATGTGCACCTAACGCACGTAGTTGGCGTGCTTTTGTAGTGGAGCGAAGCGCAACGAAAAAAGCATCGCCAAGCTACGCTTGTTAGGAGCCATTGGCCAGCTCATACCTAAATGCTGCATGAACACCATTAAAAAAATCACTCAAATAATTTAAAGCTTCTTGGATTTTACCTAACGCATCGGCATCCATGTCATATGTTTCTATCAGTTCATCATTCTGATCGAGCATTAAGACTAATGCTCTAGGCTTTTCCTGATTGTCAAAAGCACCTTCAAATGTTGTTTTTTGAATCCGTGACTTTTTAACATCCTGATGAGCACTGCCAGATTTCGGATACCTAAAGAAGGTGCTTTTAGGGTCAGTTCCACTGACCATGTCAATTTTGGATTTAATATCCGTGGGCATATCCCAACAAGTTGTTTCAGGAAGTGCTCCTTTGCAGTTTTCGTAAATCACCTCGAAGTAAGAATACAGATCAGATAAGTTGTGGGTATTGTCCATTGGTAGCCACTTATCTCGGACTTTAATTGCTGGCTTCTCTAAGCTGAATCCATCACCGAATTCAATGGAGTATCTCTTGTGCAGAATAAAAATCACTGACTTTAAAAATAACTCTATTGCATGTCGATGTAGATAACAAAGAGGAAGAACTCCATCTACGGATGACCCATGCTCCTTTAGTGTGTCAGCAGCATGTCTGAAGTTACAGCCTGTAATACCAATTCCGCCGTCATAGTGAGTTGATGGTGGAGTAATTAAATAGTTCATTTAGAACGAAGGCTCCGTCATGGTAGAACGGCCAGTTACCCAAGCCGCCCCCATACAGATCCGGACGTGCGGAACTACCGCATCCGGCTCCTCAATAATATCGTTGCTCGTGTAATTCACAAGCCCTCAATACCAGTCCACTTGAATGTGACGTTTCCACACCCGTGGTTGCTGGATCTGAAAGTATTTTAACATGTCTTTAAACCCTTGCCAGTTAAAGCTGTGCCGCTGACTTCGCCGATTGAGCCACTTGTATAGACTATGCAGAACATAATCATAAACACGCGCGACACTTCGACTATTATCAGGCAAACCAAAGTAGTTTATAAAGCCCGTCAGCTTACGCCTTAACTGTGGCATCCAGACATTCAGTCGTTTAGACCGATTGGCTTTTATCCACTGATAGAACTCGCTCAACTTAGCTTTGTGTTTCTTTGGTGCCGTATGTCGACGCAACCTAGCCTCACCCTTTTTATCAGTGTCCCAGTAGTACTCAAAGCCCAAGAATTCGAAGCTATGGTGCTGCCCTGGGTGGAACCGACTAAACCGCTTCAGGTGTGTTTTCTCTGGCGCTACGTCTAACTTAAACTCTCTCAAGCGTTTCGGTAGTTCCCGATAAAACTCACGCGCCTCATTAGCGTACTGGAACGCAACAACAAAATCGTCGGCGTACCGTATCAACATGGCTCGCCCCTGTAAGCGTGGCTTTATGCGTTTCTCAAACCAAATATCCAGTGCGTAATGTAAGTATATATTCGCCAATACCGGGCTGATCACACCGCCCTGTGGACTTCCACTGGCCGGTTTCTCAAACACCCCTTCTGGTGATTTTATTCTCGCTTTCAGCCACTGGTTGATAAGGTTCAATAAGGCTTTATCTTCAATACGCTGTTTCAGCATACGCATCAACCACTCATGATCTATATTATCGAAGAAGCCTTTTATATCCGCTTCGACAACATAACCATAAGTACCGTATTGAAGGTTCAACTGTAAACTATGCACCGCTTGATGGGCGCTTCTGTTCGGACGGTAACCATAACTATTCTTCACAAAGTCCTGCTCCCAAATACTTTGCAGTATCTGACTCACGCTTTGCTGTACGATTTTATCATCTAACGTTGGCAGCCCGAGCGGGCGTAGTTTACCGTTGGATTTTGGGATAAAGACCCGCTTCACATCATTCGCTCGATAGCTTTTACACTTTAGCGTTTGATGCAGGCGGTTGATATTTTCAGGCAATCGTTGTTTGAAATCGCTAGGTGTTACGCCGTCAATTCCACACGCCGATTGTTTATTGATTTGACCCCAACTTTGTACCAACAAATCCGAATCTAGCAATCCGTATAGATTCTGGAAACGATGATTAGGGTGGGTTTGTGCCTTAAATGCTATGGTATGCAATGCGGTTGTCATAGTTTCTCCAGCCCGACTTGTCCGGACTATGTGTCTGTTACATACCGTGATATTACTGTCAGCCCCCTCGCCATGTGAACGGCTTTCCCGCTCTCAGACTACTATGAGCTGATCCGACTTCCAAGGTGCCATCGATCTGCCTCGCTTTTTACTCAGCGTCACTACCCACTTCCTGCGGGAGCTACTTTGGATCTCTCAAGTTCTCGAAAACATCTCTTTATACATGCCACGGTTTGATAACTCCGCCAACTCGCCACAACCTTGCCAACTAATGGTTGTATTGCATGGGCTTCGGCGGCGTTACAAGCCTAGCCAGTCAGGACAATTTATTATCAGAGCGATACCAACACTTCAGGAACACGCATTCCTTATGGCCTACATAATTCTCTGTCTACGCTTCACACTGGTTGTTCGATTATTTGTTGAAGAAAAAAAATCAGCAACAGGAAAGTATTCGCGATCCATAATCTCCGCACAGTGCGCAAGACTCGATACAGGTGGCTGGCTAGACCTTACCCGACTGGGACTTACACCCAGCAAGATGCTCCAAGCTTAACTTGTCGCACTAACGCCGCAATAAAGGGCGCACGTAGTGCGTCCAGCCGCAGGCGACTTTAATTGCCTTGTTAAATTATTTTTGATTGCACCAACCTTCGTTTTTTATTTGCATAATAGACGAACCCAACTGCTATCGATAGCGTGATAATCACAACCATAATATGAGTGAAATTATTGCTATATTTTATAGGTATTAAATTGAACGCAGTAACGATAATTAATCCAACAGAACTTAGCAATGTCGACTTGTTGTCAATGTGCACTCTTGCCCCACAAGAGGCGCATGTATATTCATACGAAGGCGATAGAAACCCTTCGCTGACTTTATTAAAATTGCAAATATCTTTGCATGCAGGGCAAGGCTGACTTTTTAGATACTTCTTCATAGAATTTAACGCCAAGCTCACCTGCGAATATTGCGGAGAGCGTTTTGTGTAAAATGGAGCTACGCGACATACACAAAACGAGCGCAGCAATATTTGTCAGGTGCAGCTTTTTGTTATGAGCTGGATCTACAATAAATACACTCATCATAATAAGCACCATCTTTAAGGATTCCCTTAGTGATAACCCCCTCTAGCTCAAAGCCATTTTTAGTAAGGACTCTCTTTGATCCTTCATTTGGAGAGAACACTGGTGCATAAAGTTGAACTATATCCGTTTTACAAAAGATAATTTGGCACATTATATGGAGCGCTTCAGTTGCGATACCTTTTCCCCAAAATGGTTGGCCAATCCAATATCCTATTTCGCCACGATGGGATTTTTCAAGAGCATCTCTACGGACCCCGATAATACCAACAAAATTTCCACTGAAAGTTATAGATCGTACAATTTCAGCCTTTGAACCTTCGTTTATCCACCAGTGGGCATCTACCTCAGTATAAGGACTTGGGATACGAGAAGACAAAAACCTCACGACATTTTCATTATTCAAGTGATGAATCAACTGGTCCTTATCATCTTCCACTAATTCACGTAGCTCGATCATGGGTGCTCATAACGCTAAGGTAACCAGCATTGACTGTGGAGCTTGTTTTTATGTAAAAATGCAGCGAAGCGGAATGCATAAAAACAAGCGTGTGTGACTGGCATGCCGGTCGTCTAGGTGGTGAAAGTCCATCCATAGCCCTGAAAGGAGGGAATAAGCAGCCAATGACAAGGGTGTCCGAAGAAACCTATAGTCGCTGCCCAACAGGGAGCAAAGGTGAGTATAGGCCAATGAGGAATCTGAAGGAAGTCGGAGGCAAAGATGCTATCTAAACGCAAGTGAACCTTTATTGAGGCCGTTAGCAGGATGAGGTGCCACGGATCACCAAAGTCCAATATCCTTTACGTAAACGCGACACGGTATAGAAGGTAGATGAGCATCGGACATAGACGATTGGCTTACCCAGTGAAAATCCGCTGGTCTTGGGTCGGTGTAACTACGACACCTTAAGCCCTAAGCGACACAGTAATGTGAGCGTAATGAGACAGGGGATTGCAGATGAAGCCGTATGAGACATAAAACGAGTGGCCGGTGACGGTGCGGTGACGTACTTGAGGATAAAACCACCCGACAGCGACAGGACGTTAAAGTCAAAGGGCTGAACACATTAACGATTATGCCCGTGCTACAAACTAAAGATCTGAGGCCAGCCGAAAGGAATGCGGTCAGAATAATTTTTTTTTCCCACAACGTAACGTGGGAAGACCTCATTGAGCCAACGACAGAACTTTACAAAGAGAAAGTGCAGCATGGAAACAGATCTACTCCAAGACGAAGAAAGACTCTTCGAGCTACTGATCAACCCTTTTTGGTTGACCTTCGGATGGGCCGACGTTGCGAAGAACAAAGGTGCCCCCGGCATTGATGGCGTGACAGTAGAAGCCTTCCAAGAAAATAGTGACCAAGAGCTAAGCCAACTCGCCGAGGAACTGGCGAGTTGGACTTATAAACCCCTCCCAGTAAAACGTGTTGAAATTGACAAACCCGATGGAGGTATCCGCTTACTAGGGATACCTTGTATCCGTGACCGAGTGGTTCAAGCCACACTTAAGCGGATACTGGAACCGCGTGTCACACCCCTATTTTCTACCCACAGTTTTGGGTTTATCCCGAACCGTAACCAGGGGCAGGCCGTGAGAGAAGCACAACGGATAGTGCAAACAGGAAAAGAATGGGTCGTCGACATTGACCTATCAAAATTCTTTGATCGTATCCATCACGACCGTCTAATTAATAGGCTTGGCAAAATCATAAAAGACAAACGCATACTGCGTCTGACCGGAATGATACTGCGCAGCGGCATTATGAAAGACGGCATGATATTGCCATCGCGAGAGGGATCTGTTCAAGGCAGCCCGCTTAGCCCATTACTAAGCAACATCGTATTGGATGAGTTGGACAAAGAGCTAGAAAGCCGAGGTCTGGAATTTTGTCGATTCGCAGACGACTGCAACATCTTCGTGGCGTCGCATAAAGCGGCAAAGCGGATTATGAAAAGTGTAAGCCAATACATTGAGTGCAAACTCAAACTGGTGGTTAACAAGGAAAAGAGCCAAGTGGCGAAATCAAAGGGTGTAAAGTTTCTGGGCCTGACCATCGTAAGAGGTCGAATTGCAATATCGCTGAAATCCATGGCGCGAGCAATGAAGAAAGTCAAAGAGCTTACCCCGCGAGGAACCCACCAAAAGCTGGAAACCACAATGGCGGTCATAAACCGCTGGTACAGAGGTTGGTCCAGTTATTACAGCTTAACCCAGTTCCCTGGTCAGTTTGTGGAAATAGAAGCGCATATACGGCGTAGACTACGTTCACGCATTATTGACCAGCAGAAAAGTCGTAGGAATTTATTTAACAAGCTCAGGAAGAGAGGCGTAAGCCGAAGAATGGCTGCGAATGCTGTATTCACGAATAATAAGCGGTGGGCACTCTCACGCAGCAATGCGGTAGAAAGAGCTTACTCAAATAAATATTTTGTGAACGAGCTAAAGCAGTTTATTCGCTCGGGAGAAAATAGAGAACATTGGTTTAATCTTCGTCGCTGGTCATGTTTAGTGTGAGGAGCCGTGTACGTGACCCGTACGCACGGTTCTGTGGGCAGACGGGGCTTCGTGCCCCTCTGACCCGATAGCAGGCAATGTCTGGTTGACCGCATGGTTATGTGTTTAACTTGCAGGCTGCAGGAATGTAACTATCCGGCTCACCCTCGCACACCCAATTTACTGTATTACCGTTTATACGTGGACAAAAACGTATAAATATTCCGTACACATTATTCTTTAACTCGATTTCCCCAACAGAGTTGACCGCAACAACCATTTCGGGGAGTTCACATTTATGTTTATAGTTGCTAGGCATTACTCTTCCCTCCAATAGCGCAACACCTACCAAGAAGCGTAATTCTGCTGTGCACACAACCATCTCCGCACTCGTCATCCTGCCGAGCGATACTTTGTGCGGAATAGAAAATAAGGTAATACCAACAAAACCTACTAACAAAACTAAAACAATTAGGAGATATTTCTTCATATGTGCTTACACATAACGCCCTGCAGCAGCGGCCGTAGTGGAGGTGATTTTTTTTGTGCAAGCGTAGCGACCAGCACAAAAACAAGCGCCGGAACGGAGGTCCTGCTGGCTGAGTTTGTTATGCATAAGCCACTTGAACACATAATTGGTACGTTCCAGCTATAAAAAATGCTATTGCTATTAGCTCCATAAAAATAATGGAAGACCAAAACCGAATTGGCATACTTTCTCGCGCTATTGCAGATGTTCGTACGCCGGTAGCTTTACCCGGCATAATTCCACCAACAAGACTTTCGAGATTAATATACGTTATGAGCATAGCAAAACATAATCGCCCTATAGGCACGGCTATACGCTCTCCGTAAATCACCGCTGAGCATAATCCTAGACTCGCCAATAGAACAGTAATCCACCCGCTAATATATTTGGCCCTGTCATATTTATTGAGAAACAACCTTCCATTCATATAGATATTTTATTCGCAATACTCTGTGCAGTCATGGTAGAACGGCCAGTTACCCAAGCCGCCCCCATACAGATCCGGACGTGCGGAACTACCGCATCCGGCTCCTCAATAATATCGTTGCTCGTGTAATTCACAAGCCCTCAATACCAGTCCACTTGAATGTGACGTTTCCACACCCGTGGTTGCTGGATCTGAAAGTATTTTAACATGTCTTTAAACCCTTGCCAGTTAAAGCTGTGCCGCTGACTTCGCCGATTGAGCCACTTGTATAGACTATGCAGAACATAATCATAAACACGCGCGACACTTCGACTATTATCAGGCAAACCAAAGTAGTTTATAAAGCCCGTCAGCTTACGCCTTAACTGTGGCATCCAGACATTCAGTCGTTTAGACCGATTGGCTTTTATCCACTGATAGAACTCGCTCAACTTAGCTTTGTGTTTCTTTGGTGCCGTATGTCGACGCAACCTAGCCTCACCCTTTTTATCAGTGTCCCAGTAGTACTCAAAGCCCAAGAATTCGAAGCTATGGTGCTGCCCTGGGTGGAACCGACTAAACCGCTTCAGGTGTGTTTTCTCTGGCGCTACGTCTAACTTAAACTCTCTCAAGCGTTTCGGTAGTTCCCGATAAAACTCACGCGCCTCATTAGCGTACTGGAACGCAACAACAAAATCGTCGGCGTACCGTATCAACATGGCTCGCCCCTGTAAGCGTGGCTTTATGCGTTTCTCAAACCAAATATCCAGTGCGTAATGTAAGTATATATTCGCCAATACCGGGCTGATCACACCGCCCTGTGGACTTCCACTGGCCGGTTTCTCAAACACCCCTTCTGGTGATTTTATTCTCGCTTTCAGCCACTGGTTGATAAGGTTCAATAAGGCTTTATCTTCAATACGCTGTTTCAGCATACGCATCAACCACTCATGATCTATATTATCGAAGAAGCCTTTTATATCCGCTTCGACAACATAACCATAAGTACCGTATTGAAGGTTCAACTGTAAACTATGCACCGCTTGATGCGCGCTTCTGTTCGGACGATAACCATAACTATTCTTCACAAAGTCCTGCTCCCAAATACTTTGCAGTATCTGACTCACGCTTTGCTGTACGATTTTATCATCTAACGTTGGCAGCCCGAGCGGGCGTAGTTTACCGTTGGATTTTGGGATAAAGACCCGCTTCACATCATTCGCTCGATAGCTTTTACACTTTAGCGTTTGATGCAGGCGGTTGATATTTTCAGGCAATCGTTGTTTGAAATCGCTAGGTGTTACGCCGTCAATTCCACACGCCGATTGTTTATTGATTTGACCCCAACTTTGTACCAACAAATCCGAATCTAGCAATCCGTATAGATTCTGGAAACGATGATTAGGGTGGGTTTGTGCCTTAAATGCTATGGTATGCAATGCGGTTGTCATAGTTTCTCCAGCCCGACTTGTCCGGACTATGTGTCTGTTACATACCGTGATATTACTGTCAGCCCCCTCGCCATGTGAACGGCTTTCCCGCTCTCAGACTACTATGAGCTGATCCGACTTCCAAGGTGCCATCGATCTGCCTCGCTTTTTACTCAGCGTCACTACCCACTTCCTGCGGGAGCTACTTTGGATCTCTCAAGTTCTCGAAAACATCTCTTTATACATGCCACGGTTTGATAACTCCGCCAACTCGCCACAACCTTGCCAACTAATGGTTGTATTGCATGGGCTTCGGCGGCGTTACAAGCCTAGCCAGTCAGGACAATTTATTATCAGAGCGATACCAACACTTCAGGAACACGCATTCCTTATGGCCTACATAATTCTCTGTCTACGCTTCACACCGGTTGTTCGATTATTTGTTGAAGAAAAAAAAATCAGCAACAGGAAAGTATTCGCGATCCATAATCTCCGCACAGTGCGCAAGACTCGATACAGGTGGTTAGCTAGACCTTACCCGACTGGGACTTACACCCAGCAAGATGCTCCAAGCTTAACTTGTCGCACTAACGAGGCTGTCGAATTACTCACTTAGTAGACCGAACAAATTCAACTAGCCTTTCCTATTTTAATTTTAATTTTAATTTGCCGATGTTCATTTATTTTTCCATGATAGAAAATCAATACACTAACAAAAAAAAGCAATAAAGCCCTACACGGGCTCATATTCGCCGTATTTTTGAATCTTAACCATATTATGTACCATTGTGAATAGCAACCATTGACCGGTGACCTTCTCTAGGCCTCGCAGGCTCAGCCACTTTAATCCAATGTTATGCTTAAGGTTGCCAAACACCGGCTCTACAGTACCCATTCTACTGCCGTATATGTCACGCCCCTCCGGTGAATCTATCTTTTCTTTCATCAAATCATAAGGTCTCGGAGGATTCGATTCCACGTCCTTTTTAATCGATACTTGTCGCCCCTGTAGTCTGGGTGCGCTTTTCATACACTGTCTCTGAAACGCACAGGTCCGACAATCATTTAGTAGACCCACAAACTTTCGATAGTGCTCGCCATGAAGGATGTAATCATCCATCGCTAACCGCATACTGTTTCCTGCCGGACATTTACAAGTATTGCTTTCCTCATCGTAGTGAAAGTCACTAACCTTAAAATATTTTCGTCTTCGCCATTCTGGTTTCTTACGATCCCTGTCTTTATAGAGCGGGTTTCTGGTTCGCATACCCCCGTCCGCTAAATATGCATCAATTTCATGCTCAAAACAGTAGTCAACGTTTTCAATGGTATTAAACCCTGCATCTCCAAGAACCTTTCGACCCTCAAGGCTTACCCCTAAGTTTTTCTCGACCTGTTCAAGCATTGGAATGAAGCATTTTTGCTCTGTGTCATGCGCTATTCCCGCACCAGAAATCACCTGGTGTTTATCATCTACAACAGCAACGGCCATATACCCTTGCTCGGCACCACCACCTCCAGATTTTAACGTACTGCTGTCCGGGTCCGTAAGGTTGGTCTTTTTGGGCTTACCTGTACGGCCAATTTTGTCCGTCATGTCACTAAGCGGAGATTCGAGGTCCTTAGCGAGTTTTCGCAATTTCTTGATTTTCTTCTTTTCTCGCTCTCGACGATCAGGGTCCACCTTACCGGCTTTGTCTTCTTCGCGGTGCTGTCTTATCAGATAATTAACACCATTCTTTATTTTCTCGTACTTCTTCTCGAAGTCAGAAATTGTGCCCGAATTGTCTTTACTGGCATTAGATGACAATTTAGTCCCATCTATTGAAAAACAATTGCCGCCTATCAAGCCCAAGTAATCGCATTCAACGACGATTTGAACAAATAGATCTTCGATTTGCTTATGCTGCTTAGATACGAATGCCGCTATTGTCGAGTGATCCGGAGTAAGAAATCCAGACAAGCACATAAAAACGGTGTTGAACTTACAAAGGTTTTCTATTTTTCGGCTACTGGTAATGCCGCGAGAATAAGCGG
Organism: Teredinibacter franksiae; assembly: GCF_014218805.1. Taxonomy (NCBI): domain Bacteria; kingdom Pseudomonadati; phylum Pseudomonadota; class Gammaproteobacteria; order Cellvibrionales; family Cellvibrionaceae; genus Teredinibacter; species Teredinibacter franksiae. The sequence continues at coordinate 3,194,068 of NZ_JACJUV010000001.1, read as the reverse complement.
CCAGTATAATTTTTAACAACATTGATGGCGGGTAAGCTGAGGCTCCACCCTGAGAATTATTGTAACTCGCTTCGAACGAGCTTAAATCAGCAACTTTATCGATTAAAAGCTGAACCGTTTCATCAAAGCTGCCCTCCGTTATTTGCTCATCCGGGATAACAGAAATAAATCGACCTTGACTCGAATCACTTTCTTTGAAGTTATTGCCCATCTGCATTTCCAGTAAATGGATAGTAGGTTCATTTTACTAGAAGAAAGTAGTCAATTCAGCCGAAATATTGCGTTTTTTGGAGTAATTCGACAGCTTCAACGCCGTTATAACCGGCCGGAACGGAGTTGATTTGTTTGTGGTAGCGTAGCGTTAAACCACAAACGAAGCAACGCAGTGGAGGTCCAGCCAGCTTGCTGGCGATGGTTAATAACCTTGTTAGTAGCTATGTCCACAGCGCCCACCTAATATGGATAAGACGTAATAACATTTTTGTTTCTTCTTCGTAGCCATCATCATCTGGAATATCTCTTTCCTTGTATGATTGCCACCAAACATATAGCTCTTCTATTTCACTCTTTGCCGCACGATGTTTTTCATCTGCTTCCCAGTCAGTATGACCGCTCAACAATTCTTCCTTATTTATACAATCACTTAGTAGTTGGAAACAAGCATGTAACATAATGGAGTCTTTATCTCGCCACCCGTCATCAAGCGTTTCTATTTTCAAAATATTTCCAGGATCCATGGGCTTCCTTTGGCTACTAACGCTGCTATAAGCAGCCGTAATGGAGGTGATTGTTTTGTGCTAGCGTAAGCGGCCAGCACGAAATCAAGCACCGGAATGGAGGTCTGCTTGATAGCTTGGTTATGTGTTGCCCCATATGATTAACGGAATACTTGGAGCAATGACTATTAAAGTAATTACGACCAGAGACAACATATAAGCGCCAATGGCAGGAAAAAACCTATAAACCACAAAAAAGTAGTAGGCCAAACCCAAGGGAGCAAAAACTGCAGTTAATGTTTTAGCACCAAAGGGAATTGGCAACGCCTTACAACTAGAGTTAGCGCCGCACCATTCATATACAAGCACGTTGTATGCGACGAAATATCCTACTCCAAGAAAAACAGTGATGTAGGGATTTAAGCCGTCTAACCCGGCAATTACTCCAAATACAAAATTCAGAGAAAAGAGCCCTATTACAATTTTTATAGGTGCATTCATTTCTAGTTACACATAACGCCGTGGGAACCTGCGTTGCATACTGCGCGACTTTTTTTAATAAAATGGCACAGCCATTACAAATAGGCGCGCAGTATGCAACGTCAGGTTGGCCACTTGGTTATGTGTTACTGCCATGCTCTCAATTCTTTTAAATGCTCAAGTGCAAGAGGCTCTTCAACAGGCAACCATGCTACGGTAAAACCGCCAAGCGCATTCACATAGTTTGACTGCCAAGCCTCCTCTCTCTCTTCTTCTGTTTCGATTTTTCTCGACTCCAAATAATATACTTTTTCACCTTCTACAGCTGCCGAAAACTTTCTCATTTCGACTTTTAAGTCCAATAGCGCATCAGGACGAAATGAAAAATTATGCTCGCCTGGAGATAGCACAACTTTCACAAACCCTGGGCTTCCGATACATCCGCGCTCTTCTTCATCTACCGTCACGATAGTACACGCTGTAGAACCAAATTCCTTCTCAGAGATATAAAAATAGATTATTGCGCTGTCCTTTCCTGGCTCTTCGTGCATAGAGAATAAAGCGCCCTTAGAAGGTCCAGAAGTACACCCTGCACAAATAATAAAAATCAAAAACACATAAATATTTCTCACACTTTACTCCTATCATTTTTCTCACACATAACGCCAGTAACAGGCGCAAATATTGTGTTGTGGAGTTTGTGTAAAATGGGCGGAGCCCTTACACAAACGGAGCGACGCAATATTTGTCGCTTGCCTACTTTTGTTATGCATTGCGAAGGCCCACCCAATATGCCACTTTATTGTACCCATCATTTTCAACCACTTGAGGGTGCGCGGAATATTTAAGCATTGCCTCCTTAACTATTTCCTTGCCAAAAGTTTTAACGCAAGGAAGAACCAGAAACTTGTTAGAACTAGGGTTTGGTTCCAACATTGAGGCTAAAACCAAGTCTTGCAATAGTGATTTGGGTATGGGGTTTACCTTGCTCATTACTTTTGCAACAAACCACTTTTTGCGCTTATCTTGAAGTGCGGCTGTAAACCACGCAAGTTTCTCTGGATTATCGCGAGGGAAGTTACTCGCAACAGCCCTAGTAATTTCATTTATTCTGTGATGAGCCGAATTTTTATCTTCTGCATCAATAGCTTCACTATATTCTTCCGCAAGTTCATCTAGGTTCATAATTTAGTTTTGCATAACGCCCTGCAGCAGCCGGAACGTAGGTCATGCTGGCTGAGTTTGTTATGCATATTTAGCTAGACATCACCATATTTACGCCTATTAGTACGACCAAGCCAGCAGTTACAACTAGCGAATATTTGTACAACCTTAGGAAGGTCATTTCACCAGTCAAATCATTTCCGAAAAGAAACTTCATTGCGCCCATGGCAATACCAAAAGAATCCCCACCACTTCTTCTTGCCTTATCGAGAAAGCCAGCGTACTTGATTATTCCAATAAGCAGTAAAAGTATCGCATAAACAAAAAGTGATAATAGCAATAACGGGAATATGATTCTTATAAGAAGTTCAATGACCATATTTTTACTTTATGCATAACGCCGCTAGAAGCAGCCGCAGTGTAGGTGTTTAAATATATGCCAGCGTAGCGACCGGCATAAATTTATACACCGAAACGTAGGTCTGCTTGCTAGCTTTGTTAGAACGTTCATATACGTAAAACCACCTGCCTTGCCGCCGCGCCTTTTGTAGTAACGAACGTGACCGTATTAAGCCTGGAGTTATAGGTAGCAATCGGTGACTCTGCAGGCATTTGTGTATAGTGGATAAAAAAGTCACTGGAATTGTCAAACTGACCACTAATAATTAGCTTGTATGTAATATCTGCGATATCGTCATCTGTTGCCTTCACAATATCCTCGCAGCTTACAAATATTTCGCCTCCATTCTCAGAGATTACGTCGACTTTATCACACGCTAATGCATTGGAGGCTAGAAGAAATATCGCCACTAGAATTCTCATTTTCACATTCCTTCTAACGCCACAATAACCGAGCGGAGCGTTGCGTGGTAAAGTGAGCGAAGCGAACCACGCAATGCGGAGTCCGGTTGATTGTTTTGTTAGCCATTTTTCATTAACGCCAATTTAGAACCAAAGAAAATAAATACAACACCAGTTATTGAATTTAGCCATCGTTTAAACCATGCATTGTTTGTAGCATTTTTGATACGCAATAACATCAACACCATTATAGAAAACCAAAAAAAGTTGGCTATAGAGTGTATTGTTACTAACGCATATGCATTTATGACACTCTCGTTCACAGATATGAATTGCGGAAAAGCAGCCAAATAGAACATTGATACTTTGGGGTTAAGCGTGTTTGTTAAAAACCCCTCTGAAAATGCGGTTAGAACTGAAACTGGTTTAACATTTCTTTGATCCAGATCAGGTAGTTTAGCACTGCTAACTTTGAAAGCGCTTACAAGTGCTTTAATACCGATCCAGATTAAATAAGCTGCACCTAACATTTTAAAAACAAAGAATGCTTTAGCCGAATTAACCAGAAGGATAGAAATACCAAATATTGATAGTGTACCATGCACATAAAAGGCAGCAACGAACCCCAAGATATTAGCGAAGCCCGCTTTTTGTCCCGACAATGGAACTGTTTTAGCGATGAGGAAGCCGTTAGGACCAGGCGAAGCAACCAACAAAGTCGCTACAGCTATAAAAGTTATGATGTTATTTATATCCATTTAATTCTTCTTCGATAAAGGTAAAGACTCAGCTTACGGCTAACGCCGCCAGCAACTGCCGGAGTGAACTGGCTGCTTTTTTGCATTTTTTTTGCAAAAAAGAAGACAGTTTATGGAGGTCAGATTGACTGGCCTTGTTATACGTATTTGCAAGCTGGCGTTACCTTTGTAGTAAAACTGAAAACAGTATTTGTTAAATGTAGGTAATAATCACCCACACTCTCACTGAACTCCAAAACTAGGTCAGTGAATTTATCTATGCCTACCTGATCTTCATCGTCGATGACTTCTTTGTCGAACTTTACTACGTCCATAAATATCAGCTTATGTGAAGGCTCCCAGTCTTCTGGGCCTTGGTTAAACAAAACTTCTAGCGTAGAAGAAGCTCTGTCAAAGTTAACAGCATCGACGTATTCTGTAGGCTGAATCTCTAAATCTTTTATGATGCTCATAATTTAGTTCGTATAACGCTTGTAGCACCTGCATAAATTACGGCGTGAGTTTTTGTGTATACTTGAGCGCAGCGAAATCACAAAAAGGCGCGCCGTAATTTGTGTCAGGTGGCTGCACTGGTTATGTTTACCGTACAAGCTGAACAAGAATAACTCCCAATGAAATCGCCAAAAGCTTACTAAGCAGTACAGTGACAAACAAATCCAAAAATGAGGACTTAGTTGCATACCACAGTAGAAAATAGAACACCACAACAGACAACAGTGTACCAATACCCGGAAGTAAAGAGATTACCGAAGATGTAGCAACTATTAATAGAGCACCTTTAAAATAGAGCTCCATTTTAAAAAAACGAAACGCAAGCCACAAGCAGCTTCCGCTTACAATAAAATCTATTCCAAACGAAAAAACCCAGTACATTATGCTCGAAATCAACGAATTCGAAAAATATCTTTCTACCTGCAACCAAATAACAAGATAGGCCAACAATCCACTGACAATCCATATACCGATATTCTTTGCTTCTATTTTTTCTTCCATAACTCGCTTATACATAACGTCTTTGTCAGTTGCGTTTTGGTTGTAGTGGATTTTTGCGCAAAAATGGCCGCAGGCCATGCGCAAAAAAGGAGCGTAGACCAAAACGTCAACTGGACAAATTTGTTATGTGGCCGATGTAAATTAAATTTATTTTTCATTAGTCGCCTGAGCAATCAATAATCGCATTTTTTGTACAAAAGGCGGTGCACCCTGACTGTAGTTCGAAAGAACTATAGCTATATATCCTTGATCAAGGAATACATCCAGATTGGTACTTATCCCATCAAAAGCCCCGTCGTGACCCACTATACGGTGGTTTTTTTCTCCGAATACCCGAAAGCCATAACCATAGTTCACCGCGTTTAATTCAGAGTTAATGACAAAAAGCTGCTCAGTAAATTTCTTTCCGAGTAGCCTGTTGTTGATTAACGCTAAAGTAAATTTATACAAATCTTCTGCAGTTGAATATCCCCCACCAGCCGGCCCCCCTTTGACAGACAGTAGAAATCTGTTGTTTTTCCATCCATCTCTGAAATAATAACCCGTAGCGAGATTGGAAGTGGGCTGATCCATATCGAAGCTGCCGGAGTTTGCCATTCCAGCAGGCATATATATGTGCTTGCGGATGTAGTCGAAATAGTCTTCTCCACTCACATTTTCAATCACCAACCCGAGTAAAAACATTCCAGTATTGCTGTAAGAGTATGCAGCTCCCGGTTCAAACTTTAATGTTTCATCTTTAATTAGGATTTTATAATCATCAAGATCCCTGAAAGAATCTTTAGCAGAAGCTTCATAAGTATTATTTAAGAAGCTGCCCAAGCCTGACGTGTGACTTAGTAAATGCTTTATTTGTATTTTTTGACTGATTTCCGGCGAAAGCCAGCTTTCATCTATAAATTTATTGAGCTGATCGTCAAGATGTAATTTACCTACCTCAACCAATCGCATGATTGCAACAGCGGTAAACATCTTGCTCATGGAGGCTAGATTAAATTTAGTCTTTGTATTGTTCGGCACGTCGAATCTTTTATCGGCTAGGCCAGCAGCTCCAGTAAAAATAACCCTATCTCCCTTTGCTAAAAGAACGGTACCGGAAAACACGTTTTTTTTGGCAGCGCGTTTCAAATAGGATTTAAGTTCCTTCTTTAATTTCCCTTGGGAAATATTTTTCGATACGTCAGGTATGCCAGAAAGGCTTGCAGGCCTCATTTGGATTCCGGCTATTTTCTCTGGCTTGTCAGCACTGAACCACACGATAAACTCGCTCCACGCTTCCGTCCGTTCAGATTTGACCAACGCTGACCACCTGATGAAACCCCTCTTGTCATCAATACGGGAAATCGATTCAATACCGAGACCACCATTTTGATCGTGCAAATGAAAGGTATGATTTAAATGGTTGTCTAGCGGAAACGCTTCCAAAAAGCGGCGGTAGTAATTATCTGAAATATACTGCTTTGTCTTATTTTTATTATTTTCGTTAATTGTGGAAATGAACTCTCTCACTACGCTTGTTGATATCGAGTGTGCAGTTCCTTCTGCATTCGCGAGAAGTGGAACTGCTGAAATCAATATCACAACAATTCTAATCCAAAATCTCATTCAATTCTCCGTTTTGTACATAACGCCCTGCAGCAGCGGACGGAGTGGAGGCGTTTGATTTTGCGGTAGCGTAGCGGCCACCGCGAAAACAAACGCCGGAACGGAGGTCCGCTGGCTGAGCTGGTTAGAATTTAAACCACCCAAAACAGCACCCCAAAACCATATATTATAAGCGGAGCTATTACAGGCCCTCTTGTTGGCCCAAACATAATTTTTTGCCCTGCTATCTCTTCTTGCTTAACTGACCTAAAAGGAGACAAGTAAAGCACCAACATGAATAGTAACAATAACGCGAGCGAAAACAGCAAATAATAAATGACCGAATACTTGCCTAAAAATACCACAAAAAAAGCTACTGAAATTAAAGGCAAAACAACAGACCACAAAACCTGTGCTCCTAATTTAGGCTCCACGGATGCACCACAGTATGGGCAGACTACCCACCCAATCAGAAAAGGTAATATTCTCCTTTTTTCAATCTCTCCGTAGTTACAACTTGTGCATTTCATGATTTTAAATTCTAACGCCGCTGTCACGGGGCAACTAGGCGAAGTTGTAATTTATGTTAACGTAGCGGCAGCGTAGTGCATAAATTGCAAAACGTAGCCTAGCTGCCCCGTGCACAGCCTTGTTAGAGGCTTTTAGATGATCCAAGGATCGCCCCCGCTAATTGAAATTTTCATTGTTTCAAATTGTTCGGAATTATCACAAAGATGAATAGATAAACCACTCTCTAGGGTAATAATAATTGCCTCTGCATTCTGAGTCCGTACAGATTCAACCGGTACATTCATGATTTCGTAGAAAACGCAGTCTGGCCATTTTCCAGCTTCCCACGCTCCAATCTCTACTTTATTTTTAAACAAGCCAATTTTGGATTCAAGGGCGAAGTCAACTTCACCAAAAGAAAACTGGATGTCAAATTGTCCAACTCTGATTTGAGTACACTCAGAGCCTGCCATTACATCAAGATTTAACTCTTTCGGTATTCCGTACATATGACCTCTAACGCTAAGGTAGCCTGCGTTGCATATGGAGCTGTTTTTTGTGCAAGAATGTAGCGAAGCGAAATGCACAAAAAGCGGCGGAGTATGCAGCGTCAGGGTGACCGACTGGTTATGCGACGGCAGTAAGTACCACAACAAAACCACGTTTTATTTTAGCTTGCCAATGGCAGCAGGAAAGAACACACAACCCCACCAACAAACTCCATATTACGAAAGTGGTGGCTAAATGCGAAGTGCTATTTACCACCACCTATAAAACTACTATTTGGCACCAGGAAAGAAACTGGTGAGATACAAAAAATCCACTTACATTAACGCCGAGAGACGCTCTACAACGTGCCGTAAATCAAGCACATGACTCATTTTATTTATTTTCGAACCGCGCTCATAACATTTGTATATCGCGCCCCAGGCGTCATATTTCGGGGCGCGCATATTTTTTATTTGGAAACCCGAAAACTACGCTCAAACCCCCGCCACGTCAAGCTTTCCGCCAAGTGGCGCCTAAATCCCAAAAGGGCAAATGGTCCCAATGGCCTCATATCACCGAATTCCATCAACCCGTGTAACCCTTTGAATTCATTATAAAAACAGGCCATTTTTACAACAGCGTCAGATATACGAGGAAAAAATCGACTATTTTTTTGCCCGCCGCGATTTATCCTGTGTTTTCAACACTTTTGAACGACAAGGCACTCAATTCATCTAGGAAGTACGCCCTTACGCTATTCATCAAAGTCACCCAGCCGCAAAACGACGCCATTTCGTCAACAGCCGATAATCAATATTGAGTAATCTAACGGCGATGTTGAAGAGGGGTTCGACAAGGCGCTGTGTGTGTGTTTTATCTTTCTACCAAGTTCAACCTTTGAGCGAATGCAGCGGTATTTCGCCACGCCTAAAATAGAGAGGGCCTATAAAAAGTACGCCACCTAAAAGACCGAAAAATATTGGTGTACATGCCTAGATAAACAGACTGCTCCACACAACACCTAAGCCATAAAAAAGTGCGACCGAAAAAAAAGCCACGCATAGCGTGGCTTTTTTGTATAAGTAACCTACACGGTTTACTCAGGAATCTTCCTCAAATGAAATTTCTGGCAATCCGTTCCAAACCACTGCGTCTGACCAATATTGGTAGCTACAGACAATGTGCAATTGGCCAAATCCAACGTGTGATTGCTTTCTCGGTTGGAAATTTTCACAACACCATCTTCCAGTAATTCGAATCGCCATTGGGCGTAGGGGCTTTCGCAGGTTCCCGCTTCGACGTTGGTGCCGGGTACAATGGTGCGATTGGTGATGGTCATGCACTGGTCGCCGGCTTTAATATTAAAGAAGCCTTCCTCTATGGATGCGAATTGCCATTACTGGCATTCGCTTCTGCTCCAGCCAGCTTGGCCTACATTGGCAACGTTTTTTCCGCAGTTTTCGGCCTGAAGTACACGACCACTTTGAACGCTTGAAATCGCTACTTTATCGGCCGGTTGTACACGGAGTTCGTTGCGCTACGTTTATCCGTAATTGGCCGTACTGTCGCATGCCGATAACAGTTCACCACTGCCCGCATTGATAAAGCGAGTCAAACCTGGAAGTGAAGTAGCTACCTGCCATTTTTGGTAATCATTGTTAACCCAAGCCGACTGCACGGCTTTTTGGTTTTGCGTAACACTTTTACCGTTACCCATAAACTGGCCACTGCCGGCATTTTCAAGACGGTATTTAACATCGTCGGTGTGGTCGATTACCCAGCGCGCGATTCAGCTTCACAACTGGCTTGTACAACCTTATCGCCATCGGTGACTAAACATTGCTGGGTTTTCGGGTTCACAATATGCATGTGTGCGCCCTGTACTTTGGTAACTATCGAGCCGTCGTCACCGGAAGGAAAATTGTAGCTTCGCCTTCGGATGTCATCACAATGCGCTTCATGGTGCCGTCGGGGTTGTAGTTGTCATATCGTTACTAATTAAGGCTTTGGCTAGGGCATCTTTAATCGGGCCGGTTGGGCTGGCTGAAACCGCTACATTTACGGCAAAGCCATTAATGGCGACGTGGCGTACGGTGGTATAAAAAAAATTTACCGTTTTTTCAACGGTATGGGCCGCCCAAGCACCGCCTTTTGCCCATTTAAAATCGGTCGCTTTCATGTGTGAACCGTGATCTGTCCAGTTCACCATATCGTCTGAAGAAAACACCAATCACTTGTGCATTTCGTAAAACTTGCGGTTGTCTTTGGCTTCATCGTGCCCGGCGTAAAGGTAAACACGACCATCGTGCACCATGGCGACCGGGTCGGCGGTTAGCACATGGGTAATGGCTGGGTTTTCTGCCTGAACAGCGGCACTTGTTAGTGCCGCGGCGAACAAACCGCCTGCAAGTAATTTTTTAATCATCTCTAGCCTCAACTTACTTTTATTTTTGAATACTGAACCTAAAGCTCATACGCGACTGGTAGGCATCGTCTGGCCGCAAAATGGTAGACGGAAATTGATTCTGGTTGGGTGAATCTGGAAAGTGTTGCGGTTCTAAGCAAAAAGCACCGTGCTTAGTGTAGCGCTGCCCGCCCTTGCCTTCTAAGGTGCCATCCAGAAAGTTACCGGAATACAGTTGAACACCGGGCTCGGTGGTAAACACTTCCAATACACGCCCCGATTGAGGTTCAACCACAGTTGCCGCCAGCTCGAAACTTTTGGATGCTTTTTTGTCGATGATGAAATTGTGATCATAACCGCCGCCAACAACCTGTAACTGGTCGTTATCGCGTTCAATGTCACGCCCTATAGCTTTGGCCGTGCGAAAATCAAAGGCACTGTATTGCACGCTTTCTTTCAAACCAAACGGAATCAGAGTTTCATTTACCGGTAAGTATTGCTCGGCATTTATGTGTAACTCATGGGCTAACACATCGCCGCTACCGGCTAGGTTAAAATAGCTATGCTGGGTAAGGTTTACCGGCGTTGCTTGGTCTGTTGTTGCACGATAAGAGGTGATCAGCTCGTTGTCATCGGTTAGCCAATACACCACCGTGATATCCAGGTTACCCGGAAAGCCGCCCTCACCATCGGGGCTTAGATAATTCAATACCAGCGCCTGCGCACCGTCCATTTCGCGCACATTTGCATCCCACACCACTTTATCGAAACCTTTATGGCCTCCGTGTAAACAGTTGCTGTTATCGTTTTGTTCGAGCGCGTAAGTTTTGCCGTCTAACTCAAAACACGCATCGGCAATACGATTGCCGAAACGACCAATAAGTGCACCGAAATAGGGGGAGTCGGTTTCATAAGGGGTAACACTGTCAAACCCTAACACCACGTCGTCCAGCTTGCCGTTTTTATCTGGTACGTGTAGCGCAACAATAATGCCACCAAAGTTGGTGATTTTGGCGCACATACCTTGCTTGTTCGTAAGTGTGTATAAATTCACCTGCGTGCCGTCGGTAAGACAGCCAAAGGATTCTTTGTTAATAACTGCGTTCATATCAACGTCCAATTAAAGATTAGTCTGCTTCATTTTGGCGGAAATCGGGCTGCCCTTTATTTCTTTGTAGAGGCGCGCGTGGGAAACCATTAGGTCGGTAACACCATCTTCCGCTACCGCAAAAGAATTATGCTCTAGGCCAAATCGTTTTAACTTTCCGTGAGTAAAAAATACCGGCTCAGGCGATTTATGCCAAGTCTTAGCGTTCATTATATCGTTGTTTTTATCTGCCCAGAGTAAGCCCATTCCACAGTGGTGATCGGTTGCACTGGCCGAATAGGTCACAAATAGTTTGCCATTCCACTGAATCACCGAAGGCCCTTCATTCACCTTGTAACCAATAGTTTCCCAGGGTAATGCTGGTTCACTGAGCACAGTAATCGGTAATTTGATTTTGGTGAGTGTTTCCAGCTCGGCTAACAGCAGCGCCGAATTATACGTTTACTTGGGCTTATAGCCATCGGCTTCGTCCCACAACAGGTAACGCTTCCGTTGATAGGTAAAGGGCTGGTAACTAGCGCAAAGCTGTCCCAAGGAGTTTTAATCTGCCCTTCTTCTAGCCACTCGCCCGCCATTAGGTTGGTATGGCCATTGGACAGCGCGAACATGCGAATAAGCCACGGCTTCTCACTGTCCCCGGCGGCGTAATAGATGACCCATAGGCCTTCAATATAGTGAATTTCCGGGGCCGGATGTTAGCGACTTGAGGAACGCTATCGTGTTTACGCCAAATAACCGTGGGCTTTGTCTCGGCGAGACCAGTAATCGTTTTCAACCGGCGCAGCTCAATACGACCGAACTCCGGAGCCGTAGCAATGAAATAAAACCAGCCATCCGTATGGCGGTAAATCATCGGATCTGCCCATTGTTTGATCAACGGGCTAGAATAATCGCCCTGAGAGAAAACCGACGCCGATATCAGGCCGAGGGCGAAAACCAGTGCTAACTTACTGAAATAAATAGAAATATTTGTCATACCGTACCTTTGTTAGCCTGACCTATGGCGGCTATTTGCTAAATATTACTCCAGTAGCACTTGAGCGAAGAAAGAATATTATTATAATACATAATATATTTCAGCAAAAAGCCGCCGCAAACACACAATTTAGGGTTACTGCCTTTATGTTATTTAACAAGCGCAATACAACGCACTTGCGCCGGTCTTCACGGTTTTCGTCTGTCGCCTGCTTGCTGTTTATAAGCCTAACGGGCGCCTCCTAAAGCTAGGAGAAGCAAATTGATGTGCACGACCCGGTGATGACCAAACCTGGCAACCGCTACTACACGTTTAGTACAGGTAGAGGAATAACGATTTACAGGTCGCTCGATATCCTCAGCTGGAGACACGAGGGCAAGGTATTCGACACCCAACCCAAATGGGCAAAAGCGGTGGCTCCCGGCTTTAATGGCCACCTGTGGGCACCGGATATTGTTCAAAAAGGCGGGAAATTCCTGCTCTACTACTCCGTTTCAGCTTTTGGTAAGAACACCTCTGGTATGGCGTTGCGATCAATAAAACCCTGGATACCAGCTCCCCCGATTACCGCTGGGAAGATCAGGGGCTAATTGTTCAGTCAATGCCCGAGCGCGACTGGTGGAACGCCATAGACCCAGCAGTGGTTGCCGACAAAAAAGGCGACGGCTGGATGGCATTCGGGTCTTTTTGGGGTGGCCTAAAATGGTCAAGCTGGACAAAAACTGCCGAACCACAAGAGTGGTACAGCATTGCTAAACGACAGATTCAATTGGACGAAAACGGCAACGATTTTCCCCAACAAATTGAAGCGCCGTTTATTCACCAAAAACTACCACTATCACTTCACTTCCGGCTGAAATTCACTCCTCAACCGAACACCATAAATACCACACTCTGCACTACCCTCTGCAGATTTGAACTTCAATTAAAACTTACTCTTGGCAATGGACACGCGAACTTTTTCCGTTAACGGGTAATCTACGGTATAAAAAATATCGCCATGACCTTCAACTAAAGTTACTTCGGCCAGCTCGATGGCATTAATTAAAATACTGAAGATACGCCCGTAAACTAAGCCATAGTACGTTAAGCGTAAAATATTTTTTCGGCTTTCTTATCGTTCATTTGGTAGCTAAACCAACCGTTACCCGCATGACGCCAGTGCCGACCCTTATACACACCGGCTTCTGTGTTGTCACCCTTAAAGAAGTGATCGGCTTCTGGCTGCTGTTCACTCGGCGCTGCTTTGTCTTCCGTTGCCTGCTGCAATGTCATAAAGGCTTTTTCATGAGCAGCTTGTGTGGCTTTTTTCTCTGCCAAATCTAGCTTATTGTATTAGGGCCAATAAAGCACATAGGCGCTATCAGGCGCACGAAAGAAAGGCTCCAACACCAATTCGCCGGTATTGCTTTGCAGGACGATATCGTTGGCCGTAAAAGCAAGATCGTTACCCGGCAGGCGTACTGTTTTATCGGGCATTTTCTCTAGCTCGACGTGCATTTTGCCAGGACACTAAAAATCAATACAATTCATTTAAAACCTGTATGGCTGAAGTCATGAAAAATGACGCAAGAAACCTTAGTACAGAAGAACAGCATTTAGTTCGCAAGATAACCGTGCAGCGAGTACATGATGGTGAAACAACGGCCGAAGTGACACGCAGTTGGTCTTGGAAGCCGAACAATTTTCACTTGGCTATGTTTGGCGCGCGAAAAAGGGATTGAAGCTCTGGCTCCCAATGCACGCACTGGACGCTATCCGATCTTGAAGAGCAAGAAATAAAAAGGTAGACAATTGGCAGAGACCATCGACAGCATGATTTTGGTTTGTGGACACGCAAAACTGTTGCTGATTTAATTCTTGAAAGATTTGACGTTACCCTAAGCACTTCCGGTGTGGGAAAATTCTGCATCGATTGGACTTGACGCCACAAAAACCGCTACGTAGAGCGTATGAGTCAGACGAGAAAGCGGTGCAAGAATGGGTTGACGACGTCTACCCTAAAGTTAGGGCATACGCAAAAAGTAAAGGGGCTGAGATATTTTGGTTGAATGAAGCTACTATTCGTTCTAATGACTCTTTACAGCGTACTTGGAGTGAAACAGGGAAGACGCCCGTCGTCACAACAAGCGGTCAAAGGCAAACAATTAGTGTGATCTCAACGCTATCGAATAAAAGCGGCTTTTGGAATTACGTTTTTGACGGAAAATTTAATACCGATAAATGTATTGAATGCTTAAAGAATTTTCAAAAATCCCGTCACCACCCGGTCATACTCCTCGTTGATGGGCATGCTGTACATAAATCAAAGAAGGTCACGGACTATCTTCAAACACTTAAAGGAAAAATTGAAATGGTATTTCTGCCACCGTATGCACTTGATTTAAATACAGATGAACAAGCATGGAATCAGATGAGAAATATCGGCACATAAAAAAAGCCACTCAAGAAAAGAGAATCGTTAAAGAATTGTGCCGTTTTGTATCTAGAAAGTATCAAACGGGATAAGGCTCTGACTAAATCGTTTTTTCAAGAGGCAACTGTATTGTTTGCTGCTGCCTAGGTAGTAGGTAACCATAGAAAGATTAAATACCGCCATTCAAATGGTAATACACGGCATTAAATCGAAGCTCCTTCTTCAGCTCTGGAATAGTGGTATCGGTACCAATCAGAACCATTTCCACATCGGCCATCTCTACGAAATCCGCTAACTGCTCCAAGGTAATGCCTTGCGTGTACACGCTGTGGTGCGCAGCACCGGAATGAATCCAGGCGGCCGCCGCTATTTCTAAGTTGGGGCGTGGCTGCCACAGCGCTTTCGCAACAGGCAGGTTAGGTAATTCTGCCGGTGGCTCTACGGTATCTACTTCATTAACAACCATGCGGAAACGCGTACCCAAATCGATAAGCGAAATATTCATGGCATAACCCGCTTTGCCGGTAAACAGCAGACGAGCAATGTCTTTTTTAACACCAATGGTGTGACGCTGCACTTCCACAGTAGGTCTTGCCGCTGCAATAGAAGGGCAAACCTCAAGCATGTGGGCACCCAATACCTGATCGGGAGAGCCAAAGTCGTAAGTGTAGTCTTCCATAAAGGACGTACCGCCTTCCTGGCCCTTGCTCATCACTTTTACGATACGGTTCATGGCGGCTGTTTTCCAGTCACCTTCACCTCCGTATCCGTAACCTTTACTCATTAAACGCTGCGTGGCCAAGCCGGGCAGACCGCTTAAACCGGTAAGGTTTTCAAAGCAGTTGGTAAACGCCATGCAGCCTTTGTCTTGCATAAAGCGCTCCATGGCCAATTCTAGGCGCGCTTCGTTTTGCAGCATTTCCAGTTGATGCGCGTTGGAGAATACGGCGGCCTCAATATCGTAATCTTGCTTATACAATTCTATCTGTGCAGCGATATCTTCAGCGGACACTTGCTCACACGCTTCAGTTAATTCGCCAAGGCCATAGGCGTGCACTTCAAAACCAAATTTAATTTGTGCTGAAACTTTATCGCCTTCTGTTACCGCCACCTGGCGCATATTGTCGCCAAAACGGGCTACTCTTAAGGTGCGCGCTTCGGCTAGGCCCATAGCCGCGCGAACCCAATCGTCTACTTGCTTCTGTACAGTTTCTTTCTGCCAGTGCCCCACAACCACTTTGCGCTCTTGGCGTAAGCGTGTGCCAATATGACCAAACTCTCGGTCACCGTGAGCACTCTGATTGAGGTTCATGTAATCCATATTAATGTCAGCCCAGGGAAGAGCCGCACCGAACTGCGTGTGTAAATGCAGGTAGGGCTTATTTAATACGCTTAACCCGGCAATCCACATTTTTGCGGGTGAAAAAGTATGCATCCACAGAATTAAACCAACACAATTATCATCGCTATTGGCCTGCTGACAGACTTTTAAAATTTCTTCGGGTGTTGTAACAATGCCTTTTGCTTCAATCTGCGCAGACAAAAGCGAAGAGGAACTTAAACCATTCGCAATTTCCTGGCTGTTTTCAGCCACTTGTTGCAGGGTTTTTGGCCCGTACAGGTGCTGTGAACCGGTAACAAACCAAACCGTTTTGTTTTCAAAATTCTTCATATCTAGCCTCTCAAAAATCGGTCAAACGCTGTCTACTGACCGTAGTACGCATTCTTTCCATGCTTGCGCATATAGTGTTTATCGATAATCGCTTGCTTTAATGGCGCACGACTAGGATCGAGTGTTTTTGTTAAGTACGCCATCTTCGCCATTTCTTCCAATACTACGGCGTGGTACACGGACTTGGCAGCATTACTGCCCCACGTGAAAGGCGCATGACCGGCAACAATAACCATCGGCACTTCCTCGGGGTTTATAACCGCAAAGGCATCGGTAATTTGCACACCGGTTTCTTCTTCGTAATCGCGCTGGATTTGCTCATCACTCATCACCGCCGTGCAGGGCACTTCGCCATAGGCAAAATCGGCATGGGTAGTGCCAAAGCAGGGAATGCCCATTTGCGCCTGCGCCCACGCAGTCGCATAGCTAGAGTGGGTATGCGTTACACCACCAATAGATTCAAAATGACGATACAAATGGGTATGGGTTTTGGTATCGGAAGACGGGCGCATATCACCTTCAACAATCGTATTTTCCATATCCACAATAACAATGTGTTCGGGCTTTAAATCTTCGTAAGGTACACCGGAAGGCTTAATGGCGATAACGCTAGCATCGCGATCTATTTGCGATACATTGCCCCAGGTGTAAATCACTAAGTTGCGCGTATGCAGCTCCATGTTAGCTTCATAAACTTCACGCTTTAATTCGGTAAAACGGCTCACGCCAAACCTCCATTCACAAAACCGCCCAGCTTCTGATAACGGGCGTACAGACTATCGTAAACACTCGCGTGCTCTGCGTTAGGTTCATAAGACTGACACACTTTTGAAGCCATCACGGCTTGCGCGTCGGCGACTGTTGCGAAAGCACCGCCAACGGTTGCGGCAAAAATAGCGGCGCCTAAAGCACAACTCTGCTCGCTCTCCAGCACCTCGATTTTGCAGTTCCACACATCCGCGCAGACCTGCATAACAAAATCGGATTTTTTCGAAATACCGCCAATAGCTACAACCGAGTTAACCGCAACACCCTGCTCACGGAAGCGTTCAATAATAGCGCGTGCACCAAACGCCGTCGCTTCAACTAAACCACGGAAGATTTGCGGTGCGTCGGTGCCCATTTTTAAACCGGCCAAGGCCATGGCCACCGTTTGATCGGCATCCGGTGTGCGGCGACCGTTAACCCAGTCTAGCGCGGTAATACCGGCTTCGCCGGGCGCAAGCTTAATTGCTTGCTCACTTAACTGAATAAGCATTTGGTCGTCGAGTTCTGCCAGTAGCTGTTCTTTGGTGGCATCATCCAGCGCGCGACTATTGGCAATAATATTTTTAGCGGGCCAGCTAAGTAATTTTTTGTACCAGGCATAAAGGTCTCCGAAAGCACTCTGCCCGGCTTCCAACCCAACCATTCCAGGGACAACAGAGCCATCCACCTGACCGCAAATGCCTTTTATGCACTTATCGGCCACGTCTTCGTAGCTGGCTACAGTAATATCGCAAGTAGAGGTGCCCATAATTTTGGTGAGCACGCCTGGGCTAACTTTTGCCGCAACGGCACCCATATGACAGTCGAAGGCACTAAAGCCAACCGGTACTCCAACGGGCAGCCCTAGTTTCTCGGCCCATTCGGCGGTGAGTTCGCCAACTTTTTGATCGGAACTAAAGGTATCGGCGGGCAGCGTGTCACGCAGGCCGTCCAGTAATGGGTCGATACCGGTAAAGAATTCATTAGGTGGGTAACCGCCCCAGCTTTCGTGCCACATAACCTTGTGACCTGCGGCGCAGCGGCCCATGCGGAAGCTTTTGGGGTGAGTTGTGCCGGTAAGGATGGCCGACATCCAGTCGCAGTGTTCTACAAAGGAATAAGTGGCCGCACGTACTTCGGTGCTTTCACGCAATACGTGCAACGCTTTGGCCCAGTACCATTCCGAGGAGTAGATACCACCTTCGTACTTAAGATAATTTTCACTAGCCGATTCGGCGGCAGCGGTAATTTCAGCCGCTTCGGCCACGGCGGTGTGATCTTTCCAGAGCACGAACATGGCATTCGGGTTTTCAGCGAACTCGGGCTTAAGCGCAAGCGCAACACCTTCTTCGTCCACGGCTACCGGGGTTGAACCTGTAGTATCAAAACTAATGCCTATAACCTTTTCGGCGGCTCCGGCCGGGGCATCCCGCCAAAGACCAGACACAACCTGCTGCAGGCTTTCGAGGTAATCGAGGGGATGCTGGCGAAACTGATCCGCAGCCGGGTCGCAATACAACCCCTTCGACCATCGCGGGTAGTAGACCACTCGCGTTGCCACTTCTTCGCCAGTTGTAACATCGACTAGAAGCGAGCGAACAGAATCGCTGCCGTAGTCCAGACCTAATGCATATGAAGTCATAGAGAAAACCCACCTGATACGGTATTCGACCAGACCACAACGAGGAAGCCGGCAACCCATTATATTGTATTATAATATAATCCCTGACTGATTGGAGCAGTGTCAAATGTTTCCGCGCCCAATTTCGCTATAGGACTAATAGCATCGGCTAAGTTTGATTCAAGTATACATCTTTAGCTTTCAAGCACTTACAACGTTTGCAAAGGCTTAAAAAATGCGGCGGGGCAAGAGAAAGACTAGTGGACACCTCAATGGAGCTGAGTACTAAACCCAGCCACCATCAACGATAAAGTGCTGGGACGTACACATGCGGGAGTCGTCAGAGGCCAGAAACAGGGCCATGGCGGAAATATCCTCCGGTACCACCAACTGCTTTAAGCACTGCGCCTCACTGATAGTTTTCCGCGCGCGGTCATCTATGCGGTCTTCGAGCTGACGCTTAGTCATTACCCAGCCGGGAACCAGTGTATTCACACGGATGTTATCTGGCCCCATGTCGCGAGCTAAACCACGGGTGAGCCCTTCAATGGCGGCCTTAGAGCTGGTGTAGCCTGGCATACCGCCTTGCGTGGCATACCAACTCATGGAGCCCAAATTAATAATGGAACCACCGCCCATCTCTTTCATATCCGAGTAAACCGCCTGGGAGGCAAAGAAGTGGTGGCGTAAATTTACCGCAATACGCTCATCCCAATAGTCGACATCTACGGTACGGAAGTCGTGGCGATCGTCATCGGCGGCGTTGTTTAGCAGGACATTAACAGGGCCTAGCTCAGCCTGAACCTCCACAATGGTTTTTTGCAGCAGGCGAATATTGCGTAGATCGCAGTGGTAGTAACGGGGAGTTGTGCAATTTTCAGTGGCGGTGGTGTGCTCGATTAACCACTCAGCGCAGTCATCAAGAATATCAATAAATGCGACCTTGGCCTTCTGTCTACAGAAAGCCTCCACCATGTTTGCGCCAATACCGGAGGCTCCGCCGGTTATCAATACCACCTTGCCTTCTAGGCTGGGGTAGACATTGGTCAAGTTCACGAATTCTGCACCAAATTAGTTTTATCGTTTAGTGTACCCACATGACGGGGCAACCAAAAGTAGAGATTGCAGGAAGCTTATGCAGCTAAGGCAACCCATTCATCTGTTTCTTCGCCGGAACTACAGTAACATAACTTGCGCAAAAACCACCACGCACTTGCACCAAGGGTTAGCACCAACTTACATACACGATAACCATACCCGACCCTAGCGAGGAGCTAGCCATACATAGGGGTACCCTCAACCTCCCCAGAGTATTGGCATTCCCGGTGATAGGCTAAAACCCCTCAACTTTGAGTGCTCCACCATCATTAATACGCTCACCTCACTAACAGCGCACTCACGCTATAGCTGTGAGGCCACCTCAACACCCGAAGGCTTATATGTGGGCACCAGCTTGCCAATAACCCAGACAACTATTATTAGCTGGATACTTTTTTAAACATCATGAAGCATTTCAGACAACACCGCGCTTACCGAAATCAATGTTAAGCGTATTACATTGGCGCATACAGCGAACCTCGGCGAGAGCATTCTGACGCAAAAAAGCCAGCCTAGGCGACACCACCTCATCGCCCACGCCCAAACGTTTGTTTAGCGCCCTTACTTGCCAGCCTAAACGGGTAGGACCTTTAAACACCATGACTTCCAATAAACAACTAATGGGCACCTCACCTAGATTGCGCGCGGTCGACGTTCCCATTGCATGAGCGCAATTAAACTCAACGTATCGGTCGTTCTCGCCTTCGAGAAAGGACTCAAATCTTAGGTACCTGAAGGTTTTAACATTTCACTGAACATTAATACCCAATAGCGGTAATGCCCCCCATATATCCGTTTTATTTGTACGAGGGCAATCCTTGAACTATCTTTAAGCGAGTGAAAAAAGGCTTAGCAAGCTGTACGAGTAATAACCTTACTTTTCCTGGTCATTTATAAGTGAAAGCACTTCAACCCTACTATTTTTGCCTTCTATCGATTTTCATCGCAACTACCAAAGTCTATGCATCTGCCGATGAATACTCGATCTATATAGACGCAGACTTTTCCCACAACCTCGAATCTTCGCAAGCGATTGAAAGGGGAATTAATACAGCGCTAAAGGGAATTAATTACCAAGTAAACAACCTAACACTGTCTACAAAAAGGATGGACCATCGCGGTAACACAAAAAGGAGTAAAAAGCATATACAAGCGTACCTCGACGACAAAAGAGCTATTGCGATATTTTCGGGATTACACTCCCCCCCACTGCTAGCGAACCGAGATTTTATCAACAAGAATCAAGTGCTTGTTTTGGACCCTTGGGCAGCCGCAGGCCCAATCACTCGATACCCAGATCCGGAAAATTGGATATTTCGACTTTCCATAGATGATTCAAAAGCAGGCGAGGTTATTACCAGCTACGCAATAGACCACAAAAAAGCCAAACACCCCTGTTTAATTTTAGAAAACACTGGTTGGGGCGATTCAAACAAAAAGACAATACTCAAAGCCCTAAAAAAAAGAGGGCTTAAACCTTCCCTTATCCAAAGGTTTGGGTGGGGCTTAAAGTCCGGCGAAGCTGGCAGTATTATTGAAAACTGCTTAGCGTCAGAAGCGGACTCCGTATTTTTAGTTGCGAATGTCACCGAGGGTTTCTATATAACCAAGGCAATATCACAAATAAGCAAAAATATTCGGTTGCCCATATATAGCCACTGGGGAATTACTGGGGGTAAATTTCAAGAACTAATGCCACTATCTGAACTCAAAAAAATTGATTTGTTTTTCTTGCAAACCAAATTTTCATTCTCGCAGAAAAACTTAAGCGCCATGCAACAATCGATACTTGTAAAATTGAAAAAAAACTATGCAGAATATGAGAACCCAGAAGCCATAAAAACATCAGCTGGGCTTATTCATGCTTACGACTTAACATTAATGCTTATAGAGGCCCTAAAAAGCATCGCCGTTACAAACTCTATTCATACCATAAGACGCTCAACTCGAAACCATCTCGAAGACCTAAAAAATCCAATACAAGGTTTGATAAAAGAGTACCGAAATCCCTTTCGACCATTTAGACCAGATGATACTGATGCTCATGAAGCACTTAATATATCTGACTATGTAATGGGATTTTTTGATAGCAAATACAATATTACTCTTGACTCTTGGACCTACAACGGCAACTCCAGTGACAAATAAAAACGACCCTAATGTGTCACCAACGGATCACTTTAACGTATCACGCATATTCTCAATATACATAGTGTTTATAGTTTTTAGCCTAGCATTCACCTTAATAACGATTGGCTACATAAACGTTAAAAAAACGACGCTGAATTCTTATGATAAATTTGCCGAAATCGAACTAAATTTATTCTCCAGCCTATTCAATATTTATATAGATAATCATATAGCCGCGCTAGCCGATCACGCAAAATCCCCAATCATAATTAACAGCGTAATGAACAGCGGTGAATACAACCCAACACTGGATGATGTACTCAACGAAATTAGGCTTGTGGGTAAAAATGCATCATTTGCCGTTATAGACATAAATAACGTTATCACACAGAAAGACAAAGACTTCTCAGCACTTAACGAATCAACATCTGCACGAATATCAGAAGTTATCGCAGAAAAAATCGATTCCTATTTCTATTTTAAAGCTCACCATTCGGATAATTCCAAACTAATATTGGGGCTGATCGTGCCAATACTGTACAACGGTCTTTCGGAAGGAGCTCTTATATCGGAAGTCGATATAGACATTAATCGTATACTAAAAAAAAGTACGGCCATAAACAACAACGTTGAATTAGCAATTAGCCACAAAAAAGAAACTATCTATAGAAACCCACACACGAATACCGGAAAGTCATTAATCAAGATTTCGCCTTTAAGTAACGGCGATTCATTCATTTCTGTAAAATTGGATCTTTCGTACACCCACGAATCGATGAAAAATCTAGCCATAACAACACTTTTTCTATCTTCATTATTTATGGCAGCGTTTTTATTGGTATTTCACTTTATCGGGAGAAAGCTTTTCATTGAACCGGGAGAAATCATACAGAAGGAGAGACTTAAAACAGGAAACCTAAACAAACAGCTCGTAAGAACGAATGAAGATTTAAATCAATTCGTCTATGTCGCCTCTCACGATCTAAAATCTCCTTTGCTAGCTATTAGCCAACTTTCCGAATGGATTGTGGAGGATTGCGAGGAAATACTTCCAGCCGAATCAAAAAAACACCTGCGATTGCTTACTGATAGAACAACAAGAATGCAATACTTATTGGATGACTTACTTGAATATTCAAGGGTTGGACGATTTAACTACGAAGTGGAAACCTTTTCATTCACCGAAATAGTAACACAAGCTTTCGAGCCCCTTAACAACGCTTCAAACTTTAAACTTCACTGTAAGAGCGTACCCGAAACGATAACGTTACCCAAAGTTCCATTAGAAATCGTTCTTAGAAACTGCATATCTAACGCCATCAAGCATCACCATGAAAGCCAAGGTGAGATACATGTGTCTTGTGACATCATCAACGACACGTACTGTATCTCTATAACGGATGACGGCCCTGGAATAGCAAAAAATTTACACGAAAAGGCATTTGAAATGTTTCAAACACTTCAACCTCGTGACGAAGTAGAAGGCAGCGGAATGGGGTTGGCCATAATAAAAAAATTGGTGCAAAATTATGACGGCAAGGTACTCATTGAATCAGACGCCGGAACCGGAACAACAATAAAAACAATCTGGCCAACACTAAAGGATTACACCCATGGCGCAATCTGAAGATGCAATCACGATACTGCTCGTTGAGGACGATGATGTAGATGTAATGTCCATTCAACGCACGCTTAAAAAACACAGAATTGCCAACACACTAGTCCGCGCGAAGCACGGAAAGGAAGCGATGGACTTCCTAGAAAAAGACATAGTAAAAAAGCCCTACATCATCCTTTTAGATATCAACATGCCAGTAATGAATGGCATAGAATTTTTAGAAACTATTAGATCACATAAAACGTTACACGACAGCACAATTTTTGTATTAACAACATCCTCGGCCGACGAAGATATAACAAAAGCATACAACCAGCATATAGCGGGCTACTTTTTAAAATGTGAAACAGGATCTAGCGTAACCAATGTTGTTAACGTGTTAGGTGGCTATTGGAAAATAGTGCATCTTCCAAAATAAATAACTGAGTAATAGTGCAGATGAACGTTTTATTAGTCGACGATGACGAGGTCGATCGCGAAAGAGTTAAAAGAATACTCAAGCGATCTCAACCCTCCATTCAAATTACCGAAGCCAGCACTGTAGATAAAGGTATAGAAGCATACAACAGCAATGCATTCGATATAGTTCTGCTCGATTACAAAATGCCTAGACGAGACGGCATTGAGATGCTAAAGGAACTAAGATGCCTACCAAAAGATGGCAGCGTAGCCATCGTTATGATGAGCACCTCAGAAGACGAACAACTAGCACTAGAATGCTTACGCTTTGGCGCTCAGGATTTTGTACCCAAGTCCGACATCACAAAAGCTCGACTATCGCGCGCCATTGCCCACGCCCACACTAGATTCGAACTCGAAAAAGAATTATGGCAAAGCTACAAAAAAGTTAAACAATTAGCCGAGAGCGACTCACTCACAGGCCTTGCGAATCGGTACCTTTTCGATGAGACCTTGAAAAGCTCCATCCAAACAAACGAAAGAGCCCATCATAAAATAGCTTTGGTTTTATTTGATATTGATAATTTTAAATTTGTTAACGACACTTTTGGCCATAATGTTGGTGACGCACTTCTACAGCGTACCGTAACGCGTGTAAAAAGCTGCATGCGCGGGAATGAATTATTTTACAGGCTTGGCGGGGACGAATTTGGCATTATCATACCCACTATAGATGAGATAAAATATGTTCATTCGATTGTCAATCGAATCAAAAATATATTCGTTAAGCCCTTCGAAATAGAAGGCGTTAAAGTGACATCCAGCGTCAGTATTGGTATCGCCATACATCCAGATAACGGAAACACCGCTCAGGAGCTATACAAGCAAGCAGATATCGCAATGTATAGAGCTAAAAAGCAAGGGAAAAATCTCATTTGCTTTTTCGAACACGACATGCAAGAACAATTTTCAAAACGCTATCTGATAGAACAGCAACTTAGAGAGTCCATTATAGATAAAAGCTTTTTTTTGGTCTACCAACCAATACTCTATGCCAACCAATACGAACTGGCCGGTGTTGAGGCATTGCTCAGATGGGAGTACAAGTCCAATATTAGAGCTCCAGACACCTTCATATCGGTAGCAGAAGATACCAACCTTATTCGGGAGATTGGCAAGTGGGTGATACAGGAAGCGTTTAAAAAAATTGCCGAATGGCACGGATTGTCTAATCTACAGCCAGAACTTTCACTAAACCTTTCGCCAAAGCAACTTGTTGATGAGCAACTGGTTGACTTCATACAAGCGGAGCTAATTCATTACGACTTGGACCCAAGACACATACAATTTGAATTGACAGAAACGGCTTTTTTGGATAATTCACCCGAGATTGCGGCAAATATACATAAAATTAGTGATCTGGGATGCAAAATAGCCCTGGACGATTTTGGCACTGGGTTTTCTTCAATATCGCACTTACGCAACTTTCCGATCGACACCGTAAAAATCGACAAATCAATATTACCCAAAGATAATAGCAATGAAAAAGAAATCGCCTTAATGAACGGGCTTTGCATGATGATAAAAGCCTTAAAACTCAACATAGTCGCTGAAGGGGTTGAGACCGAATACCACAAACAACTGTGCCATTCGTTTAACGTAGATAAATTACAGGGGTTTTATTTTTCAAAGCCAATTTCACCTAAAGAAATTACTAGCAACTATTTCACCAAGGGGACCTAAACTAGTTGCTTAACTAAGAAGAAGTTAAAGCCTAGATTATTTTGACATTAGGTTTTGCACCGTCGCACACCCAACAATAGACGTTTTCGGTGAATTCTAGACATTCACTACATAACGTAGACAACTGACAACACTCAAGCAAAACTCACCAAACATAAAACAAGCCAAGGACTGCGCATCCACATACAAACTTTATTCCACCAATAAAATATTATTGCGTAAGTAGCACTAACCTCAAAATATTTATTCATGTATGCATCCCATCTTTTAACTAAGTCATGCGCAAAGCATTTAAAGCCATATTCACATACCGCGAATAAAAATATCGAATTTGGCGAAAAGCATTGGACCGTATTGCTTTCTACTTTCCGCGTCATAATAATGTTTATTGTGCTACATATATGACAACATTCCATATTTATAGCATTTTTTATTTAGAATTTATGACAGTACCTGTAATTAATATTAACTTACGCTATATGCGAAATCATCAATTACAGAACTCTGTTCATTGCGATTATTATTCGTGGTATATTCCGCAAAAATAAAAATAGCGGCTAAGCAACAATCTGAATAGCGCGCGTATTCTTTTGATTCAAATCCAATTATTTGAGATCGTCCACTTTAAACTAGATCATTAATCTGGCCCATAGCCGGCAGGTATTGCCGCAATAACGAATACGCCATGAAACTATTTCGCCTACTCATTTTGATAATCGTTACGCTATTAAATACAACCACACTAAGCTCGAACACCCAACAATTAGCCCACAACTACCACCAAGTGGGTATTGCCTCTGAATCTTATAGGCTTGAACTCTATACGCAAACGGACAGAATTCCATTCAACAAGATGCATTCTTGGAAAGTTATCGTTCACGACACTAGCCCCTCTCCTAACTTACGGGTAGACGTCTCAATCGATGGAGGCATGATTGCGCACAAACACGGCTTACCCACGACACCAATAGTTGAGCGTTTGACAACACCAGATACTTACTTAATACACGGGCTGAAATTTCAGATGGAGGGTGAATGGTTTATCGATTTTATACTTAGCGATACCACGAATAACACCCTGGCAATAAGGCATATATTCAACGTCGAATGCGACAGCACTGCCAACAAAAATCAATAACTCAGTTAGTTGAAAAACTTTCTCGGCAATCAATAATAATGAATAGAACAAAGATCTATTTGACCATTTTCATGGTCTTTATCATTTTTTTTGTTTTTTGTGTTATGGAGTTTCGTATAGAATCATCACCGACATGGAGTGAAGATGAACTACGCATACTTAACACATTGGCCTTAGATAGAAACGCCAACGAAAACGGCATTAATACTAAGCTCGCGAAACTGGGGAAAGAGCTATTTTTTGATGCTACTTTAAGCGAAAACCATGACATTTCATGTGCCACCTGTCACCAGCCAACCAGGTTTTTTTCCGACGGGAAAATGTTGAGCTCCACTGGCGAACATACTGCAAAAATTCACACCCCCACACTTATCGGTGCAAGCTCCAGCCAATGGTTTTTTTGGGATGGGAGAAAAGACAGCCTTTGGTCCCAGGCTCTTGAACCTTTGGAAAATCACACAGAGCACGGAACAAATCGTCTCGCTGTAGTCAAGCATGTTACCACCCGCTACAAAGCGCAATATTATACTCTTTTCGGCACGTTTTCAGAATTCAGTATGGAACTGCAAAAGACTGCTAACGCAACACCGATGGGAGAGAACACTAAATGGCAAAAAAATTGGTATTTATTGACAGAAAAAGACCGGAAAAAAATAAATCGCATTTTCGCCAACACTGGCTTAGCGATAGCCGAATACCAAAAACTCATTCAGCCTGGTTTATCTAGATTCGACAAGTACGTACATAGCCTAAGCAATCGTGAGCACAACATAAAACAAAAAGAGCAGTTAACAGCAGAAGAAATATACGGCCTTAAACTGTTTTTAGACTCAGAAAAAACGACCTGCATCAATTGCCATAACGGACCACTGTTTTCAAATTTTGATTTTCAAGCAACGGGAATTAGAACCGTATTCGACAAAAAACGCAGGGGAAGAATCGGCCGTATAGCCGGTATAAACACCGCACTTAAAGACGAATTCAACTGCTTTTCTGGTTATGTTGAAAAAAACTGTGACGAACTGCGGTACGCAAAAAAAGAAGGTAGCGAACTTATTGGCGCGTTTAAAGTGCCCACGCTTAGAAATGTCGCTGACACCGCGCCTTACATGCATAGCGGCGATCTTTCAAGTCTCGATGAAGTATTAACCTACTATAACAAAGCTAAAACGATTGGAAATGAGCATATCGACATTCAACCGCTACGATTACGGCCTCATGAATTAAAGCAGCTCAAAGCCTTTTTAACTACTTTATCCGCTCCATTAGCCATGCAAGATCACTGGCTCACCCCCACCAAATTGTAACTACCATAACCTGAAACGGCCATTCTATGAAGCCTTTAGCATCGACCATTATTGTACCATTTACTTTTATTTCTGTTCACAGCGAAGCGCATGTTCGCTGGTTTATCGATGCCGCTGTAGTACCCGATGTACCCTTTGTTTTTAACTGGCCGCTAGCCCTAAGTGCCTTGTTAATCACACTTTACCTAAGCGGTATATTACTAACAAACCAATTTTTATCTACAGCCAGCAAAAATTCGGTATTAAACACGCTAAAAACGGATTGGGGATTACCTGCATACCTTGAGTGGTATGCCTTGTTTGGTATGTTAAACATTGTGTTGGTTGTAAACTTAATGCTCGGTGAATATCTAGCACCCAATTTGATCTTACACCCCTCACTTATACCCCTTGGTATATTTATTCAGGCAACCGTTCTGGTTTTACTCCCATTTTCGCCAGCTATTGTTGGCGTGGCGCTCATAATTGTAGCGTTTCTAAATATTGCTTTTTTTGGTGCGGCCATCGCACTTGACTACTTTTTTGAATTTTTTGGTGTAGGCATGGCGTTTATATTTATAGGCCCCTACGTTAGCCGATTCGACAGAAGAGTGATGGGGGGTTTCAACCCGAATAAATATAACTGGGAAAACCTAGCCATACTAAGCTTGCGTTTGGGCTTGGGGTTACAATTACTGGAACTAGCCATTCACAACAAATTTATTGGGTCTGGTTACGCATTACTATTTGTGGAACAACACAGCTATTACAATTTTATTCAACTACTCGGGTATAGCCAGTTTGGCCATACTGACTTTGTCTATTTTGTTGGTTTTTTCGAGGCCGTATTAGGCATATTACTTTGCACCGGCATCGCTATGCGGCTGGTATCCATCACCCTGGGCTTCGTTTTTATTACGACGGCTGTCGTCTCCGGTGTTGAGGAGCTTGTGGGGCATCTACCCATTATGGGTACACTATTAATACTGATTTTAAAAGGGCAAAGCAGCGTTCAACTCTCGCCGTTTAAACATTTTTTTACGTCTCTAAAAAGTGCGCAATAGGTCAGCTACCGAAAGTTGCCTTACACTTTGGGGGCTAACATTTATGCACTTCAACGTTAGGCGCCGTGTATTTTCCATGACTTTACAACCTTCTCGTACACAACCTTCCAGAAAAAAGAATTAGGCCTTCACGTATCCATCAGCGGGCCTTTTTGGCCCCTTACCACGGCTCACCCAAATCATCACTAATAATCTGGCCGTGCTAATCCGCTTGAAGCGCCGCCAACACATACACCAGAGGCGCATTCCAATTAATAGTGACTTCGTTAGACGCATAGCTACACCAGTCGTCCACATAGGATTTTGCTGGCTCATCATAGAGGTAATCACAGCCGTCCTGTTGCCCCGGGTTTGGACCACCCACCAAGAAGCCCGGCACGGGAGCGACAACGCTATCGGCCTCAGACTGACGGTGATGTATATTCATCGCTGGCCGTGCGCCAAAGCCGGTAACGAAAGAATAATCTGTGGGATTTTTGCCTAAGGCGTAATCTACTAACCCTAAAGCCGCGTTTCGATATTTCTGCTCGCCAGTCATGCGCCAAGCCTGCAACAACATCATGCCTTGGTTTAGAGCAACGCCATTGCTTCCCCAGTAGAACTGGGTCATGGACACCCGATAAGCAGAGCGGCTGTATTCCGCTTCTAGGCTATTGGCCGTATCAATGAGTATTTGCTGGAAGCTGCTGTACTCATCAACCGCCACCATGGATTCAGCGTTAAACACTAACGACATGTACGCCAGTGGCGACACGTAACTCCAACCGGGTACACCGGCAGCCACGTTGCGGTCCAAGAACGCAGTTAAGTATGACGCTTCTCCGGTAGCAATAAATAACTCTGCTGCCGCCCAGGCAAATTCATCGCCCAAATTGCTATCGCCATAACCGCCGGTGTTCACGCCATCGGGGTTACTGAATGTATAGCCGGGGTTAGCCGCGGCCCAGGCCCAAGCTCCTTTGGCTGCGGCTAAATAGCGGCTGGCTCGGGCGCTGTCACTATCCTCAAACACCCGGCTTGCTGTAGCCATTACGGCGGCAAAATTAAGGCTGGCGGCAGTGCCCTTGGTAACGACATAACGCTGTGCAGTGGCATTTGCCGGCATGACGTCGCCCGAAAAGTTGAGGGTGGTAAGTTTGTGGAATACACCGCCATCGTTTGGATCTTGCATGGCTTCCATCCAATCGAGATTCCACAGAATTTCGTCGAGCAGGTCGGGGGAGTCATCACCCGACTCGGGAATATTCCAGTCGCGGCTATTGTAGAAAGCAGGAAAGTGCTCATAGGCGGCTAACAGGGTATACGTCGATATACCGGAGTTAACAATGTATTTGTTGTAGTCACCGGCGTCATACCAACCTTTAGGCGCCGAAATACTGGTGCCTTCGGGGCGCACGCTAGTGGCCGCAGAGGCATGAACAAGTACATTGGTGTCTGGGTGGCCAGCTGCACGCTGCCAGTCGCCAGCGTGCGCTGCCAGTAGTGCCGTGCTAGCACGGTTGTAATAGTAGGCTTTGATAGTGGCATCATGCAGGTCGCTGTATACCTGAGCACCTATGTCGAAGCTATCGGAGTCAATCACACCTTCCACTGTAATACGATAAGACCCGCTGGTATTGAAGCTGGAGAAGTCTGCCAGCTTTACTGAATCCCCGGCTGGCTCCCAAGTAGTCGGTGCAGACAGGTTGCCGGTATAAACAACAATACCCGCTGCATTCACCAAATCGAAACTTGCGGCTGATACCTCGGGCACAATAGCCATTTTTGGTGCATCTAACAGGTAGCCCACCTGATTCACCTTAATCAACTGATCGGACATACTAGAGGACGAGCTAGAGGACGAGCTAGAGGACGAACTCGAGGACGAACTCGAGGACGAACTCGAGGACGAACTCGAGGACGAACTCGAGGACGAACTCGAGGACGAACTCGAGGACGAACTCGAGGATGACGAAACAGAGCTAGCGGCTGAGCTTGAGCTGGTTGAATCTCCGTCACCAGAACCACCACAAGCCACAAGTAACAAAGAAAGAAGGGTGATTGCCCCACAGGGTTTAAAAATAGCCATTGGTCGCCTCAGAATCATGTCTTTTACTAAGCTTACTAGGCATAGGGTCGCGACTGCGTTAATTTTTGTACTTATTGTTCGGTTTATCGCCGATATAACCCTGCCTCTACCCTCACCCCCACCAACCGCTAGCGGAATCTCCACCCAAACAAAATATTCAACAGCCCATTATTGAAGCACAACGACGCTCAATTCTATCGAGCTGATTTACCCACGCTTTATCCTTCGAGCCTGTTACAAAAAATAGTCATTGCGAACACTAAAGGCTTCCAACACATCTATGCCATCCATGCCTGCCCGTTCGGCAGCTTCCAAGCCTAGTTTTGAATCCTCTAGAACAACGCAGTTTTCGGGTGACACCCCCATTAATTCTGCGCAGAGTAAAAACGTATCGGGTGACGGCTTGGGGTTTGCTACTTGATCGGCACCAACCACCGGCCCAATAAGTTCACGAATACCACACCATGCCAAAATCGATTCAGCCTCTGCGGTATAGGCGCCGGTGCCTACGCTCATAGGTTTTTGACCAAGGTAACGACGGGCGTACTCTTCAAGAGCGGTGGGTTTTACGTAATCTTTAGCAATGTTGCGTACTACCGCTTCTTTGTAGTCATTCATTTCGCTGCTGGTGGCGGTTACTTGCAGGTTAAAATGTTCCAACAGAATATCTAGCGTGCCTTTGGTGGGCACACCGGCTAAGGAACGCATAAATGCCCGATCAACCGGTATGCCATAGTTTTCCAAAGTGCGCGTCCAGGCCACTTCATGCAGTTGGCCACTGTCGACCAAGGTTCCGTCCATATCGAAAATGATGGCTTGGTATTTATCTAGCACGGTTACTCCAAAGTTAATTAATGAACAGCGTCCACTGCGGGTCGCTCGTTAGACTGCCGAAATTAGCACAATGCGACTCCAACCACAGCAAAGGTTGACGTTATTGTAACGCCTCGAGCCCCCCATTAATGTTGATACTACGACCGAATAGGCTCAATAGATTTGCCTACAGGTCTATCTTTAACTGGGACACCTTTGACTAGGACAAGCCCTAGCTGCACCGGTACACTGGCCGAACTGGCGGGAAGTGAAGTTCAAACCATCGGCCAAATAAAGGCTCTGACAACGACCACCAATTGTATTACAATACTACGACTTGTTTTAGCCTCGTCTAATACGATATTTTAATAACAACAGAACATTGGGAGTTACCACACCATGATCGAGTTAAGCACACTCGACTGGCTCGTGCTCGGGGGATTTTTCATTCTTCTGGCCGGGATTGTCTACCTATCCATTTTGTCTCGAGAAGAAGACACAACAGATTATTTTTTAGCCGGCCGTAACGCGACCTGGCTGACTATTGGTGCGTCTATTTTTGCCTCCAATATTGGCTCGGAGCACCTTGTGGGCCTGTCTGGCGCAGGCGCGTCTTCAGGTATGGCCTTGGCGCACTGGGAGTTACAGTCTTACATTATTTTGCTGCTCGGCTGGGTGTTTGTGCCGTTTTACTGGAGCTCCGGGGTTTACACCATGCCTGAGTTTCTTGAGCGTCGCTTTTCCTCGCGCTCTCGCACCTTTCTCGCGGCTATCTCCATTGTAAGTTATGTACTAACCAAGGTGGCCGTCACCGTTTATGCGGGCGCCCTAGTACTGCAAACACTACTGGGTATCGACACCCTTTGGGGCATACCGTTCTTCTGGGTTGCCGCCGTGGCTATGGTGGTAGTTACCGGTATTTACACGGTTCTGGGTGGCATGAAAGCCATTATGTGGACGTCCGTACTGCAAACCCCCGTACTGCTGATTGGCTCCATTGTGATTCTTTGGGTTGGCCTAGACAAGGTCGGCGGCTGGGCCGAAGTAGAGCGCATTAATGAAGCAAAAATGCATTTGATTCGCCCCTGGGATGACCCTGATTTCCCTTGGCCTGGTGTACTTTTCGGTTCCTTTATTATCGGCTTTTGGTACTGGTGTACCGATCAGTACATTGTTCAGCGTGTACTTTCTGCGAAGGGCATTAAGGAAGCGCGTCGCGGTACTATCTTTGCGGGCTACCTAAAGCTGTTGCCGGTATTTATTTTCCTCGTACCCGGCATGATTGCTTTTGCGCTGCGAGAAAAAGGCCTCATTAGTTACGGCACATCCGACTCGGCATTCGCAACGCTGGTAACTGAACTACTGCCCTCCGGTGTCAAAGGCATTGTGATTGGCGGGCTACTGGCGGCATTAATGTCTTCACTTGCCTCGCTGTTCAACTCCTCCGCAACCTTATTTACTATCGACTTTTATAAAAAGTTACACCCAAAAACTTCAGAGAAAAAGCTTCTGCATGTCGGCCGTCTCGCAACTGTGGGCATTGTAATTCTCGGTATGCTGTGGATACCGTTAATGCTGGCACTTTCCTCGAACTTGTTTGAATACCTGCAGCAGGTACAGGCTTTGATTGCGCCAGGTATTGCTGCCGTATTCTTACTGGGCCTTGGCTCTAAGCGCATTACCGAAGCCGCGGGCTTCTGGGGTTTAGTTATCGGCTTTGCTCTGGGCATGTCGCGATTGGTGCTGTCTTTCTGGGCAGCCGAACTAGAAGGTATACCTTTCATAGGTTGGTTTGCTAACGAAAACTGGTTGTATATCTGTATTTTCCTCATGATAACGGTAGTGGTGCTTATGATGGTAATCAGCCTGTTTACGCCTAAAACCGATATCGCGCAGCTTGAGGGCATTACCTTCCGCACAATGAAACCAGAACAGATGGCCGAGCTTAAAGCGGGTATCGATATGTGGGATATACTCCATACAGGCATGATTATTGGTATTACCATGTTTATTTACTGGCGATTCTTTTAATGCTCAATCTGCCCATTAGCCTTTAAAAAACGCCCCGAAGTCGGGGCGTTTTTTTGTTTTCGGTTTGGACCAAACGGCGTGCTTATTAGGGTTATGAATACCTATCTACGCGCGGAGGGGATAAAAAAATCCTCACGCACCTTTTACCCAGTCGCTCCAGTGAACAGAAGTGTCGATTTTCCGTGGCCTTGGGTAGCCCCCGACAAAAGATAGCCGCGTTCGCAGGCATGATCAAAATTTGAGTTTGAATTATGCTCGTGCTACGAGACCACCGACCGCACATAAGCTACAAGGCAAGTCACTATAGCTTCCCTTATACGCGGGCATCCACCAACCAAGCGACTCAAAGCATGTAAAATGCTCGATTAAAGCCAAACTTTCGCCTCGGGAATCGCTCAATTCCCGCCCCGAATTACGCCAAATAAACGCAGCAGTAACGCATCGAAATATTTCAGAGTACCGCTCAAAAAACTCATTTTTCTGTAGGGTTAGGCGCTATCGCTTAGCATTAGATCGTGGCTTTAGCTCATATAAAAAGATCGATTCACATATCTGCACGACAAGGAAAAAACAGGAAAGTAAATAGCGCTTTCGCACATAGAAGGTATTTAATTACCTGGGATTACAATCAAAACGGAGAAAAACAAAGGGACGTAGCAGGGAGCGTAAGCGCCCTGCTGATAAGAATTTATTTGACCGCGCTGAAACGATAACTCATACGCGTACTGTAAACCTCGCTGGGCTTAACCAATGTTGAAGCAAAGTTAGGCTGATTGGGAGCATCAGGAAAATGCTGTGGTTCAAGACAAAAACCCGTGCGGTGCTCATAAGTTTGGCCCTTACCTTTCGCGGTACCATTGAGGAAGTTACCGGAATAGAACTGAATGGCTGGCTCTTCCGAAAAGATTTCCAGTACACGCCCCGTTTTAGGCTCAACAACTTTCGCTGCCAATTCAAAAGCCCCCTCTTCAGACTTATTCAACACGAAATTGTGATCATAACCCAAACCATATGCCAACTGAGGATTTTTAACATCAATGCGTTTGCCAACGGCCGTAGCTTTACGGAAATCAAAAGGCGTGTTCTCTACTTTATCCAGGGCCCCAGTTGGAATCAGGCCTTTATCGACGGGTGTTATGCTATCCGCTGGAATTGTAAGCTGATGATCGAGAATACTACCGTCGCCTGCTAGATTAAAGTAGCTGTGCTGAGTCATGTTGATATGCGTAGGCTTATCGGTTATCGCCATATAATCCATAACCAACTCGTTACTACTTTTTAACGTATAAACCACTTGAGCAGTGACATTACCGGGGTAACCCTGCTCACCGTCTGGGCTGAACAGCTCCATCTTCAAACCAACTTCGCCGTCAATTTTGAAGGCTGTCGCATTCCAATTTTTTTTGTCGAAACCTTTAAAGCCACCGTGAAGATGGTTTTCGCCATCGTTAACTTCTAGCTGGTAGGTTTTACCCTCAATAGAAAACTGCGCTTTACCAATACGGTTACCATAACGGCCGATTAACGCACCGAAATAATTCGAGTCTGCTATGTAACCTTCTAAGTTGTCATAACCCAACACAATATCGCCAAGCTTGCCATTTTTATCGAGCGTTTTAAGAGAGGTTATGATGCCACCATAAGTAATAATAGTGGCTTCCACACCACTGGTATTGGTTAGCACATACTGCGTAACCAACTCACCATTGGGCATGGTGCCATATAAGGATTGTACTATTGACGCTTCGCCTCCAGACGGCTTGGCACACGCCGTGAACGACAATAAAAATGAAACCGAAAGCACAAAGGCCCGAGACAGTAGTTTATTCACATTATTACCCTTAGCCTTGACGGACTTATTTTTTTGTAAGTGAGGCTTGCAGCCGTTCGGGAAGATGTACGAAGCAGCTCCTAATCCTTACTATTAAAGTGAAACCTTCAAAACCAATTGCGCAAGTATCTCAATATGCTCACACATATTAAGGAATGCTGCAGGTTTCACCTATTCAAAGTCATTAAATTTCAAACAAAAATTGCACTTCTTCGGTATCGAAATTTTCCGTGAGTTCGATAGGCATTTATTCCTTAGAAAACCTCTGATACCTAGCACTGCCAACCAACGTATGATTTTTTATCACGTCTCAGGGTTAAACCGACACCGAAGGGCTCGGCAGAAAAAGCTGTGGATTATTAACAATTATTAGGCATATCTAATGATTGATTGTAGCCGAACCCAAAAAAGGGTCTTGAGCGAGGCTTTCTATGCCAAGAAAGCAATGGCAAAAAACGACACCTAAAACCTCGCTCAGCTGGCCTATTCTCCCGGGCAGGCGCAGCACGCCACTCCAGTGCTGCACGGGTAAGTGAGTATGGAAGGTCGGACCAACCCAAATAGTAATATAATAATTTAAGATACGCAAATTACCCGTGTTTTATGTAAAAAACAACTAGGGGCTAGCCCCGCACAAAAACCGCAACACTGCAGGATGACTAACCTTTCAAAACTTACGGGTTGCGCAGGGAGTCGGCGCTAACTCAAGGACACAGGTTGTATCTGTTGTGTTTATGAGCAGGGGTGGGGAAGTATCCAGCAGCCAGTAATTCAGTTTCCACGAGCCGACACCCGCTACTGCCCCATGCATACAGTAGTTTGCATACGTGCCGGCCAGGGCACCAGCCAGTATTTCGCTTTTTGTATGGGCACCCAGGGAGGCAGGTAAGGATTACACAGATGTAACACGCGGCGGTTTTCCAAATCCATATACTTTAGCGCCGCCTCTACGCTATGGTGGGCATAAAAAAATTGATCAAAACTACCATCATCGTACGCACGTTCCAAACCGTACTCAAGGCGGTGAGCCAGTGCATAGTTTTCGCGATGAACATACAGCGCTGTAAGATTGGGATAGCTGAGCACCAAATCACTTTCTAGCACTATGGGCAAATTTTCGTAGATACGCATCTCCGAAACCAGTTCTCTAGAGCCTCGTGGAAAGTAATCAAACCGCCTGCTGGCCAGCATGCCCGCAAGCGAATTAACGTTGTCGGTTGTAATTACCGATAAGCCGTTTTGCCTCAGTATTTGAGTGTCAACCCAGTTAGCTCCCTGCCCGGCTGTCAAAGCCCTGAGGCCATCTAGCGAACGAACGGCAGAATAACGCGGCTGCTCGCTTTCCCGAATCAACAACAACCTTAGGCCACGTAAACCTCTGGACAATGGTAACCGAACCGGCAAAAAGCGCTTATCTCTATCGCGCGTCACGGTAAGAGACACCACATGAACGCGCTGATTTTTTTCTAAATAAAGCTCGGCGCGATTCAATGGGATGTTTGTATCCATATACACCACATTGCAGGGGCCGTACTTATCGATGGATTTAGCCAGAATTAGCCGGATCAGGTTAAAGGTGTACTCCTGTTCGCGATCTTTGGCATTGAATTTTGGAGGAAAGACCAATACGGGCTCGGCATACCCCGGCTTTTGCTCACAAGCCAAGGCCGTAATACCCTGTAGAACTAAAAACAACACCATCAAACAGCGAAAACATCTGTACAAGCTCAGCCTTGAACAATCTAAAGCTTTCGTCGGAATTCTCCACACAGGCATGAGCTTCACATCTCGCAATACAACACATAGTCACATCACCAAGAACCGTTGGCACTGTTACTTCAGCTTAGTCCAATTGTTTGATTTTGGAGCATCAGTTTTTCAGGTTTTTCACTCTGAGAGCACAGATAAAAACGGTTTATGGGTACCGTTTTTTAAAACACTCGCTTAAATTCCTCTAGTTAGGCCTAAACAATTGCGAAATCTCACCCGAACCAAATGGCCTTCTAGCCGTCACATAAGAGCACCTCTATCACTTATTGGAATAACGTTTGCTGGTACTCACAGAAGACTTTGCCAGAACGCTGGACAACAGCCAAGCTAAAAAACTTATTGTTGCACTGATCTTTTC
The DNA here is from genome assembly GCF_014218805.1 of Teredinibacter franksiae. Classification (NCBI taxonomy): domain Bacteria; kingdom Pseudomonadati; phylum Pseudomonadota; class Gammaproteobacteria; order Cellvibrionales; family Cellvibrionaceae; genus Teredinibacter; species Teredinibacter franksiae. The sequence continues at coordinate 3,156,282 of NZ_JACJUV010000001.1, read as the reverse complement.
TGCGGCCGTGCATTTTACAGCCTTTTATTGTTTCAAACCTGAGAGGCTACCCATGGAGCCCCCTCAAGGAGCAGCAAGTATCCGAACCGTACATCTCTTGCAGCCCCACAGCTTGCAAACCAACAAAAAGCCAAGCCTGCCCGCCCAGCCGGAAGCTGACTTGAAAGAAAAGCTTTTACACAATGAAGTGACCATGAAAGGCGTTGCCGATTCCGCCATAAAAATACGACCGAATAACAACATCGACCAAGCCAGAATCCAGCCCAGTGAACCTGTAGACATAACCACAAACAATTCCGTTAGCCGTTCTTTCCCGCAACAGCAAAAAAGATCGGCAACTGTATTTGATCCTAAACTTCGAAAAAATATTGGTGATGCGAATAAACTCTATAGCCAGAACAACACCAGGCACAAAAATGTCGATACATTTACCACTATTCACGGGCAAAAGATAATACAGAAAGGGAATGTTTGTTTCGCGTTTACCGAAGGGCACGACGAGACGAATTCGGGGTATTGGTCATTACCTTATAAGTGCGGCAACAGCCCAACTGAATCCGAAAAAATTCAGCGGGCGCTGCATAAAGCATTGGAGAGGTACAAGAACTAGTCGATGTCCGCCAGAGCGCCCTTACTTTCAAGCCATATCTTTCGATCACCCGAGCGTTTCTTTGCTAACAGCATATCTAAAAGCTGATGAGTGTCGTCTCCCGCATCAATTGTTAGCTGCACCAACCGACGGGTATCAACGGCCATAGTGGTTTCTCGCAATTGTAGCGGGTTCATTTCACCCAACCCCTTAAAACGCTGCACATTCACTTTGCCCTTCTTCTTTTCCGCTTGTATGCGCTCGAGAATACCCTGCTTTTCACTTTCATCGAGGGCATAGTAAACGTCTTGACCTATATCGATACGAAACAAGGGCGGCATGGCAACAAACACGTGGCCAGTTTTGACTAACGCATGAAAATGGCGAACAAAAAGCGCGCAAAGCAGCGTGGCAATATGTAAGCCATCGGAGTCGGCGTCGGCAAGAATACACACTTTGTGGTAACGTAAGTTTTCGAGGTTATCGGAGCCCGGGTCGATGCCGAGCGCAACAGAAATATCGTGTACTTCCTGTGAGGCAAGCACTTCTGCGCTATCCACCTCCCATGTATTCAATATTTTTCCGCGCAATGGCATGATAGCTTGATACACGCGATCTCGCGCCTGTTTAGCAGAGCCGCCCGCCGAGTCGCCTTCCACTAAAAATAATTCGCCTGCGCTTGGATCATCGGAAGAGCAATCGGCCAGCTTTCCCGGTAATGCCGGGCCAGCGGTAACTTTTTTACGTGCAATTTTTTTGCTTGAACGCACACGTTTTTGCGCGTTACTAATGCAAAAATCAGCAAGTTTATCACCCTCTTCCGTATGCTGATTCAACCATAAACTGAAAGCATCTTTGGCTACACCCGACACAAAAGCCGCCGCCTCGCGTGAAGACAAGCGTTCTTTGGTTTGACCAGAAAACTGCGGGTCTGACATTTTCTGTGACAAAACAAAACAACAATTCGCCCAAATATCATCGGGAGCCAGTTTAATGCCACGCGGTATTATATTGCGAATTTCACAGTACTCTCGCATTGCATCCATTAACCCGGTGCGCAAGCCATTTACATGGGTGCCCCCCTGCGCGGTAGGAATAAGGTTAACGTAACTTTCTTGAACAACTTCGCCGCCCTCTGGCAACCATTGCACGGCCCAGTCTGCCGCCTCTGTAGTACCGGCAAACACGCCTACAAAGGGTTGCTCGGGCAGTGTTTCCCACCCTTGTGTAGCGGCCTTCAAATAGTCTTTAAGTCCATCTTGGTAGAACCAAGTATCGGTATCTCCCGACTGTTCGTCGACGAATACAACCTCAAGACCGGGACACAATACTGCTTTTGCTCGCAGTACATGACGCAAGCGTGAAACCGAAAATTTAGGGGAATCAAAATACTTAGGGTTGGGTAGAAATCTAACGGTGGTGCCCGTATTGCGCTTGCCACAGGTATCGACCTCGGTGAGGTCGGAGGCCTTGTCACCGTTTTTAAAGCCTATGCGGTACACCTTACCGTCGCGCTTAATAGTGACCTCTAAAACCTGTGAAAGTGCATTAACAACCGATACACCCACGCCGTGTAAACCACCGGAGAACTGATAGTTTTTATTAGAAAATTTACCCCCCGCATGAAGTGTTGAAAGAATAACCTCCACACCCGGTTTTTTTTGTTCTGGATGTAAATCTACTGGCATACCTCGTCCGTCATCGGAAACACTGACGGATTGGTCTTTATGCAGCACTACTTCAATTTTATTTGCATGACCGGCCAAGGCTTCATCAACACTGTTGTCTATCACTTCCTGCGCGAGATGATTTGGGCGTGTAGTGTCGGTGTACATACCCGGGCGTTTTTTCACCGGGTCTAGACCCGTGAGTACTTCAATATCTTCTGCAGTGTAAGTTGCCATTGCTTCTCTAATTGTTTTTGTTTGTATGGGTGGTTTTAATGTTTATACCGTTTGTCGCACTGTTTATCTCATGCATGTAACACTGAATACTTAGGCGATCACACATTAAAAAAATTCATTATCTTTGGCAGCCATTTTTCATAGCCATCAAACGTGTGGCTACCCCCCGGCTCGACCCGCTGCTGGCACCACCGGTATTTTGCAACAGCCTGCTGGTAGGGCAGCGTTTCATCGCCCATTTGTACCATAAGCCAGTAGGCATCGTATCGTTTCACCACCGGGTAGTCGTACTGCTCAATAGCGGCCAAGTCGTCGGTGCCCAAAGTAAATACTTCGTCGGTGTAGTAGCTCTTCAGTGGTTCACCCAGTAACGGCCGCACAAATGTTTGCGGAGCAACAGCAGGGTTGATGATTACCGCTTTTTTTGCAAGCGACTGCTCTATCAGCCAGGTAGCCCAAAACCCGCCAAGAGAGCTACCAATGATATACAGCGGCTCTTGCGCAAGCGATTTTAGCTGATCCTTAAGTGCGGCGGCAGCCTTTTGTGGGTAAGACGATAAAGCGGGGCAAATATAGTGGAGATCAGGCCGGTTGGCCGCCAGCCATTGCTGAGTAACCCGAGCTTTAAATGACTGCGGAGAGCTGAGAAAACCGTGAATATAAAGAATTGTTGCCATGCAGACCTCTTGCGAAGGCCTGCATTATAGCGGTCTTTAATAGCCGGTGGAGGCGAAATCGATTTTGTACACTTTATCTTTAATTCGGCATACCTCGGTTTCAACACGGCCATTGGCGTGTAGCTCGAAGCGACGATAACCCGGCATGGCCGCATCAACACCAAACTTCTCGGAATTGGGCAAAAACTGTACGCAGGTGGAAGGCGTTGCCAGTAATTGCACGCCGTTTCGCTCCGCTTCAAAAGACTGATGCACGTGGCCCCAACACACCGATTTAACCTGTGGGTGTCGATCGAGGATTTTAAAAAATGCTTTATGGCTCAATACTACGTACTGGTCCAGCCATTCACTACCGACAGGAACCGGCTGGTGATGGAGGAAAACCGCGGCAGGTAACCTAGGGTAAGCCGCCAATTGCTGATCCAACCGATCGAGCTCATTGGGGTGCAGATCTCCACCTTCTTCCATCGGGATACGCGAATCGAGAAAAGTCATGTTCCAGCCGCCGCGAATGCAATGGGCCTCAATGGGTAAATTAGCGACCTGATCCATATTCATGGGGTCGTCGTGATTACCGGGCAACCAGGCCAAGGGCGTATTGGGAAAGTAGCGCTCAATGATATGAATGAAACGCTCATAGGAAGCAACGCCGCCATCATTGGATATGTCTCCACTTGCGAGGATCATATCCGGGGCTTCATTAGCTTGTAGCAGCTGAAGTACATCGTAGAGGCTCTGATCGGTATCTAGACCGAGTAGCTTCTCTCCAGGCTGACTACCTAAGTGACAATCCGTTATCTGTAAAAGGCGAAACGGCCTCATAATTCATCTGCTCTGCTCTTGGAACCTTGTTTCTAAAAACCCTTTGGCGTTTAGACCTTTTTTCAGGCTCCTGTATCCATTTAATGGCGGGGCTATCCATATTAGGGCGTGATAACACTAATTTAAAGCTCCCGTTGGAAACTTTTAAGTAATGTGGCCAAACTCCCGTACTCGTATGAACCAACAGATAAGCCTTAACACCGTTGAACTTTGCTTATCTAGGGCACCAATAACGGCTTGTGGTCAAGCGAGAGTGCTACCCCGGTAGAGGAAGTGTGGGCTGGAATGAGCTGAAAGCGAAATAATATTTTGTACGAACGAGAACAGTTTCACACTAATCTGAGCGGGCATATCCCTGAGTGCGACACACTTCTAACCAGTCTCCCAAGAAGCGGTTGAGGGCAAGCTTTTCGTCTGGCATATACATTTGCGGGTTAGGGTAGTCGTAATGTGGTTTCCAGTGCCTATGGCCATCCCAGGAGATGATCTCCGCCATACTCGCGTCGTGGTATAAACGCACAATTAGCCGTGGCGGCTGCAGCCCTTGCTGATGCTGCTCCACCTCTAAAGTAGTGGTGTAGCGCGCCGAATCGATAACGCGCATTTGCACTTTAAACAGGTGCCCAGAACCAATGGCAAACGCCCACCGTTCGGCGCCCTCTTTCCAGCCCGGCATAAGCGTTAGCAGACGATGGAAATTAAGCTCACACTGGGCGTGATGGCCTTTAATATCGACCGATATCGACTTTTGTTTGGAGGTGTTTAATTCGGAAGAGGTTGCCACGTCTATTGGCCTGCGTATGTATTTTGTAAATCGTTTCGATTAAGTTGTATCCACTGCAAGCCTATCAAGGTTGCCGCGTTATTGGTACGACCCTGATACATAGTTTGAAAAACATCACCGGCAGGGTATACCGTAAAGCGAATATCTTCATGCTCATCCGCTAAACCAAATAGACCACCTTTACCCTTTAGATCGCACAACCCGCAAAACAGATGGATTTTTTCACTACAGCCGCCCGGTGATGAGTAATAACTAGAGATAGGTAAAATGTGGGCGCCAACAATGCCCGCCTCTTCTTCCAACTCACGCCGGATAAGCGCTTCCGGTGTTTCACCTTCCTCCATCATGCCCGCCACCGTTTCCAAGCACCAAGGCCCAAACTCCGATGCCAACGCACCTATGCGAAATTGTTCTATAAGGCCAATAAGGTCATTTTGCGGGTCGTAGAGGATCGCAGCTGCCGCTTCGCCTCGATGAAATAGCTCGCGGCTGATATTATCAATATCACCACCATCAAAGGCCTTGTGGCTGAGCCGTAATTTGTACATTTTGAAGAAACCGTTGTATACAACATCGTCTTCATGAACGGTGAAATCATCCACCCCCAATTCGGCTTTCGCCCCCATATCGGCCATTTAGCTTCCCCCCACTATTAATTAAGAAGATGAGTGTATTTAGGCCCATGCGCAGAGTAAAGCTACAGTAAGTGTTGACATTCAGCTCCCCCACCCCATGATGTAATTTATTCAAGCTAAAATCGTGATATCAGTCTGGCTAAACCCCATATTGAGTATCGCAAAAATAAAGACCGCACAAGAATTAGACAATTACTCGACCACTGGACAACATTCATGAACAAAACATGCAGGAATTTTATGGCCCTGGCCGCCCTTAGCGGTATATCCACTATAGGACAGGCTTCTACACTGGAAGAAATTTACCAGCAAGCGCTGTTAAACGACCATACGTTTAAAGTGGCCCAGGCGAACAGGGAAGCGGGTAAAGAGAGTGCAAAGCTAGGCCTTGCGGGTCTATTACCCAGCGTTAACGCACAGGCCGGTTGGACTGACTCGTCATCCGATTTGACCACCACCACTAACGATAACCTGGCGCCAATCAATAGCGAATCCAACGGCACCAATAGCGGTTACTCTATTACCCTCAACCAACCATTGTTCGATATGGCCGTCTGGTATTCTTACCAGCAGGCAAAAGACGTAACGGATATTGCTGAAGCGCAGTTTCGAGTTGCAGAACAGGATATTATTCTGCGTTCAGCTCAGGGCTATTTTGCTGCCTTACAAGCGGTTGATAACCTAGAATCGGCGAAGGCGGAAGAGAACGCACTTTCCCATCAGCTAGAACAAACCCGTCAGCGCTTTGAGGTCGGGTTAACCGCCATTACCGAAGTACACGAAGCGCAGGCGGTATTCGACTCTGCCACCGCAGAGCGACTGATAACCGAAGGCCGCCTAGCAATCGCTTTCGAAGCCTTAGAAGTAATTACCGGCCGGCCGCACTTCCAGCTGTCTCCGCTAAAGAAAGACCTCACCGTATCTCCCCCCATCCCCGCTGAACGGAATGCTTGGGTGGATATGGCCATGGAAAAAAACTACAACCTTAAAATTGCATCGCTCAGCGCCGCTTCCGCCAAAAATGTTAGCAAAGCAGCAAAATCGCAGCACCTACCAACACTTGTCGGCTCCTATAGCTACTCAGACAACTCAAACGAAAGCGACCCTAACACTGGCCTAATTACCACCACTGACACCCAAGGCCAATCCATTGGTGTGACACTATCGGTACCCATTTTTAACGGTGGTGGCGTTTCTGCTGCGCGCCGCAGAGCCGCGCAGGACTTCATTGCCGCGCGTGAACAACTGAGCCAGAGCCAGCGCGATGTTGTACAGGCAACCCGCTCTATCTACCTCACGGTAACCACCAGCGTTGCCACGGTAAAAGCTCGCTCACAGGCTATCACCTCGAACCAAAGTGCACTAGAAGCCACCCAAGCCGGCTACGATGTCGGTACCCGCGACTTGGTCGATGTATTGAACGCACAGCGTAATTTATACCGTGCCCAACGTGACTATTTTGATGCGCTCTACTCTTATGTGCTTAGCACCCTGCAACTCAAGCAAGTTGCCGGCGCCCTCTCCCCGGTCGATGTGACCGAGTTGAACGGCTGGCTCGATACCAGCAAGAAAGTATCCCGCAATCAGATTGATTAAGCCGCTAACCAAAAAGGCCAGCTAATTAGCTGGCCTTTTTTATGGGCATTACCGAACGAAAAGTTGTCGCAACCCTTATACCCCGGCGGTTATCACTTTCGGTTTTTTGGATTTTGTGCAGCCGCCTGAAACAATGCAGCCATAGTGCCCTGTTGTGACTGAGGCTGTTTTTGTGGTCGTGGCGCGGCTCCCTTTGCGCCTCGACGCGCACCGCCACCAGGTTGTGAAGTTTTCTCGCCAGGGGTATCGTCCAAACGCATCGACATAGCAATTCGCTTCCGTGGCACATCAACCTCCATGACTTTTACTTTAACGATATCCCCGGCTTTAACCACTTCGCGCGGGTCTTTTACAAAGGTATTGGACAGTGCCGAAATATGCACAAGGCCGTCTTGATGAACACCCACATCAACAAAAGCACCAAAGTTCGTTACGTTGGTTACCGTGCCCTCTAAAATCAAACCCGGCTCCAGGTCGGATATTTTTTCTATACCCTCTTGGAAGCTGGCGGTTTTAAATTCTGGGCGCGGGTCCCGACCGGGTTTATCAAGCTCCGATAAAATATCCGTTACTGTAGGTACTCCAAACTGATCGCTGGTGTAATCGTTTGCGCTCAACGAACGTAAGAAGCCGGTATCCCCCATCAAACCTTTAATTTCGCGACGATTTTTCTCGGCAATGCTTTCCACAACCGAATAAGCCTCTGGGTGCACACCCGAAGCGTCTAGGGGGTTATCACCACTGGCAATACGCAGAAACCCCGCCGCCTGTTCAAAGGCTTTTTCGCCCAGCCGGGCCACTTTTAAGAACTGCTTGCGGTTTGAGAAGGGGCCATTCTGATTTCGAAATTCGACGATATTGTTAGCCACTGTGGTGTTAAGTCCGGACACCCGCGCCAAAAGCGGTGCAGAAGCGGTATTGACTTCCACGCCCACGCCATTCACACAATCTTCTACCACTGTATCCAGCATTTTCGCCAAACGAGACTGAGACACATCATGCTGATATTGGCCTACGCCTATGGACTTCGGATCAATTTTTACCAGCTCCGCCAGCGGGTCCTGCAGCCGACGTGCAATCGAGACTGCGCCGCGTATGGTGACATCCAAATCGGGAAACTCTTTAGCCGCATATTCCGACGCCGAATAAATAGAAGCACCGGCTTCGTTTACCACCACTTGCTGAGCAGTGATATCGGTATGCGCCTTTAGTACATCAGCCACAAACTTGTCGGTTTCACGGCTAGCCGTGCCATTGCCAATAGCGATAAGCCCAACGTTGTGTTTTCTACACAACGCGACAATGACAGCTTCAGCTTCCTGAATTCGGTTCTGCGGGGGCGTTGGAAATATCGCGCAGTGATCTACCACTTGCCCAGTCGCATCTACAACAGCAACTTTAACCCCAGTACGTAACCCAGGGTCGAGCCCTATTGTTGCCTTTTGGCCAGCGGGGGCGGCCAGTAGTAGGTCTTTGAGATTACTGGCAAATACATCAATCGCGTCAGCTTCTGCACTATCGCGCAAACGCCCGAGCAGGTCGGTTTCCAGATGCGTGTGTAATTTAATTCGCCACGTCCAGCGCACAACTTCCGCTAACCATTTATCCGCCGGCCTCGCCTCGTCAGTAATAGTAAAACGCTCCGCCACCATTATTTCGCACGGATGCATAGCAGTTGCCGGTTTGTCCTCGGGTTCATCGAGGTTTAGCGCGAGGGTCAACACACCTTCGTTACGACCGCGAAACATGGCCAAAGCACGGTGAGAAGGTGTTTTTACCAGCGCTTCACTGTGTTCAAAATAGTCCCGAAATTTAGCCCCCTCCTGCTCTTTTCCTTCCACTAATTTCGCTTGCAAACATCCTTCCGTGCGCAAAAAGTTGCGTAGTTTTTCAAGAAGGGCGGCATCTTCACTGAAGCGCTCCATCAATATCTGCTTGGCGCCATCCAGCGCCGACTTGGTGTTTTCAATTTTGTGTTCACTGTTGAAGAACGCCTGCGCCTCTTGCTCTGGGTCTTTTGATGGGTCGCTTAGCAGTAGATCGGCCAGGGGTTCCAACCCAGCTTCACGGGCAATCTGGGCCTTGGTTCTGCGCTTGACCTTATAAGGAAGGTAGAGATCTTCCAGTTGCGTTTTAGTATCAGCCGCTTTTATCTGTGCCTCTAGCTCGGGCGTTAATTTTTCCTGTTCGGTAATGGAGTTCAGTATAGTTTCCCGCCGGTCTTCCATTTCACGCAAATAGGTAAGCCTCTGCTCCAGCTCTCGTAGCTGGGTATCGTCGAGCCCCCCGGTTACTTCCTTTCGATAGCGCGAGATAAAAGGCACTGTTGAGCCTTCATCCAACAGCGCTACAGCGGCGGCTACCTGACGTTCTTGGGTATTGAGTTCTTGGGCAATGCGGGCGTTGATACTGCTCATTCTAATATCTGTTTCCGGGATTAAAAAACGGCGGCAGATTATGAGGAATCTGCGCGGGGATTACCAGAAGCCTAGAGCGCAGGCTCTCCATTTCTGCCGATTACGACACCTCGCGACACCACCCTCTGCCCATACTCGACCAAAACAGCGGCAAAAACCTGCACTAAGTCTCATTTAAAATTAGACAAAACTCACACTTTGTAATGATGGCGCACAGCTCGTTTTTTGATCATTTTTTATGTTAACCGGCACACAACTGGTACCTTTTGATCAGTTTATAATGCATACACAACAATACAAAAGTACCAAATACTAATTAATGTTGATTTTGAGGTAACGGCTAATGAACTTTTTACGACTGACTGCAAGCGCGCTCATATGTACTTCCCTTATCGCCTGTGGCGGTGGCACTGCGCCCGGTGGGTCTAATCAGGGAGGAACATTACTTCCGCCAAGCACCCAGCCTGAAGTAACTCCAGAGCCAACTATAGAGCCCACCCGAGCACCTATTCAGTCACCCAACCCCACTACAGAGCCAACGGTTGAGCCTACAATCACTCCAACAATAGTGCCTACCATTCAGCCTACTGTACAACCAACTGTTGGGCCTACTGTAGTACCTACCGTTGAACCGAGTGCTGTGCCTACCGCAGTACCTACCGTTGAACCGAGTGCTGTGCCGACTGTAGAACCTACCGTTGAACCGACGGTAGAACCTACCGTTGAACCTACCGTTGAACCGACGGTAGAACCTACCGTTGAACCTACCGTTGAACCGACGGTAGAACCTACCGTTGAACCTACCGTTGAACCGACGGCAGAACCTACCGTTGAACCTACCGTTGAACCTACGGCAGAGCCGGAGATATTGGACGCCGTAGTGGAATGGGATATCCCAACCACCCGGGAAAATGGTGACGACCTATTGTTGAGCGAAATTGGCGGCTATGAAATCATGTACCGCAATACGGATAACATTGCCTACACCACCGTGGTTATCACCGATCAAACCATTGACAACTTCCTGATCGAAAACCTAAACGCTGGCGAATATGAAGTACTCATTGCGGCTTTCGACTCCGATGGTCTCTACTCGGACTACTCTGAACCAGCCTTCGCTGAAATCGGACTCTAGCCGACACAGTCTTTCCAGATGGGCAAGGACGCCCAACCCTACTGCGCTAAAACACCCTTATCTCCAGCAAAACCCTTAAAACCATTGTTCGCGTTTTAAACAAGGTTTGATCCACATACATTTTTTAACAGGTTCCCCCCCACACTCGAGTAAAAACGTTAAATACCCCACAGTTCTAACCGCACGTGTCGTCTAGAATCAAATGTCAATTATAGAGAAGTTGTAAAACAATGATTGCAATGACCACTCTTCCATTAGGAACCGCCAGGAATTTGTTAGTCATCCTCCTTACCACCACATTACTGTCGGCCTGTGGCTCAGGTGGTGGTGAAGGCAATCTCATACCCGGTGACGTATCGCAACAGTCATCATCATCGTCATCATCGACCTCGTCGTCCAGCTCCAGCTCCAGCTCATCACCCGCAACACCTAATTTACACACCGCCATCGTAGAATGGGACATTCCCACGACCCGAGAAAACGGTGAAGATTTACTGTTGAGCGAAATAGGTGGCTACGAAGTGATGTACCGAGGCGCAAACGATGAACTGTTTACTTCAGCCGTTATCACCGATCAAACCAGAAGCGAATTTGAAATAACCAGCCTAGAAGCCGGCCGTTACGAAGTGCGCATTGCGGCCTTTGATACGGAAGGGTTATACAGCGATTACTCTGAACCTGCCTTTGCCGATATAGGTATTTGAGCGGAGGCGCGCCTTACAGCGTATAACGCTGTAAGGCGTGATGAACAACAAGCCTGCTAGGCGCTGCCAGCGGCTGAGCGGTGACCGCGATCTGAAAACTCCTGCAATAGCCCCACTAAGCTATTAATAGTGTCTTTACCAACCGCTTGCGACAATAATTTATATTGCTTATCCACCTTCGGTACGATGCGATCATGAAGCCGATTGCCCTTGGCGCTGAGACGAATGTTCAACGCTCGCTGATCTTGGCTATCGACTTTTTTCAAAATAACTTTTTCATTTTCTAGGCGGTTGAGAATACGCGATAGGCTCGGGCTCAATATGCAGCTCTCGCTCGCTAGGTCCTGAGCGTTCATCTCGCCTTCTTTCTTTAAGGTTCGAATTACTCGCCATTGCTGTTCAGTTAAACCGAAATCGGCCAGTATTGGCCGAACGCAGGCTATGGAGTTTTCTCGAGCCTTTAAGAGCAAGAGTGGAAGGTTTTCATTGGATACTGTCATCAATTTTACCTGCTTGCCATGGTAACTATTAACCAAGCAACGAAACCGATCACCAAAACCATTCCGTTGCACACCACTGAAACGCAGATCAAATAAACTACATTTGCTAATGTTTCTAGTGGCTCACATTGGCTGCGACCATTGGTGTCACCTTGGCAATGACTCCTGCACTACCCTGACTCCACCTTCCTTAACGGCCTGTTATCCCTGTGTCGGGGTAGCAGCTTCTTTTAAAGCATAGACAACGAATACCCCGTTGATTCCACTATTCGTCACTTTTTTGAAACATTAATCCATAAAAAGACCGAATAATGTGCAACATCGCCATAAGACAATGAGCCAAAGCACACCCACACACCGACCGAATTGAGCTTATCTCACACAAAAAAAACCGACTACAGGAGCCGGTTTCTTAGCGGGTTAAGCAATTTAGGTGGTTACTTTCCTTCTTTTAGATAATAGTCCCATCGACAATGGGCTCAAAGGACGTAATGCGATCCATCATTCCGGCGCTACCCAAGCCATGCGAGAGGCCCCGGCTAGTAAACATTGACTCAAACTGAGACTGCTCACCATGCAAAGCCATATAATTGAGCATAACCGTTTGCACCAGTAAGTTTACATTATTGGCAGCTGGGTTGGGGCGGTCACCACTGGAGGTAGTTTCCACATCACCACTACCGCGCATATAACCAATTTGCTGATGTATAGCCTGTTCTTCAGGGTTTGCACCAATCAATACCGGGCGCCCACCAGGGTTATACACCAAAAAGAACGCTGAAGCCGTTTGCTGATTGTCACCTGTCCAAACACCTTTACCACGCCCGTCAATGGAGTCGTCGGTCATACCGTTACTGAATACCGAGCCATCACTGAACACATACATCATCAACGGCACACCTTTACGCGCGGCATATTCAAGACAGGCACCCATACAACGGCCCGCACGTAAATCACGCATTTCACCGGTGGCGCGATCTCCGGTGTGATAATCATAACCACCCATAGTGATCGTACCCGCACCAGAATAGCCATTGACTACTAATTTCATCACCGAAGCGGCTTTTTGAAATTCGCGATCGCCATTAAACTCATCCACCGTAAAAATACCGTTCGCACCGACAATATCCGGATCCGTCGCGGGGTCTAAAAAGCCGGGATCGGGAAATTGCTCGGCAAGATACGCACTTTTAATATAGGCACAACTCACTAGATTTTTGACATCTTGGTCGTTGCTTAAGCCGGTAGAAACACGAGCCAGTTTTTCATCACTGATACGCGATACCGATTCCATTACCGCGACAACTTCAGAGGACGACAGGGCACCAAAATCACCCACATCCACAAGACCAGTCACGTCTGAGGGCCGATCAATTTTGGTGGGGCGCACTTCGTTATTAACCAATGCTGCAGGCGCCATGGAGTTACCCCCCGACTCACTACTGCGAGACCCACAAAGCGCGAGCAATTCACCATTAGCTCCAGCCATATTGATAGCGTACATAGGATTGTGCGGATTATTACCGGTATCATTTTCTGACCGTGCCGCAACAACCGCACCGTTGATCGCCGCCTGAGTACCCGGGGAGGTACGCTCTAGGATACCCCTCAGATATTGACTATCGGCATGAAACGACAAGCCTAGCTGCGAATTTGTATGGTCGCCGTTGCCACCAACCGCGGGAGTTACCTCTTCGAGACCAGGAATCATGTCACCCGGTAAGCCCTGCTTGCTATAGCCCGCCGTAGACAAAAAATCCATTTGCCCACCCTGACCGCCCACCAGTACATTGGAGCCAGCGATATTGGCTCCGCCAGCAAGGTCAAAACAGATAAAAGGTATTTTGCCCGCGCCTGCGGTAATACCGCAGGGAGAGAGAAGGTTGGCGATATCCGGTGACAACGCCATCGCTTCGCGTGGGCTTGCAAAAAGACTGAACATCGAGGTGCCGACAACGGTACCTAAGCCGGCCTGAAACCCCTGGGCGATAAAATCGCGACGGGTTTTCGGGCGATGATGATCCGCATGCTTGAGAGGCTCATCCGGACGGAAAAAATTTCTTCGTTTAGCCATGGTTCTGGTCCACCTCAATTATTGCAAGATCATCACAGCACTGCCCGCAGTCGCGGCACAGAGTGCAATAACAGTTGTATCGGTATTAGCGGTCGACATATCGGCCACCAAACTGTACAGATGCGCTTTTACGGCATCTGGTATTGGTTGGGTTGTTAATACGGTTGGCGTACCCTGCACATCAACTTCGCCGGCACTAAGGCCCTCGAGTAACGGCTCGATAATCAGGTCTGCATTTGCCGCCGTTACATCGCCGCCAAAATTGAAGCCGTCAAACACATTACTGCGGCGACTACTGTCATTTACCAGTGCCGTACAGTAGGCAACAGAGAGTTGCATAACACCGGCCTGATGAGCGGCGAGGAAGGTGTCAACGTTTTCTACCGTTGGTAATTGCTGCTTGACCACCTCGAACACATCCGAGACGCTGGTAGGTAAGCCCTCCATGGGGGTTTGTGTCATCTGCGCGATGGTAGCGTTGATTTCAGCGAAATGGCGCAGGCCGACTAAAGACTGCTCACCCAAGTCTGCAGGTTCTGGTGCTGCGGGAGGCGCGGCCATTGACCGCGTATAGCTAGAACCGCCAATGCTGTCGAAACTAATAAAGAATTGGTCCAGATCAGGGCCTTTATCCAGCTCAATCACGGCTCCCAGTTGCGACAGAGGCATGCCAACGTCGGCGTTGTAGTTGCTCGAATTGATCGTGACGTTAAGGTTGGCATAGCTCTGACCAATAGCCGCTTCACGACCATTAACACCAATGCGCATACCTTCAATCACAATGTCTTCGGTAGGTGCTGTGTCCCCTAGGCTGATGAAGAACGGATTCGAGAACAAGTAGCTGTAGCTATCAAACTGCTCCACCTGGAATACAATATACGACTCAGGCAAATTAATATGGTGGGAAACACCAAACAACAGGAAGAATTTTTCACCCACACCGGCATCGAAATTCATCGTCACATCATCGGCGGTGAGCGTTCGATTATGGATAGCCAGAAAGCGTACTACGCCCTGCCAAAGGTATTGATCATCGACTTCATTACCCACCGCCAGAGCGAAGGTATCGTCCCAGTCGTTGAGATTTGAACCGACCACAGTATCGTCTTGCGCCGCCAGTTCACCATTCACATACACCGACATGCCCGAAATGGGGTTATAACTGGCAATAACGTGTTGCAGCGTTGCCTGTAGCACTTCATCGGCGTCCGGAGTAGACAACATAGGCATGCCGTTGCCATCGGTTACCGAACTGCGGTTCATGAAGTTGTAGTTATACAGGGTTTGCCCCAAGGTAAAGTTACGAATTTCCGAACCACCCGAATAGGTCACGATACGTGCGGGGCCGTCTTGAGCGACATTGTCGGGCACCACCCAGGCTTCAATGGAATACTCACCGGTAGCGCGGATCAGGTCGTATAGTTTTTCACTTGAACTGGTAGACCCCTGAGCCTTGCCGTTATTGATTCGAATTCCCCAGCCGCCTACACGCTGCACATTGCCGGTTAAGTTCAAATCGAGTGCGGGGTCCACGCCACTGGTATCAAATGCGGTTTGCAGTGAACTGTTTTTAAACTCGTACAAGGCAACAATGTTGTTTTCCACACGGCCACCGCTGGCAGCCACAATGCCATCGGGCAGGCCGAGAGCACGACTAACGACGAGGTCGGGGTCAACTTCGGTAATGGGTATGGCATTGGCAAAGGCAGCAATAGCATTTTCCATTTCGGCTGAGTTAGTGTCGCAACTCGTCCAGCAGTTGTGGAACTCACTCCCTAGGCGGGTCACCAAGCGCGATGCGCCAGGGTCGTCCATATTGATACGGCTACGAGATGCATCGTAGGCCACATCAACATCACTACTGCCAATAAATGGCTGTTGCTGTAAAGCCGAATCTTCCGAGTGACAACTTGAGCAATATTCCTCGACCACCGGGTACACAGTAGTGGCAAACGTGCCACTGTCTCCCGGGAAGCTTTTACTATCGGTAACTTCGTATTCCGGTGGCGCTGTTAACACAATCACATTACTGCTGGCCCCCGAAGTATTGGCCCAAGCTTCAATGTAGTTGGTAATAATATCAGCGCACACTGCAGGGTCTGAACTCCAGCAGTTATGGCCGCTCGCAACCTTTTGCACAATACGGGAATTAGCCGGAATTTCGAGATCCACCAGCGGGTTAGCGGAACCATAGGCGAGGTTAATGTCGTCGGCACGTACAAATTCCGGTGAGGTACCGCCCAGAATATGACAGCTACCGCAGCGGTTTTCACCCGCTAGGTTATCCCACAGGTTCAATTTGAACGCTTGCACATCCTCGGTGGAGGGCGCTGGCCCGTTATAAGAAATTCCATTATCACCATCGTTGCGGGTGAAATCATCGTTTTGCTGAACCTCCTGGCCACTGCCACCACTGCAGGCAACAACACCAAGCACACTGGCAACAAGAAGAAGTTTTTTTAGCGGAGAAATTAACAGGTTCATCACTATTCTCCCTTACAGTAATCAGCGGATTCGGCAAACATCTGCTTGATGTTGTAATCGCTGTTTTTGAAATTGCTAATCATGCCGTTCAAAGCCGAGCGATCATTGGTATCACCCGGATCACGCAAACAAACAGCCTTGAATACTTTTTTCACTTGGCACGCCGCAAAGGCTTCAGAGTGAGCCAGCTCCACTAGCATAGAGCGTGCACCCGTGCCACTGCCGGAAAGTGCTTGATCCCACCCTAGATTCTGGTTCGGCCCCTCGCGCCAATAGTTGTCCCAGCTATCATTGGGCGTTACAAAACCGGTGGGGAAGGTAGCGCTGTTGATACGGTATTTAGCCTTAACCCTAGTGCCCGTCTCCGGGTCAGTGGTGCCTTCGGCATTATACGAAATGGAACCGTTTTCACCGGTTAGGTCTTCGTCGGCATCATACTCATAGTCGTAGTAGGCAAACGCCTGTGTAAGAGGGTCCATACCCGTGTGACAACCGATGCAGTTATTCAGGAACACCCGGGCATCTCCACCGGGGCTGCGGGATACATCTTGACGGATACGATCCGGCACACCCGTTACGTCGTGCACCTGCTCCAAATCCATACACAGGTGGTTAAGCAGGGTAAAACGAAAATTGGCGCGATTTGTACCCGCTTTAAAGAACGAACGCGCAGCTGCACGGGAAGTCACAACGCCGGCCGTTGCATCGGCGGGCAAACCGGTAAGCGCCGACTGACTCGATTGCACTAGATTGTCCTTGAGGCTGTAGCCACCGGTTTCCAACTGCTCGTAATGGCTGTTGTTACTATTGGAATAGGCTGCCAAGTCTAGTGATGCATTGCCTGTATACAGAACATCGGCGGACAACAGCTCACGAAAATCCATGGTGTCTCCGTCGCGCACAAAGCCCACCACCGTGGCAACATAATCATTTAAAGGCACAAAAACCGTCTGCTCTCGATTCGTCCAAGGAGCCGCCCAGTTTTTTACGGTGACATTGTAAAAACCGTCGTGCTCCATGGCTTTCATGGCTGCAGCAACCCCGTCACCAGAATCCAGGTCGGATTTCATTTGTAACAGCACATCCTGAGTAGGAGGAACGCCCGCCAATCGGTCGTGCATACGCTTGGCCTGCTCCAATGTCCCCGCCTGGGAAACACCAGCGCTACCCATCAGCGCCGCCGCACAGACAGTCCACAGCATAAATTTGCTGCCCGCTGTTGTTTTGCGTCTTTGTTGATTACACCTGATCATCGCTTTGCCTTTCTCGCTAATTAATTCTGCTTTGGGTTCACACCTGCAGCATTTATGCGTTTTGCTGTTACGCCTTTTAATTTTCTCATTGGCGCCAAGCTTGATTGCCAAAACCTAACGGCGCACAATTTTTGTAGCCTTTCGCCAAATTTTGTCACTTTAAAACAGATTGCTTTTTAAATAACTGCAATCTCACTCACTACACGGTGACTTTGTTTAGTGCCTATTTAACGCGTTGAGGCAAACGCACGAATTATTCCCAATTGCAGTTTCAACCCGTTAAATTATGTAAAAACCAATCAAAATGAGAACCACGTCATCTTTACTCGGTGTTTGCTGCGCATAATCGCCACAACCGCTCATTCACTGCCCCCCATATTCGCTGAATAATTCTGCAATTGTGTAAAGATTCGTAAACCCGTGGCCAACTAGGCAAAAATACGCTGTTATGGGCATAAAGCTTGTTTTAGAGTGAATCAACAAAATGGAGAACGCCAAAGGCGTTACACAGTATTCATCTGCATTGTTTACCCAAAAACGCTAGGCCAATAAAAATGAACAATGTAATTAATGTAAAAGACCCCATAGAAAGAGTGGCGTTATGAGTCGCAAACAACCGATTTTTATTCTCAGCCTGATCAGTTATATTTTTTTGCAGGGCTGCGATGTTAGTAGCGGTGGAGGTGGTGATACCCAAGAGCCCGATCCCGTAGTCGCCGATTTTCCCGTTGCCTACATCGAGCGCCCCATACCCCGTGACGAGGACGGACTGTTTGTTCCCGATAACCTGCTGGAGTTAACGCAATTTAATCCCGGCGCGCGCCTCTACCTCAAAGACCGCGCCTCGGTACCCGCCGACGCCATACTGATTACCGACGTCGCCTTTGGGGCGGAAGAAGCACCCGCCGACGGAGGGGAAGCCTCGGCGCCCATGTATGACGTTAAAGGGCTTACCGTTGACCCCGACGGCACCAAGCTGTTGTTTTCCATGCGCGCACCGGAAATAGAAGGCCTAGATGAAGATGAACAGCCTACTTGGAATATCTGGGAATATGACCTTGAAACAGAAATCCTCCGGCGTTTAATTGAATCTAATACCATTGCCGAAGAAGGCCAGGACATCATGCCGGCCTACTTGGCCGATGGACGGATTGTTTTTTCAACCAACCGCCAACGCCGCTCCCGCGCGGTGCTACTCGATGAAAATAAACCACAATTTTCGGCACTAACGGAAGATGACGAAGAAACCGAAGCCTTCTCGCTACATGTAATGGAAGATTCCGGCACCGAAATAAAACAAATTACCTTTAACCAGAGTCACGACCTTTACCCCACACTACTCAATGACGGCCGCATTATGTTTCTGCGTTGGGACAACTACACCGGCGACAAAGATCGCCTGAGCCTTTACACCGCTAACCCTAACGGCAGTAACGTCAGCCTGGAATACGGTTTCCACAGTCAAACCACCGGTACTAACGAGTCCGAAGGCGTATTTGCCAAACCACGAGAATTAATCGACAACCGTATTCAGGTAAACTTGCGCCCACGTTCATCGGAGAAACTCGGGGGCGGTATGGTGGCTATTGATACCCTCAATTTCACCGAGTCCAACATCGCAGTACCTGGCTCGGGCGCTACAGGCTCGGCGCAACAATCCATTATTGACGCCGATATTACTACCGACGGCTCTGTGTCGCCCGCCGGTTACTACAGCTCAGCCTACCCCATAGACGACGGAAGCGAGCGCTTACTTATGAGCTGGGCGCCCTGCCAATTGCGCGGGTACCGCCTTGGCATTTTTATCGACGATGCTCTGCAGTTAATAAATGACGCGGGCGAATTTGTGAATACCGATGGCGACACAACGGAAACGCCCGTCACCATTACGGAAGAGGAAGTAGGCAGTTTTCCCTGTACGGACAGCGCACTTAGCCTACCTAACATACAGTCTGCTTTACCGCTGTATGGCCTGTGGATTTTCGATCCACTAACACAAACCCAATCACCGGTTGTATTAGCTCAGCAAGAAACCATCTATACCGATGCGCTTGTTCTGCAGCCCATCCCTCTTCCCGACTTCATTCCCGACCCAGTACCCGGCCAAGATTTTGAACAGGAGCTGGCCGATGAAAATGTGGGTATTCTGCATATTCGCAGCGTCTACGATATCGATGGAATGGATGTTTCACCCAATGGCATCAACGCCACCGCCGATCCACTGCAAACCCCTGAAGCCGAAAGGCCCGCGCGCTTT
The DNA here is from genome assembly GCF_014218805.1 of Teredinibacter franksiae. Classification (NCBI taxonomy): domain Bacteria; kingdom Pseudomonadati; phylum Pseudomonadota; class Gammaproteobacteria; order Cellvibrionales; family Cellvibrionaceae; genus Teredinibacter; species Teredinibacter franksiae. The sequence goes on along the minus strand of NZ_JACJUV010000001.1, from coordinate 3,136,451 downwards.
ATTCGCTTAGTAAAAGCCGTATCCCAGGCCGATGACGACGTAGTAGATTTTGATAACAGCGCCTTTGGCCGCGTCAGTTGGATGAGTGATATTCTCGGCTACATCCCCATCGAACCCGATGGCTCGGCTATGTTCAAAGTGCCTGCCGATGTTGCCTTTACTTTCTCTATTCTCGATGCCAACGGCAGGCGTGTGACCACCGATGGCAGCGGCGACCTTGGCCCTCGCCACGAATATTGGATGACCCTACGTGCCGGTGAAGTACGTGAGTGCTCGGGCTGCCATACCAGTGATGACACCGAAACACCTCATGGTCGCGTTGGCGCCGAACCGCCATCGATTAATCTTGGAGCACTTTCCGATGCGCCCTTCCCCAATACTCGGCTGCGTGATGAATTCGGTACGCCCCACACCGACCCTCAGGTAGGCGAGAGCATGGCTCAGTACTATGCGCGCGTAAATGGCGCGCGCACCCCATCGGTTAACATACTCGACTACAGCGACTGGACCGAAGACGGCACTACTCGACCAATAGTCGCCACCACGGATTTAAGCTACAGCGATTTGCGTTCCGAAGCACCCACCGACTGTGCCGTAAACTGGAATAGCCTGTGCCGTATTGTCATCAACTACATCCCGCACATTCAGCCCGTGTGGGAGGTATCTCGCCAAACTTTCGACGACAGTGAACCACCCGTATTAATTTCTGATTATACCTGCACCAACTGCCATAGCACCGCTGACGCAGACGGCATGACGATTATACCCGCCGGTAACCGCCAGCTAAATTTATCGGCCGCCCAATCGGAAGAACGCAACGATTACTTGGTCTCTTACGCACACCTGCTATTCGGTAACCGTGTACTCGAATTAGATGCAAACGGAAACCTGCGACTGGAACTTGAGCAACTGGTTGTAGACGGCGTGCCTCAATTTCAAATGATTCAACTGGTTATCGAAGACATAGCACAATTCGAAGCCATTGATCAAAACGGCAACACCGTACCCGCGCCACTGGATACCATCGACCCCAATTTGACACTGGTACTGGATGAAAACGGCAACCCTGTGCCCTACTTGGTGCAAGAAATGCAACAAGTGGTAGACGACGAAGGGAATCCAGTATTCGACATTAACGGCGACCCGGTACTCGAACCCATTCCCATAATGGTCGAAACAGGCAATCGTAATGGCGCCCTATTGTCGCCGGCTGGCGCACTAGCATCCGATGAGTTTTTCGATGTATTTGCTCCCGGTGGATCACATGACGGCTATTTAAATGGCGCAGAATTAAAACTTATAGCAGAATGGATGGATATTGGTGGGCAGTACTACAATAATCAGTTTGATGCTCCATAAATCTAACGACGCCATCCACAGCCTTAATCGGAACAAGCCTGCACGGGATATGAAGTTGCCTGTAAAAACGAATCTTATCGTGTTAATCGTCATGCTATTGCTGCCATTTCAAGCAATAGCTAAAGACAAGGGTGTGGATGTTATTGTCACCGACGCCTACGCCGAAATGCACACTGGCCCAGGCCGTGGCTACCCAGTGTTCCATACCATAGAAAAAAACGAACAGGTGAAAATTTATAAACGCCGAACGGATTGGTACAAGGTTGAAACAACGGATGGAAAAAAGGGCTGGGTTCACCGCGATGAGTTTCGCGATACCCTTGGCCCCGCAGGTGAAATTGTTGATCTATCCAAACCCGGTCGCGAAGCTTTCGATACTCGGCGTTGGGAGCTAGGTGTAGGCGGCGGTGATTTTTCCGGTGCTCGCGGCCTAAACACCCATATTGGTTACCATCTCACCCGCAACATATCGGCAGAATTGCGTTATACCCAAGCATTTGGCTCATTCTCCAACAGTAAAATGGTTTCACTTAATGCGGTACACGAGCCCTTCCCCGACTGGAATGTTTCACCGTTTTTTACTCTCGGTTCTGGCGCAATTTTAATTTCGCCAAGTTCTGATATTGTCCAATCTGAAGATCGCGAAAACGGCACACTTACCGTTGGTGGCGGATTTATTTTTTACGCTTCCCGCAGTTTTTTATTTCGCGTTGAATATAACGATCACACGCTGCTTACCGCGCGTGAAACAAATGAAGAGGTTGACGAATGGAAAGCCGCTATCAGCGTATTTTTCTGATCTTACTCGCGCTGGCCTTTGTGCCCGTCGCCCAGGCGCAGGATGAAGAAGAATCCCAAGCAGACGGTGAAACCGTGCTCGACGCTGTGATCAATCCAGATCTTGAGCGTCGCAGTATCGACGAAGAAAAAATAGACAATGAAAACTTCGAATTTGGTATATTCGCTGGTGTTATTAGCGTAGAAGATTTTGGCACCAACAATGTTTACGGTGCTCGCGCGGCCTATCACATTACCGAAGATATTTTTCTCGAAGGTGTATACGGTTCTACCATCACCACCGAAACAAGCTACGAAACGTTAAGCGGCGGCACTCCGCTGCTAACCGATGACCAGCGCCAATTCGACTACTATAATTTATCCATCGGCTTCAACTTGCTGCCCGGTGAAGTTTTCGTAGGAAAGTATTCATTCAATACCGCTTATTATTTTATCGGTGGGGTCGGCAATACAGCTTTTGCTGACAACGAATATTTCACCTATAACTTTGGCGGCGGCTTTCGAATTTTTATGACTGACTGGCTCGCATTTCGCCTCGACGTACGCAATCACCTGTTCACCCATAATATTTTAGGTGACGACAAACCCATACAGAACCTGGAAACCCATATCGGAACATCCATTTTCTTCTAACGAGGCAAAGACTTATGCAGCTCACCCGAATTCTAAAAGCATTGGTAATTACAACATCTCTTTGCGCAATCCTTTTTACTCCGCTATCAATAGCAGCAGGAAAGGCCTCACCCGCCAAAGATTTCACCCTAAAGTCTAATCAGGGTAAAAATGTTCGCCTTAGTGAGCTACGCGGCCAAGTGGTAATGCTAAATTTCTGGGCGTCCTGGTGCGGCCCCTGCCGTCAGGAAATGCCATTGCTTGAAAAGATTCACAAAAAGTATTCGCCAGCTGGCTTTGTGCTTCTAGGCATAAATGTAGAGGCTGACCCAAAAGAAGCCGACCACCTATTAAAAGAGATTCCCGTAAGCTTCCCCATTCTCTATGACACAACCAGTAAAGTAAGCGAAGCCTACAAAGTAGATGCCATGCCCAGCAGCGTAATGATCGACTGCGACGGCAATATGTCCTACCTGCACCGGGGCTACAAGCCTGGCGACGAAAAAGCCTACATTAAACACATTAAAGGGTTGCTCCGCTCATGCAGCAGTTAAACCTAATACGCAAAATATTTTTGGCGGGGTTCTTATTCTGCTCTATCAGCGGCTGCTCCTTTATAAAACCCTGGGTAAAACCCTACGAGCGTGAAAATCTCGCCGACCCGATTATGGCCTTCGAATCGCACCCTGCGTCTACACGGTATATAAACCACGTATACGAAGCGCGTGAATCTGCAAGAGGCGCAGAAGGTAGTGCCGGTGGCGGGTGCGGGTGTAATTAGAGTGTGCAGGCTAACCCGGTGGAGCAGGAGCAGCCTTAGGGCTTTCTCGGGCAAGCCACATTAGCTATATGCCATTCCTGCGCGCACAGGAACCCACAGAACAATGTTAGATTCACGCTTACGCGGAAACGATGAGAAAGAAACGAACTAATGAATAAAAATATCCGTTATCTACTTCTGCTTTTTAGCGTACTTGTAATACCGGCAAAGGCTGCCGTGCTGCCAGAAGATCGGTCGGACATTCTCTTTCACAGTTTTTCCGGCGGCGGCGTAACCATTGATGGCCCCTCGGTATTACTTCGGAAAAACATTGCCGATAAAGTTTCCGTGTGGGGAAATTACTACGTCGACTTTGTCACCAGCGCCTCACTAGATGTGCTTACCCAGGGCAGCCCATACACCGAAGAAAGAACAGAAACCGGCGGAGGAATGGATTACCTGCGTGGCCGTTCAACCATGAGCGTTAGCTATACCCAAAGTATTGAAAGTGATTACGAGGCAGAGACCGTTGGCCTTGCCGTTAGTCAGGACTTTTTCGGTGACCTAATCACCTTAAGCCTTGGCTATTCACAGGGCAACGACACCGTAATGCAAAACGGTACACCTGAATTTAGTGAGAAAGCCCAGCATCAACGATTTAGTATTGGTTGGACCCAAATTTTAACAAAAAACCTTATAGTTGCCTTAAATGCCGAAACCGTTATAGATGAAGGTTATCTCAATAACCCTTATCGCAGTGTTCGCTATCTTGATGATGACGGAGGCCTAGGTACACAACGTGAAGTCTACCCTGGCACCCGTAACAGTGATGCATTTGCTATTCGCAGTATGTACTACCTCCCGTATCGCGCCTCTATAAGAGCCGAAGCCAGGCAGTTTCGCGATAGCTGGGGTATATCCGCAAAGAACTATGAAATTAGGTATCTTCACCCCTATCAAGAACAGTGGATTTTTGAAGCCAAGGTACGCTCCTACAGCCAGACACAGGCTTCCTTTTATTCTGATTTATTTCCCTACCGCAATGCACAGAATTTTCTAGCCCGCGACAAAGAAATGAGCGAATTTTCCGATATTGCTTTTGGACTTGGAGCATCCTATGACATTAAGTCTAGTTGGCTTTCTTATTTTGAAAAAGCCACTGTAAACCTCTATTGGGACAGCATCAGCTTCGACTATGCCAACTTCCGCGAAAACCTTGCCGAAAATTCGCAAGAGTTCGGTATAGGAAACGAGCCGTTATACAGCTTTAATGCGAATGTGATACGCTTCTTTGTATCTGCTTGGTATTGACCGTTATTCATACTACCTTATTGCTTCTGGCTGTCTATCAGCCTACAAACAAGTACTAAAATAGTATTCAACGCTTCTAAAAATTTACCTTGCACGCAAAAAATACCTGCTAACAATAAGGAAATATTGTGAAAGTGTTCAAAAGCACAATCGCCAATCTTCGCGTGTTAAAAACGCTGTCCGCTGTCACGCTGACCCTATCCATTGGCCTTCTGTTGCCCGCCTGTGAACGCGGCTGGGACCCAAGCGACAATGACAGCTCCTCCAGCAGCTCGAGCGACAACAACAATGAAAAAACCTACCGGGGGCCTGGCTCGAACTGGGAACTGGTAGTCAACGAAAGTATTTCGACCTTCACCTTTAATAAGAGCAATACGCCAAACTCAACCCCAACTCTCGTTGTTAACGGAGATTATGAAAAAACAAGTGCCGGCTTCATACGACTAACGGTGGTCAAAAGTACGCCAGGTCAAGGAGTGGGAACTAACCAGCAGATTACCGGTATAAACATAGCCGACAACCTGAATATTTTCATACCCTTCGATGGTTCTGTCGACCAACCCCTTATGCTCGCGCGCGCAAACGGTTGCCCCACCAACATCTCAAGCAACTGGCTGTTATACAAGCCCGCCAACAGCAAAAATGCCGAGGTTCATACCGAAGGGCATTTTGGCCAACTAAGTTACAACAAGGTTAATGGCGAAACAGTTGTCGTCATCCAATATTCAATGGACAACACTGAACAAGAGCTAGATGGTATTTCATTGGGCACCGGAACCTGTACAGAGAGCCTGTCAACATCGGAGACTCTACAGTCTTGGTTCAGCGCCAACGAAACCACCTCAATCGAAGTTGCCACCAACTCAGACGCGTTGGAAAGCGGAGACAGTAGCGATTCTCAGTTTCTTTTAAGTGTGCAGAAAAGATCTATCTCCGCAAGTTCAATTTTTGATGCCGACTACATTGGCATCCTCTACAACAGTAGTTACAACTCTCGCCCACGCTCCATTCCGGTGAAAGGAGGTTGTGCAGCAGGTAAATGCACTTTGTACACCGTTACCGATATCAGCAACGGTGACACCGAAAACGCAGCCCACATACTCGATCTCTCCTCCGAAAACGATGACAATAACAACAAGCCGCTCGATGGATTTGTTGTAGGTGGCCTTACTGCTCCGGGAACGGAAAGCCCTCTGGGTAAGACTACATGCTCAATCAACGACGATTATCGTGATTCTGGTACTAAGTTTATCGCCTGCGTGGGCATTGCCCCCAGCGCCAGTGACAGCAGCCAATTAACCAACCTATTTTTGGTGTCTACCGGACAGTCAGACCCATAAGGAAGTACAAATGAAATTAAACGGAAATTTTCAAATTACCGGCTGGGATGAACACACCACACAAGAAAACGATAACGGCAGTAAACAAAGCACTGCCGTTGTAGCACAAACCTATACTGGGGATTTAAAAGGCAACTCAACCATTCACTACGTGATGAGTTACCAATCGCCACAGTCTGCGGTATTTGTTGGCTACGAAACGATTGAATGCACAATAGATAACAAAGCAGGCACTCTAGTGCTACAACACCAGGGTAAATTCGACAATGGCGTTGCCAGTAGTAACAGTACCGTTGTTGAGAATTCCGGCACCGATGCCTGCATGGGAATAACCGGCAACGGCAACTTTACGGCACCTATGGGTGGCACTGCAGAATATGAATTTATTTTGGAATACTAAGGCCCTTGGTGAATAAACTTACCTAACCTATCACTCTGTAACGCCGAATTACCTACGCTCAAAAATCATGTAATCTGTTACAGAGTGAACATCAATCACTAGCCGAAAAGCATACCCACAATAGCAATCACAATAAAACACGCACCAACCAAAGAACCTAACTGCAGGTACGTAAAAACGGAAAATGCGTATTTCAGCTGTTTATCTTCAGAAGTATACTCTGTAGCGAGGCTTCGTAAGCGGTATAATCTAGCTATTGGGTGAATTTTACGGCTACCGCTGCCAAATTTTTTCCACAACGCCGGGTATTCATTTTGCAGTAATGTATTGAGGCAATGAAGACGATAATTAAACATAAGCCCCGAAGCCATTATTATGGCTAAACCCAAAAACAAAAGTTGTTCCATCGACATTTCCCCCAACAACCCTTACCCTCCAGAGACTTTAATGGCCTCTGACCTCACCAATAGCTCACCTGTATTTTCCAAATACAGATCACTAAAAAACAGAGCGGACTAGTACACACGCGGGCAATTCACAGACAGCGCAAAGATGAAACCTGTACGCTATGCTCTATAAAATTTTTTTTCGACAAAGCATTCTTTCAACGTTACTTTAAACATAGCCCTGAGCGGTACCTTAAACATAGCCCTGAGCGGTACCTTAAACATAGCCCTGAGCGGTACCTTAAACATAGCCCTGAGCGTTGCTTTAAACATAGCCCTGAGCGTTGCTTTAAACATAGCCCTGAGCGTTGCTTTAAACATAACCCTAAGCTTTGCTTTAAACATAACCCTAAGCTTTCAAAACTCGACTAAACCACCAGCCTGACCAGTTCAAAACACTCACAAAAAGCCTTGTCAATTTGTTTCCCGCGAAACCTCGCGTTATCCAGCACGATATTATTGTTAAAAAAAGTACGCTCCTGCTGGGAGCTAAAACAACTTAGCGCTTGCTGTTTTGCCTCTAGGTTCTGCTCACTCAATTCAATAAATACATCGGCGCTAAACGAAAAATTATTCCAGGGTAACTCATAGCCCAAAAGCGTGACGTGTTTAAAAACCCGCTTGGCTTCTTGGTGTACCAGCTGGTGGGACTGATGTACATCATCACTGTTGGGAACCAATACAACATCCGGACTATATGTTTGGTTGAAATCGTAAAATAACTGCAGAATACGCGCGCGATCGCTGGCTAAATCACGCGGGTCAAACTCATGCAATACAACGTTTTTCTTCTGTAAACCCAACACACAAGCACTCAGCCAAAATTCGGCCATAAATGATTGCTTATTCACTTTTGGTGGCCGTGATAGACCAAGATAAAAGATGTCGTTCTCCGTCGCCAAGCGGTGAATGGTTCCACCAGCCCCCAGCTCAACATCATCGATATGCGGCGCAATCGCCAGTATTCGCTTATTTTGTATATTCATTCATAACTACACTTTTAGACGCTCGAATGACTCGTACCCCAAAGTAACTTGCAGGTAATAAAAAACTGTCTGATCAAGGCTGGATACTTCATCGCTAGGGATCCGCTAAGTACCATAGTCGAACTGCGTCAATAAAGTAAGAGGCGCCTACCCGTTGGGTTTACAAACAACTAACGTAGCGTTTGGGTAAAAAAAGGAATCAGAATTTCTGAAGGAGGATATAGCGTCAACCATAATTAAGCTGACAAAACATTAGGAAGAACACCAACGGTTCCTCCTAATGTTAGTTAGCTGCGTTAACACTACATCGGTTTCTCTGCATTCGCCGGTAAACCTAGAGCCCCGAGGGGCTCTAGGTTCTAATAGGGCAAAAAGTCGAACGAGAAAATCAGTTTGGTTTGCTTAACATCCTGTTTGCCAAAATTAATCAATTTAATACGGTTGAGTAATTTTGTTTCTAGCGCCGGATTGTTGAGTTCGCTAGAGACTACTTTAGCCGAAATAATTCTTCCGCTAGGTTCAATCACCATTTCAAATACAACCTTGCCCTCAAGCGTAGGATCTCTTCTCAGCGCGCGATTATAGATGTTAAACATCGCGCCTTTGTTTTGATCCATAATTTTACGCATTTTCTCTTCGCTGCGCTTACCGCCGGTAGACGCCTGCTTTTTCGCTGTATCGCCCTTACCCGTAGGTGACGCCAACTTACTATCGACCTTGGTAGCTTTTTTACCCGAGAGCGCTACACCACCGGTGTTACGACTAAGCTTAGAGGTTTTAATGCCGCCACTGCCTGCCTTGGCACCACTGGTGATGACAGAACGATCGATTTCTGCGGCCTCTCCGGTCGATTGCGTGAGTTCGGCATTTGTCTCTGAAAGATCAAAGGAATCCCGCATGTCCGACAAAGCATCGGCAAACTGATTGATCTCTGCTTGCGCCTCTTCCCTAGCTTTCTCCACCAGCTTTGCTGGCTCTGGAGTCGAAACAGACTCCGGCGTAGCCTGTGGTTCTGGTTCTGGCGTTGGTTTATCCTCTGGTTTTTCTTCTTCCTTCGGCTTTTCTTCTTCCGGTTCAGGCGTAGGTGGCGGTGTGGGCACAGGCGTTGGCTTTGGTAATTCCTGTTGCTCCAAAACCACTTTAGCCAATTGTGGCGGCAATTCCTCGAGCTCTGCTCGTTCTTTTTCCGGTACGTGAATAAGAGGAATGGCTACGCTCAAAAAGAAAAACGGAACCAAGAGAATCAGTACAATTAGCCAAAAGCGCCGATCCTCCTTTATAGAGGAGCTCCACGGAAGCTGCAGATTGGGTGCGAGTAGTACGGTAGCCACTTTAACCCTCCCCAGCCTGTAGGCTTTCTACGGTTACTTCTTCCTGAAGCTTACTAACCGCCAATGAAATATTACGATACTCCGATTTCGCACAGGTAGTCATGACCTTTTTCAGAACATCATAGGGAATACCCTTATCGCCCATAATCGTAACATCACGACCTTTCAGTGCTTCTTCTTCGGTTTTATAAGGTTTACGGCCCGCCAAATACACAAGCTCATCTTTTAAACCCTTAATTTCGTTGCCCTTGGTTTCTTTCACCTGTTGCATGTCCGCTACTTTACGGCCACCTACCAGAATACTTTCGTGGCTAACGGCAACGATAAGATTATTTTCTGGTGGTTTTTCCGCGACAGATTCCGGTAATTTAATCGATTTATCGCTTTGTAGAACTTCCACGTCCGATGAGTTTACCAATAGGAAAAACACCAGAATGGTAAAGATATCCATCAGCGATACCAAGTTCAGCTTAGACGCAGCGCCGTGACGCTTAGCGGCACGAGCCATACGTTTGGCGTGCATAGATTGCTTCATCGTTTACCTCCTGGCCTATCGGAGGCTTCACTGACCGGAGCGTCGCCCAACGAAACAGCTGGAAATAATTCCGCATTTACCACCGTCGCCGCTACCACCGCTTTAAAGCTGCGAACGGTATCCATTGCTTGCACAATGGTTTGATAATCTGTGTTAGGTTGCGACATGATCAGTATGTCTTTTTTGTCTTTGCCCTTGCTTTTAAGTAATCGCTTCACTTCCTGTAGAGCAATCGAAAGCGTTTTGAAGTCGTATACCCTTTCACCGGTTTCCGGGTCTTCAATTTTTGGCAATCGCTTTAACGGAGCGCCAGCAGGATAGTTGATAACCATTTCGTTCAGTTCGATTACCAGCTCCAAACTGTCGTTTTCCTCGTTGTCCTTGGGCGGTGTTGATGGATCGGAGGCAATGTCAGGTAATTTCAGATCCAGCACGGTAATATGAGAAAACACCATGCTCATCAACAACACCGGAACCAGAATAATCATCAGGTTCATAAAAGAAGTGATATCCAGCTCAGCTTCTTCTTTTGGTCTTCTTCTAGTACGCATAAGTACCGCCAGTGTTATGAAGTTCGTTAATGCCTGCTATTTTTATGCAGACTGGTTTGTTGCGCCTTGCAGAATTAGCGAGACCCTTCACCATTGCGAGTACGCGAAGAAAACGCATTAACGTTCGACATAATGTTCAGGCACTTAATGCCAGCCATTTCTAGGCTATCAACAATTTCAGTTGTTTTGGTTTGCAACGTAGCATGAAATAAAAGTAACGGAATCGCGGCCATCAAGCCAAAGGCGGTGGTATTCATCGCCACCGAAATACTTTGCGACAAAAGGTTGGCCTTTTCTGAAGGGTCGGCATTTGCAACAGCGGTGAAAGCCGCAATCAAGCCCATAATAGTACCTAACAGCCCAAGCAGGGTGGATATATTAGCCAAGGTCGCGAGGTAAGGTGTGCGCTTTTCCAAACGGGGAACGGCTTCCATTACTCCCTCTTCCATCGCATATTCAATTTCGTCACGACGGGGAGATTGCTGCATACGGGCAATACCCGCTGCCACAATGCGACTGATAGGCGCGCGGCTTTGACGCGCGAGATCCATTACCGCTGCGTAATCTTTCTTTTGCAACATAGGTAAAAGTCGATTAAACGCCCTGCGATTAGACGCTTTCGCCGCGGTTAAAAACATCCAGCGCTCAATGGCTAACGCCAAACCCAGTACCAACACCAGTGCAATGGGGTACATAAACGGGCCGCCGCTTTGGAAAAATGTAATAGCTGTGTTCATGGATCTTTGCCTCCAGATCTTAATGGTTATTCGGAAGTGTTTTCTTCTTCCATATCCTGAATAAATTTTAACTGTCGTTTGTGTTCACTGCGCTCAACGTGACCAAATATATTATCGGTTTGGCTGTTCAGCGGTTGATATAATATTGAATCATCGTCCGCTGCTTTCCAAGGTACAATATAGATAACCTTGGGCTGTTCTTGGTTACCCGTAACCGTAGCACTCATTTCAACCACATCTTGCTCTTGCGCAACGGCTGTGTGTGTAAATAAAAAAGCCATTAAAATTATAAAAATATTACCCCAACGCTTGTCATTCCAATGTACATCTACGCTTTGCGAACAAAAAAGCAACCGAGCCCCTCCATCTTCAGGTGTAACACTATCGAAAAATGGGAATCTAATCTTCATAAATTTACTCTCTATTCTTCCTTCGCGGGAAGACGGCGCTCAAGGTCGCGAATCCACCCTTTCAACTGCCGATCCTCATCGGGCAAAATGCGTTGAAGAAGCTTATAGTGAGCCAACGCCTCCTCAAGTCGCCCCATATACAAATCATATAAAATACCGAGGTTGCGATGAGAGTCTGCATGGTGCGGCCATACCGCAAGCGCAGCCTTATAGGTCGCTTCAGATTCAGTAAACTTGCCTTGCTCTCGGTACAAAACGCCTAACCACGTGTAGGCATCCATATTGGCGGGGTTAACCTCAATGGCTTTGCTAAAACTAGCCTCCGCTTGCTCCAGAAGCTCCTGCTGGTACAAACAAATCGCTAAATTAACATGAGGGCCAGACAACAAGGGATAAGTCTCTGTCATCAAGACTAGCAACCCCTCGGCCTCCTTCCATTGTTTAGCGTCCATGATGTCAGCCGCTTCGGCAAATTCATCTTTCGCGCGGCCAGGAACCGAGGGCTTATTGTCAAGATAAGGGTTGGGGATCAACTCCAGCGGCGGTTCAGTTGCAACGTCACCTTCCGCCTTTTCAATCGTTTGCTCTTCCTGTTGCTGATCTTTCTTCGGCGCACCACCACAAGCAGCAAACAATGTTGCCACCAACACAACTAACAGGTAGCGCAACACGCTAAGACGCTTTGGATTAGTAAATTCCACGACTCACCCCCGCCTTATTTTCCTGTTTACCGTAGCGCGCAGGTAAAAGCTTGGCTAGTGCGCTAAAGCTATTTTTAACACCACCGTCATAGAGACCTTCCCACGCTCGCTGAATATTGCTGGCGTGAATATCAATAGCTTTCTCCTCAAAAGGAAACGCCTGGTCTTCCAGTAAAATTTCGTACTGCTCCATAGCCAGTGGGTCCAAGCCTGCAGGGCGCTCAGAATCCATAAGGTCTTGACTCAACTGCACATACAGCATGCCAATTTTATAATTAGCATCGGTTGAGAATTCGGCCACACCATAATCCAGCACCTTACGGTACGACTTCAGGGTTTGGTCCATAGCCGACTTTTTCTTGCGCATGCTTTTCTTGACTGGCAAAGTAAGTTTAATTTTATTGAAGCGTTCATACTCGTCATTCGCAAACTTAGATGTTCCCATTGCGGCTAAATATTTCGAACGGCCCGTTCGGTTCGCTCCGGCTTTTCTATCCTGCTCGATAAGATCTTTTAGCCAGTAATTACGTTTACCGTTATCGCCGTTGGCTTTGTATATTTCCACCATTTTAAAGCGCGACTCTATGGCAAGGTCAAAAGGCTGCGGGTAGGTGTTAGCATACTTTCTATATTGATCTAGTGCCTTATTCGTATTGCCAGACTTTTCGTAAAGCTCCGCAGACAGGTACAGCGAAGTGCGGCGCGCCTGTGGATCACCAGAGCTCGCTAATAGCGAAAGCTGGCCAGCAGCCTTACCCCATTGCTCAGATTCCTGATAAATAAACGCAAGTTTCGGTGGTATCGTTTTACTTAATTCGTGTTCCGGATAGCGCTTACCAAAATCGAGCAGTACACTTTCCGCCTGGGTAAAATCTTTTAACTCAATTAGTTGATTAGCCGCATCGTATTGCGCCGCAATGGCAATTTCACTGCCAGGCGCTATTATACGAATCTGCAACAAACGACTTACCGCTTCGACATTATTGCCTGCTGCTATTTGAGCTTCTGAAGACCTATACATACTCGCAGCAATGCGCTCGACAATCGCGGGCTTATCGGGGTCGGCGTCTTCCAGTAGTGTAAGTAAGCGGCGATAGGACACTTCTGCTTCGCCAAATTTCTGTTGATCAAACTGCGCGTGTCCCAATACCATCCATGCGGTTTTCTGTAATGATTTTTCCGGTACCGGCTGCCATTGGGTCATACGTTTGGCAATGGTTTCTGCACGCGGCATATCGCCCTGTTCAAAAACTTCCTGCCCAGCTTTTGTGAGTACCGCTGGCGCCCGTTTATCAATGGAGTAATAGTCGGCAAAATTTAGCGTACTGGTAATTTTGTGTTCGCGGCGTTCAGCTAATACAATTTGATCGGCTTCGGTCTTGGCTGGGGATTCTTCTATCAATCGCTGTAATGTAAAAATTGCCGAATAGCCCGCATCAGCGCCACGCTGTTTATCTACATGGGTATAAGCTACGGTTTCGTACGCTTTTATTGCTGACTCTAACTGTCCAGCTTCGTAAAAGGCTTCACCCATCAGGTAAGTAATTTCAGCAACCTTAGGGTCTTCAGGGAAGGTAACAATAAATTGTTGGTAGAGCCCGGCAGCCTTAATAAAGTTAGCCTGGGAAGAATCTTGCGGCTTTTTGAAATTCGGTTTTTTCCCCGCGGCTTTTAACTCGCGATATTCTTCAACCAACTGTCGATTGCCAAGTGCTTGGGAGTGAAAGTAACTAGAAAGCTCATCCAAATACGTAAACAAGTGCGGTTTTAGACTTGCTCTTTGCTCTTCTGTTCGAGCCTTCCAAAACTCACTGTATACGCCGTAGTTACGAATATATTCTTCTTTAGCTGGCAAAATCTCACTGGGGAAATTGCCCAAGCTATACACTTCAATGGCTTTTACACTGAAACTTGGTGAATAATCAGTATTGGGGAAAACCTGCACGTAATGGCGAAATGTATCGGCACTGTCGCGGTAGCGTTTTTTCTCTAGGTAGAGGTCTCCCAATTGCATATAAAGCAAATACTGATAATGACGCGGCCCCAGATTTTGATAGATTTCAGTGATCGACTCAGGGCCATCAAGATAAGAAAACACAATACCGAATACGCGAAGCGTATCGAGTACAAGATTGCGGTCACTGTTCGACAACTCCGAAAGCTTTTGCCCTTCTATTGGTAGCTTATTATCAAGCACTTCGGTAAACGACTTAACCGACGCTCGATAACGGTTGCGCTTAAATTGCGACCAGCCGTGCATATACACGGCATTTAGATAAAAGGGGGTTTCTTTACCCACGGCAATAACCTGCTGATAAAGCTCCTCTGCTAGTGCATAGTTACCATCGCTAAAAGCTTGTTCGGCGCTGCGGAAATCGGCCTCGGCGGCAAAGCCCGATGCGGGATAATTCCCCACCAGTTCACGTAATACCTCATTAGATTCATTCATACGCCCATCCAAGGCATAGGCTTTGGACAGTTGATACAGCAACCTTTCGTTTGACATGAGTTCGCCGTTAACTGGACGCTCCCGATTAAGCGTTATTAGCTCACGATACATCGATACAGCGTCGTCAAAATAATACTTTTGCTCTTCGGCATCCAATTGGAATTTTTCACTACGTGCCATCTCCAAATCGGCAAGCCGCACCAGTATTTGGTGCCGCACACCGGGGTCCTGTGCAATTTCTAGCGCAGAGCGATAGCTATCTTCAATTTGATCGATCGTGGTTACCGGCACCGGCATGGGGTCGTCGGGAATTTCTGGCTCTTTCAGATCGGCGATGGTGCGACCATAATCGGGCATATCATCACCCAGCCACGCACAGGAAGAAAACAGCACAAGGGTACAACACATCGCAAGGCGCTTTATCATTCTTCCGCCTCCTTCTGTGCCGCTTCTAGTTCAGCGGCTTGCGCGTTTTCATCCTCTAGTGCTTGAATATCTTGCGCTTTTAAAGCTTTATCATAAAGCCGCGCAACGGAAAGCCTGCTTTGCGCTGCGTAATGCTGGATACGATTGCGCTGACGAATTAATACCGTTACCACCTGGTCACGTAATTCTTCTTTCGCCGCGTCTACGGCAATATCCACACTTGCACTTTGCCCGGCAAGCTGAATATTGGCGTCAGCAATACGATTTCGATAGGGAATTAAATCGGGCGCTGAACCGAGAATGGCTTCAACCGAAGCGAGGTTCACCTGGAGTTTTTCGATAGTGTCGTCAAGACTATTCAGCGTTTTAACCGCCCTCCATAGTCGGTCGGAAAAACCTTCGCTGGCATTCCATAACAACATTCCATGATACCAACGAATAGCTTCGTCAGTATCTTCAATAAACGGGTCATCTTCGCGTATCGCGGGTAACGTTAGCGCTTTTTTAGCGCGCGTGGCACGACGGATCAAGTCGGCTTCATCGCCTGCGGCCAGAGCGAAATAGTCTTTACTGGCCGCAATGGTTTCGATTTTTAAGGCCAGCGAATCTCGCTGTTGTTGAACCTGCTGCAATTGTTTTTTTAATTTATTCTGCGCCAGTAATGCTGATTTATTTTCGCGATCTTTTTCACGGGCGTCGAGCATATCCAAATAAAAGCGTAATTTAGACTGCCATTCTCGCGTATTTTTTTGCACAGCAAGTAAATCGCGTAATTCCTGCACGCGCATTTGAAATTCTTCACGGGCAAACAAAGCAATTAAATAACTCAGTTGTGGCGCCAACTGGTTGGTTTCAGCGTAGGTTAGCCAGTCAACACCGTCGGCGTTTTCAATTTTTAGCGCTTCAAGCAGAGTGTCGCCCTTAAGGTTTTGAATAACCTCATCAATACGCACAACTTCGTCTTGGAAATCGGTTACCGCTTTTTGAAATTCCTGTAGAGCCAGCCCCTCCAAACCCATTTTCTCATAGGCAAAGGGTACGGCCATAAGCGCTTCTTGGCTGTTTTCATCGACCAGTGTTGCTTTACTTAAATGCGACCACACTTTCAATGCTTCGCGATAATCTTCCTGCTCGGCTGAAGCCCAGCCGTACCCAAGTAACGCTCTACCCGACAATGGGCTGTCGAGGCGTACCCGCGAAAATTTAAACTTGGCCATGTCTGGCTGCTTATTCAGTAGGTATGCATACCCTGCTGCGGTCATGGCCTTGTCGTGAAGTGAGCGGTACTCGTTATCATCGTATTCTTTTTGCGCCACCCGCTTGTAGTACTCAACGGCTTTGTCAAAATCACCTTCGCGTGCAGCCAAGGAACCTATATTGAAGTACAAGTAGGGTAACCAGTCTTCTCCCGGCTCATCTTCTTTTAGTGTACTTTCGGCTCTGACGATATCGTTTTGTTTAATGGCAAGGTTCACCCGCAGGGCGTTTAGATCATGTTTAACATCGCGGGTGCTTTTTTTATTGACCAGCGCTATTTTTGTTACTTCATCAATAGAGCTTTGTGACATAGCCCAGTCGCCACGCATATAGCGCATTTTCGCCAGGTAAAACCAGGCGGCTACCTGAGCATCCTCCGGTACATTAGCGGCGAGAATATCGGCGAAAATACTGCCGGCATATTTTTCTAGCCCGTAAGCCAGGGCAAAACCACCTTCCATTAACGCGGGATTATCACCATGCCCTTGAATACCACCACGCTTCTTGGCTAACATCAACTCGGTCAGCGCGTCCATGTAGTCGGTTTGATAGTAATGGTACAGGGCAACGCCGTAGCGCAGGTCGGCCACAGAAGTCAGCGGTTTTTCTTTTTTGCCTGCGTATGCATAAGTGGCAATAGCGAAAAAGAAAAACACCAATACAATACGGATGAGGGGCTTTACAGCTGCCATTCTTTAAAATCGAATTCTGGTTGCATGTTGGCGGTGGAATCTTTAATACGAAGTTCCAACATCTTTGGGTCGTCGTCCTTTTCCAGGCTTACCGTAGCCGCGCGCTTGTACTCACGGTTGTCGGGCCCAATTCCGGTAAAAAAGGCGGTGAGTTCATGTTCGCCGGTTTTAATATTACCGATATAAAGACGCTGAATACCGCCTCGACTCAAGGCATCGTTTTGGCGCGGGGTATATAGGTGGCTAGCGACGAGCTTGTCGTCGATATGTAACTTAACTGCATCAAGCCGAAAATAGGCGCCGACATCCAGCGACAGAAACACCATGACTTGCGTATTAGCGGGGAATAGCAGCTCCTCCTCAAGAATTAACAGGTCACGGTTAAGCTCTAGTGCTTTTTTCTTGAGACTTTCAATTTCGTCACTCAGCGGAGACGTAGACGCCTCCTGCACAGCTTCGGCCACTTCCGCCCCAGCGCCCTCTTCCTGAGCGTGGGCCACACCCAACATTCCCCCGAAAAACAGCAGCATCAAAGCATACGAAGACAGCTTAGCGCAGCCGACTCTAGGTTGTACTGCGCAAGAATTTCTTAACAAATTCAGCACTGCCAAAATTTGGCACAATTTACCACTCAACGTCATTCTCCAGGAAAAGTTCAGTCAGACTTACGTCACCGTTGCGAACGGCATTTGTTCGCGAAAGTCCAGCCATACACCGGTTTCAACTTCGGTAATGTGACACAGGTTCGATTGTCTGAGAATTAGCTTTTGGATTTCATTGTGAACATTCAGTCTACACACAAATAACCGCGCTTATTACAGATATTTTAGCGTTATGTGCGACCATCTGACGTGGTTGTTTCACTTTCTGTGCCATTTTTTGCCGCCAACTTGTATAGCTTTGTAAAGTGGCGCCAGTATTGGTAAGACTGAGGGGAGTTTGTACAGGAAGGGTGCAAAAAACAAATGCGGGCGCAGAAGCACCCGCTAGCGTTCAAGTATTATTCGGCTAGTAATTCAGCCAACTTAGGCTCCATAGCATCAGCCCAAATACGATAACCTTGCTCGTTTAGGTGCAGTAGGTCGGGCATAATTTCTTGACTGAGACTACCGTCGTCAGCGAGGAATTTAGCGTTTATGTTAAGAAAATGTACGCGGTTTCCATCGGCCAGAGTCGAGATTTTGGCGTTGATCTCTTCGTTTATTAAACGCATCTGCGCATCTGCCTGCGCTTCGCGCGGGAATACAGCCAACAGCAAGATCTTCGTGTTTTCCAGCTTAGTCTTTAGCAACTCGACAATTTGACGAACGCCCTCGGCGGTGTATTCCGGCTGATGCAGCCTGTGCCCCGTGTTATTAGTGCCAATCATAACCACGGCCACCTTGGGCGAAATGCCGTTAATCTCGCCGTTTTTTAGCCGCCAAAGTACGTTTTCTGTACGATCACCCGAAAAACCTAGGTTAACGGCATTTCGCTCACCATAGTATTCCTGCCACACCTTAGCACCTGCCTCCTCTTCCCAACCTTGGGTGATGGAGTCGCCCACCATTATGAGGTCTACATTGCCTTCAGCAACACGCTTCAGCTTTGCTGTATGACGCGGCTCCCACCAGGAAACCGACCAGTACTCCTCCAGTTTTGCCGGCGTAACCCCAACCTTTTTCAGGTCGGGGCAGTCGGTTTTAGCGTCGCCTTGAACCAAGAAGCGAATATTGGCAATTTCAATTTCACCGTCACCACCATTTTCCAGCACAAAGGGGTTAGTCATTGCACTGAAGTCGTCGCCCTCACGATAAAAGCAGGCCATATCAAGGCTAACGCTCTGCCAACCCTTACCCTGCCATTCGCGCGCCTGCGCTAACGGCACATTGCGCTTACAGTTTTCGCCACACTCAAGGGTAACGCCAATGCCCCCGCGGCTAATGTCTTTCACATTTAGGTCGAAGGCAAGAACACCGGCGGCGACATGACCACTTAAATTAAGCGGCTTGCCCCCACCAAACGTAAGCTTCGCAGTCCAGGCATCTTTCCAGGTAAAGCGCAGGGCATCCTCCTGAACATCTTTATCCATGGTTTCAATTTTGACATCGCCATCGGGCAGCGCCGCGAAGGCACCGCTAAGGATTTGCTGACGCTCGTGGTTATGAATAAAAATATTCCACGGCTGCAACGGGCGGCCGACATACAGGTTTATATCGCCGCTTTTTTCGGTGGCCACACCGGCCACTTTTTCCATCAAGCCTCTGGGGCCTTCCAGCTTGGCGTTGTAATCCAGCCCGTAGCCAAAGGCAAATAGCGGCGTGTAGTCACTCTGATGTAGGTTAACCTCTGTATCCAGCGGTGTGTTTGGCCAGGAGAAAGACAGCTTGCCAGAGAAGTTATAGTTCACAGAACCATCGGTTTTAGCGAGCAGCACGTCAGCTACGCCCCCACCTTCGGTGCCCGGTAACCAGGCCGCAATAAAGGCATTAGACTGATTATATTCCGGGTTTACCCACATGGGCCGCCCTGAAAGAAATACCGATACAACAGGGATACCTTCGTCACGTAGTTTTTTAAGCAGCGCTAAAGACTTTTTGTCGCCAGGCTCAAACTCAACGGTATCCCGGTCACCAATACCTTCGGCATAGGGCTGCTCGCCAAACACGACTATCGCCACATCGGGTTTTTCGCTATAGCTGCCATCAGCCGAATACAATGCGCGCCCGCCGGCCGCCTCAGCGGCATCGGCAATACCTTTGTAGATAGAGGTTGCACCGGGAAACTGCTCGTTGGTGGTGTCAGTACCCTGCCAGGTAACCGACCAGCCTCCGCTTTGCTGGCCAATATTGTTGGCCGCTTCGCCCGCTACCAACACAGTTTGTAAGGGGTTAAGCGGCAAAATTTTGTTGGTGTTTTTTAGTAAAACCAAACTTTCTCGGACGGCCTGCCTTGCCAACTCGCGATGCTCGGCACTACCAATAACATCTGGGTTTTGGGCACCGGCACGCTCAGACGGTTTAGCATCGAAAAGGCCAGCTCGCATCTTTACTCGCAGAATTCGGCGCACGGCATCATCCAGCCGCTCGACCGAAATTTCACCCTGATTCACCTGCGCAATAGTATTGGGGATCATGGCTTTCCAGTCGAAGGGCACCATAACTAAATCCACACCGGCATTAATGGCCTGCGCACAGGAATCGTTGGTACAGCCTGGCACTTGGCCATGGCCGTTCCAATCACCGACAACAAAACCATCAAATCCCATTTTGTCTTTCAGCGCGCCGGTTAATAGCGCTTGGTTACCGTGCATCTTGACGCCGTTCCAGGATGAGAAGCTCGACATCACCGTTTGTACGCCTGCGGCAATTGCCGGAGGGTATCCGGCATTATGTATATCAATCAACTCCTGCTCAGATATTCGGGCATCGCCCTGATCGTCTCCTTTCCAAGTACCGCCATCGGCGAGGAAATGCTTGGCCGTGGCGATAACCTGCTCGCCACGCAAAAAGTCGCTGTCACCCACTTCCCCCTGCAGGCCCATCACCATAGCCTCAGAATACTCAGCCACCAATGCAGGGTCTTCCGCATAGCTTTCGTAGGTACGCCCCCAGGCATCGTTACGCGCTACCGCTAGAGTAGGCGCGAAAACCCAATCGATTGCCGTTGCCTGTACTTCGCGCGCGGTAGCTTCACCGATTTTGCGCACCAGCTCGGCATTGCGCGCAGCGCCGAGGCCAATATTGTGCGGGAAGATAGTGGCACCAATCACATTGTTGTGGCCATGCACGGCATCAGTACCCCAAATAACGGGAATCGCTATCTTGCCGTCGGAGTCGTCCATACTCTCGTCGTAAAGCTCATCGGCGAGTTTTACCCAGTCGGCGGTTGCCGGCAGGGCTTTGCGGTAAGGCATGGAGCCGCCGCCATTTAGCACAGAACCTAGGTGATATTTTTTTACGTCGCCCGGCTGCAGGCTTTGTATTTCAGCCTGCATAATTTGACCAACTTTCTCCTCCAGCGACATCCCAGCAATAATCTGGTTTATGTGCTCTTCCCGTTTCGGGTCAGCCGCTAGCGGACTGCCAACCTTCGGCCAGCCGGAGGCTTTCGACGAATTTTCAACGCCGCCCTCCATTACGGTTGGAACGGTTGCGGGCGTGTCGCTGCCGACTCCCTGACAGGAAGCAAGTAGCATCGCCGTCAGCAGGGCTGCAGGCAGCACAACAAAACGGCTTATCAGTAGCGGCTTAATCGTTGATCTCGACATGGTATCTCTCTTTGTTTTTCTAGCTATAGCGGAAAATTTGTAATTTCGTTCTATTGTTTTAGGGCTAATCAGGTCAGTACGCAATAGTCGTAAGGCGCCAATTAACCAATACCCAGCCCAGCAGTGTAATACAAGCTCGCTCAACGCAACTTCAAACGCCAAAACACCAAGTGACAGGCAAAAATAATGGCCGCAATGCAGCCATTCTGTCGCTTCTAGCCAACGTCTTTTAAAACTTAATCGTCCCAGTTACGCACTACTTGAGTTTGCTCACCTAAGCCGTCTATACCCAATTCTATTTTATCGCCAACATTAAGAAATACCGGCGGTTTCTGACCCAGCCCTACGCCGGGCGGGGTACCCGTAGAAATCACATCACCTGGTTGCAGGCTCATAAACTGGCTGAGATAGGACACTAAAAACGCCGGACGAAATACCATGCTATTGGTACTGCCGTCCTGGTAGGTTTTGCCGTTTACTTTCAACCACAGATGCAGGTTGTTTATATTGCCAGCTTCGTCGGCCGTCACTAGATAGGGGCCGATAGGGCCAAAGGTGTCACACCCCTTACCCTTATCCCACTGACCACCGCGCTCTAACTGAAAATGGCGTTCGGAGACATCGTGCACCACACAGTAACCGGCAATATGCTTTTCCGCTTCAGCCTCGGACACATAGCGGGCCTCTTCACCAATCACCACGCCTAGCTCAACTTCCCAATCGAGCTTGGTGGAATTTTTTGGCTTAGCAATGCCATCGTTTGGTCCAGTAATGGCGCTGGTCGCTTTCGTAAAGATTACCGGCTCATCGGGCACTTCCGCACCCGTCTCGGCAGCGTGATCGGCGTAGTTGAGGCCAATACAAATAAATTTTCCCACCTGACCGACACAGGCACCATACCGGGTACTTTCGTGCACTAACGGCAGTGATGCCACATCGGCCCCGGCAATTTTCTGCATGCCTGCCGCACCAAGGCTTTCGCCGGCAATATCATCAACAATTCCGCTCAGGTCGCGAATGCGGCCTTCGCTGTCGAGAATTCCGGGCTTTTCTTTGTTGGCTTCACCAAATCGAACAAGTTTCATAACACCTCACGAAATACTCCAACCACCGTCAATGACGTGGTAAGAGCCAGTTGTAAAAGAAGATTCATCGCTGGCCAAATACAGTGCAAGCTGGGCAATTTCTTCGGGCAGGCCGACACGCCCCATAGGCTGTCGTGCAACAAAGGCTTTTTGTGCGGCTTCGTAGTCACCGGTATCACTCAAACGCTGATCCAAAGAAGGCGTTTGCACTGTGCCAGGACAAATGGCATTACAACGAATACCTTGGGCTACGTAATCGGCGGCTACAGCTTTGGTCAAACCGTTGATAGCGGCTTTGGTTGCACCGTAAGCAAAGCGATTTTGCACGCCGAGTATGCTGCTGGCAACCGACGACATGTTAATTATTGAACCCCCGCCTGCGGCCAGCATACCGGGAAGGAAGGCGCGGATCATACGATACATACCGGTAACATTTAAGTTAAGCGAAAAGGCCCATGCGTCTTCGTCGCAATCCATAATGCTGCCACTGTGAACAAAACCTGCACAGTTAAACAGTATGTCCACTCGGCCTAACTTTTCACTCAAAACCTGAATGTTTTCCAAGCTAGTCACATCGAGCACATGGGTTTCACAACCCTGCAGTGTTTCCAATTTTTTGCCATCTATATCGGTGGCTATAACTCTGGCGCCCTGACTGGCAAACAACTCAGCCGTCGCTCGACCAATACCTTGGCCCGCCGCTGTTACCAGTGCAATTTTATTTTCCAATCGTACAGACATTTTTTTAACCGCGAAAAGGAAGACAAGCCGGCCCAATAGGTTCGAACGACTTGTACGTAAGAATAAATTCTTGATGGCCCAGCGCTTCGGAACAGGAAAGCTCGCCCTCTGCAATCGACATCACCTTGCGGTAAATCGATTCGCCCACCTGCTGTAAACTGCTCTCACCGGTAAGTACAGCACCGGCGTTAATATCCATATCACCACTCATGCGCGCATAAGTTTCCGGGTTGGCGCAGATTTTTATCACCGGCGAGATAGCCGAACCCACCACCGAGCCACGACCCGTGGTAAATAAGATTAGGTGGCTACCGCAGGCAATCATTTCGACGATTTCAGCATTGTCGGAAATATTAGGAAACCCAAATCGCGGCTCCCCATCGGGTACTACGTCGAGCAAATACAGCCCACCACCAGGGGGCTTATCACCCGGTTTAATTAAACCATTAATAGATGAGGAACCGGATTTTGAGTAGGCACCCATGGACTTTTCTTCGAGCGTTGTTAGGCCACCGTCGGCATTACCCGGTGCAAAACTGCCAAAACCCATGGTGGTGTAATAGCGTTCGGCTTTATCTACGCAGGCAATAATTTCTTCAGCAAGCCCTTCATTAACCGCCCGCTCGGCCATTACGCCTTCACAACCAATTAATTCGCCTGTTTCCTCAAAAATACAGGCCGCACCGTCAGCAATGAGCTGATCAAAACATAAGCCAACACCGGGGTTGGCGCTAATGCCGCTGGTGCCGTCGGAACCACCACAAATGGTACCGACCACCAATTCATGAGCATAGAGCGGCGCACGCTGCACCTGATGGGCTTCGGCCCAGATACGCTCGAGCGCTGCACCACCGGCGTCTATTGTTGCTCTGGTGCCACCCGTGTCCTGAATAATTAGTAGCTCTGCAGCGCGGCCACTATCACGGGCATCGGCCAGCACCGAATCACGGTCCATGCTCTCACAACCGAGTGACACCAGCAGCACACCACCCACGTTGGGGTGCGTACAGAGCGAGAGCATCATCTCGCGGGCGTATTCATTGGGATAACATCCAGGGAAGCCTATAAGGTGAGTATTCTCTCCCCCCTGTTCAGCAATTTTACGTGCAACATGATGCGCACACTCCACCAGATAAGCCACAACGACAATATTACGTATACCCTTGCCGCCATCTTTTCGCACATACCCATTCGCGATTTGTTTTGTTTGTTTTTTTTCAGTCATTCGGTTTTCGCATATGAAGAACGGGAGTGGCTAGCGATATAATCACTGCGCATATTATGAAGGTGAACATGTTCACCTTCATCGATCGCACAAGTAACCGAGCCAATAGCAGCGCCATACTTGATCACTTTATCGCCCACCGCTAGCGCGTGGTGGGCGACTTTATGACCAACAGCAATAGCTGTCTGCATAACGGATTTTTCGCCGCCAATTGTTGTTGTTTCACCAGCTTTCAAAGGGGAAATACAAATTAAAACATTATCATTTTCATGCAATAAAATGAGCTTCTGTTCTATTTGTTTTATATTGTTTCTAGCCTTAGCTTCCACCAATTCACTCACTGGGAATCCCTCTCGGGTACAGGTAATTCAGCAGCTATCAGACCCGAGTTTTTCAATTGCTGCCAAAATTCTTGTGGTATTACAAAGCTGTGCATCGCAACAGCGGTTTCCACTTCTGCCGGGCTAGCCAAACCTAGCACCACGCTGGTTACCTGTGGGTGAGCAGCCGAAAATTGCAATGCGGCAGCCGCCAGCGGAACGCCATAGGCGGCACAAATAACCTCTATTGCCGACACTCTTTTTATTATTATTTCCGGTGCGGGCGCATAGTCGTAATGCAGGACCGCACTGGTTTTTGTACCCGTTGCCAGAATACCGGAATTAAATACGCCGCCCAAAATAACCGAGACATTACGTTCTCGGCACAGGGGGAACAAATCGTTTACGGGGCTCTGCTCTAGGAGCGTATAACGCCCGGCCAGTAACAGGCAGTCCAAATCCACTTCGGCGAGCAGCTCCAAACAAATTTCTTTTTCGTTAACTCCCACGCCCAAAGCGCCAATAACGCCCTGGTCTCGCAATTCTGCTAGCGCTTTGTAACCGCCCTCTAAAAACTGCTTTAAATGGTACGAGTAACCATCGCCGTGCTGGTAACGCCCTAGGTCGTGCGCCAATAGAATATCGATGCGATTTCTGCCTATGCGCTCTAGGCTAGCTTCAACTGATCGCATTACACCGTCGAAGCTGTAATCAAAGGCAACATCGAGAGAATCGTCGCAAGCGAAGCCATATCGTAGGCTTTCACCACTCGGGGTATCGGCAGGGCAGAGCAGCCGCCCCACCTTGCTGGAAACAACCGCTTCGGTTTGCGCCTGCAACGCTGCCCCCAAGCGCGTTTCACTGGTGCCCAAGCCGTAGTAAGGCGCTGTATCGAAATAGCAAATACCGGCGTCCAGCGCCGATTTTACGGCCTGGCTGGCACTTTCATCGGCTACCGACTTGTATAAATTGCCGATAGGGGCCGCACCGAAGCCAAGGCTGCTTACCTTTACGTTAGTACTGCCGATTTGGCGCTGGGGATGCATCACAACTACTTACCTATTTTTATAGGCGAACATTGTATCGCAGTTTTCACAATTGAAACAAATATTACCTGTAAAACAGCCTGCGTAAATGTACGAAACCCCTATTAGTTCGCTTTCACAAACCAATCCTGGCGCTTGGGCAATGATTTAAGTAGGAAAAACCACCGGGCGAGAATGCCCGGTGGTTAAGAGGAGGCTTTTAATTAGGTATTCTCGGTACCCAGGGCCGCACTTATCTGCTCGGTTGCCAGCTTGAGCATATCAAAGGCTTCGTCTTGATCGCAGGTGACCGGGTTACAGTCCACGTAGGGTACCGTCAAAGAGGCGATGGCACCCTTTTGCCCCATAACCGGTGAGGCCAAATCGACCACGCCCTTGACAAAATCGCTCTGTGAGCGAACCCTACCTGCGTTAAGTGAACTTTCTACTTTGCTGCGGAAACCGGCAAAAACCTCAGCATCGGATACAGCTTCCAGCTCTTCGAGCACACGCTCTCGCTCCTCCGGCTCCTGCACAGCGCACAAAATGATGCCAGAGGTAGACTCTATGAGAGGGCGGCGATAGCCCACTCGCACCGAAAATCCAAGATCCATCGGGCTTTCAATACGCGCAACCACCACAATTTGATCGTTAGACGCCACCACAAGGTGACAAGACTGGCCGATTTTTCGGGCCAACTCCTGCATTTCTGGCAGAGCCACTTCGATAAGTGTACGCGTGGGTGTTTGTGCCACACCCAGGGCAAACATTTTGTTGGTCAGCCCATAACCTTCGCGCCCACCAATTTGGGCAATGTAACCACGTGCCTCTAAAGTAAGCACCATGCGAAACAGCTCACTCACCGAGCGCCCTAGCTTGGCAGCAATTTGCGACGTGGTTAGTGGCTCACCTATTTCCGCTAGCAACTCGAGAATGTCCAAGCCCTTTTCTAGGGCCGGAGCTCGGTACTTACGCTCACCTTCTTCGGGTGCTTGTTCTAGTACTTTCGTTGTCATAGTATTTCTTCTTCTTTGTTTCAGTCTTAGTGCCTACCTTCACCTGCCTAGCGCCCGTCAACAATCATTGAACGTATACTATTGCAGATATTAACTACCCCTTTTTTTATGGCCATCTATGGCAAATTTGTCCTCCGTGTTTTTGGGGTACCTCACGTCATCAAGTTGCTATACGATTGAATAGAATCGCCTAGCATTAGAGCTGAAAACCGCTTGCTCTGCCGCTGCGAGTTTTTCATTCGGGTACAACTGTGCAACCTGTTCACGTAATGTTTTTTTGGCCAGCGACAACCATGTGCTGTAATCCGATACCAGCTCCACTACTGGCCAGTCGCTACCCCACATAAGCCGCTCGACTCCAAACACCGCAAGCAGCTGGCGAACATAAGGCTTAAAAACCGCCGGCCGCTGCACCTGTTCTGGCAAAGCCTCTGTAACCAACCCCGAAAGCTTGCAGTACACATTAGGCTTATCGACAAAAGTGCTTATCTCCGATTGCCAGAACGCGATTTCACCGAGATCGATACGCGGCTTGGCTCCGTGGTCAATCACAATTTTCAGGCTGGGGTAACGATTTGCCAATTTAGCAATAACAGGCAGATGTCGCGGCTGGATTAAAGCATCAAACGTTAAGCCTCTATCGCACAGCGCTTGCAAACCTTTAGCAAGCTCTGGACGCAACACCCAATCGCTTTGCTCAATGGCCTGAAGCATAGGCCTAACGCCGCGAAATTTACTGCTGGCCGCGAGCCGGTCTAAACGTTCGTCAATATCGGTGGCATGCAATTCCACCCAGCCAACAACCGCTTTCACCTGTGGAGATTCATCCGCTAGTGACAACAAAAAAACCGTATCCGATTCACAGGGCTGCGACTGTACCAGAACACTCGCCTCTACCCCGCTATTTTCCAACCAAGGTTTCAAATCGTTAGGCAAATAATCCCGGTATATTTTCCCCAATGCTGGCGTGGGCCACTCGCAATCAGGTCTCGTTATTTGCCAAAAATGCTGATGCGAATCAATCACTACTCAGCCTTTTAGGCGCCGAAAGCCCAAACAACCCAATAACCACAAAGCACACCAACGGCACACACATAGCGTAGTTAATAGCACTTAAGTCTGAAATCCACCCCATCAACGCCGTCAGTACCGCCCCGCCAATAATTGCCATAATCAGGAACGAAGAACCCGCCTTGGTGAGCGAACCCAACCCCTTAACCGATAACGCGAATATAGTGGGAAACATCAACGACATAAAGAAGCTAGTAGACGCCAGCGCATAAAGGCCCATCTGGTTGGGCGACAGCATGGCCACTGCGCAAAGCATTACATTCATTAGCGCGAAAACCGCCATGAGCTTGGCCGGAGATATTCGCCCCATCAACGCTGTAGCGACAAAACGCCCCACCATAAAAGCAACCAACGAAATCGTGAGATAACCCGCTAACACTTTTTCCCCGGTACCCGGCACCGCCAGTTGCCCGTAGCGAATCATATAACTCCAAATGCCAACCTGCGCACCGACATAAAAGAATTGTGCCATTACGCCGAACAAAAAATATTTATGTACGAGCAACCCTTTAAAGTCACTCAATTTGCCCGCGCCCAACTCACCGGGTAACGGCTTAGAGGCAACAGCGGGAAAACGGGTGATCAAAACCAGAACAGCCCAAACAATCACAACAGCCGCCAACACCAAATAGGGCATTTGCACTGCACCCAGTTCCATTTGATAATAGCCCTGCTGCTCAACAGCCGACATAGCGGCAAGCTCAGCGTCACTGTGTTCGACACCAGAAAGAATAAATTGTCGGCCAATAATAACCCCGGAAATTGCTCCCAGAGGGTTAAAGGATTGCGCGAGGTTAAGACGCCGCTCAGCCGTTGCCGGGTCGCCCATCACCACAATCAACGGGTTGGCTGAAGTTTCCAAGAAAGCCAAACCACTGGCAATAACGAAAAGCGCAGCGAGAAAAAAGTTATACTCTGCAGCTTCGGAGGCTGGATAGAAGAGCAACGCACCCAGCCCATAAAGGCAAAGCCCTGCTACCACGGCCGCCTTGTAGCCCAGGCGCTGCATAAAAATAGCGGCGGGAATGGAGAAACAAAAATAACCGAAGTAAAATGCCGACTGCACCAACCCAGATTGTAAGTCAGTTAGCTGAAAAGCCTTTTTAAAATGAGCGATTAAAATATCGTTGAGGTTATTCGCGATACCCCAAAGAAAGAACAGGCTGACAATTAAAACAATGGGAAGAGTTACCGCCAACCGCCTTGTTGAACCTTGGGCTGGCGCTGCCATATCGGCCCTTTGAGTTGTCTCAGGCATGGGTTACCTCTGATTTTTTTGGTTATTATTTTGCTGTTTAGACCCTAGCGCCAATATACCAACAGCATTCATATTTAAAAACTATTTTTTGGGTAAAAATACGATAATCTTTCTGATTCAATAACAACTACCGTAGAATCCCGTGATTCCCGCCAATATCGACGACTATCGCACCCAAACAAGGCGCTGCATAGCCCGATTTTTAATTGAACACACAGCCAGTGGAGCCTTGGAAGAGCGCACCCTGCGCAATAACACTGCCGACCTGCAGGCTACAACCGTACGCCAGCGCGTATTGCGCAACGCAGCCAATATAACCCTCGCAACCGAACTGCTGGGCGAAAATCTGGCCACACCCCTTATTCTCTCACCTGTTGGCATAGCTGAGCTGAATGCCCGTCGCGAGGAGGTGCTGGTGGCACAAGCCGCCGAATAAAAAGGCGCTACCTTTTGCCTGCCTGCCGGTTCAGCCTGCTCCATTAAAGAATTGAACGCAGGCGTGAACCAACCCTTCCAATTCCAACGGCATAGGATTAAAGATCGCGGTTTTCTTAAAGAAATGCTCACCCGCGCTCAAGAAAGCGGCTGACGAAAATATTAGAGATACAACATAAAAGCCGCGGAAGCTTTTTTAGGAAGATATGGCGCAAGGTGTCCATAATGTTCGACTACCCAGAACCCATTGCCCGTATGGCAAACGCTGAAGACCAATTTGCCGAGCGCTTCTGGACAGGTTTTTGCTCCTGTAAAACCAGTATTTCCAACATCCATGCTGGTCAGCGCCGCTTTAAATCACAGGCCTTACTCGACGAAAAAGCCTTAGTCGCCTGCATGGCCGGCCTATGTAGACATAAAGCAAGTAAGAGCCAAAATGGCAAAAATCCCAGAAAGCTCTGACCACACCTCAATTAAACGCCGTATTGAAAACCTAGAAAAAATAACCCTCAGCCTTTAAATCTCGCCGAATATGTGGCCAACCCAAAAGAAGCCATGCCCCAAGACCTACCCTTTCATTTACAAGTTTACGTGCAGCATGTGGATATCACCGGTAGAGCTATTCGTGAAAACAAACGTGGCGTTATCGACAAGAACTTGCCTCCCATTTTAGAGCAGCTCAATATCTCCAGCCTTGAATGGCTTGTACTTACCACCCAGCTTGAATCCAAATTTAAACGTTTGGTTGGCTGTAAGGAAAAGCTTATGCTCTCAGCGCAGGTACTGGGTTTACAAAGAAGACCCGCATACGCCAACTATGAAGCGATATTCCACTAACACTTCACTCCAAAACTATACTCGCAACCAACCGGGAACAAAAGCAACGAATTAACCGGAAATCCTCGAAGCTAACTTGATCGTATTTTTCTTAACGTGGCTGTCCAACATTTTGGCTCTAAGCCAATAAGAGGCCTAGGTTATTACCGAGTTTTTTGTGCCAGCGAATGAAAAAAGTGGCTTACTGATAACTAACGAAAAAACACGTGTCCACTTCACAGCAAAAACACACGGGTATACGAAATAGTTTCAGATAGAAACTATTTCAATCTCAGCACTAACACTTCAGCCCTGCTCTGCTCACTTTAATCGTTTGCGCTTGTATTTCACACAACCTTATTCGTCCTACTTAGACTTAAGGGCACCTCTACTAATGCTTTTAATCTCTGGTTTTGTGTACGGTTCTCGTGCAAGGCAAAATTTACTGGCATGCTGGTGGCTTACATGGAAAAGCAACCAGCGGTCCGCCTCACACTAAAATTTTCCAAATCGTGGAGAGGCTAAAATCAATTCTTAGAGTTGCCCTTAATATCATCGGCCAAAAACTTCGAGTAATTTTTCCCCCAGGCCTTCATCATATTGCGAAAATCACGATAATTAGTCGATCTATTCGCCGTGAAACCCTGCTGCCGATAGCACGTGCGACTTCTGTCCTTTATACGATAAAGCACCTCATCCTTCATTCCAATCAAAGCGATGGTCACCATAGCTGACCCCGCTTCCGTCAGCGGTATACCTGCATGGCCAATCAGCTCTGGGCCATTTATTCTTATATCTGAAATCCTCACAAGTACCAGACCGGCTTTTTTCCGGGTCACCCGTTATTTTAAAGCCTTTTGCCTGTAGCTCTGCACTGAACTCCTCAATTCAACTATATTTGACACTTCATCTCCTCGTGATAAACACTTGCATATGTGGTGGGTAGCTCTAGCACCTAACGCCCATATAAGCTCAAACTGATTGCTTTGTTACGCATTTTTATGCCTCTTTACAAAATGAGTAGAAAACACACGTTCTAAATTTAAGCTTCCGCTTTTCGTAAACCTAAGGTCTATTTTACTACCTTTTCCCCAGGATTTGTAAGCAGTAAAACTTGCTTTAAGCTTCCCCATATTGCTACTTGCTTCTACCTGTTTTAGGATGAAATTAATCTTCCCAAAATTTATCTTAATGCTTTTTTCCAAATACGGGATTTTTCTCATGCGCCACGCTTCGTAATCGGTTTTATCGAGATACCCCAATTTCTGAAAAACGTCAACATAACAGATATAGCCTTTTTCCTGGATCAGCTCACCTGTAATCAAATTCAATTTCTTCTCTAAATCACTTCTAGATAAAGCCATGTTAAATTATATATTGGTTGATTGTGTGGCGTAACGAGGCTGTAGAAAAATTCGGGTTTGACCGTCACTTTTTTGCGCCTCTGAATTGTTTTCTGAGATGTTCACTATATGACCACAATTACAAATCTAGCTAATCTTCACATTACCTGATTGATAAATGATCGAATATTGCCATATAGGGCGCCATTTGGCCCTTTTTACCCCTCTATGAGGCATACCTCCATAACTTCTCGGCATTATGTACCATACAATACAACTGCCATTGCGCCGTCACCTTGCTTTCCCCTCGCAAGCTCAACTTGTCTAAACCTTTGTTGCTACAAATATTCCCAAATACCGGTTCGATTGTATACATTCGCTTGCTATACATTTTTTTACCATCATCACTATCGATGATCTTTTTCATTTTATCTAACTGTGTCACTCTTCTTTTCGATTCGATTAAAACTGATATTTGTCGCCCCTGACTTTTGACTTCTTTCTGCATACATTGCTCTTGCAATGGGCATTCTCGGCAGTCTTTCAAATAACCTCGGAATCGCATGTGGGGTCCACTTTTAGTTTCGAAATCATCACCCAAATAGATCATCTCTTTACCATTAGGACACACAGCTTCCTTCTTAACAAAATCAATTACAAACTCGCTACCCGGAAATACGTCTCTTGTTTTTTTGTTATCTGTTCTGGTTTCCTGCCGTTTTTTCTTGTGCGCTTTAAACGTTTCTGAGTCGGAATAAACCGGGTCTCTCATTCTAAATTGATTGTCTGGTATGACAGATTTAATATTCTCATCGTGTAAAAACTGTAGGTTACCTTCACTACAATATCCTGTATCAGCTGTTAATACACATCCAGCGGAAAATACATCTTCTTCAAATTTGTCTTTAATACTCTCGACCATCGGTTTCAACGTAATCTGTTCTTGACCGACACCAAAGGCTCTTGCTTCTATAATAATCTGATGCTTCTCGTCCGCAGCAGTCACACAAGCCATTCCTTGAATTGTGCCTTTACTAGTGGTCATTTTACACGACTCATTATCCGTGATGTTACTCTGTACCTCTTTCTTACTTTTTGAATGCCCTATACGAGGTTCATTCTCAGCCAGAAAACCATCAATTTTATCGGCTGTCTTTAGCAAGGTTTCTACCGTTTGCATATCCTTTTTATAATGGCCGCTTTGATTATTCTTTGTAGAGTCCGATTCCAGGTGCTTATCCACGATTCTTTCGGCTCTAGCACGCATCTTAGTAGACTTCTTTTCCAGCTCAGGATGGGTTCCACTCCATTGCTTGGAAGCATCGGTAGGAAGCTTGCATCCGTCAATAGCAAAATGCTCCTTACCAATTAAACCACTCTCATCGCAAATGAGTAGAATTTTGTGAAACAACTCCTTAATTGCCTCACAATTACCCTAGACGAAATTTGCAATAGTTGTAAAGTGTGGCGTAGTACCAACAGCCAGGGCCATGAAGGTCAAATCAGTTGTGCATAGCTTAGCAATCACTCGACTGGAGGTGATTCCTCGATAATAGGCACTAAAGATAACGCGAAGGAGAAGCTCAGGAGGGTAGGCCTTGCGGCCAACATTACTATTTTCATATCGACTGAGGAAACCATCAATAATTTTGTCTGTATTCAGAAGAGTATACATATAGAAATCAAAATTATCTGTACCGAGCTGGTCAAGGAAATTGATATCCAGAAAAACGGTTTGATTTATATTTGTATCGATGAAGTTGGCCATATCCGCCTCAGTAAACTGCTGAAGTGACATTTTACTATGAAAATCGGCCTAGATCCCGAAAGAGATCTATTTTTCTACAGCCTGAACGCCGCGTTAACCGGCAGACAAAGTGTTGATGCTTTTGTGCAATAATGAGCGTAGCGAATGCACAAAAGGAGCGACGTTTTGGCTGTCCAGCGAAGCCGTAGGCGTAGCGATGGTTGAACGCTTTGTTATGCTTTATTTTCCACCATATCCTTAAGCACTTGCAACGTTACAGAATTATTTAAAGTACGTCTATTTGGGTGTTCAATCCTCAAAGCTTTAACTGACGGGAATTGAGGTATTATAATTTCAGCGATCAAATTTAGAGTTTCACTTGAAAATATACCGTTGTTCAAGCTCAATTTTGGATAAAATTTAACATTACTACCAAAATGATGTTTGATATATGAATCCCTAGTACTTCCCGTAGTAAAAATTGCGATATCTGGCTTTAATATTTCAAACTCTCTTAAAAAAATGTTGAAGTGATTACGCTCCAAATTCTCTATTGACGAGCCAGGTTTTCCCCTACCATCGCTACCAATTTTCGAAATATTATTCCATATAAATGAAACATTTTTATCGTGGTAATATTTAGTGATTTCATCTTCGAAATATCTATAATTTTTCCTATTCCAGAATGCTCGCTTACCATGATCAGCACGTTGATTAAAATAACCCGAGTAAGCTTCCATTAGCTTTTCAACAGACATTTCCCCTTCATTCAATTGACCAAACCAACCATCAGTCTCTTGACCAATGATTATGACTTTTATATCCGAGTCTATATATGCTTGGTCAACCTTGATTAGCAGTGGATTCGCTGCTTTAGCAGTTAACTTATTAGCTTCTTCGAGCAACTTATTCCATTTTGACAAGTACAAACCTTGAAGTTCTTTATTCATAAACTCTAAATTTCCGGAAGCAGTCATGGTAGAACGGCCAGTTACCCAAGCCGCCCCCATACAGATCCGGACGTGCGGAACTACCGCATCCGGCTCCTCAATAATATCGTTGCTCGTGTAATTCACAAGCCCTCAATACCAGTCCACTTGAATGTGACGTTTCCACACCCGTGGTTGCTGGATCTGAAAGTATTTTAACATGTCTTTAAACCCTTGCCAGTTAAAGCTGTGCCGCTGACTTCGCCGATTGAGCCACTTGTATAGACTATGCAGAACATAATCATAAACACGCGCGACACTTCGACTATTATCAGGCAAACCAAAGTAGTTTATAAAGCCCGTCAGCTTACGCCTTAACTGTGGCATCCAGACATTCAGTCGTTTAGACCGATTGGCTTTTATCCACTGATAGAACTCGCTCAACTTAGCTTTGTGTTTCTTTGGTGCCGTATGTCGACGCAACCTAGCCTCACCCTTTTTATCAGTGTCCCAGTAGTACTCAAAGCCCAAGAATTCGAAGCTATGGTGCTGCCCTGGGTGGAACCGACTAAACCGCTTCAGGTGTGTTTTCTCTGGCGCTACGTCTAACTTAAACTCTCTCAAGCGTTTCGGTAGTTCCCGATAAAACTCACGCGCCTCATTAGCGTACTGGAACGCAACAACAAAATCGTCGGCGTACCGTATCAACATGGCTCGCCCCTGTAAGCGTGGCTTTATGCGTTTCTCAAACCAAATATCCAGTGCGTAATGTAAGTATATATTCGCCAATACCGGGCTGATCACACCGCCCTGTGGACTTCCACTGGCCGGTTTCTCAAACACCCCTTCTGGTGATTTTATTCTCGCTTTCAGCCACTGGTTGATAAGGTTCAATAAGGCTTTATCTTCAATACGCTGTTTCAGCATACGCATCAACCACTCATGATCTATATTATCGAAGAAGCCTTTTATATCCGCTTCGACAACATAACCATAAGTACCGTATTGAAGGTTCAACTGTAAACTATGCACCGCTTGATGGGCGCTTCTGTTCGGACGGTAACCATAACTATTCTTCACAAAGTCCTGCTCCCAAATACTTTGCAGTATCTGACTCACGCTTTGCTGTACGATTTTATCATCTAACGTTGGCAGCCCGAGCGGGCGTAGTTTACCGTTGGATTTTGGGATAAAGACCCGCTTCACATCATTCGCTCGATAGCTTTTACACTTTAGCGTTTGATGCAGGCGGTTGATATTTTCAGGCAATCGTTGTTTGAAATCGCTAGGTGTTACGCCGTCAATTCCACACGCCGATTGTTTATTGATTTGACCCCAACTTTGTACCAACAAATCCGAATCTAGCAATCCGTATAGATTCTGGAAACGATGATTAGGGTGGGTTTGTGCCTTAAATGCTATGGTATGCAATGCGGTTGTCATAGTTTCTCCAGCCCGACTTGTCCGGACTATGTGTCTGTTACATACCGTGATATTACTGTCAGCCCCCTCGCCATGTGAACGGCTTTCCCGCTCTCAGACTACTATGAGCTGATCCGACTTCCAAGGTGCCATCGATCTGCCTCGCTTTTTACTCAGCGTCACTACCCACTTCCTGCGGGAGCTACTTTGGATCTCTCAAGTTCTCGAAAACATCTCTTTATACATGCCACGGTTTGATAACTCCGCCAACTCGCCACAACCTTGCCAACTAATGGTTGTATTGCATGGGCTTCGGCGGCGTTACAAGCCTAGCCAGTCAGGACAATTTATTATCAGAGCGATACCAACACTTCAGGAACACGCATTCCTTATGGCCTACATAATTCTCTGTCTACGCTTCACACTGGTTGTTCGATTATTTGTTGAAGAAAAAAAATCAGCAACAGGAAAGTATTCGCGATCCATAATCTCCGCACAGTGCGCAAGACTCGATACAGGTGGCTGGCTAGACCTTACCCGACTGGGACTTACACCCAGCAAGATGCTCCAAGCTTAACTTGTCGCACTAACGCCGCAAACATGGGCGAGCCAGCGAAGCTGGCGAAGTCCAAGCACACGAAGTGTGCTGAACATGATTTGCCTTGTTATGTGTAGCCTTAACATTACCGGATATCTTGGTGATGGTATAAATCTTATGAATAACAATAAATACTCTTGTAACACTCTAAAAACAATCGGTTTTTAAGTAGACGCTTTTATGGTGCTTTTGAAAGAGCTTAAATACATTGATTTGTTAAGCGCTATTTAAGGCGTATCGCAAACACTGATTATTCCGCTAAGTAAGCCCGCCTCACCTTCAATATTAGCGACCATAAGACCTGGGAAGAACCCTTCCATCGCTAGCATTTCGCTATTGGTAGCTAGCTCTATATCGACCTGGTAGCCAAGCGTACAAATCATCGTATTAGAACCGATTGTATTTTCCACATTATAGAAAGCTGCGACACACTGGGCATCGGATTTACAAGACAACAAACAAGCTTCGTTTCCGTAGTGGTTATTTCCATCACTATCAATTGCAGAAACAGGGTGATGGCTCGTTGAATATGAAACAACATTATTAGCTGTTAGTTGGTAGTTACCGCTATCATTTGTCCAGCTCCAGATACCACAAGAGTCTTCAGTACTCAGGTCATTTAAAAAGACGTCAAGTGATGCGTAATTTCCACCTGTAACCGCTGATAGATAGTCGCTGCTGGTCCCAGAATACAGGTCAATTCGCTCTGCGCCGAAAAGAAAACTCGCATTGCCTTCACGCGAGTGAGTATTCACCACAAGGCCAGTTGTTGGGTTTCCAACCACAGTTGTCGTTACTGGTGAAGAAGGAATAGCACGGCAATCCAACACATTAACAAAGCTGTCACGGTTGCTGTCTTCATCAGGTGAATCCTTAACTCCATTTTCATTCAGATCCCAGCAGCTAATCCCAGCAGCACCAGTTTCGCCTGCCCTTCCAGCGGCACCAGTTTCGCCTGCCCTTCCAACAGATCCATTATCGCCGTCTAAAAAACAACCTGAAAGCACAGATATCAGCGCGACTATTATAATTTTTTTAATTGAGTTCATATATTTACCTTTTGGTTTGACTTGGTTATAGATCTAGCAAAGTATGATTTCTCACATTACGAATAAGCGATTTAAATTTTTACAAGCCTAGTTACACATAACGCCCGGCTCACCAGCGCCCAAACCGGAGAGGCTTTTGTGGTAAAGTGTAGCGTAGCGAAACCCACAAAAGCAGCGTAGGTTTGGGCGTCTGCGTGGAGCCGTTTGTTAGCATTTTCTTACTTCTTTGAATTATTATGGATAAGTTTAGCCTTCGCTAAATCGCTCTGCTGCTCTATAAACCGGAAGAACCCCTCCTTACTAATGAATGGGTTACTTGACACCTCTTTCATGTTTTTCTCCCGATTTTCAAACAAATTATTTTTATGCGGATGATTAGATAGATTAACGGTTACTGCGGGGCTTTCCACTGCTAAATTCTTGATTCGGGCCATGCTAGCCATAAACTGCTTGGCGAGACCAGGTTTTTGAAAGTTTGTTCCATGCCCACCAACTACAAATGCGCGATATCGCTTGCCTTTATCTTCCACGAAGAAGTCGATGGACAGGTCGCCCTCTGTATGTCCTAGTGTAATATAGAATTTGAACTCTGTATCGCCGACAACAATATTGGAGCTATCTTCGGCGAAAGATTCTACAGCTGGTGGTAAAAACTTTTTTTTGCCTTTGCTTTTCAGAGATTGTTCTTTGGTCAACTCAAGTGCATTTTCCGACATTATGACTTTAGAGCCATACAGAGACTGAAGAAATTTTGCGCCACCAACATGGTCGGAATGCCCATGGGTTACAAAAATGTGTGTAACTTTCTTATCATTTAAACCTAGTTTTTCTAAGTTGATTGGTATCCACTTGCTATATGGAAAATCAAGAGTATCTATGATGATCAGACCGGATGACGTTTCGACTGCATACGAAGAGACCCACTTATCTCCGACGTAGTACACATTGTCAAACATTCTGAAGGGCTCAACATACCCATTCTTAGCCTTCATTTCTGGAGCACCTGCACCTGCCACAGCCTTCATTGAAATTAATAAGACGAGAAAAAAAACAATTTTACGCATATCGATTTCCGAATTGCTAACGCCAAGCTCACCTGCAAATATTGCGGAGAGCGTTTTTGTGTAAAATGGAGCTAGGCGACATACACAAAAGCGAGCGTAGCAATATTTGTCAGGTGGAGCTTTTGGTTATGAATTCTCTATAGGGTCAAAGAACCAATATTTTTCATTGCTGCCACTCAAACTCTTAACCTCTTTGATTAGTCTCGAATAGTACTTATTTGAAGTACCCACTTTCCAAGCGTTGATGTACGCCCTTCCTTTGAGGGACTGAACAAAAGGCTCGATCATGCCATCTTTACCTGCCCTTACCATCGACGCCTTGATTAGTGCCATCAAGTGGATGTGATTTTTAAATAATGCAGGAGAATCTGAAAACTCTTTGAGAATAGATGACTTACTATAATCGAACGACTCCACTAAATACTTGTGAGTAAATTCGTGCAATACCAAGGGAATATTGGCTGATATAGGGGATCGCATATTCTTTATTCTACCCATATGGCTTCTTATACTCACTACTAACGGGCTACTTCTAGACCCGTAACCACACACAGAAGTGTAAACCGTCAACTCCCTTCGGGAGTACTCTCTACCAACAATGCTAATCAACGCCGAAAGTAACTCAGCGCCCTCTGCATCCCACTGCTTCTGCAATATGGGCGTGAGACCGATTGCTTCTTTCATGATATCTTCACGCGTAGAGCCATGCGCAGTCAAATCGGTAGCTAACCTCTTGCATTTAGAATCTGAAACAATACCATACTCAAATACGAGCTTAGGAATTTCTACTTTAGCCGCAGCCACCTCGGTTGACACGCAAAATATTCCAAACAACAAAAATGTATTCCGTATCATAAATACTTGCTCCAATCGACCTAACCGGTGATTCATAACGCCAAAATAATTCGCCGGAGCGAGATGGCAGCTTTTTTGCTCCGCAAAAAAGAAGACAGCTTGCGGAGGTCGAATTGATTTTCTTGTTACATGTTGACTGCATTACAGATAACCTTGGCACATACTACAGGGTTTGATTGAGCTATAAAATGCCCGCCTTTAACTTTAATACGACTAAAGTTAGAACACATAGAAGCCAAATACTTAACTGAATTAATACCTACGACAAGATCTGTACTCGGCCGAATATATGTTACGGGGCAATCTATTTTTTCAGTTGGCTTAGCCAAATTAGCAATATTGCCCAACCGTAACTTTAGTTTACGCTTATCCGATTTTTGAAGTGATAGAAATACCGGAGCGACAACTTCCGGGCCGCCAGCCATATTAAAACCAAATAAATACAACATAAATCGACTTAGGCCGTTTGGCTTTAATAAGCCAAGAGGCATTATTGTAGCAAGGCGGGACATAGCGGATGGCCGAGAAATAAAACTTGCCAAAAACACCACACCTTTAACGTACCCACCTAAGATCTGGCATAGTTCATACGCTACGCGACCAGAGTAAGACTCCCCAACAATGAATATATCTTCACCCTTAAAACGCTCCGCAATTTCTATTGCTTGACTAGAATAAGAAACCGCTTTGATTGAATCATATGAGACTACTTCAACATCAATGACTGAAGGAATTTCCTCTAGCAACTTTTCAAAGAGAATGCCTGTTCCATCAAGACCTGGAAGAAGTATGATTTTCATATGTACATGTAACGCCAAGCTCACCTGCAGTTTTTGCGGAGAGCAATTGTGTAAAATGGAGCTACGCGACATACACAATTGAGCGCAGCAAAAAATGTCAGGTGCAGCTTCTTGTTATGTGATTTTTTCTCTTTTTTAACTTAGATTTATTTGGCGACCACTAAACTTTCTATGTATTTATATTCTACATTTGATCCGTAACTATTCAAATAAATAGCGATTTCTTCAACCAACTTGTATGTTTCTATCGATATAATGACATTATATTCATATATATTTTCACATAGAATTTCTAGCCCAATCACTCCTTCATTGTGACTAAACAAGCACTTCACGTCGTCAATTGTGCTTATTTTTTCAGATTGAAAGCCTCCCCAATCTGATTTCGAGCAGTTACCAAGCAACGTTAAATAAGCCTTTTTGTATTGTTTAGTTTCCATATATTACACATAACGCCTTGCTCTGCTGCATTTTTGGAGTGGAGAATTTTGTGCTATCAAGCACAAAAGGCGCAACGGAAAAAATGTCAGCAGGAGCAAATTGTTATGAATTTTAGTCACCGAGATTCATATGAAAGTCAGTAGTAACATTTTTGCCCTCACATTTGGGAGCCTTGCTCGTTGAGCTCACCGCAATATCTCCTGCCTCTACTATGTTTTCGGGAATACGAAGATACACAACATCCGTAATTTTTAACTCGGACTTCTCATTTCGTATATACGAAAAATCTAGTGTGGCCGGGAGCGGAAGAGATTTTTCTTCGCTATATTCTTCCAACTCGTTTACATCAGTTGGCCAACGTTGATGTTCACAGTAGAAATATGCAACAGTTGCCGCCATTGCAATATGCTGGTTTGCATTTTCGATTGAC
Organism: Teredinibacter franksiae; assembly: GCF_014218805.1. Lineage (NCBI taxonomy): Bacteria > Pseudomonadati > Pseudomonadota > Gammaproteobacteria > Cellvibrionales > Cellvibrionaceae > Teredinibacter > Teredinibacter franksiae. The sequence goes on along the minus strand of NZ_JACJUV010000001.1, from coordinate 3,095,431 downwards.
ACGTCTTCATCTTTGGTCTGAGTTGTAGCATTGCAACCAACCAAGCCCAAAAAGAGCGAGACTAAAAGTAATTTCTTCATGACTTCCTATAATTCATAACGCCCTGCAGCAGCAGCCGGAGTGCAGGCGATTATTTTTGTGACAGCGTAGCGACCGGCACAAAAACAAGCGCCGGAACGTAGGTCATGCTGACTGAGTTTGTTATGCATCATTCCGTAATTCTACCAATATTTTCCCGGTGCTCTTTCAGAACTACTTGTGCCTGCACTCTAAAAGATTCCATACTATGAGAAAGATTCTGAGTTACCTGATCTTGCAAATCTTGATTGTTTGATAATAGCTTCCTGCCTGCAGAGGTCTGGTAGAACTTCGCAATATCTTCTAGCTCCTTACTGGAAAATGTTGCGCTTATCGATTCTGCTAGATCCACTTCCAAGATTTCCCAAGCGAAATGCTTTTCAATAAGAGCATCGATTTTGTCTGCATATCGATTGTGCTCTTCCAGTAGCTCATCTGGGTATCCCGAATTTTCTATATTCAGTGGATTAACTAACGATTGTCGGAGCTCATTTCTGTATTCATTCCAATCATTTTCCAGGTCCAAAATACTAATGAGGCTGTACGCATCTTGCGAAAACGAAAAATTAGAAATACCCAATAGTAATAAAACTAAAATTACTCTCATAGTTACTACCCTATGCATAACGCCGCGCTATACCGCAGCTTTGTAGTTGGTTGATTTGTGGCAGTCTTTTTCGCCACAAATTCAAGCGACGGAAAAGCTGTCAGTATGAGCGCCTTGTTAAATACTGGCCGTTATTGAGGAATTCCAATGCTGGCAATCTCCATTTGTTTTTTGGGGTCCCAGTTTTCTGGAATAAACTTCTTATCACCCCACCACTTACATCCATTTTCAATGAACCATTCTCGACGGATCTTTTTAAGATGCTCCGGTGTGGAATGCTGATCATACTCTACGCCTGACTCAGAGCCACAACACTCACAAATTTCGAACGTGGTGCAATTTAACTCATCGAGAGCTACAACATCAGAAAAACCACAGATTGGGCACCCTTGTTTATTCATACTCATGGTATTTAACGCCGCTGTAACCTGCGCAAATTATGGAGCAGTTTTGTGCGAAAATGCGCGCAGCGTATTGCACAAAATCGCGTAGACATTTGGGTCCGGTTTACAGCTTTGTTAGGCGACATTTCTTAAACTTTTGCACGATAAAATGAACTATCTGATACAACCATACTATAGGCACAACCATAGCAACTAGAATAAACATTGGCGGCGCCCACATATTCACATAAAATATGCTAGCAAAAATAGCTACTTGCGCTACAAACCAAACTATAAAATATTTGACTTTTTTGCAATGAAGCCACTTAATAAAGCAACGTATTGAAAACGCCAAAAGCAATATGGAAAAAAATAAAGAAACCCAGTCTATAATACGATCTAATATATAATTTCGATATCCTATACGCTCTTTCTCTCGCCAATTGCCTTCTAGCTTATTAGAGGTTACATTCTCCACTTTCATAAGTGAGTTAAAATAATATTTTGCTTCTAGATCTAACTCCCTAAATTTATGGTACTCTTCGAACGAATAATCAAATTTGATACCAAAGGGCCTATTAAGAACCAGCATGTATATCCCGCTATTTTCTTCAATATTTCCGAGTTCAGTCTCGTAATCAGATATGCGTTTCACTGCCTCTGGCATTAAATCGACGACAGGCCTTCTCCCGCAACCGCCACCAGAATATACTTCTTTTACAAAAAACAGTTCTGTGCAAACTGAATTTTCGCACTCGATAAACACTTTGTCTTCATAGCCTCTGCACGACAAGGACAAGGCATCCATGCAAAACATGAAAAGATAGGTTGCAATGATATATAAGTATATTTTCATACGACCTGGAGTGCCTAACGCCCGTGTATGCGGACGGAGTGGAAACGCGAAGCGTTGGAATGGAGTTCCGTATGACACGCTTGTTAGCATGCATTTGTAAGTGCTCCTTCAACAACAGCCGATTTATGTTGCTTTATTCGTCTACAGTCATTTTTCCGCATCCATTCTAGGGCATAAGGACCGACCCAAATTTGCGGATCTGGCTTACTTGGGTTTGCGGAACGTTTTAAGCTTGCTGGTGCAATTGGTAGTGTAGGATTGCACCACTGAACTATTGAATTACAATATTCTTTCTTTATATATCTTCTAAGCATTTTAAAACGAGCATCTACTTGCTTTGCCTGAGGCTCCGAGAAATCCGAATGATCATAGACAGTACTGATTGCGATTCGTCCCTCTGTGATAACCGAATCACCTAATTCAGAGCGAAGAAACTGGATAGTGGCATGCTCTGACTCACAGTACCAATCATCGCACTGTTCTATATACCTTGCTTTTAGTTGATCAATATCAGATGTTGACCAAACGATACAGTAAGTTCCAGTAATCTTCGAGAGAGTGCGAACGCCTTCTGGAAACTCAGTTTTCCATCGAGGGCCGTCTACTAGCAGAACAGTTTCATCTGCGAGAATTTTTGCTTCAAATTCCTTCTCATCCTCAGGATGCATTAAAAATCTTATCTGACTTCGCATAATCCTTCTGTGCTTGCTAACGCCTTTGTAACGGGCATTTTTTGTGTAGTGTAGTTTTGCGGTAAAGTGGCGAAGCCACCGCAAAACGAAGCGTAGCAAAAAATGTCCTGTTGACAAACTTGTTATGCGAAACCACCATCCGCTCACTTTCCACAGTTTGCACAATAGCTCGCCTTTGGTGTCCGAAGTAGGTGGCCACAATTGGAACACTCTTTTCCAAAGATACTTCGTCTGTGGTGAAAAACAGCAAGGTAGTTGGTTTCGTTAAATCCAGTTAACTCGTTGAATATTCTTAATACCTCTTTTCCAACTTCTACTTGCGCCTCTTTTAATCCGCACCCATTTCCCTCTTTATATTCCTTGATTTTCTTTACCATGTTTTCTGTGTGGGGAGAAAGTATGCTCCACTCCTTTTCATCCAGAGTGGAACTCTACAATCGCATCTCCAGCAATGATGATATTCCATAATTCAATTACGCATAACGCCGCCAGCAACTGCCGGAGTGAACTGGCTGCTTTTTTGCGGATTTTTTGCAAAAAAGAAGACAGTTTACGGAGGTCAGATTGACTGGCCTTGTTCTGTGCTGACCACACACAAATGTTTGCTATCTTTAAGCGCCCAAACACTCCAGGTATCGTACAATGACTGTAAGCGCCCATTAACCCGGGTAATACCCAGCCAACAATCATCAGCTCATAATGGCCCCCCCTAACCAAGGAGTCCATTATGGAAAAACAAACGCGTACCCCCCCAATTGACTGGCGGGTCGAACTCAAAGCATGGCGAGAATCTGGTTTACCACTTTCTCAATTTTGCCGAGAGCAAGGCTTGGTCGCTCACCAGCTGTCATACTACAAACGCAAGTATGAACCCCAAGCACTTAGCCCAGATGCGCAATCAACAGGCTTTAGCCAAGTTAGTGTTTTGAGCACCAATGCCATCGGCGCTGAATGTTTAAGTTTACGCCTGGCCAGCGGACATACAATCGAAGGGATAAGCACACAAACCTTACCGCTAGTGAGCGCATTAATGTGCACGCTACAATGAACGAAGTAATGCGACCCTCGCGGTCGCTACCCGTTATCTACCTTTATCGAAAGCCTGTAGACTTCAGGAAATCGTTTAATGGACTCAGTGCCATTGTTGAGCGGGAGCTGGGGCATAACGTATTTGAAGGGCGCCTTTATGGCTTTACCAACAAGCGCCGCAACAAAATCAAATGCCTATTTTGGGAAAGAAACGGTTTTGTCCTGTATTACAAGAGCTTAGCCGAAGAAAAATTCAAGTGGCCTAGGCAGGGGGATGACATTATCACCCTCAGCGGACAACAATTAAATTGGCTGCTGGATGGCTATGATCTGAGCGCGATGAAACCCCATAAAAAACTGCATTACGAAACAGTATTTTAAAAATAGCGGGGGATAATTTGGTATAATCCACGCCATGACTTCACCTCCAAATACTCAGAATGTAAGCGATAGCGACTCCACTTTTGATGAAGGTTCGTGGCGCGATCTGCTGCTGGAAAAAAATACGCAGCTCGAACAAAAAGAAAATCTACTTGACGAAAAAGATCAGGTCATTGGCAAAAAAACTCAAGTCATACAGTCGCAAAAAGCTCGAATTGCCGTACTGGAAGAGCTGCTTCGGCAACAAAAACAAAAACTGTATGGCCGCAGTAGCGAGCAACAGCCTAATCAGCTGGGGATGTTTGATGAAGCAGAAGCCATAGAGGTTGAGCAGGAAGCCGATGATGAGCCCAAGAAGAAAAAGCCCTCGGGCCGCAAAGGGCTAAATCCCACTATACCGCGTGTTCAGCACCGCATTGAACTCAGTGATGAGGCAAAAGACGGCGCTATCGACACCTACTTTGTCAAAGTTAAAGAAGAGCTGGATATTATCCCGGCACAGGTTCAAGTGATTGAACTGATGCAAGAAAAAGCGATTTTTATCGACGACGAAGATAAAAATATTGGCGGAGAAAATAAGCGTAGAATTGTTTCTGCCCCCTTACCTAAACACCCGCTACCGAAAGCTGTTGCCAGCACCAACACATTGGCCTACATCATTACTGCTAAATACATGGATGCGTTGCCACTCTATCGTTTAGAAGGCATTTTGGGGCGCTATGGTGGCAGTGTTACACGCACTACACTGGCCAATTGGCTAATACGTTTATCGTTACAGCTTGCTCCGCTAATCAAGCTAATGCGAGAGCATCAATGGAATGGTGATCTTATACAAGCCGATGAGACCCGCGTTCAGGTGCTCAAAGAACCCGGTCGGAGCGCAACCAGTGACAAGTGGATGTGGTTAACCCGTGGAGGGCCTCCAGATCATCCCAGTGTTTTGTTTGAGTATGATCCATCTCGAAGTAAGGATGTGCCGTTGCGCCTGTTAGAAGGGTTTAATGGCGCTCTGCAAACTGATGGTTATGCTGGCTACAATGCTGTGGTGAAAAAGCAGAAACTCCAACATGCTGGGTGCTGGGATCATGCACGCCGCAAGTTTGACGAAGCCGAAAAAGCAGCAAGCAAAGATTTAAAAGCTAACGCAAAATCGAGAGCTCCCAGCAAGGCCCGCATGGGATTATCGCTTATCAACAAGCTTTATCTGGTTGAGCGCCAGATACAAGGCAAAACAGCCGAAGAAAAAATCCAAACCCGACAGCAGGAAAGCGTCCCTTTACTCAACACACTAAAAACTTGGCTAGAAAAAAATGAAAGTCGGGTATCAAAAGAAGGATTAACGTGGAAAGCTATTAGCTACACCTTAAACCAGTGGGAAAAGCTGACCTTATACTGCGAGCAGGGGGAAATCCCCATCAGCAATATTCTAGCGGAAAACGCCATACGACCTTTTTGTGTTGGTCGACGTAATTGGCTTTTTAGTGATACTCCGAAAGGGGCAAATGCCAGCGCGATTTACTACAGTTTAATTGAAACGGCAAAAGCGAATGGGCTTGAGCCTTATGGTTATTTTAAGGATATGTTGAAAAAATTGCCTTACGCAGAGACGATGGAGGATCTTGAAAAATTATTGCCGTGGAATTTTAAATGTAAGGATGTCAAGACACCCTAGTTAATGGGCGCTTACCAATGACTTAAACCAAATACAAGCACCGTTTTGATAATTGAGTGGATTAACAAAAAATGACTCTATCGCTTTATCATGGTCTTTTATCACAACCTTAATGCTTTTGTCGTGTGTGTATTCAAAGCATTCGCTAGCCACTATACCTTGTTGTATTACTCGATCATGGATGTGGACAGACAGGTCATAGGGCTTAACACGGCCAGTTGGATTTGACAAACTTCTATTACCATCGGTGGCAACTGGAATAGGAGCAATACAAATTTCAACAGCTCGCACACTTACTGAAATAATTGCTAATGTAATTAGTAATATGACTTTCATAGTTATTGCCACAGAACGCCACAATAACCGAGCGGAGCTAAGCGTGGTATTGTGAGCAAAGCGAACCACGCTTAGCGGAGTCCGGTTGATTGTTTTGTTACGTGCTGATTTTGCACAACTGCTTGATTGCTTTTTCATGCTCTTTACCCACCAATCCAACGTCTTGATGAAAACGAAACCCGGATCTTTTTACTTTGGCCGAATCCAGTGCTTTTTTCGCTTCAGCACCATCATTATTGATTAATGCTTTAGAAGCATGCCACTTGAAATAATCAAGTGGAAACGTGAGCCTATCAATATGTTCATCTAGAACATCGAGCGCGCCGACAAACTCATGCTCCATTCTTTGCATTGCCACCAAATACGGATAATCAAGATACACCCCTGTTTGGTGGTTAGGGAATTCTCGCTCTCTCTGCAGTACTTTTTTGTAAGTAGCCAAACACCCTTCTAAATCACCTAGCGCGATAAAAGCATTAGACTTTGCTAACAAAGCACGGACGTCATCATATTTCTCTTTTCTTGATTCGAAGTACTCATCAACTAATCGGAGTGACACCTTTGGGTGCTTGTCAGTCAAGGTTAGAGCTTGAATCACCAAATACTGATCCCTTTGTGATCTAGCTCGCTTTAACTTCGAATAGAAATTCTCTTCGATTGATTCGTTCCAATCTTTATTTCTATACCAATCATCAGATGACACGATGAATCCTTAAGGCACGTAACGCCCTGCAGCAGCGGCTGGAGTGCAGGAGCTTGTTTTTGCGGTAGCGTAGCGTTTTACCGTAAAAACGAACTCCGGAACGGAAGTCCGACTGGCTGAGCTGGTTATGCGGCCCTTATTTAAAATATGATTTTAGCAGCTTAGGATTTAGCAAATAAAAAGCTGCATACCCATAAAAACAAAACATTATAGCTAAAACCGCAATACCATTTATCCCTAAGCTAGATGATTTAGTAGCCACAACTACCATCCCAAATAAGACCGCAATCAGAGAAAGAACACCAAGCAACCATCTTGACCACGTGTAACCCAAATAAAGACATATACATAAGACTACTGCAATAGCCGTACGAACAAGCTCTTTAGCCTCAGGGTTTGGAAACCAACTAAAAAAAGAAAACCAAATAATCCCGAAGATAATTCCTAAAACAATTAATTTATCTTTATTCATTTTTTTAGTATTGCTGCATAACGCCCGCAGCAGCGGTATTTTTGTAGTGAGGCAAGAACGGAAAAAATATCCGACTGCCTGCGTTTGTTATGTGATAATTTCATGCGACTAGCTCACCGTTAACAATAAACACGCCTTCTTTACTATTCTCTGGGCATACTAAGTAGCGCGACGAACCAGTTACAACCTTTATCTCCTCAAGAATACTTAAGAGAGCGAATAATTTCTCCTCGCTGTCAATTTCAGAAGGTGAAACATCACACTCCAACTCTGATTTTTCATAGAACCGTAAAAACAACGTTATGTCGCCAACCAACATTGAAACAAAGCAATAAAATCCGCTAACATCGATATAGGCGTTGATATCTTTAGGAAATTTTTCTGAGTTCTCATCAGATTCTGGAATATAGCAATTAATTGATGTCACATTTGAATTAGCTGAAAGCCACCCGAACAGCTTTTCCCAGCCGCTAGTGGTCATATGCTCATAATAAACATCTACAAGCATTCCATCGTCTTCGAAGTACTCTTTCGCTAATTTCCAGTTCATCAATTTCGATTCACATAACGCAAAGCTAAATTGCATTTTGGGCGTAGTGGAGTTTTGTGCAAAAATGGCCTCTGGCCATGCACAAAACGGAACGAAGGCCAAAATGTCAATTTGAGCGTTTTGTTAGAGCTTTTACTCGTAGCACTCCAATTTATTAGCAATTTCACTCTCAAAGCAATAAACCTTGCCTTTAAAACCAATATCTATTACTTGGTAGTTTGCTTCTTTGTTGCCAGTAATTGGCTCTATTTTAACAACAGCTTTCTTAATATTTTTCTTTCTTAATGCATGTTGGCCAAAAATTACGTTGAATTTTTCTGGTAGCTCTTTACCTGATACATGTTTTTTAACTTTTGCTTCAAATAAATAAAAGGTACTCCACGATGAGCATTCCGTTCCTTCGTCACCGAAACAGAGAGCAGACGCGGTTTCCCCTGTATCCCTAACGTACGCTAGATCTACGACAACAACTGACTCTGCTTGAACACAAATCGACACTGTAACCAATAAAAGCAGTATTATTTTTCTCATAGTTCTAACGCCGCCATTACGCGGCTGCTTTGTAGTTGATTGTTTTGTGGCAGCCTTTTTCGCCACAAAATCAAGCGACGGAAAAGCAGCTCGCTGTACATGGCTTTGTTAGCTACCTACAGGCTAATCTCCGAAAAAAAATAAAACACGCTGTTTTTCCAATGCTTTTTCAATTAGCTTCCGAAGGCTATTTAGCTTTTTTAGCATATCCTTTTTAATCAGGCGAACATATATTTTTTTCTTAGGCTTTACCTGAAAGCCAATATATTCATCCCATGATTCAGGCTTCTCGCTGACCACCGATATCCGCTCTATTAAATGATCATCCAATAAGGTGAGTTGGGCACCATCTAACCTAGCATCCTCCCACGGTACAATTTCGACGCTAGTTTTATTTCTAATATCTTCTAGTGCTTCAAATAGAAAAGCTAAATCACCATCCTCAAGAGTAACTACAAGATCTCTTTCTAATGGATCTTTTAACCCAGATCCCGAATAGATACCTACATCGAGCGCCATACTTTCTTCCTGTAGCTAACGCCGCTAGAACCTGCACTGCGTGCGTAGCGGATTTTTGGTGTATTGTGGCGCAGCCACACCAAAAAGGAGCGTAGCACGCAGTGTCAGGTTACTAGCTTGGTTATGCATTTAGTGCCATTAAATTAATAACTCCTAATAAAAAAATATAATGTAAAACAACCCTAATTCCACTGCGATAAACCCGACGAATTGGGTCCAATGAAACCCAGGAATTACTACAGCATCTTTCGGGTCTTGTGGATTTACGTATACATCTATTACTTTTCCCTCATAAAAGAAATCCACTTCGTTTAGCGCAGATTTCTTAGTCAGCGCAGAAAAGATACTAACCCCAAATATTGTTAATACATCACTTGTCAGTTGTCTCCCTCGATACTCATAAGAGTATGTAACTTCTACTATCCAGTCGTTTCCACTCTTGGTGAGCGCGCTACTAACGACCTTTCCCGGAGCGGTGGGCCAATATTTGCTTAGAAAACTCTTTCTCCATCTAGGCCAAAACCTAATAGTAAAAGCAATGAGCAGAATAAATACTGTCAATTTTGCTAGCTCTTGATATTCCATGGCTCTCTTCAATTTGCATAACGCCGCCATCACAGGAAATGAAAGTGGCGTGGTTCTTGTGTTATTGTTTGAGCGCAGCGAGTTAACACAAAAATCGCGACGCTTTTATTTTCCTGTGCATGGCCTTGTTATGCCTTTTATTGAACACGTTTAAGAGCCTCTTTGGGTTGACTAACGTTAATTCTACGGCTCAATATTTTTAACGAACGTGCAACCACTTGAAGAGTTTCATCATGGAATGTAGCAACCCATAGATAATGGTCGGGTAACAACTCAAGCTCAGGGCTAGAAGTTAACTTATAGAAACCATAAAAGCCAACCCCCAAATTATGGAGAGGATGTTCATACAAGCCCTCATCGTTGGGTGCGCCAAACTTGTAACTAGTAACACCTTCAAATTCAAGCACTGCACAGTATTCATCGAAACCTGGGTGATCGGGACTTTCACCAGAATCCCAGCCTGGGAAATCTGGGTTGGTACATATATAAGAACAGCGGAGGAAATCACCCAATTCCTCGATTTCAGGTAAAGGTGCGCCTGTTTCCATTGCTGGTGGTTCACTTAACTCCATATCTCATTCCAGGGCATAACGTTAAGGTAACCAGCATTGGCTGTGGAGCTGGTTTTTATGCAAAAATGCAGCGAAGCGGAATGCATAAAAAAAAGCGTAGCAGGCAATGTCTGGTTGACCGCATGGTTATGCTCTTAGCACGCACTTCGCATTACAAACTCTCGCCAACTTCAATATATGCCAAAATACCGCAATACCGAAAGCTATTTTGCGTATTGATTTAGCCTACAACTACGTACTGTCCTGGCGAGACCGTAATTGGTTCTGGAAACCCCCGCCCCAACACTTTCATTCCATCGTTATTCTCACCATGCTCACTTCTAAAACCCTTGTTTACGACCCTCTCGAAGTGAGCATAAGATTCCCACACAATCGTATTTATATACTTTAAAGACCCATCTGATTCCCGGCAAATCGATTTATAGAAAACGGAACTAACAAACCCTTCCTGCTTACTAAAATATGACAAGTACTCATCGCGTACACGCTCAGCGGTAACCTCCATACCTTCTGGAACTGTTATGGTATTAATAACACTTAGCTGTTCCATGCTCTATTCCTATTCTGATGCATAACGTTCCAAGCAGAGGCTTATTTTGCGTTTTGGAGCGAAGCGACAGCAAAATAAGTCCTGCTGACTTGGCTTGTTAGGCTGCCCTCTGAAGGTAACTCTCATTCGATAAAAACTGATCAATTTCTTGCATAAAAATATCAGTGGCTTCAGCTACCGATGATATATATTTTTCAATACTTTCCGTCTCTGGGAGAATTGAGTTTTCACCATGTGCAATTTTATTTCGAAAGGTTACAATTCTATCTATATCACTTATTACATCTTTGAACTTTTCAAAGTTAAACCCAAACATATTACATAATTCTTTAAGGACTTTGCTATTCAAGTTTGATTTCGTATCAATATCTTTCTTGAATTTAATAACGTTCTCAAAAATAACTATAAATTTATCTGTGAAATCAACTTTCTGATCAAAAGACTGCTTACCACTTAACGAGTTGTAAGTCTTACCAAGCCCAATAACTATTAACTTTACATCTACATCACTGGGTTTTAGTTGCAACTTATTCAGATGACCCATTAACACTCTTAGGGAGCTAACAAAAAATCCTTCCCAATGCGCATATATCATAGGGATACACATCCTATCCCATAATTGCTGATCTACCTTATGCGGATTAATCTTGAATTTTGCAAGCTCGCCATCTCTCCAATTATTATCTTCTTGGATTTCAATAATCACCTCATGCGGCATCTGAAAATATCTCCAAAGCCCTATCCATTCGTTTTCTAATTCTTCCAGTTGAAAAAGTACTTGTCCCAATACTGTTATATTGCTCATCTACTAACAACTGATCAATTTTCTCTTTTATCTGCTCTTCATTTCCGTCGATTTGCAGGAATGATTTTGGTAATGCATAGGACAAAGAATCAAATATATGTAATGCAAAATTTCCTTTAGGTCTGAAAACTTCTTTTCCGTAATTGGCTCCTAAAAAATCTATCAAATTCGAAAATTCAAGCTTCTCTCCGTCGAGATCAAACGGAATTTCATTGCTAGACACTGATTTCATATATTCGCTGAGAAACTGAGGAACTGTAGTTTTAAAGTTATTCCCAAGATTTTTAAAGGCAAAATATCTCAACACCAACTCCTCTAAGAACATTTGCTCTTTTTTTGAATCACTTGGACTAATTAACTCGATAAACTCAGGTTTTTCGGCAACATCTCTGAGGACCTTATTCAGATCTACAGGGTAGCTTCTAAAAATGCAGTTTCTAATCTCTTGGTCGGATAGCGGGCTAGCTCCAGTATTCAGTCTATTGAATAACTCATAACGTATATCTTCCGTACTATCCCACTTAACAATCTCAACCCTACATACTGAACGCTTTATAGTAGTTTTTAACTTTATAGGCAGTTGATCAATAGTTAGGCCTTCTAACTCATTTACCAACTCACCCTGTGTTAGGGTTGTATTATTTTTTTCAGGTAGATTTTCCAGCAAACCAAAAAAAGCAAATATTGTTGATATTCTCTGAAGTCCATCAACAACCTCCCACTTTCCTTCATCATCTTCAGCGACGAATATTGGTGGAATTGGAATTCCCAATAGAACAGACTCGATAAACCTCGTTTGCTGAAAGAGCGACCATCTAAATACACGCTGATATTCAGGAGAAATGAATAAATCACCATCTTCATACATATTCATTAATTCACCGAATGACATATCTAGACGGTCAGTTTTTAACGAGTTTCGTTTTGTAGCGATTACTGATTCTAAGTCAGGCATTCCTGTATCCTTTTAATATCTACTTTATCCGCACTGGTCATTTCTGAAGCCTAACGCCCGGCTCACCAGCGCCCAAGCCGGAGAGTTTTTTGTGGTAAAGTGTAGCGCAGCGAAACCCACAAAAAGCGCGTAGGTTTGGGCGTCTGCGTGGAGCCGTTTGTTATGAGTGGTATTGCCTACCAGTACTCTGCTCCAAGTACTTGGTTTTCCATAATATCTTTATAGGAGTAATCTTCGATCAGTTCAGCTTTAACGAATAGCTGCCTAAATAACTTATATTCTATGCTGTCTAAATAATATTTAGTAATCTTTGTTTCATAAAAAGCTGGAGCATGCAGGGTAGCAGAATAATGAATGCAGATTCGGTCCCCTTCATGAGAGAGTATAACTTCTAAAGAAGTTTCACACTCAGAGCCACTTAAATATATGTAATCCCCAATTTTAGCCATGAATACTTTTCGAGTATTTTGCCATTGCATTCTCGGCGGCCCCTCAGGCTGACCAACATATGACAACGGCGACTTATCTTCTTCGTCGACAAGACTGAAACAGTCCACGAGTTTGATTCTACTTAAGACTTCGAAGTCAAAGGCCAGTCTAGCTTCATCTATAGGCTTAAGAAATCCTTTTAGTACATAGGACTTTAATATTTCAGATGGCCTTTTATCATCCCAGCCGTTCAGCTCCGAATGAGGTGGTTGCCACAATATGAAAGCACTACCTTCCGTTACAAAATCTTCATTTTCCTCAAACTTAACCGAATATATTTCTCCAGTCTTTGGTAAAACCAAATCTAGTGGCATTATTTCTTCAAAACTTTGATCCCAGCACAACTTTGACCATTCCATGGTTTGAAGTAGTTCAATACTCATTTTTCACCGTGTGGTACTCATAACGCCTAGCTCACCGGCAACCTTTGCGGAGAGCAATTGTGTAAAATGGAGCACCGCGACATACACAATTGAGCGTAGCAAAGGTTGTCCGGTGCAGCGTTTGGTTATATTTTTCTACCCGATTGGTTTTAAATCTTTTGGGAATTCTGTGTGTACCTTTCTTTCTGATTCACTTATTTCACCAACCGTATTTCGTGAGTTCCATGCCCTGTTTATATGCGCATAAATATGCGCCATCTCAATTGAATACTCCTCTTTACGCACTTCATTGGAAGTATTCATTTTAGTAATGAGATCGCCCAAATGCTCATGAACATCATCGAGCTCATACATTAACTGCGCCCATTCAATTGGATTACGTTCTTTGTCTATCATACGATTCCAGAAAAAATATAACGCCGTTAGCAACGGCCGTAGTGTAGGTATTTTTTTTGTGTTAGCGTAAGCGTTAAAACACAAAACAAATACCGGAACGGAGGTCCAGCCCGTTTTCGGGCGATGTTGGCTAACCTTGTTAGGCCCTTGCTTGTATGTTCGGGAACACCTACCCCTCCTTATTTTTACGCCAGATGATTTGACTACCTCTAGCATACGGGTTTTCGTTTGTAGGTGCTGCCCAATACAGTGTTACGGTTGGCTCGCTTTCACCCACATGAGATAGCGCAAGCTCAATCCTTTCATCAAAGCAGTTCGCTAGAACTATATACGGCCCTCTAGAACGGTAAACTCGGATTAGGTCTGCATTTAAAAAACTCAAATTCTGGGGAATTTCTGACTTTAGGAATTGCGTTTCGTAGTTTTTTTTCGAGTAAGCTTCACTAATTTTTTGCACTTGAAAATAGACCATTTCTAGTTGATCCGAACTAAGCGATCTAGCTTTCTCGACAGCAGGATGAGACTCTGGAGCAATACAACCAAAACCATGATATGGATCGCTATCACAACCAGATACCCCAACCATACAGATAACAATAACTAGTAAAATACGCACTCTTTTAATATTCATACCTGATTGCGCCTAACGCCACTATCACCGGAAACGAAAGCGGAGTGTTTTTGTGCTATGTTTGAGCGCTTGCGCGAGTTGCACAAAAACGCGTAGCTTTTGTTTTCCGGTGCATAGCTTTGTTAGCTGAATACCTAAAACTCAACTTCTTCAACAATGAAGGCTGACGACTTGGAATGATCTATAAAATTATTCTCATCAGCAACTAGTTTTGGACCTAACTCTGCCATCTCACTAGACCCCATAGCGGCCATCAGTTGTTCTTCTGATTCGAACCATACTTCGGCAACGCCATCATATGCGTCTTGCATTCCTCGAGACGCTCTCATCCCGTCATTGAGAGGGCTAGATAACGTATGAGATTGCACATACTTTTTACTCCCCATTACATGGGCGTTCTCCATAAAAAAAGGCCCATGCTTATCGCGCCAATATGATTGAAATTCTTCTCGAGATATATCTTCTCGTCTTTTTAAGCACATTATCAATTTAATCATAATCTATCCTGAGATTTTTTGGTTTTACTTGCTAACGCCGCAAACAAAAGCGAGCGCTAGCGAGTCCGGCGCTGTAAGCGCGATTTTGGTTTGCTTTGTTAGGAGTAGAACTCACAAAAAAGCCTCCACTTGCTTAATAACGGTTTCTGTTGGCATATCGAAACCGGACATATTTTTACCACTAAGATTTACGCCAACTACTCTATCTTTATTCTTGAGTATTGGGACAAGCACTTCTTTGAATGAATCCCAAGATATTTCTCTTGGCGTAAATTCTGACAACAATTCAGGGTTTAACTTTTTAAGCCTCAGAATCCGAGATTTAGACGACCAAAGAGGAAAGGATACTTTGTCCTCGCTAACATCGAACTCAAGTGCAGTGCCTTCGGAGTTTTCAGCAAACCATAAAGACTTATTCGATGATACCTCTTCATAGAATTTATTTGCTTGTGCTCCTGCGCTACTCATTTAAGCCTCCTAACGCCTAGCTCACCTGCAACCTTTGCGGAGAGCATTTTGTGTATAATGGAGCTACGCGACATACACAAAATGAGCGTAGCAAAGGTTGTCAGCGTGCAGCTAATTGTTATAACTTTTTCCATAGGTTGAAATCGCTACCAATGGCTGAAACTAAATAGTTACCGCACCAAGAGAACCCATACGCCCTTAAGTGTTCTGATTCTATTTTTTTACAAAAAGAAGCATGACCTTCAATAAGGGCTGATTTGTATTCGGAACAAAAATATAGATCATACTTCGGCCAGTTGGGCGCATGTACCTCTATGCTTTCACCTGATACCCCTGAGTGAGGCAGTCCTCCGCCGTGAATTCCGCAGGTTTGAATCAGCTCTGATTCTACTGGGCCAATGCCTTTACATATAAGGCTACGATCGTTAAACCAGTCGCCATACTCTTCATAGTCCCGAGATACTCTTTCGCCAGTATCACAGTTAAAAAGCCCTCTACCTTGACTCGAAATTACCAACAAATATGGACCTTGCTTAGAGAAGCCTAAATCAGTTAACCCGCCAACAGATGGAGAAGCAACCTTCTCCCATCCGACAGGACTTTCAGCATCTTCTATTTTACTTAGGAGGTTTTTCAACCTCTCTAAATTCGGGTCTTTTTTCTTGAACAATTCCGCGATCTCGATTTAGTTATAACGCCACTATCACCGGAAACGAAAGCGGAGTGTTTTTGTGCTATGTTTGAGCGCTTGCGCGAGTTGCACAAAAACGCGTAGCTTTTGTTTTCCGGTGCATAGCTTTGTTAGCTGAATACCTAAAACTCAACTTCTTCAACAATGAAGGCTGACGACTTGGAATGATCTATAAAATTATTCTCATCAGCAACTAGTTTTGGACCTAACTCTGCCATCTCACTAGACCCCATAGCGGCCATCAGTTGTTCTTCTGATTCGAACCATACTTCGGCAACGCCATCATATGCGTCTTGCATTCCTCGAGACGCTCTCATCCCGTCATTGAGAGGGCTAGATAACGTATGAGATTGCACATACTTTTTACTCCCCATTACATGGGCGTTCTCCATAAAAAAAGGCCCATGCTTATCGCGCCAATATGATTGAAATTCTTCTCGAGATATATCTTCTCGTCTTTTTAAGCACATTATCAATTTAATCATAATCTATCCTGAGATTTTTTGGTTTTACTTGCTAACGCCGCAAACAAAAGCGAGCGCTAGCGAGTCCGGCGCTGTAAGCGCGATTTTGGTTTGCTTTGTTAGGAGTAGAACTCACAAAAAAGCCTCCACTTGCTTAATAACGGTTTCTGTTGGCATATCGAAACCGGACATATTTTTACCACTAAGATTTACGCCAACTACTCTATCTTTATTCTTGAGTATTGGGACAAGCACTTCTTTGAATGAATCCCAAGATATTTCTCTTGGCGTAAATTCTGACAACAATTCAGGGTTTAACTTTTTAAGCCTCAGAATCCGAGATTTAGACGACCAAAGAGGAAAGGATACTTTGTCCTCGCTAACATCGAACTCAAGTGCAGTGCCTTCGGAGTTTTCAGCAAACCATAAAGACTTATTCGATGATACCTCTTCATAGAATTTATTTGCTTGTGCTCCTGCGCTACTCATTTAAGCCTCCTAACGCCGGTAGCAATTGCCGGAGTATGATGGCAGTTTTTTTGCTCCGCAAAAAAGGTGACAGCTTACGGAGGTCAATTGGCTACCTTTGTTAAGCTTGGTGCTCATTTAATACCTGCCACTCTGCCCACTGTAACCCAGATATACTTATATGGTTGCTCGCATTTTTACTAAGAACAGCATTTGATTCATTATTTATATTGCCAAACATGCTCCAACCGCTACCTAGCCTTTGCCCAAACTCTATAACCTCCACAACTACCTCAGACCATGAATACTTGTCATTGTGAAAGAACTCTAATGTAGCCATATACCCACCTTTAGAATATTTTTCGATTGAAGATTCAATGGGTGGACGATCAAATGCTCCAATACACCGATTTACTATCTTCTTGGCCGATTCCTCTGATGATGAATCTAAGTGTAATTTCCATGTAGATCTAGGCATGATTCCTCGTGGAGCTTAACGTTTTGCTCACCTGCACGTGCTGCGGAGAGCGTTTTTGTGTGAAAATGGAGCGCAGCGACAAACACAAAAACGAGCGCAGCAGTACGTGTCAGAGTGCAGCAACTTGTTATGGCTTGGACGCCCCACATACTAATTTTGAATCTAGAATACTGTATTTAACAGACCAGATTAAAGCCGGAATCAAAATTACTAGAGGCCACCCTGATTTATATGTGAATACAAGAATCCATGCTACAACAGCTGGAAAAGCCAAATATTTGTATACTAGCCATCCTCCATTAATCGGGACATAGAATTCTCCACCACAACTATTACACAGCTTAGGAGCTAGCCGGGTAGAAAATAACTTTTTCCACCACGAAATCGAATTCATGCCGCAGCAAGGACACTTGTACATAATTACCTTTGTGAGCTATAACGCCGCTATGTGGCGCCACTTTGTAGTTGGTTTAAATTGTGCTGTCAAAGCACAATTTGAAGCGACGGAAAAGTGGTCGCTACGATAGCCTTGTTAGCACTTCGTTTAGATCCACTTCTCTCGTTGGATAGTATAAATATTATTCAATTACTAGCGCGCTTACCTAGTGTAGAAATATAGGCCAGTAACATAGCGCCAGAAAATGAAGCTACGCCAACAGCCAACAAAAGGTATACATCAAACCCATTAAGAAACGAGCTAACCCCAACAGTTCCGACTGTTGCGCCGACGGACGAATATATGACATTTTTCCAATTCATCATGACCCTGAATTTTTATTGCTAACGCTAAGGTAGCCTGCGTTGCATATGGAGCTGTTTTTTGTGCAAGAATGTAGCGAAGCGAAATGCACAAAAAGCGGCGGAGTATGCAGCGTCAGGGTGACCGACTGGTTATGCGACGGCAGTAAGTACCACAACAAAACCACGTTTTATTTTAGCTTGCCAATGGCAGCAGGAAAGAACACACAACCCCACCAACAAACTCCATATTACGAAAGTGGTGGCTAAATGCGAAGTGCTATTTACCACCACCTATAAAACTACTATTTGGCACCAGGAAAGAAACTGGTGAGATACAAAAAATCCACTTACATTAACGCCGAGAGACGCTCTACAACGTGCCGTAAATCAAGCACATGACTCATTTTATTTATTTTCGAACCGCGCTCATAACGCCCGGCTCACCAGTGGCCAAACCGGAGTGGTTTTTGTGATAAAGTGTAGCGCAGCGAAACCACAAAAACCGCGTAGGTTTGGACATCTGCGTGGAGCCGTTTGTTATGTGACATTGGGGTTGAACTCATCGTAGGCTTCAATGAACTCCTTGTGATACTCCTTCGATTGCTCTAGAAGCTCACGATACGTTTTAACAAAAACTTCCCCAGTTTTAATGTAAGTATCTTCTTTATCTTTAAATTTGTAGTCGTCTGATTTTTCTCCGCCGACCACAAAGCAAACGACCCTTGAAAATCCAGTTGTGCTTCCGTACTTGTTTCTCAAAAAACTACCGTATTCATAGGCTTGTTCTAACGCTTTCTTATCGACTTTGTATTTGCTTCTTTTTATTTCGATAACATACAGAATCTCACCGAGGGCATTACTGCAAAGAAAGTCAATCCGTCGATTCTTTTCGTCTAATTCTTCGTCAGGAAACTCCTCCTTCAATAGAGACGAGTAGGTGACTTCATCTCGAAACTCTAGAATCCTTGGGTCTAAAAGCCATGAGAATTTTTTGAGAAAGTTATGAAGAGTCGGTACTTCTTTAGTGTCGTTGTCGATGTGTTCCTCAAATTTTTTAATAACTTCGACCCTAGAGCAAGACAGGTCTCGAAACTGTTTAGCTTCAATAGATTTCCAGTCCTCCATCAGTGCTAGGAGCTTTGGAACATCTTCTTCACTTGAAATGTCGGCTATATCTGACGCATATTTTTTGAAAACCTGATTGTCAAATTTATCAATAACACCACCAATAATTTTCGATGCGTTTTCAGAAGTAATACCGTTATTTGCCAATATAGGGTCAATTATTCTATTGCTCAGGTCTCTTTCATAGGTTGGCAGAGTTTCTTGCCATTTTTCTATGTCAAGTGATCTTTCGGCCTTAATCTGTTCTCTTTTTTTCTCCTGCCTTCTTTTTTTCCATTCCCGACCAACGCCCTTTATTACCTCATGGAGGTAAGATTGAAGATCTTTTGTTTCATCATGCTCCCAATTCAGAGAATGGCGATCAGTCGAAATTAGGTCGTTTGCTAGATCATCAATGAAATCTACATGTAAATACCCAGTAACGTAATTGTGAAACTGGTCGTTGTCACGAACACCAAAGAAGCTTGCCGAATTAACAATTTTTCCTCGGGATGTAAGGTAGATTCCTCGCATTTCTGTATCTTTTACTGGAGTCTCTAAAGTTACTATCTGCCCCTGTATTTCACCAAAGTGATCATAACTTTCACCAAATTTTTTGTTTGGGAAATCCCATGTGAACTGTTTCTTCATTCCACGAAACTTGTCTTCATTTAGTATTCTGGTGTGGTTTGTTCCATTTTCTGAAAACGTTAATTTGAATTTATCAAGAACAGTGAATTTTTTCGAAATACTAATCCCGGTTTCATCTAGCTTAAAAGGGGACTTTCTTCGAACGCCTTTCAAAGTTATCTCTGTCCCATCAGGTTCTTTAGTAGAAACATCACTCTCAATAATGGCTGGCTGATATGAGTTAGTAGTGCTTCTCTTTATTGCCTCTAGATCAAGCGAAAATTGGTTTGCGACACCTGATCGTATCGACCTAACTAATACGGAGTTGCATATACCAAATACGGAGAGCTTTCCCAGACCTTTCTTACCGATTGGTTTACGCCCTTTCGGTGTTGTTGACGCTCCTGAACTACGCCGGTTACGGCCTATAACTAAATAGTTGTTATTCAGCTCATCAAATGTCATTCCATGACCGTCGTCTTTTACGTGAATCTCTTTCCTAGAATCCGATGTGCGAAAGTCTATTTCTACTGATGTTGCATCCGCATCCCAAGAGTTAGAAATGAGCTCTGCTAAGACACTTGGTAATTGGGAATACAGCGACACCCCTAGATGCTCAATGGTGTTTGGGTCGAATTTTAACTCTAACGTTTTGGTCACGAGTTGTCCTTTGAAATTTTATTTGTTACATAACGCCAAGCTCACCTGCAAATATTGCGGAGAGCGTTTTGTGTAAAATGGAGCTACGCGACATACACAAAACGAGCGTAGCAATATTTGTCAGGTGCAGCTTTTTGTTATGCTTTTAACCGTCAGCATACTCATAATATATTTCACCCAACGCATCATGAAAACCCCAGCCCATGTCAATGGTATCGTCTACTATTGATTTACAACGTTTTTGATACTTTCCTTCCAGATTGTACTTGTAAATATGACTGAGAGCTCGTCTATATACGCTCTCCATACTCAAATAAAACTGTTCGTTGATATCACCATAACAGTCTGTATATTTAACTCCAACTTCGACGTAAAACACCAGGAGTGCTGCCATATGATCTTTATTAGAAGAGATTTTATTAAATTCTGAAATCGCGCTTTTCGCAACCGCGAGTCTTCCACGACCATCCCCATATTCAGGAAAGAACTCATTCTCTATTATCTTTGCGTACTTCTCCAAGACACTTTCACTATTATCAGAACCACATTTAGATACGTAATAGTTTTTTACAAACTCATTCTTCTTATAAAGATCAGCTATATCATTTATTAATTCGTCTTTAGTCTTTTCTTTCAGAGCTTTCTTTAGCTCAGTAATCTTCATAGTCGATACCTGTGGAGCATAACGCCGCAATTACCTGCACCGAAAGTGGCGCTGGTTTAGTTTATAATGTAGCGAAGCGGAATGGAAAACTAAACCAGCGACGCTTTTGGTGTCAGGTAGATTGCATTGTTAGCTGACTGTGTGTAATACATATATTTAGCCGCACACCAATATACTAAACTTGATGTTTAACCGCCTCAAGCGGCACGAAAACCTTAATGACAAAACATAAAACTAACATACCTTGTACTATATTCCGCGCCTCAGCGCGCGCAACTTAACTTTACCGCAGCTCATTTCTTTTCTGCTTTATCAGATTATCTGATTTTTATCTTCCCGCCTCAGCGGAGCATTGCTACAGATTTAAGACATGTAGCTTCTTTAAAAGTACTACAACTAATCTGTAGCTTTTATCTTTTCATGGTTTTTTGCTTTTAAAGCTAACGCGTGTAGCACCTGCACAAATTGTGACGTGCTTTTTTGGTATATTGTGAGCAACGCGAACACCAAAAAAGAACGTTGCAATTTGTGTCAGGTGGCTACATTGGTTATACATTTGGTGTTTACCCAGCGCCAACTGAAAATACAGCTTGTGTTTTTAACGAATGACCAATACTAGCAGCCAAGTTTCGTTGCTACAAAGCACAATACGATACATGCTTTTAAAAAGGTTTTAATCAATCTTTACCGCCTCAGCGGTTCTTCTCTCTCTCTATCTTTTGATCTTATTGTCTACTTTCGCAATACAAACATTATTTGTAGTAGTTTGACTATTTACTGCAACGCGCTAATGTTTCGGGTTTGCACGTATAACATTTGTATATAAGACTTCCTATATCTAGACATAATGTCCATATATAGGCATAAAAGTACAGATATAGACACAAGATGGCTATATCTAGACATCTTAACCCCGGTCAAACCAGCTTTTTTTCAGCCAAGGCCTTCGGGATAACAATCGTTAACCGAAACAATTCGTGCTTCTAGGTGCATCCGTTTTACATCCAAAAGCGGTAAATGCCACAGTTTTTGCGTTTTATCCCATTTTGCACCCTGGCTTTTTATCAACCCCCTCAACTTTTCTTCCTCGAATTTTACCCGTATAGCGGCTATGCCATCTCGTTGAAATTCTGGCGGGCGTTCGTGGTCTGGGGTGTGGAGAGGCATGCGTTCATCCACTATTAGCTCTACTGTGGTGTACTGCCGACCTGTGACACGGTCTTTTCGGTAACGTACGGCAACCAGCTTCTCATTCCATTTTTGTTGATAGCGCTTCGCACCTGCGGCGTGCGGCTTTATTGTTTTAATAACGTCCATTCGCTCAATTCTCCCTTTTTAGAAGATTATATCAACAACACACAAATTTAATACATTCAGCCATATTGGTTTTCAGGAGCGCATTTCTGACGTACTTCACTACCACTTTTGTAATTTAGGGCGCCTTTAATTACGCCTCTAAACTTTGGTACCCAGCCGGTATCGGCGTGCAATTCATCCACACCCCATGCGCTGACCGCTTAAGCGGATTAGAAGACAAACCGAAACAAGAACCACCGACAAAACCCGCCCAACCTCAACAATGCGACAGATGTCGCATAAACCCCTTGAACATTAAAACTCTATCTGCGACACTTGTCGCACACATTAACTTTTTGTAAGGATACCGCGTGTTAGGCAAACCCACTCAACAAGCTCTCCAGCTTTTCGCTATCGCAATTCTATTTGTTTTTACTCCACGCATACTTGCGGGTGAAATTGCACTAACCTTCGATGACGCCCCCATGCGTGGCACAGCCATTATGGGCGGCAACGAGCGTACCGAAAAACTCATTGCAACGCTCAAAGAAAATAAGGTGCCCGACGTTTTATTTTTTGTTACCACCAAAAACTTTAACACCGAGGGCCGTCAACGAATTGAACGCTATACCGATGCAGGTTTTCACTTGGGCAGCCATAGTCATAGCCATAAATCAGCCAACAAAATAGGGGTTGACCATTACATGGCCGATGCCCGGCGCGCCAAGGCCATAATTGATCAGTTTGATAACACCTTGCCGTTTCATCGCTTTCCCTACCTACACCACGGAGCAGACCGCGAAGCGATAGAAACGCTGAATGCAGAATTATTGAAAATCGGCTATAGCGATGGTTACGTAACCGTTGATAATTTTGATTTTTATATAAATTCGCTAATCGTAAAAGCCAAGGAACAAAATAAGGTAATCAACTGGCAAGCCGCCGAACAGATTTATGTTGAAGTTCTTTGGCAGGCCATTGAGTTTTACGACCAGCTAGCAAAGCAAACACTGCAACGTTCGCCCAAGCACGTTTTACTGCTACACGAAAACGACGCCGCCGCCCTGTTTGTTGGCGCACTGGTAAAGCATATTCGCCAACAAGGGTGGACAATAATCTCACCTCAGGAAGCCTACCAAGACCCTATTAGTCAAGAACTACCGCCGGGTATAACCCTAAATCAAGGCCGTATTGCGGCGCTGGCTTTAAGCAAAGGCGTAGATAAAAGCAAGGTGCGACACCCGGCAGAAGATGAAGCCTATTTGGAAAATTTGTTCAAGCAGCGCAAGGTTTTTTCAGATAACAACCTCAGTCAGATACAGTAGGGCCAAGTTATGCAGCCAACGGCTCCAGAATTGGAAATATTGAAACAGCTTTGGGAAAAAAGCCCGCTGACCGCGCGGGAAATACATAACCAGCTGGGAGACGTTTTGTGTTGGAGCTATTCCTCCACCCGTAAAACACTTGAGCGAATGCAAACAAAGGCCTTTGTTGCAGGCTCTTCGGAGGGCAATAAAATACGCTACACACCTTTGGCAGACAAAGTTACCACTCTTGCAGCATTTGCGCAGGACTTTGCGCAACGAATATTTGAACTTAAATCACCGTTACCGGTGGCCATGTTTGCCGACAGCCAACTCATCGACGAACACGATATTAAGCAGCTTGAACAACTGTTAAAAAAACTGCAAGCCAACGGCGGAGGAAAAGAATAATGCAGGCCTACGCACCAACCCTTGTTGTTCTGTTTACGGTTTTTATTGGCTGGAGCGCTATTGTGTGGTTGCTCGTATTGGCCACGCGCCAGTGCTTGCCAAAGGTTTGGAATTGGTCGCGACTATGGTTAATACTACTACCGGTAATGCTCACGCCCTTATTGCCCGCTCTACAATTACCTACAGCCTATTTACTGCCCGCTTCACTACTAGAACCCCTGCCCGCCCTGACGATTGAGGCAGCAAACTGGCGTAACTCTGTACAGCAACTCGCACGTGAGGGTAATCCGTTTCCACTGGCCACACTTGCCTTTTTGGTTGCGCTGCTTTCGATAAGCCTTTACCACATAGTGCGTTTTCTGTATTCGCTGCAAGTAGTAGGCTACATATTGACAACAAGCAAACGCCACAACGGGATACCGTGCTTACCCGATAAGCTCAATACCATGCTGGCATCAAGAAAAATCGAACTGCAGGTTACCGATATGGCCTGCCCGCCATTTGTTTTTGGTTTTATTCGACCGCAATTAATTTTACCCTCCCGCGTTTTAACACTGCCCCCTGCCAGCCTCGAAATACTGGTTGCCCACGAGCTTACCCATATTGAGCGTAAAGACCCCCAAGCCGTTTTACTTTTTCGGTTCTTCGCCTGTCTGTTTTGGTTTAACCCCTTTATACGCATGCTAGAACAACGCTACCTAAGCACCATGGAATTGGATTGTGACAACCACACCATCAATCGCCACCAATTTTCAGGTTTGGACTACGCACACGCTCTGATTAACAGCCTTAAACTACTCAAAGGCTCTTATATACCCGCGGGTCACACCGCTTTTTTTGGAGACAATTCAACTATGGCACTACAACAACGCATAACATGCGCCACCCAAGCTCACCAGCAATCACCGTTACGCGCACCGTCAAAATGGTTCATTGGTGCCGCCGCTACATTACTGGCCTGCGCTTCTATAGGCGTAAAATCTGAACTCTTAAACCAACAGCCAACGCTGGCTGAAAATTCTGGCTTGCAGCCAGTTGCCAACGCCCGTTTAACCTCAACGTTCAAGGCTAAGCAAGCCATTCGCAACAACAAACTCCATAAAGGCATCGATCTCGCGGCGCCGAAGGGTACAGCTGTTGTAGCAAGCTTTGGCGGTATTGTTGTTATTGCAGACGATACGTCGCTTCATGCCAATTACGGTAAAACGGTGGTTATTAAGCACGAAGGGAACTTTCAGACAGTCTACGCCCATTTAGACGCTATATCGGTAAGCGCTAACCAAGTCATTTCCGCAGGCGAAGCCTTAGGTACCGTAGGCGAAACGGGTAAGGCAACTGGCCCACATTTACATTTTGAAGTACTGCACGAAGAAACGCCTCAAGACCCACAGCTATATTTAGCTAAAAACTCAGCCAAATAACGGCTCAACCGGCGAGCAATAAACGTACGTTGCGAGCACCTAGGCTCTAGGCGCTCGCCTTTATTGCTAACTTCACATAACTTTACCTTATAACCACACGTCTTCTGCTCTCCGTTAACCAAAAACCGTAAAAAAACCCGTAAAATACCTCCCCTTACACACTATTCTTTAATAGAAGCATTCGCATTAACGTGCGCTGTTTTTTTAACCGTCTATTCACCTGTGTTCTGCCACGATGCACAAAAATTACACGCTTTTCACTCCGGAGGTTGAAAACAAATGACCAGCAATACGAAACGGATTGTCTTCCCGCTAGCATTACTTTTAATAGCAGCAGGTTTGGTTAGTATTATCGTTGCGAGTAAAAAGCCACCGGAAAAAAAGCCCGAAAAAAACGAAGCCCCTTTTGTAACGGTTACAAAAGTTGAGCTCGCGCCATTAACCCTTACGGTTAAATCTCAAGGGTTGGTTAAGCCAAAATTTGATACCCGCTTACTCGCACAGGTAAGCGGAGAAGTTACCGAAGTGTCGCCACAATTCGTACGTGGAGGCCTGGTAAAAAAAGGCGGTCTGCTAGCGCAAATCGACCCCTTTAACTACGAGGTAAAACTACAGCAGGCCAATGCCAGCCTTGCCGGCGCCAAAGCACAATTTATTCTCGAGCGTGCGCAGGGTCGTGTGGCTGAAGCGGAGTGGGATAAAATCACCAACGCCGAACCTTCTGAGTTGGGTTTACGTAAACCGCAGCAGGAACAAGCGCTAGCAGCGGTAAAAGCCGCCGAAGCGGGCGTTCGCCAAGCCACAAAAGATTTACAGCGTACTCGCATTATTGCGCCCTTCGATGCTCTGGTAACCGCACGCAGTATAAGCCCCGGCACCTTTGTCAACATGGGTGCCAATATAGGCAACGTGGTTAATGTCGAAACCGCCGAAGTTCGGCTGCCGGTTCCCGGCAACGAATTGGCCTATTTGGCCAATAGCGGTATAGATTCTTCCGTAACGCTCACGGCTGTGGTTTCTGGAATGCCCCAGCAGTGGCAAGCCAATATCGTGCGCGACGAGGGCGTCATCGACGATAGCAGCCGCATGGTGTACCTGGTAGCCCAAATTACCAACCCCTACCAACTCGGCGCCCGCGCGAGCACCGCCTCGCCCTCTCCCGCACGATTGCCTTTTGGCACCTATGTAATCGCCAGTATTGAAGGCATTCAATTAGAAGCCGCCGCCTCGGTTCCCCGCCACCTGTTAAGTGACAACCGACTCGCACTGATAGTTGATAACAAACTTGCATTTGCAGAGGTTGAGATTGTGCGCCATGAAGGCAAAAACAGCATCATTAGCACTGGCCTAGAGAGCGGTGACCAGCTTATTACCTCTTCGCTACCCTACCCGATTGAAGGCATGCTGCTAAAAACCGAACTGAGTTCTAATTACGCTGAAGACTCCGACGATGGTGCCGCCGTTACAACAGCCGAACCCGTTGAAACTAACAACACCAAGAAGGAGAGCTAAATGTCTACGCCCTCCGTTTCCGAGCCCAATAACGACAAGCACCTCAATACCAACCGCGGCATTATTGCTTGGTTCGCACGTAATTCCGTTGCCGCCAATTTATTAATGTTCGGCATTATTTTGCTGGGCCTCTATTCAGCAATGAACATTCGCAAACAAATGTTCCCCATGGGCGAGAGCAATCGCATTACGGTTTCTGCGGTATACCGGGGCGCCTCGCCACAGGAAGTGGAAGAGGGCATTACCACCAAGCTCGAAGAGGCACTGCAAAGTATTGAAGGCATAGAGCGCATGGTTACCCGCAGTAATCGCGGCAACTCCTCGGCCAATCTGAGGGTTTTCGACAGCTACGATGTACAAACCGTGCTGGACGATGTGAAATCGGCGGTCGATTCTATTTCCAGCTTTCCCGCCGGTATGGAACCGCCGCGCGTTAAACATCAAAAATACCGCCAAGAAGTGATGTGGCTCAATATCGCCGGTGACGTATCAATTAAAGAATTGAAGCGCCTGGGCGAAACCTTGCACGACGAATTACGCGCCCTGCCGGATGTGAATATCACCGAGTTCTACGCAGGCCCCGCCTACGAAATTGCGATTGAAGTAAGCCAAGACCGGCTGCGGGAATACAGCCTAAGTTTTAACGATATAGCCAAGGCCGTACGCGATTTTTCTACCAATAGTTCGGCGGGTGAAATTCGCGCCGACGACGGTGTTATCTCTGTTCGCGTTGAAGAGCAGGCCTATATCGGTTCCGAGTACGAAAACATTCCACTGCGCACACTGCAAGACGGCACGAAGCTGCGCCTACACCACGTTGCCAGTGTTAACGATAACTTCGAAGAGGGCGTGAGCTACACCAAGCTCGACGGTGTAAATTCACTCACCTTTTTTATTGGCGCCTCTCGCGACCAAAGCATTACGGACGTTTCTAAAATTGTTCTCGGCTACCTAGAAGAACGTCAAAAAACCCTACCAGACGGTATTCGTTTCGAACCTTGGGCCGACATGACCTACTACCTGAATGGCCGCTTAAACATGATGCTGGAAAACATGTTCTGGGGCGGTATTTTGGTGTTCCTCATTTTGTCGATTTTCCTGCGGCTTAAACTGGCCTTTTGGGTAATGATGGGGCTGCCGGTGGCCTTTCTAGGTGCTCTAGCGCTTTTACCGGTTAGCTGGATTGGTGTCACTATTAATGTGGCTAGTTTATTTGCCTTTATTATGGTGCTCGGGGTAGTGGTGGACGACGCCATTATTATTGGTGAAAGCGTGTACACCGAAACACAGGACAAGGGCCTGTCGGTAGATAACGTTATTCGCGGCGCGCAACGGGTCGCGGTACCTGCAACGTTTGGCGTACTCACTACGGTAGCCGCCTTTATGCCCATGGTATTGGAAAGCGGCCCGCAGTCGGCTTTCCCTCATGCCATTGGTTACGTAGTGGTGCTCTGCTTGCTGTTTTCGTTGGTGGAATCCAAGCTTATTCTACCGGCGCACTTGGCGTCCATGTCGCCAGAAAATCACAACCCTCGCAATCCGCTTACCCGCCTGCGCACATGGGTCGATAAAAATTTGCACAACATTATTACCAACCACTATCGCCCCTTCCTACAAACGGCCCTGCACTATCGCTATACCGTGCTGGCGGCCTTTTTTGCCATGATAATCCTCATGGGTGGCACATTTGCTGCGGGTGCCATTCGGGTTATTGGTTTCCCTAAAATTCCCCACGACTGGTCGAACGTGGTTTTAGAGATGCACCCCGATGCCCCAGAAAGCGCGCTGTTAAAAGGCATGCTCAGTATCGATGCGCTCATTAACGAAGTGAATATCGAAATCGAAAAAGAATTTGGTAAACCCATGGTTGAAAAAGTACTGATGTACAACCAAGGCAGAACCAAAGCACGCATTGAAGCAAAACTGGTGCTCCCCGAAGATAGGTCAATGGATACTTTCGAATTGTCACGCCGCTGGCGCGAACGCATGCCCGAAATACCCGGTATGAAAAACATTACCATTATCGACAGCATCGGCCACGGCGGCACCAGTGATGGTGATATTAACTTCCGCCTTAAAAGCCGCAACATCGAAGACCTAAGAGGCGCCGCCAGTATTATCAAAGCTGAACTGGCAAAGATGAAAGGCGTTTCTGAAATTAATGACAGCGAGCAAAAGTCTACAAAAGAAATTCAGTTCAAGCTCAAACCTGTAGCCTACAGCCTGGGATTAACAACCGCCGACGTTGCCAGCCAGGCTGGGTTCAGCCTATACGGTATAGAGGCGCAACGTATTATGCGGGACCGCCAAGAAATTAGAGTAATGGTTCGCTACCCCAAAGAAGAGCGCAACACACTGGATTCTATCAATAGCGTGCTTGTGCGCACCCCCGGCGGCGCCGACGTTCCGCTATCGGAAGTTGCCAACATTGAATTTACCCAGGGGGTCAATCAAATATACCGAGAAGATGGTAATCGCGCGCTTAGCGTTTGGGCGTCGGTAGATTTTGAGCAGGGCGAAGCTTTTAAAATTGCCGATGAAATGAAGGATAAAACCTTCCCTCAAATAGAAGAACGCTACCCATCGGTTATTATTGAAGAATCGGGAAAACTGAAAGATGACCGCGATGGTGTGTGGACACAAATACTCGCCATGCTGGTTATTCTGTTACCTATTTACGTACTGCTAGCGCTTCCACTGAAATCTTACTTCCAACCATTAATGATTATGTCGGTTATTCCGTTCGGCGTTATCGGTGCAATACTCGGCCACCTGTTGCTCGGCCTGGATTTAAGTCGAATGTCGATTATGGGTATAACCGCGGTTATTGGTGTTGTAGTAAACGACTCATTGGTAATGGTGGACTACGTTAACCGTGCCCTCGCACGCGGCGAAACAATGATAGAGGCTGTTTTACACGCGGGGCAGAAGCGCTTCCGCGCCATTATTCTCACCTCACTCACCACTTTTACCGGCCTTATGCCGATAATGTTTGAAACCAGCCTGCAGGCGAAAATAGTAATACCCATGGCCGTATCACTGGCCTTCGGTGTGCTTTTCGCTACCCTGGTGACACTGATACTGGTGCCGAACCTTTACATGATTTCAGACGATATAGCGCGAGGCGTACGCAACCTACGGGGCTTTGTGAAAGGCAGTTTCACCAGCGCTGAAAAAGCTTAGGCGAAGTAACTTAACGACAGAGCGCCTTCAGCAATGGATTGAAAGGCGCTCCATAACCCGAAGGCGTAGCAAGCTCCAGCAACAAAACATCCCAGAAGCCGAAGGCGCTCCACCGGCGCAAGCCGGTATTCTATTTCTCCCGCAACTTCACCAACAAATAACTGGTTGCCGAAATCTCACCATCTCTTGCATAGACCCGCAAATACCCTTCCCATTCGCGGTCTGAAAATTGCCAATCGGGGTTGCGCTCGGTAATGTCATCAAACTGTTTGTTCAACCCCTGTATATATTCAGATTGATTATTCAAGCCAGCGATTATATTTTTCTCTGCTTCAGGATTATCGGATAACGATGCGGCTATAGCATAACCGACATATTTGCTGTTTTGACTGAGGCTGTTTTTACTCATGGCTGTTCCACGCTGTAAACACAGTTGTCGCCAATCACTATTGGTTTGCTGCTCTCGGCACATGGTATTCAGGCCATCAAAGCGCAGACCCTCTCGGGTAGACGATAAACGCAATACTTTCTGAATAAACGCCGCATCTTTTATTTCACCACGCTCCGACAACACTTGGCTAATACCGTCCATTCGCTGCCAGCGGTAATCATCTGTTACTTCCATATCCAGCGATTCCTTTAATGCTTCCAAGGCGCCATCCACATCGCCATTCTGGTAAGCGTGTACTGCTTTTAAATCTTTTACCGCCGCATTTTCGGCGTCGAGTAATTCGAGGGCATTAAAAATTTCTGGCCCACACTGGGACGAATTTATGTAGCCCAGGCAATGTTCAATGACTAAAAAATTCAATAACGGATTGTAGGGGTCGAGCAATAGCGCTTCAAACAACAGCGCTTGGCGTTTTTCAATATCATCTTCCAGCGAAATATTCAGTAGAAATTCTTCTGCGCTTTCGGGCTCTGGTACGGGTTCAATCTGGGTATTAGCCACGGTTTGCTTTGCCGCAACAGGCCTTTGCTCAGGCCGTTTTGGCTGCTGTGGCAACATGGGGTTTGCAAAACCCTCAGCCGGCGCACGCGGCTCTGTTACCGGCTCGCTTTCCAGTATTTTGGTCGGTGGTACTGAAGGTGTTTCAGGCTCGTCGCCCGTCAATAGCTGCCAAACAACAAATACCACGGCCGCCGCCGCAACAAGGGGTAAGAAATTTCGTTTTATGCTGTCCATTTCTGCTCTTATACCGTTAACTTGCGCGCATTGTCGCACTTTCGCTCTTGCTGTAGAATCGCCGCCCTCTCCTGTCTACCCTAATAACTATTCACCCGACAGCTTATAGAGCTTTGCCCCGCGGAGAATCCGCCGGTTGCCGCTCTGCACATATGTAATTCTCAAGGTAAGCAGTATGTTACTCCACTCTACCAAAGCCGACTGGTTCGGCAATATGCGCGGCGACATTCTCGCTGGCCTCGTTGTGGCGCTGGCGCTTATTCCAGAAGCTATAGCCTTTTCCATTATTGCCGGTGTCGACCCTAAGGTCGGCCTGTATGCGTCTTTTTGTATCGCTGTAGTTATAGCCTTCGTTGGCGGTCGGCCCGGTATGATCTCGGCCGCTACCGGCGCCATGGCGCTGCTAATGGTCACGCTAGTAAAAGAGCACGGCCTACAATACCTGCTGGTGGCCACTCTGCTTACCGGTGTTCTACAAATTATAATGGGCTACCTGAAGCTAGGCAGCCTGATGAGCTTTGTTTCCCGATCCGTGGTTACCGGTTTTGTGAATGCACTGGCTATTCTCATTTTCTTAGCCCAACTGCCGGAACTCACCGACGTAACCTGGCATGTATACGCCATGACAGCCGCTGGCTTGGGTATTATCTACCTGTTCCCGCACATTCCAGTTATTGGTAAAGCTATACCTTCACCACTGGTATGTATTCTCGCCTGCACGGCATTTGCCATTGTCACTCAATTGGATATTCGCACGGTCGGCGATATGGGCGAGCTACCCGACACCCTGCCGATTTTTCTGTGGCCCGATGTTCCCCTCACCTTCGAGACTCTGCAGATTGTATTCCCTTATTCGGCGGCATTGGCCGTTGTTGGCCTGCTGGAATCCTTAATGACTGCAACCATAATCGATGACCTGACCGACACCAGCAGCGATAAAAACCGAGAGTGTAAAGGCCAAGGTATCGCCAATATCGGTTCTGGTCTTCTTGGCGGCATGGCCGGTTGTGCGATGATCGGCCAGTCGGTAATTAACGTAAAATCGGGTGGTCGTGGCCGTTTATCGACCTTGGTTGCCGGTGGCGTATTGCTGGTTTTGGTAGTATTTCTTAACGACTGGGTTGCTCGAATTCCCATGGCTGCACTGGTAGCGGTGATGATTATGGTCTCGATTGGTACCTTCAATTGGGAATCCATTCGCAACCTAAAGAAGTACCCCGTTTCGACCAACGCCGTCATGGTAACAACCGTCATAGTGGTGGTCTGGAGCCACAACCTGGCTTATGGCGTATTTGTTGGCGTATTGCTGGCCTCGCTGTTCTTCGCCAACAAGGTTAGCCACTTTATGTACGTAGAATCTAAATTGGACGAAAACAACAGCGCTCGCCACTACAGCGTACACGGCCAGGTATTTTTCAACTCCGCGGACAAATTTCTCGCACAATTTAACTTTAAAGAGGCGGTGGAAAAAATTACTATCGACCTTAGCCGTGCTCACTTCTGGGATATTTCCGCCGTACATTCACTGGATATGGCCGTGATAAAATTCCGCCGAGAAGGCGCCGAAGTAGAGCTAATAGGCCTTAATAAAGCCACAGAAACTATCGTTGACCGCTTTGGTGTACACGATAAACCCGCAGAATTAGAACGCGTTTTGGGAGAACACTAATGACTATAAAAAAACAACTGGTACTCTCCTGCGTAGATGGCTCGCAGCACAGCGAAGCCGTTTGCCAATATGCCGCTTGGATAGCTAAAACCGCAGACGCGCCACTGAAACTACTGCACACCATAGAACACAGCCAAGCGCCGGTAGTGGCCGACTTCAGTGGCGCAATAGGCCTCGGCTCGTCCGAAGAGCTACTTAACGAGCTAACCAAAGTTGAAGCCGACCGCAGCAAACTGCTGATAAAACAGGGCAACCTAATGCTCCAGGCAGCAAAGGAAAAGGCCCAACAGGTAGGCGTTGCCGAAATTCACTTATGCCAGCGTCACGGTACACTGGCGGAAACACTGGTAGAACTTGAAGACGACATTCGTGTACTAGTCGTGGGCATTCGCGGCCTAGACCATGAAAACGATGACAGAGGCGTTGGCCACCAACTAGAAACGACTATTCGCTCTTTACACAAACCCATTCTCGTGGTGAATAAAGCCTATTCACAACCGAAAAAAATCATGCTCGCCTACGATGGCAGTGAAGCGGCGCAGAAGGCACTGCTAATGGTAGCCACCAGCCCACTGTTTAAATCCATGCCCTGTCATTTGGTGCACGTAGCCGCTAACGCCAATGAGAGTGACAACCTGCTAACCGATGCTAGCCATCGCCTAGAGGCCGCCGGTATTACGGTAACCTGCGCAACACTTGAAGGGAAAAGTGAAGACGTTCTCCCGGGTTACCAGGCCGAGCACAATATCGACCTCACCGTTATGGGCGCCTTTAGCCACAACCGTGTACGCGACTTTCTGCTCGGCAGTTTTACCGCTACTATGTTGCGTAAAACCCAAAAGCCGCTACTGTTACTGCGTTAGTTTTAGCCTAATAACAGACGAAAAAAAAGCAGCCCATTGGGCTGCTTTTTTTGATAAACCATACTATCTAAGCGATTTTCTTAAGCTCGCTCTCAATATAGGTAAGCGCCTCATCCATTAGAAAATGCATCGCTGCGCGGGCCGCCACTACATCGCCACTTTTAATCGCAAAATAGACCTTGGCGTGATCTTCCACCACTTCATCAAAATCTTCACGAATAATATTGGTGTGCGCGATGCTCACTTTTAGTGCCGTACGGACAAAATCACGCATGCGAATGTAGAAGCGATTTTCACTGGCGTAGAGTACGGATATATGAAAATCGATATCAGCCTCCATGACTTCTGCTGAATCGTTGGGTGCAGAACGCATTCGCGCTAGGGCTTCGCCGATAGCCGCAATTTTTTCGGGGTTGCAGCGTTGTGCAGCCAATGCAGCGGCTTGTGGCTCAACCGCTATACGCATTTCGAGGAATTCTTTAAGCACCTGCATGGAAGGATTGCCTTCCAAAGACCAGCTAAGCAGGTCCGCATCAAATATGTTCCACTCTTCACGCGGCAGAATACGAATACCTTGGCGTGGCTTGCTGGATATTAACCCTTTGGCCGACAGCATTTTAACCGCTTCACGAACAGCAGTTCGGCTTACACCAAATTTTTCGCAGAGTTCAGCCTCTGTAGGTAAGCTATCCCCAGGCAAGTATTCACCACAGATAATGGTGCGCCCCAGTTCCTGAGTCATGCGAAAAGATAAATTAAAATTTCGTTCCAACACTCAATACCTCGGCAATGGTTAACAATCGGTAACTATCGGTAACTAAGTTGTGCTTGTGTGCTCGCAAGTCCTTTTCTATAGCTGGCTGCATGATACCACGCTTTGATTACACAGCATGTACACGTCTCTTAATTCAGCGCAAGCACCCACCTATTGGGCAGCACCTATGGTCAACACTGGCCATGAAGGTAAACGCTTACAGGGTTTAGAAATACTCGTATCAGGGCGCTGGCTGTATTCGATAATTACCTATCTCGTCGTTTGGCCAAATCAGTTCTGCGCCGTTGCTGTTATCTAGGTCAAGCTTATATCGAGCGCATAAAAAAGGCCCCATAATTTATTATGGGGCCAATACGAGTGAGTTTTTCGTAATCTTTAAAGCGTCATTCGGGTGTATCTCTACTATTTGGAAGCTGCAAGGCGCAGCCTCTAATTACCTCATCACTTGCTTAAAAAGAGAATCGCGTACCCAAAGCAAAGGTTGGACTGTAGATGCTCGAACCATCGTTCCCGTAAGTAGGATCAGACCAGTAGCTCTGGTCAAGTTGGTTGCATCAAAGGTGACAACCCAGTCATCTGTAATATCGTAACTAACCTGGAAGTCCATAGATTCTTCTGAAGCCGCGTAGCGCAAGGCTGGCTGAGCAAAGCCACGGTTATTACTGGCGAGGAAGTCATCCCTATAGACGTATGACAGGCGAACATCAAACTTGTCACGCTCGTAGGAAAGCACCAGTGAATAGGACGAATCAGAGACACCGTAAAGTGGCGTGGTATTGTATCCTATCAACTCTCCAGCACCGGAACCATCTTCAGGTGTTTCATAGATCGGGTCTTTGGTTTCACCATCAAGTGCCCTGTAACCGGCTTGTATTCCAATGCCCTGCAAGTATTCATGAACATTTTCAGGGAACCACTGAAAACCAATTTCAAGGCCATTCTATTTCCCCTTACCAGCGTTAGTTGGTTGAGTCCAAGAATACGGCGCCGTAGTACCGGGGGGATAAGTTTCGTCCACGGTTTCTTCAACTGCGTTACGGGCAGCGGAGAAAATAAAGCCTTCCACATCTCGCCAGAAAAGAACACCGTACAAACTACTACTTTCCGCAAAATACCATTCCAAGGACCAGTCTATATTGGCCGATTCAACAGGCTCCAGTTCAGGGTTGCCGCTGGAAATAGAACCGTGAGTGTGATCCAGGTCCAAGCGAGGATCAACTTTGGTACGCGTTGGGTTTAATTCGCCAAAGGCTGGGCGACTAATCGTTTCACCCTAAAAAAGCGCGTCATCAGATCACCTGTGAACGAGCAGCACGCCAAGAAGCTAGGCAATACTGTCGTGCTGCTAGAACTACCCGTTTCTGTACCAAACGTAAGTTCAGACTCATATTGCGTAGCGCGCTCCCCAATCTGACCATCAATGACACCAATACCCAAATCAAAGGAGTAATCTGCCTGCAGGTATGCCGCCGTGGTAGTTTCGGTAATATCGAAGGTTTCATCACCTAACCAACTTGACTCCAACTGCTCCAGAGAATAAAGATCGCGAACTGTGCTTTCATTGTTAAGCAACCAATGTCCGTCAGCCGCCAACCAGTGTTGGGGCACCTGAGCTTCATCGTTGAAGAATCCATCTGGATTAATGTTCACCAGCCCATCAAAATTTTCTAAACGGCAAATTTCATCGGGCTGAGAAGTATCTACACAAGTATTTGCCGACTGATCCCAGGAGCGAGCAGCCGCGTTGCGAATATCGTGACGAACACCAGAGCTAAGCGTTTCAAGCAGGCCTAAGTCTACGTCCCAATCACCATCAAGATTCCAACTGAAGGCATCACCCTTGTCTTGACCACCATTGTCAAACACGGAGGACATGGCCCAATCTTCGGGTCGCGTTAAATCGCCCTCATCAATGTCGGTAGCGGGATCATCTAAGTACTCCGCCAACGGCAGGCCATCGCCCGCATTAAAATCGACGATCAAACGGTCACGTGTACTGGTTGTTTGCATGGCAAAGAAAGAACGCTCAAACGTACTTTCTTGATAAACCACTTCGGATTCCAGAGAAAGCTTTTCTGAGAGATCCCACTTACCTCCCACGGTAAAGACGTAGCTATCGGTTTTACCGGTAGCACCATCGCCCGATGTAAACATGTTCGCGTCGTTTATATATTTACGCTTCACAATATTAGTGCCGGGAAAAAGCTGTGGTTCAGAAAAATGGTTATCACTGTTTACAAACATAAACACCAACGAATTAAAGCTCTCGTCGCGGTATCCGTTATAGAAACCTTCCATCAGATATTCGGAGTTCTCATTAGGTGCCCACTGCAGGGAAATATTAGCCGCAGGTCGCTTGCGTTTACCCGTAAAATCGGTAAAACCCATGGCATCACGCATCAACACATATTCAGTCGCCTCTCCGTTGCTATCAACAAGCGTTGAACCAGCGGCATAGGGTAAACCGTCATCTAGACCGCGCTCCCAAGCACCGCCAAACGGTGTGTAATCAGAAGCATAATGTGGGTTCGCAGCACCAACCCAGATATTTTCATCGCGGTAATTCGACTCAGAGTAAGACACATTAAGCAATGCACCAAATTCGCCACCGCCCACTTCCCATCGATCGCTAAGTAGCATACTTAACGCTGGATCAGTTTCACCGGAGTTGTCAGCATAAATGCCGCGTGCAGCAACGGTAATTTGACGATCGTCAAAGTTAAACGGACGGTGCGTATGCACATCGATTTGCCCTGCAATACCGCCTTCTTTGGTGCAGTTGATGGCGACCATTGGGTCAGTATGCTACCTATGCAGGTCGACGACGGTAACTCGGTGTTCTGGGCTGGTAGCCAGCCATCATACTTCGATGGCACCTTTAACCAGCGTATTCAAAAAGGTCAGTGGACTCACATCATTACCACTGTTAGCAGTGGTCAGTGGGCAACATACATTGACGGTGAACGTGTAGGCGGTGGCCTGAACTTCCCAGACATGTTGAGCGGTACTGATACCGTAATCTTCTCTCTCGGAAACAACTGGTGGGATACCACCTACCACGGCATGATCGATGAACTGCGCATTTACGATGCCGCCGTCAACGATCTGGATGCTGCGGAGTTCTACCAGAACGCTGTTGCTCGATAAAACGTAAAGCACTAGGAGGTGGCATGAACGTGTACCCCCTCCACCAAGTCTCGCTAAGCGCCCCTTTGGGGCGCTTTTTTATGCGCAGGAAATACATAGCAAACGCTTCATTAGCGCCTTCTGCCACATCATATGCCGACCCTATACACACCAAGACTTTCACATGCCTCGGTGAACCAAGCTCCGGCGACGCAACGTCCGCTTTCCCTTATTTACTCGCCACTGTCTTCGATCAATTCACAATTTTCGTCTAACCTTAAAACGTTAAGTATTTTTCAAGCCATCTAAAAACCCGGCGTAACTATGAGTATTCTGCGGAAAATTTTTATTATTTTTATTGGATTTGGCTTATTAATGGGGCTAATATTTCCGGTATATGCTTCGTTTTTTGTGGATTACAAGGAGGGCATGAAAATCTGGTTTTCACTCGGCTGCCTTGTGGCTGGCGTGATAATTGGCGTCATCAATTTCTGGCTGTTAAAAAACTATTTACTGGCCAAGTTAGTAGAGGTTTCGGATATATCGCAGGCTATCTCCATAAAAGACCTGTCTCAGCGCAGCAACATTAGAAGCGAAGATGTTGTCGGCGATATAGTCTGTAGCGTTAATACCATGGCCGATAATCTACAGGAGTTCATTTCCGGTATTGGTCACACGGCAAAACTGTTGTTGCAAGTTGAGGAGGATTTTCAACGCGGTATAAACGAAGCCTCACTCTCAACTGGAAGCGCTCAAAAAGTTAGCCAAGGCCTGATTAGTCACTTCCGCACCGTAGACGAAACCTCCCACCATCTGCAGCAAACAACTGAGCTAACCAATACCGCAATGTCCGAACTTGTTGGAAAACTTATTGAGCTGGAAACATGTATTGCCGGCCTGAGTAAAAATATTCACGGCCAGGCCGGCGACATGACCGACACCATTGAACACCTAAAATCCTTGGAACAGAAAAGCCACACCATTGGTGATGTAACCGCCATTATCGATTCGGTCGCTGAACAAACGAATTTACTCGCACTAAACGCTGCCATTGAGGCTGCGCGTGCTGGCGAACTAGGCAGGGGTTTTGCGGTAGTAGCCGATGAAGTGCGCGAATTGGCTCAGCGCACCCAAAAAGCCACAGGCGAAATTCAGCATACGGTACAAGAACTGCAAGCGGAGGTAAGAGCCGTTGTTTCGCAGGCCGATAAAATGGCGGCCCAAACCGGCGATACTGTAACCTCCGCCAGTACGTCTCACACCATCGTTGTCGAAGCCTCCAATGCCGTTGCCGATATCCAGCAACACTTTAAACTGCTCAACGAAAGCGTGTTTCAGAACACCAATAGCGTCGAGCATCTCACCTGCGATGTAGAAGCCATTTCCAGCGCCAGCGCATCCAGCGAAAATGAACTCAGCCAGTTGAAAACCCGACTAACGAAACTGAACTTGGTATCACAAGATTTAAACAAAGCTATTTCAGCTTTTAAGTATTAGGCATTGGGACAACAGTTTATGCCGACAGGGGCCAACACACGGCTACACTATTTACCGCCATATCAGCATTTTTTTTGCTGCGCGCCCCTCTCCACATTCACCCATCATAAAGCGCAGTGATTCGTAAACGGATGAGTATCTTTCGACACACCGCGCAAAATAACATTTGAGTACATTATCTTGATTGCCACCCCATTATAACAATAGGTGTTGGTATAACTATTCTAGGGGCAAGATAATGCTGTCAGGTAATTACAAACTCGTACTCAGCGTATTGTTGATAGCGGCCATTACCGCCTGCGGCGGCGGTCAATCATCAAGCTCATTCGACAGTGACACTAACGAAACCGCCGATACGCCCACGAATAGCCAATCATCATCCAGCGGTAGTGCAGCCAGCAGCTCTCCCAACCAGATCTGTAACACTTGCCAGACAGGCGCGCACTACTACGTATCTCGCGCCGGTAACGACACACAAAACGGTCATTCAACAGAAACCGCCTGGCAAACCATTGCCCGTGTAAACCAGCAGAATTTGGTTCCTGGCGATACAGTGCTCTTTCGCCGCGGCGATACCTGGCGGGAAACACTTTACTTGGAACAGTCCGGGTCTGATGAGCAATGGATTATGTACGGCGCCTACGGAGAAGGCGAAAAACCACGCATACTCGGTTCGGAACAAGCGCTGGAATGGACGCAAGTTACCGCCAATATCTGGCAATCCGCCACCGATTTACAAAATCCATACAGCGGTGGCTACTCCTTTGGTGAGGTCTTTTTCGAGCACAACGACAGCCGCGTAAGTTGGGGACGACAGCGAGACTTCGACATTAGCTATGCCAATTTAGAACGCGAGTACGACTGGGCCTGGAACGACAGTCGCCTGTACGTTTTCGCCGCAACAAACCCTAGCCAGCGCTACTTTTCGGTAGAGGCTCCACAGCGAGACGGGAGTATACGTTTTACTAACATCGACAATACAAACGATGACCCACTGGAAAATATCGCTATCGATAATCTAGACCTGCGCTACGCAATGCGCTGGGGTATTTACGGTGGCTACAACGAGGTAGAAGCCAGCGGTATTCGCATCACCTCCAACCATATCGGCTACATTGGCGTTAAGGGCGGGGCTTCGGCTTACTGCATTTCCAACTGGCGATCGGACATGCTCATTCAAAATAACAGTATTCACGATTGTGGCCGGCGCGGTGTATCCATTAACACTTACACCCACTTCACCGCCAACCTGCAGGTGCAGAATATCACCTTAGACAGCAATCATTTTTACAACGGCTACCACACCACATCGGTAGACGTTTCGTCTCTGCCTGAACTAGGCCACAGCATTTCAAATATAGTGTTCAGCAATAACCTAGTCGATGACAGCCAACGACACAGCACCGACATTAACGATGGTTGCGCCGCGAATTCCTGCACCAGTAATGCCTATTACGTAGCGGCTAGTAGCGGCAACCACTACTCCAACTTTACGGTTTTTAATAACCGGTTTATTGGCTCCACTTCAAGAGCTATTTTAATTTCGGGTATTGTTGAGGGCGTTAAGATATACCACAACAGCATCTACGGCTCGCACCCAGACGCGTTCCCGTATGCGCTGGTTACCCTTAACAATATTTACAATGTGGATATGCGCAATAACATTATCCATGGCAACCTTCCCGCCGAGATCGAAGGCCGATGTGTACTCGACGAAAACACCACCTCGTTTAGTCTTCGTGACTACAACTTGTATTTTCAGGAGGACGAGAACCAACCCTTTAGTGGCAGTGAAAATGGTGTTGGCGGCTGGAGTACCTATACCACGGAGTGGGACAACTGGCGAGACGCCAGTGGTTTTGAAAGCAACAGTCCAGCACCGCAGAACCCACTGTTTACCCATGCGCAAAACGGTAATTTGTCGCTACAGGTAAACAGCCCAGCCATCGATGCCGGTGACAACATTAGCGGCTTTAATGACGATTTTCGAGGGAATGCGCCAGACCTAGGCGCCTTAGAAAGTGACTATTAACCAAAGGCAGGAAAGACGTAGTCCAGTTAACATATGGGCCAACGTCAGGTATTAGCACTCTAATTTTTGGAGGAATCTCCACTTACCGCATATTTATAAATTTGGTCGGACACCAGTATATTTGGTCGGACACCCATGCCGAACGCGGCTTTAATTTTTGGGCGTTTGAATTTCATCGCTTGGAAGACCCCAACGGCGCACGCTGGTACGTAATGTACACCGCCGGGCACCAAGCCAATCTCGACGGTCAAAAACTACATGTTCTGGAAAGCGCCGGTGACGACCCGCTCGGCCCCTACGAATTCAAGTCCACCCTTATGCCCAACCGCTGGAACATAGACGGTAGCTATTTCAAGCTCGAAAACCAGCTGTACCTGCTGTGGTCTGAATGGGTAGGCGCGGATCAAAGCACCTGGATAGCCAAAATGGACAACCCATGGACGGTGGATGAAAGCACGGCCGTGGTGATAACAAAGCCCGAACTGGATTGGTAATTCGGCCTCGACCTGGACGGCAACACCAGCCGCGTGACTGAAGCACCGGCCATTGTGCAACACGACGGCCGCACTTTTATGAGCTACTCCACCAACCCCTGCCACGGCCCCAACTACAAACTGGGTATGCTCGAGTTGACTGGCGGCAAACCACTGCAGCCCGGCGACTGGACGAAAAACAGCACGCCTATGTTGGTAGCCGCCAACGGTGTATACGGCCCCGGTCACAACGGCTTCTTTACATCACCCGACGGCTCAGAAGACTGGCTGGTGTACCACGGTAATGCGCTGGAAACCGAAGGTTGTGGCAACACCCGTTCGGTACGAGTACAAAAATTCGAATACGACAATGGCGGTTACCCAAACTTTGGTGAACCGGCCACCCCCGGTACATAACTGGCACCGCCTTCAGGCGAAAACACTCCGCATACGCTAGTCCCAGAGGGCATGGCCTTCCGTATTGTAAACACCGCTCTTGCGCACTGTGTCGTCAATGGAGAAAGCGGCAGCCTTGCAGTAACCGAAAGTTGCAGCAGCAACAGCGACAGCTGGGTGCTCGACTTCGTCGACGACGGTTACTACCGCCTCGCCAATAGCCGCACAGGTGAATACCGACAAAGCTATAGCTGTAACACCGCCGAAGCCCCACCGGCACCTGCCGCGAGCACGGTTGTTACCGGTAACTGGAACAATAGTGATTGCTCACTTTGGCGTTTGGCGCCGATCACCAACGGTCTGCTCAGCCTCAGCAACAAACATGAAAGCGCTAAACTTGCGCTAGACAACTGCGACAGTAGCGCCGATGCACTCAGTTTCGATAACGTCGCAGAAGAAGCCTGTAGTCTCTGGCACTTACGGTGGTCGGCAGGCTTCTATATAGGCTTGTGAGAAAAGAAGGGAAACGCTTTGGGTAACAAATTAATAGCCAGGCCACACACAATCAACACACAAGCAACCGCTTTGGTGGTGCCAATTGTTTCGCCATAAAAAATACTGGACCCCAGCAAACCAAATAGGGGGACTAACAACGACAATGGCGCTACGGAAGACACGGGGTATCGACGCAGTAATGAATTCCAAATCCAATAACCAAAGAGTGTAGTGGGATAAACCTGAAATAAAATGGAAAACACGGATTTGAAGTTAAATGACTGAAGCAGATAGTCCACTTGGTTATCACCATACACCCAGTATGAAAGTACAAACAATGGCAACGGTGAAAACAGGCTTGACCACACCATGAAGGGAAATATACGTTTCGCCCCCGACCATTTAAGAAGACTATTCGATAAACTCCAACACAATGCACCCAAGAGCACCAACAGCAACCCACCAAGCGTAACCGAACCATCGGTAATACTGATAATAAGCGCAAGCCCTACCAGCGCAATAGCCGCACCGATTTTCTGCCCTCGACTAATCGTTTCTTTAAATAGTATGCGCCCGAACAGAATGGTAATAAATACACTTATTTGCAAAACCAGTGATGCCACCCCGGCAGAAGCACCGAAATAGATACCCAACGCCACCATACCCCACAACCCTACACCAAATAATAACCCATAGGCGACCACGTATTTGAATGCCGTATCGGGGCGAGCAACAAAAAAAACCAAAGGCACAGCACACAGCAGGAAGCGACAACCCGCTAGCATAAACGGGTCCATCGCCGACAAACCCATTTTAATAACAGAGAAATTGAACCCCCAAATGGCTGTGACCAGCACTCCTAAGAGCATATCGCGTGTGGTCATTCTATTTTTTAGGCCTCGCTTAATGCGGCTGCTGCCGCTGAAGGTTGCGCCACTAACGGGTCGCCGATAATTACCCGGCTTAATACTTCACCCATAGTGTTTTTACCCACAGCTATTGCCCCCCCCGTATACACATCAAACTCCCACTCTTGGGCGCGAGTGAACCCCTGAATACGAACCGGCATACCGTGGATTTCTATAGTTACTGGAAATTGACCAATATTAAAGGCCGTAGCATTACCCAAAAGCGTTGCTGCAAGCGCGCGGGCCGATTGCATAATGGGGGGCACATACTGATATAGCTCCCCGTTAATTTCAGCGCAATCGCCTATAGCGAAAATATCGACTTCGCTGGTTTGCAGATACTCATCGGTCACTATCCCCTTGTTAACGACGAGACCCGCGGCCTTGGCTATCGCTGTATTGGCTTGTAACCCGGTACAATTCAATACCAGTGGTGCAACCAATTGCTCACCGCTTTCAAAGGTAATCACACTGTTGTTGTTTTCATCCTGCGTTATGTTTAGTACCCGCGAATGGGTTTTAAATATAACGCCCATCTGCTCCATATACTGCTGTAAGTAGAGCGAACCCTGCGCTGGCAAGATGTGTTCGAGCGGCCCTGAACCCGCACACATTAGCGCGGGCTGGTAACCCGCATTAGCCAGATCGCTGGATATTTCACAGCCTATAAGCCCCCCACCCAGTACAAGTACTTCTTGATGCCTAGCTAAGCGCTGACGAAAATCAAAATAACTTTGCAAACTATTGAGATGAAAAATACCTTCAACATCTTTGAACAACGAAGGTATTGCGCCAACGGCCAACACTAACTTGTCGTAAGCGAGTATCTGGCGGTTAACCGATAGGGTTTTTCGTTTAGGGTCTAACCTTTCGACCCAGGAATTTTCAATTAGCGTTACATTGTATCGCTGAGCCCAGTCGCTAGCCGTTGCAGTAACGAGCGATTCGGGTTCCAACATTTTGCGTAATGTTTTTGATAAGCTTGGCTTATAGTATTGATCGCCAGAGCCACCACACACGACGGTAATATCCACCGTTTTATCCAATTTCCGCAAGCGTTGCACAACAAAGTATGCGGCCATACCTGCGCCAACAA
This sequence comes from Teredinibacter franksiae, assembly GCF_014218805.1. NCBI lineage: Bacteria > Pseudomonadati > Pseudomonadota > Gammaproteobacteria > Cellvibrionales > Cellvibrionaceae > Teredinibacter > Teredinibacter franksiae. The sequence goes on along the minus strand of NZ_JACJUV010000001.1, from coordinate 3,050,748 downwards.
TAACCAATTTCACATTAGGGCACCTCTAATTTAATTCAGGGAGGCTGTAATTGTTTTTAGCTTTTCACAGCAGCAACAAGGCTTGGCGCAACCACTCTCGATGTAGAGCGAAGCCTGTGAAAAAACACGATTAATACAATTACGGTAATGAGCGACAGAGCTAGAAACACATTTTTCACCTGCTCTTCGCTGCTCGACAGTCCAACAATTAGCCCCGATATTGGTAAAGTAAGTTGATTAAGAAAAACAATCATGCCGATGGTTTTACCCAAATGCACTTTGGGTATCCATAATGCCCGCTCTGAACGAATATAGATGTTAAACCAACTCCCCAACGCAAATATGCACGCATAACAAAACGCATACACATAAAAATTATTGGAAACACCAATAATAAACGCGCACACCGCCACTACAACATAGGAAACGATCCCCAGCGAGAAAAGGTTCACGCGCTTCAACATCATCGGAACCGCCAGCAGACTAAGCAGCATTAAAAGGCCCGTAACCGATTGCAACAGACCAAAATCGGACGCTGTGCGTGAGAAATGACCGGTAGTAAGCGCGGCGCCAGTTGCCAGGCCAATGCCAAATACGAGATTAATGCTGATACTCAAAATAGTGAGAAACAGCAGATTCTCCCGAATACGAAAAATTTGCCATGCCTTGCGAAAGTCGCGAAGAATACCAACGATCACCTTTTTGTTGTTTTTCCTTACGGACATCTTCGCTTCAGGGATATGTATAAGCGATATACCGATAAAGGCAGAAAAATAGAGTATACCCGCAATTATCACAATATTTATTGGCTCTGCATTGGCGATTATGAGCGCTCCTACTACTGGAGCACTGATCATCGACCCCTGTTCAATCGCCTGCAATCGACTTTGCAACTTAGGCAAACTAGCTTTGTCTGCAAGTTTGGGGATTAAAGCTTCAAGTGAAATGTAAGACTGCGCGTAAAGAAATGCACTTGACGCCATAAATAAGCTTAAGGCAACGAAATAGTCCAGATTAAAATGTACTATCGCAACAAACACTAGAACACAAGCTACAGCTCTCATAGCATCGGCGAAAAGATACACCGATTTACTGCCAAATCTATCACTCAATGAACCAGCCAGCGGCAAAGACAGTATTCGCGGTGTCCATTCAATAAAAAATGCAATTCCCGACATCGCGACCGATTTCGTTTGCATATAAATAATTACCGGTACGGCAAAAAGCATCAGTTGATCGGCAAACGCGGCAAAAAATCGGTAGACCAACAGGTGATTAAATACAGATGAATTCATAACGGCAACTCAATTTTTGGAGGTAGCTTAAGCAACGGTGACATTATTAAAAATACCTGCCATAAAATTACGCACGGCATGGCTGGTATCACCTCGCACCAACCCCGCCAATGGGACTTCGTGCGCCTGGTAGGTAATGTTTTTTGCTAACGTTTGCTGCGGCGACAACTGGTTCCAGCGAACTACCTGCTCACTCGCACGAAAGGTATCACTGCCTTCAATTCGGCATCGTTCACCACGCAGCTGGTGGCCAGGAAAAACAAACCAACCGAAGCGTGTAGTAACTGAAGGCTGGTTATACAAATGCTGTGCTTCTCCTAGGTACACTTTCAATTCCGCACTTGGCAAATGAACGCCCGTTGCCAACTCTACAGCGGCACACACATCTGCACCGCCCACCCTGTTCGCCAGCTCCAAAAACACCATAGTATTACCTTCACGAATGGCCTCTACATGAAAGCAGCCATTGCGCACAGCCGTTGCGGACAAGGCAGTATTTACCCAACGTTCAATCGCTGCGGTGGTTTCAATTTGATAGGAACCTAGGGGCTCACCTTCTGCATACTTCAGGCAATTGCCTAAATACTGGCTAGACACAAGAAGTTTTATTTCACCCTCAACCATTAAACCATCAAAGTGCAGAATATCTCCGCTAACGAAGGCTTCAACCTCAAAGCCTTCGTAGTCGCCCGCATCCAACGGAGGAATTCCAGTAGAACTACCGTTTAGTGCTTCAGCCAGCGCGTTTGCGCTTGGAAAAATAAGTACGTTTTCACTCGAGGCGCCGTCAATTGGCTTAAGAACGACTTTCCCCGGAAAACCATTCGATAACAATTCAAACGCCGTTAATGCGCAGTTCGCCGGTACCACCAACCCCGCTTTTTCAACACAGGCTTTCATGACCAGCTTATCGCGTACTTTTAATACATCGACGTAACCTGGGCCAGAAATCGAAAAGTGATCACGTATAAGCGCTGCATCCAGCAATTCGTATTCAGAAAGTGACACCACCAAATCAAATTTTTTGCCGTGAAGCTCTATCAGCCGAATAACTTCATCACTCAGGCTTGATGCTTCATTGCGCAGCCAGCGCACACAGCGTAAGGATTCAGGAATGGTGGCCAAAGCCGCCTCAGAACCTACGTAATAGACCTCGTGTTGGAGATGATCAATGCCACGGTGATATTCTATTTTGTGGTATGGAATACGGTGTAAAACTAGTATTTTCATAACTCCCCCGTTACGCCGATTTTATTGATTCATCGAATAATTGTTGATCGATAGTCGCGCGCCACATATCTTGTATTGCAGCAAAAATACCTTTAAGCACCTGTGCACCATCACTACTGGTCAGCACTACAGACGCAAGAAAGTCACCGTTGTCTCTTGGAGGTGAATATATGCGCTGCATCGGCGGCGCAACCGGCTCATAGTCACTCCAAATGATTGTGTTCGAATATTGGGGAAATTGCTGTGCGAATTGCTGGTGTAACAGCTCAACGTAAAAGCCGATGTCTTCGCGTAATTCTGTTCCATACATATCTCTCGGTGCTGGAAGCATCACCATCATCGCACCGGCATTAGTGGTAAGCATTCCTTCTGAATTGACATAACCCAAAGCGGAATCAACCCACTGCTCGTACAAATTCTGGTCAAATACGCGGCTAGCCAGTGACCATATTTTCATACCCGCAGGGCGCCGATTCGGTTCAACGATGCCCACTTTGCTGTTGTCTTCGGCAACCAATATTTCGTTGTGGAACGCTCCATGATTTTGACCAACCAGCAAATTAGCGGCCCTTCCTGCACGTACGATAGCCTGGTGCCGATCTTGTGACACGACCGCCGGTACCAACTGACCAAACTCTACCGGGTAGCGCCCTTTGGTCGAAAATTTTTCGGTGATAAAATATTGCCCACCAATACCATCGTAGGAATACTCGTCTAGGTAGGGGATACACTCCTCAACGATAACGCCACTCGCCATATAGGGCGCAACCTCTTCAAGCGCCGAATCAATTTCCGCAACGCTCGGATTGCGCAATAAAATAACGCCTCTGTTGTTGCCTTCGGCTTTAGGTTTAATAACAACACCATTGCCATGGGCATCAACAAACGATTTTAGTGTCTTACGATTGTGGATTTCTGCTACTGCGGGAACAAAAATGCTTTGTGCGTTTAATAGGGGTTTAAGCGCATTTTCGGTTTCACGATATCGATACTTACAGAACGCATTTACTGCCAACTCACTACTATCACCGGGCAATTGTAGGCTTTCCAGTAATCGTGCGCCTTGCACTATGGCATTATCTGAAAACACCAAACCAGCAACTAAAGAGCACGGAAGCTCGACTAACTGTGCGCGTGCCCGCTCTACAAATTCCGACACCAAGGGATCTGCATCTATAACATAGTCCGCAATATCAAAATCGTGTTTTAGGGGATTTGGCCGTACCAGTACCGTAAGCAGGTTATGCTGTCGAGCGGCGTAGTCACGAATGGTTTTAACATCATTCACCCTCGACAAATTGTAATCAACAATAATCAATGCCTTTCTTTTTTCTATGATGCTCATACTCTGCCCTTTAAGAAGGTGCCCTATTCAAGCCCAATCCCACTATGCGACGGATTTGGTCACTATTGGTTGGTATTCCACTTTCAATAAATTTTTCGCCTGCTCATCCAACGCAATAACGTCTGATAGCAATTCATTTACCGCTCCACCCCAGAGTGCCTGCCCAACAAAATTTTCTTTGCTATTACATTCAAACTCGGTACCCGGTGTGACAAAAACTTGCGTAACCAATGGCGGCAACGGAACTGGGATTTCTTCAACAGTTTTTACCACACCAACTTCACCATAAAAAACACGGAAAAAAGTTTCCCGATTATGGGGACTATTACCATGCCGACTCACATCCAGATCAGCCAGATCTTCCATGAAATTCTGCCGCTTGCTGCCTTGCACCAGGAGGCTCTCCACCCACAAATCGACCATCGACCTTCCGTCGGTAAAATACTCAACACTTTGCGATATAAGTGAACCGCCTACACGTGGATTAATCTCAATAATTTCCCAGCGCCCTTTTTCAACTTTCGCTTCAATGTGAAAGCACCCCTGCGTTATATCCAGCGCCCCTAGCACTCGATGCAACCAGGAAACCCCCTCTTTAACAACGGCTTCTTCCATTGATACAGGAGGGCAGGTACACGCATTTTCCAAAGTCGTTGAATCACAGTGAGTGGTTTCATATTTTTCGTGCACAGCCACGACGAATACGTGGCCATCTACAACCTGCACTTCAAAACTACACTCAATTCCGGCAATAAAGTCTTCTACAACAAAGGCCACTCCCGCTTTAAAATACGAGCCGTATACGGGGTCGTGGCGCGCTTCTTCTACTATATTTTGCAGTTGGTGCCAATGAGTATCACTATTGAGTTTAAAGGCACCAAACGAAGCAATACCACGGCGCGGCTTAATAAAACATAGCTGCTGCGTACGTTTGAGTTCTTCCAATAATTCAGGGGTAAGACACTTCACATCAACACGGCTAATATTCTGTGCAACCAAAAATTGACGCAGCGAATATTTGTCCGTGAGTAAGTCAATTTGTTCAGGCGTAATATCGGGCGTACCCGCCAGCAAGTTCACATTGGCCATAAATGTGCGGTAACCTTCCCAGACACAGATACAGCTGTGCACGCGAATACCATCAGCTTCCAGAGTACTGAGCGCTTGCTCAACGTGACGCCAGGAAAGCGTATGGTTATTGGTAACCTGAACCCAGTCAGCAAGCTGTTCCAAAACCTTTGGCCTATCTGCCGATTCAGGCTTTGAGGACAACACCAACGCCTTATATCCCCGGCCCTGTACAGCTTTAGCTAATTGGTCGACAAAGGAAAACCCGCAATGACTTAATATGAGCACGCCGATATTTTTCATTACGACTCCTTATGCGGCTTGCTCTGCAGCAAGATCCACATCAAACTCTTTATTCATTTCCACAAAAAACATAGACAATATCTGTTGAAATTCGCGAAGGTAAATTTTTAGCTTTTCTATATCAGCTTGATCGCTTATTAAATAGCGTAGGCATGACCACACCATCGTCGGGTGATCGTGATTTACATCCGTGTGTGCATGGGCGACCTGGCCGGCGATTAATTCTTCACCCAGAATGGCTTTTAGACCTTCTAACTTTTCCGGTTCCAGCTTCACATTCACATACTCAACTAGATACGAGTACGCAACCACGCCCAGCGGGCCTTCGTGATCCAGCAAATAAGAGAAGAAGCCGACTAGCATTTTTGTAGACAACGTAGGCTCAATTTCCATAAAACGCTCACGACTGAAACCGGATTTTTCTAGATCTTGAATAAACATTTCATCATGTAGCATCTCATCACGTTCATAGTCGGCCCAAATTTGGGCCGCTTCTGGACTTTTCTTTGCGATTTCAACAAGCGCTTTCGATTCCACAACACGAAGTAAACGAATCCTCAATGCCGTTTCAGCTAAGCTTCGCTGATAGTAAGGCATATTGAACGCGTTCTTTCGCTCATGATGATCTGCGCCCGGTACAGATGCTTTCCACTCATCGATCTGTTGATCGATAATACTGTCAATTTCAGAACGAACTTCGATCGAGCGGGTAGGGTTTAAAAATGGCTTACCCCGCCCAATACCGGTGTTTATGCAACGATTTACATTCATTTCAGGTCTCCTGTAAAAATATTTTTTTGGGCAATTAGTCGTTAAATCGGCTTAATTGTAATATCACCCAGTATTTTGCATTGGCAGGCCAATCGAAACGCATCCCCCTGATAACCAAGGCTATCCAAAAAGGTGATTTCGTCATTTGTAGCGGGTGATACTTTTTGTTCGCCACTGGTGATTTCGATCACGCAACTCCCGCAGCAACCCGAACGGCAACTAAAAGGAATTTCGTCATCGACATACTCCTCAACACTCGTTAAATTGGTATTTACTGGTAAAACAATATGGTCACCACTTTCAAAAAATGTAACCTTATGTAAGCTAACAGACATATATATAACCGTTATCTAAATTATTTTTCAGCTCACTTGTAGGCCACAAATAAAACATGCGTTATTTGTGCATTCGCAACAAATATTTTTTGATTTGCATTAAAACTATTTTTTAGCCTATTTTGTGCGCAAGTCCATGCGGCGCGCAATATACACATATTTTGTGACAGTTTTTATTCAGTTATCCCGAATGTGACCAAGTTAGCTTGGCCACGCAGATAAATGTTAACTAGTTAAACTATAAAGTCGTTAAATTCTTCGCTTTGACATCCAGGTAAAATGTAACGCGAAATCTATCCCGTGAAAATTAACTCAATCATATGCCGTAGAGGCAAAAAAGAACGTCGAGCTGGATCGCGTCAAATGGTTTTTTTTGATGCCTAAAAAATAATGATACGAAATTGGCCTATGAACCCCCTCAAATACAGGCATTACCAGGCACCATTAATCAGCTATTTCTTCTGTTTCATCCTGCCAAAACATCTATTTGTATGACAGTTTAATTTAGTCCGTATCGAGCATACGGTCGTTAATGCACTAATTTTTTTACTATTAAAGAAAGAGGCGTTAACACACTCTATTACGCTCATCTCCTTCGCATAGAATCGATTTTTCAGTGAGTACAGATAAACAATAGAAATACTTATGGGCGAGCAACCTAGCACTGTTTTCTTCAGAAACAGTCTCCGTTAACAACGGTATGTTAACCATCGAATTAAACCCAGCACCCGCCGGTACCGTTGTTGATGGTGAAACTAAACCGTATCTCGGTGCGGAGGTTCGCTCTATTGATTCCGTTCGCTATGGGCGTATCAGCAGTCGCGCAAAATTGGCAAAAGGTTCTGCCGTTGTATCAGCTTTGGTCGGTATTTATACCCCCTGGCCCGCCGACAATTGGAACGAGTTTGATATTGAAAGCCTTGGTCAAAACACCCGTGAAATTCAATTTAACGCCATGGTTTATACCGGTGCTCTTCCGGCGCCATCAACGCCGGTTTCTCCAACACAATATCCTTCCTTACAACAGCTGGTGTTCGACTCAGCAGTCGATTTTCATGTGTACACCATTGAGTGGACTCCCAATAGCGCTGAGTTCATGATTGACGGTGTTGTTTATCACTGCTGGACGGATCGTATGGATTTGATCGGGCTACCACAGAACGTGCTGCTTAGTATCTGGGCGTCCAGCTCACCCAGCTAGGCTGGCCCAGTTACTAGCGATACAGAAAATGCCAAAGCGGTTTACGATTGGGGTGAGGTCTGGGAGTACACCCCCTAACCGCAACGCGAATAATGTTTTTTATCGGAGCCTCGGCATTGCCGGGCTCCACTTTTTTGTAAGTTAGATTCGCGCTATAGCGAAACCGTTTTAGTTAACACACTGCCGGAACTCCCACCTACCATCACCTCGAAATCACCGGGTTCGAAAACGAATTTACCATCATCTTTATAGAAACTAAGCGAGTCTCTATCCAAAATAAATTCTACTTCTTTGGACTTTCCAGGTTTAAGCAATATTTTTTTAAAACTTTTCAATTCTTTAACCGGACGAACGAGACTTGCCACTTTATCCCGAATGTAAACTTGAACCACTTCTTCGCCCTGCCGCTTTCCTGTATTTTTCACCGTTATGCTCACGCGAATCGACGCTTTGTCGCGAACCTCTGCTTGCATATTGGTGTAACCGAATGTTGTATAGCTTAAGCCGTATCCAAACGGATAAAGCGGTGAATTTTTTTCATCCATATAACGTGACCAAAAGACTTTTTCTTCCGGTTCCGGTCTACCGGTACTGAACACGCGGTAACTGATAGGTACTTGGCCAACGCTTCTAGGAAAGCTCATCGGTAATTTTCCGCTGGGGTTATAGCCACCAAAGAGTACATCGGCAATGGCATGACCGCTCTCACTACCCAATTGCCACGTTTGTACAATGGTGGGAATGTGCGCGTCAGCCCAACTAAGTACTAGAGGCCGACCGCTTGCAACCAGCAATATAATATTTTTATTGACCGCAACTATTTCTTCAAGTAACTCTTGCTGCAAACCCGGAAACCCCAAGTCTGTGCGACTCCGGCCTTCGCCCGATTGGTAGCCGTGTTCACCCAGCATCATTACAACTACCTCAGCATTTTTTGCCAGCGCCTTGGCTTCGGCTATTCCGCTACGATCCGTTGTATTCACTACAATCGGGTCGGCAAACGTTTCCTTGCCAATACTTAGTTTTACGCCTTGGGTATACTGAAAAGCACTGGTGTGCTGCTGTAAACCTTCTACCAGAGAAATAGCGGAATCATCCTTAACGGCTAATCTCCAGGTCCCCAGCGGACTGTTTTTATCGTTTGCTAAGGGCCCCACAACGAGAATATTTTTTTGCTTTTTCGACAAGGGCAACAAATTAGTTTCGTTTTTGAGCAACACGATTGAACGCTTTGCCATCTCTCGAGCGGCCTTCAAATGGGTATTATTGCCTAATACCTCTTCCTCTCTTTTTTTGTTGATGTACCGATACGGGTCATCAAACAACCCCAGCTCAAATTTAACCGTTAGTATGCGACGCACAGCATCGTCGATAAGACTTTCATCTACAGCGCCTGCGGTAACTAAATCTTCAAGGTGGTTAACATAGGCGAAACTCTGCATATCCATGTCGGAACCTGCGATAACCGCTAGCTGAGACGCATGGCGGTCATCGGTAGCGTACCCATGTTTGGTCATTTCCATAATGGATGCCCAGTCGGAAACAACAAACCCTCCAAACCCCCACTCACCTTTCAGGATATCCCGCTGTAACATAATCGAACCGGTTGCCGGCACACCGTTTAACGTATTAAAAGAATTCATAAAGGTACGAACACCCACTTCTACCGCCGCTTTAAAGGGTGGCAGTACTTCGTTATAGAGTGTTGAATAACTCATATCGGCATGGTTGTAATCTCGGCCCCCTTCCGCATAACCATAACCGGCGAAGTGTTTGGCGCAGGCGGCTATAGTATCGACCGCCGCGAGATCATCACCTTGAAAGCCTTTTATCCGCGCCTTAGCTATTTCCGCACCAAGATACGGGTCCTCGCCCGCGCCTTCCGCCACACGCCCCCAACGCGCGTCTCTGGATATATCCACCATAGGTGCGAAGGTCCAATTAACCCCTTGGGCCGCAGCTTCTGTTGCGGCAATACGCGCGCCCTGCTCTATAGCCGTAAGATCCCAACTAGCAGCCTCCGCCAAGGGAATAGGAAATGCGGTGTTGTGCCCGTGAATGACATCAAAGCCAAATATAAGCGGAATCCCCAACCGGGATTGCTTAACCGCCACATCCTGGAATTCTCGCAGGGCTTCGTGCCCGGCCACGTTCAAGATAGAGCCAACACGCCCCTGCTGCAGATGTTCATATTTCGTTTTAGCATCACCCTGCTCTGGCACCGGGCCGGTCGCGTCCCAAAAGCCATTGTATTGATTCATTTGGCCGACCTTTTCGGTGAGCGTCATTTTTTGCAGTAGAGCATCGACCCGCTTCGCAATTTTTGACTGCTCTTCAGCAAAGGCCGTCACGTGTGCAACAGAGAAGATAACACCTAGCATCAGAGCTATTATCAGACGCATATTCAAACCTCTTTGTTTTTATTTATATTAGGTATTTCGAACAACATGAAGACCCGCATCAATTCACAATCGCCAAAATAGCACGCCACTTCGAGGAGTTAACTGACCCAATAATCTGCCAGCACACCGACGGCTAAGCACAGTATAGCAAGGGTATATTCAACGGCATGTTGCCACGATCACCCAGATCTATGCGCCCCCGTAAGCGAGGAAAAAGGACCAAAAAACAAGTAGACGAGTAGATCAACAACCCAATTTATGCCGCAACCTGCTTTGCTAATGGCTGTTAGCGCCCGTTAGAAAAAGGGTCTTGTCTGAGCACCGTAAAGCTAATCAAGCGCTACCCAATAAAGCAATACAGCCCCCGAGGCTTGGTACTCGCTTCGTACTCGCTTCGTACAAACAAAAAACCGCTCAAGGTCTTAACAATAGCCATTATGGGAGCATAGATTGTAGACAAAGCCCCGAAGGACGCAGCCCGCCTTGCACTATGGTTTGCCAGGTCACGCAGAAGCTAAAATCAATTAATAGAGTGCCCTACAGCATCTATTCGTATTAAATAGCTAAAACATGCAAAATAATCGTAATCAATGTGAACCAACCTCAGACTCGCTACGACATACTGATTAACTGTCCGGCTGGGGAGGTATTACCCGCTAGCAATGCATACATTGGCGAAGATGTGACTATGAACAAGTTGTTTTACATGGGGATGCTCAGCCTTGTAGTAGCTATAGGTGCAGGTATAGCGATGCCCGCGTTAGCCACTACGGAATCTACTCGGCTCCAAGCGCCGCTCTCCGGCGACGCCTATCGGCCCGGCGAGGCATTTGTCCTAAGCCTGCCAGAGGGCATAGCGGCGCACTTACTTCAGGGCCTTGCACTTGAGCTAGACGGCATAGACGTAACCGCGCTGGTGGTCGCTCAGGGCAATAAGCGTACCTACCGGCCGGTAACTGCGCTCAGCCACGGTCGGCACGCACTGCGTTTAGTGCGATACGGCGAAGATGGTAGCGTATCGGAGTTGGGCTTTTGGGAAATCGACATTCAACACGCAGGTTTTTTTCGTAACGCACGGGTACAGGGAGAACTAAACCTCGAAATGAGCCAGCGCCTGCTTGCCAGCCAAAATGTAAAGCAGAGCCAAAACTCGAATACGCACGTGCAAGCCAATGGCCAATATACTTCACAATTTGAAACCGGTACCTGGCGTACGGAGGCACAGGCTATAGTGTCCTACAGTGACGACCCGGCTTTATCGCTAACCGGTCGCGAAGCCGATATTCCAAGTTTTTCTATTAATAGCTCTAATGGCGCGCTGGGTGTTAGCTTGGGCGATCAAATTTTTGCGTCAGCCGACCTCCTAAACGACGGCTATCAGCGTCGCGGTCTGGCTTTTTCGGCGGCGCTGCCAACGTTAAACTCGGCTATAAATGTGTTCGGGGCTAAAACGAACCAGAGCGTGGGCATAGACGACGGCCTAGGGCTTAGCGATACGAATAACCGATTCAGCGGCGCCAAGTGGCAATACCAACCCCTGAACAAAGACATTGCGCAGCTTGTATTTTCCTCCAGTTTTTTACAGGGGAAAAGTAGCCAAGCCGATTTCGGGAGCATTGAAACGGCACCCAACTACAACACACAAACAAACGAAGGTGATGCCTGGAACATAGTCGCCGATGCGCTGTTTTTTGAAAAACATATGCGTATTCGTCTAGAGCGGGCTTCTACACATTATGATTTTGATGGTATTGATCAGGGGTTAGAAGCAGAACAAGACGATGCCTACTCGGCCATTATTTTATTTGACCTAACCGCTCAATACGAAAAGCCAACCCAGATTAATTTTGGCATGGAAAAACAGCGGATTGGCACCTCGTTTAAAAGTATCGCCAATAAACAACTCCCGACAGACAAGGAATATGTGCGCACCTTCCTCGATACCAAAAACGACAACTGGTCTTTCAATGCATCGGTTGCCAACGAGCGTAATAACCTAGACAACAATTTAGGCTATGCACAAACCCGCACGTCGCAATGGGTGGTAGGTGGTAGACTAAAAGAGCACACATCGCCGGTGCGCAACAGCTTATTCGCGCTGTTAGGGCAGCCAACCTTAAATTGGTACCTTACTTCGGCTAAGTTTAAGGATCACTATACGCCCGTAGGGTATTGGGAGAACAACCTACAAACACGCAGCGCAAACATAAGCACGGTATTTGAACACCCGCGCTGGAATTGGTTGGTGGGTGTAAACCAAGACTCATTAACCGATCATACCGGCTGGCAGCCACAAACGCGTACGCGAACCCTCATGTTTAATACCAGCATAAAAATTGCAAACAACTATTTCCTCGCTGTCGGTTGGCAGCTACAAGGCACCCACTATGTAGAAGAGCAGCTTGATACACACCGCCAACTCTATTCATTGGAAACCCGAGCAGAATTAATACCCGAACGCCTATCGGCGAATTTGGCTATTGGCGCAAACCAGAATAATGCGCAGGAAGATCCCTATGCGGCTCTACGTGATAAATCAGCCTACGCCAGCGCAAACATCAACTGGCGAATAAAAAAGCCTGAAAGAAATCGACTCGGCTGGGACCTAAGCCTAGCGCTGATACGCAACGAGTTTTCAGACTATATGAACAACCTAAACAATATTGACCAATACCAAGTGCAATTAAAATTCAATACCACGTTACCAAGCCTGCTACCGGAGACTGTGCAATGATACCGCTACCGCAACTAGCCACGGTTTTCTGGCGACACGCCTGTGTATTTATTTACTTGTTATTTTTTGCAGCCAACGCCTCGGCACAAATTACAGCCCTGTGTGATGTGGCCAATAGTTGTAGCGCCAACCCGTCGATTACAGCAGGACTAAGCAGCAATGTTTCGGTTGTATGGCGCGGCATCGCCAATCTCAAGGGCGATACCACGTTGGTTTCCGATAGCGCCCAATTATCCACACCCAGTGATGACCTTCTAGTGCGATTATCCCTGCCCCTAAGACAAAATCTATCCGCAAATGCGGTAGGGGCGCCAGTACGTTTCAGCGTAAATGAAACACTCAACGTACCGGCCAGCATCAGCCTGCAAACCGCAACTATGGGTGCACAACAGATCGTTTATACCCGTACGTTCACGCTTGACGGCATCAGCATCCGTGGCAGTGTACGTATCAATATACAGCGGGCGTCACTTAACAGCAGTGGTTCTATTCCAGAGAGTGTAAAGCCCGGCGCCACGGCACTGGGCATTAGTCGTATCGATCTGCATTTTTCCAGCGGACAAAAAGTTGAGGTTATAGAAAGTAACCAAGCACTGAATGTTTTAGCCACCCTTAATTTTGATAGAGCAGGTGTCCTCAACGCACAGTGGGAAGTGGCCACGCCGAGTTCAACCGGCGGCCTAGCCGTGTTTCTGCCGCTGCAAAATATACGTCAGTACTTGGCCGCAGGCCGGCAGGCGGTAATAAGAAGCCCCACCTTGCCAACAGATGTAAAAGGCCTATACCGTGTGCGCCTACGGGTGCTGCAACCCACAATCGAAACACCCGAAGTGGAATTGCGTTACCAGGTAAATGCTGCGTCAACCGTAAAGGTCGCGGCGGCGAAGAACATGAAAAATGTACGTCCGAAACAAGGCGCAGAAATTAGTGCCACATCGGCGTTTTCGTGGGCACCCGAGGCTGACGCAGTGGCCTATCAACTCGAAGTGTATAAATCCACGGATGACAAAAAACCCATAAGTGGTTTACTACTGAAAGCGGACCAAATACGCAGCCCACTTTCGGCCAGCGTATTACACACATTGGCGCCGGGTAAGCCCTATTTCTGGCGCGTTATCGCCGTAAATAATAGTGGCGATATAGTGGCCGCCAGCCCGCGGCGGGAATTTCGTATACGCGAATAAAATAACAACACGTGTGAGACAGTATGAGCGCAACACCGAATTGGAGTGATGAGCAATTAATACAAGCCATTGCAAATGACAACATGGAGGCAGTGAATGAATTTTATCGGCGTCATGAAAACAGAGTATACCGATACGCACTGTCCAAACTAGGTGACAGCTTTGCCGCAGCAGACGTTCTAAATGACGTAATGCTAGAAGTGTGGCGATGCTCGGCAAAATTTGAAGGGCGGGCAAAAGTAACCACCTGGCTACTAGGCATTGCCCACAATAAAATTCTTGACTTATGGCGCAAGCAGGGAGCGCGAGAGTTTACTGAAGTGGACGAGAACATGGTAGATGAATCGGAAAGTACTAACCCAGAAAAGGTAAACGCTGCTGCCAGCGATGGCAAACTATTACGCCAATGTATGGCCAAATTGAAAGAAGAGCATCGCGAAATTTTGCACCTCATATTTTTTGAGGAACTTGGGTTTACCGAGATTGCAAACATTATGCAGGTGCCCGAGGGAACCGTTAAATCCCGCGCATTTCACGCGCGAGCGCAAATGAAAATACAACTGACCAGAGCAATGAGGGCGGCCTAATTAAAGGGCAGTAAACCGTTATGACTGATATTGATGAAAAATTAAGTAAGCTCGCAACCGGACAGCTGAATGCGCAGGACGAGCATGAAATGAAAAAAATGCTAGAAAACGATGCCGAACTAAAACAGGAGTTTGAGTTTATGTCGGCGCTGCACACCGGATTTCAGCAGGACGACATGAAACCACCCGGAGAAATGGGGCTGGCGCGGCTAAAGCGTGATATACAAAACGAACAAGCGCAAAAGAATCAACAACAGAAAATTGTTACAAAAAAACAACACCGTGTTTGGAGGCCGGTGGCTATTGCCGCATGCTGTTTGTTAGCGCTACAAGTAATACTGTACTTACCCAAAGAGCTGAGCGATACAACGCCCAATATGGTACCCCTGTCGGGTGGAGAATCACACCAAACGGCAAGCTTACAAATTGTATTTAAGCAACACGCTACGGCATTACAAATACAGCAAGCACTGTCTGCCGTGCAGGCCCAAATTGTAAATGGCCCAGGTGCGTTAGGCATTTATTCGCTAGCCACACCGACCGAAAGCGACAACGAACAAATATCCGTTCAATTGCAAACACTGGATTTTGTTGAGGAAGTCATTGTAATAGCGGGTGGAGCTAACTAATGCACGGCATACGCGGCGTAGCTTGCATTCTATTTTTAGGGCTGGCGGCTTTTACTCAGGCCCAGCAAGCGAATGATGCAGCAGAAGAAAAGCGCGCGCAGACACAAGCACGAATTAAAGCCAGCGCTCAAACCGCAACCGCCGAGCGAGAAACGCAAGTACAAGCGCTAAAGTCGCCTGAAACGAAGCCAAAAATTGACAAGCCAGCTGACGTTCCTACCGATGATAAACGGGAGCCAAAGCCTACAGCTGAAGCTCAAACAGAACCCAAACCTACCGTAGCCCAAAACACAGAAGCAGAAGCAGAAGCAGAAAACAGTAAACCATCGGTTACAAAGCAAGCGGCAGAACCCCAGCCCCGCCTCACGCCGAGCAAGCTTAGGGTAGATCGTAGTGGCAGTTTTATTGGCAGCAATACTATTCCACCCATGCCGCAATTAACGTTCAATACTCCACCCAGCAATATGGCCAATAAACATTCAGGCGAGACCGACGCCGACTATGAACCCGGTGAACTGTTACTCAGCAGCCCGGACATGAATGCGGCGATAACCGCAGCAGGCCAACTACGCGCTTCGGGCTTAACCGTAAAGTCACGCCAGCATTTGAGCAAGCTGGGCCTAGTGCTAACGCGTTTTCGTTTACCCGCCCACATACAAACCCGCATGGCGCTGTCACAAATTCGTCAACAATTCCCAACACTGCGTGTAGACACCAATCAACGATACCGCCTACAAGCGAACTCACGAAAAGCCTGGGCAAATACAATGGTCAACTGGCCTGCGGGGGGCAGCCCCTGTCTCCTACAAAACAAGCCAGTACTCGGTATGCTCGACACGGCCGTTAACCTCGAACACCCCGCGCTTAAAGGTAAAAGCATTAAGGCGCAAAGTTTTGTTGAGGGCAAACCCGCCGATGCCACACATGCAACAGCCATTGCCAGCCTTTTGTTAGCCGATGGCAAAACCGGTTTCACGGGATTACTGCCCCAAGCAACACTCTACGCCGCCAATGTATTTCACCTTCGAGACGAGAACACAGAAACAAATACAAGTGCCTTATTACCCGCATTGGAGTGGCTGGCAACCAACAACGTAGCCGTTATAAATCTTAGTTTTGGCGGCCAGCAAAATCGTATTTTCTCGCAGGCTATATCGAATTTGTCTGAGCAAGGTATTGCAATGGTGGCCGCTGCCGGTAACAACGGGCCAGAAGCTGCCCCCGTCTACCCCGCTGCCCAGCGAGAGGTGATAGCCGTTAGCGCCATAGACGCCGCTGGCCATGTTTACAGTAGCGCCAACCAGGGCGACTATATTGATTTTGTCGCGCCCGGTGTAAATGTATGGGCGGCGGCTGGTGAACAGGGTGGCCGCTATCACAGCGGCACCTCCTTCGCCGCACCTTTTGTTACCGCGCGTTTGGCGCTGGCAAATACTACCCTGCAGACGCTCATTGGGGGAGCCGAAGATAAGGGCATAGAGGGAAGAGATAAGGTGCACGGCTGGGGGCTGATTAAAGGCCCTCCTCAGTGCCAGGTGGATGGGGTATAGCTACCCGCCTTCGGCTTATAAATAGATTCGTTCCTACGCCCACTAGAGTTCAAACACAGGTTAGAACTCTCGCGCTTCTTCGCTCCCGTGAACGTGGGCGTTTAGTATTTCCGTGGGTGGAACTATCGCAGCTAAATCCACAAATCAAAACAGTATCGGCGCGCACTAGGCAATACGAGAGGCACAAACGGTTAAAACAAAAACGCCCCCACTAAGGGGCGCTAGCGGCACAGTCTATTAAGGCCACCTATCCTTGCCTATTGCTACGACTGGAATTGTAGTCTGTTGCAGGGTTAGCTGGTACCGGAACGTTCAACATTGGCGACGACTTATCCAACGCCTTAACAACACGACCAGTGCGGGTGCTCGGGGTGGTGCCACCCTGGCCACCCACACAGCTAGCTGGTTTGGCACTATTCATACGTGCCGTATTATCGATAGGCCGTGGGTAACCCGCCGCAACACCACCGTGATCGGCGCAAAATTCTGTGGCGGTATTGTGGTTGGGTGGCATGCTACTGGTATTGCTGTGGCCATCGTTGCACGTCAAAATAAATTTGTCGTTGCTATTGCCACAAATTTCGTAGGCAAAAGAGGCGCTTGAAAGAGCAGAAAGGCTAAGGGCTAAAATAAAAGGTTTCATGTGATTCTCCAATCGGGTTGTTTAAATCCTGCTTAAGCAGCGGGTTTATGTCTGTGTCGTTGCCGATGAGAAAAGGGTTCAAAAAAGGTTTACTTTTTTTCGCGAGCACCGGTGAAGTGGTACAAAATCACCCGAGCCACTCACAATAGACAGGCTCAATACAGTTTTAGCCAGCGGGCTTTTGCCGGCACTCTTCAGTAACGGGAATATATAGGGCAGCTCCATTAAGTTAGCTGCAATATCCAGTAGAACGAAACGCCGCTTGTTGGCGTTTGAGCAAGGCGATGCAGGCCGGGTTATAGCGATTGTCAGGCAACCAAACCCTGCCGCCATGAACAGGTATTAAAGCCTCCTGCCCTTGAATCTGCGATTACGTAACAAAGTAAACCTGTCGTGCAGTACGTGCTCTGCCTACACTCCGCATAAGCTCACTCATTGTATTGCAAGGCTCAAACAAAACTAGGGTAAGGGTAAATAAAGCCTGTGCGTTAAGGGGCTGTGACATAAGCTTCACAGCCCCCGAATAAGCGTAACGTATCAAGTGATTAGCACACCTGGGCACCAGACAAGCATGGCAGACAATTACGAAGGGCTGTAAATAGAGAAAAAATACCGCCTCCAAGAAAGGCGGTACCCATAAAGTTTGCGAGCGCTCACTTACAGTGACTTATTACTACGGCTGGAGTTGTAATCTGTTGCACGGGTGGCTGGTGCAGGCGCACTCATCATTGGCGACGATTTGTCCAGCTCTTTAACAACACGACCGGCGCTGGTGTTCGGGGTGCTGCCACCCTGGCCACCCACACAGCTGGCTGGTTTGGCACTATTCATACGTGCCGTTTTATCGATAGGCCGTGGGTAACCCGCCGCAACACCACCGTGATCGGCGCAAAATTCTGTGGCGGTATTGTGGTTGGGTGGCATGCTACTGGTATTGCTGTGGCCATCGTTGCACGTCAAAATAAATTTATCGTTGCTATTGCCACAAATTTCGTAGGCAAAAGAGGCACTTGAAAGGGCTGAAAGGGCAAAAGCCAAAATAAAAGGTTTCATATAATTCTCCAATCGGGTTGTTTAAATCCTGCTTAACTAGCGGGTTTATGTCTGTGTCGTTGCCGATAGGAAAAGGGTTCAAAAAAGTTTTATTTTTTTTGGGGAGTGTTCAAGGAAGCTTCGCTATTTTCGTGCGAAAACTAGGCGCTGACGCTCGCAATGGATTTCGGTTGAGCCTAACACTGCCTTAACCGCACTTTACTGCTCGAAAAAACATATCAACCCTACGGATATAGTCTTCTTTCTACATTCCCATATATAAGCGCTTCACCTCACCTTTTTAGAAATCAATACGGCTTTCCAAAAATCATAAAAAAGCCCGCTAAAAAGCGGGCTTCAAAAGCAAGGCTATTGAAACTAATTATTTACGCTTCAGCGTAAGCGCTTCACCTGTATATTCAATGGTTTCCGCAATAGCAGAATCAAAATCTGCAGCAGCTTCCATTACACCGCTAATCCAGCGTATTTTCACGGAGCGCACTTCTGCCATCCCCGGGAACGTCCCTTGGCGTTTACCTAGGGTGAGCGTACCGGCTGCTTCGTTGTAGCTAAAAGGTATGCGTGACCATTCGCCCTTTTCGTAACCGTAGCTGCGTCCATCATCTTCGTAAAGTTCGAAGTTGCCATCGGCACCGGTATACACATTAAGTGTTATAGGTGCATTCAAAATCTGGTCGGCGTACTGCACTTCCGGCGCGGTTGGAATAATGGAACCGGCTTTTACGTACAGCGGCATACGATTTAACGGCGCTGCGGCTTCTACGTGCTGACCACCGTCACTTTTGGCGCCGGTATAAAAATCGTACCAACTGGTACCTGCGGGCAAATAAAGGTTACGACTGCGTGCGCCATTTTCGTACACGGGGCTTACCAAAATAGAGGGGCCGAACATGTATTGATCGTTTAGGTTGCCGGCAATTTCATCTTTTGGGAAATCCATTACTAGGCCGCGCATGAGCGTTGCGTCTTTGTGGTACATATCACCGGCTATTGAATAAATATACGGCATTAAGCGATAACGCAATCGGGTGTACCACACCATGCTGTTGTAAACCTCGGAACCCTCAGGTGCGATGTTGTAAATTTCGCGGTAAGGGTTTTGGCCATGTGCACGGTATAGCGGTACGAAAGCACCGAACTGATACCAGCGTACATTCAGCTCCTGCCACTCGCTAACCTGACCATTATCAAGAGCGGTGAAAGGACCAACGAAGGGTTTGTCTGTAGCATTGGAGCGAAAGCGATCTTCTGGTGTGAAGCCGCCGATATCCATCGTCCAGTTGGGCATACCCGCTAAGCTGGTACCAATACCGGCCGAAATTTGCTCTTTCAGGTTTGACCAACGAGAAACCGTGTCACCGCTCCAAATAGCGGAACCCGTACGCTGAATACCACCAAAACCTGAGCGCGTAAGAATAAACACGCGTTTTTCGGGTTCGGAAGCGCGATCATTTTCATAAACACCCTCGGCGTGTGGCACCGAATAGGCGTTGAAATGTTCCGCACCAGAACCTATGGCGTTGGGGCTCATAAACTCTTTGCGTTTGCTCCAACTGGTATTGGAGTGCATGTCTGGTTCTACGGCGTCTAACCACCAGGCATCAAAACCATGAACGTTTATTTTCTCGTTAATTTGCTTCCAGAAAATATCACGACCACCCTCGGCAAAGGCATCATAGAAACCATTGGGGTACCCATCGCCAATCCAGTCTAGGTTGCCGTCTTCGATATTACGATTAAGCATGTAACCTTTTGCGTTCAGCTCTTTGTAGTTATCTGTGGAGGGATAAAATTTTGGCCAAACAGAAATCATAATTTGTGCGTTCATATCATGAACTTTTTTCACCATACCGGAAGGGTCTGGGAAAAATTCGGGATCGAAGTCGTGGCTACCCCAAGCATCCGTGGGCCAGTAGGACCAATCCAGCACAATATTGTCGATAGGGATTTTACGGTCACGATATTCTTTCAGCGCACCTAACAACTCTTCATCCGATTTGTAGCGCTCACGACTCTGCCAAAAACCATAGGCCCAGCGTGGCAACATCACCGATTTACCTGTAAGCGTTCGATAGCCCGCAATAATTTCATCGGCACTTTCACCGGCAACCAAATAGTAGCTAATGGCTTTACCGGTTTCCGATTTAAACGATGTTAACGCTTGCTGATCGGCTGGCAGCGGGTCACGGTGTAGCAAACGGAAATAACCGTTGCCGGGTGTCCAGTCTATTTTCAGCGTGTGGCGCTTACCTGCCGTAACGTTGGTATTAATATTGTGATACCAAGGGTTCCAGTTCATACGCCAGCGATCAAGCACTAACTCATCATCAATGGACAATTTGGCGTAACCGCTGGAATACATTTTAAATTCGTGAGTGCCAGCCGTAGCACTTTCAAAACTGCCTTCCCATTCAATACGCAGATTTTCAGACTCAGCCACTTCTTTTGGAAAAGGGTTGGCACGGTTAGTACCCTGACTCAGAAACTGATAATCCGGGTCAGATTCAACGCGAGTGAGCACCAACTTGTCGCCATCGTAATAGCGTGCGGTCAAACCACCCTCTTTGCCTTCGGCATCAAACAGTTTTAAATCTTCAGCTAGCGGTTTAGCAAATTCTGTATCGCCAAAATTGGTAACCGAATTGTTATCCCATAAAACACCGTAATTGTTCGTGGAAACCATGAACGGAATGCTGATAATCAGGTTGTAGGTCGTTAACTCAACGTTTTGACCCGCTAGGTTTATCTGCCCGTTTTGGAATTGGCCCAGGCCGTAAAGGCGCTCAGTCTCACCACGCTCAAAAGCCTGACGCAAAGCAAACGAATCGGCATCGGGTGTAACAGGGTCACTTGTCACCGCAGAGAACTCACGCACCCCGGCTTCTTTTGCCAGCGGTTTGCCCGCAGCATCAAAGAAATCCACCCGGCCGTTGACTATCGCTACAGTGGCTGATGCCTTGGCCGTTTTAAGCGTTACCACTCCGTCGGCTTCACTCACGGTAAACGCAGCAGAAGGTTTGGTGACAACCATTATACTTTCGGGCATTGCCACTTCAGTAGTAGGCGCAGCTAATACATGTATTATGCTATCGCTAACAGCTTCTAGCTGAACGCTCTTTGCCGCACCGCTTGTTGGCAGTACTACAACGCCCGTTTCAGTTACCTTGTAACTAGCGCTTTGTGCCGTCTTATGATCGCCCTCGTTCTTGGGGCTACAGGCAGTACCAACGACAAGCATACAAGCCGCCATTAACAGCTTGAAACTCTGTAGTTTCGGAATCATCAACTCAATCTCCGCTTAATATTAATTTTTAAACTTATTCAATTTAACTTATTCAACTTGTTAGTAAGTTGCCATTTTCACTTTCAATAAATGATACTTACCATCAAAATTCAACCCCCAATCGGTTTGATCGCCATTCCATACGCGCTCAAATACCCAATTGCCCTTTTTGTCAAAATGCCCTTCTTCCACGCGAACTGTCATTGTGCGCTCGTTTTCAATTTCATCTGAAGGCACAAAGGTAACGCGTGAATGCAGTGCTGTAACAAAAAATTCATTTTCGTCAAGCTTGGCGATCAGTGCGCCGCCTTTGGCAATATCGTTACCTTCAGGAGGTGCTATCCAAAACATGGGACGGCCATAGGTTACCTCCGCATTCCAGCGGCCAAGATCTAATACCTGAGTATAGGTTTTAGACTCTTCTTCTTTTTCTTTTTCGCTTGCTGCCGCATTCCAAATTTGTTTGCTTTCGCCAAACGTATCTCTTGGCTCGGCGACACCCCAGGTTTCACTTTCGAAACTCATTTTTGCCCATACATGGGCCCAGGGTGCAATTAGCCCATAGACCTCCGCAAAAGGCTCAAAGGTTGCGTCATCATAATTTTTCGCTCCCAAAGGGTAATTGGTGTAGCCGGTTTTATCCAGCCCGAACGGTGCAAAACCAATACCTTGGTGCCCTAGGGTTTCAAATACATAACGAGCAAAGGGCTGATCGTTGCCAATTTCGGCTACAAACAGAGGGTTGTCATCACGGGCATACAAATCCAATACTCGGGTTACGGTACGGTAATCCCTAAAATAGATATCCGGCGAAATCATATCAATGGAGGGCGCGGCAGCCTTCCATAAATCCAGCACGTTGTCTGTTGGCCCACCGCTAGAGTACTGCCCAGGCTTACCTGGATTGAACGGATTTCTAAGTGCAACATTCACGTTCATTGGCAGGTTATACACAGCCTTGCCCGCTTCGGCCATCTCGTTGCAGAAGCGTGCGATATGGTATGCATGAAAATATTCATCGGCATCCGCCGCAAAGCTTTCAACCCAGCTTTTGGCCGGAAGGTTCATCGACTGCTGCAGCTGATCTGGAATAGTGGCTTTGAATAACTTTTCTGCTGCAGGTGAAAAATCTCTTACCTCACCATAGGTGCCCACCTCATTTTGTACCTGCACCAAAATAACGGTTTGCCTCTTATCTACTTTTTTCAGGTGTTTCATCATCTCAACAAAGGCTTTTTTGTCTGCATCCAATGTTGACTGATGAATGGGCGAAAGAGAATTGACCGTAGACCCATCTTTTTTGTGTACGCGAGGAAAACGCGCATCATCCAGTTTCACCCAATCTGGCGCATAATGCGGTGCATTATTCTTCCAGGTGGCAAACCATAGCAGAACCACACGCACGTCGTTGTCACGCGCTTGCTTAATTAATTCATCGATATAAGAAAAGTCGAATTTTCCTTCTTCAGGCTCGACCTGCTCCCAAGCTACATTTATTTCCAACGTATTGGCATGCACCTGTTTAACGACTGGCCATACCTCTTTCAATGCAGCCGTGTAATTGGAAGAGTTATTGGCCTGAGCACCTAAAATTAAGTAGGGCTTGCCATCGACCATTAAGGCATGGCGGTTATTTTCGGTTACAAATTCAGGTAGTGCTGCTTGCGCAATAGAGCCCAGCAGTAATATTGATAGGCCTATCCAAAATCCAAGATACTTTTTAAAATTATCACTTGTCACAACAGAATCCCATTCAACTGTTTAAGGGTGGTAACATATTTTGTTGTAGTTATAAATCACCTAGCACCCAGAGCATCGTGCTTGCTGTTAGCGTGAACTCTAGGTCCTAGCGACTACTAAACGCTGTCAGAAATACAAAAAATTTAGGCGGTATTTCTATTTCTAGGTTTACTCGTAAAGGATACGGGAAAGAGAGAAAAGGCGCCGTGAAGGCGCCTTATTTAACTTAGTACTTCGCGGTTAACTGCAACTGATAACGGGTATCGTTGACATGATAAGCACCGAAGAACTCACCAGAACTTGCCTGATCCACAATTGTTTTCGTTGCGGTATTGCCTAAGTTATTCGCCTGAAGCGAGACATGTAGATTGTCGGTTAAACGGTAGAACAACGACGCATCCAAATATCCTGCTGCTGCGTTGTAAGTTGGGAGCTTCCAGGCATTCTTAGGGTCTGGAGAACCGTCACGAATAACATTACCATCGGCATCAATATACTCCTCGCCGTTAAATCCATTCGCCCCTATATCTGTCAGGTAACGATTGCGCCAGTTGTAAGCTAAGCGAGCAGAGAAACGTCCCTTCTCATAAATGCCCACTAAGTTATAGGCATGCTTAGAAAGCCCCTGATACGGACTCACCCCAAAACTAGTATTTCCGTCAGTATCAACGGGATCCGCATCATTTTCTAGATCAGTTTCTGAATCGATGTAAGTATAGTTCGCCTGCACACCAAAACCATCGAAAGGAGATGGTAAAGTCGTAAAAAAGTGGGTTAGCGCAACTTCAAACCCAGAAATTTTAGCAGTACCCGAGGTCACTGGGCGCTCTATAAGATATTGGTATTCTGGCCCATCATTTTTAGGCGCATAGGATTCCAACACGAACTCTTTAGCCGGGTATCCATCGATATCTTTATGGAATAGAGCCAAACTAAGTGAGTTACCCTCTGCATAATACCACTCCAACGATGTATCTAACTGGGTTGACTGCATTGGGTCCATATATGGGTTGTAATTAGATCCGCCACTGAAATCAAAATCGTCCACGCCTATATCAGCGTTTGGATCTAAGATGGGATCGCCGTCGGGGTCGTCAGGATTTGCTATTAGATATGGCGTAAGATCAATATCAGCATTTAACTTTAACCCGGAGCGCAGCGTGTCAAAATCTGGACGTGTCATCGTCTCCGCCACAGCAAAACGTAAAACCAAGTCATCGGTTAGGTCCGCCTTGATATTTAGACTTGGCAAAACATTGGAATATGAGTGCTTAGCGGTGCTTTCTTCGAACTCACCATTTAGGCCTAACATAGGTTGGTTAGGGAAATTCAGGTAGCCATAAGCAGAGTTATCGGTTTCCACATAACGCACACCAAGATTACCCGAGATTGGAACAGGTAAATTATCGAAGCCAAAGTCCAGCATTACATAGGCAGCTTTGGTCTTTTCTTTTTGCGAGTTAAACCACTGCTGATCGGTTAAATCACGTGGCTGCCAGTGACCGTTAAACCAATCATAGTAGTCAACAGTATCTAGTAGCTGATCGTAGGATTCTGGATGGCCAGCAGCCCAGTGCTCTGCTGGCGCGTAGATACTTGGAGGCGTCGGTACATCACCGCGGAAGAAATTGTCGAAGGAGTTAAGCGTAAGCATACTTAACTCTGGCTCTCCACCCGACTCCATTGCCCAAGGGTAAGCCCAGTGTCCTATTGCGCCCCAGTTATAGCCTGTATCAAAGTTATTGGATTCTGAACGACTTACACGGGCGCCCACCTTCAATGCTTTAAAAATATCGTTTTCAAAATGGTATTTAACATCAATGTTGGTGGAGTCCATCTTCCCCTTATTATTGTACTGGTTATCCATTAAGAACCCCCAGAAATAATTTTCGTGATCCCCAAGGAACGCGTCGTCGGATCCGATTTTCGGAAGGTCTCCAGACAAGTCTATATCGATATAAGGTACGCGGGTTTGAACAGACACTGTTGAGTCTAAACCAGCCGATGTTGCTTGCACCTTTTGATGACCCGCTTCAATTTCGAACTTTTCACCTGTAAATTTATACTGCAAAGTTTGATCAGACGTTTTCGATTCCTGATCTGACATTCGAATATCAGACCCCATTTTGAGAGCATCAACCATTGCATTTCCGTCGCCGTCTACACCCGGCACTAAGCGACCACTAACAAACCGACCATCTTCATTAAACTCAGCTGGTATGCCGGTGTCCAGATCCAGTGCTGGAACCCAGTTTTCAACGAAGATCGCATCTTCGCTCCAGTTCATATCATAGTTACTACCAAAATAGGTGTAGGTAAATTCTTGCTCTTCTGTGGGCGACCACTGGGCGGCGAGGTAACTACCCATACGCGCTCGGTTAAAAAACATGGTGCGCCAGTCTGCACCACGTGTCAGGTATCGTGATTCATCCTGACCGCTTAAGTCACTGCGCTTAAAGAACGGGCGCACATACATAGAATCATTACGCGTTGAGAGCTCCGAGTATGCAAAGTCGACTAACAAACCCAATTTACCAATGTCCGTATCCCAAACATTGCTATACAGGCCTGAGTAGGTGGGGCTAGTCTCTTCAACTAGGTTGCCATAGTTCATACCAACGGTAGCGGAAATTTGTTGGCCATCGTTATCGAAAGGCAGCTTCGTACGCAAATCAATCGTGCCAGCAAGGCCACCTTCTATTTGATCTGCCTGTGGGCTTTTATGAACATTAACAGCACCCAGCAATTCGGGGGGAACATCACCAAAACTCAGGGTGCGGCCACCGTCGGCACTAAATGCACTGCGGCCATTCAACTCTGAACGAACTTGCGTTAAACCGCGAACAATTACGCCATTACCTTCAACAGAAAAATGCTCTGGATCGCCCTGAGTCATATAGCGGTCGATTGCAACACCCGGTACACGAGACAGCAGCTCGGTTACTGAGCGGTCTGGCAAGACACCAATATCATCGGCCGCGATTGAATCAACAATAGTTGTGGATTCACGTTTCATTTCTTGAGCAGTAATGATACTGCCACGAAGGCCGGTAACGACCACCTCCTCTTCAAACATTTCGCCTTCGCTGTCATCTTCCTGCGCATAAACAGGCAAGGCCCCCACAGCCAATAAAGCCAGCACGGAAGCACTTGTGCGCATCTTGACGTAAAATGGCGATGGATCGCCATATTTCTTCAATGCACTATTTGTTTTGTTCACGATTGATCTCCTATTTTTTTGTTTTATACCCTACAGTCTTGCCGAGGGTGATTATGCTCAGTTTTAATACTGATTCATTATGATTCTGGTAAATGTATAACAACGTCTAACGCCGGGATAACTCATATACGTCGCCTTTTATCACGGGGAACACTATTAGATTTTCCCGGCTCTTGACCTTAACCACCTTACCAGTCGTTGCATTTACAATAAGGAAGGTTTTAGCCGGCTCGTTAGTACGCACACGAATATCACCCTCAATAGTTGGCTGCAATCTTGTTGTCGTTAGCTTTCCCTTTTTCCAAGCAATATCAACTTCAATGCTATTTCTAGCCTTCAACCCCTTTACCGCTCCCGTCACCCAAACATCTGGCAGCGCGGGCAGAATTCTAATTTCACCGTCGTGGCTTTGTAACAGCATTTCAGCCACACCAGCGGTTGCACCGAAATTACCGTCTATTTGAAAAGGTGGATGGTTATCCCACAGGTTTGGTAGGGTGCTGTGTTTTAATTGTTCGGCCAGTAATTTGTGTGAGCGGTTGCCATCGAGCAGGCGCGCCCACAAATTAATTTTCCACGCCTTCGACCATCCGGTTCCAGCATCACCCCGTGCACTGAGGCTTGTGCGTGCGGCTTCGGCTAGCTTCGGTGTTTGCGAAAGCGAAATTTGGCGACCTGGATGCAGCGCAAACAAATGTGAAATATGGCGGTGCTGGTTATACTCATCGTCTAAGTCTTCTCGCCACTCCTGCAGTTGCCCCCAAGAGCCAATACGCAAACCTTTATCTAATTTGACGAGTGTTTTATTGATTTTTGCTGCAAATGTTTTATCGTCCAATATTGCCGCCGCCTCAGCGGTATTGTTTAACACATCGAAAACCAATTGCTGAGACATGGCTGCAGCGGCGGTAAAATCGCCATGCTCTGGCGAATAGCTTGGGCTAACCACTAGCGCACCATCTTCCGGGTGCTCCACAAGAAAATCGAGCCAGAACTGCGTAGCCCCTTTCATCGCTGGGTAGGCGCGATCCTGCAAGAAAGCCTGGTCTCGAGTAAACAGATAATGTTCGTAATAATGCTGGGCCAACCACGCCCCCGCTTCCGGCTGCCAAAAAGCCGTGGGCCATTCAATCAAACCCGTAAAACCATAAATATTGGTATTCAGAAAAAGCGTCCAGCCGTTGGCGCCAAATTTGGCAGCCACTTGCTCGCCGGGCGCTATTAAAGAATCGATAAAATCAAATAGGGGCGCGTTGGTTTCCGATAGGTTGGTAACGTCGGCCGGCCAGTAGTTCATTTGCAGGTTGATGTTTACGTGGTAGTCGGCATTCCAAGGTGGCGTATTAGAGTGGTTCCATACTCCTTGGAGATTGGCCGGTAAAGAGCCTGCCCGCGAACTACCGATTAGCAAATATCGACCGTACTGAAAATAGAGATTTTCTAGGTAAAGATCCTGCGCCGAACCTTTTCCTTTGTAGTTCGAAAGTAAGTGATCGATGGGCTTATTGATGTAGGTTTCACCAATAGCCAGGTCAACCCGCTCGAACAGTTGTTGATGATCTTCGATATGGCGCTGCCGTATATCGGCAAAGCTACTGTGCTCAAGCTTCTTTAATAGGCTATCAACTTTGGCGCTAGCAAGGCTACCGCGATAATGCGGATATTTCTGCGCGTAATTGGTTGCCGCAGTCAGCACTAGCCATACGCTGTCGGCTCGCTCAATTCGCAGACCTTCGCCGTGTGCACTTATGTCGCCTCCCTGCGCATGAACCAAGGCTTGCGCCTGCCACGCGAGGCCGTTGTCGTGTAGTGCTCCAGATACGGTAATGCGGTTATTTTTTACCTGTACCTTACGGCTGCGGTTTTCAGACGTCGCCAAATCCAGATTGAAGGTGAGCGCTGCGGGCTTACTCGCGGTTAAGCGAACCGCAATGACGTTATCGGGGTAGCTGGCGAAATATTCTCGGGTAAAGGTAACCCCCTTTTGCTTGAAACTTACCTCTGCAATACCGGTACGGAGATTTAGTTCACGACGATAATCACTAACACCGTCATCACTCTCAAAGCCAAATACCAAATCACCAAAGGTTTGGTAGTGACCGTAGCCCGCCGTATTCTGGCCCAGCTCATCGGCCACCGCTTGCGGTGCCAAGCCCTGCTTGAATAATTGTTGTTGTAGTTTGGCAATTTTTTCGGTTTGGTTTTTTGCCGGGTGACCGAAGTTATAACCTTTACTGCCGGGGCCGCCGGTCCAGAGCGTTTTTTCATTAAACTGTAATCGGTCCTCCAGAATACCACCGGTTACCACCGCGCCCATGGCACCATTACCTATAGGCAAACCTTGGCTTTCCCAATCGGAGGCTGGGGACTCGAAGTACACCAAAAGTGGCACCTGACTACTCTGTCCAGAACCGCCACACGCTGCCGACAGCAGTACAATCACTATCGCCCAACCACGCATTCACTTCCTCCCGGTTGCCCTCTTGCAAGGGTTGAAATTAGGCTTATTTTTATACATGAGAGACCTTACACTCCCCCATGGTATGGCATAATTTTCATCCGTGCAACGAGTATTACCAGTGAATTGATGTAAGTTTTGTTGGGATAAGAGGGTACAAAAACAGGTTTATGCCGGCAGCTTGCTGCATCGCGCTAAAACACACTATGGCGCAAGGCGCCGAAAACAGAAAAGAGGCTAAATCTTTTGCTCAACAGCCCAGCAGTACTGACAACCGATTGAGCCAGCGGCTAAGAATATAGGGTATGAGCAATGGCGATACGGGCAGTGCACGCGCATCAAACAAGGTGGCTATTTTTCCGGGGGTGCTAAATCATCGCTGTAATGCACCTTGCCGGCGGCATCGATAATGACACAATCAAACCCAGGTAAACGGTTGACCAGTGCCAAGCCCTTTTCCACCCCTAGGACAAACACGGTGGTCGACAGAGGGTCCGTATCACTGCCGGTAGGCCCGAGTATAGTCACACTCACAACGCCCCTTACAGACTTACCGGTTTTTGGATTGAGAATATGGTGAATACGCTCTCCGGATTGTGGGTCGACGAAATAACGCTCGTAGTCGCCTGAGGTGGAGATTGCGGTATTTTCCAAAGGCAAGACCAGTGCCGTGTCGTTGCCTGTGCCACCCCCATCACGCGGATTTTTTATGCCCACCATCCAGGGTTTACCGCGCTTGTCACCCAATACACGGCTGTCTCCACCGGCACTCACCGTCGCGTGCTTAACACCCGCGGCCGACAATTGCGCTATTACACGATCAACCGCATAACCCTTGGCTATGCCCCCGAGGTCAATACGCACGTTTTTATGTTTAAACAGCAGTGTGCGCTCTTCCCTATTCAATTCCAGCCAACGGTAATTAATAGCCGGTAGAAGTTGCTGACGCTTCGCTTCCTCCGGCTGTACTTTTTCCCGATAGTCGTAATACCAACCGACGGAGGCAAAGGTAATATCGAAGGCTCCCTCGCTTACACGACTAAAGAAAAGCGATTTATCAACCAAGCCCACAAGCTCGTCAGAAATGGGTTGTGCGGAAATAGCCGCCAGCTTATTCACGCGGGCGATTTCACTGGTGTCTATCCAGGGCGACAACAGGTTATCCAGTCGCTGCATTTCGGCGTAGGCGGCCGCCATTAAAGGCTCTGCTTGGGAAGGGTTTTCATGCCAAAGCGTGACACTAAAAGAAGTGCCCATAATCGAACGCGTATCGGAATACCATTCGGCATGGGAGGGCGACGACAATATCACCGTGAAGACGACAAAAACCCATAGCCGATTCAGCGACAGGTTTAGCTTAGGCAGTTTTAATCTCGACTGTTTTTCAACAGCAAACAGCAGTTGCGCGGGCATACCCACTCTGTGCTCCGGCTTAGGCGCAGCTCTTTTAATTGCTAGACCAAACGATATGATAAATGCCGGGCTCCACTTCTTCACCAATAAGCTGCACGCCACCGGCAAGTATTTCTGGCGCATTGGCCTGCGGCTCGACTTTGCCTTCAATCGTCCAGCCCGAAAATGTAATGTCGGCTTCCAGCTCAGCTTTAACCGGCGCGGCAATATCGAAGATACTGGCTGAAACGCCACCACTACCGTTTTCTTTCAGGTTTGCACCGTAAGAACCAACATTTACCCAACCCGTATTTTCTGGATTGACGCTACCTTTTTGCCAGCTTAAGCGCGCATCCAATTTCTGAACATCTGTACCCTTCAGCTCAGCGGAAATAATCTGTACAGAGCCCTGACCACTTATAGGTAGCTGTAATAATTCGCTCAACGACGACACGGGAGCATCCACACTAACATCGGTTAAACCGGTAACACCGGCTACGCCCTGGCAAACATTCCCCGAGGCCATTAAGGCACCACCATCGGTGGCAAATTTTATGCACGGGCGCAGTAATAACAACGACCAGCCACTCAATTGCCAAGTCACACGACCCAACGGCAATACGTCTTTGCCCATATCTAACTGTGAACCGTTGGCTACGCCGTTCCACAACGTACCTTCTACACCCGTGAGCCATACATGAGGTACCGCGCTGTGGATAGCCGAAGCCGCTATTTCTGCCGGAGCACGTGACACAACCAAATACAGAAAGTACACAATTAAAAAGGTAATGACGACAGGTTTGGTTAATATCTTAGAAAACGTCATAGCTTAATCCCGATGCAAGCGCAGGTTAGCTGAAACAAGCCCAGTAGCAGACCCGGTAGCAACAGAAATATCTTTTACCTGAATGCGCTGACGCACTTCAATTTCGTAGAGCCAAGCCAAAAGGTTATCGAATGGAATTTGCTCTAGCCGAATACGCACATCGTTGGCGCCACTAGGCTGCATACCGGAAAGTTTCAAATTATTTTGACGCAAACTACTGTCTACGATTTCAACAATACTGCCATTGCTAGCACTACTTTCTTTTGAAGAACCCTGACTGGTATAAATTGCAGCGTAATCTCTCACACGCTCCAGCGCTTGCTGTTGGGCAATATTTTTTTGCAGCTGAGTATCGCGCATACCGGTCACGGGCTTTAACAATACAATATAAAGCACATAAAAACCCAATAGGCCACCACAGATTACCAGCGCCATCTGGTCGCGGGAAGAAGCCTGATTCCACCACTCTTTAATTTCGTTCATTCGCTGGCCTCCGCAACTTTCATACGAGCACTTTGTTTATCGCCCTTCGCTTCTACACGCATCAGTTCAGCTGTAAAACCCTTTTTCTCCACACCGGTACGTAAACTTTCCAGGTCACCAAAACTATTGGCCTCGATGTTTAACATCAATTCACCTTCGTCCGAGTTGTAACGAAAGCTGGACATGGAAATACTGCCGCCACCTCTCAAGTTTTCAGAAACACCTGCCAGCAGAACCATTAAATTACTACTGGCACGGGTACCACCTTTCATATTTTTAACGAGTTTTTCCAAACGCCCTTCAGCATCGCCGGGGCGGCCATTTGGTACAGCCCTTTTGTACACCTCATTGATGGTTGCCACAATGTGCTTCTGCTCTGCTTTGGCCCGCTGATACTCTACAAACGCAACACATACGGCAATTAGGTAAGCCGCTGCAATGGCTATCAACGGTTTTTTCCAACTTTCTAGCCAGCGTTTTAACGGCAGCTGACGCGAAAATATTCCGCTACGTAAATTTAATTCGTCATTAACGGCTTCGGGCTCTATCCAATCCCATATACCACCAATATTACGTTTTATTTCGGGGCCGTTTTCCTCTTTCCATGCCTTAGGCAGCCACTCTTCTATCCAGTCGAGCTGAGTATCGTCTTCGGCAACCAAATTAATGGTTACGGTAAAATCCAGCTCTGGCTGGTCGCGCAGTACCATGGGTGCGAGCGCAATATCGACCGTAAAACCCAGGTCTTCACCCAAGCGCACAATTAACTGACCATTGTCGGCAACAATGGTTACACCCTGGTTTTCGGTACGCAAACTCAGGTAACTGGCAACCACAACCCGCAAATCACAACTCTGTTGCAACAGCGGCGCTATCGCAGCCGTCAGATGATCAGATTTTATGTACGCAATTGACACTTGATCTTCACGAATACCGCCAAACACCATATGCACATCTTCAACGTTGTCGATAATCTGCTCTTCCAGTTCATAGGGCAGCATTTTCGCAAGATGGCGCTTGTCTTTAGATTCTACCTTCGAAGAACAACATACAACTGACTCACCGGGTACCAGCAACGTAACCGCGGCGTGGCTTGCTTTCGCCTGCTCGGCCATCGCTTCGTCATCACCGGTGTGATAAACATCCGATAGCCATTGGCCTTCGACCGTTGCGCTGCGCCACTGCCACAGGCCATCGAATGTCTGTCGGGCAATTATTTTTTCAGCCACGTTTGCAATCTCTTTTTAATGTTTCTTATTTCTTTTTGCCGTTAACGGCCTAAAAATTTGCATCCGTTCTACGCAAGATTGTCACCTTGCTTCCTTCGCGGTGCAGTAAGGTTTTGCGTTGGCGAATGGTCTCGCCTACCGCTGTATCCCCCAACATCAGAAAATACTTACTTGCTACGCCCAAGCCATCGGTATCGAGGTTGGTGTTACCACCCCCCCCACCTACGACCTGATCAACAGCCCCTGAGGTTTTAAAAGCTTCAATGTCGTCGAAACCAGCACCGCGCTCCTCAAAAATATATTGCGCATCGTCCACAGTGCTCGGATACAACTCAGTTTTACTATTAATGGTACGAATTAATTCAAACGGCATGGTGTTTACGTTTAAGGTTGCTTCTTCATCTGGCAGCGCAATAACCAACGGCAACAGCGCCTGATACAATTGCGGTGTCATACCGCGAATAATATTCAGTTCCGACACACTTATCATTGGCCTGTTGGCAATCACAAAGGGTGGCTCCAGCTGACCGTAATAATCGGATTCAGCTCCACCAAAGCCCGTCACTTTCGAGTCTTTGTCCACCCAATCTATAACCGCTTCCGTTAAGCTCATGGCCACCTGCTGGTCCATATACACTTCCGGCTCTATTTCAATGGTTTGGAGTAAGCGAATAAACCGCCTTTGTGCCGCCGTCCATTTTTGCCAGGGTGCCGGGGTTTTGTTGCCGTTTGGCTTCTGGGCTTTTTTCACCAAAGCGTTGATATTGAACCGGCCCTGGGCGTCTTCCAAACTCGCGCGCAACCAACCTTCATCCGTTGGAAACTGTTGTGGTGTGGCCCATATTTCGGTGAGCGTGTCAGACAGTATACCGTCCTTACTATCTTCGTCGGCATCGGTTTCCAGTAAAAACACACCAACTTCTTCTGCGCCCAACAAGTAAGCATCGGCCTGTACGCCGTACCAGCGGTTGGCCGACCGAGTAACGCTAAGGTCAAACTTCCAACTCAGCTCCACAGCGATCGCCGCAACCAAGGCTACCACAAGCAGTGCCAGTATCAGCGCCACACCCGCTTGCTTCGACCTTTCTGTTTGCTGCAGCTGCGTCATAAAACCATCTTTTTTTGTATACCCACGTTTATTGTCCCGGCGACAAGGAGAATAAGCGTGTAATTTCGCCACGGCCTTCGGTGTTAAGGGTAATTTCTAGGGCCAGCGGTAATACGTTGGGTGGCCCGGTTCCGGGCCATTCTTCTACCCAAGGGCCTTCTTTATAGCCCTTACCAATTGGGGCCGGAGGCAAAACCCGTATAGTTATTTCTTCTACTTTATCCAGCACTTTCTGGCTGCGGGCAAAATCGATATCCAAATTCTGTGGGTCAATCCACTGGTCGCGCCACAGAGTGCCATCTTCAACACGGTAGCCTACCCTTGCCAGCTCGGTGCGCGGAAAGCCCAGCGGGTTGGCGCGGCCACCCCGTAGAAACGATAGAACGTATTCATCGCCGTAGCTCACGTCCATGGCGTTAATTAAGTCGCCGTAAGCACTGCCGCTAGCGTAGGAAAGTGCGTTGCGCAGGTCGTTTTCGATCATCGTCCAGCCGCGGTCGAATTGCTGCAATTTGCGCATGTTATCTTCGCTGGCCACCTTCGAGCGCTCGGTTACATCCAGTGCGCCAAAGGCCAATACCGCAATGCTAGCCATAATCACCGAGGCTACCAGCACCTCTAACAGCGATATGCCCGCTTGCGATTTCATGAGCCCGGGCCTGCTTGCGGGGTACGACCTTTATCGCGAATAAACGCACCATAGCTAGCGAGAATGTCGTCTTCGTCGTTACCCACGCTCACCTGCATGCGATAAACGCCTTCCTGTCCTGTAGTATCGGCCTCTACTTCCCAGTACCACTCTTTGCCGCCAAACTCGACGGTGTCGTGCAGCTTGGTTTTAGGAAAGGTATTTTTCAACCGATAGTCGAGCATCAACTCTTCCATCTTGTTCTGCGCTACCCAGAAGGCATAGGTTTTCTGTTCAATATAACCGGTGTTTTCGGAGACTGACTGCACCCGTGTTACCAGTGCCGGCAATGCTACGGCAACAATGGATAACGCTATCAACACTTCAATAAGGGTAAAACCCCGTTGCTTGTTGTTTGGTCGCCGCGCTGGAGCTGCCATATTAGTTCTCCAATTCAAGCCGAAGTTCTTCTTCGAGCTTGGCCATTTCAACCCACACCACACGCCCCCAGTCGTCAACGGCGACATGCTCGGTGGCCTCTACATCCATATCTAACTCTAAGCCTTCGAGCGTAAATTCAATCTCGAAGATTGTCATATCACCACCGGGGTAAAACGCTATGGCCGGCAGCCGAACTTCCGGTGCATCCTCCCAGTCCCACAATTCACCTTCGATGGTGACATAAAGAGCGATTTGTTTAGGCAGGTGAATAGCCTGTAACTCCGGGTAATCTACCCAGCCCTGTAGTTCCATGGTTTGCCAGCGATAACGCCAACCGGCATCAAGTGAATCTTCCTGCCACCCGGGGGGCTCCAACATTAAGCCAAAGGGTTTGCCGGTTAGCACGGCCATTTCGCTGGCATGCTCGGCAAACGCGGTAAATTTTTGTACCGATCCCCTTAACTCTTCTTCCGGGCCACCGCCACCAACGGCAATGCTTACACCGCCCATAACAACGCCAATCACCACCAGCACCACCAATAGCTCTATCAGCGAAAATGCGCGCTGCTTGCTATGCCGACTTAGCGAGCGCCGAGGGGTCATTGTCTACTGGCCATTGCCACCGGGCTGCGCCCAGTTACTGATGTCGGTTGCTTCGTCATCACCACCGCGCACACCATCGGCGCCCAAGGTGTAAATCTCGTAGGGCTTGCCAGTACCAGGGTCGCCCTCGTACAAATAAGGGGTTTGCCAAGGGTCGTAAGGTAATTCACCCAAGTAGCCGCCTTTACGCCAGTTTTTGGCTTCCGGTGATGAGGTGGGTGGAGACACCAGTGCTTCTAAGCCCTGTTCGGTGGTGGGATAAATAAAATTATCCAGTTTGTACATTTTCAGTGCGGTTTCAATGTTGGCGAAATCGGCTTCAACTTTCTGCTTTTTACTGCCCGAAAGCGCTTCCATAACATTCGGCGCCACAACCGAAGCCAAAAGCCCCATAATCACCAGCACAACCATAATTTCTATAAGGCTGAAGCCGCGACTTTGTTTAACATGTTTCATAGTTAACTCTCACCGTTAATTTATTTAACCAGTTGGTTCATCTGGAAGATGGGCAGCAACATGGCTACCACAATAAAGCCAACCATACCGCCCATAAACAGAATCATGACGGGCTCCATTAACCCCATCATGGTACTGACAGTGAACGACAATTCACGCTCCTGATTTCGTGCCGCATGCAGCAGTTGTTCTGCAAGCTTTCCGTTGGCCTCTCCACTCGCTGCCATTTGCACCAGCAGCGGTGGAAATACGTCTACGGCATCCAAAGCTTTGTTGAGGCTGGAGCCCTCTTGTACCATAACCGCCACTTCGGCAGCCGCGCTTCTAAGCTGCGAATTAGTGAGTACCTGTGCAGCAATACGCAATGCATCCAGCAGCGGTACGCCACTGCTAGCGAGTAAGCCAAGGGTACTGGCATAACGCGCACTTTCAGCCTGTAGCGTCAGGTTGCCAAACAGTGGCATGCGCAACACAATTGCATGCCAGCGCTGTTTATATTTTTTATTTTTAATGGCCCATTTAAACGCGATTACCGCAGCAATAATGGCGGCCAATAAAAAAATCCCGTAGTCCGTTATAAACCGACTCGAACCAATTAAAAATTCGGTAATACCCGGCAATTCCTGCTTACTGCGCTCGAACATATCAACAATTTTGGGTACTACATTCACCATCAAGAAGGTCACGATACCAATACTGACCAGGAGCATAATGGCAGGGTAAACCATCGCCATTTTTAACTGTTGTTTCGCTTCCTGCCCGCGCTCCGTGTAGTCGGCCAACTGCTCAAGTACTGGGCCAAGATAACCGGAAGATTCGCCAGCACGCACCATGGCGCGGTAAAGGTTGTCGAACACCTTAGGCAGTTCTGCCATTGCTTGGGCAAGGCTCAGGCCCTCGAGCACACGCGAGCGCACCTGTAAAACAATGGTTTTTACCCCAGGCTTACGTGCTTGCTTGGCGGTGGAAGCCAGTACTTCGTCTAGCGGCAGCCCTGATTGCACCAGCGTTGCCAGTTGCCGTGTAACCAGAGACAAATCGCGGTAGCCCATACTGGGGCCACCAAAAGAAAAACTGAATTTCGGCTCACCCGACGACGGACTGGCCTTCTGCCGAGTGGTTTTAACCTCGAGAGGCTTTAATTGCTTAGCACGCAACTGGGTGCGTACGTGGCGCTCCGAGTCGCCCTCAAGAACGCCCTTAACCTTTTTACCTTTGGCATCCAGAGCCTGATAACTAAAAGCACTCACTTCAGAATCTACCTACGCTATGACACGGACGTTACGCGCAGAACTTCCTCAACGCTGGTTTCACCGTTGAGTACTTTCTCGCGACCACATTGGTCAATGGATTTGGAATAAGTACGCGCATGAGCGAGCATAACTTGCTCACCAGCGCCCTCATGAATGAGCTGACGCAAATGGTCGTCTACCTGAATTAATTCATACAGACCAGCTCGCCCACGGTAGCCTGAATGGTGGCAGCGTTCGCAACCCGTGGCTTTAAAAATGGTTTCTCCCTCGGGCACGCCAAGACGCACGGTCTCAGATTCCGACGATACATAAGCTTCTTTACAATGTTCACACAGAACACGTATCAGCCGCTGGGCCATTAGCCCTTCTAGGCTGGATGACAATAGGAAGGGCTCTACACCCATATCCTGTAGCCGCGTTATTGCACCAATGGCCGTGTTGGTGTGCAAAGTGGACAACACCAAGTGACCGGTAAGCGATGCTTGTACCGCAATGGAGGCGGTTTCTTGATCGCGAATTTCACCAATCATCACTACATCCGGATCCTGACGCAGTATGGCGCGCAGTCCGCGAGCAAAGGTCATATCGACTTTGGCATTTACCTGAGTCTGACCGATGCCCTGTAACAGGTATTCAATTGGGTCTTCTACGGTGAGAATATTCCGCGCTCGCGTGTTCAAATGACTGAGGCCCGCATAAAGCGAGGTAGTTTTACCAGAGCCCGTGGGCCCGGTTACCAGAATAATACCGTGAGGTTTATGCAGAGCATGCTCGAAGCCCGCCGTAACATCCCCGGGCATACGCAGCTGCTTGAGCGATAACTGCCCAGCGGCTTGGTCTAGCAAACGCAACACCACGCGCTCACCATGGGCAGATGGAATAGTGGATACACGAATATCCACCGCATGCCCCGCCAGTTTGACGGTAATTCGGCCATCCTGGGGTATACGCTTTTCAGCGATATCCATCCGCGCCATAACTTTTAAACGCGATACCAGAATGGGCGCCAACTGCGGCTTGGGTGACAGTACTTCGTTCAGAATACCGTCGACACGGAAACGAATAGATACACGATCTTCATAGGGCTCAACATGAATATCAGACGCTTTTTCTTGAACCGCCTGTGACAATACCGCATTAATCAACCGAATAACGGGCGCATCACCATCGCCCGATAACAGCTCACTGTCATCGGGAATATCTTCTGCCAGCGAGGAAAGATCGAACTCATCGCCCATATCTTCTGCTGCCTGTAACGCTTCACCGTCGGCACTTTGATAAACACGGGCCAGCCGTGCTTTAAAACTTTCTTCGTCCAGCTCTTCCAGCTCAAACGGCTGACCAAGATGGCGGCGAACCTCCAGTAAGGTCTGCGCGGATATGCCCGGCTTGTACAGCAGTTTCTGCTCGTCGAGCATCACACCGTAAGTGCTGGCGAAAGAAAACGGCAGGCGCGCATGGACAAGTGTGGCAGTTTCTTCACTCACAACAGCTACCCCTTACTTGGCTTCCGCTTCAGTATTTTTATAACCTTTTATCTGTTCTTCCCATTCCGGCAGCATGCGTAGCATATCTTCCGGTATGTCCTGCAGGCTTTGGGAGCGCTGCTGCACCTGCAGATCGCGAATGTAGCGATATTTTTCAGCCGTAGCACCTTCCAGTGTTTCATCGTCGCGAACAATAGTTGGACGAATAAAGATCATTAAATTGGACTTAACAATGTTGGTGGAATTTGAACGGAAGGCACGACCCAGGATTGGAATGCTACCCAACAGCGGTACCCGTCGCTCACCCATTTGTATGTCGTCACGGATCAAACCACCGAGCACGATAACCTCACCGTCTTTAGCCATAACCTGCGTTTCAACTTTACGCTGGTTAGTAATAACATCCGAGGCACTGATGGCTGCGGCGTTATCCACACTGGAAATTTCCTGCTGAATCTCCATGATAACCTTATCGCCCTCGTTAACATGTGGCGTAACGGTAAGGGTAATACCCACGTCTTCCCGCTGAATGGTCTGGAACGGGTTGCTGCCACCATTGCCGCCGGAGTTAGTGAAGCTACCGGTTACGAAAGGAACGTTCTGCCCCACAGAAATCATCGCTTCGTTGTTGTCCATGGTCAGCAACGTAGGCGTTGATAGAATATTCGCGTTGGTGTTGTTTTTAAGCATATTCACCAACACGATAAAGTCTTGATCACCGGTATTGCCGGCAACACCAAAAGTTTCGCCCGGCATACTGCCAAGAGCACCCGCAAGACCAACGGTAGCCTCTTCAGCACTGCCGAATAGCGCGGCCGCAATACCCGCGGCACTACCCGCACCGGTTGAGGCACCCAACAAACCTTGCGATGCATTTTGGAACATCCATTCAACCCCAAGGCTCTCTTTTTCGCCTAGCGCCATTTCTACAATAATCGCCTCCACCAAAACCTGCGCACGGCGAATATCGAGGCGCTCAACTACGGCTAGGAGCGCTTCCAGAATTTCAGGGTTGGCGGTAATCAATAGGGCATTGGTGGCTTCGTCCGCTTCCACGGTTGCCCCCTGGCCAGAGGTAGTCTTCTTGTCGCCACCCGGTGCCATACGCTGCATGTTTTGAACAACCTTACTCAAAACCGTGGCGACGTCTTTGGCGGTGGCATATTCAAGATAAACCACACGCACATTACCGGTTTGCATTTGTGGGCGGTCGAGTCGGTAAATCAGTTTTTTAACGCGTTGGCGCTGCAGGTCTTCACCACTAATAAGAATGGCATTGTTACGCTTATCGGCGACCATCTGCAATCTGTTTGCAGGCGCAGCCCCTTTACTACCTGCAGCACGATCTAACTTGGTTAGCGTGGCAACAAGGTTTTCGGAATCGGCATATTTCAGTTCAATAATTTCGGTTGTAGGTAGCGCTGCAGTATCAATTTTTTCGATAATTTCTTTAATGCGCTCGATGTTGGCCGCGGTATCCGAAACCACAATGGCATTACTGGGATCGTAGGCAGCCAAATGCGAATGCTGTGGCACCAGCGGGCGCAACACCGGCAATACCTTTGCCGCAGCGATATTCTTAAGCTGAATCACCTGGGTAACGTAACCCTCATCAAATTCAGGGTTGTCTTTTACCGGCAACGGTGACGAACGCGCGTCCTTCAGCGGAACAACGCGCACGATATTACCCACCTCGATAATCGTAAAATCATGCACCTCGAGCACAGAGCGGAATAATTCCATAAGCTCCCGCTCGGTTAACGGCTTTTGCGAAATGACTTTTACCCGACCCTTAACACGAGGGTCGATCACCAAGGTTTTTCCGGTGACCTCAGCGACGAATTTAATGACTTCGTGAATATCGGAGTCTTTAAAGTTGACCGTATAGGTACGTTCCTGAGCGCCATAGGCATGGAACGAACCTACTACTGAGAATCCCAAAATCACCACACAAAGGGCGATACGAAAATGCTTTAACACGGTTTATCCACCTGTACTGTCTACTCTTACGGTAATGGGAATTTCTTCTTCATTGCGGCGCACAACCAAACTAGCCTCGGTTGCGGTTTTCAAATCCTGATAGACCTCACGCAACTGCTTGGGGTCGGTCATTTCGCGGCCGTTAACACTGGTAACAATGTCACCAGACTTCAGCCCTACCTGCTCAAATAACACCTTATCCCGCCCTGGTCGAACCTTATAGCCGATCATCTTCCCGTCTTCTCTGTGTACGCTAAAACGTACAACATCACTAATAGACTTAGGGATTTGGTTGGGAGTAATACTGTTGCTAACCGGTTTTTTGCCGGCGCTAGCCTTGCCTCTGGGCACTTTGTAGCTATTTCGAGTCGCGGCCGATTTTTTGAAATCTTCTTCCGAATACAGCCACAGCGACTCAAAAGCCCCTTTATTATCGAGAATAACGCGCTGATCCATGACCTTGGCCAGCTTCACGCCCTTATTCTTTTTGATTTCTTCGCCAATGCGATAAAGAGCCTGCTCGTTACCTACATCGATAATGGCACGCGCCTCGCGTGAATCATCACTGGCAATAACACCGTGTAACTTCAAACTAAGACGCGTAGTTGCCGCATTCTCATCAACCATTAACTCGGTATTTTCAGATTGCGCTTGGATGTCTTCGATGGGCAGGTCGCCAGCATCACCAAAAAGCTTTAACTCCTGCAGCGCAACAATGTCCACCGACACTGTCTTTACTGAAGCGCCTTCCACTACTGGAGCGGCAAAGCGGGTGGGCTGGGGCAACTCTGGTAGCGGGTAGACCACCCAAAACAGGCGGGCAAAGCTATGCACCAACCAAAACGCGGCAAACATCAGAACAGCATTGCGCCAAACATCAAGCGGCTGGCTTTTTGCCCACGCCTGTAGCACCAACCAATACCGATTGGCTGTTATAAATGCTTGATTGTCAGCCAACCGGGTTGTCACCAATCATCTCCAAAATAATACGTTTACACCCGCCACACATGAAGTGGGGCTGAGCCATTAGTGATTGCGTGAACCCGAGGCAAAAACTTCTCGAATCGGCGAAATTCTGATCTAAGCAAGCAAATCGCCTGCCCTGAATCGCGCCCTGTTCCGACAGAGCGAAAACACACGAACCACATAATTATTGTCTTTGCCTCTCCGCGAACCCCGAAAACACTATAGATCTCAGCGGAAAGGCTGCGAAAGTTCATCTAGTCTATACAGGCTGAATGAGGAATGGTATGTCAGCCTTCTGGTATTCTCGGTTTTTTCACAATTTGAAGGCACCACCCAGACAGATGCTGGACAAACTTGTATTTTATCAAGCCCGTCCCCATTTAGGCCTTCATCGAAACGGCAATTTGACTCTCTACCACCACATGTGTCGGCTACAATTCGCCAAAGGTTTCGAGCCCTGCAGTCAATATTGAGCATTCCCTATGAATCGAGTCTTCGTAATTTGCAATCAGCATGAACAGTTTTTAGCAAAATCCGGCGAGTGGGGAGATGGCTCCGAGAACCGCTCTATCTATCGCACACCCCACAAAGACGAAGCGCTGAATCGCATGGTTGAACTAACCGTTAAAGACCCGAACCTGCGTGCACGCATATGCGAAATAGAGAAAACCGAGAAGGATGTTTTACAGTTA
The DNA here is from genome assembly GCF_014218805.1 of Teredinibacter franksiae. Lineage (NCBI taxonomy): Bacteria > Pseudomonadati > Pseudomonadota > Gammaproteobacteria > Cellvibrionales > Cellvibrionaceae > Teredinibacter > Teredinibacter franksiae. The sequence continues at coordinate 3,008,173 of NZ_JACJUV010000001.1, read as the reverse complement.
CCAGCACATTCAGAAGAACTCTCTATGGCGGCGGATGAAGCAGCGATAAGTGAGGGAACGACCGCCGACGGGGCTATACCTGAAGGTTTGGCGCCAGAATCAACCGAATCTCAATTACTCCCCCCTATACACACTGCAGCCGAAATGCCTACCACCGAAGCGGTCACCCCGGAGGTGGTTGATGGCAACGATACCGCCGATAACACGCATGCCGAAGCCGACAGCAACAGCGCGCCACCCCTAGAGGTCGACGGTAATCTCGAGCTTAGTACCGCGCTAGACGCGGATCAGCTGGCGCAAGCAATACCTGAAACCGACACTCCGCAACAAATGCTGGTGTAACCCAATGTTTGAACTCAAAGATCTGCCTCACGAATTAAGCGAAGACCAAAACGCCGCTTTGCTTACGGGCATACTGCGTGGCGTAGAGCGCGAGAGCCTGCGCGTTAACCATAACGGCAAGTTAAGCCTGAGCCCTCACCCCCCAGGGCTGGGCGCTGCGCTCACACACCCGCAGATCACCACCGATTTCAGCGAAGCACTTCTTGAGTTTATTACCCCGCCAAGCCATGCCATAAACGACCTGCTGAACCAACTCGACATTTTGCAACGCTACACCACCACCCAACTACCCCAGGATGAATACCTGTGGACCCACAGTATGCCCTGCGCCCTTGGCAAGGATGAAAATATTCCCGTCGCACGCTACGGCAACTCCAATAACGGCCGCATGAAAACCATTTACCGCGTGGGCTTGGGTCATCGCTATGGCCGCTCCATGCAAACTGTGGCTGGGCTGCACTACAACTTCTCGCTCCCCAACGCTTTCTGGGCTTTTTTATCTCGCCGCGACAACAGTATGGCCGACCTGCAGGAATACAAAAATCAGCGCTACTTTGGCCTGATTCGTAATTTCCGCCGCCACTACTGGCTACTGATCTACCTGTTCGGCGCATCACCGGCCATCTGCACCTCGTTCGCCGGCGACCGCAAACACAACCTAGAACCTTTGCAACCCTTGCAACATACGCTTCACCTCCCCTACGCCACATCACTGCGCATGGGCGACCTGGGCTATCAAAGCAGTGCACAGGATTCACTGTACGTTTGCTACAACGACAAAAAGCGCTATATCGAAAGCCTTTGTGCAGCCATTACCCAACCCTATCCGGCCTACCAAGCGCTTGGGGTTACCGACGAGAATGACGAATACCGACAACTCAACACCGGCCTATTGCAAATCGAAAACGAGTTTTACAGCGCCATTCGCCCCAAGCGCACCGCGCAACCAGGCGAGACAGCACTCGCGGCACTGGACAATCGTGGTGTGGAATATATTGAGGTGCGCTGCCTAGACTCCAATCCCTTTACGCCACTTGGGATCACCTCGGAGCAGATTCATTTCCTCGATACCTTTTTGCTGTACTGCGCACTGCAAGATAGCCCGCAAACAGACAGCGACGAAGCACGGCTGATACTGGCCAACCAAAAAACAGTGGTGAGCCACGGCCGCGCGCCGGACACCAGCCTTACGCACCCCGAAGCCGGCGATATTTCTCTGAAAACCTGGGGGCTATCGCTAATGGATGCCATGCAGCCTGTTGCGGCAATTTTGGATACTGCGAACAAATCCGGCGAATTCACCGCCAGCCTTGAGCTACAAAAGCAAAAACTAATCAACCCGAACCTCACGCCTTCCGCGCGCATACTGAAAGAGCTCCGCGACAACAAACTCGATTTTGCTACATACGCACTGGAACAGTCACGAGACCACTCCCAGCAATTGCAATCACAACCTCTGCCGGACGACATTAGGGAAAGAATGGAAAGTATGGCGCTAGAGTCTGAAGCAGAGCAGCGGTCGATGGAAAACAAAGACCAACTGCCATTTGGAGAATTTTTAGCACGCTACTACAAACAATATCGGCGCTGTTGCGGTAACTTCATGTCGTAACGGACGCGTATGATATGGCGGCCGGCCTACGCCCAAGCCTTATTCGCCATTATTTTTGTACAATTAATGTGTTAAAAAAAACATCAATAATGCCTTCGGCTTGGTCCTCCTGCATCACTATTTTTCGAATTTCGGCCAAGGCATCCTGGCGCAACGCCTCTTTTCCCTCCTGCGAATCCAGAGACTCATCTGTCTGGCTGGCAAACAACATCACCAAGTTGTTACGAATATAGGGAAGATGGTGACGAACGGAGTTCGCCGCAGAGGAAGAATCCACCCTCACAGATACCTCAGCCTTTATGTATTTTAACCGGCCTGAGCCACCGTAATTCACCACGAACGCTGGTTTAATGGGCAAATAAATAGCCGCTGCAGTTGCGGCTTGCGCTTCTTCGGCAGCGGCCTCTTCGTCTTCAGCTACTGCAACAACGCTTGCCAAAACAAGCACCATCAGTACACAGCTTGAGCAGAACTGACGCACGGAGCTTGCCATCACCCTAACCCTACATACAAGCCCTACAAGAACCGCACATATCATAACGGGCACCTGATCAATTTAGTCACTAAAAGCATAGCCCAAAGCCGCCTCGACAACTGCAAATCTCCGCAGACTACTCGCACGTTTTTTAACCCCTATTTTCAACCCTTAGGAGATTACAAACACTCAAGATCTCCCCCTTTGCTGAACGTTCAGACCAAAGTAATCTGGCAATACGCAATAATTGGTAAATTTGTAATATCAGCTAGAACAGAGTTCACCATCTCTGGCGCGATATAGTCTTGCTCTTGGGCGCCCAATCACCTATCTTCATTTAACGATTCAATTAGTGGGAATTTATAGACCTATGCTCGAAAATTGTAAAACTGCACAGGAACGCTGGGGAGGCGTGAGTGAAATAATCGACCGCTGGTTAAAGGAACGCCAGCAAGTACTGGTGCTCTACTGCCAACTGTCGGAAATTGTTGATGAACCTAGCGATACCGCAGGTGAAACACTCAAACGCATGTGCCAACTCATGGTTGACTATGTGTCTGCCGGGCATTTCGAAATATACGACCAACTTGTTCAGGAAGGTCGGGAGTACGAAGACAGCGAAGCCCTAACAGAAGCCAAATCTCTTTTCGGCCAGGTCGACAAAACGACTGAATATGTTCTCGACTTCAACGACAAGTATCAGGAAATAGACGACCTGGACTCACTTTCGCCAGACCTGTCGAAGCTGGGCGAACGCCTAGCTACACGCTTTGAGGCCGAAGACCGCGCTATAGAAGTTCTGCATACTGCCCACAAAGATCAGGTTGCTTAACAGCGCAACTGTTGCCCATTGGTAATTCACTCCCGTAAAACCTGCGCCCACTCAGGCCGCAGGTTTTTTTTCAACTGCTATTCTTAAACCAAATACCACACCAATAACGCGCTTGAAGCCAATTTGCCACAGGCTGTTCGCCAATGTTCAAAGTTACCCATAAATTATTTTTTCCGCTACTGTGCTGCTTGGCACTAGGGGCTTGTGACCATGCCATGCCGCCAAAGCAATCGCTCGAAGTTGCCGTAAAGGGCATGTACGCCTCGGCACTTGCTGAAGACGGCTCCATGGCCATTATTGGCTCCATTCATCACGGCGGCAGCCTGTGGAAACTTAATTCACAAGAGCGACTTTATAACTGGAATCACAGCGACGGCGAAACAACTACAGTCGTCGCAGCCGACTTTTCCAGCGATGGTTTTTGGGGTTTAACCGCCGACCCGGCCACGCTGGTACTTTGGGATACGCGTACAGGAGAGGGCACACGATTTTGGCGCGCCCCCGGTGAAATACTCGACGCCGTACTCGGTCCCGGTGGTAACACAGCCTTACTGGGCTTAAGCGATCACTCTGCTGTGCTCTTTGACATTCAGCGGGGCGGCATTCGACAAACACTTAAACATAGCAACCGCGTACGTAGTGTCGACCTCAGCCAAGATGGCCAGTTGGCGCTGACGGGCAGCGAAGATTACACCGCAGCCCTCTGGGATTTACGTTCGGGCAAGGTTATTACCCGCTTCAAGCACAACGATGATGTGCAACTGGTAAAGCTGTCAGCCGACGGCTCTATAGCACTTTCAGTAAGCAAGTATGACCGCGCGTTACTTTGGCATACACGCACTGGCGAGATTATGGCTGAATTGCCGCTAAAAGCTCAACACCTCAAGCGCGGACTAGCATTCACCGTTGCCCGCTTCAGCGACGACAATGCCTATTTGCTCACCGGCCGACCAGATCAAATCGTTCAACTGTGGAAATTGCCAGAAGCGGCAGAAATTGCACGCTGGGAATTACCCAAACGCGACAAATGGAAACCCACCAGCGCAGCGGTTATTGCAGTGGCCTTCGACCCGCAGCCTCACCGTTTCCACGCAATTGCTTCTAACGGATTTGTGCACACACTAGAAACAAAAACGCCCGGCGAATTGCCGGGCGCTGATGGTAAATAAACAACAGGAGCTGAACTATTCAGCTTTTGCCGCTGGAGCTGGAACTGCTGGTACTGGCGCAGCTTCGTCTTCTGCTGGATTAATTTCCAGCAACTCAAGTTCAAATACCAACAGGGCATTTGGCTCGATGTCATACTCACCCGTACGGCGATCCATTTTACCATTAGGTCCGTAAGCTAAATCGCCCGGGATATAGAGCTTCCACTTAGAACCAGCAGGCATCAATTGCAGCGCTTCAACCCAGCCAGGAATCAGACTACCAACGAAAAACTTGGCTGGCTCACCACGACCGTAGGAGCTATCGAACTCTTTTCCGTCTAGGGTGGTGCCACGGTAATGGGCCAAAACACGGTCTTTAGCCAATGGCATAGCACCGGTACCGGCGGTAAGAACTTCGTACTGCATTCCAGACTCAGTGGTAACAACGCCCTCTTTCTTAGCATTTTCGTCTAGGAAAGCTTTACCTTTGGCGGTGTTATCTTCCGACAGCTTGTTAGTCGCTTCCTGACGACGAGCTTTCTGCTCTGCCTGGAAGGCACGCATAGTGGCCATTATTTCGTCATCGTTAAACCGAGGTTCAGCATCGGTTTTGACTTCATTAATTGCCAGGGCAATGAGGTCAGGATTTACGTCGAAGCTGGAGGTTTTAGCCTGACGCGCCAAGTTATAACCCAAGATATAACTCATTTTGTCATCCAGCGATTCCATGGTTAAATCTTTCGGCTGCTGGTTCGCCGCATCTTCTTGACAGCCAGCAACAAAAAGAGTCGCAACGGCCACTGTAATCAAAGTAAGTTTTTTCATTTTTTTATGGTCCTGTTATATGGCAGAAATCGAAGCAGATATGCAATAGCACACGACGATTCTGTTTTTTTGTATTGTCGTTAGCCGACATTCACCCAAAGGCTTTCGAAATCTGCAGCGGGGCATGGTTTCGAGAGACACTGTTTTCAAGGGCCTTTCACCAAATGCGCAGGCAGTATACCCAAGCCCAAAGATCGCGGCCAGCCTCACCGCAATTCACTTATGCGCTATGCGGGACGGCTCGCACAAAAATGTCGTACTATTACCAACAATCGCAATGTTAAGCCGAATTTGCTCAGATAGCTGGTACAAATGGCTGAATACTGTAAAAAATATGGCTCTCAAATCAAATTGGACACAAAAAACATACAATTTTCATTTAAACGCAGTTATTATTTTTGCGCCCTTTGGCCCTTCCAAATAAAAGAACTCTTTTCAGGTACTCACTCATGGCAGCAAAAAAGAAAATCCTCGACCCGGTTGTTGAACTAGAAAAACAAATTGCCAAGCTGTCAGCTCAGCTCGACAGTGCGCGCAAGAAGAACCTCGCCACTGCTGACAAAGCTGTTAAATCGGCTACTTCTACTATGGCGAAAGCCAAAACCAAGCTCAGCAGCCTGCAAAATAAAGCAAAAGCAGCAGCAGCAGCCGTTGCCAAAAAGAAAACAGCGGCATCCACAGCCAAGCTCGCCGCCACCAAGAAAGCCGTTGCCGAGCAGCGCGCTGTTGCAGCTGAACTGAAATCCGCACTCAATGCAGCCAAAGCCACTCAGGCTGGGGTGAAAGCGGTGCTGACTCAAGCCGCCGATCTTGCAAAAATCGCCGCTGCCACCGAAAAGCAATTAGCTAAAAAGAATAAGAAAAAGCCGGCAGCCAAAAAAACGGCAACCAAAGCAAAACCTGCAACGGAAGCTGCCATAAAAAAAGCTGGGCCAAAGAAAGCTGCAACTAAAAAAGCGCCTGCAGCTAAACCCGCGGCTAAAAAGCCAGCAGCAAAGAAAGCAGCGGCAAAAAAACCCGTAGCCAAAAAAGCCGCCAACAAGCCCGCAGAGAAAAAAGCGCCAGCCGCTAAACCTGCGGAAACCAAGCCCACCCAAAAAGCAGAAGTAACACCGGCTGTTGTGGCTCCGGCAGCACCGGTAGCAACGCCTGCTGCTCCTGCTCCGGCCCCTAAAACAGTAGAGGCCAAACCCGCTGAGCCTGAAGCTAAACCAATAGCCCTAGAAGCACCGAAGGCTGATATAAAGGTAGCGGAACCCACCCCTGCGGCATCCCCAGTAGAGTCGCCCAAGCCTATAGAACCCTCTACAGGCGGCCTGTTCGACCCCAGCAAAGACTAAGCCGCCACGCTACACGCTAAAAACCCGGCCCACAAAAAAAGCCCGCCTAACTAGGCGGGCTTTTTTTGTGGGCAACCATTACATTAGGCAACCAAAAGCCATTAACCTGGCTGAATAGCTGGCGTGCGTGCATGACGAGTCGCAACGCGAATTAGATGGGCAATTTGATGCGCATCTGGAATTCTCATGAAGTCGAAGTAATATCCCAGGCGCAATGGATTTTCTTCGTCTCTTAATACTTCGTAGAAGCGACGGGTTAAATCCTGCAAGCGATAAACCAATACTTTCTCGATCATCAATTCGGCATTCAGTAACTGCTTGGAGATAACCTTGGCTTGTACCTGGGTAAAACTACCCGCATCTTTCAGATAGCGTCGTACTTCACGGATTTTAATCAGTGTTTCCTGATTAACCGTGTCGATAGTGATTAGTACATCATCAAGAGATTCGCGAGACAGCCATATACCCTCTTCTTCCAGCCAACAGCACCAGAGGATGATATCGATATTTGCGTGGTAGTCATCTTGCAAGCCGATCAGAATATCTTCGACTTCCTTATGGGAAAAAACACGAACAGCGTAGTCCCACAGCGATTCCCCCCAGAGTGCCGATGAGGGTCGGGCAGACATCATTTTCTCGTAAGTTTGGCCTTGTTTGTTTCCGTACATCGCGCAGACTATGCCCTGTTCCTGATTTCGTCCAGTATTGGTTCAAAGTATTGTAAAGCCGTGTGAAATTTGTTGCAGGTGTAGGTCAATACCCTGCTAGGTAATTATTCGGTTTTCGCAAAAACAATATCCCAAACACCGTGCCCCAAGCGCTCCCCTCGAGATTCAAATTTAGTTTTTGGACGATAACCTGGCCTTTCGGCAAAGCAATATTGACTAGCGGCATTGGTATACCCTTCGGCGATACTCAGTATTTCCATACTGTGATCGGCATAATTTTCCCAATCTGTTGCCATATGGAAGCATCCGCCTTCTTTCAGTACACGACGTATCTGCTGGGCAAATTCGGGCTGTAATATTCGCCGCTTGTTATGTTTTTTCTTATGCCACGGGTCGGGAAAGAACAACTGAAAACGGTCAACGTGGTTAAGCGGGATACAATCGGTCATAACATCTACAGCATCGGCCAAATAAACACGCAAATTGGTTAGCTTATCACCACCAGCAAGACTAATAAGGCGCCCCACGCCGGGAGGATGAACTTCAATGCCAATAAAGTTTTTATCGGGCTCCGCAGCCGCCATGGCATACAGCGAGTCGCCCATACCAAAGCCCACTTCCACCACCAGTGGCGCTTCTCGCCCAAAAATCGCTGTCGGGTCGATTACCCCATCAAAGAGGCTCAAACCATACATGGGCCACCAACGGTCAAACGCATTCTTCTGACCATCGGTCATGCGCCCCGCACGAATCACATAGCTGCGAATCGATTTTTTCTTATATTCAGGTTTCATGTGTTTTCAATACTGCGATGAATAAGGACAACCAGCCCAAAATAAACATTAAGCCACCTACTGGCGTTATCGGGCCAAGCCAGCGCGGGCCACCCAATGCAAGAGCGTAGAGGCTGCCGCTGAACATTAATATGCCTACGATCAATAAATAACCCGAAAGGTTCAGCCAGTGACTACCTCCTATATGAATACCCACAAGAGCAACCACTAACAGGGCAAAGGTGTGGTAGTAATGATATTGCACTGCGGTCTGCCAAACCGTTAATAATTGTGGTGCAATCATATTTTTAAGACCGTGGGCACCAAAGGCACCCAGAATGACGGCAATCATACCGCTGGCACTGGCAATTAGCAGAAAGAGTTTTGTGGTGGGCATAAAATTTCCAGAGCGTAAAAACGTTTTTTCGCTGAAGGCCTGCAACAAGGTGCCACAGCGTATTTACGGGAGCTAAAAACGAGGAGCTTGGTACTACAAAAAGGGCTTGATTGCTTCATCGTCGCCAGAGATACCAACAACTAAACCCTGCGGGCAAAGAAAAAGCCGCAATTTGCGGCTTTTTCCTTTTCCTATAACTATTTAGGTTGGTATCAGGCTTCCATGGAAACGCGTACTTTTTTCATCGCGTTCTTTTCAAGCTGGCGAATACGCTCAGCCGACACACCGTACTGCCCTGCCAGCTCATGTAACGTAGATTTTTCTTCACTCAACCAACGCTGCTGGAGGATATCACGACTGCGATCATCCAGCTGCTCCATTGCCGAAACCAAACCCGCCACGCTGTTTTCTGTCCAGTCAGCCTTTTCCAACAGTGTGGATGGGTCGTAACGACGATCTTCCAAATAGTTGGCAGGTGCCTGATACGCCGTTTCGTCGTCTTCATCGGCACCGGCATCAAAGGCGGCATCGAATGCAGACAAACGGCTTTCCATTTCACGAACGTTTTTTACGTCCACGTTTAAATCTTCAGCAACCGCCTTGGCTTCGCTGTTGGTCAACCAAGCTAGGCGCTTCTTTTTGCCACGCAGATTGAAAAACAACTTACGCTGGGCCTTGGTGGTGGCCACTTTTACAATACGCCAATTGCGTAAAATAAATTCGTGAATCTCGGCTTTAATCCAGTGAACGGCAAAACTCACCAAACGAACACCCTTTTCGGGGTTAAAACGTTTTACCGCTTTCATTAGCCCAACATTGCCTTCCTGAATCAAATCACCCTGTGCCAGCCCGTAGCCAGCATAGGATTTGGCAATATGAACAACGAAACGCAGATGCGCCATAACCAGACGGCGCGCAGCCTCTAGGTTCTCACGATAATACAAATCTTCGCCTAACTGCTTCTCTTCTTCTGCAGTCAGCACAGAGAATTTGTTCACGGCCTGCATGTAGGCATTCAGGTTCTGCCCTGGAGCCAGTATTTCCACAGTCTGTAAACTTTTGCCCATTCGGCATTCCTCCAACAATGATGTTTGGCTCTCCAACGAACCAGTTGGAGAATTCTAGGCGGATATTCAAGAATTTCAAGGGTTTGGACAGATCAACCTGCAATAAATTCCAATTCTGTCACTAAGAAGCTAACGTGGCTCGATTTGTGCGAGATGCCTACCTACCGCCAACCAAGCCCCCAGCCACCCTAATAGAGTGCCTGCAGCTAATAGCTGCAGGCCGCCTTTGGCACCCAGCGCCTGAAGCTGGAAGTCACTCTGATAAAGGCTTGCCAGCCGGCCTGCTGTATCATCGATTATCCAGAAGCCTAGGGCAACAATGAGTGAAGCCAATACACCGCCGAAGAATCCATACCAGCCACCACTGTACAAGAAAGGCCTGCGCACAAAGCCGTTGGTGCCACCCACCAGCTTGGATACGATGATTTCTTCGCGACGGTTTTCTATGGCTAAACGGATTGTATTGCCTACGGCCAAGAGCACGCCCAAGCCCAGTAAACCTGCAAGCGCGGCGACAATTTTCTTGCCGAGCACCATCAGTTCGCGCAATCGCCTTATCCACTCCATATCCATGGACACTTCATCGACTATAGCTTCAGCCGTGATGCGCTCGCCCAAGAGCTTCAGCTGCGCCGGTTCAACCGCTACAACGGCTGGGGTAATAATGAGTGTTGCCGGCAGTGGGTTATCCTCCAACGCCTCAAGTGCTTCACCAAACCCAGAAAGACGCTGAAAGTCTGCCAATACCGCGTCTGCAGACAAATACTCCACAGCGTTTATCTCGGGCATTAATTTGAGTTTTTCCACCAATAACTGAATAGCGGTATCCCGCGCCCGCAGGTTGAGGTATACCGAAATTTTGGGGCTGGCATCCCAGTTATCGCCCAGCTGTTGGATATTGCCCAACGCCAGCAACAGCGTCATGGGTAATGCCAACGCAATGGCGACCACCAACGAGGTCATTAGCGTTTGCCCTGGCGTGGCCATCAAACGCACCAGGCTGCCAAAAAATGTGCTGCGGTGATGAGCCCAGTAACTGCGCGACTTATCGCCAAAGCTGGTTTTACTCTGCACCGCCCCGGTGTCAAATTTAGCCATTAGCCTGCACCTCGGTTGCCGGCGGCGGCAATAAGCCATCGTGAATTAACTCGCCTTTTGAGAGCGTTAAAACCCGATGATTGAGGCGGCGTACCAAAGCGATATCGTGGCTGGCGATCATCACGGTTACGCCAAACTGATTAAATTGGCGAAACAAGTTCATTATCTCAGAGGATAGTTGCGGGTCGAGATTACCGGTGGGCTCATCCGCCAACAGCAATGGCGGCTTGTTAACCACCGCCCGCGCGATACCAACACGCTGCTGCTCTCCACCAGAAAGCGTAATGGGGCTGACTTTTTCGCGATCCAACAACCCGACCTTGTCCAATGCCGCTCGAACCCTTCGGCCCACCTCGCGCGACTGATAGCCGGCAATATGCAGCGGCAAAGCCACATTCTCAAATACGGTACGATCGAACAGCAACTGATGGTTTTGGAACACCACACCAACCTGGCGACGGTGGTAGGGAACTTGGCTTTGACGAAGACGGTTAAGGTTACGTCCGGCGATGACCACCTGACCGGTGGAGGAGCGCTCCATCAACATAATGAGCTTCATCAGCGTACTTTTACCCGCGCCCGAATGACCAGTAAGAAACACCAGCTCACCGTCGTCAATATCGAAAGACAGATTACTCAGTGCCTGATGGCCGTTTTCATAGCGTTTACTGACGTTGCTAAAATTGATCACAAGTTGTTATTGTTCTACTAAGTAGCGGCGTATCTACAGTGAAATTAAGAGGCTCAGAGCAAGTGAGCACTCACTTGGGTTGACCAAATAGGGCGTCAATAAAGCTGTCGGCAACAAATGGCTGCAGGTCATCAATGCTTTCGCCGACACCAATGTAACGCACCGGAATCTGGTATTTTTTACTCAACGCAAAGATGATTCCGCCCTTTGCGGTACCGTCTAGCTTGGTTAGCGCCAAACCCGTTATCCCAGCAGCTTCTCGAAAATGGCCGGTCTGGCTTAGAGCATTCTGACCGGTACCGGCGTCGAGCACCAACAATACTTCGTGAGGCGCTGTGGCGTCCAGCTTTCCCATTACGCGTTTGACCTTGGCCAACTCTTCCATGAGGTTACTTTTGTTATGCAGGCGACCAGCGGTATCAGCAATGACGACATCAATACCACGCGACTGAGCCGACTGCACCGCATCGAAAATAACCGAGGCGCTATCTGCCCCGGTGTGCTGGGCCACTACCGGCACTTGGTTACGCTCACCCCAGACCTGTAGCTGCTCGACTGCCGCCGCACGAAAAGTATCGCCGGCCGCCAGCAATACCGATTTCCCCTCATTCTGTAGACGCTTGGCAATTTTACCTATCGTGGTCGTTTTACCCACACCATTAACGCCCACCACCAAAATAACGAAGGGCTTGAAGGCGGTATCGATAACCAGCGGTGCTTCTACGTCCTGCAACAAACTCTTCAGCGATTGTTTCAAAGCCTCAAATAAGGCGTCCGAATCCGCCAATTGTTTACGCGACGCCCTATCCGTCAGGTCGTCAATAATATCGGCGGTGGCTTCCACCCCCACATCGGCCATGAGCAACAGAGTTTCAATTTCCTCCAACAGCTCGTCGTCGATCGCTTTTTTACCCAGCAACAGCGCTGCTAAGCCGCTGGAAAGTTGGCCACTGGTACGTGACAGGCCTTTCTTTATACGACCAAATAGACCCAGCGGCTCAACAATGGGCTGCTCGTCGATGGGTTTTTCAACAGATTCGGGAGTCTCGGAGTTGCTTTTTTTACGCTTAAAAAACATGATGACCGCAAATTTCGATGGCTAACAATAATTGGCCCACATCCTACCATTTTGGAGTGACTTCTTTTGCCGTCTAAAAAGAAAAAACCGCAAAAACCTTCAGAATCGAGTATCCGCATCATCGGCGGCCAGTGGCGTGGTCGAAAATTAGCCGTTACCGAGGCCGAAGGGCTTCGACCCACCGCCGACCGCGTGCGCGAAACACTCTTTAACTGGTTAATGGCTGATATTCACGGTAGCCGCTGCCTAGACTTATTCGCTGGCACCGGTGCGCTAGGCCTAGAAGCCCTGTCACGCGGGGCGGCTTTTGTACAATTTGCCGAAACCAATACTCAGGCCGCGCGCCAGCTGGAAGCAAATCTTCAGTTACTCGACGGCATGCATGCCAAGGTATTCGGCGGAGATGGGCTATCGTTGGCGCCACCGAGCGAGCCTTTTGACTTAGTGTTCCTCGACCCACCCTACGCTAGGAATCTGTGGCAGCCAGCACTGACATACTTAGCCGGAAAGGGCCTACTGCACCCCAGCGCCAAAATATATATTGAAGCGCCAAAATCCCACCCGTCGTTCGCAATCGAGGGGCTGTACACACTTAAGGAAAAAACCGCAGGCAGCGTGCGCTACGGTTTATATACGAAAACTTGGGACTGAATACACTTCGGGCTACAATACGCGCCGCCAACCCACAACCAACTTGAGAGCTGTTATGAAGCGAGTTGTTTACCCAGGTACTTTCGACCCAATTACCAACGGTCATATCGACCTCGTTCACCGGGCTTCGAAATTGTTCGATTCCGTGGTTATTGCCATAGCGGTAAGCACGCGCAAGCAGCCACTGTTTACGCTTGAAGAACGTGTTGAATTAGCAACAGACGTGCTTTCGGGCATCAAAAATATCGAAATCTGTGGCTTCAACTGCCTACTGAAAGACCTAGTGGAGGAGAAGCAAGCCTACGGTGTTGTGCGCGGGCTGCGCGCAGTATCCGACTTTGAGTACGAGTTCCAGCTTGCCAACATGAATCGTGTCCTCGCACCCTCAATGGAGAGCCTTTTCCTAACACCCGCCGAGCACCTCTCTTACATCTCCTCCTCTTTAGTGAAGGAGATTGCCTCTCTTGGGGGCGATGTATCCAAGTTTGTGCCAGAGAAAGTACGCGCGGCGCTGGCGGCTAAATACAACTCTGCCGACCCGAAATAGGTCGCCAATCACAATAAAATGTTCTAAAACACTTGCCTATTAAGCGTGGCCAGTAACCTGGCCACTGCTAAACTGGAATAGAAGCTTCAATTCATGGCGCCCACAGGGGCCCAGCTATTCGTTTCGGTTGTTACGCGTGAAATCACTGGCGATAGATCATGGTTCAATAGAGCAAGGGCTGGACCGCCAGGTACTGCTGCAGGCAGGAAAACGCTTCGTCGCCATCAATAGCGACCGCTTACAGCGCCTACGCAACGCTCTAAGTGAACGCCAACAGCGCGTACTCGACGCTTTTCCTCTACTCTTCCACACCAACCACCCGATGATGCCAGGGTACGTGTCTCGCGATACACCCTCACGCCTGTGTAGCTATAAACTGGTTAAAACCGACATCACTTTGGGGCGTAGCATAGCCCGCAGCTTTACCGCCAATATCGATGTCAGCGCGCCGGAAAACATCTACAGCCTGTTTGTTATGGGTAGCGTTGGCACCATTGCTCAAAGCGAAAAAAGTGACCTGGATATCTGGCTGTGCGTAAAGCCCGGGCTCTCCACTCGGGCAGTGGAACAACTGAACCGTAAATGCCTGCTGATTTCAGACTGGGCGATGAAGGTTCGCCTCGAAGTGCATTTCTTTATCATGGATCACGAAGCATTTAAGCGAGGGCAGCAGTCCAGCTTGAACGCAGAATCCAGCGGCAGCGCACAGCGACTGTTACTGCTCGATGAATTTTATCGCTCGGCTATCCATCTGGCGGGACGTAAACCGGTGTGGTGGTTTGTGCCTCCGCAACAGGAAAACAACTACCCGGAGTTCACCTCTACACTGCTGGAAAAACGCTACCTGCGCTCTGAAGCGCAACTGGATTTCGGTGGTATCTCAACCATTCCCGCCGGCGAGTTTGTCGGTGCTGGCATCTGGCAGCTTTACAAAGCCATTGAGTCGCCCTACAAATCGGTGCTCAAACTATTATTGCTGGAAACCTACGTCAATCAACATCCCAATATTCAACCACTCTCGCTGGCATTCAAATCGAGGGTATACGAAGGCGATATCGATATCGACGAGCTCGATAGCTACGTGATGATCTATCGCCAGATCGAGCAGTACCTGCAACAGCAAAAAGACGCAACCCGACTAGAGCTGGCGCGCCGCTGCTTTTATTTCAAAGTGAACAAGCCGCTTTCTAAGCCACCCCATGGTCGGGCGAAATCTTGGCAGCGCTGCCTAATGGAAAAAATGGTACGCCAGTGGGGCTGGAGTAATCGACAAATAGAAACGCTCGACCAGCGCGCTAAGTGGAAAGCCCCGCAGGTGGCAGAAGAACGCGCACTGCTGGTTAACGAGCTGAACCACAGTTATCGTTTTATTCAAGAGTTTGCCGCCGATACCGGCGCCGAGCGGTCTATTTCCACCGAAGAACTCACCGTCCTTGGACGTAAATTGCAGGCGGCGTTTGAACGAAAGCCTGGCAAGATTGAATGGATCAACCCGGGCATATCAGAAGACCTAAGTGAACCCGTAATCTCCCTAACGGCCACCGAAGATAGTGAAAATGCTGTAGAAGTGTGGACCGCCTATGCCCGAGAAGCGGGCGGCGCCCTGACCGGCGAAGGCGAGGCCGTTAAATCGTCATTAAGCTTGGTAGAGCTAGTGCTCTGGTGTTATTTCAACGGCATTATCGACACCAGCACTTATTTCGATTTGCAGGCCGCTGCATCACTTACAGACTTCAACTTGCGCAAACTTCTCACGCAATTCGAACAATGGCTACCGCTTCCCCTGCCACACCTAAACCATAAATCCTTTAACCAAACATCAGAACCGCAGAGCGTTCTATTGTTACTTAATGTGGGCAAATCACCCACCCCCCACCTTGACGGCCTGGGTATACAGCGACTAAGCAACCAGGCCGATGCTCTACGCTACAGCGGATTCGAAGAAAACCTGGTAGTTTCTGTAGACATCATCACCCGCAACAGCTGGAATGAAATTAGCTCCCGACGCTACGACGGTGAACACGCGCTCCTCGATGCTCTACGAGACTTCCTCCAGCATTCGCAACCGGACAGCCATCGCACACCTCCCGAGCTAACGGTGTCTTGCATTGGCCGTAATCATGCGGCAACGATCAGCCAAAGAGTGGAGCGCTGGTTTAAGGAGATTATTCATTGTTATTACGGTGGTCGCTTCCCCGCAACTACCCGCTACCTGTTTGAAATGGCCGGGGACTACTACAGCCTGCAGTTTCGTGGTCCACGCTTACTTACCCGACAGCACTCCAGCACAAAAGTGCTGGAGCACTACCTAGCAGAAGAGCAGGTCTCCATCAGCCCTGTTATGCTCGACAGCCGCGCTCTGCTGCACCACCCACTGCGTACCCTTACATCCGCTATTTCAGGGGACAGCGGCGGACGCGGCTGGTCGGGCGCCATCCATATTTTTTACCAGCGCTTCGACATCGGCATGGAGGTCTATATCATCGATGAGATGGGCGTCATTCTGCACCAGCTCTATCGCGGCTCTGGCCAACACAGCCCGCTCAAACCCCTGCACCGCTTCCTGCGTGCCGTCGCCGACCGACAAACGCGCATGAATCAGGAGCTGATGTATGACTTTGGCATATTCCCCATCCACTTTCACGAATTGAGCAAGATCGGTAACCGCTACCAGGCCCTGCATAAAAGCGTGTCTCGCGAGCTGCCTGCCATCGCTAAGTTTGACGTGAACGCGGTGGCTCACCCCGGCAAAGCCGAGGGTGAACTGGTGTACGATTTTTATTGTGATGATCAGGAATTTCTCGGTATAACTTTCTCTGACCAGCTCTACACGGTGGTCGCCCAATACATTCTCAAACTACGAGCATCACGGGAACATTACCCTGTGTACCTAACCGACTTGGATCTCAGTCTAAGCAAACAACAGCTATCCGAATCCGGAAAACTATCCAGCGCGCACTACTTAAAAATTAAAGACCGGCTCGAATTCCGACTGAATCAGGCGATCGGCATTTTGCTTAAGAACTAAACAGCACCTCTTTTCATATACAGCAGCAACAGCTACTACACCGCTCCCTAAAGCTGTGACTCGAACACCTCACGTAACGTAAACCAACACAAATTTTTTTCGGCAATTGCACCACAGCTAGAGTGCAGGGTTCTGCGATCTCCAGTGAAAGGTTATACTCCGGCCTTTTACTCAGGGGCAAACCATTGTGCGCAAGCTTCACAGCAAACTAAAAGCAACCGCTTCTCCGCTGCGTTTGATCGCAACAGTCAGCCTATTGCTTTTACTTGCCGCCTGCGGACAAAAAGGTCCACTGAAGCTGCCGGAACAGGCGCAAAACCCTGCTGACCAGCCTTCCAGTGAGCCCCAACAGAATTCGAGACAGTAACACCATGCCACATTTTCATTACCAGAGCGGCGGCCTTTACGCCGAAGGCTGTGCCTTGTCCAGCCTTGCCGACCACTACGACACCCCGTGCTACGTTTACAGCCGGTCCGCCCTTACCGAGCACTACCTGGCCTATGCCAACGCCCTTGGTGACCACCCGGGCACCGTTTGTTATGCGGTAAAGGCCAACTCCAATATCGCGGTGTTACAGGTGCTCGCCAAACTCGGCGCAGGCTTCGATATTGTCTCTATCGGCGAACTCCAACGTGTACTCGCAGCCGGTGGCGACCCACAAAAAATTATATTTTCCGGTGTTGGTAAAAAAGCCGAAGAAATGGTATTCGCACTAGAAACCGGTATCGCCTGCTTTAACGTTGAATCCACAGCCGAGCTGGAAGTGCTTTCCGCTGTCGCCACCAACATGGGTAAAACCGCCAATATATCCCTGCGCGTTAATCCCGATGTGGATGCCAATACCCACCCCTATATTTCCACCGGCTTGAAAGAGAACAAGTTCGGTATCGATATTGATACCGCGCCCGCCGTGTATCAACGTGCGGCCGAGCTGCCGGGGCTAAATATTATCGGTGTGGATTGCCATATCGGCTCCCAGCTAACTCAGCTAGAGCCGTTTCTCGATGCCCTCGACCGCTTATTGATGCTAATCGATACGCTGACAGAGAAGGGGGTACACATCCACCACCTCGATTTAGGTGGCGGCATCGGCGTAACCTATAGCGATGAAACACCACCAACCCCTGCAAGCTACTTGCAGGCGGTAAAGCAACGCCTAGGGGATCGCAAGCTGGCCATTATGCTAGAGCCGGGCCGATCTATCGCCGCGAACGCCGGAACGTTACTCACAAAAGTGCTTTACCTTAAGCCTACCGAGCACCGCAACTTTGCCATTATTGATGCCGCCATGAACGACAATATTCGCCCAGCCCTGTATCAGGCTTGGCAAAAAGTTTTACCCTTGGCAGAAAGCTCCAGTGCTGCGCTTCAAGAGTGGGATTTAGTTGGCCCCGTATGCGAAACCGGCGATTTTCTTGCTAAGGATCGCAACTTGGCACTGAAAGCGGGTGATCACCTAGCTTTAATGTCCAGCGGCGCCTACGGTTTTGTAATGAGTTCCAACTACAATACCCGCGGACGCGCAGCAGAAGTACTGGTCGATGGTGACAAGCATTATCTTATTCGCGCACGCGAAACCTTCGAAGATATGACTCGGGGTGAGCAGCTACTTCCAAGTGAGGAGCTAAGCTGATGCGCTTAAGGTTTACCAAAATGCAGGGGATTGGTAACGACTTTGTTATGATCGATGCTATCAGCCAAAAAGTAACCGTAACTCCCGAGCGAGCAAGCAAATTGGCCGATCGCCATTTTGGCGTTGGCTGCGATCAAGTATTGATCGTTGAAGCACCAGACAACCCAGAAGCCGACTTTCGCTATCGCATCTTCAACTCTAACGGTAGCGAAGTGGAAAACTGCGGCAACGGCGCGCGCTGCTTTGCGGTATTTGTTCGCCAACGCCAGCTCACCAGTAAAAACTGCATTGTCGTAGAAACGGCAAGCGGCTTAATGACCCTGCATGTACTCGCTAACAATCAAGTGTGCGTCGATATGGGCGTGCCCGAACTTGAACCTGCGAACATCCCTTTCGAAGCCGATTCGACACTACCCGAATACCCGCTCGATGTTGAAGGCCAGGTATTTAATATTGGTGCAGTATCCATGGGTAACCCTCACGCCGTTGCTGTTGTTGACGATGTTAACGAGTTTCCGGTACTCGACATTGGCGCCAAAATTGAGCGCCATCAACGCTACCCCAAGCGAGTGAATGCCGGCTTTATGCAGATACTAGACCGCCGCAATATAAAATTACGAGTATTCGAGCGTGGTGTAGGTGAAACTCTAGCTTGCGGAACCGGCGCCTGCGCCGCCGTTGTGAGTGGCATTGAACGCAATTTATTGGATACCGATGTAAATGTTTCTCTACCCGGAGGTGATCTGCGCATCCAATGGGAGGGGCATGGAAAGCCTGTTATGATGACAGGCCCGGCAACGTCAGTCTTTCATGGCCAAGTAAAAATATGAGCGAATCGCCCATTACCCAAAAACGTGAAAAAATCAGCGCCGATCAGGTAGAGTTCTACTTGAAATCCAACTCCGAATTTTTTAGCGAACGTCCGGAGCTGCTGGCAGACTTGCAGTTACCCCACCAAAGCGGTGGCGCAACTTCATTAGTTGAGCGACAGGTCGCTATTTTGCGCGAACGCAACATGGACATGCGCCACCGTCTCAGCAGCCTGCTAGATAACGCCCGTGAAAACGACAGGCTGTTCGACAAAACCAAACGCCTAGTACTGGCCATGCTCGAGTGTAACGATCTAGGCGACCTTGTAGATGCGCTTTATTACAGCTTCGACAAAGAATTTAATATCCACTACACGCGCCTAATACTGTTTGGCAACAGCAGTACACCGGCAAGCGCCGCTCGCATAGTGTCCGTGCACGACGCTCGAGACTATATTGGCAAGCGTTTGAAACTACCCAACACCGTCAGTGGCGGCATCGACATTAAAGAAACGGAATTTTTATTTGACGATGATTCAGCCAATGTCGGCAGCGCCGCCCTAGCCGTTTTGCAACACGGTAGTCCACTCGGGCTACTGGCCATCGGCAACCAAGACCCAACCTACTACCGCTCCAGTATGGGTACACTCTTCCTCGGCTATATCGCCGAGGTAATGAATCGTTTACTGCCGAAGTATTTGGGATAACAAACAGACGCGCGGCGTCTAGGATCTAGCGCTTTATTATTGTAGGTACCAAATCCCCTTTACGGACGTACCAACAAATGCGTCGAACACAAACATGCTGAATTCAAGCAGCGCCTCAAATGGCAAGGCTCCAGCCAAAACCACTATCGAGGTTTTTGTTAAATCGGCTGTCCACCGTAGTTCGATTCGGGTTTTTTCGGCGGATCGGCCACAACATTGTTGGCCACTCGACTAATTGTGCCGCCACTGGCCAAAAAAGCTTCTATTTCTGCTTGCATCTTAGTCCGCTCGGCTTCTTTAGACGAAAGTGCTTCGCCCGTTAGCGTTAGCGCTACTGCATCAGCTGCGTCGTCAATTGTATCTGCATCACCCATAGTTAACACCCTCATTAAAAATCTTAGCTAACAGCCTCAGCAACACACAAAAAGCCATTCAAAACAGTCGCTACTCATCACGACTAAGCTCGTATTCTGAACACCTGTGAACTGCCAGCACTTAACCCGTGCATTAATCATCGCTAATTTATATAGCTCACAGATTTGGCGCTGTCATTGAATAGGCCGAATTTGGTTAGTTTTTTTTGTTCTAGTGTTAAGGGAAAAATCAGAAAACGGTTATTTGTTAAAAAATATTGCAACCGAAAAATTAACCTGATAATCAACAACGGCGAGCTATAGAGGGAGATTTAGGAAAGGCAAGGATAGCGCCACAGGCTAAAAATGTGGCGCAAAAAAATACCGGCGTGGCTTATACCGCGTCGGGGCCAGTTTCACCGGTTCGAATGCGAACAACATCTTCACAGGGGGTGATAAAAATTTTACCATCTCCAATTTTGCCGGTTTGCGCCGCTTTGGTAATGGCCTCGACTGCCTGCTCTATAAGGTCATCTCCCAGTACCAGCTCCAGTTTTACCTTGGGTAAGAAATCGATAACGTATTCAGCACCACGGTAAAGTTCGGTGTGGCCTTTCTGACGGCCAAAGCCTTTAACTTCGGTCACTGTCATGCCTTGAACGCCAATTTCAGACAGCGCGTTGCGTACGTCATCCAGCTTGAAAGGCTTAATTACGGCTGTGATCAGTTTCATAGGAAATCCTTAAATGCACCTAAATACTCGGTTTTATTGTAGTTGAGGGCCCAAACTGAGGGTATTCCCCCTTTTAAGGGGTTTAATACGGCAATTTACACCGAAGATTCCCCGCCCGCAAGGGGAGCGCCTAACAGACAACCCTGTACTTCTAAGTACGTCAAACATGTGGCTTAGCTGCTACATAGCCTATTAAACTGCCCAGAAACACATTTTAGCCAGCTTACGGTACTTATCCCCTTTGTCCCCACACCATACAACCCTCGGAAACCCTTTAGCACACGCGGGAGCCCAAGATAATTCTAGTGACTAACCTGTACCCCATTACACCGTTGGTGTTTGCATTGGCCGAGCGCAATTCAAACTCAAGTTGGGTCATGGCCGCGAACGCGGGTATCTATCTTCCAGCGCTACCGAAGCGCCCCGAAAATACTAGGCTTCCACGCTCTCGGGAGCGACTGAATGGGAACTGCGTGAAGATTCAAACCTTTCCTCTGGCACCAGTACTTTCATACGTTGCTCCCCACCGAGCGATATGCTTCGATCGGCAATCGTGTAAACATCTCGCTCTAACACTTTTTTGAGGGGGCGATTATCCATGCAATGGAATGTTTTTAAGCCGAAGGTTCTTTTTTCCCGCTTATGGCTGCTTTCCCGCTAAGGGCCTTTCACCCGCTAAGGGCTTCTTTTTAGCTAAGGGCTTCTTTTTAACCAATAGCTATTTCCAGCTAAATAACGCACTCCGCTAACGGCACCTTTGTAGTGCACTACCTTTTACGCAGCTCTGCAGGTGCCTTTAATGGCAAACGGTAATCTCCAAGAAGATGGAAAAGTATGCCCTATTATTAACCCTATTTTTAACCTGATAGCATGCTGACCTAGGTTAGTTGAACACATTTTGAATGCTATGGCCTCGCCACAATATTACTCAAAGACAATCGTGGAATTGACGCATCGCACTCGATTACATTATGTTGGTGGGCAGCTCGTTTAGCGGGGGGCTGATGTAAGCGCATAATAATAAATAGTCTGTCGCATATAGTTACACTCAGGCGCACAAATCAATTTTGTCGGGTAAAACGCATGGATGAATTAGACAATAGTCACCCTATTTTTATTGTGGGCACTGAGCGTTCCGGCTCCAACCTGTTGCGGTTAATACTGAACACACACTCCCACATCACCGTTCCACACCCACCGCATATTATGCATTTTATGGGCAGCCTCGAAGGCCGCTACGGCGACCTCAATGAGCAGGATAATTTTTATCGGCTGGTCGCCGATGTCTTAGGACTTATTGATATTCATATCTACCCTTGGGATGTAAAACTGGATATCGACCAACTGATTAGCCAGGCACCCTCACGTGACCTTTTTGGTGTCTTCGTCACCGTGTATAACGCCTACCTTAAAGCCAGTAATAAAAAGCGCTGGGCCTGTAAAAGTACGTTTATGGTTGAGCACGCCGATGCCATTTTTCGCCTGTTCCCCCACGCGAAATTATTATGGTTGGTGCGCGACCCCCGCGATGTTGCCGTATCCTCGATGCATTCGGTATTCAACCCCTTCCACCCCTATCACACAGCGCGATTGTGGCACGAACAGCAGCAAAAAGGTCTGGCACTAGCCAATGGCCCATACGCTGAGAACGTACTGCAATTGCACTATGAATATTTAATTGCGCAACCAGAAGTCACGGTCAAAAAAATATGCGCTTTTATAGACGAATCCTTTGAGAGCACCATGCTGGCGTTTGCCGAAACGCCAGAAGCGAAGCTCAGCGGTACCCTTTCCGAATCTTGGAAAAACACCGCCAAACCGATTATGTCCAATAATGCCGGTAAGTATAAAAAGCGTTTGTCGAGCATACAGATAAAAACAGTGGAAAGAGCCGCCGGCAAGACGATGGTTAACCTCGGTTACACGCCGGACAATACTGATTGGCAAAGCCATACCATTGGCCCGGTAAGTCGTGCACTATTTGGCGTGCAAGACACCCTATTGAATATCCAAGTGCAAATTAAATCGCTTCTAAACGATAAGAATTTTGGACGACGAATTGCACGGCGACTGTATTTAACCAAATTATCTTGGGTTAGACGATCGCCCCCAACAACGCACAAACACCTCTCAAAATAATAATAAGCACAGGGACATTCGTGTGTTAAAACAGAGCCAGTCATATTCCACCAGCACATCCAGTCGCCGCAGGATAGCCCTATCCGCAGCGAGAAACTTACTACTAAGCGAAAACACACACCTACAGGATCAAAACAAGCTACCGAACATTAACCAAATAACCGATATTGTTCTGGTTGCGACCAGTTCACGCGGTGGCTCTAGTTTTTTTATGGAAATACTGCGCCACTGTTCAGAAATACTGCACCTGCGCGGTGAGGCCATCCCAATGATGCGAATGGCCGGCTTAATGTACCCCGAAAACAATACCGGCTCCGATGCGCTATTCACCAATGCCGGATTTGATATCCCGCTATTACAGCAATTGCTGTTGCGCGAAATGGGTGCAGGTTGTGATCCACATAAAATTACCGACCCGTTAGTGGCAACGCCAGCAATCGATATGACCCGTTTTGCACGCGATCTTTATCTTCGACTGAGTATTCAGTGGCCGGCCGAAGGCTTCGACCCAGATCAAGTGCGCAAGTGCATGCAAAATACGTTTAACCAGTTCAGTAACAAAACTGAACAAAGCATTATTGCGCTGCTGCACAGCAAATTGTTTCACGTACATTTTTTAAACCGCGTACGTGTTCAACACCCCAACGTTAACCCCTACTACTACGATATTCCTGCACAGCTCATTCACAGCCATTACCCAGAAATCCCTACTCCACAAGGTCCACCAACCGATCTATTGATTGAAGAGCCGCCTTTTTTAGCCATTTCTCCTTGGGAGGTAGACACAAACTCCACAGGCACCCACGGCGATAAGCCACCCAGTACCCTCGTGCTCAAAGCCCCTGGTCATGCCTACCAGTTAGCGTTTCTTAAAACTGTTTTTCCCCAGGCCCGGTGCCGAGTTATTCACCTTACCCGTAACCCCGCAGCGGCTATTAACGGCCTTTACGACGGCTGGCTACACCACGGTTTTTTTGTACAGGCAATGCCCGTTGAGCTACAGATAAAAGGCTACAGTGATCAATTTCCACGGTGGGGGAAGCGCTGGTGGAATTTCGATTTACCCCCTAGCTGGGAACAATACACCCACGCAAAACTGGAAGAAGTGTGTGCTTTTCAATGGACAAGCACCCATCAACATATCCAGGATTTTCTCGCCCAACAGCCGCTACCGACATTGCGCGTACGCTATGAAGATCTCATCGGCGGTGAGCAGCGGCGCGAAGCCGCACTGCATAGCGTGTGCACGTGGTTAAATATCAGCAAGCCCGGCACCCAAGCACTGACACACATTCACCCGCCGCCAATCATGACCACTAGCGCGCCTAACCCCGATCGATGGAAAAAACGGGCATCCATTATTCAACCCTTGATTGAAAGCGAATCAATAAAACACCTGGCTCAGCAGCTAGGCTACTAAAGCAGGTCACAATGAGCGATACACCACTTCCCGGTACCTGGGGCGGCCCGGCTTTTAAAGTCCGTAGCCAGCGTCACGAACAGGAACTCAATAATGCACTGTGGCGCAAATGTGGCGTAAACAGTGAATGCGCCGCATTAACGAGCGTTACCCTCGGCTGGCCCGGTGATATTCTCGGCCACATTAGCAACCCCAACGAAGCTTTATTGTTACGCCCCGTAAACCTCCAACGTATACGTGAGCAAACTCTGGCAATTAAAGCCGCCTACGAAGCACAGGGGGTTGAAGTGACAATATCCCGGTGCGACGCACCACTACCCAACTTTATATTTATGCGCGACCTCTACTTCATGACCCCTGAAGGCGCCATACTCGCACGCCCCGCTGCGCAGCAGCGCGCAGGCGAAGAACGCTACGCCGCACGTACGCTCGCCGCCATGGGTGTACCCATCCTCACCACATTGCGGGGTAACTGCTCCTTTGAAGGTGCCGATGCGCTCTGGCTTGATCATAAAACGGTATTAATCGGTACAGATCTGCGTACCAACAACGAAGCCGTTAGCCACATTACTCCGTTACTGGCAACCATGGGCATTGATGTGCTCACCACTTCCATGCCCGGCAATCAGCAACATCTTCTGGGAATAATGAATTTTATTGACCACAATTTGGTCGCCGTGGATAGCAACCGCGCACCACCAGAATTAATTAGCTTGTTAAAAAGCCGTAGCATCGACATCATTGCATTGGAGAACGAACAAGAGCTTCGCGAAAAGCGAGGAATGAATTTTGTTACCCTCAAACCAAGGGAAATACTGATGCCCGCCAATTGCCCCAATATTCAACGGGCATTGCACCGGCACGATGTCACCACCCACCAAGTGGATGTAAGTGAATACCTGAATGCCGGCGGCGGGTTAGCGTGCCTGACCGGCATTATTAGTCGCACATAAAAACCAGCAGGAAACACAGTAGAGAGCAATGCACCATGGGTGATTCGGCAACACAAGACGTCAATGATAACGACCTGTTTATCAGCTACACGCATATCGATAACGTACCGTTAGATATGAATGAGCCCGGCTGGATTTCACGTCTGCATTATTCTTTGGGAGTACGCCTGCAGCAAATTATTGGCGGCCAGGTGTCTATCTGGCGCGATGAAAAGCTGACCGGTAACGACAATTTCAGCGATTCCATTCTCAAAGGTTTAAAAAATGTACCCCTGCTCGTTTGCGTGGTTTCGCCACGCTATGTTAATTCCGACTGGTGCATCAAAGAATTTGAGCAATTTACCCACGACGTCGAAGCTCAGGGTGGGCTGCAAATGGGTGAGAAGTCGCGCATATTTAAAGTGATAAAAACGCCTCTGGAACTAGAAGAGCAACCCGATGTACTGCAAACTCAACTGGGCTATTGTTTTTACGATGTAAACCCAGCCAACAACCGACCCGATGAATTCCGCCAGGACCCAGGTGCAAACAAAGATCCTCGCTACTGGGCCAAACTCGAAGACCTAGCCTACGACATTGCACAAACATACAAATTGTATAAACAGTCCCGCACTGAACCCGCCAATAGTGCGAATAAAAAAGTGTACATTCCACAACCCACACTGGACATCGATGAGGAATACCAAAGTATAAAACGGGAATTTAATGAACGCGGTTACGATGTTGTACCGCAAAGTGCACCGGCGCGAAAACTAGGAGACTTTATTGCCGAAACAAAGGCCGAACTCTCCGAGTGCGAACTCATTGTCAACATGATTGGTGGGCATTATGGCTCCATCCACGAAGGCACAGAAAAATCGGATATCCACTGGCAAACCGAACTTACAGCAGAGCATGCAAAAGCCAAAGGCATACACCGTATTATATGGCTACCAAAAGCTCAGTCTGTAACCGAAGAATGTCAAATCGAATTTATTGACAACCTGCGCAATGAAGAATACGAACTCGATAAAACTGAATTTTTAGAAACTGATATCGAAGAGCTAAAAAACTGTATTAGTAATGCAGTCAATAAAAAGCCTACAACGGCCCATAGCCCGGTGGCGACTTCTGCCAGCGCTGAAGATAATATCTATCTACTGTACGAAGAAACGGACTACGACTACACCGAGGCACTAGAAGAAGCACTGTTAGATAGCGGCCACAATATAATACACCCGCTCTTTACCGGCTCAGAACAACTGATACACGACGATTACATGAATAATTTAAAATCCGCGCAATCAGTCATAATTGTACAAGCCAATAGCCGTGCAGAGTGGCTGAGCGATAAGGTGCGCGATATTACCCAGATAGAAAAAGAACGCCAACAACCTTTCCAATTACGCGGGGTATACCTTACCGGTGATGAAACCGTTGACAAGCTGCGATTCCGTGCGCGCAAATTCGCCACCATTCGCCATCTACCCGAAAGCAATGGCGACTTTGACGAATTCCTGCAACCCCTTAGCGTAACGGGAGGCCACTAACATGGCTAAACGCCCTTCGGCCAAAACACTAACCAACCCATTCCCTGGTTTACGCAGCTACTCGCCACACGAGTCTGGAAATTTTTACGGCCGCGATGAACAAGTAACCGAACTGGCCCGAAAAATAAAGCGCAACCGATTGATAACCGTACTCGGCGCTTCCGGTAGTGGTAAATCTTCACTCATTCGCGCAGGGCTGTTACCCAAACTCAATGCTTCTTTAGTAGGCGATCATTCGTTGCGTAGCCACTGGGAAACCACCGAAATGACCCCCGGTGGCGCTCCGCTGGCACGTCTAGCTCAAGCACTATTTGCCGTTCACCAAAATCTCGAACACCGTAAGCACCCAGAAGCCGATCCAGACGTTTTGGCAAAGGCTTCCAGTGAATATACGCTCATGGCCGAGGCTCTACTTTCACGCAGTTCGTTTGGGCTGGTAGAGCTAGTTAAACAATTAAACAGTGAACACCCCCTTCTAATTTTGGTGGACCAGTTCGAAGAACTGTTTCGCATTACCAGCAATAACAGTAAACGCAACTATGCATTGGCATTTATAAAACTGTTGCTAGAAGCGGTAAAACAAACTGAAGTCCCGGTTTATATTGTGATAACCATGCGCTCGGATTTTCTCGGCGACTGTACCAAATACGAAGGACTACCCGAGGCCATTAACCGCAGCCAATACCTAATACCGCGAATGAATCGCCAACAACGGCGAGACATTATTCTCGGCCCGTTACAAAAACAAGGTGTGGATATTAGCGCTCGGTTGGTCAATCGCCTGCTCAACGACCTTGGCGATGAACCGGATCAATTACCCATTTTTCAACATGCCCTTATGCGTATGTGGTTTTGCTGGCACCAACAAGGTGAAAACAGTCAACCCATTGACCTCTCGCACTACCAAGCCATTGGCACATTAAGCAATGCCCTTAATGTGCATGCCGAAAGCATCTTCAACCCACTAAACGAACCACAGAAACAGCTCGTCGAAAAAATATTTAAATGCCTCAGCGAGCTAACTCAGGACAGCCGTGTAGTGCGACGCCCGGCCGCGGTCAGCGAACTGATGGCCATTTGCGAAACCGACTTCGATAGGTTGGCAGCCATTCTAACTATTTTTCGCAACCCGCACTGCAGCTTCCTTACCCCCAATGCGGCAGAAACGATTACCGAAGACAGTATTATCGATGTGTCTCACGAAAGCCTTTTCCGCCTGTGGCAACAGGTAATGATCTGGATAAAAGAAGAATCGCAATCGGCTGAGCAGTACTGGCGCTTGTCTGAACTGGCTTGCCGCTATAACAAGCAGGAAGCGAGTTTAATGCGTAATCCAGAGCTGGATATCGCTGTGAACTGGCAGCAAAAAACCAAACCCAACCCTGCCTGGGCGGCGCGCTATGACGACAATTTCCAGCAGGTAAAGAACTATATCGCCCAGAGCGTAAAGCAGCATATTGCCGATAAGCAGCAACAGGAAGTTCAGCATCAAAAAGAAATCGCGACCGCAAAAAAAATTCGCTACCTAAAAAATGGGCTACTGATGTTTTGTATTATCGGTATTGCTATCCTCGGTTTATTCTCGCAACACACCTATAAGCTGCAGCAAAAATCCGAATCGCTTAAACTTGCCATCGACGCCAAAAACGCACTGCTTACATCACCCGAGCAAGCGGCCTATACAGCGATTCTTGCGCTGCAGAAATCCGACACCTACGAAGCCAAGCAAGCACTCAATCAGGCCTACTCGATTATGCACCGACGTTCCGTGTATTTTATCGATTGGCAATCATTAAACACTTTACCCACAGCCTGCAGCAACTGCCGTACCCCGAAACCCGCCGAACCAGACGCTCACGCAGCGACCGCCTGTAACGCATCACCTGCAACGGCTTCTAGTGGATACAATACAAACTTTACTCTTCCAAAAATTCTCGCCACCCGTAAAATTAACGAGCAAACACTTATTTCGGTTACCTCGCTGGGCACTATTTTGGTGGGCGATAGCGCTTATGATTACGATCTGGGAATAAAGCAAACATATAGCCTATTTACCAAGGGCGAAACGCCATCGTTGCTATCGGCAACCGATATTCATCACGACCCAGCGACCAACATCGTTACCATCGCCATTGCTTCACTCGATACACAACTGCGGCTTATTCAATACGACCCTGGCCAGTGCGTGTTCAGCCAACGTAAAATAGCGCGCGACAGCCCGGTTACGGCGCTAACCATCAGCCCCGATGGCAGTACGCTCGCTACCGGTGATAGCAAGGGCCAAGTGCAGCTCGTCACCGTGATAGAAACAGAAAAACCACCTGTTGTATTAACCCAAAAACATACCGAGGCCATCTCCGCATTGCGCTACAACGCGAACGGTAAACTGTTGGCCAGCGGCGGCTGGGACGGCGCCATCTATCTATATGATACCGATAGCCATTTAGCCAGGAATGAATTCGCCTATCACGATGCAAATGTATCGGCGCTGCACTTCCATGAAGGCCCAACACCAGGATTAGTCAGCGGCGATCGCGATGGCAATGTTCGCCTCTGGTATCTATACAATAATTCACTGGAATTCATCGACGAAACTCGCTGCAGTAACGCCGAAATCGTAGACTTGGAAATTGTTGCGACCAACCGCTTGGTGTGTGCCACCCACGATGGCATCGTCAAATTGTATAAGCTCAGCGAAGATGGGCTGCAACCGCGCTATGCCTTGGGTAACAGTACTGGAGTTTATATCAACGATATATCTGTTACGCAGTCTGCCACCAACGATAACACTCTGCGCGAAGCAGTATTGGTATCACGCAATAACTATATCGTCGCCTGGGACGTATCGGACCTAATATTTACCGACCAGGAAGAGGCCGCGCTTGTTTGGTACAGCCGATTATCTATTACCCAAGCTAACGACAACCCAACGCCCGAGCATACCCAATGGCTGGCCTCCGTGGCCAACAACCACCGTCTGGAAGTATTTAGACACAACGGTGCCCATGGGTTTGAAACACGCCCAACGTATGTCATCAATACTGATGTCGACTTTGTTATTCAAGCCGTTGCATTCGACAACATGCGCACACCAAAAACCGTAATATTAAAAAGTAACGATGGCCGCAAAATGGAGCACAGATTAAACGACGCCCATATATACGGCGATACGGTAAAACGGCTGACCCAATTGCGAAACTCCAAAACCTGTAAACCATTATTTAATCTTGGGGCGCATGAACACTGCCTCCCTGAATTGTAATTGCAACAATACGGCGTCTTTCTAACGCAACCCGTAATTAATCGTTCACCCTATATTTGGCTACACACATTGTTATGAATACACACATTTTTTTCACCTGCGCACGCCCGTTGCTCGGAATCGGACTGCTGTTTTTAGCCTTGTTAACTAACGCGGCCAATGATCCATCAGCCTGCACAAAAACACCCACATCACCGGAAGGTTTTTTGGATCAACACCAGAAAACCATCACCATTATTATTCCCCGCGGAGAAGGCGGGGGTTCACACCAGTTAAGCGCCAAAATGCGCGAGGCCATGTTGCCTTATCTGCCCGAAGGTACCAACATTACCTTGCAACATATCACCGGCGATAACGGCTTAGAGGCTATTCGCCAATTTTATTTGCTTCCGGAAAATGGCTACACGCTTTTGCAACACGTGGATGATGTCGCCCCCTATATTCATATGCATGAGGGGCACAAAACCATAGACAAAAGCCGCCTCAAACCACTCGCCATTGTTCAGCGCACCTATAGCCAACTCTTTATTCGCAACTACGTTGAACAGCGGTTTACCAACTGGCCCGAATTCGTTACCTATGCGAGCAATAACCCAGTTAAAGTGGCCGTGGTTGGCCACAAGGGCTCCATGGAAGACCTCTATATTGATGAGTTGAACACACAATACGGACTGCGAATTGAGGACCAAGCGATTAATAATCCGTCTGAACGCTATATGGCCATTATCCAAGACAAAGCAGACTTACTTATTGAACAGCCCGGCGATGTGAGTGTTTTTATCGATCGAAAATTATTTAAACCCATTATTTCTTTGCCTGTTCAGCCAAATGACACCATAGAAGGCGCACCTAGCCTAAAAGAATTTATTGAAAAAGGTATGCCAACGCTCGAGCGTTTCCGTGGTTTTTTCGTGCACTCTGGTGTCGAACAACCACGCTACGATTACCTCCACGAAGTGCTGTCTTGTGCCTACCGATCCAAAACCTACCAAGCCTTCAACAAGGCAAATAAAATGGCCCCCGACAGCTATTTGGATGGTGCCGGTGCAGCCAAATTTATCGACAGCAGTATTCAATACTATATTTCCCTCACAGATAGCAACGGCAGCCTGCTCCATCATGCCGACGCCCATTAATTTGTAGCCCTAGGCCTTAAGAGCGTTTCATGATTAAGTATTTTTCGTTTTTGTCCATCCCGCTATTGGCGATGCTGGTACTCATATTTGTGGGTATTGGCGATGCCCGCCATGTTTACACCAACTTGTTACTGGAACGAGAACAAGCAAAAGCGGTTCAGCTACAGGGGTTAATTGGCGACTTTCTCGATGCCGGCCTGAAGGTCAGCTTTGTGGCAGACATTCTCAATTATCTTGATCGAGAATCCCACTCGAGCCGTCGTGCAACGTCAGGTAAAACTTTGGACAAGGGTTCAGATAAAAGTATTGCCGTCGTTGCAGGTTTTGTTGCAGACGAAAATCTTATGGTTTTTACGCTGGAAGGCGACGATAAAAAAAGTGTTACGCGGCTTTACCCATCGGCCAGCCCACCATTAAGACCAAATTTTCCCCATGTTTGTGATTTAACCGGCCCCCATCAAAGCGATACCGTTTGGTGGGTTATTACGCCACTGCTTCGTCATGGCGCCAGCAAGCCGGTGGGCTGTATTGCCCAAGCCATTCCTCCCCACGTCATTGACCAAGGCTTAGAAAATCTACCGCAAATACTGCTGATAACGTTCGTAACACTTTCATTTCTATTGGCTATGGCATTATTGCTGCTGCAAAAACGCTCAGCAAAGGGAACCAAGCATTTTCAAAGTCTAAGCGCCGCTGCATTTTTCATTATGGCTGGCGTTATCACACTATCATCCGTATCGATTTACAAAAATGGTGTTTACGCCAAGGCAGACCAATACGCTCGCTCTCTTGCTCATCAACTTTCCATTATTCCCAATATCGGCCGCTTGTCAGAGGAAGATTTGGACGGCGTAAATAATATCGTTGAAAACTTTTACAGCAACGCGTCGGAAATGGCGCGCTTCGAGCTCAGTTTTGACGATAAAACACTGATTCACTATCCTAAACACAGCAGAGTACCAGCCGATGCCGAGTTTCTTAGCGCGGCCATTAATGATTCCGGTTCGGCAACGATTAAAGTCTACCCACAGGCGAGTGTGGTACGCGATAAAATCATTAATAATGTCATTAACTTTGCAGCACTATTTGTTTCCTGTTGTTTTATTGCCTATATCTGGTTTCGTCTGGTCACCTCCGTATCAGAACTGCGCTTCGCCGAACGCCAGAAAGCCAACAGCGTAGATCACCAAACACTCTCCTCTCGCCACAGTGTTACGCTGGTACAGTGCGTGTGGTTTTTGGCGGTATTTATGGAGGGCCTTAATGCTTCGTTTATGCCTGACTATCTACGCTCTATTGCCACCCACAGCAATCTTTATTCGCTATTGTTCTCGTTCTTTTTTGCAGCTTTTGTGTTATTGCTAATTCCCGCGGGCAAGCTTGTCAGCGCCGTCGGCGCTAAAAGCACCGTATTAGTAGGCTGTATTTTGACGGCGGTAGGCGCAGCCCTGATGGCCACCAACGAACAGTTAGAAATTGCCTTTGCTGCACGCTTTATTTCCGGTGCGGGTCACGGCTTATTGTTTATCGCTATTCAATCTTACATTCTCAATTCAGTCGCGAGCTCACAGCGTGCTAGCGGTTCGGCACGTATTGTATTTGCCCAAAACAGCGGTATATTGTCCGGCGCCGCCATGGGCGCTTTAATGTTTATTTATGTTGGTGCCAAGGGCATTTTTCTGTCTGCTACCGCCGTCGCCATAGTGAATGTTTTTCTCGTTTATCTTTTTATGGCTAAACGCAGCTCCACCACTAATACTGAAACAGCGCCGCAACCTGCCGTTTCTTTTGCGGCCACACTGAGCAATGCCACAAGCGATGCAAAGTTTTTGGTTTCCAGCCTGTTTGTCGGTACTTACAGCAAAATTATCTATAACGGGGCAATCTTTTTCACCATACCCATATTGCTTGCACAACTGGAATTCAGTAAACCGCAGATCGGCCAATTACTTATGCTGTTTGCGTTCTCCGTTATGCTCTCTAATTATTTTGTACCCAAAGTTGCCAAGCGCTTTAATACCAATTCCATTTTACTCATGGGTATGCTGGGCAGCGCTCTAGGTTGCTTTATCTTGGGCGCTTTCGCACTTTTGGGTTCACCTATATACCAGCATACCGCCGTTGTTGTAGGGGTAATTGTTGTAGGCTATTCCAACGGCCTTATTGCCGCCCCCATTGTTGCCAGTGTTCTCGATACTCAGTTTGCGAACCGTGTAGGGGTGAACAGTAGCCTTTCTCTTTATCGCTTTGTCGAGCGTATTGGCCATGTACTGGGCCCCATCATTTTTGCCTGGTCGTTTGCTTTCTTTGATGCTGGCGAGGGGCAAATGCAGCTGTTTCAAATTATAGCCGCTGTCACCACAGCCTTTGCCTTCATATTTTGGTTATCGCAACGAAAGCCTAGCCACCAGTAACGGTCGTCGCCAATCTATCCTGGATTGGCGGCTTTCCCTACGCCCACAAATTACTCCACCCAACGCTGTTGACAATTCCCGCCTACCTCTAATAAAAATTATTGGGTTGAACGGGTGCCTTCCTAATTGATACTCCCCAGATATCGTTAATCAGGCTAACCATCCATAAAAAACCCGGGTACTTTTCAGTACCCGGGTTTTTTATGGATGGTTAAATGCCTTTTCTCATTGCCTCCCCCTAAACAAGGGAGTCAGTAGATAGCGCAATTAACGACTTACTTTGAGCCAGAAACAAACTCTGGGTAAGCTTCCATACCACATTCAGAAATATCCACACCGTCGAACTCTTCTTCTTCGCTGACGCGAATGCCCATGATCAGCTTAATTACATACCAAACAATAAAGCTGGTGATGAATACCCATCCGAAGATAGTGAGAGCACCGAGTAACTGCATTCCGAAACTAGCGTCAGTATTGGTCAAAGGTACAACCATCACACCAAAGAAGCCAACAACTCCGTGAACGGAAATCGCACCTACAGGATCATCAATCTTGAGCTTATCCAGGGTGATAATGCTAAACACAACCAACACACCACCAACCGCGCCAATCAATGTGGCCGCCAAAGGACTAGGAGTGTCAGGGCCAGCTGTAATAGCGACTAAACCGGCAAGAGCACCATTCAACGCCATTGTAAGGTCTGCTTTACCGAACAGAATACGAGCAACAATCAAAGCGGCAACTAGGCCACCGGCCGCAGCGGCATTTGTGTTCATAAAGATTACAGCCACTGCGTTAGCATCGCCTACACTGGAAGTCGCCAGCTGAGAGCCACCGTTAAATCCAAACCAACCCATCCACAAGATAAATGTACCCAGAGTAGCAAGAGGTAAATTCGCACCTGGAATCGCATTTACTTCACCATTAGGGCCATACTTACCTTTACGAGCGCCCAACAACAATACGCCAGCCAAGGCAGCACCAGCACCAGCCATATGAACGATGCCAGACCCGGCAAAGTCTTGAAAATTAACACCTTCAGCCTTTCCTTTGATCTGGAAGAGACCAAATACTTCTTGCTCACCCCAGGTCCATGCGCCTTCCATTGGGTAGATAAAACCCGTCATCACAACAGCAAACAGCAGGAAGGCCCAAAGCTTCATACGTTCAGCAACAGCGCCCGAGACAATAGACATAGCCGTAGCGACGAATACGACCTGAAAGAAGAAATCGGCAGAAGGTGCATAGGTCGCAGGCTCTTCAGCCCCAACAACACCATCTCCAACAATACCCGTTAAAAACCAAGTTTTGCCGTACATAATGGCGTAGCCGCACACGAAATACATGATGGAAGCAATCGCATACAGGGAAACGTTCTTGGTTAAAATTTCAGTTGTGTTTTTAGAGCGGACAAGACCAGACTCGAGCATTGAAAAGCCCGCGGCCATCCACATTACGAGTGCGCCACATACCAAGAAATAAAAGGTATCTAAAGCGTACTGCAATTCAAAAATTGATTGTTCCATAGCAGTTCTCCGGAATTTGGGATTCTACTTACTCATAAACTAAGTAAGGATTTACAGGGCTTCTTCGCCAGATTCGCCCGTACGTATACGAACAACCTGTTCCAGGGTGGAAACAAAGATTTTTCCATCACCGATCTTGCCGCTGTGTGCAGCTTTGCTAATGGCTTCTACAACAGAATCCAATTGATCGTCGGCGACCGCCACTTCCAATTTAGTTTTGGGGAGAAAATCTACTACGTACTCTGCACCACGATAGAGTTCAGTGTGACCTTTTTGACGGCCAAAGCCTTTTACTTCAGTCACGGTAATACCTTGCACACCAATCTCAGATAAAGCCTCACGGACAGCATCCAACTTAAAAGGCTTGATTACGGCAGTTATTAATTTCATCGGACTGCTCCTATAATGTTTGTGCAGCCTAGGCTGCAAATATTTTAATCAGTCAATAAAGCCGCCGACAAAACTAGCCAGCGACTTTCAAGCAATGCTTATTCGATAGGTATGCTGTAGGAAACAACCACATTCAAATCGTCATCGTAGTCGCCGTCAACATTGTCAACAACCTGGCTAAAAGTGAAGCTCAAGTTGTCGTTGTAGGCGTAGGAGAAATCTATGTGCATCATGTCATCTTCATGTGCACCCAAATTAACACCGAAATCGCCGAAAGATACGCCCGCATTAACGTAGTAGTAATCTTCCAAATCCTGGATACCGTGGTAGTAGCTCAAGCTCACAGGACCGTAACCAAGAGATACGACGGCTTCCATCAAATCACCGATGTTACTTTCGTCATTAGATGGGGATACGACGATTTCACCTTCGCTGTTAAAACCTAAATAACGAGTAGAAGCAGTTGGGTACTGGTAGGACCAGAGGCTCACATCGTAAGAGAAATCACCCGCTTCACCGCCATAACCCAAATACAAATCGTACTCGGTTCCGCCATTTGCATCACCAGAACTGACCCAAGTACCCGCGTAGAAACCGCCTTCGCTGAAGCCCAGGTCACCAAAAACAGCCGGAGTACCGTAACCGTCACCTAGGTCGATACCGCGCCACAAGTAACTACTCGCCACACCAACAGAAGCAGACACTTCAGCCTGAGCAACAGGAGCCATACCCACTAAAGCGACAGAAGCCGCTACAGCACCAGCAAGAATTGATTTAGATATTTTCATGTGTTTCCTCCAAAATTAACTTTTGTATGTTTTGTTAGCTTTTCGCTACCCATTACGAACGAGCTTGCCTTTGGATTTGCACTAACTAAGCCAACTTTATTATTTCTATATTTATCAATTAGTTAACGGTGTCACCCGGCACAACCAATACAAACAGGCGCGCCAAAAGCACAGAAATGGTGCAATCCCCAAACTAGTGCACGAGGTTTTGCACTCAAATAACGCGTTATGTAAGTGGGACAAAAAACAGGCTTATTTACGAGGTACTAGCGCAAAGGACGGACAATGGAAAATGTGTGAATTATGCTCAATCTCGGCATGCGTTGATTAGCCCTTCAAGGGAGGGCTAATCGGTTTGCCAGATGGGTAATTAGATGGGTAAAAGGAAGCGGTAAACTAGAATATAGACACTCGGGATTACACCGTAAGGTACTTACGAACCTCCTCCTCATTCATAGAAGCAACCTCGCCCGAGAGCGTCACAACACCGCGATCCATCACCGAGTATTTGTCACCTAGATCTCGGGCAAATTCAAAGTACTGCTCAACAAGAAGGATTGCCATCTCACCCTGCTGGCGCAGAATACTGATAACGCTGTGAATATCTTTAATGATCGATGGCTGAATACCCTCGGTAGGCTCGTCCAAAATTAATAGCTTGGGCTGCATAACCAATGCACGAGCAATCGACAACTGCTGTTGCTGCCCTCCAGACAGATCACCCCCACGCCGACGCGTCATTTTTCGCAATACGGGAAATAAATCGAATATTTCATCCTTTATTTTTCGTTGCGATCTCGGCAGTGCCGCAAAACCCGTTTTCATATTTTCCAATACGGTCAACTGAGAAAAAATTTGGCGGCCTTGAGGTACATAGGCAATACCCAGGCGGGCTCTTTCCGCAGCCGATAACTTGGTAATATCTTTTTCATTCCAGGTAATACTACCTGCACGCACTGGCTCTCGCCCCGTTACAGCCTGCATAAGGCTGGACTTGCCTACACCGTTACGCCCGAGAATGCAGGTGATTTCACCCTGCTTTGCCTCCAGGCTTACGTCACTCAACGCCTGACTGGCACCGTAGAATAAATCAATATTTTTTGCACTTAACATATAATTTAACCCGTGTAGTACACGATGTTTGTGTAGATTAGAATAACCTAAGCACTGAATTACCGGCCTAAATACACCTCAATTACCCGTGGGTCCGCCGACACTTTTTCCAGAGAGCCTTCGGCTAGCACACTACCTTCATGCAGTACCGTGACCTTACTTTCCAAAGCTCGCACAAATTCCATATCGTGTTCTACCACGATTACCGAGTGACTTTTAGCAATATCTTTTAGCAGACGTGCGGTTTCCATGGTTTCGTAGTCCGTCATGCCACCGGCGGGTTCGTCTACCAATAGTACTTCCGGTTCTTGGATAAACAACATGCCAATTTCTAACCACTGCTTCTGCCCATGGGACAAATTTGCAGCCAGGTCTAATTTTTTTTCTTTTAGACCAATTAACTCCATAACTTCTTCCACACGGCTGGACTGCTCTGCTTTCAATTTAAAAAACAGTGTTTGCCAAATTTTGCGGTTTCCGGCCAAGGCCAATTCCAAATTGTCCCACACGGTTAGGCTTTCTATTACCGTTGGTTTCTGAAATTTTCGGCCTATACCCATATTGGCAATATCGGCCTCATCGAAGCGGGTTAAATCAATATTATCTTTAAAACGTACTTCACCTTCATCGGGGCGGGTTTTGCCGGTGATGATATCCATCATCGTACTTTTTCCTGCACCATTGGGGCCTATAATGGCTCGCAACTCACCCGGCGAGATATCAAGCGAAAGATTATTGATGGCTTTAAAGCCATCAAACGATTTAGTAACGCCGTTTAGGTACAAAATACTGCGAACTTGAGACTGCGCGTTTGTGGGCAAATCAATCTGTGTCATGCCTCTGCCCCCCCAACTGAAATATTTTTGTCATTCGGATTTTTACCGTCCGGCCTTTCTTCGCTAGTCTCATGCTTGTCGAGCGTCTTTTTTCGCCTTGCCACCAAATCTTCGGCTAAGCCCACAATTCCGCGCGGTAAAAAAGTGGTAGAAATAACAAAGAGACCACCCAACATAAACAGCCAGATTTCGGGGAAGGCCCCAGTGAAATAGGTTTTTGCGTAATTAACAACAACCGCACCGATTATCGCCCCGTACAGGGTGCCTCTGCCGCCTAGCGCCACCCATATAACAATTTCGATAGAATTCAGCGGGTGAAATTCTCCGGGGTTAATAATACCCACCTGCGGTACAAACAAAGCACCGGCTATACCGGCCAATATTGCCGATATAACAAAAACAAATAATTTGTAGTGCTCAACCCGATAACCCAGAAAGCGCGAACGGCTTTCGGCATCGCGAATAGAAACCAGAACCCGACCAAATTTAGATGTGGTGATATAGCGGCTTAACAAGTACGCCAGAATCACAAAAAAGGCCGAGAGCATAAACAAGGCTATGCGTGTGCCATCGGCCTGTACATTAAA
This sequence comes from Teredinibacter franksiae, assembly GCF_014218805.1. Taxonomy (NCBI): domain Bacteria; kingdom Pseudomonadati; phylum Pseudomonadota; class Gammaproteobacteria; order Cellvibrionales; family Cellvibrionaceae; genus Teredinibacter; species Teredinibacter franksiae. The sequence goes on along the minus strand of NZ_JACJUV010000001.1, from coordinate 2,969,272 downwards.
GCCTATAATTTCCTTAAAGTCGGTAAAACCGTTATTACCGCCAAAACCAAAATCGTTAAGTAGGAAGGCCTGCCAAAGTGCGTAGGTTAACGCCTGAGTAATAATAGACAGATAAACCCCGGTTACCCGTGAACGAAACGCCAGCCAACCAAAAATAAATGCCAACAACGCCGGTACGAACATCACCATTACCATGGCGAACCAGAACATATCGAAGCCCTGCCAAAACCACGGCAGCTTATCCAAATTCAGAAATACCATAAAGTCCGGCAGGATTGGGTTACCGTATACGCCACGATCACCGATCTGACGCATCAGGTACATACCCATGGCATAGCCACCTAGTGCAAAAAAAGCGCCATGCCCCAGACTTAGAATGCCACAGTAGCCCCAAACCAAATCCAACGCTAACGCCAATAGTGCATAGCAAAGGTATTTCCCCAGCAGAGTTACGGTATAGGTGGGCACATGGAAGAACGAGCCCTCTGGCATTAACAGGTTTAATAGCGGAATAACAAACATGGCCAACGCCAGCGCTGCAAGCACATAGCGGCCCACTTTATCGTTCGCAATTAGGGTATAGAGTAGAGAATGCTTAAACATAATTTAATCCTCCACAAACCGGCCTTTAAGCGCAAATAGTCCGCGCGGCCGCCATTGGATAAATAGAATAATAAATACCAACACAATAATTTTTCCAATTACGGCACCGGTAACCGGCTCAAGGAATTTATTTACAATCCCCAAGCTCATAGCACCAATAAAAGTACCCATTAAATTGCCGACACCGCCAAACACTACAACCATAAAGGAATCGATGATGTAGCTCTGGCCTAGGTTCGGGCCTACATTGGTGATCTGGCTAAGCGCTACACCGGCAATACCCGCAATACCCGAACCCAAACCAAATGTAAGCGCATCCACCCAGTTGGAACGAATACCCATAGAGTTCGCCATTGCACGGTTTTGGGTAACGGCGCGCATCTGCAAACCTACTAGTGTTTTACGTAGCAGTAGTGCGAGCATAAATAATACAAAGAGTGCGAACAGCAGAATAAAAATGCGGTTGAAGGTTACCGACATTGCGCCATTAATCACCCAGGAACCACTCATCCACTCAGGGGTTACCACGGGTACATTGTTTGCACGGTAGGTACGAACGGCTTGCTGTAGTATTAAGCTAATGCCAAAGGTCGCAAGAAGCGTATCGAGTGGGCGGCCGTATAGGTGGCGAATAACGAGACGTTCTATCAGTACGCCTGTGGTACCCGACACCAAAAAAGCCGCGGGAATTGCCAGTATTAGCGAAACCCCCATCAAATTAGGGAACATTTGTTGGATTGCGAAAGTAGTATAAGCACCCAACATTATCATTTCGCCGTGGGCCATATTGATAACGCCCATCACGCCGAAGGTAATCGCTAAACCAATCGCTGCCAGTAAAAGTACCGAGCCTAGACTAATCCCAAACAGTAAGTTTTCCGCAAATTTGAAAAAACTAAGTTTAGTATCCACCAGTTTTAATTTCTTTTCGGCCAGCTGCGCAAGCTCTTTATCGGCTTCTACATATTTGCCATTCTCATCTTTTTCGACAAGCTGATTCAACACGGCAACGGCTTCTGGTTCGACGGCCGTACCCAATTTTTCTACAGCGGCCATGCGTAGGGCTTTTTCGCCCGATTTAATATCGATACGCGCTATCGCCACTTGCAACAGATGCCTAACGTCCTCACTTTTTTCGCTTAATAGCGTTTCACTGAGCAGTTCGCGCAAGCTGTCGTCGGGGGATTTAATAAGATTACGAGCAGACTCTAGGCGAAGCGCCTTATCGTCGGCGGTGAGTTCCAAAATGGCTATGGCGGTACGTAATTTCTCACGCAACTGATTATTGATAGTCACTTTTTTAACCTTCCGTTTACCAACCACACCCAGCACTTCGCCAGAAGCAACACTGGTAACCAGAAAGCCGCCCTCAACCTTTTCGATAGTAACAATAGTTTTGTCACTTTTTTGATAATAGAGTGAACCAGCCAACATAATTTTGAAGGTTGACAGCGCACGAAGATCTTTGGAATTGGATAATTTGTCGATAACATCGGCTTTAGTGGAAAACGACTTTGCGCTCAACTCCCCCACTAACCCATCGAACTGTACCTGCTCTGCAGTGGCCAGCTCTTTTTCAAACACAATCCCGTCTGCCGTATTATCGGCATAGGTGTTTGAAAAAGATAAAACAACTGTGGCAAGCAATAGAAAAGCGGCTATTAGTTTAGCTTTCATTTTTTTTCCGCAAATTGCTTAATTGGCTTATTGATTCGGCAAGCATTGCACCATACTTTGCCAAATCGCCATTTAATTACCCCGGCTTACGCCGGGGCAATCACACTGTATAAGATTCAATTTAACTCAGAATCTCTTTAAAGTCTGGCCGTTATTAGCCACTAAAAGTTTTGACCAGAGCATTTCTTGGTTTCAGTATTGTAATTACCGCAAGCCACTTTAGGGTCTTGCCAATCCGAAATAATTTTGGCGCTTTCTGGCAGGAAATCAGTCCAGGCATCGCCAGCAACTTCGCTGTCTGTAGACCATACCGTTTCAAACTGACCGTCTTCTTGAATTTCACCAATTAATACAGGCTTGGTGAAGTGGTGGTTAGGCAGAACTTCAGCAATGCCACCGGTCAGGTTAGAAACCTGAATGCCGTACATAGCAGAGCGCACTTTATCGACGTCGGTCGTTTTGGCTTTCTCTACTGCTTTAGCCCATGCTTTAAAGCCAATATAGGTTGCCTCCATTGGGTCGTTGGTTACACGCTCTTCACTCTTAATAAACTTGTGCCACTTAGCGATAAATGCATCGTTAGCTTCATCGTCAACACTCATGAAGTAATTCCATGCAGCCAGGTGACCTACCAGAGGCTTGGTATCGAAACCACTCAGCTCTTCTTCACCTACAGAGAAAGCAACAACAGGAATATCTTCCGCAGACACACCAGCGTTACCCAGCTCTTTGTAGAAAGGCACGTTAGCATCGCCATTGATGGTGGAAACAACGGCTGTTTTCTTGCCAGCAGAGCCAAATTTCTTAATTTCAGCTACACGTGTTTGCCAGTCTGAATGGCCAAACGGCGTATAGTTAATAGAAATATCGGCCGCTTTCACGCCTTTACTGAGCAGGTACTGCTCAAGAATTTTATTGGTCGTACGCGGGTACACATAGTCGGTACCTTCTAGAACCCAACGCTTAACGTCACCACCGTCTTTGCTCATTAGGTAGTCAACGGCAGGGATCGCCTGCTGGTTAGGTGCCGCACCGGTGTAGAAAACATTTTTCGAAGATTCTTCACCTTCGTATTGAACCGGGTAGAACAGCAGGCCATTCAGCTCTTCAATAACAGGCAGTACTGATTTGCGTGATACTGAAGTCCAGCAGCCGAAAATAACGTCAACTTTTTCTTTTTCTAAAAGCTCTTTAGTTTTTTCAGCAAACAGAGGCCAGTTTGAGGCCGGGTCTACTACCACCGCTTCTAACTTCTTACCCAGCAGGCCGCCTTTTTTGTTTTGCTCTTCCACCATCATTAACACGGTATCTTTCAGTGTAGTTTCACTAATAGCCATGGTGCCCGATAGAGAATGAAGTACGCCAACCTTGATTGTATCGGCAGCCTGCGCGGTATAAGCACCAATTGTCAGTGCTACAGCCCCCAAGGCTATACCCGTTTTTTTCAAAAGTTTTTGCATGTTTATCTCCTCCGAAGAGATGTGTGTTGGGTTAAATTTTTTTATTTCCCGTACGGGTAATGCGGAAGAGACAACGCAGAAATGGTGCCAATTTGGTTTTTGACGATTCAGACGAAAATATTATTCTTAAGTATTTGAAAAATAAAGAGATTTAGCGTATGCATTAAATGCTGACTTAATTTGTAACAACCGCCGCCGATATCCTGTGCACCATTCCAGTGCTAAAACGCAGGTGCATTCTTTTATCAACACACTATTGGTGCGCCACTTGAATTACAGGCTTGAAAAAGCGAGATACAGGCCAAGCAATAACGAAAATGCCGCCATAAAGCCTTGAAGCACGGCATGTAACGCATGGTAACTACGCTTTACCATGCGCATTGAGTGAGCAATCACCCCCCCAAAACCAGCCATAGCCAGCACTACCCCTGCACTAAAAAACAGCACGTAGACAATACCGACGGCAGGCTGGGTAATTTGAGACACAGGAATTAGTGCCAGCAGTGGAGCAGACCCGGCAGTACCGTGAATCAGGCCAACAATTGGCGCGCTTACACCGCTAGCAAGGTGCTCACGATTTGTTTTGAGTCGCCAGAATGCCAATAGGCCTATCGCTATCAACATAAACGCGACACTGTGTTCAGCGAATGCGCTGAGCTCTGCAGGAATGGCGCTACCGGCTACAAAGACAAACAAGGCAATAATAAGCAGGGCCGAACCATGCCCCACAGACCACTGTATGGCAAAACGAAAGTTACCCAATAGCGACGGGGCTCGTTCACTGGTATTAACGTCCCCGGCACTTAAGCCGCTCACAGCCGCGAGATGATCGGGATCGAAGGCGTGTATCAAGCCTAGAGCCAAACCCATAAACAAAAAACTGGTGATTGCGGCGGTTTCCATTGCGCTACCCCAGCATGCCTTGTTTTTCGATAAAGCTTATGATTTCCTTCACGCCAATTTCATCTTTTAAATTAGAGAATACAAAGGGCTTTTCGCCACGCATTTTTTTAGCATCGCGATCCATCACGCCTAAGTCCGCGCCAACGTAAGGTGCCAAATCGATTTTATTGATAATAAGAAGGTCAGATTTGGTTATACCTGGCCCACCTTTACGTGGGATTTTATCTCCGGCGGAAACATCGATGACATAGAGTGTTAAATCGGAAAGTTCTGGGCTAAAGGTAGCGGCTAAATTGTCGCCACCGCTCTCAATCAATATCACATCGAGGTTATCAAAACGGTTTTGCAATTCGGCCACGGCAGACAAATTCATGGAGGCATCTTCACGAATAGCCGTATGGGGGCAACCGCCCGTTTCTACACCCATAATACGGTCTTGTTCCAGCACCTCGTGACGCAAAAGGAATTCGGCATCTTCGCGGGTGTAAATGTCGTTGGTAATCACCGCAATGCTGTATTTGTCTTTTAACACCGCACAAAGCGTTTTAACCAGTGCGGTTTTTCCAGAGCCTACGGGGCCACCAATGCCAAGTCTTAATGTGGGTTTTTTGTTGGTCATAACTATTTTTCTTTTCTCGCTTTAATTTCACACATCTAATTTCGCTCTCTAAGCCACATGAGATGTGTACTTTATTGCTATAAAGCGCTCTTACAATAGAGCGCGCCTAAACACCCCAGTTAAGACCGAAATAGACGGGAATACTGCCTTTCGTGTAATGACGAGGCAATCGCCAAAGCGGGCAACCCAATACCAATTTCATCGTCACTTAATTGTTTCGCTTTAGCGCAGACCTCTGGTATTAACGCCATCAGTTGAACCAATAATTGTTGTGCATGGGTTTGCCCCAAAGGCACAATTTTTGTGGCAGCAGCTATTTGATTTTCTAACCAGCTCCATGCAAAACCTTGTATTAAATCGTCGGAGCTAATTTGCCAACGTACACCCGCCAGTGCGAACTGAGTAACAAAACTGCTGGGCGCAGCTATTTCAATTGTCGATTGAATATCAAGCGAGACTAATAAACGCTGTAATGCCTGACCAAGTTGCTCATCTTCCAGCAGCAGTTCACTAGTTTCGCGATTTGCCCGCACAAAATGATTCCATTCGTTAACTTTTTCCGCGTCGTTGGCTGCCCATGCGGCATGTAATCGTAAGAGTACCGGCAAATCCAAACAACCCACGCTAAAACGTAGAACACCGCTAATCCATTCCGCTAACGCACCGTCACCTTTAAGCCAGCCACTTTCTACGGCATATTCCTGCCCTTGGGAGTAAGCATATGCACCAACCGGTAAAGCCGGGCTAACCAAATGCATAAGATGCAGTAATTTTTGATCCATTTTTAATTCAATCGCCATCAATGTTCATGATGATGATGGCCGCCACCGCCACCGTGGTATGCGCCGTTTTCAGGGTGGAAGGGTTTATTCGCATGAACCACATCCAAACCCAACCCCCTTACCATTTCGTCTAACACATGGTCGTGCTGATAACGTAAATAGCCTTCCCCTATCTGCAGAGGTACATGACGATTACCCAGGTGATAAGCCGCACGCGTGAGCAATAAACTATTGCCGTTGGCTACTTCGCTTATAGATTCATCGGCCGCCGTAATTTTTACCGCTTTGCCATTGGAACACTGTAAAAACTCTCCGTCTTTCAGTATATGACCACGCTCAAGAAACCAACCTAATGGCTCGCCCCCAGTGGTATTAAGTTTATACCTACTTTTTTTTCGTTCTTCGTAGGTGACAACTACTTCGTAATCACTCTTATCAATATCTTTTTTTATTTCAAATGCTTCTAGCATGGTACTCACTTTGTTCATGGGGCGCCGCTACGCGACTGCTGGAATCTGGAGCGCTCGCGAGCTCGCTGCTGGAGCGGCCTTCGGCCTGCTGGAAAAACCAGTCCAGAAGTGAGCTTGCGAACGTTCCAACAAGGAGCTTGCGACTGCTCCAGAAGGACGTAGGCTGCTCCGTGCGCGCTGAATTAAAATAGAAAGTACCGCTGCGCCAGTGGAAGCACCTCCGCAGGCTCGCAGGTCAATAACTGCCCATCCGCGCGCACTTCATAGGTTTCTGGGTCCACTTCCATTACTGGCTGATAATCGTTGTGAATCATGTCTTTCTTTTGCACGCTTCGACAATTCTTTACAGCAACCAATCGGCGCTCTAATTTATAGCTGGCGGCAATACCGGCATCGATTGCCGCTTGGGAAACAAAACTGACCGATGTTCCCATTGCGGCCTTTCCAAACGCTCCGAACATAGGGCGATAGTGTACAGGCTGCGGTGTAGGAATTGATGCGTTGGGGTCACCCATAGGCGCTGCAGCTATTGCACCGCCTTTAATAATCATCGATGGTTTCACACCAAAAAAAGCGGGCTTCCATAAAACGATGTCAGCCAATTTACCCACTTCAATAGAGCCTACTTCATGCGATATGCCGTGAGCCAGTGCCGGGTTAATGGTGTATTTGGCGATATAACGTTTTGCCCGAAAGTTATCGCTATAATCGCTGTCCTGCGGCAGTGCTCCACGTTGCACTTTCATTTTATGTGCGGTTTGCCATGTGCGGCACACCACTTCACCGACGCGGCCCATGGCTTGGGAATCCGAGGCAATCATAGAAAAAGCACCAAGGTCGTGAAGAATATCTTCAGCGGCAATGGTTTCTTTGCGAATACGCGAATCGGCAAAGGCGACATCTTCTGGAATGTTGGGGTCGAGATGATGACAGACCATCAACATATCCAAATGTTCATCTACGGTATTTACCGTGTAAGGACGTGTTGGATTTGTGGATGAAGGTAATACATTGTCGGAGCCACAGGCTTTAATAATATCCGGCGCATGCCCCCCACCCGCACCTTCGGTATGGTAGGTGTGAATAGTGCGGCCTTTAAATGCACCAAGGGTGTCTTCAACAAAACCCGATTCATTCAGGGTGTCGGTATGAATCGCCACCTGCACATCGTAATTTTCGGCCACACTTAAACAGCAGTCGATCGACGCCGGCGTAGTACCCCAGTCTTCGTGCAGTTTTAGGCCCAAAGCCCCCGCTTCCACTTGTTCGTTCAAGGCTACGGGTAAGCTGGCGTTGCCTTTGGCGAGAAAGCCTAAATTCATCGCAAAACTCTCGGCGGCTTCGAGCATTTTTTGAATATGCCAAGGGCCAGGCGTACAGGTTGTAGCATTGGTGCCGGTCGCCGGGCCTGTGCCGCCACCGATCATGGTGGTAACGCCGCTCATTAAGGCTTCTTCGATTTGCTGAGGGCAAATAAAGTGGATATGGGCATCAATGGCACCCGCCGTTAGAATTTGCCCTTCACCAGCAATGACTTCTGTTCCTGGGCCAACTTCTATCGTGACATCCGGCTGAATATCAGGGTTACCGGCTTTACCTATAGCGGCGATGCGCCCGGCTTTAATGGCAACATCGGCTTTAACGATACCCCAATGGTCGAGTATAAGTGCGTTGGTAATAACCGTATCGGGCGTGTCTTTACACGAGGCTTGGCTTTGACCCATGCCATCACGGATCACTTTACCGCCGCCAAATTTCACTTCTTCTCCATGGGTAGTGAAATCTTTTTCTACCTCTACCCACAGTTCGGTATCGCCTAAACGTACGCGATCACCCACGGTTGGGCCGAACATATCGGCATAGGCTTTTCGGTCTATTTTTGCCATTGTTTTTCTCCTATACCTTTTTAAAGTTTACCCATTACATCGCCGCGAAATCCGTACACCGTTTTCGAGCCAGCCAGTTCAACCAATTCCACTTCACGGTCTTGCCCCGGCTCAAAACGTACCGCTGTTCCGGCGGCAATGTTTAAACGGAAACCCCTTGCGGCTTCTCGATCAAAACTTAACGCAGCGTTAGTTTCAAAAAAATGGTAATGGGAGCCCACTTGAATGGGGCGGTCGCCAGTATTGGCCACTTTCACAGTAAGCGTAATGCGACCCACATTTAATTCTATGTCGCCTGTTTTAATATCGTATTCGCCGGGAATCATTGACTTTCTCCAGTCTTTTTAAAATGCCTGCGCAACGGGGCATACATTTGGTAATTGACTCATATATCCACTTTCACAGGAATCATGAACGACCCTATTTAAACAATAGGTTCGTGCACCGTCACCAGCTTGGTGCCGTCTGGAAAGGTGGCTTCTACTTGGACGTCGTGAATCATTTCAGCAATGCCTTCCATCACATCTTCGCGGGCAAGAATAGTGCGCCCGTAGTTCATTAGCTCCGCTACGGTTTTACCTTCCCGCGCGCCTTCCATAATTTCTGCCGAAATTAAGGCAATGGATTCTGGGTAGTTGAGTTTCAAACCTTTGGCTTTTCGCCGCTCCGCCAACAACGCGGCAGTAAAAATTAATAATTTGTCTTTGTCGCGTGGACTGAGTTCCATTGTGGAGCCCTCTCAGTTATTGGTTATGTAAGTTTTAAAAGACCGAAGGCCTCTTCGGAAGCGCAAACTCTGCACATTAGGTATTCCAAATGCGGGGTACAACAGCCTCCCGACCATTAAATGTAGGTCGAATATTTTTCCAGATTAATTCAAACCCTTTTCGGCAAAGGGCAACATCATTACCCAAATAGCGCGCAATAAATACATCCTGTTTTTGGGTAAGCCCCCAGCATTCAGTTGCCGAACCATCCAACGCCTCTAATTGCTCTACCCATAAATCGCGATCGTCCCGCGAAATGCTAGCGGTAACGATAAAAGTGCCCAGTGTATTCTTGCCCTTTAACCCCCAAATTGATTGTTGTAATTCACCACCACCAACAATACGGTTCCGTTCAATAAACAATGGCTTTTGCTCTTGCCAGATCTCTAGGTTTTGCCAACACTCGCCGGAATTAAATGTTTCTCCACTGGCAGCCCTGCCCAAACGCACAATATCCCAACCAGCGTACTTTGCGCCGGGGCTTAGATCCACCCGCGTGTTTAGGCGACCATTGGCGGAATCGAAGACAATGGTCTCCTGCGGCAACCATTCTAGGCACGTATCGGCCTCCAACTGAAAATGTATACTTTGTTGCTGCGTTTCTCTGGCCCCCTTGGCTCCGTATATTTTTCCAGCGGAGGGCGTAGTGATTAGCGCCTGTGCACCCTCGGCAAGTGAAGCACCAATACTCAGGGAGTCCCCAATAACCATTCCGCCCGGCGGATGCAACAAGTAGACATGGCAACAATCCTGCTGCTCGGGGTAAAAAGGACGCTGCACACGCAATGGGCCATGATGTTGACTGGTAACGATACGAGTGCGGTGCTGACGCAAAGCAAAGCCGAGTGAAATACCCGCACGCCATTCACGACCCTGCTGAATATTGAGAACAACGGTGGCTGTAGTTGAGGCGACTAACTCGGCGACAGGACGATTCATGAACAGATTCAATAGTTATTTATGTTTATCCATGGTGCGAAAATGCTCATACGCACCAAAAAAAGGCGCGAAAATGCCCCACATTAACGCAACTTAGGGGCTGGCGCACTTTTCAATATTCTGACGAATACACAGGGCAAGTTTCTTGCCAGACAAACAAAGCAAAAGTATTTAGCCGCAACCCCACCATTTTAAGGCACCGAGAAACAACGAGTTTGCGCATTTTTTTTCGGAATTGCAAAATAGCCCGATAGCGACCAATAAGAGCGGAGGACAATTAAAAGCGTTCACCCTAGCAGATACGGAAGGCGCTATGATCACCCCCAACCCCATACGCTAGGCTAGGGATGAGTTTTTGTTGGTTAACAACCGCCAGCACACAAAACACCTAGTGTAAGTGAACACATTATCGCCATTGAATCCCTGCCGTTAATCAGCCACTGAACTAACAACACCTAACAGCACCTAAAAACACTCGAAGGTTTACCCTGTGTCGCCACTGCACATAGCCGGAAGTTACAGGGATGTTGTAGTACTTCCCGCGAGCAAAACCGACCATCTTAATGGAGGCTAACCTGTAAAATGGCGACACGCCAATCCAACCGGCGGTTTCTATTGAAAATGAAATGGGATTATCGCCAAATTTCGAGTCTTCGACAGAGGGCGCCTCAACAACGATATACTACGCACCTAGGCCCACCGAATGATTCTAGAGAGAAATCGCCTACACTTATTCTTTGCAGCCAAGCTTTGATACTATGCCCCTCCAGACCGGAGAACACCCCATGATCGACCAACTCGCCAAGCAAATTTTCAACGACATCAACCAAAAAGCCAGCCAATTTTCCGAAAATCAAGACCAAGCCTCTTCGCAGGTTCGCGCTATTATCGAATCCGCCCTGCGGAAGCTGAACCTGGTTACCCGAGATGAATTCGATGCACAGCAGGCTGTACTGCTGAGAACCCGAGAAAAACTTGAGCAGCTCGAATCTCGCCTAGCAGAATTCGAAAAAGCGCACAGCCCCGATAGCTGATATCGCACATCATTCGATGGCTGTCTTTTTTACAATGCGCGCTTGGAATTCATTATCAGGGACGATTCATGTCACTTGCTGTTGTTTACACACGCGCGCAACTCGGCGTTGGCGCGCCGCTGGTTACCGTGGAAACCCACCTTTCTAATGGGCTACCGGGTTTCACCATTGTTGGCCTGCCTGAAACGGCGGTAAAAGAGAGTAAGGACCGGGTACGATCCGCTCTGCTAAATAGTCATTTCGATTTTCCACAACGAAGAATTACCGTCAACCTCGCCCCCGCTGACCTACCCAAGGAAGGTGGCCGCTATGACCTTGCTATTGCGTTGGCTATTCTTGCTGCTTCTGAGCAAATTCCTGGGCAAGCATTAGCTGAATACGAATTTGTGGGGGAGCTAGGCCTTTCTGGCGACCTGCGGCGCATACGCGGTGCTATCCCTGCGGCCATCGCCTGCGGTGAAGCCAAGCGAGCACTAGTTGTTCCTCGGCTAAATTCAACCGAAGCAGCCCTGTGCCGCAATACCGAGGTGTTGGTTGCCTCTAATCTATTAAGTGTTTGCGCTCACCTACATAAACGCGAGGCCCTGGAGACACCGGTAAAATCCGTTGCCCACGACGCCTTTTACCCTACCGATATGAGCGATGTAAAAGGCCAACTACAGGCCAGACGCGCACTTGAAGTAGCCGCCAGCGGTGGTCACAATTTACTCTTTTTTGGCCCCCCGGGAACCGGCAAATCCATGCTCGCTTCCCGACTACCCACTATTATGCCTCCGCTACGGGAGAGCGAGGCTTTAGAGGTAGCCGCTGTAAAAAGCGTTGCGAATCAATCCGCAGCGAGTAACTGGTTATCGCGACCTTTCCGGTCACCCCACCACACCGCTTCGGCTATTGCGTTAGTTGGTGGTGGCAGTAACCCACGACCTGGGGAAATTTCTCTTGCTCACAACGGTGTTCTATTTTTGGATGAGCTACCGGAATTCCCGCGGCAAGTGTTGGAAGTACTGCGAGAACCACTCGAAAGCGGCCATATTTGTATTTCGCGGGCATCCGCCCAAGTAGAATACCCCGCTAAATTTCAATTAATTGCCGCCATGAATCCCTGCCCTTGCGGATTTAACGGCGACGCTACCGATCGCTGCCGCTGTACACCCCAACAAATTTCCCGCTACCGTAACAAAATATCGGGCCCATTATTAGACCGCATCGACCTGCAGGTACACGTGGGTATCCTGCCACTGCAAGACCTGCAACAGAAACCTGAAGGTGAAAAAAGCTTATCTATTCGCAAGCGTGTTATCAGCACCCGTAAAATTCAGATGGCCCGACAAGGTAAAATTAACGCGGAATTAAACGGTAAAGAGCTAGCAAAGTTCTGCCAACTGGGTGAAAAAGAAAACCAGTTACTTGCGACCGCTCTAACGCGATTAAACCTGTCGGCGCGCGCCTACGATCGTATTTTACGCGTTGCCCGTACGTTGGCCGATATGGCAAACGAAGAACATATTTCAATTGCACAAATTTCCGAGGCCCTAGGCTATCGAAATCTCGACAGAGGTAATATTGAACAATTCCCCCAAACACACGCCCACGACACACAAGGCGCATAGCTAAACATCACTACCATTTCTGTAACTAATCCAAATCATCACCCCTCCTTATGAGTTAATTGTAATCATTCGTATTAAATTTTATTTTTCTCCCCAAGCACTTATTTTTAAACGAAATTTTTAACTTCAAATTATTCATATAATTTTTTGGTGTGGGTATCTGGCATTTAATTCGTTGCTATTTGATCTGTATCTTCCTCAAATAATTCGCACTTCATTTCAGGCATATATACTTAACTATCGCCAAGCAACAATGATAGCGGATGTTTCACATTGAATGCTCAAAAAACAAAAATGCTTGCCACGAATCCGAACCTTTGGCAAGAAATCCTCACATCTGCACACTTCGATTTCTCACTAGATCACCTCGTCGAACTTCAGAGTTCGCGTACACCACAAGCTATAGCCGTACAAGATGAACAGCAGCAACTCCGTTATTGCGAGCTGATTCAGCGCAGCAATCAACTCGCCCACGCGCTACTACAACGAGGCGTAAAACCCAATGCGTTGGTGGGCGTGTGCATGGAGCGCTCAGTCGACATGGTTGTTGCTCTTTTGGGTATACTAAAAGCGGGCGGTGCCTATGTGCCCTTCGACCCAGACTACCCACAAGCGCGACTCGATTTTATGGCTGAAGATGCCGCGATTTCTCTGCTTGTTACCGACGCAAAATTTCAGCATAAAATCACCGTTCCAGCACTGCAGGTAATGATCACCGAAGACATAGAAAAATACGTCAAGGCATTACCGAAAACCTGTCCAGATATCGACATTTCCGCCGACAACCGCGCTTACATGATTTATACATCTGGTTCTACCGGCAAACCAAAAGGCGCCATCATTAGCCACAAAGCCATTATCAACCGGCTGATGTGGATGCAGCTAGAATACAAAATAGGCCCAAGCGACACCGTATTGCAAAAAACGCCCATGAGCTTTGACGTTTCTGTATGGGAATTTTTCTGGCCATTAATCGTAGGCGCAAAACTTTTTATGGCGCGCCCGGGCGGGCACAAAGACCCAGATTACCTTGTCGATACCATCATCGAAAAAAATATCAGTATTTTGCATTTCGTGCCCTCTATGCTGAGCTTGTTTCTATCAGCCAATAATCTAAAAAAAATCACCCAGTTACGCCACGTTTTTTGTAGTGGTGAGGCCCTTCCTGCTGAGTTAACACAAAAATTCTTTCGTACATTAAATGCGCGATTACATAATCTTTATGGCCCCACAGAAGCGGCTGTAGATGTTACCTATTGGGAGTGTAAAGCCAACACAAAATTAAAAACCATCCCCATTGGGAAGCCTATATCTAACATTAGAATTCTTTGTCTAGATAAAAATCTAAACGAGGTTGCTCACGGCGAAGAAGGTGAATTGCATATCGGAGGGGTTGGCCTCGCAGAAGGCTATTGGAACCGCCCAGAGCTCACAGCGGAAAAATTTATTAGCGACCCGTTCTCCCATAACTCACACGACCGATTATATAAAACCGGAGACCTCGGACGCATTCACGATGACGGCACTGTTGAGTACCTCGGACGAATCGATTTCCAGGTAAAAATTCGGGGTTTACGCATTGAATTAGGTGAAATTGAATCGGAATTACTTGAGCACCCCGCTATTCAAATGGCTAGCGTTTCGGTCAGCGACAATAATCTTGGTGAAAAACGTCTATTAGCCTTTTTGGTAGTAGATAAAAATCAACACTTCTCCATCACCGAGCTGCGCTCCTGGCTAGGAGAAAAGCTACCCGACCACATGGTGCCAGCGGTATTTATTCTGCTGGATGAAATCCCACTAATGCCCAACGGCAAGGTAGACCGAAAAGCACTGCCGCAGGGTCCTACCGCACGACCAGATCTTAGTCAAAACTATATAGCACCTAGCACTACACTTCAGAAAGATTTGGCGAGCATATGGCGGGAACTCCTAAATCTTACCGGTATAGGAATTGACGATAATTTTTTTGATTTAGGTGGTAACTCATTGCTGTCAATGATGAGTTTGGTAGAGCTTAAAGCACGCCATAAAATTGATATTCCCTTAGTAATGCTATTCCAGTGCCCAACCATACGCTCTCTAGCCAAACATATTGAGCGCGATTCCAGCGCCCCTGAAGGCCAACCACAAAGAGAACAGCAAAAATTATTTAGCGGTAATAGTCAGATAAGCGATGTTGCTATTGTGGGCATGAGCGGTCGCTTCCCAGGCGCTTACTCAATAGACGAACTTTGGCAGAATCTTTGCGACGGTACAGAAACGGTCACCCACTTTTCCAAACAAGAATTGGGCCCAGGCTTAGATCCGGAGCAAACAAATGACCCGCGATATGTTTTCGCTCGCGGTATTATTCCCGATGGCGACAAATTTGACGCCGCTTTTTTTGGCATAAGCCCAACGGAGGCAAAAACCATTGACCCGCAGCAACGCGTGTTCTTGGAGTTAGCCTGGGCCGCATTAGAAAACGCCGGCTACTGCGCCGAAAACTACAATGGTTTAATTGGCGTGTATGCGGGTATGGGGAATAATAACTACTACCCACTAAACGTTATGCAGCATACCGACATTGTAAAAATGGTCGGCCAGTTCCCCGTTATGGTGGGCAACGAAAAAGATCACCTGGCTACACGCGTTGCAAACAAACTCAACCTTACGGGCCCCGCGGTATCCGTTCACACCGCGTGCTCTACGGCAATGACCGCCATAGATAACGCCTACTTCAGCTTAATCACCGGCCAATGTGATATGGCATTGGCCGGAGGAATATCTCTGCAAACACCTCAGTTTAGTGGCCAGCTAGCCGAAGAAGGTGGTGTATTTGCACCCGACGGTCACTGTCGTCCCTTCGACGAAAAAGCCGCGGGCACCATGTTCAGTGATAGCGCTGGCATTGTGGTACTGAAACGCCTCGACGACGCTATTGCCGATCGAGACACTATCTATGCCACCCTAAAAAGCACCGCACTGAATAATGATGGCGCCAATAAAATTAGCTACTTAGCACCCAGTATAGAAGGTCAGAAAAAAGTAATTGCCATGGCACTGGCCCGCGCGGGTGTTTCGGCCAGAGATATAAGCTATATAGAAGCGCACGGTACCGGCACCCCCGTAGGCGACCCCATTGAAGTAGAAGCCTTAACACAAGTGTACCGACGTGATACTGAGGAGAATCAGTTTTGCGGCCTTGGATCTATTAAAAGTAATTTGGGTCACCCAACAATTGCCGCTGGTGTGGCCGGCGTTATTAAGGTTGCTCTTTCTCTAAAAAACGAAAAAATACCTGCAACTTTACATTACCAAAAACCCAACCCAAAAATTCAGTTTGAAACCAGTCCATTCTATGTTGTCGATCACCTAAAAAATTGGCCGCGCACAACCAAAAAACGCTATGGAGCGGTCAGCGCATTTGGATTCGGCGGAACAAATGGTCACGCCATTTTAGAAGAACCACCAGAGCCGCAAATCTCTGGCCCTAGCCGTCCCAAACAGCTTATCCTTCTTTCAGCAAAATCAAAAGTTGCACTGGCGCGCAAGCGCGAAGAATTGACTGCGTTTTTGCAGCAACGCCCTGACATTAATTTGGCCGATCTTGCGTTTACTTTGCACAGCGGACGCGCCGCTTTCAATCACCGCCAATTTTTTGTTTGCGAAAGCTCTGCAGAGCTAATTGGCTTACTAGGTAAAAAACAAAACTACGCATTAATGCAGCAAGCCGCGCCTGAATTGGTTTTTATGTTTCCTGGACAGGGGTGTCAGTACCTTGGGATGGGTAAGAACCTTTATGATCAGGAGCCCATTATTCGTGAAACAATCGATAATTGCGCAAACGAATTGGAGAGGTTTTTGGGCCTCGACATTCGCGAACTTCTGTTTCCCGAAACTGATGACAGTGAACTCGCAACACTAAAACTGAAGGATACTCGATTTCAGCAACCGGCGATTTTTGTGCTCGAATACGCTCTGGCGCGATTGTGGCAGTCCTGGGGAATTGAACCCAACGCTCTAGTGGGCCACAGTATTGGCGAATTTGTATGCGCCGTTATCACCGGTGTCTTTTCCCTACAGCACGCACTACACATTATTGCAGAGCGCGGCCGGCTTATGAGTGAGCAACCCGAAGGCGCTATGTTGTCGGTCCGCCTACCGGCACGTGAGCTGCAATCTAGGCTCAGCAATGGCCTTTCACTGGCGGCATCAAACGGCCCGGCCTTATCGGTTGCTTCGGGGCCATTAGCCTCTATTAGCGCGCTAGAGATTGAACTCAAAGCTGAGGGCATTGGCTGTACGCTACTGCAAGTATCGCGGGCGTTCCATTCACCCATGATGGATGCCGCCGCACAACCCCTACGCGACTTTATAGCCAAACTACCTACAAACACACCGAGTATTCCCACGGTATCGACGGCCACCGGTAGCTGGCTTACACCAACAGATTTTGTACAAGCCGATTATTGGGCACAGCAGCTATGCTCCCCGGTATTGTTTCGCGAAGCAATAGCAACACTGTGGCAAAAGCCCACGCGCGTACTCGTGGAAGTTGGCCCGCGAAATGTAACCTCAACACTCGCCCGCCAACAAATTCAAGATGCTGATGTACAACACGCTTTTCCTTCTCTCGGTGATACCAGCGAAAACAATACCGAGTGGCAAGCACTGCTTACGGCACTGGGTAATCTGTGGCTACAGGGAGTCGAGTTATCGACCGAAAAATTCTGGGCGCAGCAACAGCGAAATAGAATTCCTCTCCCCTGCTACCCTTTCGAGCGTAAACGACACTGGCTAGACCCGATTTACAATCTTTACACCCAAGCTAGCGAAAAACTAGCCAGCGATACTTGTATCTTTGACGACATCAATTCCGCCGAAGAATCAAAGATAGAAAATACTGCTGCGCCGCTCTCTGTTAATCAAAGCCTTATTGCCATTTTAGAGGAAATATCGGGCATTGAATTTGGCGACGATCTAGATCAATCTCTTAGTTTTGCCGAACTAGGATTAGACTCGCTTTTTCTTACTCAAATTGGCTTCAAGCTAAAAAAGGAATTTGCACTTGAGGTTAGCTTTCGCCAGCTCACGGACGAATATTCCAGTATTGCCGCACTTACAACATTAATTGAAACTCGCAAAGCAGATACAGGTCAAACACCCCCGCTAGAACAGGCACACGTAACACCGGTCACCACTGCCGAGCATAGCCCCGACCATAGCCCCAAAAACACCACTGAAGACGTCAACCAAGATCCCCAGGCCCTTCCCTGCTCCGCTATGCAGCAGGAGATATTTACGCTGATTAAACAACAGGGAGATCAGGCTAATTGTGCATTTAATGAATCCATTTCCATTCATCTTACCCAGGGTAAAGTAGATCTTGCTCTATTAAAGCAGGCTATCCACCTGCTGTTTGAACGTCACGACGCGCTCAGCATGTGTTACACAAAAACCGGGAAGTGCCTGCGGCATGAAACACCCCCTAGCGCAAACCTTAGCTTTAAGGATTTATCTACTCTTAACGCCAAAGCCGCCGAAGCCGCAACAACACAACTTTTGAAAGACGATTTTTGCCAGCCTTTCGATCTAAATCAATCACCGCTGGCGCGTGTACTACTCATTCAAAAATACGCCCAACATATTCAAATCGTGTTGACGGCCCACCTTGCCATTTGCGACGGTTGGTCGCTTGATGTATTGGTGAAGGATCTGGGCGAACTTTATTCAGCTCTGGTAGAAGACCGGAAGCCCATATTGCCAGCAGCACTATCTTTTCGTCGCTACTTAGCTGAACGTCAAGCCCAGCTATATACAGCCTCCACCATTCGACTGCAGCAGTATTGGCAGGATAAGCTAACTCATTATAACGGGCTTTATCACTTCAAACCCCACACTAACCCAAAGGCCGAGTCGGCGTTTAGCAGCGGTCACTCCGCGCTAATGGTAGACCCCATTACCGCGAAAGCGCTACGCAAACTAAGTAGCCGCCACAACTGCAGCCTCTATGTTGTTCTTCTGGCGGGATTAAAATTACTGCTTGCCGCAAAAAGCGGACGTGACGATTTACTGGTAGGAATGCCGGTAGCCGACCAGACACTTCTGCAACAGGAGTTCGTGGGCAACGGTCTCTACTATGTGCCGGTATTAAGCCATTACAATAGCAAACTCGCGTTCGGTGATTGGCTCAATGTATTGCGCGATAATGTAAGTGATGCCGTCGACCATGCCCGCTATAGCGCCAGCATTTTGCCAAAAATGTCGACCCCCGGTGCTGGTGCTGGTAACAAGGCCGAAATTCAATTGTGCTTGAACTACAGCCCGCAAATGAACGCAGACAATTTTGCCTATAGCGGTCTAGCGGCCGGTTACGAAGTTAACCCTCGCCACTTTGAATCTTTCGATTTATTTGTTAACGCGGTTTCCGCTCCTGGCGACCATTTACGTTTTGAATTTCAGTACAACTATAATACTTTGGACGACGAAACCCTGGAACAGTGGCAGCAAGATCTGCTTAGTATTTACCAACAAATCAGTGCCAACCCCAAGCAACCGCTTAGCACACTGCTGTCACAACTTGGCCTAGCGGAGCCCACACAGATAAATTCAGCACCGCCACTTCCGAACACCTCAATGATTAAACCGGGCATAACACCCTGCTATTTCGGCAGAAACAATGCACTCTACGGTATATTTCAGCAGCCGGAAACAGTTAACACCACTAGTACAATCAGCACTCTGGGCGTACTTTTTTGTTATCCCATTGGTCAGGAATACATGAAATCACACTGGGCTTTTCGTTTGCTTGCAAACGCGCTAGTGACTGAGGGGATACCTGTATTTAAATTTGATTACTACGGCACTGGAGATTCTCTCGGGGATACCGATGACTGGTGCATTGATCGTTGGAGCAGCGATATTGTTGAAGCCGCTAACCATTTCAAAACCACCGCAAACATCACCAAACTGGCGGTAATTTCACTGCGCTTTGGTTGTGTTCTGGCGGCAAACGCCATTGACAAAGGTTTACATGTTGATGAATTAATATTATGGAACCCGGTTGTTACTGGCTCGCAATACCTCAATACAATAAAGCAGAGTAATAGGCACTCTATTAACAACGAGCAGTGTTATTTTCCTTTCCCTACAGATGAAGATCTCGGTGTTCAGGAAAATGAAATAATGGGTTATTGCTACAACGAAAAGGTGCTTAAGCAAATTCAGTCTGCACAATTAATGAATCACAGAATAGAAAATTGCGATAATGTTTTTATTACCGCATCAACGCATGACGAACAGTTCACCCACCTGCTCGCAAGCCTAAAACCCCACTTCAATAACGCTTGCTACCACCTAATTGAAGAAGCCGTAGACTGGGATGACTACCAAAAATTTCAAGATGCGGTTTTGCCCAGCGAAATGATTCACAGAATTACCGAATTGATCGAAGGTGAAAAATCGTGACCGACCTTGCTGTAAGTTTTGGAAACTCGCCCACTTTAGTCGGTGTTGTGTCCGAGCCGGAAACTGTACTCTCAGGCTCACCTACCGTTATCATTTTGAACTCAGGTCTACTGCACAAAGTCGGGCCCTTTCGCCTTAGCGTTACCTTGGCTCGCCGTCTCGCCGTTATCGGGTACCGTGTGTTACGGATGGACATCTCAGGCATTGGTGATAGTAAAATGCGCGTGGTTCGCGATAGCACCCATAAAGCCTTGCTAGACGTCGATTACGCTATGAACTTTATGAGTAAAGACTTCGGTTCTCAGAAATTTGTGCTTATGGGCCTGTGCTCAGGAGCAGATAACGCCCATAGAACCGCCGTTGCCGATGAGCGCGTTGTCGGCACGGTAAACCTTGACGGGTACTGCGCAACGAACTTTATGTACACACTGCACTACTATGGTGAGCGATTTCTATCTTGGAAATTCATTTCATCGAAGTTACAGCGTTTTACAGCAGTACAGAAGAACACCACGCCATCGGATAAAAGCAAAGAAGTATTCGACCCCAATGCCGATGCCCTATTACGGAGCTTTCCTTCGCGAAAACAAATGGGTATTGAATTTTCGCAGTTAATATCTAGAAATGTGAAAATGCTCTACGTGTACACCCGCGGTGTTGAATATTACTGTAATTACGCTAATCAACTTTTCGACATACTCAAGCCCAACAAAATAAGAGAATGCGTAGATGTTCAGCTATACCCTTACGACGATCATACGTGGTCACGCACAGAAGCACGCAAAAAACTTATTAACAGCATCTGCCTTTGGATGCAAAAAACGTTTCACCAATTGTAAAATTTAGACTATGAAAATTTGGGTAAGCCTCGCTATTGTCATTGTTTTCCTACTTCTTTTTCTAAGCGGCCTCTTACTATACGTACTGCCTTACAACGCACATTTCTATGGCATTCATATTATTACAGGGTTTGCCTTCACAGCGGTGGTAGTACTGCACTTTCGTAACAATTTCGCTTCACTGTTGCGTTATTTTCAACGCAAAAACGCCTTATTAAAGGTAAGCCTAATTGTAGGCGTATGCGGTGCATTGATTATTGCGGTTATCTATCGCCTCACGCCGGTAACTCAACTACTGGATTACAGCCATAAATTGAAGAGTACTGCCATAGTTGTAGAGAGCAAGCACCAAACGCTGCTTATCCATAGCGAAGCAGATGACCGCCATAGCTTTACTATAGAAGTTCGAGCAGGCGAGCACTATCGCGGACGAAACCAAGCCTTTCACTGGGGGAAAACCATTAGCAGCCCACCGCAAATGGTTTTTTGGTTGGAAGATATGCAGGGCAAACACCTCAAAACACTCTACGTTACCGCCAAAACCGGTTACCCGTTTATTTTCCCAAACGACAAGGTACGAACAGATCTGGTTGCGCGTCAGGAATCATTCCCCTACTGGCTACACAAATGGAAATCGGGTTCAGCCGTGAGTCAATTGGACGCTTTAACCGGTGCAACACCCAACGGCCACTTTTCTATTTACTCAAAACCGCCAGAACAATCACAACAATTCCAGGTGTTGGCCGAGGTCAATAGGTCTTTCGATTTCAATGATTACTATACAAAAGATAAATTCCCAGACGATCCGGTATACAGCGGAAGCGGGAACCCAGGACAACCTTCCATAATCTACAGCGCAACGATTAATTTGAATGCTGACGACAATGTTTTCGTGATGAAACCCATTGGTCATGGACACCCTTCTGGCGAAAATGGCGATCTCTATACCGAGATGGAGGGTATCGATTCTGCGCTCTCCATCATTCAGCGAATGCTAGTAGAGATTAATCGTTAACAATCCTTTTTAGAAGTAATTGTAAATGCATTTAAATGATATACATGCTTTTCGCGGCATATCCATCCTCATCATTGTATTTGGCCATTCTCTTTACTCCGCTATTGATTGGACAGAAAAGGCGTTCCAATTTAAGTCGATAAATATACTATTTTCCGGAGGAAGTATTTTATTTGTATTCGTTTCTGGCTACCTATTTCACTATTTACTCAACAAGTACAGCTATTCAGGTTATCTGAAGAAAAAACTAAAATTCATTATATTGCCCTACATTGTTGTTGCTACACCCGGTATCGCGCACGCTTTTTTGGATGGTAATCCCGGTTTGGAATATCCACAGATATCCGGCCTTAGCACACCCGTACAAGTAGTCTGGTACTACCTGGTTGGTGGTGCGCAAATTAATTATGCCCTCTGGTATATTCCAACTGCTGCACTTTTTTTTGCTTGCTTTCCCGTTTTTAAAATAGTTGACTCTTACCCGAAGTTTTATTGGCTAATAGTCCCATTACTACTACTTTCGAATGGCCTGCATAGGGCCCACTTTCCACCGGTGGACCCCATCAGAAATTTCGTCTATTTTTTACCTGTCTATCTTGTTGGTATGCTTGCTTGCCGGTATAGAATGCAAATCAGCCATATTGTTGACCGCAACCTAATAGTGCTACTTGGCCTGTTTTTGGCTCTCTACGGCTTACAGCTATTTTATTCAGATATAGATGGCATATATGCCAGTCACGTACCTTTTCAGTTCAACAAAGGATGGGTAGACATTGTTCTTTTTCAAAAGCTAATTTTTTGTTTTCTGCTTCTGGGTTTAATCAATCGCTCCACGGTAGTGTTAACGTCCAACAAACTAAAGTATTTGGCCAATATCAGTTTCACACTCTATTTTTTTCACGTTTATTTCCTTTATGCCTTCGAATTCTTTATCGGCGAAAAAGTTGCAGGGGCTGTGTTTTCCATTTGGTTTTCGATGGGGCTTGCCAGTGTACTGTGTTGTACCGCCCTAGCCGCAATAGCACAACGCACACTAGGGCGCCACAGCCGCTTATTCATAGGCAGCTAGCCGCCGGTAGGGCACAACCAACAAACCTGCTAGAATCCCGCCCCCTAGTGGTACTGTCGGAATCCCAGCTCGCGTGAACCAACTTAACCCCCGTCAAAAACAAGCCGTGCACTATATCGATGGCCCCTGCCTAGTACTCGCAGGGGCTGGTAGCGGTAAAACCCGTTATTACCCGCAAGATTGCCTACCTTATTGAGCAGTGCGATCTGCCGGCCCGCCACATTGCCGCTCTAACCTTTACCAATAAAGCCGCCCGCGAGATGAAAGAGCGCGTTGGCAAGCTGGTTAAAGGCAGTGCTGCGCGTGGATTAACGGTGTCTACCTTTCACAACCTGGGGTTGAACATCATCCGTAAAGAGCTAAAGCACGTTGGCTATAAATCGGGCTTTACCATATTCGGTGCTGAAGATGCTGGCGAGCAGACCTGGGCATTAGTTTATGAACGATACAATAAGGCGCTTCGTAGTAACATCAACAACAATTTTTCTTCTGCTCTGGAGCGGCCAAATATATCGAGCCAAGATTAATTTGTACTTACCGTCCTGCTTGAACCTAAAATTTAAAACCATTGCGGTCTGTAAACAGAAGGCTATGCTCAGAATAAGACGCTGGCTCGGTGCAAAAGCCGATAAAGTGACCGACAAAAAACAGTACTCTATCGATTACACACGCCTTAACGTGACGCCCTATTCTAATCCCTGGGCTTAATATAAAAACTCAAATACAATTTTGAGCCTGCAGAATAAACCCTCCTATAAAGAACGCCGCCGATTACAACAAGATAAAGAAAAAAAGTTGCTGATTCGGATACTTCGATTGGCTTTGCTACGACCCAATGATATATAAAGGAAGAAATACTAGATTCAAAATAGTCTACTTCTTTCGTTGATCTGCAGAGATCAACTGTGTCATAGCCAAAGCAGCCAGTAGCTTCAAATTGTGCTAAAACACTGCTGGTCAATCCAGAATATGCAAAGAAAGGAGATTCGTTACCTCCAGTATTTATGTAGCCAATTTTATCGAAGCCTGCACTTAATGATAAAAACTCACTTGCTAAAATTTCGTTATCCCACCACTTTTGAGATTGCAAAAGATCTTTATGGCTCGAGAATGAACCCGTTACGGTAGTAATATCAAAAGCCCCTACTGACGTTTCTATTACTAATGCGTTTGAATAGATAGGCGTAAAAGACAATAACAGCGCGGCCAAATAATTTTTCATTTCACATTCCTTTGTGGATCTCTAAGCACAGCACAACATAGAACTCTCTACGCTTGCAAAATTTATCCCAGAGTTCATATGCAATTGATTTAAATAAGATAATTTAATGTAAAAGAATCAGATTGGCTTAGCATGTAAATAATAGCGACACACTAAATCAAACTAATCACCCCACCAGAATTTGTATAATCTACTTGAGCGGGATGAATGTAAAGTATTTCCACGTATGAAATATCCGAGAGACTTTCATGCAAGCTTTCTTATGTAGAAATATGTACCTTATAATTGATTTGTTTGGCGTAAAATTCACCTTAATGTCAACAAAAAACCATTTTCATTAGTCTAAAGATTATTTATTTTGCAGATAGATTTTAAGTTAATCACTCTAGCTGCGATCGAACTCAATCACAAAATCATTCGAAACTATCCACCTTCTTATTGGCGTCGTACACATTTTGATGACTCTACTTATAGCCAAGTAAATTTTTTGTCCATATCGTATAGCTGTGCATATCAATAGGCCCAAAATCACTGCGGCTCTAGCTAAACGATTCATAAAACGTCTAAATATCAACGAGCTAAAACAATGAATGTGCGAAAAACCACTGAATAATAATGGCATTTGGACGTACGCCGTAATAACGCTGTAATCTCTAAAATATTTTAATACGTACCAAGCTATAGAACCAATTTAGGCTACGACAACCCCATGGACACGTGCGGGCCTAATCAACACACACCGTTCTTCTATAGCTGAAGTAAACATCGTTTTTTCACAATATATAGAACACCCGTAATAATTAGGATCTCCAACATGATACTGCTAGGCAGCTAGCCGCCGGTAGGGCACAACCAACAAACCTGCTAGAATCCCGCCCCCTAGTGGTACTGTCGGAATCCCAGCTCGCGTGAACCAACTTAACCCCCGTCAAAAACAAGCCGTGCACTATATCGATGGCCCTTGCCTAGTACTCGCAGGGGCTGGTAGCGGTAAAACCAGCGTTATTACCCGCAAGATTGCCTACCTTATTGAGCAGTGCGATCTGCCGGCCCGCCACATTGCTGCTCTAACCTTTACCAATAAGGCCGCCCGCGAGATGAAAGAGCGCGTTGGCAAACTGGTTAAAGGCAGTGCTGCGCGTGGATTAACAGTGTCTACCTTTCACAACCTGGGGTTGAACATCATCCGTAAAGAGCTAAAGCACGTTGGCTATAAATCGGGCTTTACCATATTCGATGCTGAAGATGCTGGCGCTCTACTGAAAGAAATTATGCTGAAGGACGGTGACCTAGACGCCGACCTCATACAATCAGTACAACACCAGGTTTCTAACTGGAAAAGCGGGCTAATTGAACCTCAGCAAGCCCTCGAAATGGCCGAAAACGCAGGCGAGCAGACCTGGGCATTAGTTTATGAGCGATACAATAAGGCGCTTCGTGCCTATAACGCCGTCGATTTTGATGACCTTATTCGCCTGCCCTCACAGCTGTTTGCCAGCAACCAAGAGGTGCTCACGCGCTGGCAGCAACGTATCCGTTATTTGCTGGTCGATGAATATCAAGATACCAACTCCAGCCAATATCAAATTGTAAAGCAGCTTATAGGTCAGCGCGGTGCACTCACAGTAGTAGGTGATGATGACCAATCAATCTACGCCTGGCGGGGTGCAAGGCCGGAAAACCTCAGTCAGTTAAAACAGGATTTCCCCAGCCTGCAGGTAATCATGCTGGAGCAGAATTACCGTTCCACTGCGCGCATTCTGAAAGTGGCTAACAAGCTGATCAGCCACAACCCCCACGAATTCGACAAGACTCTCTGGAGCGACCTCGGTATGGGCGAGCCTCTGCGTCTACTACGCTGCTCGACAGAAGAGACCGAAGCCGAACGCGTTGCCACCGAAATTCTCAGCCAGCGCTTACGCCGCCAGTGTCAGTTTAAAGATTTCGCCGTCCTCTACCGAGGCAACCACCAGTCACGCCTACTGGAGCTAAAACTGCAGCACCATCAGATTCCTTACAATATCAGCGGTGGCACCAGCTTTTTCGCACGCGCCGAGATTAAGGACGTAATGGGCTATCTCCGCCTGCTGGTTAACCCCAGTGACGACAATGCCTTTCTACGGATAATCAACACCCCCCGCCGACAGATAGGCACCGGTACTCTCGAGGCCTTAGGGCGCTATGCCACCGAGCGTGAAGTAAGCCTGCTTGAAGCCTGCGAGGAGGTAGGATTACAAACCGTTATCCCTAAAAAAGGCCTAGAGAGGCTGCGAGAGTTTTACGGCTGGCTCAACCGCGTGCGTGACAACTGCCACAACAACGACCCCGTTGCCGCCATACGTGAAATGGTGGAGGACGTCGACTACGAAGGATGGCTATATCAGAATGCCAGCACCCCAAACGTGGCCGAAAAGCGCATGGATAATGTATGGACCTTGGTCGACTCCATTCGCTCATCCTTGGAGCGTGATCAGGAAGAGAATTTATCTGGCGAAGAGCGCGTGAATCAAGCCGTTGCGCGGCTCGTACTGCAAGACCTTCTCGACCGCCAGGAGGAAGATGATGAAACCGACCGCGTTCAACTTATGACTTTACATGCCTCTAAGGGACTCGAGTTTCCGCACGTGTACCTAGTAGGCATGGAAGAAGAGCTGCTGCCCCACCGCAACAGCATTGAGGAAAACAATATAGAAGAAGAACGCCGCCTGACCTATGTCGGTATTACCCGTGCGAAAAAAACCTTCACCATGACCCTAGCAGCAACCCGTAAGCAATTTGGGGAAAAATCCGAAACACAACCCAGTCGATTTCTGGAGGAGCTACCAGAAGAAGACTTGGAGCGAGAGGGCTTTACCCCGGCAAGCCGGGAGCAAACCAAAAAGAAAGGCCGAGAAACCCTGTCATCAATTAAGGGCATGTTCGACTAAACCAAAATAAAACACAAAAAAAACCGCGCAACGAGGCGCGGTTTTGTTTTCAGCTGGGGCGCGATTACTTAGACTGATTCACCATGTAATCAACCGCTGCCTTCAACTCGTCATCAGAACAATCAAAGCACAAACCCTTGGCCGGCATGCCGTTAAAGCCTTTGATGGAACTGCTGTAGAGTACATCTATGCCCTTACCTATACGCGGTGCCCACGCGGCTTTATCGCCTAGCTTAGGCGCACCAGCAGCACCCGTGGCATGACATACAGTACACTTTTTATACACATCTTCGCCGGAACGGGCCGAGCCAGTATCTGCGGCCACAGCAACCGCCGCTGCTGCGCAATCCTCACCCGCCATACATGTACTGCCGACTGGCTTAATGCGCTCTTCAATGGTGGAATCCGCCGCGATAGCGACAACACTGGCCAGCATTAGGCCTAGAATTGCCAAACTCAACTTTTTCATATTATTCATCCTGTCAAAATTGCTAAAATGCCTGAGGAACCCATACGTTTAGTGGCGAGGATTATAACGGCTATCCCGGAAAATAGGCAGAGGCAAATTGTCGCGCGCTCTAGACGTTAACATCAGCGAAGCGTATTATGCCCAGCCTGATTTCTAGGTCGATCGCGCAGAACTTCGCGGCTGACACCCCATCAGGAAACGGCTGACATGAGTAGGTGGCTTCGAACCACTTGGTCAGTAGTTGAACAATATTTGCAGCAGTTTACGCACCCGTAGCTCAGCTGGATAGAGTAGGTGGCTTCGAACCACTTGGTCGGGAGTTCGAATCTCTCCGGGTGCGCCATATAAAAAAGCCCTCGCCGAAAGGTGAGGGCTTTTTTATATGGCGCCTGCTAACAGCGCACGACAGACCAAACTGGGAACACGGTTTGTGCAATGAATTTCGACACTTCTAGGCGGCAAACATACCCTAAGGTGTAGCACGCGCCAAATAACCATATCCCTCCGTATACGAAATCCACCCTCAACCCAATTCTGCATTGAATCAGCAACATGCTATCGATAGACTAGCGGCCGACATAATACTTAACACAGTGATCGTGACCATGTATACCAAGCCCAGCATTCCTGTATTTAATCTGAAAACTTTTCTCCTTTCTGCCGCACTAATACTTCTAGTGGGCTGCTCTGAAGATTCCAATCAAGGTAAAGATACCCGTTCTGCAGACGCTCATCTAAACAACAGCGAACGGTATATAAAGCAGGGCCAATACAGACCCGCGATCCTAGAAATTCGCAACGCGGTTAAAAAATCCCCCAGCGCCGAGTCGATTGGCGCACTCGCCGATGTATACCTCGAGCTCGGCCAATATAAGAGTGCTCAAACGCTGCTGGAAGAACAAGTAGTAGCTTATCCAGCACTCAATTACCGGTTAACGCAAACCTATATTTCACTCACAAAATATTTTTCAGCCAAACAGAGCTTTGACGCCATTGACGCGTCTTCAGTAGAGGCAGGCGAATATCAATTACTAAAAGCAAAAATTTTACTCGGCACGGGAAATGCCGACGAAGGATATGCCCTTTTACAATCCATCAAAAACCAGTACCCAAACGATTTAGACATTCAGCTGGCTCACTTCATCACCGCCTATAAACTTGGCACACCTGAAGAAAACGAAAATAATCTACTCGAGCTAGTAGAGCAAAACCCAGAAAACCCCGAGGCACTCTACACCGCAGCACGATCACGCTTTCTACAAAAAAATTACCCGGAAGCAGAACAACTGCTAATGAAGGCCCTCCATCAATCAACTACGCCTGATGTGCTGACACCTCTGCGCTCGGGTATTTTGAATCTTCTATCTAAAACACTTACACAGATGGGCCGCTATGCCGATGCCGTGCCCTTTGAAAAAGTCTTAAAAGACGCCAACCCTGACGCATCTGATGTACAGGCACAGCTACAGGAAGCCATCACCGCTATTGAAAGTGGCGATATTGACAAAGGTGCAACTCTGCTGGAGAAGCTCCATCAAGACTTCCCCAACATGGAATCGGCCGAGGCGCTACTTGGCGTCATCAGCTTGGAGCAAGGCGACGCCGACAAAGCCTCTAAATTATTTCAAGATAGCGTAGATCCTGAAACGGCCTCGCCCAAATTGAGTGCGGCGGCGGCAATTGCCGAACTTAGGCTCGACAGAAAAGGCGAAGCACTAAAAATTCTGGAAAAAGCCGCCAGCACAAACCCGGAAAACCTGCATTTGCAAACCCTCTTTGGCTTAACCGCTATAACGGAGGAACAATACAAAGACAAAGGTGCACAGGCACTTGAAAAAGCCATCTCCCTAGGCACCAATGAACTACGTGCTTACTCCCTACTCGCCGCACACTACCGTCAGCAGGGAAAACCAGAAAAAGCCAAGCAAACTCTCAAAAAAGCCTCTGAAACATTTTCTTCCACTCCAGATCAGCTCGCACTTTTTGGTGCGTATCGTCACCTGAAGTTAAACTCCGAGGCATTGGCCTACGCCGCAAACTTAAAGCAAACCCAACCCCAAAATGAAGCCGGGTGGCTAATGACGGCTGCGGTCAATATCAAAGAGGGTAACACTGGCAACGCCTCCAAAGATCTGCAAAAAGCCTTAGCACTTAATAACAATAGCGCATATGCATGGACCTTTACCGGCACCAACGAAATGGTGCAGCAGAATTGGGCTAAAGCAATACCTGCCTTTGAAAAAGCACTCAGATTAAACCCCTCTGCCCCCAAGCTCGCACAAAACCTATTAGCTGCTCAGATAAAAAATAGTACCGACTGGACCACCATCGTTAACACCTTCACGGCTATTCCAGCTGAAGAACAAGCTAGTTTATCGCACTTATCCTTGTTGGCTGTAAACGCCATGAGTGTGGGTGAAATCGATACCGCCACCAATATCGTCGAGCGTATCAAAGCCTCTACGGCAAGTACCGCTGGGCAAGTAAGACACTTTGAAATTCGCTTGATCGATGCCGAAGCCAAAACGTACATCAAGCAAAACAAAATTTCCACGGCCGTTAAAACACTGGAGAATGGCTACAAAAAATTCCCCGATTCACCGGAAGTCGCTATATTGTTAGGCAATTTATATCTACTCCAAGAAGATTTTAATAGCGCGAAGAAAATTCACTCTGATTTAGTTCAAAAAGGCCACGACGTTACAGCAACGCTGTTTAACGCCGACATACTAATAAAACAAGATAAAAGAGACGACGCTTTTACCACACTTATGGCTTACTGGAAGACAAACGCGACACCCAGTATTGGCAACGCTATCTACAAAGTCAGCCTATCTCTCAAACAACAACTTCCTGAAGATTTTGTGGCGCAATGGACCAAGGTAGACCCGGGCAATTATCAACCATTGCTGGTGCAAGCGATGAATGCTCAACAAGCCGGCGAAAATAGGGCTATTGATTTGTACGAAAGCGCCCTGAAATTAAACCCAACCAGTATCGCCGCGCTTAACAACCTAGCCTGGTTATACCAAGAGGACAATAAACTGTTCGAAGCCGACCAGCTAGCAACGCGGGCGGTTAAGCTTTCACCAGAAAATGCGGCAGTGCTCGACACTGCAGGTTATATCAAAATGAAGATGGACAGCGCTGAAGCCGTTGAATTACTCGAGCGCGCGGTGGAACTTGCGCCGAATGAAAAAGAAATTCAGCAGCACCTCGAACAAGCGCAACTTCGGTTTAACTAAAAGTAGCATTCACCCATTTATTACCTGCAATACTATGAATAAAAATCTAACCGTAAAACGGCTTTCTGAGTCGGATTTCGCCGATATGCAAGAAGAGTGGTCTTCGCTACTGGACCGATCCACAGCCGACAAGCTTTTCCTATCATGGCACTGGATGCATGGGTGGTGGTCAACCTACCGTAAACCCGAGGAAGAGCTACTGTTACTTGCTGTCTATGAAGAGGATATTCTTCTAGGCCTAGCACCATTGTATTCATGTAAGGTAAGGCCTTTTCCCCTCTCTCCCAGCTTGAGCCGTATTCAGTTTATTGGCCATCGAAAAGAGGGGTTTAGCGGCTTCAGGAGTGAGTACTTACAATTTCTTCTGGATCCAGATCAAGAGCAAGCCACCGCACAAAAAATTATCGACTACATTTTTGAAAAATTCACCTTCGATGAGCTTTTTTTCTCTGACCTAGTTGTGGGCTCAACTACATTTATACTATTCGATCAGGAGTGGCAAAAGAGAAACGGCTGTAGACGGGTTCAATTGGAAAGCACAACATACCAATCCAATACACAAGATGAATTTGATTCTTATGTGAAAGCCTTGGGGAAGAACTCCAGACTGCAACTGTTTAATCGAAGAAAGAACTTGGAAAAACTAGGTTCACTATCCATAGAGCAAGTTTCAGCAGAAAATTACGAAAGAATATTCCCCCTCCTTACAGAATTCCATACAGATCGCTGGGGGAAAAACGCACAATACCATCAGCACAAAGAATTTATTCGGTATATACATCAAGCTGAAAACATAGCGGCAAACGGTATCATCGTCAGCCTCGAAGGCGAAATCATTGGCTGTACTTTTGATATCGCCTGTAATCGCCGTACTTATAACTTCCAACTCGGGTTCTCAGATAAATCTGCGCAAAAATTATCTATCGGAATGTTAACTCTTGGTTATGCAATAGAAAAAAATTGCGAGGCTAGCGAATTTGATGAATACGACTTATTAGCTGGCACGGGAAAAATCAGTAACTATAAAGCACGTATTGCAAATCCCGGCCAACGTTTCGAATCGGTGCAGTATATCTACAGCCCATTATTTAGATTGCTTTACCGAATTAAAACATATGTCGATAATCTAAAAGCCCGCTTTGCCTAAACATATGAGGCCCGCCATGAAGCTACCAATATACTTAAGTTTATTCGCAAGTTTTTTGGCCGGCTGTATCGAAGGCCCACCGGTAAAACTTGAAGACGCTAACGTCTATGAAAAAGCGGTTTATTTCAATAATAATCGCCCATATGCAGACAGAAAACGCGATGCAGAACGCAAACCTGCCGAAATTCTCGCTTTTTCAGGAATCAAACCCGGCGACAAAGTTGTAGACCTTCTCGGCGGCGGTGGCTGGTATACCGAGATACTGAGCGAGCTAGTAGGTAAGAAGGGGCACGTTTATATTGTTAACCCTCCGCTTTTTACACATATCGCAGGCAAAGACCTTACCGACCGCCTCGATAATAACCGTTTGAAGAATGTAACGCGTTTGGATGTACCTTGGAACGATCTGCAGCTTCCCACAGAAATTGACGCAATTGTGCTTGCACTTAGCTACCATGATATCTACGTCAAACGGCCTAAACGTCCGCATTTCGAAGCCAATACCGAACATTTTTTTCAGCAATTACGATTAGCACTAAAGCCCGAAGGCCGCCTACTACTCACCGATCACGCCGCGGTCATCGGCTCAG
Source organism: Teredinibacter franksiae (assembly GCF_014218805.1). NCBI lineage: Bacteria > Pseudomonadati > Pseudomonadota > Gammaproteobacteria > Cellvibrionales > Cellvibrionaceae > Teredinibacter > Teredinibacter franksiae. Next base: position 2,936,547 of record NZ_JACJUV010000001.1, on the reverse strand, counting down.
GTATTTCGGCTGCAGGAAAGCAGCACCGAATAGATGAAGAATTCACCAAAAAAGATTTCGAAAAGCAGGGGTTTAAGCTGATTAAAACAACAGATATCCTGCGAAACCCAAACGACAATTACGCCCTCGACATTTGGAATAAAGCCGTTAAGCGAAATACCGACCGATTCGTACACCTTTATCAACGTACCACCGATACACTCACACCCTAGCCTTACTTGGCACCCATAAATATATCTTCGAGATATTTATATAATTTCTCCTGCATATATTTTTTTGATAGGCCGTGGTCGGCGCCATCAATGGACTTAAGCTCAAGGCTCCCCGCCCGCTTATATCTTTTTACGCTATTTGCCGCATCGTCAAGTAATAACGCAAGCCCAGGTTCATTTTCTGCTAGAAGTAAGTGTAATTTACACGGCCTACCAACAACATTATCTAAGCGTTTGGCTACAATATTCTCGATTCCCATGAATGACTGAATGCGTGTGATAGCCATACTCGCGGTGTAACTTATTAGATTGCGGAAAACTCTGAGGACATTTATTTTGGCAGTAAACATGCGTTTCCAAACCTCTCGGCTCAGCAGTGCCCCACGATATCTAGCTATATCTCCATACAAACCTACACGATTAACTCCCCCGGCGTTACTATAATCCCAATCATAAACAAGCGGATTAATGAGGATGGCGTGCGGTATGCACAACGTTGGAGGAAGCTCAGCTGCGGCCTTAAAGGCATGGTAAGCACCTGCACAAATACCCGCCAACTGAAAGCGCTTAAACCCTATTTGTTCCAGTATCTCAATCGCCTGAACAATATCGCGTATGGCAACAGGAGAATAGGCATTATTGTCATCATTCCCGCTCACCGCAGGGCTGTCGCCAATGCCTTCAATATCAAAACGAAAACTCGGCACGCCCTTCTCTGCTATACGGCGAGCAAATTGCGTATAAAGCCGATGCGGTCCTACATGGTGCTCGGCACCGCAGTTAAGAAACACAACCACGCTATCTTGAGGGCCGTCGGCTTTTTTACTTTTGCACAAAACGCCAAATAGCGATCCACCACTACCAAAGCTAATAGCTTGCTCTTCGATGCTACCGAGCAAATGAGAAGCCTTTAACGCCAAAGGGTCAGTAGGCGATTCCTCTTCGTGGTCTGGTTGGAGGCGAGATACTTGTACAAACGCCACTATCTCGTTAATAGCCGAATACGGAACAACTGTCTCCGTCGGGTAGGCGACCATATCGGCGTAGCCTTCGTATTCGGAAATGCTTACCCGCTTGACGTTTTCACTTAGTTGCTTAGCAAATAAGGTGTGCTTGGTTTTTTCTTGTTGGTACAAGTAGAGCACACTTTCAGCGTTGCTTTTACTATCATCAACGATCGATAAGCGCTCTAAGCTAGAACTAAATGCCGAATTAACCTGTAATCCTGACACCTCGATTTCGGATATCTCAGCTTTTTCTTGCTGCGGCAAAATCTCCGACAGCAACTTTACTTCGCGCAAGTACCGACGCCCACTGATACAAGGGTCCCATAGCACTAGTGCTGTTACATCGGTTTTGGAAGCGGCCTTATAGGCAAATGACGCCCCGAGCCCAAAACCAACCAAGCTGATATTGGTAAACGCGCGCTGCGCGCGAAGGTAATCACACAATTGCACTAAACTAAGAATACAAGAATCAGCCGTCAGCCCCTCCGCTGGATCTGCTGAATCCCCCTGACCTGGGTAATCAATGCGTATGCAATGAACGCCCGTTTCGGCAATCGCTTCGGCAAGATGTCGCAATGTACGATGTGTAGACATATAAGCCTGACCGATAGGAGGACAAAGAATCACCAGATCGGTTGAGGCTCGCTCCACAGGGCTATAGTGCCAGAGGAAAGTACTAGCGGAAGGAAGCGGCAGATAACCAGCGTTGCGAGTGAATGGCATATAGAATCTTTGTTATTTAGGCGTCAAACTAAAAAACTATAGCATTTGGGAACGGATCTGGTAAATTGCGAAATATCAACGCGGATGTTTTTAATGGATAATATTGCCTTTATTGCCGGTTCCGGCCGAAGTGGTACAACTTGGCTTCAATTAATGCTCGGCAGCCATCCCGCATTAGCCACAGCTCAGGAAAGTCAATTATTCAACAACTATTTGAGCAAACTAGTCCGTCAATGGGAAGCCGAGCTACGCTATCCAGAAACATCTGAACTTCGCTTCCACGGAATCTCCTCCTACATAGACACAGCAGAATTCTACCAACTACTTCGCCAATTTGCCGAGGGAGTATATGCACCTATACTCGCACAGAAAGCCAGCGCAAAGCTATTTCTTGAAAAGTCTCCCAATAACAGCCTGCACCTACCGGTCATACAGGCCTGCTTTCCAAAAGCGAAAATCATTCACGTTATACGCGACGGTCGAGATGTGGCCAGCTCCATTCTTGCTGCACGGAAAGATTGGGGTAAATATTGGTCCCATCGGGGCATAGAAGACGCCGCCTTAGAGTGGAAAACAGCGGTAAATACTAGCAGAGCGGCATGTATATCCTCGTCAAGTTACCTCGAGGTCAAGTATGAGGATCTGCTTGAAAATGGCTACAGTAAGCTAGAAGAAATATTCTCTTTTCTATCGATACCGATAACGGAAGAAGAAATTAGAGCTATCTATGATGCACATACTTTCGATAAATTGAAATCAAACAAGTACGACAAAAAAACGTTTATTAACCCCGGTGAACGTGTCGCATCTGGCACAGAGGAGCGCCCCGAACCTACCAATTTTTTTAGAAAGGGTGTATCTGGCTCATGGAAAACTGAACTTTCAATGCACCAGCTAGCGGAATTCAATTGGGTGGCTGGCGATTTACTACACGAATTGGGTTACACCGAAAACGCTATTACTAATGTAAAAAAACCATTCTCACTCTCCCTTAAACACGCCTATCGATACTTGCGTAGCGGTTTCGCCAAGAAAATAAAGACTATTCTCCGGCTCTCCTCATAAGGCAAAACCTATTTTTTGCCTTTCATATCACGGCTTATATCCGCAATAGCATTTACACAGAGCTCTTATCATGCAGATAGAAAGAGAACAATTTTCTCTTGGTTATTCCCCTGAATTTGATGCGTTGCGAGGTTATGCAATCCTGCTCGTGACGATTTTTCATGCCGCCCCAAAAGACGGATGGCTCATTGGCGGGTATTTGGGTGTTGACTTATTTTTTGTTTTAAGCGGATTCCTTATCACCGCACTGTTGTTTAAGGAAATACAAACAAACGGACGCATTAACTACAAAAAGTTTTACATTCGCAGAGCGCTTCGACTAGCGCCCGCACTGAGCCTAATGCTGTTCGTTTTTGTACTGCTGAGCGTGCTATTTTTAGAGCGCGCTCAATTCGTAAAAAATATTGAAGGATCAATATACGCTTTTTTTTATATAGCCAACTGGACGAGAGCATTTGGCATGTGGCAGCCAGACTGGATAGGGCATACTTGGTCCCTCGCTATAGAAGAGCAGTTTTATATCGCATGGCCACTCATAATTCTGGCCTGCTCAAAGCTGCGCTTACCCGCTGAAAAACTACTGGCGCTATGCTTTGGCCTGGCGTTGACAGCATGTGCCTGGCGGGCTTACCTTACTTTACAGGACGCTCACTGGATGCGTGTCTACAACGGGTTGGATACTCGAGCAGACTCACTACTGCTTGGCGCCACTTTAGGTATGGGGGTTTACTACCCTCATTTTCGCACGATGCTCTACGTGTTACGTCCCGCCATCACCGTTGCTGCCAGTCTTGGTATTATACTACTGGGGATATTCACCTACAAAATACCCTATGAAAGCAAGCAGCTGTATTTATACGTATTTACACTGGTTGAAATAATAACCTGTATATTCATACTTGACGTACTATTACCAGGCAGAACCCCGCTAAAACTTTTCTTGCGCCTAAAACCCGTTATCTGGCTTGGGACAGTTTCTTACGGATTCTATCTTTGGCACTATCCAATCTTTAGAGTGATGCGACACTTCGAATGCTCAGTTGGCCAGATATTAGTATGGGGAACCGCAATGGCATTAGTCGCGACTACCTTAAGCTACTACCTATTGGAAAAACCCATACTGCGACTGAAAGACAAATTTCATTGAACATCTTTACTTTACCAACCGAACCTGATGATAGCCGCTGTCTACACACAAGCTTTTTTTAATTACTGATACATCAACTTTTTTGCTGTCAGCATCAAAGTCGGTAATCGCCAAAAGTCCGCTTAAAAAATTAAATACAGGTGAGTTTCGCAGAGTTTCCTGGTAGTTCAAAGATTGAACGGATATATTGGATTCGTAAAGAAGCCATCGTAAAAAAGTATTTTCTATATCACGCTGCAATACTCTACACGACATTACCCAGCTAATTACATTACCCTGAACATCTATAAGACAAGCCATAATGTCGCCATGATCACCAAATTTGTCAACCAGACGCACACTTACTAGGCTTCCACCGCACGCAATAACATTGTCAACTTCACAATCAGAAAATCGAATGCCGTTCAAATTAAATTGATTAGTTTTATTTATTAGCTGTATTGCTCGCGATCTATTTTCTAAAACCTTAACGTTTATATGCAGTGTCATATTCAAAGACGACAAATAACTTTCAAGACTTTTCGATTCAGCTTTTTCCACATTGGCCAATGCACGTATTTTGTACAGCTTGTCGCGCTGAAGATCCTCAATTGTAATTTCGTCTGACCGGAAAAAGGCTAACATCCTATTTAACCAAGCGGGAAACTCCTCGATATTATCAGGAAACGTAAGGCACATAATTTCGGGCACTTCACTTTTCACTTCCGCAATTTCAACCGGATTATCATCCACAAAAACAAAGCTTTTTACTGGCAAACTTAATTCATTGCTAAGCAGTTTTATCTGATTAGACTTTTTCCCATACCCTGCCCTAATTGAATGAAAACTATCCAGCGATAGCGGAAATTTAGCTTGCTCAAAAGGTGCCCTAGCAAGATCGATATCATTTCTCGAAACAGCCACGAGCAACACGCCACGGGAATGCAATTGTTTAAGCGCCAGCTGATACCAATAGTGAGCAATACCCCTTCCCTCCGGAGAGCAAAAAACACCATCCACACCATCTTCACCTACAACACCACTCCACACGGTATTATCTAGGTCAGTAATTAACACTTTTTTTGGTTCAAAATTTTCTTCTATTTGCGAATAAACCTTAATCGATAGTATTTCTGCTATGGCTACAGCAACACTATTCGAAAACGGTCTGCCAAGCCGAGCAAAACTCTCTAACGAAAAGTACTGATTTTCTAAGAAAGCGAAATTGCAGGTCATGGCCGCCACACGGATGTAGCGCTCCAACCGATGCTGCTCATCATCACTCGCTAAAACCCGAGGAACATCCGCATTCACAAACACCCCCGGAATCGCGCGCACCCGAAGCAACTCCACAAAGTCATCGACCTGCGCATTTAACCTATTAAAGCACAGTGGATCTGTGCTCACAGGCCCTCGCCAATTCAATTGAGGGCAAAAATCCCATGGAAATAGAACCAAAACACTCACAGAAATAGGCCCTAACTCAGGCCGAACAATCGGAGGCTCAAGCAGTGACTGAGAAAGGGTATCAAAGGGCGTGTGCGCTATCGTTGATCGCAAATTATGGTGCGCGCAATAGGCCTCAAAAAAGGGCGATAGATTTTCTAACTGGGCAGAAGAAAACAAATGAACACTGCAATCAACACCGGCCTGAAGATTTCGAATAGCTTTCTTTGCTTCCAAAAACTTCATTAACTTATATGCTTTTCAATAACTGATTCAGCCACACTATACGACGTGATCGCCAGCGCCTCATCAAGTGCAATTACAATATCAAACTCACTTTCAATTGCCGAAACCAAGTTTAACTGGATCATAGAGTCCCACATCTCTATTGCGTTTTTGTTGATAGATGTTTTAGAAGGTAAGGTTTCCCAATTGAAAACACTAAGAAATATTTCATCTAGAATGCCACTGTCAATCATTTTATCAAGACCCAACCATAACTTGTGTATTAATTTTTGTATGTGGAAATGTTACTTAAACCAGAATACTTCACTCAATTTTCAGTTTTTGTTCTACGCCGGCATATAAATGTATCTGCTGCTGGCGTAGAACAAATGCGTGATCGGCATCAGGTAATACTGTCATTTCACAATAGCCTCTACTTAAGAAATATCTGTATCTCACACCCAAAAGGCGTTTAATGTACGATAAACCCGATTCATTTTTGGAAATGAGAAAAGCGATACGGGTACCAAGAGATTGCAATACAGTTAGGTCTTGCGTGAAGGTGTTACCTCGCTTTCCGTAAAGCGTCAAAAAATTAAAAGCCTTACATAAAATGCTAGTAACGCACAGCCATAGCTCATGAAAAACCGTAATCAAATAACGTTTTAGCGAGCCAGCCAATCTCCAGCTGAACAGCGCTTTAAGCATTGTCTTGACTTGACGCTTCACTGTTTTTTTCTGATTTATGTAGGGTAAGTATGATTGACCCTCTCGCCAATATAGCTGTGTAGGGTTTATCGCCAACACCATATTTATTCGCTTATCGTGCTGCGCTAATTGATACTGAAAGCCATTTAGTCCGGCAGAGCAAAGCCCCCCGAGGGATACTTGCTGATACCGATGATTTTTGTTCGCCACATCAATAACCGATTTAATATCGTCTAAACAGCCCTGTGGAAAAGGATGCAACCTCTGTTCAATCTTTTGCGTTGCACAAGCGCCATCTCCCAAGGCAGGCAAATCGGCGCGTAGCACCGCGTACCCTTTACTCACTAAAAAACGAGCTAAATTCACATACAGCCGAGAAGGCCCAACGTGGTGTGATGCGCCACCGTTAAGTAGAATCAATAGGCAAGTAGGCTTTGCGCCGTCTGGCTCGGTTAAAACTCCAACAGCACCAGTCTCGGGAATTACCACTATTCTTTCAACGACATTATTCGACTCTATTTGTGAATCTATTCGTGAGCCTGTTTTCAACTCTAATGTTGAATCGGTAGGTGTATTGATGTTTACGCTATAGTCATTTTCGATGAGTGGCGTACTCTCATTTTTTACACACGTTGCCAGCGACCGCAATATCTTTTCGATAGCATCTAGCGGAACAGTATTAACAAGCGCTGCCTTTTGAAATTCGTTATTTCCAAGGTATAACGTTTGATAGGCTTTTCCAATAACACCTGAAAGCTTTGTAAACAGGCGTTTAGACAAGGGCCGTTCTTCAGGCTGAAGAATGTGAAGCTCTTGTACATGGGAGGCATTATCCAGCTCTAGCGCAATGCCTGAGAGCCGTTTTTGTGCTGCGCGACTAAAAATACACCCCCCGGCATCAAATACATTGTCAGGCGCGTCCAACCAGCCGGGCTGATTACGCCCAATAATTTCCATATCTCGAAAAAATGCCGCGCCGTTCGTATAAGGGTTCCAAATTAACACACACTGGATATCTCGTATTTTCTTAGCGAAATACGCAGCCATCAACCCCCCAAAGCGGTACCCTATAATCGTAATATGGCGGGTACCATGCTTAATTTTAAGCTCGGAAATCGCTGACTCAATACACTCCGACCATTCTTCAATACAAAATTCAGATATCTCATCACCAGGGGAATCCCCAGTGCCAGACAAATCCAACCGCAGGCATGCCGCCCCCCCCTGCAACGTAATTTGTTCACACATATAGGTAATTGCACGATGGCTGTGATTATATTCATGACCTAATGTAGGAAGCACAATAAAACCGCGCGTTATTTCTTCTGATCCGACTTCTTCTGACCCAATTTCACCTACTTCATTTTCGATTGGGCTTTCGGTTGGGCTTTCGTGAGAATTCTGCTCATTATTTTTGGACAAGTAAGTAACTGCGTAACATGCAGATTTTCTGGCCTTAAGCCAGTGCAGGTTTTTCGTTATCACATTCTTATTAACACTATGGCCAGCATAAGCATCACGATGTTCATATTGATCAATAACCACTGTCATACACTACCAATTGCCTAATACATGTTTATAAAACAAAACGAAAGTCTTTTTTTGTATTGATTGCAGAGGCCAAAACGCGCACTTTCTCTGCTATTGCCATAGAGTTCTCATCGCTAGTCGCAAAAACTTTGTATTTCTTACCCGGCAACAGACATAAAATATTTTTGTTAAAGCGGTATTTTTTACTCGCTAAAGTAACGTATTCCAAAAACGTATTGGATTGAAGTATCAAAGCGAAATGATTCGAAGTAATTTTTTCAGCAAGCGTACACTCTAAATTTCCGGGCTGCATTTCGATACACTTCCTATTTGGAAATACGACATCCTGACTAATTAACACATCAGTCGAAGACCGGAGTTCTGCCACCAGTGCATACACTCGCTGTGCTCCAAATTTATAGGCATGTGTTGTGTCAGTAAAACGGCCAATCTCTTCATCGAGTGAGAAGCGGGTACTGCTGGACTCTTCTAGCTGTATACTTTTAACAATCTCATCAATTAGCTGGCCATCGAAACCGACAAGGCCAATATGCAACACCGCATTAAGTTGCGTGTTACGCTCATTGATCAGCTCTATACGGTGCCCGTTAAATGCCTCATCGAGTATAAGCACTTGTTGTGATTGCAATACATGACCGAGAAGATGGTAACAAGACTTAGGCGTGTCGTAGCTGTCGATCAGGCCCCACCCGGCGCCCTCGACCAAGTCACGATAAAACCAGATTACCCCACCAAAACAATTACTGCGCGACGATCGCCAATATCGAAATACTGCGCGCATCGCTTCACCAGACACCAAACGGGATAAGCGATGGTAACGGTCATTATCCTCGTATCGAAGTTCTCGCGCCTCAATAGCGAAAAGCGCCTTAAGATAATGATCTCTAATATCTTCAAAATCCCAACCAGCGGCAGAGTCCCGCGGTACTCCGTGTTTCCAGAGCGGCGTATGAACAGCGGGCGCCGCCAGACCAAAAACTTTTTTAAGCGTTTCCTCACTGGGAATATTGGAAAAGCCAAGACATTCTGATGAAAACTTTATATCGAATTTCTGTGGGTCTGTAAGGTCTCCACGGTAGGCGCCAACGCCCCAGTAATGGCATATGCCATCTTCTAGGTGTATTGGTAAGTCTCCCTCACAGGGCGTAGAGGGAAAATAAGGAAATTCACCGTACGCCTCGTGTAACTTAGTCGGCAATAACTGCTCAAACAACGTCTTGTTCCAATATTGCGGCTCAATACCCAATAGTGCGGCCTGCTGATATACCTCGCTACCGCCACAAAATACAACGACACAAGCATATTGCTGAAGTCGCTTAAATTGATACTCAACTTCTTTACCAACATTAGCGATAAACCCTTCATCACCTACCGGGTAATCCATATTAGCAAACATGCAATCTTGCCAAACCAAAATTCCGATTTGATCACAGAGCGCATAAAATTCTGATTGTTCGTAGAACATAGTGCCAGGAATGCGCAACATGTTAATACCGGCATCACGCGCCAACAGCAAAAGCTTTTGCAACTGCTCAGTGGTGGTTTTTAGTCGGATAATATCCGGCGTTATCCAACAAGCACCACGTGAAAATACCGCTTTGCTATTGATCTTTAACACAACGTTATTGTCTGGCCTTTCCAGGCTTACACAACGAAACGCCAGAGCGCCCTGCTTGAGAACCGTCGTAGACGCTTTTCCACCGTCGTAGGTTTTCAGTATTATTTTGTACCTGTGGGTTTTCGGTTCACCGTGGGTATGAGGCCACCATAGCGGCAGGCTCCCAAGCTCAATACGCTGTTTTGGTACACAAATAACACCTTCGGATGAGATATGCTGACAGGCTATCGGGTAGTGGATGCCGTTAATGTCGAAGACAATCTGCGCTCGAGAAATGTACACCGCCTCAGTGTCAAATTCAGCCTGCACGTCAACGTAGCACACGTCGTCTTTTACGTCGGGGCGAACAGAAAACGTCTCGGTAGCCATATCCTCCCAGCTAAAAATGCGAACATCGCCAATAAAACCTACAGGTTTTTTATCGGGCATCCAGGCAGGAATATAGCCAATAAGACTGGTTCGATACCACCGTAGATTCTGTTGGTCAACTAAACGCGTTTTCCAGGCAGGACGCACATGCTTTTTCCCAAGCGCATGTGCAAGGGAGCGAAACACAACAACCAACTGATTATCTCGGCGCAACAAACCGTTTACCTGCGCACAATAAGGTAAAAATAAATTGTTAGATTCACCCAAGCAAGTGCCGTTTAACCATACCTCGGCCAAAGTTGCCAAGCCATCACAGGTTATTTGCGCAAGCGATTCAGCAAGCTTTTTTTCGCTGGCCGAAAAAGAACAACTAAACCACCAATCGTATTCATCAAGCTTTTCGCAGGGAAGCTGGTACGCCTGCATAACATCTGCCACCGTAGTCGCAGCCATCGATTGCCATTGATACGCGTGGTGTGGCACTTGTTCTGGCGATGCGAACTCGTCTGCTGCGCTTCTGCCTATTTTCCAGTGGGTTAACTGCATAGTTTTTCCAAAGAGCGCGCCACCCGCTATTTTAAGTATTTGGTCGTTAAAATATCACGGCATTGCTGCCAATGCTTCGCCATACTGTGTAATTCATCTAACGCTATAATTTTGTTTCTGGCAATGCTGCGTGCGAGTTTAAATTGGTAGGTTTTGACATCGTTCGAAATGGCAAGATAACCGGCCCTTGCCACCTCCAAATCCGTCTCGCCAGAATCGGTCAGCCACTGCAGATATGTTGCCGAAAGTTCAAAGCAAGCACCAAACTGCCGGAGTGTTGCAAAGGCATATTTATGGAAACTATCGATAGACTCTTGACGCAACCAATTTACATCCACTATAAATTGCTCACTGAATTTATCAAATGGATTTTGTTCCGGCATGATTCTGAGCTGGCGCTGAAGCGATATAATTGAGCGCCGTAATAATATCTGACCATTTATTTTATTAGGTTGCTCACGCAGCTTAATCAGCTCAATGTAAGGCGGAAGCATTCGCTCATGAACAAGGCCGTTTAGCTGAAATAGCTGTTCAAAATCCTCCCCGCCCACGTGATAATAGCCCTGCCCATGAAAATAGCCCATATGCTTTTTTTCTATGTCTATTTCATTTACGGCAACTGTCGATTTTACGTGGTCCGTTTTATAGGCCGTGCCCGCCGTATCGGGTAAATAATATGAATCTAACTCGACAAGTACAGGGCGGCCAGCCTCCACCTGCGTTTGAACATGTATTGCCAAGCTTCGCCAGGGGTTTAATTCCTGTACGTCCATACCGTAGAGTTCGAGTAAATCTATGGGGGGGTATTTAAAGAATGTCCACTGATCACTTTCAAAATCAATAGAAAGCGTAAACGCAAGACCAGCAACAGGGTTGTAACCAAACGCGTGAATCAGTTCAATTAGTACATCCACATAACAGTTGGTTTCAGCCCAAATTCTGTCATCGCCGTGTATTGCGTGTTGTTGGTAAGCGTGCGGGTTGAGAGGTAATAGGCTTTTCATTCAATACGTAATATTGTTTTAGTTTCAACCGGCCATTTTTGAGGATTTAACCCGTGCGCTTTTAATAGCGCCAGCGTAATACGCTCCATGCCAAAACCAATACAGGCCGTATGGGCGGCCTGCCCGCCAGCCGTTTTTATGTCAAACGATTGCCCGAAATGGTCTAGATGGTAGTTGCACGAACTAATGGCGGTGAGTTTCTCGCTGGAACAGATAGGCGCAAGAATTTCAAATTTAAGCTCCAACTCCAACTGTGAAGCTTTCAAGAATTTACCGGAACGACCAAAAAACGGATCGTTGGCACTGGCGACCTGTACATCTAAACCCAACGAAAGCAGCATAGTTTCAGCTCGCTTCAGCCAGCTATTACGATGCTCTAAAGCTTGCTCGGCGGTACCCAAACGAACGAACTCTCGCTGACGAAAACTCTGCATACGTGCTGGGTCTGGGGAGGGCTCATGACGGAAAACGCAGGTCTCAAGGTCTACAACCCGGCCCTGTTCGGGTAAAACACCGGTAGCGGTTGGGTATAGGGGGTAGCAGGCGGCTGGTGCCAACATCACTTCGGTTGCACGCAAATCAGAAGCCCAGTCTTGCTCTCCCGCGTGCACTCGCTCAATCAGTTTTCGCTGATCACGATCACCGCCATCAAATGAATGCACCGAGCCCATAAGGTCGGGCATGTTTTCAATATGGTCTGTGGCAATATAGGTTTCACGACTTAGGATAGGCGGGAACCGCATTACTTCGGGATTTTGGAAAGCGCCTTCACGGGAAATAAACGACTCTAGTTTATCCACTATGCCTTCAAACACTCCGCTACGACCATAAACACCGGCCACACCCAATGGAATCAATAGCCCCCCCGCAATTAACTCAGAACGAAACGTATCGTAAGCCAAAAGTAAGTCGCTATCGGAAAGGCACATGGGCTAGCCTCGCATGCCAAGCTGCATGGTGGCATTGTGGCCACGGATACGGTCGTTGTTAACCATCAACGCCGCGCCGTAAGCGTCGCGTATATGACGACAGAGACTGTTGCTGGAATCGTTTCGATACCCGGAAATACCGACAATCATCAACGCCTTGCCAACAATATCGACCACCATTTCAGAACAGCGTAATTTCACGTTGTTCATGCGCGTAGCAAAAACAAAATTACTGCAGCCAGCCGTATTATTCTGGTTAACCAATGCTTGGTAAGCATTGAGCATTTCCAGAACGCCTGCTCGCATACTAAAAAACTGTTCATTAAGTTCGGCTAAACGCAGCGGTGCTACGGGAGGTAAATCAGGGTTTTTACGTGCAGCAGCCTGCACCGAAGAGCGAGCCTTATGTACGGCATCCTCTGCCATACCTGTCCATAGTGCGCCCCAAGTTAAATGCGCAACAGGGTGCATGGTTTCAGCCAGTATTGTAGCAAAGGGCACTGGCAGCACTTGCTCCATTGCACCACTACCACTTAAAGAAAACCCCGAACTGCAGGTTCCTCTAAAGCCCATAGTGTCCCAGCCACAGATCTCCTTGAGTTCACAAGCGTCTTTTTCCAGCAACAGATGTAACTGATCGCTCGCTGGCGCCTCGGGGTTCGCGCGACAGGTTACCAGTATGGCATCGGCGTCCAACGCATAAGATATAACAGGAGCCTCTTTCTTGATGGTAAAGCTGTCCCCGCTTCGCTGTAACGCACATAAACTCGAACGCAAATCGCCACCCACGCCTAACTCCGTCGTCGCAGAAGCCATAAGTAACTGTTCCGAAACAAGCCGCTGGAGGTAGCCCCTAAAATAATCACTGCCCAGACCATGATGAACCAAGCAGGCCACCTGTATTTGGTGCATGGCATAGACCATGGCTGTGGAAGCACAGTACCGACCCAATCGTTCACATAGAAGCGCAACCTCGGTAACGGTAAGACCATCGCCACCCAATTCACGCGGCACATAGCAACTGAGCATCCGGTGCTGCTTGAGTGCAGTAAATGTTTCGTGGGGAAAGCGAGCTTGCGTATCAACGTCATCGGCATGCGTACTGGCGCACTCCCGCCCCAATTGATCTATCAGCTCGAATAAATAGGTGAAATCGCGTGTTTGGCTAGATTCCAAAAAAGTCGCCTCTATAGTGAACTATTGGACTAACTCTTCCAGCGCTTCAACCAGAGCATCAATGCTCTGAAACGTCTGGCGATTGAGCATGCTGTCTGCAAACTCAATATCGAATTCTTCTTCAATCGCCAACATAACATTGACGGTAGTCAGGGATGTGAGCCCAGCCTCATAGAGATCGCTGGTATCCGATAATGACTCTACATCAACGGAAATTTTACCGTGTTTGGCCAGAATCTCCCTGATTTTTTGCTGATACATACGGCAAGCCCATGATGGTAGGTGGATATTTTTACACAGTGTCAGCAACAAATCTGCCACGGCTTAAGACTGGCGCACAGCCTACCGAAATAATTATTTATATGCCACAAATCTACCCACCTTTTCCCGGCATGGCACCCCTTATGACTTCCCCTTTGACGGCAAAACCGCGTATCCCGTGCCTTTCTGTAAAACACGCGCACTTCTCAATACCGAGGTGTTAAGAATTTCAACATCCTGACCATCAACAGCTACTTGCGCTGATACCCACATACTACCCGAAGGATGATGAATGTGAACGCGCTGCTCACTGCCGCTGCCACACCCATCTAAGTGTAAAAGAGTACCTGGAATACTGACAGCAGCACTCACGCATATCGCCCCGGTCACGGGAAAAGCTTTATGGGTTTTGTAGCGATTGACGACCTTTGCCTCAATTCTTACCCCACCGTTCTGCTCCGCAAGGGCTAGAGGCTCTGCCAGAACACACATCTTTATTTGCCGGGGTAACATGGCCCTACCTAGTTGCTCAGTCACTCTGGCGGCTACAGCTTCACGTAGGGCCTCAATCGTGCCCTTGAACTGGCTGTTACGGTCAAGGTCCTGCGGAGACTCATCACCACGTAGCCTAAATAGACTATAGCGAAAAAACGCGTAGAGCGTACCGCAGTCAACAATAGAGCACTCATAGCTCTGGTCATTGATCTGCAGATAATCCTTTACGTTACCGCTTGGAAGCAAAGCACCGGTTATTGAACCCGCCGGCGCAACGAACGACATTTCGATTTTCGAGCCATAGCCCTGCACACCATCAATATCATGGCAAGACTGAAGCACTACGCTGCTGCCTTCTACCGGCACCGACGCTTTTAGAAATTTTCCCGTATTCAGGTTACGGATACGCACTTCTGTCACCGGGGAGGAGAGGGGTACTATTCCCGAAGAAATAGCATAGAGCGCGGCCCCGGAAGCGAGGTTGCCACACATAGTACTGTAGTTAATTTTAGCTTCGTCGATACCCACTTCGCCCGAACGGTAATCGATATCCGCCTCGGGGTTATCTGAAATCTCTATCAAGGCCACTTTACTGGTAAGTGGATCCCCCCCGCCCAGTCCGTTCACTTGCCGAGTATCTGGACTGCCGAATAACGACAATATGGCAGCATCGCGCTGTAATTCATCGCTAGGTAAGTCCTTGGTACGAATATAAATACCTTTTGTTGTTCCTCCACGAATAATCATGGCGGGTATTTCTACAACATTCATTACCGCTCCTTGCAACTCTGTAACTCTGACACGACTAGATCAATTCCAACGCCGAAAGCGCATCTTTGACCCACTACGAATAAACGTAACCGTTCTCGTTGCCGGTTAAAATCGACTCTGCTGTTTCGCTACTAAACCACCGTGTCTGGCTGCTTTACGCCGGCAATCCAACGCTCATACCAACGGGCTATGACAAATATACTCCATACGTGCAGCTCCCACCCACTATTTTCTTTTACCCGGCGTACCATATCTTCCAAGAAAGACTGACTAAAAATACCCGAATCAGTTATGGGCGAATGCAATAACGCACGCTCGAATTCGGCGGGCATTTCTTTAAACCAATCGGACGCGGGTGCGGCAAACCCCTGCTTACGTCGATCTATAATTTCATCTGGAATAATACCCCGTGCGGCTTTTTTGAGAATTGATTTCGCGCCCCCGTTAATTTTCATCTCGCGAGGCATGTTAAAGACCAACTCCACCAACTTGTGATCCAGAAATGGAACACGTGCCTCCATTGCGGATGCCATAGACATTTTATCTACGCGCATTAACAAATGTTCCGGCAGGCGAAGACCCATTTCCATATAGGACATATATTGAGGTTGATCTCCGCCAGGTAAATCGCGCTTTAGCTTATCGTATACAGGCGCAAGAATATCCTTATACGTATTCAAGCCTTTGTTACGCGTCAAAAATTCTTCGCTAAACATTTTTGGTTTAAAATCTTCTGAGAAGCAAACTAAGCCACCCCAAAAAATTTCTTCTTCGGAGGCCATCCGACGATTGTACTCTTGCTGCGCTCTAAAATAGGGCGCATCGCCTGTTCTTTTCCGCTCGTACTGGTATTTTTCCATTTGGTAATATAATTGTTTGACTATACGAGGCATTCTCGTGAACCAACGCCACTTCCAGCCGTCGTAAGTTTTAAGCTCCGACATAAAACGCTCATAACCAATAAATATTTCGTCGGAACCTTCTCCCACCTGAACCACCGTTACGCCTTTTTCCTTTGCCCCCTTAGACATCATATAAAATGGAATACAAACCGGGTGCGCGACGGGGTCGTCCTGCTGCTCAAAAAAACCGGGGAGTTCATCCAATACTTTTTGAGTATCAATATGAATTTCTTGATGGTGTGTAGAAAAAGCATCTGCAACAAACCGCGCTTCAGAAAACTCGTTAAAGCGCTCGGTGCCCGCTGTAGAAAATCCAACCGTAAACGTATCTACCGGGCGATCCAATAACTGGCTCATAAGCGCAGTATTTAAACTGGAATCGATCCCACCACTGAGGAATGCACCAAAGGGAACATCAGACATCATGCGCTTGTCAGTCGCTTCGGTCAGCAACTCACGTATTGTCTGAATGTACTCACCCTCGCTAAGAACCTTTTCCTTGCCCTCGCCGTAAGGTTCCCACCAGCGCTGCTTCCGCTCAATGCCATTGTCACCCACCACCATAAAAGTAGCCGGTTCCAATTTATGAATGCCTTTAAAAAGCGTAAGTGGGGCCGGGAGACATATAAAGCTAACAAAATGGTACAACGCCGCTTCATCCACCTCTGCGGTAATGGACGGATGCTCTAATAACGCCTTTGGCTCAGAACCAAAAACAAATCGCCCGCCTTCATCATAAAAATATAGCGGTTTTATGCCCAGCCGATCCCGCGCAACAAACAATTTTCGTGTTTTTGCGTTCCAAACAGCAAAGGCAAACATACCTTCCAGCATGGGTAAGCAGGCTTCCCCATACTCCTCAAATAAATAAAGCAGGGTTTCGGTATCGGACTGGGAATGATAAGTGTAGCCTTTCGCTTCCAAATCCTTGCGAAGTTTTTGATGGTTGTATATTTCCCCATTAAAAGCAATCCACAGATCACCGCTCGCGTTTACCATCGGCTGACGGCCCGATTCCGATAAATCGACAATACTCAGGCGCCTGTGCCCTAAGCCTATTGACTTATCATCCGATACAAATACACCGGCGTCATTGGGGCCGCGATGAAACAGCGTGTCGCGCATATTCACTACCAGAGATTCACTTACCTCTGTATTTTTTCCATATTCGTAAACACCGCATATTCCGCACACAGCTACTCTCCCTCTTTACCCATCTGTATCCATTAGTGTTTTACCGGCGCCTTCAAGCAATGCAAGAAAGAGCCAACGCGACCAGTAGCACTTAGGCTTACCGTACTATACTTTTCAAAGCCCGAGACGAGCGAAATCCAATCCATGAATTATTCATTTCCAAACCAAACCCAATTTCAACACACTGAAATCATGCTCCCTTGTATAAAGGGGCGTTACATATGCATGGGGCAAGCTGGCGTCACCCCCGGGCAACCGAAATTGCGGACGTTTGTCGCCAGACAAATCAGCGGCGGCGGGCAACGTGTAAACTTTCTGCCACTTTTGACCGTTCCGCGATGCCCATAGCGCGGCCTCTGGCTCAGCATCACCTGTTTTTCCGTATTCCGTCAACGGAATGTAAGTGGTGCTCACCAGTAAAGTGCCATCGGCTAAGGCACCAATATAGCTCGCGGGATTCCCAATTTTCGCAAGTCCATTTAGACGCTTCTGTGTGAAATCCCACTCAAATACAAATGAGTTGTTACGACCATCATCCGACCCCCAAACCAACCTACTCTCTTGAACTAGCAGGGACACCGCACGCCAATCCTGGCTACCCCCACCCAATAACTCCAATGTTCTAAAATTATCAGCCGTATAAAAAATATGGCTTTCGCTATCCGCATCCCCTGTGGACACCCAAAAACGCTGGCGGTATTGATCCCACTCAATAGAATGTACATGGTAAATTTGGCCGGCAGGAAACTGGTACGCCACCCCCCAACTTAAGCCATCATTCGATCCACGAAAAATGCGCATTTTTTTTGGGTGTGGGCCTTTTGTGTATTCGCCAAAATAGAGCGTGTCATCTGGCCCCAACCCTAAGGTACGTCCAGACTCAAATGGCGGCAGGAATTCACCAACACTAGGCACAATACTAAAATCCGTATCGGTAGGCGCTTTCCGGTAGATTTGATCCGAGACCACTATTACCGTGCCAGAATTCAGTACAACCAAAGAAGCTGGCCCAGGCGATTTACGCAGCCTTCTTACGTAGCTGTTCTTCGCCACCCACTTTTTTAGCAGTGCCTTAAACCCGCTACTGGGACGCGGTAAATAGCCCAATACTTCAAACGTATTACCCTGATCACGGCTAATATAAACCGACCGCTCCTCTATGGCATACAAGTTCCCTGCGCGAACATACACAGCCTGCATACGATCGGATTTCGCCATTATCTGTAAATCAACCAAGGGGGTAGTTTGACGCAAATGTAGAGGGTCGAATTGTCGAACATCACGGTAGGTATACGCTATACCCACCACAACAATTACAAATAGCACACAAACGACATATGTCGCTGCTCTTGAAGAACCAGCCACGCTCACGACCCCTATTTTTGCAATAACTTTTAACGTATTGAGCAGTCTGTTTTTTGTTTTCTGCTTCTTACTTTGAATTAACTACAATCTATTAACTACAATCTATTAACTACTATGTATTAATTACTATGTATTAATTACTTTCTATTGATTATGCTTGATATTTTCCCTTTTACCAGTCCCAGTAGAAAACTGGACATGTAACTAAACGACATCCCAAAATCATCCCAAGCAAAAACCGCATCCGCCTTTATATTTTTAATCGACGAATACCATTCTGTCCAGGTCAGATTACCTTCTGATATAAGCTCTTTTGCAGCCCAAAAGTCATTGGTCAACCAAGCCCAGCGCTGCCCATCTTCCCAGTTTGTTACCGGCGGAAGTGACTTTCCTATTGCGTAAAAATACGCAATAGCAGGTAAATCAACCCCAGACGCCATGGCGCAGCCAGTGGTATTCACCGGTCGACCATTAATTTCAATTAATTTGTATTTATCCGTTTTAGGATCGAGTTTCCACTCCACGCCGGCAATACCATAATAATCCATGGCCTTTAACAGCTGTGTCGTTTGCTGGAAAACCTGATCGTTATGGCAGGATTCAGTCATAGTACAGTAACCAAAATCTACCGGGCACTGCCTGTATTTTTTTCGAATAAACCACGAATGAGGCTCACCACCTTCCGTATAAAAACCTATACACGTCACTAACCGTTCGTCACGACCACCAATCACCTCTTGGATCATGAACTCATGGCCTGGGACAAATATTTCTTTGGCCACTTCACGAAGATGAGTGGCGTCTTTAACCAAAACACCTTTTTTGCCTTTCACCTTAGATTTCGCGGCTTTTAACTTCCACTCAAACGACACATTCGGCTTAATAACATACGGATAGTTACTGATTTCACCCGCCAGCTTTTCAACTTCTTCCGGCGCTTGTGCGTAGTAAGTTTCCGGAATGGGAATTCCTAATGATTCTGCGGTTTCATATTGAAAACGCTTGTTATTAATTTTACTGACAGAATTCCAGTTAGGCGCGGGGATTAAATAGGATTTGGACAACTGTTGATGATATTTGCCGACAAAATATGAGCATTCATCCACCGCAGGAAGAAGCACTTTATCGCCCGGATATTTCTCCGCCACCTGCAAACAAAAAGACAGCAACGCCTCTTCTGAATCATGTAAAAACGGACAGAATTCCGTATGAGTGACATATTTAGACGAGAGGACCGCATCACGGCTACTAGTCGTAATTAAAACCACCGGCACACCTCGACGTCCCAATGATCGAACTATTGCCAAGGTACTTAAGTTGTACTGCTTAATTTTGGGGCTTCCTTCACCAACATGATTAATGACAAAGGCATAGGGTAAGCTCATTATGTTTTCCTTTTCTACAAATTCCACTTTCGCAATATTGAGGTACAACTTTCAACTACAAACAACAACAATATTTTTTACTTTAATAGACGCAAAATTAATTTTTGGTCGCGCACTCGCACACCAGAATGTACAGGCAACGTTAGGAGGCTTCGCGCAAATTGGCGAGCACCATCCACTCTATCGGCTATCTCCACTTTATCGGCAATGCCCGGAATATCGACCAATGCCCGTTCATAAAAAGGAGATACCCCAAGGCGGCTTGATAATAACGCCCCACGCATGGCGTCATTTTCCGGCGCAGATACCAACAGCGGATATCGTAACAAGCGCCCAGCGCGCGATGCTAACACCTTGGGTAACAACTTCACACCAGCACTGCCCGGCAACTGCGCGGAATACCAAAGCTCTACCGATCGGTCTTCGTTTACATACCCCAAAATGTTACTTCCAGCATGCCTCGCTTCCCCAGCCGAAATAGTCGATATATTTAACAGTGGATGGTGTTCGGTTGCACCCAGCTTTAAAAATGGCAGAAGATTTAGCCAATAGTACATACTGGGACGTAGAAGCGTATTAAAGATACGCGCTTTGCATTGATATGTAATTGAACTCGCCTTACCGCCCGAGTCCCTCAATAGACCCAAGCTGGATCGGAAACTGCTTTCCTCCCGCCAACGCTGAAGTAAAGCTTGCCACTGCTCTGCAACCAACAACAACCCACCTCCCATTAAATTTACGGGCTTCCCGCGACCAAAGGATGTGAGCACCATATCCGCCAATGTCGATCCAGCATCATCCAACAGCTCTTCAGGAAAGCTTTGCGCCCGATCTTCAATTAACAGAATACCGCGCGGCTCCGTTAGCGCCTGAATAGACTCAAGACGCTCCCGAAGACCCAGAAAATTGACGGCAACCACAGCGACAACTTGATTGCTCAACGCCTGCTCGAGAGCTTCTATGTTGTAACCAGGGTCTTCACTACCTATATCAACCAACACCGGCTTGACGCCCGCAAAAATAGCCGCGGCTACAAGGTCTGGACAACCGTAGGCCGGCAATATGACTTTCGGGGACTCTATTTCCGGACGCGCGCTACGCGCAATACTGCAGGCGACGGACAAGGCCGCGGTTCCACTGTTTAACCATAATGAGCTGAACCCGAAAAATTCTGGTAAATTTCGTTTAGCGGTACCCAAATCCAGGGCGCGGCCAACTGGGGGCAAACAACGCATCATCTCGCCGACGGCTTCCAGGTTGTCATACGCTTTCCTGCAAAAAACTTACAAGAGGCGTCAAACAGAGCCACATTAACTTGGACAAAAAAGTACACTAATTTGACGACTCCAAACCGGTGAAGCGACTCATTAAAATGACCCGCAATTGCCACGCCATAAAACGTTATCTGCCCCAGAAACGCTAACATATATATACCACCCGCATTCGCCACTAGCGCGCTCACCACAAACAACCCCAACAACACCCAAGGTACAGCCCAACGCATAAACTTGTGGCTCCATACCTGAAAAGAAAACAGCCCGAATTTACGCACATTCAATACATCGGAATGGCGCTTTAACGCTGTCATCCCACGGATTACCGTACGCACCTTGCGCGCATACTCCTTTGAGGGGTCTTTAAGGTCCTGATAGTAACCCAGAACATCTGGCGCTGTAATTGCCCTATAGCCAAGCCGAGCACAATTTAGCGCGGTATTGAAGTCGCTAGGGGAATGGATATCCCACTCAGAACACACCTCTTTCCTCGCAGCAAAAAACGAACCGCTAAGGCCAACCAAGCCCGCCAATTTGGACTCCTGCTGACGCAGCCACATTTCATACTTAACGTAAGCGCCCTCACCAGCGACGCTGCCATCCTGAGAGATAAACCGATCCTCACTGGATACACCACCCACCTCAGGATCAGCGAAATGCTGCACTAACTTATCCAATGCATCCTCAGGAATTTCTGTTGCTGTGTCCGAAAAAACCACAATTTCGCCAGACACCTCTTTAATAGCGGTAAGTTGAGCGTTTTCTTTCCCTAACCGCTCTTGGGCGCGCACCAGCACCACATTTTTGTCGGCATACTCGCGAACAATGTCATCTGTGTTATCGTCCGAGCAGTCAGAGGCGACAATAATTTCTAGCTCCCCGGCGTACTTAAGCTGCAGCGTATTTGTGAGCTTTTGACGAATACGCCCTTCCTCATTGAAAGCTGTAATAACCAACGAGATTTTGGGCCAATTGACCTCAGCTAAAGTATCGACATCTTTTACACCCGTATCTTTTACAAGAATCTTTAGTATCACGGGATACAAAAAGTAACTGTATATCGCTAGAATGGCGAGCAGCCAAAAGGCAAACAGCAACATCGTTCTATCACTCCTTTATGAATTGGTAGTAAATCCCCGTTTTAAACGCATTCTTTGAGCGTAAGAATTAAAATGATACAAAAACAGGATTCACAAAGATTGCGCATTGTACACATAATTTCTGGGGATCGCTGGGCTGGGGCTGAGGTACAAGCTTACACGCTACTCAAAGAAATGCATAAATCGCACGATGTACATGCAATCATTCTCAACGAGTATTTACTTGCGGAAAAACTCCGTATCGTTGGGGTCAAGGTCAGCATTCTCGATGAAAATACACTCTCTCCTTGGAGAATATTCACGGGTCTTTGCCAGCTGCTCAATGAATCAAAACCCGACGTAGTGCACACCCACCGCCAAAAAGAAAATATTTTAGGAAGTATCGCCAACAGGTTCACCGTACGATCTCGGTGTATTCGAACCATTCATGGCTCTCCGGAATTCCAGCACAGGGGGCTTAAATTACTACTACATAGGATTGATACCCT
Source organism: Teredinibacter franksiae (assembly GCF_014218805.1). Taxonomy (NCBI): domain Bacteria; kingdom Pseudomonadati; phylum Pseudomonadota; class Gammaproteobacteria; order Cellvibrionales; family Cellvibrionaceae; genus Teredinibacter; species Teredinibacter franksiae. The sequence continues at coordinate 2,913,607 of NZ_JACJUV010000001.1, read as the reverse complement.
ATGCGGGCAATGGCTGCAGGACAATGTTATCGCGGTCAGCGATGCACTAGGCAAACAACTACTACCCATCTACGGCTCAAAAAAAGTTGGGACTGTTTACAATGGAGTTCCCCATCAAGAGAGTTCTGGAATTCCCGACACTATCGATTTCAAATCGTCAGCGCAAAACAAAACCCACGTAGGCATCATTGGGCGGCTAGACCCTGTAAAACGAATCGACATGTTTTTAGAGATGGCCGCCTCACTACTTAAGTTACACAGCAACACAAACTGGCAATTTCATGTTTTCGGCGAGGGCAAACTAGAAGCCCAACTAAAACAGTCAGCAGCATCCCTTAACCTTCTTGAAAACTGCCAATTTCATGGCCATAGAACTGATATTATCTCCTGCATCGCGCACCTTGACGTTATAGTCATGTGCTCCGATCACGAAGGGCTTCCCATGACTGCCCTAGAGGCGCTTTCACTTGGAACAAAGTTTGTTTGCCATAGCGTTGGTGGCTTATCTGTTCTATTGGCTGAACAGCGCGACTACCTCGTTACTGACCACAATTCGGCCGGCTACGCTTCTGCTGTAGTCAAGGTACTACGCCCCACGACCGCAGCGCCCTACTTACCAACGGCTTATACAATTGAACGAACCTGCTTGGACACGCTGAAATATTACTATCACAACTAGCCTATAGAGCACCGCCGCCCCATGTGCAAGCCCCCAAATTCGCTCTCTACAATATTAATCCCGTATAGCCAAATATGTCGCCTTAGGTAGCAGCTATCCCTATAATGCCGCAGCACTGCGATACATAATCAAAAATCAGGTAGCGAGACCCACGGAGCTATATGTCCCAAGCAACAAAAATGGTAAAACACTCTACGATTTACGCTGTAGGCAATATTAGCCGCCAGCTGGTCGGGTTTATTATGCTTCCGGTCTACACCCGTTTTCTCTCGCCAGCAGACTACGGGGTAATTGGATTATTAGTGTTTTTGGTCAGCCTGGTTGAATTGTTATTTGGCGGGCATATGTTCAATGCCGTTCCAAAATACTACTATGAACAAAAGAGCGAACAAGCACGAAAGCGGCTAATATCTTCTGCTCTCATTATTACAGCGATTACAAGCGGAATAACTGTTTCTTGCGTAATGCTCCTAAGCACTCAAGCATCATCTCTTCTATTCGGCAGCACTGAATACTCCACTGCGCTGGCAATGTTCTCAATTGTTGTACTTACCAATGCATTAGAAAATTACGCGCTTATCTATATTCGAATACAGCAAAAGCCTTGGCTTTTTGTTGGCTTAAGCTTATCCAAGCTCGTACTTCAACTCTCACTGAACTTGTACTTCATCGTATACCTAAACTGGGGTGTACTTGGGGTCGCTGCGAGCGCTATGTGCTCGTCATTACTTTTTGCCACTTACCTTACGATTCGAACAGTTCGACAAACTGGCATAAGCTTCGAGAAAAAGATTTCTATTACCTTATTCAAGTTCTCACTTCCACTTTGGATTGGCGGTATCGCAGGTTTATACATCGGCTCCGCCAATAGATACTTTATCCGTATATTTAGCTCACTTGACGACGTCGGGCTTTTCGAGCTTGCGACAAAATTCAGCAGCATAATATTCTTACTCATATGGACACCCTTCCTTCAATACTGGCAGACTGAAAGGTTTAGAATATATAAACAAAAAAATGCAATCGCAACTTATCAGACCGTATTTAAGATCGCCACAGTAGCCCTTATTGTTCCAGCCATCGCTATCAGCTTGTTTTCCGACGTTGTCATTCACATAATGGCAGCGGAGGATTTTTATCCTTCCAGTAATGCCGCGCCGTTCTTGATTTTTTCCGTAGTGTTTTATTGCCTAACCATTTTTAATAACTTTAGCTTTCTCGTAAAAGAAAAAACTGGATGGATGAGTAAAAATAGCTACCTTACGGCCGCTATTGTCACAATCTTCTATTTTGCTTTAATACCAGAATATGGATTTGTAGGTGCAGCAATAGCCACCATGGCTGCGAATATAATTCAGTTTTTTATTGTTTTCTATGCGTCGAAAAAATTCTACGATATGGAACTACAGCTTTCGAACCTATTCTCACTGTCTCTTGTTGCCTGCTTGAGCCTTTCAGTCGCCTACTTATTTGACGCAGACAATCTATTGACAAACATATTATATCGATCGATTAACCTTTGCGTAGTAATGCTCGCTGTATTTTTAGTTATTCTGAGAGACTCCACACTAAGGAAAATACTGGTTAACCTAGCCGATGGCCTAAAAATGAAAATGAAGCACCGTGGTAAAAAGAGCATTAGCGATTCTGCATAAAGTACGAATTACTTAGCCTCACAAAGAATTTTTATAACCACTGAATTTAAAAATACTGACAGACTGCAATGAGTGCTGATCAATGAAAAATATACTCCACGTAATCGATACAACTGGGCCCGGCGGAGCCGAAACAGTTTTTTTACAACTTGCAGAAGCCACTTCAAAAAGTAGCTTTAACAGTATTGCACTTATACGAGGCCCAGGATGGGTGAAAGATCAACTGCATGAGATGGGCATCCACACAATCGTCCTCGATTGCAAAGGTTCTTTTAATCTTGCTTATTTAAGACAAGTTATCAGTGTAATAAGAAAACACGATATAGATTTAATTCAATCACACCTATTAGGCTCGAATGTATACTGCTCTATCGCTGGTCTTATAAAACGCATACCGGTAGTGGCCACATTTCATGGTGAGGTTGATATTTCACCGAAAGAAAGGTTCAAACTATTGAAGCTTGCAGCACTTCGCTTGGGAGCCAAAAAAATAGTTGCCGTAACTACGCGTATTGAAAACATCCTTTTGTCTATGCCCCTCTTAAGCGCCAGCCAAATCACCACCGTGCAGAATGGGATAGATCTTTCACAATATTCAAAAATAACTAAACCCAAGCTGCGAAGCACCTTAAAACTGTGCAGTAACACTATATTAATCGGCGCAGTTGGCAATATTCGGAAACCAAAGAACTACCCTCTCGCTATAGACGTTATACAGGCATTACACACGAAAAATTACCGGTGTCATTTAGCCGTTGCCGGGCAAGGGAATGACAATCAAATGATGCCACTACAAGAACAAGTGGAACGACTAGGGCTCCAGACGTACGTGCACTTCTTAGGCTTTACAAAAGATATTCGTGATTTTCTATCCAGCCTGGATCTGTTTTTAATGACCTCGTCCTCAGAAGGTCACCCTCTAGCATTGACACAGGCTATGGCTAACCAACTCCCAATTATCTCCACTCCCTCTGGAGTTGAGGAAATAGTGTCTAATAACGTCAGTGGCTGTATCTCAAGCTCACATAGCGCTGCAGACGTCGCAACGTGTATTATTGGGCTAATCGAGAATAAAGAAAAAGCACAATTCATTGGCAACAACGCCGCTGAGCAGGCCTTTGAAAGTTACAGTATTGAAAAGATGCTCAATCGCTACATTGAATATTATGTATAACGCTATTTAACGCTTAACCTGATGATGATATCGGCAGATATGACAACACCCGATTTTAGAAACAACAGTTTAGACTTAGTAAGATTACTTGCGGCTTTTCAAGTTGCAATGTTTCATTGCTTTCACTATATCCCCAACCTTGCATCAGAGTCGATTTTTTTTAGGCTAATACTACTTTTTCCAGGCGTACCCGTTTTCTTTTTTATAAGCGGGTACTTAATAAGTAAGTCCTACGAAAGCAAGCCGAACCTACGAGAATTTGGTAAAAATCGGGCGCTACGTATCTACCCCGCATTGATAGTATGTGTAGTAATAAACGTTGTCGCGATTGCCCTTACCGGCTATTTCCAGGCCGAGCAGGTACAAACACATGAATTATTACTTCTCATAGCCGCAAAATCCTCCTTTGTCCAGTTTTACAACCCCGATTTTATGCGTGCCTTTGGAGATGGCGTATTAAACGGTAGCCTTTGGACCATTTGTGTGGAGCTTCAGTTTTACTTAATAACGCCAATTGTCTATATACTGATGCGAAAATGGAATCTCCTATCGACACAAAATCTGCTACTACTTGCCCTACTATTTTTACTAGCGAACAGAGCTCTCGTATATACTGCTCCAGAATTTGGAGGCAGTACAACTTGGAAGCTATTCCGCGTAAGCTTTATTCCGTGGTTTTATATGTTCGTTATAGGCATTATTTTTCAAAGAGAATATGACCGCATTCACAGCTTACTGACACGAGTCCCTGCACTTCCATTAGTTGGTGCTTATATGGTATTCGCTTTTTATGCCAGTCAGAATGGTTTAGCGCTTGGAAATTACGTTTCTCCTGTTATATTTGCAGCACTTGCCATTGTCATATTTCGTGTGTCATACAGCCTACAACCGTTTACCAGAAAAGTCCTAAGAGGTAACGACATATCCTATGGCCTTTATATTTGGCATATGCCTGTAATAAACCATTTTCTATATACCAGTGAAACGACACATTACTGGTCTTCGTATTTGGCTCTGGCTATTTCGATTCTATTAGCAGCTCTGTCATGGAAACTGATAGAAAAGCCCGCCTTAAAGCTCAAGAAATTTCAAATATACTCCCACTGACAACATCATGATTACTAATAGAATCTTTACCCACATCGCAAATTATTACGGCAGTAAATCCGGTTTACTAAAATACATCAAAGCCACTCTTTTTGGGTATCTTGGTATTTTTGGTAACTATGGAATCGTTAACTCTAGGGTTAAGCGGTTAGTTTTCGTCTGTAAAGGGAACATTTGCCGCAGTGCATTAGCAGACATCTATTGTTCGCGACAAAATCAGATCCCCGTAGCTTCATTCGGTTTAACAACCCACAGTGGTAAGCCAGCAAATATTAGAGTTCGTGAAAAATCGGAAAAACTAGGGATTGATATGTCAGGACATATTACCACCTGCTACAACGATTTTGAGCATCAAACAGGTGATATGTACATTTGTTTTGAACCCGACCACTGCCGACAACTACAAGCACTGGGCATTAAAAACGACATTCTTTTATTAGGTACATTGCACAATAACAAAAAGTGGTACATTCACGACCCCTATAATGCAAACGACCATTACGTAGCGTATATTTCTACGTACATAGTTGAGGCATGCGACAGACTACTCTCTCTGGTTTCAGAACCGGAAAAGCCTGGATTTGGCACAAACCAATGATTCGAATATGATTTCAGAATTAAAAAAAGACATTAGCAAATACTATTGCGACTTAAAAGCCCAAGATTTTGCGTTTTGGATGGTATGCTTCTACCTCATATTTTCTTACGTACGACCTCAAGTCATTATCCCCGCAATTGGGTTTTTGCCGTGGACTCAAATTTCGATTTTGCTTGGTTTAAGCTTTTTACTTTCAAAAGGAAAAGCATCTTTTCAGTCTGTTCACTGGTCTACACTCATTTTTTTCTTGATCATACTCGCCTCGTCCTACAACGCTACTTGGCCAGAAATATCATTCAAGAAAATTGACACTGTTCCCATATGGCTAGTTGAAATCTTTTTTTTCACTAATTGTGTACGTACGCTAGAGCAATATCGTGTTGTTATAATATTTTTCTTCATACTACTTTTCAAAATGTCTCTTTTTGGAGCCAAAACGTGGACAATGCGCGGGTTCGGCTTTACAAAGTGGGGGATAGCAGGCCCGGACGGATTTTTTGCTAACTCAGGTGAATACTCTTTACTCATGGCCATGCTGGCTATTATGAGCATTAGCTTTATAGCGAGCCAACCAAACATCAGGAAATTCTACTATATATTGCCAATCACCGCCGTCATGACAGTTCTTGGCGCGAGCTCTCGTGGAAGCCAGCTCGCAATAGCGTTAGGCTTACTCTTATTTGGACTAATAGTCGGAAAACTAAAGGTAAAAAACCTTCTCGTCATTGGGGTAGTTATCTTCCTCGTAATGACCTATTTGCCTGAAGAACAAAAAAAGCGGTTTGATTCCATGGGTGAGGACGGCACCTCCGAGTCAAGATTACTCTATTGGGAAAAAGGATTGGACATGCTGGCCAATCATAAATTACAGGGAGTAGGCTACCTAAATTTCGCAGAGTACTTCCATGTCTACTATAAAGACCCTTCCGATTTCGACTCCGAGTACTTGTACAAAAGAAAAGAAGTAGCCCATAACAGTGTAATTGAAACTGCAAGTGAACTAGGTTACCCAGGAGGTATTACCTACCTTTGGTTTCATTTGTTATGCTATATTTTGCACCGGAAGTCCCGCAGAATTCTTGTGCAAAAACATCCACAAGGAAACAAGCATTGGGTCCACAAATTTTCTATTGGGATGGATATTACACTGATAACCTATTTTGTAGGTGCATTTTTTATGTCCGTTGCATTCTATCCTTATATATACCTAATGATGATGCTTAGCCAATCAATGTACAATTGCGTACGAAGAGAATGTAGTAATTTGGAACAACAACGACCTACCATATCAAATACAGGCTTAGCTTCATCAGTTCCGTAAAAAGCAATATCTTCCGTAATAAACACATTGAAAACCGTCGTCGTCACAATAACCGTGACCTTTCTATTTTGGCCAGGAAAATGCTCGAGAAACTACCACCCTACAGATTACTTCATACCTTGTTTGGTACGATTATGCTTGTTTGCCTTCTTGAGCTCGCGCTCGAATATAGGCACCATAAACTTAATTACGCAACACCAATTTTTGGGCAGGCTTCAACACCAACACCTGATACCAAGCCAACCAATCACAATTCACAGGGCAACTTGTACGGCCCAACAGCAGACTTTCCTTTTCGAAGTAAAGTCGTACCGATCGGCAAGCATAAGCCCTACCACCCCGTTATTTGGATTGCCTCGGCGTCCCATGCAGAGCATATCCGGCTGCCCGCAATTAAAGTGTTTCCCAATCGAATATGTGAGTTTATGGAGAGCCCAATAAACTGTATCGTATTCAATGGAAGCCGCGCCGGAATGAGCATTTCCGACAACATCAGGTTGCTTGAAGAATCATTAAGTGAGTACAAGCCCAGCATCGCTATCCTCTATCAAATGAGTCTAGCCATCGAGGAGCAACAACGCATACTTACCACACGCTCAAAATCTTCCAAATCAAATTCTTTTGCCAACCCACTCATCGATTTCAAACCGATCAGCAAGCTATTTCAGCGAACTTCTATTCATCAACACTTATCGGATTACGTTGGCGGAAACATTAAGTTACAAGCATCTTTAAAAGGCGAATTACCCGACGGTTCACGCAAGCAATATATGTCCGACATAAGGGAATTTGTAGCATTTTGTCAGAATAATAATATTGTGCCTATACTAACAACCTTTGCCACAAGCCATAGCATTGACAATCTATCAGAAATGCCTCGGTCATTGAAAACCAATTTTGTTCGGTACAACACCTATTTATCACCAGAAGGTTGGGTCAACTCCACTGCGGCACTAAATAAAAGCGTTCAAACGTACGCAGCCACCAACAGTATTTCCCTTATTGATATAAATGCGGTAATAGGGGGCCGGCCAGAATATTTTGTAGACTTTGTCCACTTCAATGAGACTGGTCACAAGATAATAGCGGAAACCATTTCGCATAGTCTAACAACGGACCCTGAATTGGCAAAACCTCATGACATTTAACTCCATAAGCTTCGCAATTTTCCTGCCGATCCTTCTTGTATTGTATTACGCAGTATATAGGCGCCAACCACTACGAGACATTTTGTTATTGGCCGCTAGCTATATTTTTTATATGTGCTGGTATTGGCAGTATGCGGGCCTAATCGTTCTATCCACTATAGTTGACTACGCTCTAGGGGTCAAAATGGATAAAGAACGAAGCAAACGTAAAAAACGATTGTATCTAATATTGAGTTTGACGGTAAACTTGGGTCTACTCGCGATATTCAAATACTATAATTTCTTTGCGGACTCTGCTTTCAGCGCACTTGGATTATTTGGGGTAGAAATACCGCACACATATTCTTCGCTACTTTTACCTGTTGGAATTTCTTTTTATACCTTTCAAACTCTCAGCTACTCCATAGATGTGTACCGAGGCGATATCCCTCACGAACGCTCACTGATTAAATTTTCCGTATTCGTTTCGTTTTTCCCCCAACTTGTAGCCGGTCCTATTGTTAGAGCTCGGGATTTTCTACCGCAAATAAACAGGCCTACTCACCTCAAAGCAAGCGATGTCGAACGCGGCACGATGTTGATTTTTATAGGTCTTTTTAAGAAAATTATTATAGCCGATTTACTTGCATTCTTAATCGTGGACGAAGTTTTTTCTGCTCCGGGCAACTACTCCTCAACCGACCTTCTCATATCACTTTACGCCTACGCATTCCAAATTTATTGTGATTTCTCCGGCTACTCCGATATAGCTATTGGCATCGCTCTTTTGTTAGGCTTCCGCCTTCCAACCAACTTTAACAGACCATATCTTTCTCAAAATCCATCCGAATTTTGGCGCAGATGGCATATCTCACTGTCACAATGGCTTAGAGATTATTTGTATATATCTTTAGGTGGAAATCGAGGAGGACGGTGGTTCACGACAAGGAATTTGCTAATTACCATGCTGCTTGGAGGCCTATGGCATGGTGCAGCATGGAACTTCATTCTATGGGGAGCTTATCACGGCCTAATTCTAGTACTTTTTAGAAACATGATTACCGAAAAGAAGTTCGGCTTTAAAATGGTGACAAAAATAGTATTTAATTTCCATTTAATTCTATTTAGTTGGCTTATTTTCAGAGTCTCAAATATGGAAGTTTTTCTTGAATATATTGGTGGTTTATTCGCTTTGAATTTCAAGTCAAACACCAATAGCATAGTATTTTTCATTCTTGCAATTGCTGCGCTCAGCCATTTCATTCCGACGTCAACATCAAACAAAATGAAAGAATTTTTTTGCTCTAGCTTAAACGGTTTTGTACGGGCAGGACTGTACGCGGGATTACTACTTCTCTTTATTGGTTCAAGTATCGGGGAGCCAACGTTTATTTATTTTCAGTTCTAGGAGTATTCACTAACATCCAAAAATTTATCGGGCGCGCCTTCCATTAATGACGAAGGACAGCGCTCTCCCACTTAGATAGAGCAGAACAACATACATATTTTTAAGTCGCAACAAGCCGCCCAAATTTTTGAATTTATAACTGGATATCCCAAAGCTTAAAAGAATCAGCATCATAAGCGTAGAAAAAGATACCAAAACAGAGGCGGTAAGCAGACCGTAAAAGAAAAGTAAAAAAAGCGCAGAAAATATTAAACTAGCAAAATTGACGGGAGAAAAAAATAAGTCTCTTAGTGATTTTACTCCACCGTGCCACGCCTCTCTCAGCACAAATTGTTTGACGCTCCGCGGAAAACCATGATGAAGCGCTCGAAAATTTTTATTTGGCACAATCTTACCGCCTCTATCCGTAATTCTCTCACAAATATCAGAATCTTCCCCAGTTGTCAAACTTGCGTTAAAGCCCTCAACTTTATGAAATAATTTTGCAGGCATAATCATATGTGCTGACCCGATATAATTAGTACTGGGCTTTTCAAAAAGCAGTGAAAACCATGCATCATGGAACACCCCCTCGGTTCCGTCAGACAGGCAGCGATACCCGGTAAGCACATTACTACTGACTAGCTCGTCATACTCTTTGTATAGCACACCACCCCAGTCATCTCCTAAAGTAATATCAGCATCAATAAAAACAAGTAGTTTTCCCGATGAGAGTTTAACCCCTTCGTTTCTAAGCCCTGCTATGCTCGATGCACTAGACTTCAAGACTTTAGCCCCGAGCTCTTGTGCGATTATTGATGTCCTGTCAGTACTCATATTATCCACTAGGATAATTTCAAACTCAAAATAGCTTGCCAGAGCTGCTTTTATTCCATCAACGGTGTTACCGATGACAGTCTCTTCGTTAAAGGCTGGGATTACTACGCTAACCTTTAGCCCACTATCCTCTTCACATACCACTAGCCGTATTCCCCGCTATTTAATTTTCTGCTGCACGTCTACGTTATTTTTAAATACCGGCTTTTCTGAATATGGGTTACCAATGCGAGAATTCCCCCACCCATCTATTGCTGATGGCTTTTCATTTGTAATAATTATATTGTCAACGTACATATGCTGATCCTTTGGCGCACCGTTATTCCAATAAGTGAATAAATAGAAACTAACGACCTCATCGGTTGCAGCCCCGAGCGTCATGATTTCAGTTTGCTCAACAATTAGCGCTCCGTTCAACCAAGACTTGACGACACTTGCTCCACCATTTTTCACAGGAACTTCGTCCAATTTCATATATATTTCATACCGAAACCATTCCCCTTGTGGAATAGGCTGGGCACCTTGACTACCATACTCGAGAACATAGCTAAGCCCTTCCTTGAGAAGCGCAAACGTCCCTGAATTCCTCGATGGCATAACGATAAGGTTATCGAGATACCCTGTATGGGTACCATCCGATTTCTTATTACGAAATCTAATGAATTTTAGGTAACCATTATTAGTCGAGTAATCAAAACCCTCAGGGAAAAACACATCCATTCCTACCCACAGCTCTTCACCCTTATGAAGCGCAGTGGGGAAATCAATTACCCCGCCCCAGCGACCGAAAGCAGTTTCTCCGGCCTGAATTTGTAACTTAGCCGCAAACTGCCCCTCTCGAACGTTTGCGGTCGACAGAATCGAATCACCCGCGCTCGAATCAAATGCGGTAGCGCCCTCCGCCTTAGTTCCCTCAGTACCTACATTAAAATCCTTTACTATTTCCCATGCACTCACACCAAAAGAGCAAGACAAAAGGAAAATCATTATAAGAACTGAAAACAACTGCTTATTGCCAATATTCATATACACCACACCAATATACCGAAAAATTGAGTTTTCAAAATAGGGAGAACAAGTCTGAGTTATATTTTAGCTGAGGCAAACGCATTTATCGATCAATATTTGTGCAGAATCGAGAACCACTTGGCACATTCACTCGTCAAAAATCACAATACGTCATCACCGCTTACCACACAAAAAATCAATCCATCTTTGCTAAAAAAAGCGATATATTAATCCGACATTTCCTAGCTATTGGCTATAGCGGTCGCCTAACGCACTAAGGAGGTTTTGTCGATGATGCTCAACGGTATAAGCGCTTGCTATTCGGTCACGGGCAAATTCTGACATATCTTGATACAGGGCCGCGTCCTTCCAAAGTAATTCAATATGTTCCGCCAATTTTGGAGCATCACCCGGCTCGAAAAATAGGCCGCTTTTGCCCTCACAAATCACTTCTTTTAGACCTTGCAACTTCGACACAACAATCGGTAACCCGCAAGATGCCATTTCCAAGCTTGACATCGGAAATGAATCCCAGCCAGTAGAAGCAATAACTCCAATATCACAACCAGGAATAATCTTATCTAAATCAGTTCTATAGCCCGCAAAAATCACACTATTCGCGGCTGGTGAGTCTTCCATCATTTCAATAAAAGGGAGCTCTTCTCCAGCTCGATTCCCACAGATCAGAAATTTTACTTTTCCTGCGCAGCGTTTCTCTTGGAGTTTCATAGCAGCCTGGATAATAACGTGCACACCTTTACGCTTCTCCATATGGCCTGAATAGAAAACGATAAAATCATCACTATGAAGCCCAAATTGATCTCGGACGTATCCTTTACTCTCCACAGACGGCCTAAATTTGTCGACATCTACTCCAGTATGCACAACTCGGGTGTTTGATCTGGCAATTCCGCGCCCATGTATCGCGTAATACCGCATGGCTTCAGATTCAAAAATGAACATATCAGGCTTGTTACGTGAAAGTAGCACTTCGACTTTTTTCATTAGTAGTCTGACGCCCCTATTTTCCCCACTTATCCCCGCCCCCCAATACGACACCACATTCTTAATCCCGCCTTCCCTTAATAGATCGCACACAGGCGATCGAACCTGTAGGTCGAAACAGAATGCTAAACTAATATTTGACGACTTTATATACTCCAATCTTTCCCTGTAGTAATCCCCATGACATTTATCCCGGTCTATATCAAATACATTTGAAAAATTAGTCGGCAATGTATCTGGCATTCCCATATCTAGATTTTTAAATGCAAAGTGAATTTTTTCCTTCCGCCCAACTAAATCCATTGCCACCTGAAAGAACAATCTTTCTAATGGCGCCATTGCATACCCCGCATTTGAAGGGGTATGGAATATTACTAAAATTCCGCTCATTCTATTCCCACTTATTGCTTATTCGATGCAATCATTGAAATATCATTTGTCACTTTTCTCAAAAAAAGTGACATTAGGATATGGTTCCTTTAATGAATATTCGTACACCGCCCTACATTTAAAGTACGAATTTGGATAAAACGACACCTTCTTTCCCATAAGCGCTGAGGCGATGCAAATATGTAGTCGATCGGTACGAATCTCATCAAAACGATTCACATATTTCATTAGCCTAGAGGTAGTGTAATCAGTAATCGCGTCATTCCTAGTCCCATACTCATACTTCACGGATAGATCGGCATTCCCAGCGGGAACCTCACTTAACGCTCGCTCAACGTCTTCCCTAAAAAAGTTGCCAACTTTACTGCCTAGAAGAGCCCCCCTGAATTCAAATAATGTATTATCAAACATCATTTTTGGACGAGGAAGCTTCAAAAATTCTTGTTTGTTACCAGTAGTTTTATACAATAATTTCTTTGCAATTATCGATAATATACTGGGACTCTTCATATCAAGAAAATCTTTTGGCTCAATATTAAATGCTAAATCATGATCTATATAGACTTTAGCATTTATTGCATTCTCTTTTAAAAACTTAAAGGTGACCAATTCTCTAGCGAACAACACTGCATTACTGCCCAGCTCAGCCAAAAGATCCTCATTGTCCTTTACCGTATGAGGCAATAAAATTATTGTTTTGGCTTGCATGTGAAATTTCCTAAAAAACTCCCTTGCTTCTGGGTAGATGCCAACCAAGTTTCCACCACCCGCATAGAGCACAATCTTATCCGTTGCATCGAAGCTCTCTAGGTCAATAATTTCGACATCTAACTCCAATTTTCGAAATAGAATAAAGGCACCAGCTGCAATTAAGGCATCACCTGCGTTACCGGGGTTTGCCCTATAGTATATTTTTTCGCCTTCCGGCAATTGGCTAAGGTACTCTACAACAGATAAATTTTTCATTCCTAATCCCATAGTGGCAAGTTCACCGCCACTCACCTGCAAATCAAATTTTTATGCATCACCAACGACGATGCCCCCACAAATTTTTCACCGTAGTCGATTTTAACTTGCCGACTTGCATGTAGCCGTCGGGCAAGAATCAGGCACTTAATAAACCGTACGCGCTCTACATGCTTTGCGACTCGGTCAACCTAAATGCAAGCTAAAACAACGCAACCTCAAAACTGAGAAACACTCTTGCTATACACACAGCAATCCGAATTCAACTATCAATATGCTCAACAAAACGCAACTAACATCTAGAGAAAGCGGATTCAATTGAAGCAGCTGAAATATTTGGCGGTATAATAGCATTTTGCCCAGTAGTTAACAGCAATTCGGGTCAGGCAACAAGCCTCATATATTTGCGTCTCACATGGTAATATGTACTCTAGTCTCTCAACGCACATTACGACCAAGCGGTACGCATGAACAACAACTCTCCGACAAAAATATTGATACTTGATGCCTGCCAACGCAGTGCTCTCGCCGCAACCAGATCGCTAGGAGCCTTCGCTCATCTATACGTTGTAACAAGCGACACAGTTGAACATACGCTCGCCGGAAGCTCTCGCTTTAGCGAGCAACATTTCACCTACCCAGACCCTGTAAAAAAACCTGACGATTTCGTCCGATCGGTAGCTCGTTTTTGCTGCTCCGAAGGAATATCCTTTATTCAGCCTATGACCGAGATTACTAGTCAGCTAATCGCAATAAATCACAAGCAATTTGGTAGCACGATCATCCCCTTTAGCGGTATCGAAATTATTCGGTCAATTGCAAACAAAACATCGCTTATGTTACTCGCAAACTCACTGAGTATCCCTATTCCCTCTACTCAATATTATGCCTCATTGAAGGAGTGGGACTATAACAAAGAAACTGATTTCCCCATTGTGGTTAAACCATCATTATCGCGTTTTGAGCACAATGGCGAATGGATTACCACCACCGTTAGGATAGTAAAATCTGCCCAGGAATTAAGTTCCATTATCTCAAAGGATAACTACCTCAAGTACACTTCATTCATGGTACAAGAGTACATACCGGGACATGGTGCCGGTATTTTTGCGCTGTACCGGAACGGTAGGCGAAAAGCACATTTTGCTCACCGGCGTATTCGAGAAAAGCCGCCCTCTGGGGGCGTAAGCGTGCTTAGCGAAAGCGTTGCAGCCAGTCCAACACTAATTAGTTATGCCGATGCTATGCTTGAAAAGGTACGCTGGAGCGGAGTTGCCATGGTCGAATTTAGAATATCCGACGAGGGTACCCCTTATCTAATGGAAATTAATACGCGGTTTTGGGGGTCGCTCCAACTTGCTATTGACTCAGGTGTAGACTTTCCCCTATTAACCTACCAAGCCTTTACTGGCTCGACGAATACCTCGGGCGAATACAGAGTTGGTCTAAAATTGCGCTGGCTTCTAGGAGATTTTGACAGCCTTTACTTATATTTACGTGATGCGCGCTACACAAAAATGCAGAAGTTTCAAAGGCTTGCCGTATTCTTTACCCCTTCGTTTAACTGCAAAAATGAAATCTTCAGGCTGCGCGACATACAACCTGCTTGGCATGAGCTAGGTAATTATATAAAGAATATTTTTGTCAAATGAACTACCTCAAACAAGTCGTAAAGCAATTACTTACGGTCCTTAAAGGCACTTTACTTTTTAGGTATAACATAAGAAAACACGACCACCTGTGGGTAATTATGTATCACCGCGTATTACCCAAAAACTCTCCCGCCTATGCTCGGGAGGAACCCGGAATGGTCGTATGTCCTGAAGCACTAGAACAACACCTTGAGCTCTTTAAGAAGCACTTCGAGATTGTGGATATTGATAGCCTCTCCGATCTACAGCCAAACTCAAATACTGGAAAACCCCGGCTCATCGTAACCTTCGACGATGGTTGGGCGGATAACTTTCAATACGCCTTCCCTTTGCTAAAAAAACATAACGTACCCGCATGCATCTACCTTGTTACGGATATGATTGGTACAAATAGAGCTTTTTGGCCAAACATTATATCTAAGTGTGTTCACAATGGATGGACGAACCAATTAGTCGGTGCCTTCGATATTCGCCCCCAAACAAATACCAAGATTCCAACGAGAGAGCATGCTGCTCACCTGATTCAACAAATTAAAACTCTACCAGACACCGAAATCTGGTCAATTTTGTCTGCGAATGGTTGGGATACGGCGGCTGACGATGATGATCGCTTACTGAACTGGGATGAGGTTGACGCAATGCATAGCTCCAAGCTAATCACGTTTGGAAGTCACACCTGCAACCATTTTCGGCTTACATCAGGCCTCCCTGAAAACGTTGTTGTTCACGAACTAACCGAAAGCGCTAGTATTCTCGAAAAGAGATTTGGCGCCCCATGCTTACATTTTTGTTATCCCAATGGCGACTCCAGCCACATAGCGGAAAAAGGCGTAGAAAACATCTATAGAACGGCCGTAACGACCGAGAAAGGCATTAACTCACCAGCAAGCAATAACTTGCGATTAAAACGTATTGGGGTATTTGACGATGCAACCAAAACACCACTGCATCTTCGGGCTAGGTTAAATGGCTAGGTGATCACTTGAAATTTGCATTGATGAGCATGCTACACTTGGTATATAACATGCAGGTAATTAAGCATCTAGCACCAAATAGCGAAACATATACTATAGCAATATGGGATGCAGATAATTCAGTCATGGGATACGAATTCAAGTATGAACACCGGGAAGCTCGTTGAAAAACTCGCAGATATAGCGTCGCTTGAAAAGCTAGCCTCTATCGTGCTGGGTCAAGCTGTTACAATTTTTACGCTACACCGCGCGAAGGTGGCCTCTCACCCTCACGCCGGTACAAACCCGGAATTTCTTGACACAACGCTTAGAAAGCTTCATTCAAGCGGTTACTCATTCGTATCTCTTGAGGAGGTTGTTAACGCAGGTATAAAAGGCCGCCCCCTTCCCGAAAAAGCCGCTTGCTTTACTCTAGACGATGGCTATGCCGACCAAGCCGATATTCTGATGCCTATCTTTATTGAGCATAATGCCAAACCGACCTTTTTTGTAATTACAGACATGCTCGACGGAAAATCATGGCCCTGGGACGAAAAAATAACCTATGTGCTGGAGACTACAACTAAATCCAAAATAGCCAATCCTTTTAGCCACTTAGACAAGAGTCAAGCGACACTGCTCGTAGATACCAAAGCCAAAAAGACCATTGCCCGCCGATACTTACAAACAACAGCAAAAGAAATTTCAAAGGATCAGGTTACTGCACTTTTAGAAGAGTTGTCACAAAGCTGCGCCGTCACTATTCCTGAAATTCCTCCAACACCCTATCAACCAATGACATGGGCCCGCGCTCGGGAACTCGAATCTCAAGGTGCATTTTTTGCCCCTCACTCTTGTGATCACAGTATATTTAGCAAGCTATCGGCTGAAGAAGCGGAATCACAAATACTCCAATCTTGGCAGCGGCTTAAGAGCGAATTAAAAAGCCCCGTAAAAATTTTTTGCTACCCCACTGGTCGCCTACAAGACTTTACTATGGAGCACATGCTGTTTCTGGAAAAACAAGGGTTTTTAGGCGCTGTTAGCTTTGTTTCAAAACCCTGTAATATCAGAAAAATTTCTGCAGAGCGTTTTAAATTACCCCGTATCGCTTTGCCGAACACTCTATCGGCAGTTAAGCGATACGCAAGCTGGATAGAAAAAATCAGATGAATATTTCGCGCCGAACTTCACCCGAATAAACTTTACCATATCAATTTAAAGCTGGTCCAACGTCGCCCCAAATAAACTCAATCCAAATCACTTCTCGCTAGTACTCACCACTCCACTGAATTGACTCACTACGCCAACTATTGAGCTTTCTTTTAAGAGTTGGATCCCATCCCCACAGAATTCACTACTCGAGCCACAATATGAATAAATTACAAGCAGCTCGGCAGAGCGCTCTCGTAAAAAACTAGTCGGTAACTGCAGTAATTTAGCACTTAGTTCCGACGCAGCAAACCAAGGCCCAACTTTATAGCTCCAAATTACGACAAAGACTCCCTCCTCAGTTTGGACTTTAGCCGCATTAATAGGAATACTATATAAATCATTGGGGACAGGTATAATTTCCATTCGGTATTTACCGGCTATTTCGTTGCTGTAGTATATTAGCTCCTTTCCCTGCTCTTGGTTCAAATACACATATCGGCTAACATAA
The DNA here is from genome assembly GCF_014218805.1 of Teredinibacter franksiae. Taxonomy (NCBI): domain Bacteria; kingdom Pseudomonadati; phylum Pseudomonadota; class Gammaproteobacteria; order Cellvibrionales; family Cellvibrionaceae; genus Teredinibacter; species Teredinibacter franksiae. The sequence continues at coordinate 2,896,085 of NZ_JACJUV010000001.1, read as the reverse complement.
GTTTTTTCTGTATGTGGCAGCTGCCAGTGCTGCTCAAAATCAAATCCCGAGAAATTTGGCTTCCATGGAACGGTTTCCACTTCCTGCAGATTTGAATAGATATTGTAATTTTTATTTTTATCTTTCTGGCCAACAATATCTGGTGCGACAATATGAGTTGTCCACCAATAGACACCGCTCATAAGTAATAGCAAAACCCAAAAAATGGGTTTATATGTTGGCTTTATCGTTATCGCACTCTCCTCAGGTGCGTAACCGCCCTGCTCAGATACTTCAACACGCCGATACAGTAAAAAGAACATCAAGAGCACAACTGCAAACATCATCCAGCCAAACGAGCCGTGATCCTCGACTAAACTACTTTGCATCTTGGAATAGTATCCAATGACTACAAGCGAAAAAACCCTAACCCAGTTCGTTGCGATACCGAGTATCAGCAGTACACCTATGCAATATACAACACTCGATGGACGCCGGAGGTATAGATAACTATACAATGAGCCTACGGTTAGGCTCACTAAAAACAAATTTAACCCAGCGCAACCATCCGCGATAACTAGGTCACCGTAAGGTAAGGAAACTCTATTCCCATCAATGAAAGCCGCTATACCTGCCCACTCAACAGCCTTTGTAACAACCGTAACCGTCATATCTTGAAGGGGGCTGATGGCCACATCCCACAGGGGGATAGCCAGTAAAACAATGAGAAAAGGTGCAAGCAGCTTTAATGCAAAGCGGTAACCGCCCAAGGTCCAACAATAGCACCAACCTAACGCAACAACTGCCAGCTGCTCCAGTAAGCGTACCTGTATCACCCTACCCGCATACCACGCAAACAACATGCCTAGAAAACATACTAGCGCTAGACCCACCGAGCGATCGGGCACCAGGCTTTCCTGCGCTATCGTCGCCCGCGTGACCCAAAACAAAAATAACCCAACAATCAAATAGCCGTGGGAATAGGCTTGATCCCACTGTATCCAAGTACGGTGTAAAACCGCTAGTGTGTCACCGAAAAATAGCAGCAACAACAAGGGAAGTATGAAGATCGGCCACAAAGACTTTACTTTTTTCAATAACACAAATTTTCCTAATCGCCTGTGATAACATTCCGGCCACGTTAACATTCACTGGAAATTAACATGGTTTCACCTGCGACAACAAGTTCACCTTCGCGCCGCCACGCGATGACCATCGATGTAGAAGACTATTTTCACGTATCCGCCTTTGCCAAGGCGATAAAACCTTCTGAATGGGACAACTGGCCATCTCGGGTAGAGCACAACACGCGCTCGTTACTGGAACTTTTCGCAGAGCAAAATGTTAAGGCAACCTTTTTTGTTTTGGGCTGGGTAACGGAGCGGTTCCCCAACCTTGTAAAGGAAATCGACGAGCAGGGGCACGAAATCGCCTCACACGGCTATAGCCACCAATTGGTATATAACCAGTCACCCGAAATCTTTAGGGAAGAAACCGCTAAATCCAAACAGCTTTTGGAGGATATTATTCAGCGACCGGTGGTAGGCTATCGTGCTGCCAGCTACTCCATTACGGCAAAATCCTTTTGGGCCTTAGATATACTCGCCGAACTTGGCTTTACTTGGGATTCCAGTATTTTCCCTGTGCATCACGATCGTTACGGCGTCGCAGGCAGCCCCACCCAACCCTATACAATTTACACGCCATGCGGGGCAACACTTTTAGAATTCCCTTTAACCACCGCGCATGTTTTAGGTATGCCTATACCCGCGGCGGGCGGCGGCTATTTTCGCCAGTACCCTTATGCGCTGTCAAAATGGCTTTTTAAAACCGCGAGTGAAAACGGCGAGAAATCTCTCATATTTTACTTACACCCATGGGAAATTGACCCCGAACAGCCACGCATTCCCGATGCCGGCTGGCTTTCGAATTTTCGCCACTACACCAACCTTTCCCGATGCAAAAGCCGCTTAAGATCTATGCTTCAGGACTTTGAATTTACTACCGTGGAGAATGTGCTTAAAGACTCCGACGTTTCACTCGAATTTAAAACAGCTTAATAATGGATTTGAAAAGACTACTCACTGAGTTCCCCACACTGGAACTAAGCACCCTGCTCACTGATGAGCAGGCGATTACCCTAGCGAACACGCTTTACGCGCAGATTAGCGCGCTACAGGTTTCGCTAAAGGATTTGCAGGCGCAAAAACGAGAACTCAACGCTCAGTTTAAGCTAGCAAAGGGCGATCAGCAAAAGCTGGCTCTGCTTAAGGCTCAATCAAAGTCGCAGTCACTTGCAATAAAAGAAAAAGAGAGCGAACTACGCGAGCACGGACTGAACCTACAGGCCCTTTTTGAGGTTCAACACAAGGAAGAGGTCTGGCCGCCCGAACGCTTCACCACAATCACACGCAACACATCATCCAATAATATTTCGGTGATCGAAGCAACGGATACCGATGCCTCGCGGTGGAACCATTATGTTAACGACCACCCCCAAGCATCGGCTTACCACGATTATCAGTGGCGCTCCGTTATCGATCTATCCTTCAACCATCAGTCCTTTTATCTTGTTGCTGAATCCGAAAACAAACAGGTGATAGGTGTACTTCCCCTCACGTGGCTAAACAGTAAACTATTTGGCAGCTTTAGCGCATCCGTGCCCTATTTCAACTACGGTGGCGTATTAGCCGACAACAGTAATATAGAACAAAGTCTATTGCGCGCCGCAGTGGCTTTGTCTAAAAAATTGGGGTGGGAGCATATTGAGTACCGTACCTGCAAGGAAGGCCTAGACCTACCTTCTGTATCCCACAAGGCTTCCATGATATTACCCCTGCCGGATACTGAAGAGGGGCTCGACAAAGCTTTGGGGGCAAAAGTGCGCGCCCAGTACCGCCAATCGGAACAGGCGCAACCAGCTACTCACTTCGGTGGAACAGAGCTTCTCGATCAGTTTTATGAAGTGTTCGCACAAAATATGCGCGACCTGGGAACGCCCGTTTACAGTAAGGCGTTTTTCAGAAATATTCTTACGACCTTCCCTGAACAAGCAAAGATTATTGTGATTACTGTGGATGGTTCGCCTGCAGCGGTAGGTTTTTTACTGGGCTATGGCGAAATATTGGAAATACCCTGGGCTTCCACACTACGCAAATTTAATAAGTACA